>CBDCLP010000009.1:0-608514 GCA_965218675.1 Granulicella sp.
CAGCTGGTGGCCCTGGGCGCCGCGCTGATGGGCGACCGGCGCTGTGAGGGCTGCCGTTCCGGTTCCAACAACTGGGTGGTCAGCGGCGCCCGCAGCGCTTCCGGCGCGCCCCTGGTGGCCAACGACATGCACCTCAGCCTGGGCCTGCCGGACATCTGGTACGAGGCCTCGCTGCACACCCCGCTGGACGCTCACCTGGACGCACAGCCGAACGCCGCAACCGGCGCCCCGCCGCGGCTCGACGTCACCGGCTTCAGCCTGCCCGGCGTGCCGTTCGTGATTGTCGGCCGCAACGCGCGCGTGGCCTGGGGCGTGACCAATCTCGGGGCGGATGTGCAGGATCTGCGCGTGGAACACCTGCGCGGCAGCGGCATGGGCACTGAATATGAGCAGGCCGACGGCTCCTGGGCGCCCGTGCAGCACCACCGGGAGACGATCCGCGTGCGCGGCGGCCGCAGCGTGCAGCTGGATGTGCTCACCACCACGCACCCCGGCGCGCGCGGCCCCATGCAGACGCCCATTCTGTCGCCGCTCTACACCGGCGAAGGGCGCGCGCTGTCGCTGGCCTGGACCGCCTATGACAACGGCGGCATCAACCTGCCGCTGCTGGCCGGCAACGCGGCCGCGGACGGGGCGGCGCTGGTCCGGAGCCTCCAACGCTTTGGCGGGCCCACGCTGAACCTGGTCTGGGCGGACGCGGACGGCCACATCGGCTACCACGCCCTGGGCGAGGTCCCGGTGCGCGGCCCGGCGGTGCAACACCCCCACAGCGTCGAGGCCCCGGTGGAAACGCCCGGGACGCCGCTGCCCGCCGAGGGCGGCCCAGCTCCCGGCGAGAGCCCCGACGCGAGCGGCGAAGGCGCCGACGTCACCGGCGAAGGCCCGCAGGCACAGCTCGCCCCGCCCGGCCCGCACCTGGTCCTAAGCTCCTTTCAGCGGCCCTCGCGGCGTCGTTTGGGCCGCCCCGCAGCCGCGGCAACCCGGCCGCGGCGCCCGCTGCGCCGCCTCCCGGCTCGCGTAGCGGCCGCGCCTGAACCCCCGCTTCCACCGCCGCCCGCGCCCCTCGACTATACGATCGGCTCGCCGATCTCCTCGCTGCCGGTCGACGTGCTGGATGCGTCGCAGGCCTGGTCTGCCGAGATCCCCTACGATGCCCTGCCGGCGGTGACGGATCCAAAAAACGGCTTTCTGGCCACGGCCAACGCCCGCGTCACCCCGGACGACTACCCCTACGCCATTACCAACGACTGGGCCGACGCCTTCCGTGTGGAGCGGGCCGTGCACCTGCTGGCCGGTCGCAAGGGCCTTACCCCGGCCGACATGCTGCACATGGAAACGGACGTTCAGTCCGACGTGAATCAGGTGCTGGCGCAGAGGCTGGCCTATGCGGTCGACCACGCCGACCTTGCCCACCTTGAGGTGAGCGCCGCCAGGCTGAAGGAGGCGGCCAACCTGCTGCGAGCCTGGGACGGCAACATGAGCACCGCCTCCGCCCCCGCGGCCATCGTCGCCGCGGCGCGCCAGGCGCTGTGGCCCGCGCTGCTGCTGCCCCAGATTGAGGCGCATGACCACGTGGACGCCGCCCACGCCGCCGCGCTTGCGGAGCTTTACACGTGGGGCGAGCGCACCTCGGCGCTGGAGCTGCTGATCCAACACGAGCCGGCGCGCTGGCTGCCCCCGGGCGTCAGCAACTGGAACAGCTTTCTTGCCGGTACGCTGGCAACGGCGCTGCGGCAGTCGGGCGCTCCCGGCAATCTGACCAGGTGGCATTACGGAGATGTGCACCGGGTGGAGCTGGTGCATCCGCTGTTCGGCAACTACCGCCTGCTGGGCCGGCTACTGGGTGTGCCCGCCAGCACCGGACGCCAGCCCGCGCCCGGCGACGCCACCACCCTGGACGCCCTCGGCACCCACTTCGGCCCCAGCGAGCGATTTGTCGCGGACCTTGCCTCGCCGGACGGCGGCCTGGCCAACCTCACCGCCGGAGAGTCCGGCAACCCGCGCAGCCCCTGGTATCTGGACCAGTTCCGACCCTGGCTGGCGGGCTGGAGCTTCGCCCTGCCCGGCGCGCGCACAGGAACCACCAACACTCTCACGCTGCTGCCGTAGCCTGGCCGGCAGGGTCTCTGATCAAGCCTGCCGCCCTTTTTATTGTCATTCCCGCAGGGAATCCGCGTTCTGCTCCCGAGCCGCAACCGATTCCGAGAACTGGATCAGACCATTCCCAGGAGTTCCATGGAGCGCACCTCACATCCCGCGACCGCAAGCGATGCGCAGCGCTGGCCCTATGCGGCAGTTCCTGCCCTGTCGCTGCTGATGGTTCTGCCGCTGCTGCTGCACGGTCCCTCCTGCGGCCACGACTTCGGCTTCCACATGCAGAGCTGGATGGACGCCGCCGCGCAGATGCGCCACGGAACCCTCTACCCGCAGTGGGCCGTTTCGCCGGCGTTCAACGCGGGGGAGCCGCGCTTTGTCTTCTACCCTCCCCTTTCCTGGTTTCTGGGCTCGCTGCTGCTGCTTGTGCTGCCGAGCGCCGTTGTTCCGGCCGCCTTTACCTGGCTGGCGCTCACGCTGGCGGGGTGGGGGATGCTGGCGCTGGCGCGGCCTTTTGCCCCGCCCGGGGCCTCGCTGCTGGTTGCCGCGGCCTACCTGGGCAACCCGTACCTTCTGTTTACCGCCTTTGAGCGCACCGCCTACGCGGAGCTGCTGGCCGCGGCCTGGATCCCCTGGCTGGTGCGCGCGGCCCTCGCACGGCGGCCCGCCGTGCTGCCCCTCGCCGTGCCCCTGGCGCTGCTCTGGCTGACCAACGCCCCCGCCGCCGTGATGGGCACCTACGCGCTGGTGCTCCTGATCCTGCTCCGCGTGGCGCTGCGGTTCTTCCAGCGGCCGGAGGGTCTGCGCATCGGTCCCTGGGTCCGTTCGCAGCTGCCGCTGCTGGGTGCAGGCGCGGGCGGCCTCGTGCTGGGGCTGGCCCTGGCCGGTGTGTACCTTGTGCCCGCCGCATGGGAGCGGCGCTACGTCCAGATCGCCATGGCCATCATCCCCAACATGCGCGTGGAAGACAACTTTCTCTTCGGGCACACCGGCTACGGCCCGCACGACCGGGTCCTGCGCACCGCCAGCCTCACCGCGGTGCTGGTGATCGCGCTCACCGCCGCGGTCTTTGCCGTCGCGCTGTGGCGCAACCGGAAAGAAGCTCCGGGCAGCCGACGACGTGAGCTCGTGGCCGCGCTGGGGCTTTTGGCGCTGCTGCTCAGCCTCCTGCAGCTCCATTTCACGCTGCCCATCTGGCACTTCGCCCCGGAGCTGGCATTTTTGCAGTTTCCCTGGCGCTGGCTGGCGATGCTGGGCTGCCTGTTTGCGACCGCGCTGGCGCTGCTGCTCAGCCGCTGGCAAGCCCCCGCGCTTGTCGCCCTGCCGGCGGCGCTGCTGCTGGCCGGGGGCGCCGCCGCGCTGGGCATCGTGCCCTTTCGCGAGGGCTGCGACGCCGTCGGGCTGCCCGGGGCGCGCGTCGCCCGCTTTGCCGCGCACCACGGCGTGGGGCCCACCGACGAGTACACCCCCGGGGATGCCGACAACGACCAGCTGCGCTGGGACGACCCCGCCTGGTGGCTCAGCCCCGACCCCAACGCCCCCGGCCCCGGCACCGTCCCCAATCCCGCGGCCACCATCGAGGACTACGACGAGCCCCCGCCGCTCAACCAGACCATCGCCGGCATCCCGCCGCACCACCTTCAGCTGCAGCTCAGCCGCCCGGAAGACCTGATCCTGAACCTGCGCGACTTCCCGGCCTGGCAGGTCCGCGTGAACGGCCAGCTGCCGCCGCACGTGGAGCGCGACGACGGCCTGATCGCCCTCGCCCTGCCGGCGGGCTCCGATACCGTCGACATCCGCTGGCGCCGGATGCCGGATGTTTGGCTTGGCGACGCGCTCAGCGCCTGTGCGCTGTGCGTCGCCGGCGGCCTCGGTTTTCGGTCGCGTAGAATCGGTTTCAAGCAATGAACCTCAATGGACACATGGATGTGCAGCAGATCCTGCAGGGGGGCGCGGCGCTGACCGACGAGGCGCTGGAGCGCCTTCTGCCGGCCGCTACGGTTGAGCCGCACTCCATCCACCGCGCCATGCGCCACTCCACCTTTGCCGGCGGCAAGCGCCTGCGGCCCACCCTGGTAATGGAGGCGGCGCGCTGTGTCGCCGGCGAGCTGCCTGCCGGCGCAACCGACCTCGGCGCCGCCGTGGAGATGGTCCACACCTACTCCCTGATCCACGACGACCTGCCTGCACTGGACAACGACGACCTCCGCCGCGGCCAGCCGACCTGCCACGTTGCCTTTGGCGAGGCCATCGCCATTCTGGCCGGCGATGCGCTGCAAACCCTGGCTTTCCAGACGCTCGCCGAGCTGCCCGCGCCGGCCGCGACCGTCGTCCAGATCCTGCGCGAGTTCGCCATCGCCACCGGCACCGGCATCGGCCCCGTCCCGGGCAGCGACCAGCCCGCCGCGCTGCCCGCCGGCATGATCGGCGGCCAGGTCATGGACCTGGAGGGCGAGGGCCGGAAGCCCACCGCAGCTCTGGTGGAGCGCATCCACCGCGCCAAAACCGGCGCCCTGATCACCACCTCCATCGTCTGTGGCGGCCTGCTCGGCCTGGGCGCCTGCCTCGGCTCGCCGGAGCGCACCGCGCAGCTGCCCTGCCCGGCAGGGGACGTGGTCGCCCGCCTGCGCACCTTTGGCGAGAAGGCCGGGCTCGCCTTCCAGATCGTCGACGACATCCTGGACATGACGCAAAGCTCCGAACAGCTGGGCAAAACCGCCGGCAAGGACACCGCCACCGAAAAAGCAACCTGGCCCGCGGTCTTTGGGCTGGAACAGTCGCGCCACGACGCACGGGAGCTGATCGCCGACGCCTTTGCCGCGCTCGATCCCTTTGGGCCGGCCGCCGCGTCGCTCAAAGCCGTGGCCCAGTACCTCGTGGACCGCACCCACTAAAGGGGATGCCATGCGCCTTCAACCCCGCCATTACGTCCTGATCGGCATCATCGTCCTGCTGGGCATCTGGAATTTCGTCCGGCTGCGCAAGCCGCGGCCGATTGCGCCTTCCACCGCCGCGCACGGGCCCAACTCTCCCGGCTGGCAGGCCTTTGACCAGGCAGCCAGCCTGCGCGACGCCCCGGACGCCCAGTTCACCCCCGCGCTGAACGCCCTGCGCGCCCACACCGAGGACGCCCTCGGCCCCACGGCCGCTGATCTGCGCGACTGCCAGATGTGGCTGCTCTACTACCGGCACAGCGTCCCCATGGCCGCCGGCAAGGCCAACGACTGGGCCATGCTTTCCGCCAGCCACGTGCAGAGCTGCATGACCAACCACCAGGACGTGGGCCGCTAGATGCCGGCCGGCCCGTTCACCGAGGCGGACCTCCGCCAGGCTTTGGCGGAGTGCTTTGTGCCGGCGCTGCGCCGGGACGTGGTCGCCGCCGGCCTGCTCCGCTCCGCCTCCCTGGTGCTCGATGCCGAGGCTCCTGGCGCCGGCATCGCCGGGGTGCCCCCGCGCTATCTGGCCCGGGTCGTGCTCAGCGCCCCTGGTAGCGACGACGCCGTCAACGCCCAGGTCCGGGCGGCCGTGGAAAATCGTCTGCTGGGCCTTCCGGCCATCGCCCGCGTCGAGCTCACGCTGCTGCCCGCCCTGTTCCCCATCCTTCTATAGAGCGCACTCTGCGTGTGCTCAACTCACGTCCCAGAACCGCCGAAGGTATACCTTACGGAGAGCGTCATTCCGGCGGCGAACCTGATGGATCTGATCACCCTGGCCGACATCTTCAAAGCCCGCGACCGCATCGCGGACACGGCGGTGCGGTCGCCACTGGTGCGTTTGAATCCTGCGCTCCTGCAGGCCGCGGGCGCTGTTTTGCCGCCCGATCTGCCGCCGATCTACCTGAAGAACGAGGCGGCGCAGCCGATCGGTTCCTTTAAGCTGCGAGGCGCCTTCAACAAGATCGCCGCGCTGCGGGAGCGGGAGCCGGAGGCCTTTCAGCGGGGCGTGATCACCTTTTCCTCCGGCAACCATGCGCAGGGTGTGGCCTATGCCGCGCGGGCGCTGGGCACGCGGGCCGTGATCGTGATGCCGTCGAACGCGCCGGCGATCAAGCGGCAGGCCACCGAGGCGCTCGGCGCGGAGGTGGTGACCGTGGGGCCGGCTTCGAGCGAGCGCAAGGAACGAGCCGAGGCCCTGGTGGCCGCGCACGGGTACGCGATGGTGCCGCCCTACGACGACCCGGAGATCATCGCCGGGCAGGCGACCTGCGGTTTGGAGCTCGCCGAGCAGCTGGCCGAGCTGGACGGGGAAGGTGCGCCGGTGAGCACGCTGGTGATGGCGCCGGTCTCCGGCGGCGGGCTGCTGTCCGGCGTGGCCACGGGGCTGCGGCTTGCCTGCGAGGCCGCCGGGCAGCCGCCGCCGGCAGTCTGGGGCGCCGAGCCCGAGCTGGCCGGCGATGCCCGCGAGAGCTTCTACAGCGGCAGGCTTGTGGAGTGGCCGGCGGCCATGACCACCCGCACACTGGCCGATGGCCTGCGCACGCAGTCGCTTGGTGTGCGCAACTTCGCCCACATCCAGCGCTTTGTGGGTGGCATCGTAACCGTGACCGAGGCCGAGATCCGCGAGGCGACCCGGCTTTTTCTCGCCGCGACGGAGATCGCGGCGGAGCCCTCGGGGGCGGTGACCCTGGCCGCCGCCCTGTTCCATCGACAGGAGCTGCCCGCAGCCGAGCGCATCGTCGCGGTGGTCTCCGGGGGCAATCTCGATCCGGCGCTGCGCGAGGAGCTGTTGGCCGAGAAGCAGCCGGCACACGTCTAACTGCGTAGCCATGCGTTGTGTTCCGTTGATTGCGGCCGGTGCCGTTGCCCTTTTGCTCAGTCCCTCGCTCGCCGCGCAAAAGCACGAGCCGGAGCGCCCCGTTGTCGATGCCGCCCACCGCGCCACCGTGCTGCACACCGCCAATGTGTATGCGGTGGCGGACTCGGCGGACCCGCCCATTGCCACCGTTGTGCCCGGGCGCGAGGTGGTGGTCAATCAGGGGAACGGCCCGTGGGTAAATGTGTTCGCCAACACGGATGTGAAGGAAGAGAACCCGGACGAGAAGCCCGAGTTCACCGACCCCAACGCGCAGCCCACCCCGGCCTCGGGCTGGATTCGCGACAAGGGCCTGGTGGGGCCCCGGACGCCGCACGGCGCGGAGCTGCTCTACGGTGCGGCGGCGGAGTTCGAGGCCAAAGCCGCCGAACCGCATGCGCCCAAGGGCGCCGCCGAAAGCGCCAGGCTGCTGTACCGGCGCGCGTGGGAGTATTTCCCGGATTCGCCGCTGGCGCCGGAGGCGGCCTTTCGCGCCGCCGATATCCAGTGGCAGATGGACAAGGCCGACAACAGCACCCTGCCCAGCGCGCATGAGCAGGACCCCGCGCTGCGGCCGCAGCTGTATGAAGCCCCGCTGAAGCGTGTGCTGAAGAGCTATCCCAACTCACCGGAGGCCGCCAAGGCTGCCTTCGACCTGCTGGACAACAAGGTGTGCGGCGACTGGCAGGGGCTACCCAAGTGCCCGGAGATGGAGACCAATCTCTATCTCAAGTACGCGGACCGCTACCCCAACGGACCGCGCTCCGCCGAGGCGCTCTATGACGCGGCGCTGCGGCAGGGTTCACTGGTGACCATGTACCAGGTGGACGAGAATCGCAAGCGATCCGAACAGGCGGCGCAGAACACGCAATCCATCGCCGACCGCATGCAAAAGGAGTACCCCGGCTCCGATTACACGCGGCGCGCGGCGTCCATCGCCTTCCGCGTGCAACAGGGCATCAGCGTGTACGGCAGCGATCGGGATTAGGCAAGTTCGCCATAGCGGAATGCCTGCGCACAACAGCTGACCGGCGTTTCAGCTCTGATGCACCACCGGCGGCGTGACCGCCGCGAGCCCAAGGCGGCGCAACAGCGGCGCGATGGTAAGCCCCTGCACCAGCACCGAAAAGACCACCACGATGTAGGTGGCGATGAGCAGGTGATTGCGCTCCAGGCCGCGGCCAGGCGGCAGTGAAAGCGCCAGTGCTACGGCGAGGCCGCCGCGCAGGCCGCCCCAGGTCAGCACAGCCACGGTGCCCGGGATGCGCTTATGGATCATGCCGAGCAGACTGATGGGCAGGACCACGCTGATCCAGCGCGATAAAAGAACGACGGGGATCGCAAACAGACCCACAACGAGGTAGCGGGCGTGCACCGGCAGGACCAGCAGCTCCAATCCCAGCAGAAGAAACAGGATGACGTTGAAGATGTCGTCCATCAGCTCCCAAAAGCGGTCCACATGCTCGCGGGTCTCGCTGGACATGGCGAGATGCCGCGCGCGCCCACCTACCAGTATGCCGGCGGTGACGACCTCCAGCGGCGCTGACATCTTGAGGGCGTCGGCCAGCGCGTACCCGCCCATGGCCAGCGCCAGAGTGATCAGGATTTCCACCCGGTACTGTTCCACGCGCCGCAGCAGGAAAAAGGCTACGGAGCCCAACACGAGGCCGAGCAGAACGGCGCCGCCGGCCTTGAGCCCGAGCAGGATCAGAAACCTGCTGATGGAGGGCGGAGCGCCTCCGTCCGACGCACTCAGCAGCGCCAAAAAGAGCACCGCGCCGATGCCGTCGTTCAACAGCGATTCGCCGGCGAGCTGCACCTCCAGGCGGGCAGGGGCGCCCACACGGCGCAGCATTTCCAGCACGGCAATGGGATCGGTGGGCGAGATCAGGGCGCCAAACAACAGCGCGCCCGTCCAGCTCATCGGCACGCCCGCCACGATGAGGACCACTTTGAACAGAGCGGCCACCAGACCGGTGGACAGCACCGTTGAACCGATGGAAAGCGTGGCGACGGAGAGCTTTTCACGGATAAGCTGCTCAACGTCCAACTGCAGGGCACCGGCGAACAGGAGCACGGACAGCATCCCGTGCAGCACAACGGCGTCAAAGTCGATGCCGGCGACGACATGGGTCGCGCCGGCGCGCAGCCCGGGGACAAACCGGCCAAACGCCAGCAGCGCCGCGGAGGCCGCCAGCGACAGGATCATGGCGCCAATGCTGGTGGGCAGCTTCAGCACACGCAGGCTCAGCACGCTGAACAGCGCCGCAAGGGTGACCAGCAGGCTGATCAGCGCAAAGATCGACATAGGCTCACTTTCGAGAGAGTCTGGCACACGCCGCGGAAGCGCTCGTTGCGGAGGGGCGTCAATGCCGGCTCAACGGGCCGAGAGCGACCAGCGCACGGTCCACGGACCCAGCTGCTCTGCACCGGCGGGCACGGTGCCCTCGATCCAGAGTATCTCGCCCTGCGGAGCCGGAAAGCCTTGCGCCGGCTCGTGCCACAGGTTGGCCTGCAGCTGCAGGCGGCTGTTGCCCGCCAGGGTCCAATCAATCTGGAGCGCGCCGGGTCCCAGCACGCGGTAGCTGCCGCAACGGCCGGAAAGGTTTTTGAGCAGCGGTGTAATGCGCTCGCGACGGAGCCGCAACAGGCGCGTATACAGCTCCAGCCACGCCGCATGTTCGGGCTCGGCGAGCTCTTCCCAGTGCAGCTGCGCGGAGCGAAAGGTGGACTCCGCCTGGGGGTCCGGGGCGTTCTTGAGGTCTTCCGCGGAAACGCCCGGCAGCTTGGAGATCTGTTCGCAACGACCTTTTTGCACGGCCTTGCTCAGGTCGCCGTGGAAATCGCAAAAGTACGGAAAAGGGCTGCTGGCGGCCCATTCCTCGCCCATAAACAGCATGGGCGTTTGCGGCAGGGGCAGGGCTACAGCAACCAGCGCCCTCACAACCTCGGGCGCCAGGAGGCTTGTGACACGCTCGCCAAAGATGCGGTTGCCGACCAGGTCATGGCTTTGCAGGAAGGAAACAAAGGCATTGGGCGGCACATGGCAGCCGGCCTCGTATTCCTCATGATTTTCCTGCGCGGCAATCACGAAGCCTTCCGAAAGCGCCTTGCCCAGACGGTCGGTTTCGCCCTTGTCGTCGGTCTTGCGGTCGTCCTGTGTGCCCATAAAGCCCGCGCCCAGCAGGTGGTCGATGTCGTGGTTCCACTGCGCGCTGTAGCAGTCGCACATTCCCTCGCGGGAGCGGGTGAGCCGTCGGGCGATGTTGTTTTCGTTCTCCAGAATCAGGTGGATGTGGCGTCCCGCGGCGCTCTCCTGCACACGGCTGGCGAGCTCGTCCAGAATGTGGCGCGGGCCGTGGTCGATCATGGCGTGGGTGGCATCCAGGCGCAGGCCATCCATGTTGTACTCGTGAATCCAGTAAAGCGCGTTCTGGATGACCAGCTCGCGCACCTCCCAGCTGCACTCGCCATCGAAGTTCAGCGCGGCGCCCCACGCCGTTTTGTGCTCGCTGGAGGCGATCTGCGGAAAGTATCGGGGCAGGTAGTTGCCCTCGGGACCGAAGTGGTTGTAGACCACGTCCAGCAGCACCATGATGCCGCGCGCATGGGCGGCCTCCACAAAGGCCTTCAGATCTTCGGGGTGGCCGTAGGCGGAGTCCGGCGCATACAGCAGCACCATGTCGTAGCCCCAGTTGCGCAGCCCGGCAAAGTCGGCCAGCGTCATCAGCTCAATGGCCGTGACGCCGAGCGACTGCAGGTGGTCCAGCCGTTCGATGGCCGCGCGCAACGTGCCGTGTGGCGTAAAGGTGCCCACATGCAACTCGTACAGCACCGCTTCGGACCAAGGACGGCCGCGCCATGCCAGGTCGTGCCAGGTAAAGGCCGTGGGGTCAATCACCTGGCTGGGACCGGCGACGTCTTCGGGCTGGAAGCGCGACGCGGGGTCGGGGACCGCGGTGCCGTCCGGCAGGACGTAGCGATACAACGTGTCCGGGCCGGCGTCGGGGACCAGGAGCTCATGCCATCCATGGCCATCGGCCTGCATGGGCTCGGGATCGCGGCCCACCAGCGCCAACTGCACCGATCTGGCCGCGGGGGCGAAGAGCCGGAACCGAACGCCACCGCTCCCTTCCATCTCAGCCCCAAAAGGCAAACGATACTGTCGCGTGGAGCGCAAATCCTGATCTGCCAAACTCAGCCTTCCTTTAGCGTCCAGTGCACGGTCCAGGGGCCGTACTGCTGGCCCTCGTCTGTGCCTTCGATCGCTGGCCCTTCGTGCCATAAGACGCGTCCCTGGCTGGCGGGGAAGCCCCCCTTGGCGCGGTCGCACAGGTTTACCGCAAGCCGCAGCTCGCGTTCGTCTTCCGTGCGCCACCGAACGACGACGGCGCCGGGGCCGAGCACATCAAAAGCCCCAGCGTATCCCTGGATCAGATGGAGCAAAGGCACAATATCGCGGCGGCGCACGGCAAGCAGCTCGCCATGCCTTGCCAGGCATTCGGTCCCGGGTAGGATGTTGCGTTCGTCCCAGTTCAGATTGGCGGAGGCGAAGGTGCTCCAGGCGAGCGGGTCCGGGATCTGGTCCCGCCGGGCTTCATCCTGGAATTCGGGGAAGGATTTGAACTCATCGCGGCGGCCTTGCCGCACCTTGTCGGCCAGCTCCCCGTGGAAGTCGCAGAAGTACGGGAAGGGCGTGGAAGCCCGCCACTCTTCGCCCATAAAGATGAGCGGAATCTGCGGCAGCAGCAGATACACGGCCACCAGCGCGCGCACCGCACCAAGATCGCTGATGGCGTCGATGCGCTCGCCAAAGGCGCGATTGCCGATCTGGTCATGGTTCTGCATGAACGCCACAAAGGCCGTGGGCGGCAGGTGCGAACAGATTTCGCCGCGCGGCTTGCCCGTGCACACCGAGGACTGGCCCTGGTAGGCGAAGCCTTCGGCCAGCGCCCGCCCCAGCAAGGCACTGTTGCCCTTGTAATCGGCGTAGTAGCCCGCGCCCTCGTGCGTGGCGGCGGTGTGCAGCACGTGGTGCACGTCGTCGTTCCATTGCGCGGTGAAGTGCTCGGGAGCTCCTTCATCATCACGTGTGAGGCGAAAAGCCTGGTTTTTTTCGTTTTCCAACACTAGATGAATGGGATAGGGCGTGTTCAGGGCCTTGACGCGCTCGGCGAGCTCGGTGAGGATGTGCTTCGGGCTGTCGTCCACGATGGCGTGCACCGCATCCAGCCGCAGGCCATCCAGGTGAAACTCTTCGATCCAGTACAGGGCGTTGTGGATGGCGAGCTCGCGCACGAACAGGCTCTGCTCGCCATCGTAGTTCACCGCCGCGCCCCAGCTGGTCTTGTGGCGTTCGGTGAGCAGGTTGGGGAAGTACCGGGGAAGGAAGTTGCCCTCCGGACCGAAGTGGTTATAGACCACATCCAGCATCACGGCGATGCCGTGCGCGTGGGCGGCCTCCACCAGGGCCTTCAGGTCTTCCGGGCGACCGTAGGCGCTGGCCGGCGCATACCAGAGCACGCCGTCATAGCCCCACCCACGATCGCCCGCAAAGTCGCCAATGGGCATGATCTCGATCACGGTGACGCCGAGCTTCTGCAGGTGGTCGAGCTTTTCGATGGCCGCGCGAAAGGTCCCTTCCGGCGTAAAGGCGCCGACGTGGAGTTCGTAAATCACGGCCTCATTCCAGGGCACGCCCTTCCAGTCGCCGTCCTGCCAAAGGTGGCCTGCCGGATTGATAACCTCGCTGGGGCCGGCAACGTCTTCGGGCTGAAAGCGGGATACGGGGTCGGCCACCTGCGTGCCGTCAGGGAGCACGAAGCGGTAGCGCGAACCGGTGGCTGCGACGGCGGTGATGCATTCAAACCAGCCATCGCCGCTCGGCTGCATCTCGATCTGGCGCTCGCGGCCACTGAGGGCCAATGCCACGGTTTCCACGGCGGGGGCGAACAGGCGGAAACGGACGCTGCCATCAGGCTGCACCTGGCTGCCAAACGGCATGCGGTGGACGCGCGTCAGGCCGCTTACAGGGGAGGCGGGGAAAGCATCAGCGGTGTCCTGCGCGCGGGAAGCAAGCTCCTCGGCAGGCGCGGACAGGATGGCAGGGCTGGACATGACGGCTCCTTTTTCTGAAATGAAACCGTCAGTTGACGGCGCGGACCGTGCGCAGACTCAGCGACATGGCCCGGGAATTCTGGTTTAGGGAGTTCGATGCGACGGGTGCGAACCAGGCTGTGCCGTGGAAGGGTCGAGCTTTTGTGAGATCAAGCAGTCGCCACGCGCGCTGCTTCCGTGCCACATCGTGCATCCAAGGCGTGGAGGCGGGCACACATTCCGCCCCGAGGAGAGATGGCATGGCCCCGAATCAAAACCTTCCCGCAACCGACAGCGCAGCCGTTCTGCATGAACTCGTAGGGGATGACGCCACCGCGTCCTTTGAGAACGATCCCAAGTTTGTCGACAGCAAGCCGGTGGAATCCGCTTCCAGCGAGAACCTGCAAACCCGAGCCGACCGTCAGGCCATCCAGACCGCACCGAGCATCGATACCAGGGCCGCGGCGGATGACGACGATGATGAGGACGACGTTGAAGACGAGGACGAGGATGACGACGATGACCTCGAAGACGATGAAGAAGATCTAGACGATGAAGATGACGACGACGAGGACTACGACGACGACGATGAGGATGACGACGACGAGGAAGAAGACGACGAGGAGTAATGGAAAGGGCGGGGCATATGCCCTGCCCTTTTTTTCCGTCACCGCCTCTGACGCTCCACCTCTCGGACCCGGCAACGATTTGCCGGAAGACGAAGATACGGGCGATGTGTCCCCCGGGGTGGACGAGGATGCGCTGGATCACGATGATCTCGATACGGACCAGGTCGCGTCGGTACAGTGAGGCCGGGGGAGTGATGCCGATGCCATTTGGCGGGCGCAGGCAGCGGGCGGGTAGCCCGCCAGCATCACAAGGGACACTGTGAGCCTTGATCAAACAAAAGATACCAAGTCCTTAGTGAAGGGTCTCGTCGCGGGAGCCATCGGCGGCCTGGTCGCCACCGCGGCGAAGTCTTTCGGCGAAAAGATCTACCCGCCGCGCGTGCACGGCGAGCCTGAACCGCCGGAGGTCGCGGCGGAAAAGATCGCGGGGCATCCTCTGGATGAGGACACCAAAGAGATCGCCAGCGAAAGCATCCACTGGGTCTTCGGTGTAACCGCCGGTGCCTTTTACGGTGTGCTCGCGGAGCTGTATCCCGCGGTGACGGCCAAAAATGGCGCCACCTTCGGTCTGACCCTGATGAGTCTGACGCATGAGGGCGCACTGCCCGCCCTGGGGCTTGGCGAGCCCAGGGAAGACCAGAGCCTGCGCGAACGGACCAGCGAAGGTGCCACACACATCCTGTATGGCGTGGTAACCGAACGTGTGCGCAGTCTGGTTCGCCACATGCTCAAGTAAATTTCCGTTCCATTGGGGCCTGAGGTTTTAGGCCCCAATTTTGTTTGTGTGGCGTGCACGGCATCGCGCACAAACGTTTCGCGGCACGCATGGCATTGCTTTCATTGGATCAAAGCGATGTCTGTTCCCGCGCTACACTCCTCGGGTACGTAGTGGATCAGATCAAAGAATGCAATCATCTGCGGTTCGGGAACGCTCTCAAAAACATATCGTGATCGTAGGCGCTGGACCCGGCGGCCTGGCTTCTGCCATGCTGCTCGCAGGCTCCGGTGTGCGGGTTACCGTGGTCGAAAAGCATGGCCGGGTCGGCGGCCGCACCGGAACTTTGGCCCAGGACGGGTATAAATTCGACATCGGCCCCACCTTCTTCCTGTACCCTCGCGTGCTGAAGGAGATCTTTGCCGATGCCGGCTTTGACCTGAACCGCGAGGTGCCGATGAAGCGTCTGGACCCGCAGTATCGCCTGATCTTCGGCTCCGGCGGCAAGATCGACGCGACGCCCGACATCGCCCGGATGGAAGCCGAGATCGCGCGCATTTCGCCGCATGATGCCGAGGCCTTTCGCGGTTTTCTCGATCGCAACCGGCAAAAGCTGGCCAGCTTTCTTCCTTTTCTCGAGTCGCCGTTTGAAAGCTGGACTGACCTGATGAAGCCGGACATGCTAAAGCTGATGCCGCTGCTCAAGCCGTGGCTTTCGCTGGATGGCGACCTCCGGTCCCACTTCACCGACGAGCGCATCCGGCTAGGCTTCAGCTTTCAGTCCAAGTACCTGGGCATGAGCCCGTTTCGCTGCCCTTCCCTGTTCTCCATCCTCTCGTTTCTTGAGTACGAGCACGGCGTCTTTCACCCCATCGGTGGCTGTGGCGCCGTGACCGCGGCGATGTCGCGCCTTGCCCAACAGATGGGCGTGGAAGTGCTGCTGAATGAGCCGGTGGAAGAGCTGCTGGTTGAGAACGGCGAGGCGCGCGGCGTGCGCACCTCGAAACGAACGCTGCAGGCCGATTCCGTCGTGGTGAACGCGGATTTTGCCGACGCCATGCGCAAGCTGTTGCCCGGCAAGCATCGCCGGCGCTGGACCGACAAGCGCATTGAGGGCAAAAAGTTCTCCTGCTCGACCTTTATGCTGTACCTCGGCATCGAAGGGCGCTTTGACGATGTGGCGCACCACACCATCTACCTGGCCGAGAACTACAAGCAGAATTTGCAGGACATTGAGAATCTGCACCGGCTCTCCGACGATCCCAGCTTCTATGTCCAGAACGCCTCGGTGACCGATCCGACGCTGGCGCCGGCGGGCCACTCGACCTTGTATGTTCTGCTGCCGGTGACGCACGAGACTGATGCGATCGATTGGGCGGCGGAGATGCCGCGCTTCCGCGAGTTGGCGCTGCAACAGATTGAGCGCATCGGCCTGACCGGCATCAAGGAGCGCATCCGCACCGAGCGCGTGTTGACGCCCAGCGGATGGCGGCAGGAGTTCGACCTGCACAAGGGCGCGACCTTTTCCATGGCGCACTCGCTGGGGCAGATGCTGCACCTGCGGCCGCACAACCGCTTTGAAGATGTGCGCGGCATGTATCTGGTGGGCGGAGGAACACACCCCGGCTCGGGCCTGCCGGTGATCTTTCAGTCGGCGCGCATCTCGTCGCGGCTGCTGCTGGAGGATCTGGGGATTGAGCCGCAATGGCAAGCCGGCCACGACCACACCTTCAGCGAAGACCTGATGCAGATTGCCTCATGAGAGCTGCCGCCGCCCTCGCCGGCTCCCTTTCTGCAGCGCCAGACAGCGGAGCCGCGCCTGCAGGTGTGTGCGCCACTGGTGGCTGCGCTCTGCAGGCGAGCGGGGCAGCGCAGGAGCCCGTAGCTGCGGGCGCGCAGCGGCGATGGGCGGCACGCAGCCTGCCAGAACGGCTGCAGGTGGTGCGCGGGGCGCGGCACTGGATGGCCGCCCACGCCGAGGCCTTCGCGCAGATGATCTCGCCCGAGCTGCCGCGCAGCCAGGCCGACACCCTGGTCACGGAGCTGCTTCCCCTGCTGGACGCGATGCGTTTTCTGGAGCGCCGCGCCCAGAGGCTGCTGGCGCCGCAGAGGCTGGGGCGCCGCGGCCGGCCCATGTGGCTTGCGGGCGTGCAGGCCGAGGTGCACCGTGAGCCGCTGGGGCACGTGCTGATCATCGGACCCGCAAACTTTCCCCTGTTTTTGCCCGGGGTGCAGACCATGCAGGCGCTGGTGGCGGGCAATGCCGTGACCTGGAAGCCCGGGCGCGGCGGCCATCCCGTCGCCCTGCTGGTGGCGCATGCGCTGCGCGAGGCCGGGCTGCCGCGGGGTGTGCTCCACGTCACCGGCGAGGCGATTGAGGACACCCAGGCGGCGCTGGAACAGCGCGAGCCGCGACCGGACAAGGTTGTCTTCACGGGCTCGGGCGCGGCCGGACGGCAGATTCAGCAGACCCTCAGCCAGACCTCCACGCCCTGCATCATGGAGCTGTCCGGCGCGGACGCGGTGGTGGTGCTGCCCTCCGCGGACCTCGATCTTGTGGCCGACGCTGTGGCCTTCGGGCTGCGCCTGAACGGCGGTCAGGTGTGCATGTCTCCGCGCCGCGTGGTGGCCACCGATGATGTCCTGCAAAAGCTCGCTCCCCTGCTGAGGACGGCGCTGGCGCAGGTCCCTCCAGTGGTGGTGGAGCCGCGCACCGTCGCCGCCTTGCAAAGCGCGGTGGCCGCCGCCACGGCACAAGGCGCGCGGCTTTGGGGCAGCGTCGCCCCGGCAGCGCAGGCGCCGCTGCTGCTCGAAGATGTTAGGCCGGAGATGGAGATCGCGCGCATGGATGTGTTTGCGCCCGTGGTTTCGCTGCTGGCGGCGTCCACGCCCCTGGCGATCGCCGAGGTGGTCAATGCGTGTCCGTTTGGCCTGACGGCCGCGATCTTCGGCGAAGACCGGGCGGCCCGTGCGCTGGGCGCGCAGCTTAAGGTCGGTACGGTGCTGGTCAACGACGTGATTGCGCCCACGGCCGACCCGCGGGTGCCCTTTGGGGGCCGCGGCCAGAGCGGCTTCGGCGTGACTCGCGGCGCAGGAGGTCTGCTCGAGATGACCGCCATGAAGACGCTGCTGGTCCGGCGCAAGGGCGCGCGGCGGCACTATGCCCCGGTGGGCCGGCGCGAGTATCCCCTCTTCCTCAGCTTCATTGGCGCGCTGCATGGAGGTTCAGTGGCAGTGCGCTGGCGATCGCTTCGCAACGGCTTCACGGCGGCACGCAGGCCTGCCGCCGACAAGCCCTGACATTTACGGCGTAATCGCTGCTATGGCCTGGATTGTCCAGGCCTGCTCCGGCACACGCCAGCTTCAAGGAGACGACAATGCGCGTTGGAATCATCGGGTCAGGCCTGGCAGGGTTGTCCGCCGCCTGCACACTGGCAGCACGCGGCCACAAGGTCACGGTATTTGAAAAAAACAGCTGGATCGGCGGCAAGGCCGCGCAGTTGAAGGAGGACGGTTTCCGCTTCGATATGGGGCCGACCATTCTGATTCAGCCCTCGGTGCTGCGCAGAATCTTTGCCGAAGCCGGCCGCAATCTGGACGACTACGTCACCATGGTGCGGCTCGATCCGCAATGGCGGTGCTTCTTTGATAATGGCGCCGTCATCGACCTGCTGGACGACGAAGACAAAATGGCTGCCAGCCTGGAGGCGCGCTGGCCCACGATGGGCAAGGGCTATAAGCGGCTCATGGAGCTGTCGGAAAATCTTCACGAGATCAGTGACAAATTTTTCTTCTGGAAGTCTGTCGGCGGCATGCGGGACACCTTTGAGGTGAAGGGCGCTTTTGACGTCAAGGTGCTGCGCGACGTGATGCGCATGCGCCTGGGCAAAACGGTCGCCGGCACCATCCGCGAGTTCATCCCGGAGCCGGAAACGGCGCAGATGCTGGACCACATGGTGCAGTATGTTGGCTCGTCGCCGGACGCCTCGCCGGCCATCCTCACAGCCATCGGCCACATGCAGATGCAGGAGGGCATCTGGTACCCCATGGGCGGCACGCGCGCGGTGCCGGAGGCGCTCGCGAAGCTGGCCGGGGAGCTCGGCGTGCGGTTCCACACCGACACGGACGTGAAGCGCATCACGACCACGGGCACCAACGGCCACAGCCGCGCCACCGGCATCGAAACCATCACCGGCGAGCGCTTCCTTTTCGACGCCGTGGTCTCCAATGAGGACGCCGTGCGCACCCATCGCGAGCTGCTGCAGGGCACCGCGGCGCAGCGGCACTTCGACCACGCCCGCAGCTATGAGCCCGCCTGCTCCGGCGTGGTGCTTTACCTGGGGCTGAACAAGCGCTACGACCACCTGGCGCACCATGACTTCGTCTTTTCGCGCGATCCGCACGAGGAGTTCCACGCCATCTACGACCAGGGCATTCCGGCGCCCGACCCGACCTGCTATCTCGCCTGCACCGCGGCCACCGACCCCACCAGCGCGCCCGCAGGCGGCGAGGCGATGTACATCCTGGTGCACACGCCCTATCTGCGCCCGGGGCAGGACTGGACGGAGATGCTGCCCGGCTACCGGCAGGTCATCCTGGACAAGCTGAAGCGCACCGCCGGCTGCGAGGACATTGAAGAGCGCATCGTCTTTGAGCACGCCCTGACCCCGCAGGACATCCACGAGCGCTACCGCGTGCTGAATGGCGCCATCTACGGCATCAGCTCGCATGGGCGCTTCCAGGGCGCCTTCAAGCCCGCCAACCGCAGCCGCGAGCTCCAGGGGCTATATCTTGCCGGCGGCGCGGCCCACCCCGGACCCGGCATGCCCATGGTGATGATGTCCGGCTGGATCGCCGCCGACTCGCTGGACCAGGACGCCCGCGGCGCGGCGGTGAGCTGAGGAAGTTGCATCAAGCCTGCGAGTGAAGGTCTGATCGAGCCTGCTCACGGAAGCTCCGATCAAGCTTACGGGTTGCAAATGCAGCCCTTTCATTGTCATTCCCGCTGCAACAGCTGCCCTTTTTGTTGTCATTCCCGTAGGGAATCCGCGGTTCCTTCCGGGGTTGGCAATGAAGCTCAAGCATCCAACACCCATGCCGCTCGAAAGCCCGGTTCCTGCGATCTCGCCGCTGATGCTTCGCTTCTTTCGACGCATTGTGCGGCGGTACTTTCGCAGGCATTTTCGCGCGGTGTTGGCGCAGGGCGCGTCGCGGCTCGCCGGCCGGCGCGGGCCGCTGATTGTGTACGGCAACCACAGCTCCTGGTGGGACCCCATGCTCATCGTGCTGCTGGGCAACCTGCTGTTGCCGGAGCGCGCGCATTTTGCGCCCATGGATGCCCGCGCGCTGGAGCGCTACCCCATCCTGCGCCGGCTGGGCATTTTTCCGGTGGAGATGGCCTCACCGCGCGGTGCGGCCCACTTCCTGCGCCACGCCGAGGGCATTCTGCGCAGCAACGGCGTCCTTTGGCTCACGCCGCAGGGCCGATTTGCTGACCCGCGCGAGTTTCCGCTCGCCTTCAAACCCGGCCTGGCCGCGCTGGCTCTGCGCCTGCCTGAGGTGCCTCTGCTGCCGCTGGCGGTGGAGTACACCTTTTGGGATGAGCGCCTGCCCGAAGCGCTGCTTTGCTTTGGCGAGCCACTCCACATGGACAGCAAAAGCTCCACAGCGGAGGCGACGCATGTGCTGGAAGCGGCGCTGGCGCGGGCCATGTATCAGCTGCAGGCCGCGGCCATCGCGCGCGATCCAGGGGCGTTTGAGGTGCTGTTCAGCGGTGCGCGTGGCACGGGTGGAGTCTACGGTGTCATCCGCCGCCTCCGGGCGCTGCTCCGGGGACGCGCCCCGGAGCTGGATCACACGCAACGTCCCGCGCCATGACACCGAGTGCTCACGCATACACCGGGTGCCCCACCCATACGCAGCTCGATCGCGGATGGGTGGCGTCGAAGAAACCGGTGTGCCCCATCCATATGCAGCTCGATCGCGAATGGGTGGGGTCGAAGAAAGCCGGGGTGCGGGTGACGGGTGCCCCATCCATACGCAGCTCCATCGCGGATGGGTGGGGTCGAAGAAAGCCGGGGTGCGGGTGACGGGTGCCCCATCCCTACGCAGCTTCATCGCGGATGGGTGGGGTCGCAGGAAGCCGGGGTGCGGGTGACGGGTGCCCCATCCATACGCAGCTCTATCGCGGATGGGTGGGGTCGCAGGAAGCCGGGGCGCGGGTGACGGGTGCCCCATCCATCCGCAGCTCTATCGCGGATGGGTGGGGTCGCATGTGACAATAGCTGCGATGCTGTTCAGCGTGCTTTGTGGAGCTTCGGCGCTGTGTGCCCTTTGGCCGGCAACGTTGTTTTGCATCAACCTGCGAAGATTCCAGCCACCGCCCCCGCTCGCGCCCACCGCGAAACCTGTAGCCATCTCCGTGCTCATCCCCGCGCGCAACGAAGAGGCCAACATTGGACCGGCGTTGCAGCATGTGCTCGCCAGCCGCGACGTGGTGCTGGAGGTGCTGGTGCTGGACGACAGTTCCACCGATGGCACGGCAGAGCGCGTGCGCGCCATCGCCGTCAGGGACGCTCGCGTCTCGCTGCTGGAGGGCGTACCGCTGCCCCATGGGTGGAACGGCAAACAGTTTGCCTGCTGGACGCTGGCGCAGCGTGCCACGGAGCCCTTGCTGGTGTTTCTGGATGCGGATGTACGCATCGAGCCTGATCTGCTGGCGCGCATGGCAGCCTTTCTGCAGCAGTCAGACAGCGCTTTGGTCAGCGGCTTCCCGCGATTGGTCACGGTGACCTCGCTTGAGAAGCTGCTGCTGCCGCTGATCCACTTTGTGCTGCTGGCCTTTTTGCCGATGGGCTCCATGCGCCGAACGCAACGCACTTCGGTCGCCGCGGGATGCGGGCAGTTCTTTCTTGCCGATCGCGCTGCCTACTTCGCCAGCGGTGGGCACAATGCGCTGCGCGAGTCCATGCACGACGGCCTGATGCTGCCGCGCGCCTTCCGCCGCGCCGGCTTCCGCACTGACCTTGCGGACATCACCGCGCTGGCCAGCGTGCGCATGTACGATTCGCCTGCCAAGGTGTGGCAAGGCCTGGCGAAAAATGCCACCGAAGGCATCGCCACCCCGGGCAGGATCGCACCGCTTTCGCTGATCCTGATCCTGGGGCAGGTCGTGCCGGCGCTGGTGGCTGCGGCGCTGCTGCTTGGCGCTGGATGGCTTGCCGTGTTTGGGCGGAGCCGCGGGGCCAGCGTAGACGTGCGCGAGCCGCGGGTGGCGCTGCTCATGCTGGGCGCGTTCAGCATCGTGCTGATTGCGGGTTTTGTGCCCCGGCTGCTGGCGGTGCGGCGCTTCCGGCAGCCGCTTGGCTCGGCGCTGCTGCATCCCGTGGGCGTCACGACGCTGCTCGTGCTGCAATGGTATGCGTTGGCGCGCAAGCTGTTCGGGCGACCGGTGGGATGGCGGCAGCGCACCTACTCCAGCGGCAGCGGCACCGAAGTGGGCGGCGAAACGTAGGCCAGTCCGCCTCGCCGCTGCAATGAGGCTTTGCCCTTTTGTTGTCATTCCCGAAGGGAATCCCGCTTGCTACCGGGCGGCAGTGATTCTGAGGACTTGATCATGCCTTCCTCACGTACCTTCCGACTCCGGGTAATCCGCACTCAAAGCCGTGTCCTTCCACGCGGCGAACTCGTCCAGCATGCCCTGCAGATGCTTGGTGACGATCTCATAACCGTGCCTGCCGAGCACGAGGTGCAGCGGCGGATTGTCGGACGTGATGGCCTTGATGATGGCTTCGCAGCCGCGCACAGGGTCGCCCGGCTGCGTGCCGCTGCGGGCGCGGCTCTGCTTGCGACGCTCGCCCGCGGTGGCGGCGTAGTCGTCGATGTGGACCTTGGATTCCAGCAGCGAGCGGCCGGCCCAGTCCGTGCGGAACGGCCCCGGTTCCACAATCATCACCTTGATGCCCAACGGCTTGAGCTCAATGGCGAGCGACTCTGAGATACCTTCCACCGCGAACTTGGTCGCATGGTAATAGCCCGTTGAGGCAAAGCTCATCAGACCGCCGATGGACGACACGTTGATGATGGCTCCGCTGCGCCGCCGGCGCATGCCCGGAAGCACCGCGTTGGTCAGTTTGACCAGACCAAAGAAGTTGGCCTCAAACATCTGCCGAATCTGGTCATCCTCGCCCTCTTCCACGGCGGCGAGGTAGCCGTAGCCGGCATTGTTCACCAGCACATCGATGCGCCCGAAGTGCGTCTCCGCCTGACCGACCGCCTCGGCGATGTCCGCGGGATCGGTGACGTCCAGCTTGACCGCAAAGGCATTCGTCTGGCCGTCGACGATGTCGGCCACCTGCGCAACATTGCGGGCCGTGACGACTGCGCGCCAACCCCGGGCGATCACCAGTTTTGCGAGTTCCCGGCCAAATCCTGTAGAGCATCCCGTAATCAGCCATACGGGAACATCGTTCTGAGCCATGCTGCCCTCCATCAGCCTTGGATGCAGCCGGCGTGAAAGCCTGTGCCTGGACGAGAACCACGGTTAAACGCCCTTTTTGCGCGGCTCCCAGATGAACTTATGAATCTGCAGGCTGAGGCGTGCGGGGAGGCCCTCGGCCAGCATCCAGTCCACCAGCAGCCGGGGGTCCAGCGCCATATTGTCGGCGCTGCGCTGGTCGGAGGCATTCTTGTGAAACGCGGGTGAAAGCAGAATCTGCCCGCACCTGCTGGCAAGGTCGTGCGTGCGGATGAAGTCGCGGGCGAACTCGTAATCCGCACGATCCAGAAGAACGAACTTCACCTCGTCCCTTGCGGTCAGAGCGTCGAGGTTCTCCATGCGAAAGGTGCCGCCCATGCCGGAACCCGGACACTTCACATCGACGATCTTGTGGACCTCACGCGGTATGTCGGCCAGGAGCCGCTCCCCGCTGGTTTCGATCATGAGTTCATAGCCGGCATGAAGGAGATGCTGCATGAGCGGCACGAGCTCGCGGGCCTGCAGCATGGGCTCGCCACCCGTGAACTCGATCAGGCGGCAGGGCTGCAGAGCTTCGATTTGCGCGATGATTTCGTCGTTGGTGAAGGGCTTGCCACCGGTAAAGGTGTACTCGGAGTCGCACCAGCTGCAGCGCAGATTGCACCCGGCCAGCCGCACAAAGATGCACGGGACGCCGGCAAAAGAACTTTCGCCCTGCACCGATTTATACAGCTCGATGAGTCGCAACGAACGCATGGCAGGCCGGGCAGTGTCTTCCGGAGTCACGTGCAGATCGTCGACGGGTTGGGGAAGGATCTCGAGCATTTTGCTTGGGAGGAGTGGCTACTCGTAATATCGCGCGAAGCTGGTGTCGGTTTCGTAGATGGTGCAATCCTTTACGCGCACGCGGCCATGCGTGATGCGGTCCAGTTCGCTGGCGGTGTTGTCGAAGAAATATTTGGCCAGATTTTCCGCGGAAGGGTTCAGGGTGGTGAACGGCTCCAGGTCGTTAATCATTTGGTGATCGAGCGCGTCCACCGTGGGCTTGAGCACCTGTTTGAGCAGCTTGAAGTCGAGCAGCAGACCGTTGGGCTCCAGCTCCGCACCGACCAGCGTCACCAGCACGCGATAGTTGTGACCGTGCGGGTTTTCGCACTTGCCATGGTAGTCGCGGAGGTAGTGACCGGAGGAAAACCCGGCCTGCACGGTGATCTCGAACATGCTGCGAGTAGCTCCAGGGCGCCGACCGCGCGCCAGTTCCCATGATACGGCTATCAGCCCTTGGAGCCGGAGCGGCGCTTGCGGCGCGCCTCGTCCCGCTGCTGCGCGGCCCGGCGCTCGGCCTGCTCGAAGAGCGACGAAAGCACGCCCGCCAAGGCCAGGATGAGGGCAACGGCGACCAGGGCAATGCCCGTGGTGCGCCACAGCATGGCATCCCCGGGAGAGCCGGGCTGACCGGCGATGTTGGTAAAGCTGACGATGACGGACAGGACGGAAAGGCCGCCCAGGGTTGCCGCCAGGATGTAAAGGTTGCGTCCCATCGCGATGCCACCTCAGGATAGCCGTTTCGGCGGGCTACTGCGGCTGAAAGGTCGCCAGCATGCGATGGAACAGCGGGTCCAGCTGCTCGAATTGTGTGGCGGGCGCAACAAAGATCAAGGTGTCCATATCGCCATCGCTGCGGGCCACGGTCACCAGCCAGTCGCGTTCCGGGACGGCAGCGCCACCCTGCCCGGCGACCGGCGAGGTGCCCTGCAGGTAACGCGAGGTGGCGGGCTGGCCGGCCACGGTTGTGGTGGTTGTGGGACCGGCGGCCGTCAGGCCGCTCGCCTGCTGCAGCCTGGCGGCGAACTGATCGCTGGCACGCTGCAGCGCTTGGGGGTCGCTCACACCGCCGCCGCCCTGCTGCGAGCTGCCGAGCACGACGCCATAGGCCGTACCGGCTGCCGTTACGCCGCCTGAAGGGGCAAGCGTCGTTCCGAGGCCGCCGTCGTTGGCCTTGCTCTCGGTCCAGCCTGCCGGAGCGCTGAGCGCAAACGGCCCAAGCTGAAAGCGCCTCAGCGGGGAGGCCAGCCCCAGCTGCGCGGAGCTGAGCGGCGGAATCGAGGCCGTGGGGGTTGTTGGAGCTGCTCCGCCAGCGCCCGCGGCGTTGGTATAGGCAGCTGTCTGCGCGGTGGCAGGCGGGGCTCCCGGCCCACGGGCGTACTGTCCGCTGGACTTCCAGCTTTCGCTGCGGATCTGCGCCGCAGTAAGGGTTGCGTCGGCCGCGGCTTCCCGATGCGCCGCGGTGAAGGCGGGCGTGGAAACGACCGGGTGCTCCAACCGCGGCATCGTGGCGATCTCCTGATCCAGGTATTCGGTGCGATTGCCAGGATTGGGATGATCGGAGAGCCACTCCGCGCCGCGCTTCGGGTCTTTGGACTCGATGACCTCGAAAAACTGCGGCAGCCCGCGCGGGTCGAATCCGGCGTTGTAGAGGATCTGTACGCCCAGCATGTCGGCCTGCCTTTCGTCCCCGCGCGACATCTTCAAGAAGCTGAGGCTGCGCGCGTAGCCCAGCCCCTGCGCGGCCAGGTCGCCACCCACGCCGCCCAGGGCGAGCTCGGAGCCGATCTGCCCCAGGCTGTACCAGACACTGCGGTGCTGCTGCCGAACCAGATTGCAGGTGGAGTGCCGCAGGATCACGTGCGACATCTCATGCGCCATCACGCCCGCCAGCTGCGCTTCGGTTTGCGCCGCCTGCACCGCCCCCAGATTCACAAACATCGTGCCGCCCGGCAGCGCAAAGGCGTTGATCTCGCCCGAGGCGACGACATGAAAGTTGAACGGCCATTGCCGGTCCAGCCCCGGCGTGAGCGGGGCCACTGCCACCAGCTTCGCCCCCAGCTGCCGCACAAAGACCGCGACGGGATCGGTATCGGGCAGCACCGGCATGGTCGCATATACCTGCTGCACCACCTTGTCCCCGAGCTCAATCTCCTTCTGCTGCGTGTACGGGTTGCGGCAGACAGGCGGCAGCCTCTGCTGAGCCAGCGCCGGGGTCAGCTGCGGGAGAAAAGAAAACGCTAGAACGGCCAAGAGAAGGTTACGGCAGCGCATGCTGCTCATTGGATTCGTCGTGGGCAGCTGGCGCGCAAAAAGACTGAAATGAAGGAAATGCAACTGACGGAATCGCATCATGTTTCCTCAAAGAAACGTTCCACTTCGGAGATCTCTGTGGTTCTCCGGTAGGGTGGCAGCGAGTCGAGAAAGATGGCGCCGTACCGCGTGGTGCGGATGCGAGGATCGAGCAGCATCAGGACGCCGCGATCCTGCAAGGAGCGAATCAGCCGGCCGAAGCCCTGCTTCAGCGTGAGCACCGCCTGCGGGATCTGCAGGTCATTGAAGGCGTTGCCGCCGGCAGCGGCGATGGCGTCGGTGCGCGCCCTGGTGATCGGGTCGGTGGGCACGGCAAAGGGCAGGCGGTCGATGATGACGCAGCTGAGCTGCTCTCCCTGCACATCGATGCCCTGCCAAAAGCTGCCCGTGCCAAACAACACGGCGTTGGGCGTGGAGCGGAACTGCTCCAGCAGCACATGCCGTGGGGCGGTACCCTGCAGCAGCAGCGGATAGGGCAGCTCACAGAGCAGGCGGTCGTGCATCTCGCGCATGGCCGCGTAGCTGGTGAAGAGGCAGAAGGCGCGGCCGCGCGTGATCTCCAGCACGCGGCGGATCTTTTCCGTGGCCTGCCGCGCGAACTCCGGGCTGCGTGGGTCGGGCATGGTGGGGGGCAGGTAAAGCAGAGCCTGCCGCGCGTAGTCGAAGTGGCTCGGGACCACAAGCTCCTTCGGCATCGGGACGCCGAGGCGCTTGCGCAGATGCTCGAAGCCGGGGGTGCCGTCCTTGCCGGCGACGGTCAGCGTCGCGGAGGTGAGAATGACGCTGCCGAAGCGCTGGAAAAGTGTGTCGCACAGCAGCTCGGAGACGTCGATGGGCGTGGCCTGGAGATGGGTGGAAAAGCTCTGGAAGAAGCCGGTTTCTGCCGCGGGCGGAGACAGGTTCTTCTCCGTGCCCGCAGCCTGCGCCACCAGCGAGGTGCCGCGGGGCTGGTTGCGTGCGGCATTGCGCAGGCCGCCGGTCGCTCGTCGCTCGATCCAGAACACAGTGTTCTTATCGGCAGATTCCAGCAAAAACTTTAGGTGATTTCTGATATCCGCGGCACGTTTGCGCAGCCCCGGGGCCTCGTCGACCTCCTTGAGCCGGTCCAGTTCGCCTTCCAGACGCACCAGGGCGTTGGAGGTGGCGAGGTAAGCGTCGCCGCGCGCCTCCAGGAAGTCGGCTCGGTCGGTGAACTCCAGACGTCCCAGGTGCGACGGCCCGACCGGCAAGGAGCTGAAGAACATCTTGGCGCGGTCGCGCAGGCTGGCGGTTGCCGATTCGATGGCCGAGGAACTGGCTTGCTTGGCGCGCAGCATGTTCTCGGTGTCCCGCGCCAATTCGTCGAAGCGTGCATTGGAGAGCGCCACTCCAAAGTATTGGCTGGCAACGTCTTCCAGCTCATGGGCCTCGTCGAAGATCACCGCCGCGGCCTCGGGCAGGATGCCGGCATCGACGCCCTCGCCCACCTGCTGCTTGATGTTGAGGTCGGCGAAAAAGAGGTGGTGATTGACGATGATCAGGTCGCTTTCGAGCGCCTTGCGCCGCATCGCCGTGATAAAGCAGGCCTCCATGTTGGGGCAGGTCTGGCCGAGACAGACCTCGCTGCGCGCATCGAGTTTTGGCCACAGGGCGGAGTTCTCCGGCAGCGCGTCGACCTCGGCGCGGTCGCCGGTCCCGGTCGCGCGCTCCCATTGCAGGATGGCGTGGAACTGCTGGATGTCGTCGAGCCCGCTCAGGATGGGGTTGTCGCGCAGAGCGTAGAGCTTTTGCTTGCACAGGTAGTTGGCGCGGCCCTTCATCACACACACGCGCAGGGGCCCGAGCAGCGACTCCAGGAAGGGGATGTCCTTGAGCGCGAGCTGCTCCTGCAGGTTTTTTGTGCCAGTCGAGACGATGACGCGCTGCTTGTGCTCGCGGGCGAAGCGCAGGGCCGGCAACAGATAGGCGAGCGTCTTGCCCGTGCCGGTGCCCGCCTCGACGATGAGGTGGCGGCGATCCTGAAAGGCCTGCTCGATGGCCCTGGCCATGGCGTACTGACCAGGACGATGCTCAAACTGGAGCGACGAGCCCGCCAGCAGGCCGCCGGCGGAGAAGAAGTCATGGAGGCTGGGCAGCGTGGCCCGCTCGCGCGCCTCGCTGGGCGGCGTCTTACGATCCACGTGTTGGCTCAGGGGTGACACGTCAGGCTATCTTCTATGGTAATCGCCATTTCTTCGCCCTCCAGGCTCATCGCCCGGTCGCCCACCCCAAAGCTGGTCGCGCTTTGCCCTCCATTGCTCCGCCGTGATCTCCCAAACCTGCGAAGGCAGACGCCCGCAAACATAGTCACCCTCTCCCTGTGACACAAGCCGCATCCCGGTCTTCTCCGAGATACGGCGCGATCCCACGTTCGCGACAGCCTTCGGTGTGCGAAGAACCGGCATATGGAGCACATCGAACCAGAAATCATTCACCACCGACACCGCTTCGGTCATCAGCCCGCGCCCCTGCCACTGGCGACCAAGCCAAAAACCACGGTTCTTGATCTCACCTCGTATCAGGCCGATGGCCCCAATGTGCTCCTCTGGCCTCTCCGTGAGCCGAAGCGTCCAACGCCACTCCTCACCTCGCGCCACGGCAGGCAAAGCGATGTCGCGGTAGTACACCAGGGCTCCATCCGGCGGGTACGGCCAGGGGGTTCTTGCATTCAGAAACTGCACTATCTCCCACTGCGGAAAGAGCTCCTGGGTGCGCGCCGCGTCAGAAAGCGTAAGCGGCTCCAGCAAAAGCCGGCTCGTCTGCAGCGTCGTCGGTATTGTCATGGTTGGCACCTTCCTATAATGGACGTTGCGCTCCACATTAGCGCAGAGGTTTACATGGCACCGAAGCGTGAGCAGAAGAAGCGGATGGGCAAGAAGCACCGGCAGGCGAGCACGCGGCCCAAGCTGGGCAAGGGGCCTGCCAAGGGCGCGCGGAAGGGGGCGGTGACCGGGGCTGTGTCTCCCAAGCAGCGGAAGACGCTGGCGGCGAAGAAGGCCGCGGCGGAGAAAGCGAAGCTGACGCCGCGGCGCAGCCCGGAGTTTGAGCAGCGCATCATTGTGGGCGATCTGGACGATGCGGGGCCGGGGCGGCGAACGGGAAAGCAGACTCACTTCGGGGATAACAGCACGGAGAGCAGCGGCGGGGACGATGCGCAGCGCCGAGGCAGCGGCGAAACGCAGATTCCCTTCGGGAATGACAAACAAAGTGACCGGACGCAGATTCCCTTCGGGAATGACGAAAAAAGCGACCGGAGGCAGATTCCCTTCGGGAATGACAAAAGGAGCGACCGAGGTACGGGTGTGGAGCGCGGCCTGCTGGGTGAGGCTGCGCCGCGGGCGCCGGAGCCGCTGGTGGCGATCTGCGGGCGGCCGAATGTGGGCAAGTCGACGCTTTTTAATCGCTTCACCGGGACGCGGCGCTCCATTGTTGGCGATGAGCCGGGCATTACGCGCGATCGCATCTACGGCGAGGTGGACTGGGGCGGGCGGCAGGTGCGGCTGGTGGATACCGGCGGCGTGATCCCAAGCGATGAAGCGCTGATTCCGAGCGAGATCTTTCGCCAGGCGCGCGTGGCGCTGGACGAGGCCGACGTCATCGTGATGGTGATCGATGGCCGCACTGACATTACCGCCGCGGACCAGGAGTTTTCGCGCCTGCTGCTGCGGGGCGGCAAGCCGTTATTCCTGGCGGTGAACAAAATGGACACGGCCAAGCTGGAAAGCGATGCGGAGAACTTTCGCACGCTGGGCTTTCGCAACGTGTATCCGGTCTCCGCCGAGCACGGCTCCGGCATCGGCGACCTGCTGGACGCTGTGTGGGAGGCGCTGCCGCCGGTGACGGTGGAGGAGGAGCCGGAAGCCACGATGAGCGGCATCGAGAACGAGATGGCCGAGGATGCGGGCGTCGACTTTGGCGATCGTGCAGCGCTGGACGAAGAGGACATGGAGGACGCCTTGCTGGCCGGCGAAGGCGCCACGGCGGACGAGCCCGCGGGGGTGGATGCGCCGCCCATCGGCGAGCCGGACTTCGAGGCGCCCACAGGCGGCTCCGGCAGGGAGCCGACGGCTGCACAGCTGCGTGCGGCGCGGCTGGAGCGCGCCATTCATCCAACGCCGGATGCGCCCGGTGTGATGGAGATTCCGGGTGAGGACGCGCTGGAAGGCGAGCCAACGGAGGGCGAGCCAACGGAGGGCGAGGAGCGGGAGCGCCGACTGCGCACCCACGGCGAGCACGTGCAGCGCGAAACCAAGATCGCCATCATTGGCCGGCCGAACGTGGGCAAGTCGACGCTGCTGAATGCGCTGACCGGCACCGAGCGCGCCATCGTGAGCCCCATCGCTGGCACCACGCGCGACGCCGTGGATGAGGTGGTGACGCGCGATGGCCACGACTTCCGCTTTATCGACACCGCCGGCATCCGGCGCAAGGGCAAGACGACGCAGATGGCGGAAAAGCTTTCCGTGATCATGAGCCGCAAGCACCTGGAGGCCGCCGATGTGGCGCTGCTGGTGATTGACGCCACCGAGGGCGTGACGGGCTCGGATGCGACCATCGGCGGCTACGCGCATGAGAGCGGGCGCTCGGTGATCATCGTGGTGAATAAGTGGGACCTGGTGGCGCCGCCGAAGTCGCAGCTGAACGAGGACGGGACGCGGCCCTTTGACGGCAAGCCGCCCGCGGACAAGAAGGCCTTTGAGGAGCAGGTACGCGATCACCTGAAGTATCTGGATTATGCGCCGCTGCTCTTCATCTCCGCCGCGGAGGGCAAGGGCATGGAGCAGGTGTTCAAGAAAGTGGAGCTGGTGGCCCGCGAGCGCCGCAAGCGCATCACCACGGGCAACATGAATCGCTTTCTGGACCGGGTCGACTTTGGCCGCGCGTCGGTGCCGATGAACAAGCGCCTGCGCATCTATTACATGACGCAGGCCGCAGTGGCGCCGCCGACGTTTGTGCTGTTCACGGATCGCGATGTGAAGCTGCACTTCAGCTACGAGCGGTTCCTGGCCAACGAGATTCGCAAGACGTTCAAGTTCATCGGCAGCCCGATCTGGTTCAAGATCAGGGCGCGGAACAAGAAGAAGGAAGAGTAAAGGCAAGAGCTCCCGTGCCTGCCTCGTGAGGATGCCCCGCATCCTAAGCGGGTATGCAAGGATCAGACCTCTTCAACCTCGGGCGATTCGCAGAGGCACAGGCCGGCGTCTACGAGCAGGTGCGGGCGGAGTTGGCCGCCGGCGAAAAGCGCTCGCACTGGATGTGGTTCATCTTTCCGCAGATTGCGGGCCTGGGCTCCAGCCCGATGGCGCAGCGGTTTGCGATTGGTGATCTCGCTGAGGCGCGGGCGTATTTGGCACATGAGGTCCTGGGGCCGCGGTTGCGGGAGTGCACGGCGCTGGTGAATGCCGTTGAGGGCAAGGGCGTGTCCGCCATCTTCGGCTACCCGGATGTTCTGAAGTTCCACTCCTCGGTGACCCTGTTTGCCGAGGCCGCCAGCGCAGACGACAACGTCTTTGCGAAGGCTTTGACGAAGTACTTTCATGGAGAGCGCGACCGGGGCACCGTGCAGCGGCTCGGCTGAGACTAATGCGCACGTTGCCGCTATTCGTCGGTCGGCTTGCGGCTGGAACCCATGGCCGCGGTGCCGAAATAGAAGCCGATCACCGTTCCGAAGATGCCGGTCAGGGCGGGCAGAAGAATCTGCAGCATCTCTTTGGTTTGTGTCCAGTGGGCCGGGGAGGAGGCACTTTCCAGCGTGGCAAAGACCACCAGGTAGGCAAGCATCAACAGCATGCCGCAGGTGACCACCAGCCGCACCAAGTCACGCTGGCGCTCCGGCGAGTACTGCTTTACGCCGGGTGCTGGAACTTCCTGTGTGTTTCGTGGCTGGGAGGCTTGCAGGGGGCCGGCGATGACATCCAGCGGCAGCACCACGCCCTTGGGCGGCGCATCCTCTTCCCTGGGCCCCGGCGACATGGGCTACTCGCCCCCGAGCGTCAGCTGCTGGTAGTTGTTGCCACGCTTAAACAGGACCTTGGTGCCGGGCTCCGCTTTTTTCCGCACCACAATGTCACTGATGTTGATGGCCTGCTCCAAAGCCTGGGAGACGCTGATGTTCTGCGTCCTGGCGAGCTCCTGGAGCTTATTCAAAACGTCTTCCGTAATGGTGAGCCGGTCTGGCAGCGGAAGGGATTGGGTTGCCATGGGCGGTGGCCCTCCTTTGCCTCATTGGATGGCCAGGGGCCACCATGCGACACAGACACAGTAGCATGGCGGCGATGGTTTGGCGCCGGCAGGTGCGCTGAGCTGCCGGTTGCGGTCGCGTGGGCGGCGAGCCGGGCGCTGTTAGTCCAAACCGAGCGCCGTACTCAGCCGCTGCAGCCTGGCTTCCAGGGCCGCCACGCGCTCTTCCAAGGCCGCCACGCGGGCTTGCGGGAGTTCCGCTGCTGTTGGCGCGGGCTGCTGCGCCGTTACCGGTGCCGGATCTTCGCTGGCGCCGTCCAGCAGATGCCGCCAGCGCGCCTCGCGGGCGCCGGGCTGGCGCGGCAGAAGGCGCACCACGGGATCCTCACGCGTCCCCAGCCGGTCGAGCGTGGCGGTCACGGCTTCTGTGTCGTCGAAGCTGTAGAGGCGCTCGGCGCGGCCGCGCAGTTCCGCAGCGGTTTGCGGGCCGCGCAGCAGCAGGAGGCAGAGCACCGCGACCTCATCGCGGCGCAGCTGCAGCGGGTCGCGCAGCCGGTGCTCGTACTTGGGCACCCGCGCGTCGGCCAGCACACGGACCAGGCCGTCGCCTTCCAGCGCATACAGCGCCGAGCGCACGTCAGCCTCGCTGAGCTCCATCACGGGATCGCGACTGCTTTTCTGGTTGCAGGCGTTGACCAGCGCGTTCAGGGAGAGCGGGTAATACTCCGGCGTGGTGATCTCTTTTTCAATCAGCGCGCCGACGACGCGGGCCTCCACGGGATTCAGTACCAGCATGGCCCAATCCTACCGAACGAGCCCGGAGCTGAGACCCCTGTCCATTTCGTACGAGGTCTGTTGTTCCTGCTCCAGGACCTCCTGTGCGCCCGGGATGATGTGGCGCAGCTTATCGAGGAGCCTGGTCGGCTCAAAAGCCTCCATATATTCATCCGCGCCATCGCAGCGCACCTGCCGCGGTGTGCCGATAATCACGATCGGCTTGCCGGGCTGCATCGCTTTCAGCCTTTGCACCAGCTCGCTGCAGGGCATGTCGGGCATGCCGGCATCCATCACGATGCCGTCCACGTTGGGGAAGCGCGCCAGCATTTCAATGGCCTCGCGGGAGCTATAGGCCGTGATGACGTTCAGCTTGGCCGTTTCAATGACCAGCTTGCGGGTGGAGATGCTGCCCACATATTCGCGGTCCACTACAAGAAAACAGGGTCGGGACATGATCCATCCAGGACGCAGACTGCCTCGGGCACAGGACGATGCTCCCTCAACGCTGGTCGGTTTTGCTGCAGTGTACCCTGCGCGATCTCATAGAATGAAGAGCGATGGCGTTTACAGAAAACTTTGACGTGCTGGTGGTGGGCGCGGGGCATGCCGGCTGCGAGGCCGCGGCGGCGGCGGCGTGCATGGGCCTGCGCACGGCGCTGTTCACCCTGAACCTCGACCTGATCGCCCAGATGAGCTGCAATCCGGCCATTGGCGGCGTGGCCAAGGGCCATCTTGTGCGCGAGGTGGATGCGCTGGGCGGCATCATGGGCGAGGTCGCCGACAGCTGCGGCATCCAGTTCCGCCTGCTGAACACCTCGCGCGGACCCGCCGTGTGGAGCCCCCGCGCGCAGTGCGACAAGGCGCTCTATCGCGTCCGCATGCGCGAAAAGCTGGAGTCCATCCCCAATCTCTTCATCAAGCAGGCCGAGGTCGTCGATGTGGTGATGGAGGGCTCAGGGGACAGGGTGCAGACCCTGAACCCTGCCACGAAGCCTCGCGTCACCGGCCTCCGCCTCCGTGACGGCCGCATCGTTCAGGGCCGCGCCACCGTGATCACCACCGGTACCTTCCTGAACGGGCTGATTCATTGCGGCGAGGAGCAGTACACCGCCGGGCGCTCCGGCGAGCCGGCCAGCGTTCTGCTGGGCGAGGCGCTCAAGCGGCTGGGGCTGCGTGAAACGCGGCTCAAGACCGGAACGCCGCCACGCCTGGACGGTCGCACCATCGACTGGACCAAGTTTGAAGAGCAGCCCGGCGACACCGACCCCACCCCGTTCAGCTTTCGCAGCCGGCCGGCAGAAGGCGCCCCCACCTGGACTCCGCCGCTGCGGCAGATCAGCTGCCACATCGCCTACACCACACCGGCGACCCTGGAGCTGATCCGCGACAATGTGCACCGCTCGCCCATGTTTACCGGGCAGATCGAGGGCATCGGGCCGCGCTATTGCCCCTCCATCGAAGACAAGATTGTTCGCTTCCCGGACAAGATGCAGCACCAGTTTTTCCTGGAACCCGAAGGCCTGAACACGCATGAGGTCTACATCAATGGCATGTCCACCTCGCTGCCCATGGAGGTGCAGGCGGCCATGGTGCGCAGCATCCCCGGGCTGGAAAACGCGGAAATGCTGCGGCCCGGCTATGCCATCGAGTACGACGCCATCGACCCCACCGAGCTGGATCGCACGCTGGGGGTGAAGGCCTATGACGGGCTCTATCTCGGCGGCCAGATCAACGGCACCAGCGGCTATGAGGAGGCTGCCTGCCAGGGCCTGATGGCCGGCATCAACGCCGCGCTGCATGCACGCGCGGACCGCGACGGTACGCCGCCGGAGAGCTTCACGCTGGACCGCACCGAGGCCTACACGGGCATCCTGGTCGACGACCTGATCAGCAAGGGCACCGATGAGCCCTACCGCATGTTCACCTCGCGCGCCGAGTTTCGGCTGCACCTGCGCATCGACAACGCCGATCTCCGGCTGACGCCACACGGCCGCCGCCTCGGCCTGATCGGAGATGCGGCCTGGGAGGACTTTCAGGCCAAGCAGGCGCGCGCCGCCGTCCTGATGCAACTGCTGGAGACCGCCAGACTCAGCGAGGCCGATGCGCTTGCCCTCTCCTCCGAGCCAGCCACACAGCCTGTTGCACGGGGTGAGAAGCTAAGCCAGCTGCTGAAGCGCCCCCCGGTTAACCTGGAGCACCTGCTGCCCATTCTGATGCCGCACCTGCGGCAGATCCCCGCGCTTGCGCCCTGGGTGATCGCGCTGGAGACGGCACAGTCGCAGGGCAGTAACGCCCTGCCCGCCTGGGTGCGCAACGAGATGAAGACGGCGGAGACCAGCATTAAGTTCGCCGGCTACCTCGCCCAGCAGCAGCGCTCCATCGACCGGCTGAAGCGGGAAGAACAGCGCCCGATTCCGAACTGGTTCGACTACACCCGGGTTTCCGGACTTTCGCGGGAGATGCGGGAAAAACTGGGGCGGGTGCGCCCCAGCACGCTCGGCCAGGCCAGCCGCATCGCCGGCGTGACCCCCGCGGCGCTGAACCTGATCCAGTGCTTTTTAGAGATCCAGGCCCGCGGCCGCACCGCCTGAAAGCGGGGAAACCCTTCAAGTTGCACTTGAAGCAGGGGTTAACTCTCTTGGTTCCTCGGATTCGTCGCTGCGGCTAACAGCTAGAGCCGTCTCCCTTCAGAGCTAGCTGCGCTTATGTGTAGCGCCTTCAGCGCTTGGATTTCTATTGGCTGTTACCCTGGGCCTTCGGCCCAGGCTGTTATGTGTCGCGCCTTCAGCGCGAAAGTGAAACCATACCTGAATGTAAAGAGCCTTAATAATTGAAGTTGATCTCCTCCGCCTCTTCCACGCCGTAGCGGCGCAGGAGATTGGGCAGATTCTGGGAAAAGGCGGCTTTGGGCATCACGGTATCGCATCCGGCCTCAACGGCTTTGGCCTTCAGGTCGCCCTGAATGGTGGACAGGAAGCCGATGATGGACGCCGAGCGCTTCAGCTTGGCCTTGAGTTTCGGGATGAGCGTGAGCGGCTTGGCGTTGGCGTTGTTCAGGTCGAAGACGATCAGTGCCGGCTTGTTCGCCGCTTCCCCGCTGGTCAGGTCTGCGATGGCGTCCTTTTCATTCTTCAGGAAGGCAACTTTGACGCCCAGCTTGCGGGCGGTCTCCTGCACCTTGGCGGTGACGAACAGGTCATCGACGAACAGGTAAATGTGCGTCTGCGCATCCTCGGGGATGGGCACGGGGCGGGGCGCGTTGTGGTCGATTGGCTGGTTGTCGCCGAAGTGGCGGTGCCCGCCGCGCCGGCCGCGCAGCTGGATGGTGGACGGCGGCGCTTCACCGAACTCCGACGTGATTTCGCGGTAGCTGTGGTCCATGGGACCGACGAAGCCGCGCTCTTTGCCGCCGTTCTGCCCTTTGCTCTTGCGTCCCTGGTGGCTGACCAGATTGCCGAAGTTGTCAGGCCGGCCGCCCTCGCGGCGGTAGGGCCGCTCGTAGCCGCGATCGTTGCCGGGAGGACGCTCCCCCCCGCCGAAGCCGGGGTTGCCGTTGCCGGACTCGGCGCGAAACTCTCCGCCACCCTGCCCTGGACGCCGGTCACGGTCACGAAACTTCTTTTTCCAGCGCTTTTCCTGACCTGGACCCTGACCCTGTTGCTGCTGCGGCCTGTTCTGGCCGTTTTGGCCGTTGCCCTGCTGTGAGTGCGCCTGTGCCCCGTTCTGGGCCGGACGCCGAGGCGGCTGCGCCGTCGGGCTGGGCGCGGCCGCCGCCAGCGCCAGGCTTTCCCCTTCCATCACGACCGGAGCCTGCGCCGCAGTGCCGTTGTCGCTGCTGCCCGCATCGGGGCTGGCCTGTTCACCGCCACTGCCGGCCGGCGCGGTGGAAAGCTTTTTGCGCTTGCGGCGGCGGCGGCGGCTGCTCTTGCTTTGGCCCATGCCCGGGCCGGGCTGGCCGGCGCCCTCTCCATCGGCTGCGCCCTCAGAGCTGTCGGAATCGAAATCGTTTTCAAACGCCTCGCCCACATATTCGGGCGGGTCTTGTGTCACATTTTGCTCGGACATTTTTCTGTTACTTCCCCTTGCCTTCCGCGGCGGAGCCAGCCAGGAACCACGCGGTCGCAGCAGGCGTCCCAAAAGGGGCGCACGTGCGAGCCTGCATCCAGGTGAACCGACGGTTGGTTTGCGTTCAAACGCGTTGCTCGTTCACTGCTTTGGGTCCGGAAGCCTGCTCCGCTGCCGGATGGATGGGTGCTGGCGCAGATCGCCGGTGGCCTTGCCCAAAGGCTTTGGGCGGGCTCACGTCGCAATGTGCGGCACAGCAAAGGAAGCCGTCAAGCCAGCTTCACGTTCACGACCCTCGGCTGTGCAGCAGCTTTGGTAGTCTCACCGATTCAAACTATGGAAAGAAGATCGTGATCGCACGGAGCAGAAACCCAACTGGAGATCAACTCTGGAGCCTGTTTGCTCCTGAGCCGCCAGACCTTACCAGCAAAGTACCGCTCCTCCGCCTGTACGGAAGGACGACTCCACTAACGAGACAGATCCTACGCCATGCTGGGGTGGAACGCAACTAGCCCATTCGTGGCAGTGCGGCCTGCAAAAGTCACAAGCCATTCCCCCTCCCCGAGGAATGGCTTGTGATCCCCAATGGCCATACACTGGCCTCCTTGAACGAGCTCTGACGAGCCCGGCCCGGCGAGCGGTGCCCTTGAATGGCATCTCTTTTCCTCGCCGAGAGTTGTGATCGGGAGGGCGGCCAGGGCCGCTTGCACCGAGTACATCCGGGGTAGTGCAAGCGGAATGCCAAACTCCGAAGGGCGGCGCGGTCCGCGTTTGGCCCCAATTCCGCATCCGCCCGCGTTTCGGACCGGCAAAATTTCATATCTACGCCCCCGCAACCTCTACTTTTCGGAATACTGCGGCGGGGTTGCCCTTGCGCAGCCCCCTGCTCCTATATAATTTCGCTAGCCAGAACGGCGCGTGTGTACGGCGCAGGGTCATCGGCAGCAGCCAGATGGAACCGGTTCGCCGCGCATGCCAATTGAGTGCTGGCTGCTGCAGCCGAGCGGGGTTCCCCGCCTTGCGGCACATTTCATCTCCCCTTAACGGATGCTGTAAGGAGTTACACACATCGCATGAACCGCACGCTGCCTCTTGTTTTTGCCATGGCTTCGGCCCTTGCTGCCCCCAGTCTGGTCGCCCAGGCTCCTTCTGCCGCAGCCCCGGCTGCCGCAGCTGCGCCCACAGCCGTTCCGCCACAGGCCATCCCTGCCAAGATCGCCGTCATTGATGTGCAGGCCGTGATCGTCAACACCAATGAAGGCCAGCGTGCCTTTGGCGAAATCAACAAGAAGTACGAGCCCCAGAAGAACAAGATTCAGAGCGAAGGGGCGGAGGTCGAGTCCCTGCGCAAGCAGGTGCAGGCGCTGCCGGCCAACACCAGCGATGAAGAACGCGCTAACCGCCTCAAGGCGATCGACACCAGGGAAAAGCAGCTGCAGCGCGACAGCGAAGACGCGCAAAACAGCTACAACAACGACATGAACGAAGCCGCCGGCAAGCTCTACCAGAAGGTGGGCCAGGCCGCGGTGAAGTACGCGCAGACGAATGGGTTCACGCTGATGGTCAACGTCGGCGGCAACCAGCAGGCGCAGGCTGTGAATCCCGTTCTGTGGTGGCAGTCTTCCACGGACATCACGCAGGCCGTGATCAACGCCTATAACGCAAGCTCCGGCATCGCCGCACCGCCGCCATCGGCTCCCAGCCCCACGCGTCGCCCGGCTCCCGCCACCACACCGCGGAAGTAAGCTCCGCTCTCAGCAATTTGCGCAAGAACTGCGGGGAGGTCGATTCGACCTCCCCCCTGTTTTGTTTGTGCGCGAGAGAAGTCCTTACTCTTCGCCCACTTTGAGCACCGCGAGGAAGGCCTCCTGCGGGATGTCGACCTTGCCGATGCGCTTCATCCGCTTTTTGCCTTCCTTCTGCTTTTCGAGCAGCTTGCGCTTGCGGCTGATGTCGCCGCCGTAGCATTTGGCGATGACGTTTTTGCGGATGGCGGTTACGGTTTCGCGGGCCACGACCTTGGAGCCGATGGCGGCCTGGATGGCGACCTCAAACATCTGCCGCGGGATGAGCTCGCGCATTTTGCTGACCAGCGCTTTGCCGCGATCGTAAGCGAAGTCGCGATGCACGATGATTGACAGCGCATCCACGGGCTCGCCCGAGACCAGGATGTCCATCTTGACCATGGGCGAGACCCAGGTGCCGGCCAGCGCGTAGTCCAGCGACGCATAGCCGCGCGATACGCTCTTGAGGCGGTCGTAGAAGTCGAGCACGATCTCATTGAGCGGCAGCTCGTAGGTGATCATGACGCGGGTTTCAGAGACGTATTCGAGGTTCTGCTGGCGCCCGCGCTTGTCTTCGACCAGTTTCAGGATGCCGCCGACGTACTCCTCATTGGTGAGGATTTTGGCGATGATCACGGGCTCTTCCACGGTTTCGATCTCGGTGGGGTCGGGCCAGCGTGAAGGGTTGTCGACCTCGAGCACGGAGCCATCGGTCATGGTGATCTTGTAGCGCACGCCCGGGGCCGTGATGATGAGGTCGAGATCGTATTCGCGCTCCAGGCGCTCCTGAATGATCTCCAGGTGCAGCAGACCAAGGAAGCCGCAGCGAAAGCCAAAGCCGAGCGCAGCGGAGGACTCCGGCTCGAAGTTGAAGGAGCTGTCGTTGAGGCGCAGCTTTTCAAGCGCATCGCGCAGCAGGCCGTGCTCATGCGAGTCGACCGTGTACAGGCCGGCGAAGACCATGCTCTTGATGTCTTCAAAGCCGGGCAGGGCTTCGCTTGCGGGGGCATCGACGTGCGTGATGGTGTCGCCGACCTTGCAATCAGCGACGTTCTTGATGGTGGCGACAAAGAAGCCGACCTCGCCCGCCGAAAGCTCCTGCAATTCCATTGGCTTGGGCGTCATGACGCCGAGCGAGTCCACGTCGAAGGTGCGTCCGTTGGACATCATGCGGATGCGGTCGCCCTTGCGCAGGCGGCCGTTGATGATGCGGGCCAGCACAATGACACCGCGATAGGCGTCGAACCATGAATCGAAGACCAGCGCCTGCAGCGGTTTGTCCGCATCGCCCTTGGGCGGCGGCAGCAGGTGCACCACGGCTTCCAGGATCTGCTCGACGTTCTGGCCGGTCTTTGCGCTCACGGGCACGGCATCGTCCGCGGGCAGACCGACTGACTTTTCGATCATCTCCTTGGTGCGCGTGATGTCGGCCGAGGGCAGGTCGATCTTGTTGATGATGGGGATGATCTCAAGCCCGTTGGAGATGGCGAGATAGGCGTTGGCCAGCGTTTGCGCCTCCACGCCCTGCGAGGCATCCACGACCAGCAGCGCGCCCTCACAGCTGGCCAGCGAACGCGAAACCTCATAGCTGAAGTCGACGTGGCCCGGGGTGTCGATGAGGTTCAGCTGGTAGTCGTGCCCGTCGGAGGCGCGGTACATCATGCGCACGGTATGGGCTTTGATCGTGATGCCGCGCTCACGCTCCAGGTCCATGGCGTCCAGCACCTGCTCCTGCATTTCGCGGGCGGTGAGCGAACCGGTGAGCTCCAGGAGGCGATCGGACAGCGTGGATTTGCCGTGATCGATGTGCGCGATGATGGCGAAGTTGCGAATGTACTTGGGGTCCATCTAGATTCCAAACTGTCCGGCGAGGGGCGAAACCGCTCGAAAGTCTAGGATACCAGCGGCGTTGGCAAGCAACGAGCGGCGCGGCTGACGCAGCATGCCGGAGGCAGGTGCAGACCATCTCCGCACTGAAACTCATACAATCGAAGCTGATGGCAAGCGTTCGGCAGATCTTCCTTTCCGCAGCAAAGCAGCTCCGTTCGAGCACGGCCCCCTGCCGACGCGATTTCGTCCGGTGCCAGCCCGCGCTTTGGCTGTTGCTTGGGTTGCTGGCCGCTCCGCTCCAGGCCCAGAAGCCGGCCAGCGGAGCCGCCGCAGCTACAGCAACCACCGGGACTCAGACAGCGCCGCAGCCCAGCCCGGGGGAGACCTATGCGGCGCAGCAGCATGCGCAAAAGGTGCAGGACCTGGTGAACCGCGCGCACGCGAGCTATGTGTCCGGCGTGAACAACTACAACAACAACCGGCTGGACGCCGCGAGGGCGGACTTCGATGCGGCTGTGGACCTGATGCTCTCGTCCGGCATGGACCTGAAAAACGATCAGCCGCTTTCGGATGAGTTCGAGCGGCTGCTCGACGCCATCAATTCGCTCGAGATCATTGCGCTTAAGCAGGGGAACGGCTTTTCGCCAAAGATCGAGCAAGCTCCCGCCGAAGAAGCTGAAGCTGAGGTTACGTTTGCTCCTGACCCGGCGCTTTTGGGACGCCTCAATGCACAGGTAAAGACAACAAAATCGGATTTTCCCCTTGTGGTCAATGACTATGTGGCTGGCTTTATCAGCTTCTTCTCAAATTCGCGCGCGGGCCAGGCGACTTTACGACGCTCGCTCGAGAGGGCCGGCAAATACCAGGCGATGATTTCTAAAGATCTGAGCGACGCCGGCCTGCCGCAGGATTTGATCTATCTGGGCGTTGCCGAATCAGGCTTCCAGCCGCAAACAGTGAATCGCATTTCCGGTGCTGGAGGCATGTGGCAGTTTATGCCGTTTCAGGGCGCTTACGGCCTGCAGCGAAACGGTTACTTCGATGAGCGCTTTGATCCGGAGAAGAGTTCTTTGGCCTACGCCCGCTATATGAAGTACCTGTACGCGCAGTTCGGAGATTGGTATTTGGCGATGGCCGCCTATAACTGGGGGCCTGGCAACGTGCAGCGCGCCGTACAACGAACCGGATACGCCGACTTCTGGGAACTTTACCGTCGCAATGCACTGCCGCGCGAAACCAAAAACTATGTGCCGCTGATCATTGCAGCTATCATCATGGCCAAAAACCCGCAGCAGTATGGCCTCAGCAACCTCGTGCCGGATGCGCCCGTGCTGTTCGACACCGTGAACACGGATTACCCCGTGGATCTGCGCCTGGTGGCCGATGTGACCGGGGCGACGCTGCCCGAGATTGTGGCGCTGAACCCGGCGCTGCTGCGGCTTTCCACGCCGCGCGACAACGCCTACGATCTCCATCTGCCGCCGGGCACCCGGGACACTTATATGACCCGCATGAAGGATATTCCAGAGGCCGATCGCACGTCCTGGCGCTTCCATGTGGCCAAGTCCGGGGAAACGCTGGAGGGGATTGCGGCTTCGTTTCACGTGAGCTCCACCGCGGTGGCGAGCTACAACGAGGTCACCCCCACGCAGCCGATGGAAGCGGGCGACGAGCTGATCATTCCCCTGGCTTCAACCGGTTCCGCAACGCCGGGACAGCAGCGCTACAAGGTACACCGCGGCGACACGCTGGTGACGGTGGCAGACCGTTTCGACGTGACCGTGGAGCAGCTCCGCGAGTGGAACAGCAGCCTGGGCGCGCATCTGGTTCCAGGACGGTCGATCTATGTGGCCGAGCCGATACGGCTTGCGCCGAGCGCCCGCGGACGGCGGTCCTCCCACCGTGCGGGGTCGTCTTCGCACAAGTCAGCAGGTGCACACAGGGCCGGGGCGCACACAGCTTCGCGTGCCGTTGCCAAGCGCAACCATCGCCGCTGAAGCGCTGCGGCAGCGCAGGATGCATCAGCCTCGATTCATCACGGCGCAGAAAAACGGGTTGCACCAAAAACAGTGCTTGCTATTTATGCGTCCCGGGGCGTACATCTGTTGCTAATCTTCGTTGGCAGAGGGCGTGTGCTGTTTGCTGTGAAACAGTCGCTACCAAGTCGTCGAGAGCGCAAGAACCTGCGGCATGCAAGGTAGTTGCTGGGGCGCATGGGAGAGGCAACATGAGGATGAATGAAGAGATTGTAAAGCTCCACGCGGCCGCCGTTGATGACGGAGACGATGACGATGTGGACCTGGATGCGTTGGACGAGACCGACGAGGAAGACGAAGAGGATCTGAGTCCGGATCAGGAGTCGGCGCCCGATGTGGACTCGCGCGATGAGATGACGCCGCAACGCAGCAGCACACATCCTGAGGATGCGGAGATTTTTGCGATGCCGAGCACGCCGGTGGACCCGTACGATCCGCCGGATGCGCTTTCCGAGCTGCCAAAGCGGGACGTGGCGATGTCAACAGAAGGCGAGGCGCTGCGCAGCTCGGCCGAGGGCGCGCGCGAACGCAAGACAAGGGGCTCCACCTCTGTGGTCTCGGGACGGAAAGCTGCCGCAAAGACCGCGCCCGCCAAAAAGGGTGCAGCGGCCAAAAAGATTGCAGGCAAGAAAGCGGCTGGCCAGGGTGCGCGGACGGGACCGGCGGTGAAAAAGGTTGCCGCCAAAAAGATCGCAGGTTCCGCCGCAACGTCCAGCAAGGGTGCGCGGAAAGGTGCCGTGGCCGGAAAGACGGCGGGCAAGCAAGCTAGCGGCAGACAACAATCCACATCGAGAGGAACGACCTTGGCAACCAGGAAAGCAGCCGAAACAAAGTCCGCAGCAAAGAAGAGCCCCGCAAAGAAAGCTGCAATGAAAAAGCTTGCAGTCAAGAAGACGGTTGCTAAAAAGGTAGCTGTCAAGAAGACTGCAGCCAAGAAGACAGTGGCGAAGAAGGCTGTGGCGAAGAAGATTGCGGCGACGAAGGTTGCGGCGAAGAAGACCTCCGCAAAGAAGGCGCCCGCAAAGAAGACCAGCGCCAAAAAGACCACAATGAAGAAGACCGCGAGCAAATCAAGCCGATAGGAAGCTTGTGCCCGCTGCTCCAAGTAGAAGACGCCACGCTCAAGATGGCGTGGGTCTTCTACTTGGGGATGCCTTCGATTTATTTCATCGCCTTGATGGCGGCAAGCACGTTCGCGCTGTGCGCGGCGATGTCCTTGACCTCCCACACCTTGACGATCTTGCCCTCCGGCGAGATCAGAAACGTGTCGCGCATGGCGATGCTGACCGGCTTGCCGTTCATGTTAACGGTTTTCACGGGAACGCCATAGGCGTCAATGGCCTTGTGGTCCGGGTCGGCAAGCATCTTGAAGGTGAACGAGTCCTTGGTGCACCAGACCTTGTGGCTGGCGACGGTGTCCATGGAAACGCCAAGGACGACGGCGTTGAGCGCCTCATACTTGGGCAGGTCGCGCTGAAAGTTGTGCGCCTCCAGCGAGCATCCCGAGGTCTGATCCTTGGGATAGAAGTACAGCACCACCCATTTGCCCTTGTACTCATCGAGGCTGATGGGCGTGTCGTTCTGCGAGGGCAGCGTGAAGTTCGGAGCGGCTGTGCCGACCGGCGGCATGTCCGCGGCAAAGGCCGCCTGCAGCGGAAGAGCCAGCGACAGGGCAGCCGCGGCAGCCAACGTGTGAACGGTGCGTCGTGAAAGCATCGCGGGGAACTCCCTTTTGGCGTGTCCCTTGTGCGGACGGGGACAGGCCGTGTGACAATCCTACGCTGCAGCGACGATTCCAGATGTGGCGCGGATCTGGCCGCAGCGGATCAGGTAGCCAGTTCAGGTTTCAGCGCTGACGCTGCGACGCCGACGATGGCAATGCCGGCCTCGTTGGCGGTGCGGACCATGGTGTCGCGATCGAAGAGCAGCGTGCGCCCGGCCTCGATGCCGAGGCAGGTCGCCCCCGCCGCGCGCATCGCGAGCACGGTGGGCACGCCGGCGATGGGAACATCGAAGCGCAGGTCCTGCCTGGGCTTGGCGACCTTGACCACGGTGAGGTGCCGTTCCAGGGTGCTGGCGACGGCCTCCAGACTGCCCAGCAGCGCGCCGGCACGCGCTATGGTGGCGTCGGTGCCTTCCATGGCCTCCACGGCGACGCAGGCGCCCGCGGCGACGACCACGGTCTGCCCAAGATCAAAGCCGGCGATGCCGCGGGCGATCTCCAGCCCGTAGCGAAGGTCGTTTCGCTCAGCCTCGCTTGGAGGGCGCGCGGTGAGGACGCCCGCGGGCGCGAGCAGGGGCTCCAGAAAAGCCGTGGAGGAGAGCAGATGGATGCCTTCGTCCTCCAGCACCTTTGAAACCGCGCCCAGCAGCATGTCGGTGTTGCGGCTGCGCAGATTGAGGAGCAGTTTGGCGAGTCGCCAGTCCGGGCGAATGCTGGAAAAGATCTGCTTGTGCCTGACCTGCCCCGCCATCACGGCTTCGGTCACACCTTCGCGCTGAAAGGTATCGATGAGCCTGGAAAGCTCCCCCAGCGAGAGCCAGTGGAGGCGGATGCCGTCAGGGTCCGCGGCGGCGCGCTGCTGCATCTCCGGATCAGTCTCTTCCTTGATCGCCGCCACCACGACGCGACGGCCCTCCGCACGGGCGGCGTCCAGCAGAAGAAAGGGGAAGCGGCCGTTGCCGGCGATGAGACCGAGGTTAGGCAACACCGGCGAGCTCTGGAGCCGCTTTGAACCAGCGGTTTACCGCATCAAAGCTTCTTTTCTGCAGCAGCAGATGCTGGTTTTCATGTTGCAGCAGAGGAATTTCCAAACGGACCAGACCATCAAGGGCCGGCTTGCATTGGAGTAGGTGGGCTGGGAACACACCATTGTAGATCTCCTCAAATCCAAGCGTTGTGAGGCGCATACAGAGCAGAAGATCCGGTAAAACTTCGTTGCTTGCAGGGACAAGCGCCGAAAAGTGTTGTCCCCTCTCACCAGTCAGCTGCACCTGCACGGTGCGCGCTGGTTCCTCGCAGGTGTGGGCATCGACCCGCGGCGGGCTGTCATCAGCGGGCCTCAAATCGTAAACATATTCAGCGACCACCTCGGCAATGCCCGCGATGAGATGGCTCGCGGCGGTAAACGGTTTTTCAGTGAACAATGCATTGAGCTTTTTCGTCGTCCTCAACAGGTCGCTGATAAGAACCGGGATCTGCTCCGCGGTGGATTCAGGCAATCTCCTCTGCGTGGCGAAGAGGCCCTTCACCGAAATATCTTCGTCGACGTCGGGCCAGTGAATGGCGAGACCTCTCCCTGCAAGTTCCCAACGAGCCCGTTGCGAGGCGGTGGCATGGTGGAGGCGAGGAAAACGAGACACGGGCGTTGCTAATTCCAGCCCTCCGCTGAAGCGCACACGAATCATCTGATCGTCAACCTGCACGTCAACGGGTGTTTGATCCTCATCCAGCGTTGAAGAACTCACGCCAAGCCTCCAGAAGCAAGTGTAGATGGAAAACAATGAATTGCTCAATTTCCTTTAGCTCGCCAGAGCGGAAACCCTCATTCCAGGAGACCTGAACAGGCTCCAGCCAGAATTTTGCTGCGCGTTCCGCCGCAGTCACATGGATGTGCGGTGGCTCCTGTCTCTCGTCAGACCAGAAGTGAAACCTGTACGGTCCAACGCGCAACACCGTAGGCATGCTTACTTGATCACGCCGCGCTCGCTGCGGGCGATGAACTCGGCGAGGTAGGCGACGCGCTCGCCGAACTCGCCGGTGGCCACCCTGGCGCGAATGGCCGCGAGCGCCTGGGAGGTGTTGAGGTGCGAGACCTGCAGGAGGCGATAGGCGGCGCGGAGTTGCTGAAGTTCCGCCGGTGTGAAGCCGCGGCGTTCCAGGCCGAGCTTGTTGAGGCCGAAGGCGCGGTTTTCGCGCCGCACACTGGTCAGCGAATAGGGCAGCACATCCTGCGTGATAGTGGTGCCGCCGCCGATATAGGCGTAGCGCCCGATGGTGCAGTGCTGGTGCACGGGGTTCAGCGCGCCGACGACGGCGTGGTCTTCCACCGTGACATGACCGGCTAGCGTGGCGGCGTTGGCCAGAATGACGCCGTTGCCGATCTGTGAGTCGTGCCCGATGTGCGCGTAAGCCATGATGAGGCAGTCGCTGCCCACGCGCGTGACGCCGCCGCCGCCGGCGGTGCCGCGGGAGATGGTTACGGACTCACGGATGACGGTGCGGGCGCCGATCTCGCAGCGGGTCGGCTCGGACTTGTACTTGAGGTCCTGCGGACTGATGCCCACGGCGGCGAACGGGTGCACGACGACGTCATCGGCCAGCGTGGTGTGGCCATCGAGCACGACATGCGAGATCAGCGTGCAGCCTTGCCCCAGCACCACATGCGCGCCAACGGTGCAGAACGGGCCGATGGTGCAGCCGGCGGGCACCACCGCGCCCGGCGCGACGACGGCCAGCGGATGGATACGGGCTGCAGAGATGCCTGGATCTGCGCTTGCCATCGATCGCTTCCCTACTGCGCTGCCTGGTTCGTTTTTCGCGGCCGCGGCACCAGCATGCAGGTGATGACGGCTTCTGCCGCCACGGCGCCATCGACGGTGCAGGTGCCCTGCATCTTTACCGCACGCGAGCGCCAGTTCAGCACCTCAACCTCGATGCGCAGCTGGTCGCCGGGCACCACCTGGCGGCGAAAGGCGGCCTTGTCGATGCCGGTGAAGACCATCAGCTTGCTGTCGCGGTCCGGCACTTCGGTCAACAGTAGCGCGCCGCCGGCCTGCGCCATCGCCTCCACGGTCATCACGGCGGGCATGATCGGGTAGTCCGGGAAGTGGCCGGTAAACTGCGGCTCATTGGCGGTGACGTTTTTGATGGCCACGATGCGCTGCTTGGGCACCATCTCCACCACGCGATCGATGAGCAGAAACGGGTAGCGATGCGGCAGGATGGCCATGATCTCGGTGATGTCGAGCGTGCGCCGGGTTGCGGTAGCGGCGGCGGCGGTCTCCGGCTCTTGCACCGCCGAGGCGGTTGGGGTCTCACTCATAACGTGGCCCAGAATATCAGCCTGGCTTACTTCCTGTTCAGGGCCCGGTCCGGATCGAAAAGCTCCGGCGCAAGCGGGAGGCCGTACTGTACCTTGCTGAGAAAGCGCTGGCCGACCATGTCGCCGTTGTGGTAGCGCGTGAGGGTCAGCGCGGTCATGATGCCCCCTTCGCGCTGCCAGTTGTCGTAGCGTTCCGTGTCGGTGTCGAGGTCCTTGTAGGTGGCGTTGCGCCACTGAAAGGTGCGGCTTGTGGGCAGGTGCGTTTCCTGGTCCAGCGTGAGGGTCACGGCGTCGTTGTCGCCGGTGAGAATGCTGACCTTGTCCACGAGGCGGCGGTCGTCGATGGTGGAGCCCTCAAAGGTCACCAGCGTGTCGGGTCGCTTCAGCCAGTCGTTCACCACCACGTCGAGTGAGTGTTTGCGGCGGCGCTGGAAGTCTTCCACCTCCGGCCGGGGAAGCTCTTTGCGTCCGTGGTAGGTGATCTCGTAGCCGTTGTCGGGGGTCCAAACCTCCGCGACATCGCGCTTGCTGGTGGGGATCAACATGCCCTGTTTGGAGACGATGACCACGCGCTCGCCAAAGGGCTGCGGGCGCAGGTACTCCTCAAACTGCGCCTGGTAGGGGTTGGGCGCGCCCTCGTAGAACGTGGATGATTTGCCGTCGATGCGTTCGGTGCCGCGGTGCGCCCAGGCGCCGCCGCCCAGCGCCGCCACCATCTGGTCCAGCAGGCGGCGCGCCTGCGCTCCATCGGCCCCGGCGGGCGGAACGGAAGCCTGCACCACGGGACTGTTTTGCGCCTGGGCGTAGAAAGCACCCGCCCCGAGGCTGAGGGCGAGAATTGCCGCGTGAAGAGACCGAATTTTCTTTCTGCGCACGTCCCAAAGCCGCGACATGAGTTCCTTTGTGTTTGGGCGCGGCCTAGCCGACCAGAACGGCGCCGCCGTTGATGTTCCAGATCTCGCCTGAGATGAAGCCGGCCCAGGGGGAACAGAGAAAGACGATGGGGCCGGCGATCTCTTCCGGCTCCGCGGCACGACCCAGCGGAATCGCGCGCAACGCTTTCTTGGACGCAACGGGGTCGCCAAGGGTTCCCGCGGACATTTCGGTGCGCACCCAGCCGGGGGCGACGCAGTTGCAGAGCAGGCCCTGGGGGGCAAGCTCGCTGGACAGGCTCTTGGTCAGGCTCAGCAGCGCGCCCTTGCTGGCGGCATAGTCGGCGTGGAAGGCCTCGCCGCGCTGCGCGGCTGTCGAGGCCACCAGGATGATGTGACCACGTATTTGATGGGCGCCTTCTGCGTCCGTTGGTGCCTGTGCGGCTGCGAGCATCTGCGCAGTCGCGGCGCGCACCAGGCCGAAGACGCTGTCGAGATTGACGCCCAGGGTGCCTCGCCACTGCGCGGGGGCCATGGTGGCGATGGGCTGGTCGTGGGGCGGCCAGATGCCGTGATTGACGACAAGGATGTCGAGCGAGCCGTAGACAGCCGCAGCCGCCCGGACCAGGGCCTCGCCGTCCGCCACCGTGGCCAGGTCCTGCTGCAGTGCTGTGCAGCGTTCCGGGCCGCCGCACTCCCGCACAAGCGCCTGTGCCTGCGCGGTGGCGGCGCGATAGCTGAAGACGACACGGGCGCCGCACTGCGAGAGTAAACGCACCGTCGCCGCGCCGATGCCCCGGGAGCCACCGGTGACCAGCGCTACCTTACCCTGTAACGAGATGTGCACGCCGCCCGGGGCCTGTTGACCAGATACACTCATGGTTCCGTTGTAGCAGGAGGGCCCGGCGCTCGTGAACTCAGGCGAGGTCACCTCGGGCCCGTGGCAGAAAAGAAATGCAATTCACCAAGGAGTTTCAGCCTCATGCGCTACGTCGTTCTGATCTGCCGCCTTCTTCTGGGGCTCATGTTTTTTGTGCTCGGCCTGAATAACATCCTTGGCTTCTTCAAGCTGCCTCCGCCGCAAAGCCCGACAGCCCTGACCTGGATGACGATCATGCATGCCAGCCATTGGCTGACCTTTGTGGGTGCCGTGATGGTGATTGCCGGTCTGCTGCTGCTGGTGAACCGCTTTGTGCCGCTGGCGTTGACGCTGCTGGCGCCCGTGATCGTTAACATTTTGCTGTACCACGCGCTGCTGTGGCCGCATGGGGCGGAGCTGGCCTTCGTTGTGCTGATCCTGGAGCTGGTGCTGATCGCGGCCTACTTCCGCAGCTTCCAACCGCTGCTGGCGATGAATCCTGAGGCCAAGACCGGCACGGTTTGACGTTGCTGGTGCTATGCTGCGCCCACTCACCGCAGCACAGGGTCACGCTGAACAAATCTCTCCCACAAGGTACGTGCGCCGATGAAAGTGCTTGCCATCCTCTGCCAAATCCTGCTCGGCCTCCTGTTTATCGTCTTTGGGCTGAATGGTTTTCTCCACTTTATCCCAACGGGCGCGATACCCCCGGCAGATTCGCTGCCGGGCAAGTTCATGGCCTCCATGATGGGCAGCGGATGGATGGCCGTTGTTTCGGCACTGGAGGTGCTTGGCGGCGCCCTGGTGCTCGCCGGGGTCACCGCGCCGCTGGGCCTTGCGATTCTGGCGCCTATCCTGGTGAATGCGCTGCTGTTTCACCTGTTGATGGCGGGTGGCCACGGGATCGGGGCCGCGGCGTTTGCGTCGGTACTGGAAGTTGTCCTGATCTACCTATATCGCGACAATTTCGCTGGCCTCCTTACTGTGAGGGCGCGCCCGACAGCTTAACAGCGCTTATTCTGCGCGAGACTTGCCTTTGGCGGCTTTGGTTTTTGCCGCAAGCAGCTTGCGGCGCTCCGCGATCAGCGCTGTGCGTTCCCGTGCCGGCAGCGCCAACGCCTCCAGCGTCCTGGGGGGCAGCTTGCCGAAGATGATGTCGTAGGCTGTGCGCAGTTCCAGGGCCCACTCCCGCTCGCCGAGCGCATCCCAACGCTCGGCGGCCACCCAGTGCAGCCGGGCGAAGTACGGTGCGGGCCGCAGGCCATCTTGCTCGCAGAGCTCGGCGGCATGCTCGGCGGTCGCAGCGAACGCAATGACCACGCTGCCGCGGGCACCGAGATCCATGACCGCGAACATTTTGCCGCCGATGGCCTTGTCCGCTGCCCAGTAGACGAGGTTTTCGCCCCATTGCATGGTCTCGGTTACGTGCGGCAAAGACAACAGCATGCTGTGTGCGCGCTCGGTATCCACACGGCGCAGTGTAGCGCATCGCCGTGTGATGCCTTGACTCGTCTCTGAGCAAAGGGTCGTATGGGTAGAAGCTGCTGATTGCAAACCCTGCAGATCTCTCCACGGCACTGCGCTCCGGTCGAGAGGACGACTGGGTAGCTGAGGCAAGCCGCTCTGCCGGCCGAGCTTTAGCGTTTGTGATTGGCACGGGCCTTGTTGCCGCCCGCTTTGCGCAGCTTGCTGCCGGCAGCTTCGCGGGCGTCTTCCTTCTTTTCAGCCGCGGTCTGGTTCTTTTTGGGCTTGCAGCTGCCTTTGGAACCGGCGGGCTTGCTGGGAACGCGCTCATAGCCCGGCCAGCAGGTAGGGCCTTCGCCTGTGGAGCGCTTCTGCTTGATGAGCGACTCCTTCTTCGCCTTGGCCTGCTTAGGGGCCATTTTCTTGCGAACCGTTTTGCCGCTCGCGGTCTTGTGTTGTTCGTATTGCGTCACGTTGGTGCGCTTGACGCCGGTCTTCTTTTCCGTGGACTTTGAGGTCTTTACGTTCTTCTTATCGCTGCCGCTGGACTTGCTGGCCGCTTTCTTCCTGGCCGCTGTTTTCTTTGCAGGCTGCTTTTTGGCGGTTGTCTTTTTCGCCGACTTCTTCGCAGCTGCTTTCTTCGGCGCGGCTTTCTTCGCCGAACGCTTCTTGGCTGCAGATTTCTTGGCTGCTGATTTTTTTGTTGAGGACTTCTTTGCCGTTGCCATGCTTTGCTTAGAGGCAGACGGGCCCGCTCGCGTTCTGTCGGATGCCACAAAAGTTTTCGCCTGCGTGAAGGCCTTAGCGCAGTCGTAAACGGATGGGGCCCTTGGCGGTGGAGGCATCCACCACATGGCCGCCCTGCACGATGTCGAGGCTGCCTGCTGCGACCAGGCGTCGGGCCGCGGCGCGCGCGGGCTCCATGAGCGGCTCCCATGCGCTGCGATCATCCGCTGCTGCCACGGCGCGCGCGGCCTCGCTGGGGCAGATCGTTTTGCCGGCGCCCCGCTGCGTGAGCAGACGCAGAATGGCTGCTTCCAGCTGTTGGTCCAGAGCGTTCGTGCGATGCGAGCGGCAGGCGTCGGAGCAGAACCTGACCTGCTCCCAGTTTTTCGCCCAACTCTTGCGCCACTCCATGGTGCGGCCGCAGGCAGCGCAGGTCTTGGCCGCGTGCGCACCTTCGTTGTGCTCTCGTTTTGGCTTGCGATCGGGCATTGCTCTGCTCCTTCTCTTCGCGATCCCCGCGCGCAAAGCGAAGGCGCGCTGTTTGCATCGTATGCGTGTGGAAGCGAACGCAAACGCGACGATGCGCCTGGCCAGCTGGAATGTGAACTCCATCAGGGCGCGGCTGGAGATTGTCTCGCAGTGGCTGAGCGCGGAAGGCCCGGATGTGCTGTTGCTGCAGGAGCTGAAGGGGCTGGAGTTCCCCACAGCGGCCTTTGAGCGCATCGGTTACCGCAGCGTCGCCGTGACCCAGAAGACCTACAACGGGGTCGCGATTCTTGCGCGGCAGCCTATTGATTGCATCGCTACGACGCTGCCCGGGGACGAGCAGGACAGCCATGCCCGCTTCCTGGAGACGAGGATCGCGGGCCTCCGCGTGGTGAACATCTACCTGCCCAATGGCAATCCCGTGGGCACGGAAAAGTTCACTTATAAGCTGGCGTGGATGGATCGGCTGCGCGCGCAGATGAACGCCTGGGCTGCGGAAGGCGTGCCGACGATCCTCGGCGGCGACTTCAATGTGATTCCCGAAGAGATCGACTGCGACAAGCCGGCGAACTGGGTGCGCGACGCTTTGTTTCAGCCGGAAACACGCGATCGGTTCCGGGCCATGCTGGCGGCCGGCTACCGGGACGCGTTTCGCACGCTGCATCCCGAAGCCACGGGGCAATTTACGTATTGGGACTACTTTCGTGGAGCGTTTGAGCGCAATCGGGGCGTACGCATCGACCACTTCCTGCTCAGCCCGGATCTGGCAGACAGGCTGCGGTCGTGCAGCATTGATCGCGGGCCTCGGGGAGCGGAAAAGCCTTCCGATCACACGCCGATCGTGGTGGAGATTGGCATGTGAGGTGCATGCGTTTGCGGCGCGGGCTTTTATACTGCGAAGGCCATCATGTTGCCAGACACCCCAAGCTCCGCCGACGCCGACACCGCCCCCTTCGCTCCCGTGGAGCAGCAACTCGACCTGATCACGAAAGGCGCCGCGGAGATCATCCCGGGCGTGGAGAACAGCGGACCGGATGCCTTGCGGGCCCGCCTGGAGGAGGCGCGCCGCACCGGGGTGCCGCTGCGCATCAAGGCCGGCTTCGACCCGACCGCCCCGGATCTGCACCTTGGCCATACGGTGCTGATGCGCAAGCTGAAACACTTCCAAAGCCTGGGGCATCAGGTGATCTTTCTGATTGGCGACTCCACGGCGCTGATTGGCGATCCAACCGGCAAGGATCAGACTCGCAAGCCACTGACGCGCGAAGAGATTGCCGCCAATGCGGCGACGTATCAGGAACAGGTGTTCAAGATTCTGGACCGGGGCAAGACCGAGGTGCGGTTCAACTCCGAGTGGCTGGACAAGCTTTCCTACTACGACCTGGTGAAGCTGCTGGCGCAGTTCACGGTGTCGCAGATGCTGGAGCGCGAGATGTTTCACAAGCGCTTCCAGGACGAGCAGCCGATCGCGCTGCATGAGTTTATGTATCCCATTGCGCAGGGCTATGACTCCGTTGCGCTGCATTGCGATGTGGAGCTGGGCGGGACCGACCAGAAGTTCAACCTGATGCGCGGCCGCGACCTGCAAAAACACTTTGGGCAGAAGCCGCAGATCATCCTGATGACCCCGATCCTGGAGGGCCTGGATGGGGTGCAAAAGATGTCGAAGTCGCTGGGCAATGCGATCGGCATCCAGGAGCCGGGTGCCAGCATGTACGGCAAGCTGATGTCGATCTCCGATGAACTGATGTGGCGGTATTGGGTGCTGCTGACGGACCTGCCGCAGAGCGCGATCGACGCCATGCAGGCGCAGGTGGCAAGCGGGGAGCTGCATCCCATGCAGGCAAAGAAGAATCTGGCATTTACGATCACACGGGAGTTTCATGCTGAGCCGCAGGCACAGGCGGCAGCGGACAACTGGGCGCTGCAGTTTCAGGCGCGTGAGATCGCGGCGGATCTGCCGGAAGTGAGCGTTTCCCTGGCGACGGAGGGCCTGATGGCCGCTGCGGGCGACGATCCCGGCGCCGCGCCGCAGATCCGGGTGGCGAAACTGCTGCAGTTAACGGGCCTGAGCAGTTCCGCGAGCGAGGCGACGCGAAAGATCGCAGAAGGCGCGGTTCTTGTGAACAATCAACGATTTACCGGCAAGACCCTAAGTCTTGCCGAGCTTGGGGAGAACCCCGTTATGCGGCTGGGACGGCGAGTTTTGCGCGTTATTTGGCGAAGTTAAGGTAATATCCCCGTAGTCATCCAGCTTGCATCGCGGCAAGAGATGTTTGGTAACCGTGCACCGTTTTGAGGCCCTGCGGCGCACATGAACTCCGGCCTGCAGCCCCGGCAGCTACGATTGCCGCGGACATGGTCGCACCCGAAGTTCGCCTGATCCCGCGCCGGGGATGGGCCAAGCACGTCAGTCCTGTCGACTGATCCGGAACAAGATCCGCAGGCGCTGCTGAATCGTTCGCGGCGGATCAGAATTTCGGAGTTCTCAGCCGAACTCCGCCACAGATCGTCCCCGACCAGGGATCGCGCGCACCGTCCTTCGAGCGATGGTGCCGCTGTGCCCCTGCTTGGCCTCGCAATGACCTGCTCTGGTCGTCACGCCCTGTTCTGGGCTTTGCTCAACTCTGCGGTTTTCGTGTGCTTGCGCGCGGACGCCAAACCAAGGGTCACGTCCTGAATTTCAGAACTACCACCAGTGATGAACAGGAATGACCCGGACGTGATGCTGCTACCCCGCCCTTGGGATGCCCAAGGCGCGGAAAAAACGCGAAAGTGGCTATGCAACACATTGGATCGGCCTGGTACTGCCTTGCTGAAGAAAAACTTCATTCCCCGGTAGGAATTTAATGAAGCGTTCGCTTTCTCTGCTTTTCCTCGCCTTACTCACGTTGATGACTGAGGCAGCTTCTGCAACGACATGGTATGTGCGTCCGGATGGTGGCACTCGATACTCTTCAGTGATGACCGGTGGTCAATGCAACGGTCAAGCGGACGCGCCCTACCCCGGCCAGGGTACCAACCAGGCGTGCGCTTTTAACGACTTCCGGTTTTTGTACCAGGACGGCTCCTATGCCTCCTCGGATGGCACGAGCAACTTCGCCGCGCCGCACTGGGGCTGGGTGATTGCGGGTGGCGACACGGTGCTGCTGCGGGGTTCGCTCGGGACCGGCGTTTCGTATCGAGTGGGCTGGAACAATCCGAGTGATTCCTGGGATGAGGCCACGGGCTTGCGCTGGGGACTTTCGGGCGATCCGTATGGCTCCGGTCCACCGGCGATCCCGGCGGGTACGGCGGCTCAGCCCACACGCATTCTCGGCGAAAATCACGGTGCCTGCACGGCAGCCTCCGCGAAAACGCAGTTGCATGGTGGCTACGCGCTGGGCACCGTGCTCAACATGGCCGACACGTCTTACGTGGATGTGGAGTGCCTGGACATTACAGATTTTTCCAACTGCGGTCTTTCCAATCAGCAAAGCACGTGCAATAAGGACATTGGCTCCCTGTCGGACTTCGCCGGCACCGGTGTGTACTGGGACAACGCTTCAAGCCATGTCACGATGAGCGACGTTCACGTACATGGTTTGGCCAAGAACGGGATGCAGGGGCCGACCGGTGACGGAACGGTGCTGACCCGGGTGGACATCATCGGCAACGCTTCTTCGGGTTGGAATACCGATAACGGGACCGTGGGCGTGGGCTCGCTGCTGGTGCAGAACTACAATATCTCCTGGAACGGCTGCGCGGAAGAGTATCCGATTGTGGATGCCCTGCCTTACCAGGATTGCACCGACGATTCCAACGGCGGTTACGGTGACGGATTCGGCACGGCCACTGTGTTCAGCACGACGCCATGGAACGTGCACTTCGACCAGGGCGTGGTGAGCTACAACACGCAGGACGGCCTGGATGCGCTGCATCTGGTCGGGTCCGGTTCCAGCATGAGCATCACCCGCACCCTGGCCTATGGCAACATGGGCGAGCAGCTCAAGAGCGGCGGATCGAACGGAACCATCGAGAACTCCGTGATTGTTGGCAACTGTTACGCGATGCAGAATGCCATTCCGGGAACGCCTGCTGGATTCAACGCGCACCTCAGTGATTTTTGCCGGGCCGGCAACAATGGGGTTCTGATTTCCACGGAAAAGAACGCCACCACCGCATTTCGTTTCAACACGCTTTACAGCCCCAATGCCGTCGGCGTCCTGCTGCAGTGTGACCAGACCCAGGGACCGTGCGATTCCACCTCAAGAGCGGACGTTCGCAACAATGTGTTCGTCGGCTTCGTCAGCCCTTACCAGGCGGACTTCCCGGCGCCGCTCTATCTCGACAACTTCCCGAGCGGCGTGAACCCGTTTTCTAACCCTGGCAGCTTTAACAGCAACAACGTCACCTACCATGCCAAGGCCAACTGGACCTGCCCCGCGCTATGGCTGAATGAGACCAACGCCCTGTGCAGTGACCCCAGCCTGACCGACGAGACCCAGCGTGCCTACGGCTTCAACAACGCCGCGCCGCTGCAGGGTTCCGAGGTGATTGGCACCGGGGTGACGATTCCGGGTCTGACACTCGACTTCACGGGGGCACAACGCGTGCAGCCCACCAGCCGCGGCGCGATTGATCCTGGTCTGGTCGGGACAACGGCACCGACGGCGCCCCCCGCCCCGATTAGCGCGCCGACAGCACCCGCACCCAGCTCGCCAACCACGCCGACCACCACCACTACAACGACCACCACGACCGGAACCAAGTCCCTGGGGCCTGCACCCTCGGTGCCCACAGCCACCGCGGCGGCGACACAGATTACGCTGTCGCTCAGCAAGGGACCAAGCTCGGCCAAGCCGGTTGTGCTGACCGCCACAGTCACGGCGGCGCTCGCGGGCAAAATACCGGTCGGCAATGTGGTGGTGTACACCAACGGCAACTGGCCGCTGGTGCTCGGCACGATCAACAAGACCGGGACGATCAGCTGGACCATTCCGGCTGGCCTCACCAACCTGACCATCTACGGCGCCTTCACCGGCAGCAGCAACTTCAAGGCGTCGGTTTCGCCGATGCTGGTGGAGCAGACCGCGATCGCGGCGCTGCACTAGAGGCCGGGGTTCACCCCTAACAAAGCGGAGCGGATGCCGAAGGGGCGTTCGCTCCGCACAGACGATGCCACGGCCGTGCACCTGCGGCCGTGGCTTTCTGCTGATGGCTCACGTGCAGGGCGCATGGGTCGCGGTATGGGAGAATCAGGATCGGCGGCGGTTGGGGCTGCGTGCGCTGACCGCCCGAAGAGATGAAGATGTATGCCCACCTTTGATGTCATCATTCCCGCGTACAACGCTGCCCGTTTTCTGGCGCTGGCGCTGGACAGCGTAGAAGCCCAGACCTTTCGCGACTGGCGCATTCTGCTGGTGGACGACGGATCCACCGACGAGACCCCCGAGCTGGTGCGGCCGTACCAGGAACGGCTTGGGGACAAGCTGTTGTACATCCGGCAAAGCAATGCGGGTCTGCCGGCGGCACGCAACACCGCGATCCGGCATGCCACTGCGGAGTATCTGGCGCTGCTGGATGCCGATGATGTGTGGCTGCCGCGGAGGCTGGAGGCGACCCTGGCCGCCTTTCAAGCCCGCCCGGCGGCGGCTTTGGCCTACGGCTACGTTTCGCGCATCGATCCACGGGGCCAGGTGATCGACACCTTTGACAAGCCGGCAAGCTACGCCGAAGGCCGCGTGGCGCCCTATCTTTACATGCGGATGCTGGATCTGCCCTGCCCCACGGTGAGCTTTCGCCGCGACAGCGCGGAGGCGGTGGGCGGCTTTGACGAAAGCCTGCGGGCCTCGGAGGATCGTGATCTTTGGATCCGCCTCACGGCCCGGCAGGAGGCCGTGCTGGTGCGTGAGGTGATCGCGCTATACCGTCTTTCGCCGCAGGCCATGAGCACGGATGTGAACCGCATGACCACGTCGCAGCTCCGGCTGGTGGAAAAGCACTTTGGTCTGCCGGGGTGCGGCTGGCGGCAGCGCCGGGTGGCGCTGAGTTGGGTCCATCGACAAAGGGGCGAAGCGTTGGCGGCCAAGGGGCAGATGGTCGCGGCATGGGGGGCGGCGTTCCGCGCCCTGCTGTTCTATCCGCTGCAGGTGCACACTGTGCGCACCGCTTTGTCCTTGACGCTGCGCCAGCTTTGGCGGCCGCTCAAGCGTTCGGATTGGCCTGCCTCTTCGAGGGCGGGACGGTAGAGCAGACCGCCTTTCAGCCGATTTTGGCGTTGGTGCCCGGCGTCGTCGCGGTATCGCCCGGGGATGAGGGGTTGAGCTGCTGGATGGCGTTGTCCGGCGTGGCGGAGTGAACTTCAGTTTGGCCCGGGCCGGCTGTGGATGGGTTGTTGCCGCGATAGCCGGAGGGTTCGGCTTTGGCGTCGCCCCTGGTGTGGGGCATGGGGCTGGGCGCGTCGTTGGTTGCCGCCGGCTGGTGCCTGTTGGCTTCGTTGGTCTGGTCCTGCGTTTGCGTGTCGGCCATGAGCCTCCTTGCGTATTGGCATTCGGTGAGATGCGCCGGTGCGGCCCAGGGCGGCTCGGGTGTTCGGGAGGAGAGAGGCGTCGCTTCCGGAGGCCTTCGTCTGGGGAGAGAAGAATTTCCAAGCGGTCGAGTTCGCCATGTCGACGCCAGGCTACGTTTTGCAGGTTATTTGTTGACTAGCCGTAAGGTTCCGCATACGCTGGAGCCACTTCGGGCTCATTGCAACGTTCTTGCTCTTGCCATCCCCTTGCGATTGCGAGGCTTTATGCGTACTTTCTGCCGAATTCTTCCTCTTTTGCTTCTGTGTGCTTTTGTGCGAACGGCGACAGCGGGCAAGATCAACATCCTGGACCCCAACAGCTACCCTGCCACGGTGATTACGGGCTCGCCTTTCACCATCGGGGGCAGCACCGGCTTTCTGACGTGTTCGGCAGGCGAGTTGCCCGCCGGCATTAGTGCCGACGGCTGCTTTGCCGGGGTGAACGGCACGGGCGACAGCTGGAGCGGTCTGGAACTGCGTTTTCCGAACGCGGGCACCGTGCTTGGGCAGAGCTTCGCCTGCAACACCGATCCCAGCGGCTTTGAGATCTTCAGCGCGGCAAGTTGTGTGTATGATCCCGCGTCGAACTCCTTCGATCTGCAGTTTACGAGCGGCACGATCCCGCAGGGTCAGCTGTTCATCATCACGGAAGATGGTGTGCTGCCGCCGGGAGACTTTCCGGATGTGACGGCCAGCGTCACCTTCGCCAGCACCCCGGAGCCCTCGTCGTGGCTGCTTTTGATGACGGGGCTGTGCTGCAGCGGGGCGTACGGGTGGGCTCGACGGCGCAGACAGGCTTGAAGAGAGATGCTGTGATGCAGTGGGCTCAGATCTGCCTGGCGGTGTGCTTTTTGTGGGCTGGCGTCATCCCTGGAGCCAGCCAGATGCCCCAGGGCGCCCAGGGCGCGCCGGTCCATGTTCAGTTGGGCGAGTCCGCGGCCAATCTTTACGGTCCATGGCGCTTCCATGTGGGGGATGACCCCGCCTGGAAGGAGCCGGATTTTCCGGACGGGCAGTGGGAGACGGTGGACCTCCACTCCCCGGAAGGCGCCGACCCCTACCTGGGCACAAGCGGCTTTGTGCCTGGGTGGACTGCACTGGGACATCCGGACCACGCGGGCTTTGCCTGGTATCGGCTGCACGTTCGGCTGGATGGCGCGCGCACGGCGGTTGCGCTGAAGATGCCGGACAGCTTCGATGATGCGTATCAGGTCTTCGTGAACGGCCAACAGATCGGGCAGTTCGGGACGTTTGGACGGCATGGGGTGACCGCCTACAGTGCGCTGCCGCGCGGTTTCCGTTTTCCGCCGGGGTTGCAGGGCGGCACGGTCGTAATTGCCATCCGGCTGTGGATGGATGGCGCAAGCCGATTCTGGAACGCGGATGCCGGCGGCCTGCATGGACCGCCGGGGCTCGGGCTGGCCCCTACCGTGGCAACGCAGGTGCGGCTGGACTGGGATCAACAGGCACACACGGTGGGCAGCGGCTACCTGGAGCTGCTGGTGCTGCTGCTTGCCTTGATCGTGGCGATGGCACACTTCTCGATTGAGCGCCGCGATAAAGCCTACCTGTGGCTGGGTATGGTGATCTTTGCGACCATGCTGGGCAACATTGTGGTGCTGCTGGTGAACTTCACCACCCTGCTTCCGCAAACGCCGGCGTTGCTGCTCAAGGATGTGGTGCTGACGCCTTTGCGAATCGGGCTTTGGGTATTGTTCTGGGCTTCCTGGTTTGGGCTGCGGACCCGGAAACGGCTCTGGATCCCGACCATCCTCCTGATGCTGCTGTTGGCCCTGACCACGGCCATGGTGCGGCCACCCCTGTACGGACAGGTCGTGAGCCTGGCGGCGGGCCATGCGTTGACCTCGGCGATGCTGTGGATCAAGCTGGGTCTGGCGGCGCTGCTGATTGCGGTCACCGTGCAGGGCATTCGGCGCAACCGTTCCGAAGGCCTGATGGCGCTGCCGGCTGTGCTGCTGACCATTGCCGCCAACTACCAATCCGAGCTGCGGCTGCTGCACCTGCCGATCACGTTTTCGGTGTGGCACTTTGCCGTTTCCCTTGGGCAGGTGGCAACCATGCTGTCCCTGCTGCTGGTGACCCTGATGGCTTCGCGGCGCTTTCTGCTGGCGCAACGGCAGCAGGTGCAGTGGGAGCTGGAAGTGCGGCAGGCGCGCGAGCTGCAGAAGGTCATCATCCCTTCCACACTGCCGCAGATCGAGGGGCTGCGCATCGAGAGCGACTACCGGCCCTCCCGCGAGGTGGGCGGCGACTTCTTCCAGATCATTCCCCATCGAGCGAACGGCAGCGTGCTGGTGCTGGTGGGTGACGTGACGGGCAAGGGGCTGCAGGCGGGCATGCTGGTGGCGCTGATTGTGGGCGCCATCGACGCCGCGGCGCACAAGGATCCGGACCCCGAACGGCTGCTGGCGAACCTGAACGACCGCTTGTGCGAGCGCGGTTATGCGACCGCGACCTGCCTTGCCATGAAGATCACCGCGGACGGGTTCTGTTCCATCGTGAATGCGGGACATCTGCCGCCGTATCTGAACGGGGAGGAGCTGGCGATGGAGGGCGCGCTGCCGTTGGGTACACTGCCGGGCGTGGATTACACCACCGCGCACCTGCAGCTTCGGGAGCATGATTCGCTGATGCTGCTGACTGACGGTGTAGTCGAGGCGCAGGATGCAGAGGGCCGGATGTTCGGCTTTGAGCGCATCGGCAGCATGATCGCCGGACGCGCCACCGTGCATGAGGTGGCCGACGCCGCCGAACGCTTCGGGCAGGAAGACGACATCCTGGTGCTTCGGCTGGAGCGCACGGCCCGTGCGCCTTCGCAGGCCAGCGCGGCGGCGTAATCGGCGCGACGCAAACGCGGCTTAGAAGCGACTCAATACTCGATGATGTGCGGTGAGGGATAGGTGAACGTGCCGTCGGCCTTGTTGACGTAGATAAAGGCCTTTTTGTCCGGGTTGCCGTTCAGCGTGGCACCGACGATGATGCCGGTGCCGAAGGCGCCGCTGCCGTCGGTGCGGGATACGTCCACATGATGCGAGGTGATGGGCGCGCCGGCCGGGCTGTACTGCGGATTGGTCCAGTCCTCGGTGAAGCGGCTCAGGGGGTAGCCCGCATATTTGGCAGGATGCTGCTGCCAGGTGGGATCGTTCTGGTAGATGCCGTAGGCCCTGGCGTAGTCCTTGTGCTCCAGCGCGCTGTAGAACTGGCTGACGCGATGCTCGGTGGGCAGGTTGGTGAACAGCCAGCCGTGCCCGAGCAGGTAGCCCAGCACCGTGAGCACCAGCAAAACGACGGCAAGCACCGCAACGGCGATGACGATGTTGCGATTGCGGTTGGCGCGACGGGAGTCAAAAGCGGGGGCGTCGATCAGCGTCATCGGAGCAGTTTCAACCTCGAGTTGCGGCGGGTCCGTTCCCCCCTATTAGACACCGTGCAACGGGCGGGCGTTCCCGGGCGGGCGATCGGGATGCAGTCAGGCGGCCGGAAGCAGCGGAAAAGCGTTATGGAGGTGCTCGAACTCCGGCCCCGAGGAGAGGTCGTAGACACTGAGGATGTCGAAGCGTAGCGGGACGAGATCGCGCCAGGGCTCAGGAAACCGCTGACGAAAGGCCATTGCCATGCGGCGCAGCATGCGCTGTTTGGGCTCGGTGACGGCGGTTTCCGCGGAGACGAAGTCGTGGGCGGAGCGGGTTTTGACCTCGATGATGACCAGGGTGTCGCCATCCCAGGCCACCAGATCGAGGTCACCGCGAAGACGGGCGGAGTGCCAGCGGCGCGCCACCACGGTGTAGCCGCGGCGGCAAAGGTGGAAGTAGGCGAGGTCTTCGCCGCGCTCACCGGTGAGCAGATGCCGCGGCTGGGGTGGGCGCCCGGCGCGGGCAGCGCGGGTGGCTACACGGCGGTCGGCCACCCTGCGCAGCGCGAGGTACAGGCTTGCCCTGAGGCGGAGTGAACTGTCGGGCCTGGCTTGCATAGTCTTGTTCTGCAGTTCAGCGTAGCGACTTTGGCGCAACCGCGGCAGGCCACAAAGGTGGTAGGCGAGCCGATGGGGCCGCCGCTCGCGGGCCCTGCGGCGGCCGCGCGGTATACTTGATCGTGCACACCAGGCACAACCGATTTCACAACCGAAGAGGTCAGCAAGCGTGTCGGCAAAGTACATCTTTGTGACGGGCGGCGTCGTGTCGTCATTGGGCAAAGGGCTGGCGGCGGCCTCCATTGGCTGCCTGCTGGAGGCGCGCGGGCTGCGCGTCAACCTGATGAAGTTCGACCCCTACCTGAACGTCGATCCTGGCACGATGAGTCCGTTTCAGCACGGCGAGGTGTTTGTTACCGATGACGGTGCGGAGACCGACCTGGACCTGGGCCACTACGAACGCTTCACCCATGCCCGGCTGACGCGCGACAACAACCTGACCACCGGCCGCATCTACGAGTCGATCATCACGCGGGAGCGCCGGGGCGACTACCTTGGCAAGACGGTGCAGGTCATCCCCCACGTCACCAACGAGATCAAAGCCGCCGCGAAGAAGATCGGACAGGACTGCGATGTGGCCATCGTGGAGATCGGCGGCACGGTGGGCGACATTGAGTCGCTGCCCTTCCTGGAGGCGATCCGGCAGATGCGGCAGGAGCTGGGCCGCGACCACACCTGCTTTGTCCACGTTACGCTGATCCCGTGGATCGCCGCCGCGCAGGAGCTGAAGACCAAGCCCACCCAGCACTCGGTCAAGGAGATGCTGAGCATCGGCATCCAGCCCGACATTCTGCTGTGCCGCGCCGACCGCGAGGTGCCCGAAGAGATGCGCGAAAAGATCGCGGCGTTTTGCAACGTCGAGCAGGGCGGCGTGATCATTGCGCGCGATGTGCCGAGCATCTATGAGGTGCCCCTGAACCTGGCCGCGCAGGGCGTGGACGCGCTGGCGCTGCGCTATCTCCGCATCGACGCGCCCGAGGCCGACATAACGCGCTGGCGTGACCTGGTGCACCGGGCCTACCACCCCACCGACGAGGTCCACATCGGCATTGTGGGCAAGTATGTGGAGTATGAGGACAGCTACAAATCGCTGAAGGAAGCTCTGGTGCATGGCGCGCTGGCCGAAGGCCTGAAGCTGCGCGTCACCTGGATCGAAGCGACCAGCCTGGAGGTGCCCGAGAGTGCCGAAATGCTGGAAGGCTATGACGGCATCCTGGTGCCGGGGGGCTTTGGCAAGCGCGGCATCGAGGGCATGCTGAACGCGATTCGCTACGCGCGCGAATCCGGGACGCCGTACTTCGGCATCTGCCTGGGCATGCAGACGGCGTGCATCGAATTTGCGCGCAACGTGTGCGGCCTCGAACGCGCCAACTCGGGCGAGTTCGATCCGCAAACCCCGTTTCGCGTGATCTACAAGCTGCGCGAGCTGACCGGCGTGGAAGAGATGGGCGGCACCATGCGGCTGGGCGCCTGGGACACGGTGATCGAGCCGGACTCGCTGGCCGCACGCGCCTACGGCAGCACCAGAATCAGCGAGCGGCACCGACATCGCTATGAGTTCAACCGCGAGTTTGAGCAGCCGCTGACCGAGGGCGGCCTGCGCCTGACGGGCTCCAGCGAGAGCGGCACCTATGTGGAGATCGTGGAGCTTCCCGGGCACCCGTTCTTCCTCGGCTGCCAGTTCCATCCGGAGTTCAAGTCCAAACCTCTGGAGCCGCATCCGCTGTTCCACGCCTTCATCCGGGCAAGCTACGCGCACCGCGGACTGAAAGCGGCAGAGCGGCTGGTAGAGGCTGAGGTCCGGGCCTAGTGGCAGAGCGAGCCTCGGTGCTCCACTGTTTGAGCTATGTGCTCCGCTCGAAGCAGAGGCTAGGGAACCATCACGCGGCTTGCCAGTTCCGGGTCGACAATCCTGAAGTCGCCTGGGTTCAGGCTGTAAACGCGAGTTGCCTGTACCTTGCGTGCACACCGCAGGAGCAGCGCATCGTAGACAATGCCGCCCATGAGCCCGCGAGAAGCCATCGACTCCAGCGTGGCGAGGTACTCTTCCTCGGTAAGCGCGACGGTTCGCACACGTTCGCCGAACCGTCGCAAGACTTGCAGCGCAACCGCCGGCGGCATCCGAAACGGACGCGGCATTCCGGAAAGCACGCTGAACGTTTCAGCAAACGAATGCAGTGCGCAAGCCGTATTGGTGCGGTCCGCGGACCGTATCAGGGTGGCGCTCTGGACATGTTGCGCGTGCTGGCTCTGGGCAGCTGCCACCAGAACGGAGGTGTCCAGGAAAGTCACTGGCTGGCCAGAATGTGTTGCGTCCGGCGTTCGCGTTCTTCCTGGACCCAGCGGTTTACGTCCCGTGCTGACAGGGGCACGCCACAGTCATAGATTAAGAGCCCGTCTTCTTCATACAGCCCGCGCGCTGGCTCTTGCGGGCTGAGAATGATCTCGTCACCTCGCAACTCGATCTGCAGCGCACTTCCCGGCCGCAGATGCAGCGACTCCCGGATGCGTTTCGGGATGACGAGGCGTCCTGCTCTGTCCATTTCAACGGTTGCGGCCATGGGAAAACACTACCATTCCTGATGGTAGATTGGGGGATGGAAAGCTCAGTCCCTCTCCATGGCAGGTTACAGTTCCTACACATCGAGACGACCCACAGGCGCCATCGCGGGCATTCTTCTCGCCGTCGCGCTCGGCGCAGCGGCGTTGGGATTTTTTGTGCATCAGGCGCGTTCCGGGCTGGCCGGGCAGCTGGCGAGTTACATCACGGGGCGGCCGCTGGTTACTGTCTCGGCGCCGGACGTGGTGGAGAAGATCCAGCGGCTGAACCGGTTGGAAACGGTGGTGTTTTCGCTGGACACCGTGGTTGAAAGCCATGAGTCCAGCCCGGTGCTGCCGGACCTGCTGGCCGGCGACAGGCTGCTGATGATTGTGCATGGGCAGACAATTGCGGGCATCGACTTCAGCAAGTTGCGCCCGGAAAGCGTGCACATTACGGAAGGCCGCGACGGGCGGTCGATTTCGCTGACGCTGCCGCCAAGCGAGGTCTTTGTGACCACGATCGACAACGCCAGGAGCCGGGTCTACTCGCGGGACACGGGCATCTTTGTGCGCGCCGATCCGAACCTGGAGACCGTGACCCGCGAGCGGGCGCAGGGCGAGTTGCAACAGGCGGCCCTGAAGGATGGCATTCTGGACACGGCGCGGGCCAACGCGCAGGAAACCGTGCGGGCAATGTTGGAAGGGCTGGGTTTTGCGCATGTGCAGCTGCAATAAGGGTGAGCGCGACAGAACTTCCGCGAACACGGCGCGTCCAAGCACAGGTGAGCTCGTTGCACGTCGCTGAAAGAACCGCGCCCACATCCACGGGAGAACCGGCGCTGGAGATGCAGCCCGCACGGGTGCAGGCCGCCGATCGCCGCCCCGCGCTGCCCGCGCTGACCGGCCTGCGCACGCTGCTCGCGTTGACCATTCTGATGTTTCACTTCACGCCGAGCGGCCTGCGCTGGGAGCGCCATCCCTGGGTGACGCTGTACCCGATCATCGACATCGGCTATGTGTTTGTCAGCTTTTTCTTTCTGATCAGCGGCTTCATCCTGAGCTACAACTACGCGCAGCGGCCGGGCGGGGTGCGCAAGCTGGACTTTTGGATGGCCCGCTTTTCGCGGCTCTATCCGGTGTACCTGCTGACCATGCTTGTGTCGATCCCCATGCTGATGCTCGAGTGGCGCTCCCGCAGCCATGGGCAGTTCTGGGCCGGCACCGTGCTGACCCCGCTGCTGATGCAGGGCTTTTTTCCGCACCTGGCGACGTTTTGGAACACCGTGAGCTGGACCCTGAGCTGCGAGGTGGTGCTGTACATCGCCTTTCCCTGGCTGCTGAAGCTGCGCTGGCCGCGCAGCCCGTGGAAGCTGGCTGCAATGGTCGTCGGCTTCTGGCTGCTGGGCCTGGTGCCGCACACCGTTTACTGGCTGACGAATCCGGATCATCTGGCGCAACCGGTGACGCGCTACAGCAGCGGCAACTGGCTGAACGTGCTGAAGTACACGCCGCTGGCCTATGTGTGCACCTTTCTGGCGGGGCTCACCCTGGGCCGCCTGCACGACGCGGCCAGGCTGCAGGTGCGCGGACGCATGATCGCCGGGCTGGCCGGCTTTGCGCTGGCGTGGCTGGCGGTGTACCAGATCGCCCCGCGGGTGCCGTACATCCTGGTGCACGGCGGGCTGCTGACGCCGGTGTGGTCGCTGATTATTCTGGGCCTGGCCGGCACAAGTCCGCTGGCGCGTGTGTTTTCAGCGCGGCCGCTGGTGGCCATCGGGACCTCCACCTATGCGCTGTATCTGCTGCACTTCAACCTCTTTCAGCTGCTGCAATGGCACCACGTGACGGTGCGGCTGCATGTCGCGCGCCTGGACCCGTGGATCAGCTATGTCTTCGTGATCCTGGTGGCCATGGCGGTGCGGCGATGGGTGGAGCATCCCTGCCAGCGATGGATTCAGGGCTGGTGGAAGCGGCGGCGCGCTGCGGCCTGAACGCCGTGGGCCGCCATTGCGCTTTTGCGGGATGGCGCCGACGCTTGCGGTGCGTATGATGAGCTTCGCAAAGGAGATGGCGTGAGCGAGCTTTGGCAGGAACTGGTGGATCTTTTGCGGCGGCGGCCGCTGCTTTGGCTGCCGGTGCTTGCGGCGGACCTGCTGGGCTACTTCGTCAATCTGGCGAGGGTGGCGACCCTGCGTGCGATGGTGCTGCATCAGACGGCGCGGCATTCCGTGCTGGGCGGCGCCGTGGTGCACACGCAGCTTTCCGCATCGGCCATGCAGAGCACCACGGTGCTGGCGCTGCTGCTCACCTGGCTTAGCTATTTCGTTCGCGCGCTGCTGTATGCCGCTGCCCTGGTGATCGTGGCAGAGATGGTGCGCAACGCCGGGGAGCGCAGGCGACCCGCGGAGACGAGCCCCGGAACGGCGCTGGCACGGCACTGGGGCGGCATGCTGGAGCTGGCCTTGAGGACGTTGGCGGTATACGCGATCGCCGCGTTGTTGTTCAGCTGGCTAACGCAGTGGCTCACACGGCACGGCCACACCGCGCTGCTGCACAGCGCGTGGCTGGGCAACGGCGTTCTGCTGATCGTGCTGATAATCCTTGCCCTGAGCCTGCCGCCGGTGGCTTTGCGTGTGCTCTCCGGGCGCAGCCCCGATGCAAGATCGGCAGGCCTGTCGCAACAGCTTGCGCTGCTGCTGCTGCTGGTGGTGGCGGTGCTGGGCATCTTTGTGGGCAACAGCCGCGAGCTCGCACAGGTAGCGCCCGCGGTGCGCTATCCGCTGGAAGCGATCGCCTCGCTGGTGGTGGCGCTGCCGTATGCCCTGCTGTTTGTGGGCCTCGGTGTGCTCGCGCGAGCGCTGGCCGGGCGGAGCGTCGACGAGGGTTAGGGCGGAAGTCTCGTAGCTGTACCAGTCTCCTATAGGGCGGCCTTTCAGGCCTGGCGGGTGTACTGGCCCTCAACCCAGGCCTTCGGCCTGGGCTGGTATAGAGCGCGCCCTTGGCGCTTGACACGGCAGATGTGATCTTGCTCTCATGCGACTGGTAATGCTGGCGCGCTTCGCCTTTTTTGTTGTCATTCCCGAAGGGAACTGCGTGTTGCGATAGATGCAGTGTTCCGCGGTCTGCAGGCTGCGGATCTCTCCGCTGCGCTGCGGTCGAGATGACGGGGACAGGCTTAAGAGGTCCGCCGCGGTCGAGAGGACGGGGCCAGGGCTTGGGGTCTACCCGAGTCAAGGGGGCTCTGAATCAAGGACAAGTCTGCTTAGGCGGTGACCAGCGATCCCAGTTTTTCGCCTTCGATCACACGCTGGATGTTGCCGCTTTCGCGCATGGAAAAGATGATCATGGGCAGGTTGTTGTCCTTGCACAGTGACACCGCGGTGGTGTCCATGACGCGCAGGCCAAGGCGCAGGATATCCATGTAGGTGATGGTCTCGAACTTGGTCGCGTCCGCCACTTTCTTCGGATCGGCGGTGTAAATACCGTCCACGGAGGTGGCTTTCAGCAAAACATCGGCGCCGATCTCCATGGCGCGCAGGCTGGCGGCGGTGTCGGTAGAGAAGTACGGATTGCCGGTGCCGGCGGCGAAGATCACGACACGATTTTTTTCCAGATGGCGAATGGCGCGGCGCCGGATGTAAGGCTCCGCCACCTCGTGCATCTCGATGGCGCTCATGACGCGGCAGTGAACGCCGGTCTTTTCAATTGCGTCCTGCAGAGCGATCGCATTGATCACGGTCGACAGCATGCCCATGTGATCGGCGGCGACGCGGTCCATGCCGACTGCCTGCTCCGCCACGCCGCGAAAGAAGTTGCCCCCGCCCACGACGACGCCGATCTGACAGCCAGTAAGGGCAACGCCGGCGATCTCCTGAGCGACGGCCTGGATAAAGACAGCATCAACGCCGAAGCCGCGGCCGGCGGCCAACGCTTCACCTGAGAGCTTGAGCAGAACGCGCTTGTACATGGTCACCTTCAGGGTACAGGGCGCGAGGGCGGGGGGTCCAGTTACGACAGGTCACACTACGGGTCAGGGCCTGGTGACTGCTTGCAAAAAATCCACCACCAGCTGCTTTTCCCCTGCCTTGGGAAACTTCACCAGCGCCTTGTTGCCGTGCACATCACGGATCTGGCCGATGCCGAAGCGCGCGTGCCGGACGCGATCGCCGACCTTGAAGCGCTCCGGCTCTGAACGCACCAGGGTTTCCGGCGCGGTGGTGCGAATGTCGCCGTGCACCGTGGAGATCACGGTGGTGCCGTGCGCGTCCCGTGGAGCGGAATCCACCTCGCCGGTCAGCCTGGCCGCTTCCCGCTTCGACGGTGCGGGCCGACGCAGTGCCTTATGCTGCGCGCGGTCGGCCTCCGCATGCGCGAGCAGGTCCGCTTCGGGGTCTTGCCCGCGCTCGCAGTTGTCACACCGCCCGCAGGGCTCACCGATCTCCTCGCCAAAGTAAAGCCGTATGGACTGCGTCCGGCAGCTTGCGGATTCCGCGTAGTGCATCATCTCCGCAAGGCGTTGCTTGTCGTGCTCAGCACGCTCCTCGTAGGACTTCAGCAGCTTCGTGATCTCGTCTTCGCTGGGCACGGCGGCAACATTGAGCCTGTAACCGCCCCTTTTGCTGCGCTCCACCAGCCCCGCTTCAACCAGCATGTAAAGGATGACCTGGGTACGCTTCAGGCCCACGTCGGCATACTCCGCGACGGTGCGAAGGTTGAGACGGCGACCTTTGGACTCGTGCATCAGTTCACTGACGGAAGAGGCCTGCGCCTGGATGCCCTCGGGCGTGTTGGCGGCGGCCTCCATCTCGTAGCGCGTGGGCTCTGCAGAGTATCCCGCCAGCACCTGTGCGGAATTCACCACGGTGCCGTCGCCGTCCTCGCGCGGCGCGGGATCTGCGGGCTGTTCGGCTTCGGCTTCGGCTTTTCGCTTCGCGGCAACGTAAGGCAGCATGCGCCCCAGGGCCAGCACCTCCAGCACCGCACTGACCTCGGAGGCGTGCGGGTAACGACCCGCAAGGAAGTAGGTCTGGATGCGCTTGTCTTCCAGGCGATAGAGCAGCACGGCGCGCGAGGGCAGACCATCGCGGCCGGCACGGCCAGCCTCCTGCGCATACGTCTCCAGCGAGTCAGGAAACTCGTAGTGGTATACGAAGCGAATGTCGGGCTTGTCGATGCCGAGGCCGAACGCCTTGGTTGCGATCATCACCTTGTGCTCGCCGCGCATGAACTCTTCCTGCACCTGTTCGCGCTCACGGGTCTTCATTTTGCCGTGGTAATGGCCCACGGAGATGCCATGGTCCTTGAGCCAGTCGTGCAGTTCGTCCGCGGATTTCACCGACGCGGTGTAGATGATGCCGGTGCCCTCCTCCTTCTGCAGAAGCGCGCCGATGCGAGCAAATTTGGCATCGCTGCTGACCGTGGGAATTACCGCAAGATGAAGGTTGGTGCGTTCCGAGCCGGTGTTAACGACCGCCGGCTCTTGCATGTGCAACACCTGCTGTATCTCGTCGATGACCTTCTGCGTCGCCGTTGCCGTGAGCGCGAGCACAGGCGGGTTGCCGAGCTGTTCGCGCACGATGCCGAGGCCAAGGTAGGCAGGGCGAAAATCATGGCCCCATTGCGAGATGCAATGCGCTTCGTCAACGACGAAAAGACTGACGCCTCCGGCCTTGCGCAGTTCGGTAAGGAACTCCGCCTTTTCCAGCTGTTCCGGCGTCGTGTAGATCAGTTGCGAGCTTCCGCTATCGATGTGCTCCGTGGTGGCGCGGGCTGTTTTCGCGCCCACGGTGGAATCGATCTTGTCCACGGCAATGGCAGCAGCCGCGGCGTGCTCCTGCTGGTCCTGCATCAGCGCGATGAGCGGAGAAACCACCACCACGGGATGCGGCAGAAACAACGACGGCAGCTGGTAGGTGAGCGACTTGCCCCCGCCCGTGGGCAGAATTCCGAGCACATCGCGGCCACTAAAGACCGCTTCAAGGATTTCGCGCTGGCCGGGCCTAAAACCCTTGATGCCGAAATGTTTGCGGGCTTCGGCGGCGACGCCTTTCCAGGCTGGCGTAGTGGCGTTGGCGTTGACTCTCTTATGTTGCTTGGCGTGGACACGAGATTCAGCCGGCAGGGGTTCAAGAACAGCAGTTGCCATATCGACGCTTTGGATGCGCGAGTCTCTGGATGCGCAACCGGTGCGTTGTGATGAGACTGCAAAGTCTTGTGTCTGCTGCGTTGTGGCGATGCGAAGTCGCGGATCAGAGGCGGAGAAAGATGCGACGTCGATAGAGCGGGTACACCAGCGCGGCGACGACGGCAACGTACAGAAGTGCAAAACCGAGCGAAGCGTTCTTGGGCGCGAGCCAGGAGGCAAACAGCGCACGGTAGAGCCAGGCATGGAGGTTCAGCCAGCGCCCCCGCAGCGGAAGATGAATGAGGTCGAAGACCCAGCCAACAACATCCGACAACACATAAGCGAGGATGGCGTTGGTGCCGAAGATCAGCAGAAAGCCCCACCCACGACGGTGCTTGCGGATGTCGACAAGATAAAGAAAGCCCGCCAGGCAGAGGATGGAAAGACCCGAGGTGAACAGCGCGAAAGTGCTGGTCCAGAGCTTTTTGTTGAGCGGCATCCAGTGGCTGAGCGCAAGGCCCAGCAGCCATAGCGTGGTGCCCATGGAAGCGATGATGCCGCACTGCACGCGTCGCGGCCGGTTGGTGCGCAGTTGCTCGCCGGCCAGGATGCCGAAGAGCACATTGGTGAGCGCGGGAAGGGTGGACAGCAAACCCTCCGGATCGTAAGTGGGGCCGGCCATGCCGGGCGTGGTGGCCCAGCGATAGATGTGGTGCACGCCAAAGGTCGCCCGGTCGATATAAGCGGGCAGGCTCATGTAGCTGTCCATGTGCCCGGCACCAAAACCAGGCGTGGGATACAGCTTGAGCAGCAGCCAGTACGCGAGGAGGCAGACCGCAGCCACAATGGCGATGACGATCTCACGCAGGCGGCGGAAGCGACCCGTATCCGGCCCGGGCAGCGCGAGGTAAAGCAGCGCGCCCAGCGTGTAGCAGATACCGATGCGCTGCAGCACGCCGGGGAAGCGCATGTGCGGGAGATCGATGTGGAAGATGACGTTGAGCACAAGCCCAAGAAAGACGATGAGGGCGCCGCGTCGCAGCGTGTGCAGCGCGAGGCGGGCGTGGCTTGCACCGCGGCTGAGACGCGCGCCGAAGCTCAGCGTGGTGGCCACACCGACCATCACCAGAAAGCACGGAAAGATCATGTCGGTGAAGGTGGCGCCGTTCCACTCGGCATGATCCAGTTGCGTATACGCCGCGCCCGAGCCTGGGTCGTTGACCAGCACCATCGCGGCCATGGTGAGGCCCCGCAGAACGTCCAGCGAGAGCAGGCGCTGCGGCGGGGCCGCTACGGTTTGGGCGAATGTGGTGGTGGCCAAAGAGGAGCTCCGGCAGAGTTGGGGGTGCGCTGCTGCACAGTGTAGACGGAGCCGAGTGTTGATGGCTCAGGGCGAAGCTCTGTCCACTTCCCTCGGAGCCCGTTGCGGCGTGCAAACAGGCAGATTCCCTGCGGGAATGACAACCAGGAGGGGATTGCGAAAGCTACGCGTTACGAGCTGAGCTGCGGAAAGGCCGTGACCCGCAGCTTGGCCGCGGCGTAGGGGATCAGCGCAATCGTTTCCTGCGGCTGCTTGCTGGTGAGCTTGCCGGTGGGCAGGGGGGCGGCGACGCCGTCTTCACTGCGCCAGGCGAGTAGCTGTTGCGCGGGCACACGCAGCTGGACGGCCGTGTTTTCAGCGCCAAAGGGCGTTGTGGGCACCGGGGCTTCCACGACCTCGAGCGCGGGTGCGGAAACCTCATCCACATGCAGACCGAAGTTCCAGGCCCGCTGCGGAAAGACCTGCCAGTCCGCGGTTTCGCCGTGGTCGCGCAGCTTCATCCAGGCCTCGCCGGGGCTGTAGCTGAAGACCAGCGGGCCGCGCGAAAGAGCCATGCTGGCATGGAACCATCGCGTGGCCACAGGCTTCATCGGCAGGCGTAGCGTGAGGACATCGCCGGGCGTCCAGGTGCGGTCGACCACGGCGAAGCTGCCGGGGGCGAGGCTTTGCTGCACGGCTTTGCCGTTGACAGCCAGTGAGGCCCCCGCGGCCCACGCCGGGATGCGCAGCTGCAGCGGAAAGCGGTGCGGTGCTTGGGGCGTCACGGTGATCTGCACGGTGTCGCGGAAGGGGTAGTCGGTTTCTTCACGCAGGTGCACGCGCCGGCCACCCACGGTGGTGTTCACCTCGCAGGGCGCGTACAGCGTCGCGGCAAGACCGCCCTCCGGCGATTGCATCCAGAGGCTTTGCGTGAACTTGGGCCAGCCCTGGTGGAAGTTGGCGGTGCAGCAGCCGAAGTGCGGCTCCAGGCCGTACAGGTTGCTTTCCGGCCCATTGGTAGTCCAGGGCTTGCTCTGCAGCCCGACCTGCACCTGGTTGCTCTGTTGGTCGTACTGGTGCGCCCACATGGTGTCGTTGAACGTGCCGGGGAGCGCGTTGAAGGCGATCTTTTCCAGGCGGTCGCCGTAGGTCGGGTCGCCAAAGGTGGCCAGCGCGGCTTCAAGCGAAAACATGGTCTCGACGACGGTGCAGAGCTCCGTTCCGTGGTTCGGGTCCAGGCCGGCAAGGTGCTCGTCGCAGCTGAATATGCCGTTGGGCATGCCATGGTACTGATCCAGCACGCGGAAGCCCTGCAGCGAGCTGGCGCGGTCGCCGGGGTTGCCGGTGAAGCGGAAGCGGACAGCCGCGGTCTTCAGGCCCATGCCGTTGTTCACGCCATGGGTCTGCATGCCCTCCGGCTGGTTGCCGCCGATGGCTGTGCTGCTGAGCACCGCGCGCGTGGTGACGCCGGTGTACCTGAAGTCGTTATAGTTCCCCACCCAGTCAAAGCCCTGCTGCTGCAGCAGGCTGGCCAGAGCGAGCAGCTCCGGGTCCTGCGTGCGCTCATAAAGCCAGGCGACCACGAGCGCCTCGTCCTGCCAACGATATTTGCCCCAGTCGCGCAGCGGACGGCCGGGCATGGTCGCAAGCTGATAGTGAAAGTAGCGCGTCATCACGGGGAGGACCCGCGGGTCCGGTCTGCCGGCCGCGACCGTGGCGTCGTGGTATTGGGCGAGCACCTTGAGCATCACCATGCGCGGCCACCAGTCGTCGTTGCTCGTCGGTCCGATGAGGCCGCTGGGCGCCTGGTGGTCCAGCGTCCAGTTCACAAAATTCATGGCCTTGGCCTTCAGGATGGGGTCATCGAGCTGCCAGGCGAGCGGCAGCAGGCCATCGACAAAGTAGGGCCCGCGCTCCCAGCTTTCGCCGCTGCCGCCCAGCCAGCCGGAGTTGGGTCCGACGTCAGGCCAGAACTCGTCCAGATGCCCGCTGAGGCCGTCGGCCTGGATGCGCAGCTGACGCGCGAGCCAGCCGGCGGGACGGATCTGGCCCAGCGGTAGCGGGGAGAAGGCCTGCGGGGCGAGGGCGCGCGCCCGGCCGGGTGCACCGGGGGTGGAAGCGCGACCACGGAGAGCCGAGGCTGCCAGGGCCGAGGCTCCCATCGCTGCAAACGTACGCCGGGAAACAGTCCTCATGGCCTTTCAGGCTACACCCTGGCTCTGTGGTCGGAATAGCTCCTGGCCCCCAGGCGCTGCGCGCTCACAGCCTCAAAAACAGCCTGCGCCGATACAGCGGATACACCAGCGCCCCGTTAAACAGCACGAGGCTGAGCGCATAGGCCAGCGAGGCCGCGCGCGGGGGCAGCCAGGGGCCAAAGACAAGGTCGCTGAGCCATGTGTACAGCCCCTGGCTGCCCCCTGGCGTGTGGACGCGCATCACGGTCAGCAGCCGCGTGACGACCTGCGACAGAACAAAGGCGAAAATCGCGTTGCTGCCGAAGATGAGCGCGAAGGTCCAGCCTCGGCGGTTGCCGAGCAGGTCCACCCACCACAGCAGGGCGGCAAAGGCCAGCAGCGCAAGCCCGGCGCTCCACAGCGCAAAGGATGGCATGTAAATCTGCTTGTTGAGCGGCAGGGTAAGGTTCCACGCGAGGCCCAGCAGCCAGAGCGCCGTGCCCGCGACGGCCAGGGTGGCGCACCCCCGCGCGCGGTCGCGGCCGTGCCGCAGCACCTCGCCGGCGAGCACACCCAAGAGCGTTGTCGCCAGGGCGCCGAGCGTGGACAGGATGCCTTCAGGGTCGAAGGTGATGCCCACACCCGGCGTGCGCAGGCCGTACCGAAACATGTGCGGCACGGTGATGACCGCGCGGTCCAGCACGGCCGGCAGGCTGCCCAGCGGGTCCAGCCGGCCCGGGCCGAAGCCCGGCGTTGGATAGAACCGCAGCAGCGCCCAGTACACCAGCAGGCAGCCTGCGCAGGCGGCCAGCAGAACGACGGTGCGCACCTCGCGGCGCACGCCCTGGCGGTGCAGCGCAACGTACAGCAGGCCGGCGATGAAGTAGCACACCCCGATGCGCTGCAGCCTGCCCGGCAGGCGAAGCGCCACGCCGGAGCCGCGCGGCGAAGCTCAGCGTCAGCGAGATGCCGGTGATGACCAGAAAGCTCGGGAAGATGAGATCCGCCGCGGTGGGGCCGTTCCACTGCGCATGCAGCAGCTGCGGGTAAACGTGGCTGTAGTTGCCGGGATCGGTCACCAGAATCATGCCTGCGACCGTGAGGCCGCGCAGGACATCCAGCGACAGGAGACGGGAAGGAACCTGGACAGCGGAGGGTGGAGCGTTCATTTTTCCTGCCCTTTGTCTCTCTTGGTAGACAAGCGTTTGTTTACACAATCTTTCCTACGCATGGCAAGCAGAAAATTGGGTCCGGGGCACGAAGCCGCGCTGTGCACAGGTGCGCAGATCCCCGAAGCTGCTGCCACTGCGGGCTGCGACAGGGAACCTTCTGCGAGGCGGTGTCGTATTCTCTCCGTGTTGTGTGCCGGGCCGGTCCAGCGGCTGGCCTGAAAGTGAGGAGGCGGATGCAAAGTCGAATTGTGGGTTCCACGATGCCGGTGCTGGAGTTGCTGCTCGACCCGGGCGAGAGCGTGATCTCTGAGGCCGGCGAACTGAGCTGGATGTCGCAGGCCGTGGCCATGACCACGCACACGCAGTTCGGCGGCGGCGGCGGTTTTCTGGGCGCCATCAAGCGCGTGGTCGGCGGCGGCACGCTGTTTATGACCGAGTACCAGGCCCAGGGCGCCCAGGGCGAGGTCGCCTTCGCCACCAAGATCCCCGGCCACATCGTGCCCGTGGAGGTCGGCCCCGGGCACGAGTACCTCATCCATCGGCACGGCTTCTTATGCGCCACGCCGCAGATTCAGCTGGGCGTCGGCTTTCAACAGTCGCTGGGCGCGGGCATCTTTGGCGGCGATGGCTTTCTGCTGCAAAAGGTCTCCGGCTACGGCACGGCGTGGCTGGAGCTGGGCGGCGAGGTGGTGATCCGCGACCTGCGCCCCGGCGAAACGCTGCGGGTGCACCCTGGCCACGTGGGCGCGTTTCAGACCGGCGTGAACTTCAACATCACCCGCATCCAGGGCATCCGCAACATGTTCTTCGGCGGCGACGGCATCTTTCTCGCCGCCCTCACCGGCCCGGGACGCGTTTGGCTGCAAACACTGCCGCTCGCGAATCTGGCACATGCCCTGCAGCCCTACCTGCCCTCCGGCGGCGGCGAAACCGTCCGCGAGGTCGGAACCGGCGCGGTGGTCGGCAGCATCGTGAGCTCCCTCTTTGATCGCTGACCAGGAGCGCCGGCAAACCAATGCGCTATCAGCTGTGTAGACTCGGTGCCATGACGACAATGCGAGCGGGCGGTGTGTTCACGGCAGGGCTTCTGATCACGACAATGTGCGGCGCGGCCACGCCGCGGGCCGCTGCCCAGGACTGGGCCAAAGCCCGTCTGGACCAGAGCCCCCGCCACGGCGAGTACGTCACCCTGAACGAGCCGGGCGGCCGCAAGCTGCAGGCCTGGGTGGTCTACCCGGAGAGCAAGGGCAAGGCGCCCGTCGTGATCATGATCCACGAGATCTTCGGGCTGAGCGACTGGGCGCGCGAGATGGCTGATGAGGTCGCCGCGGCGGGCTATATCGTCGTGGAACCGGACCTTCTCAGCGGCCTTGGGCCGGCGCCCGGCTCCAACCCGACGGCGCTGCCAGCCCCCGGCGCGAATCGTGTGCACAATACCCTCTCCCCGCAGGCGGACGCACCCGTGGGCGCGCCGTATATGCAGGCGACTCCCGGCGGCACAGCGGCCTTCCCGGATCAGAGCGCTCGCGTCAAGGCCGTCTCCGCCCTGCCCGACCCGCAGGTGCTCGCGGACCTCGACGCCGCGGCCGATTACGGCAAGCATCTGCCGGCGGCCGCCAGCGACAAAGTGTTCGTTGCGGGCTTCTGCTGGGGCGGCGGCAAGAGTTTTCTGTTTGCAACGCACCGCCACGACCTGAGCGGCGCCCTGGTCTTTTACGGCCCGCCACCCTCGAACGACGCGCTCAAAAACATCACCGCACCGGTGTACGGCTTTTACGCCGGCAACGATGCCCGCATCACCTCCACCGTGGACGCAACCAGGGCGGCGATGAAGGCGGACGGCAAAACCTATGAGCCCGTGGTCTACGACGGCGCAGGGCACGGCTTTATGCGCGCCGGCGAAGCCCCGGATGCCAACGCCGCCAACTCAGCGGCACGACAGGCAGGCTTTCGGCGCATGATCGACATTCTGGGAGGCCTGCACTAAGGCGAAGCGCTTCAGCACCGTGCGATCATCTCCTCCGGGCGTAGCGCAGTGGAGATAGCTGCAATTTGCCTTCGGCAGCTTCAACGCCGCAAGGCAATTTGCAGGACCCTGACCCGGCCCTACGCCCGGATGATCAGAACGAAGCCTCTTCCATCGTATTCTGCCCGTGCCGGCGTTTGTGGGAAAACAGCGCCGAGGCAAACAGCCCCGTGCTCATCAGCAGCAGCGAGTTCGGCTCCGGCGTCACAGCGGCCATCATCGGTACCGTGGGCACAAGCAACGAACCCGTGCCAAGGAACGGCACATTGCTGGCAGAGCCGCTGGGCGTGTTGCCGTTGAACGAGAGGTCAAAGGTGCCTGCCAGCGGGCCTCCGCCGTTCAGCGTGTAATACCCGGTCTCGTTCAGCGTGACATTGAGATTGCCCGATCCGTCGCGGCTCTGTACGGGCGCGTTCATCTCATCGTAGAAAGCCAACACGTCGCCATGGGTGTTGCTGATGGTGAAGGCCAGCACCGTCTGGGGTAGACCCAGGGTGTAGGGCACGGTTCCGAGCAGGTAGTTCACCGTACCGCCCGAAAAGGCGGCAAACAGGCCCGTATTGGTTTGCGTTGCAAAGGGTGGTGCAAAGGTGAGTGAATCCGGCGAAAAACTTACATTGCCCGTGACGGTCACGGAATCCGCAAGGGCTGCCGGCGCGCAAACTGCGAGAAAGGTGCTGCATACTGCAAGGCGTACAAGGCCGTTCATCTTCGTTCTCCTGCTTTTCTACTCTGTGCGTGTTGCGATGCGCTGCGGGTACAAAGGGTTGGAGCCAAACGCCAAAATTGTTCAAGAGCTGTCTCCTGAGTCAATTCCACCTCCGGTTCTCGGCCATAACACGGCGAAGTAGAAAGAGTTGCGGTCCTTCCGAGCAGGCCGCCGGACCCGGAACCCGTTTCGGCCCCATACATTTGCAATCCGTGCAGCTTTCGATCACCGCGTTTTGTAGAATGACCACAGTCCCTGCCCTCGACTGGCTCGCCACAGCAACGCCTGATCACTCCCGTGCGCCCCTTGCCACACCTGTGCACAAGAAGCAGCGTCGAGCCGCCCGCCCCGGAGCGCTTACCATGCCTCGTTTGAACCCACCCGATGCCGACCACCCGCAAGTGGCTCCGCTATGGCCTGGCGTGGTGGTCGGCTCGGCTTGTTTCCTGCTCTTGCTGGCCTACTGGGTGCGCTTTCTCCGGCTGCCGTACTTCCCCGCGGGGGATGAATTCTCCTTGCTGGTCCACTCCACGCGCTTTTTCCACCCGCAGCCGTTGCAATGGTTTCGCCATGGTTTCGCAGGCTACTTCGAGCCCTATCCGGACCTTTCGCTTCCCTACTCCAACTTTCTGCGCCCCATGGCGAATGTGACCTACTGGATCGAGTCGCTCGTCTTTGGAGAAGGATGGAGCTCTTATCTGCTGGGGAATTACCTTATCGTCGCCTGCCTGGTGGCCACGGTCTGGACGATCGCCTGGCGTTTCCTTCGCCTGCCTGCCCTCGTCGCTTTAGCTGTCACCGCCGCTGCTGCCGTTTGCCCCGCGATCAGTTACCAGGCCGTGCTGCGCCCGTCTTTTGCCTTTGACCTTGAGGGCGCTCTTTGGGCGTTGCTGGCTATCCCCTCGCTGGTGCGCCGGCGCTGGTGGCTTGCGGGCCTCTTTGTCACCCTTGCGTTGCTCACCAAGGAGACCGCCTACTATGCCGCACCGGCGGCCGCCGCCGCGTGTTTTTTTCTGCTCCGCGGTGAGCCGCTGCTCCGGCGCTCCCTGCCTTCCCTGGCCTATTTGCTGCCCCTCTTTTGCGTGTTTCTGCTGCGCCGCTTCGACTTTCCACAAGGTCAGGGCGTTTACGTCCTGAACGAGACGGCCGGCAACAGCACCGTGAAGCGCGTCATTCTTGCGGGAACACACTGGCCCTACACCCTGCCCGGCGAACAGCACATCTTTGAAAGAAGCGTCCACAACCTGGCGGCACTGCTCCTGACGCTGGCATGCTGGTGGCTGGTTGGTTTATTTGCTCTTCGTGCGTTCAGAGCCAGGCGTTCGGCGTCCCCCATACCGGGCGCGGCGAGCTTTCACCGCGACACCTCCGTCACGGTGCTCTTCTTTTTCGTGGGTGCTCTGCTTTTGCCCCTCGGTCTCGATCTGGGGCCGCGCTTTGGCGCCTCGGTTTACCCGCTGTTCTTTCTTGTTCTCGGGGCCATGATGGCCGAGCGAGGTTCCCCGGTCGTTCGGGTCGTTGCCCTGGTCCTGCTCGTCACCGCGACCGTGGCCAGTGGCACGGACCTGGCCAGAAGTCTGTTCGGCCCGGCTCTGCACCGCGAGCAGCGACAGTGGGCCCGGTCGCGCAACCTGGTGAACCTCCTGGCTCACGAGCGGCTTCCCGTAGTCTTTTTGGTGGCCGACGCCTCGGAGTCCTTCTCGTCCGCGGCCAATGTGGAGCGCTTCGCCGGCTACCCTGGCACGATCGTGCCCATCTCCAACCTGGATGTCGGGGATTGCCCACGAGGGGTGCTCGAAGTCACACCACTTACCGGGAACGGCTTCGCAACTCATTCCGCACTGCCGGCCTCCTGCGGCGACAACACCCTGGGCGCAACCTTCCACGCTACGCCCACCCGGCAGAGCCGCTTCACACGGGATCTGGCCGAAGCAACCGTGACGTATGACGCCCACAATCAGGGATGGAGCCACGGACAGTTCTCGGCAAGCGATCTCGATATTCACATCCTGCCCCGCAGCAAGGCCTTTGCCGTGATCGTGCCGCAGGCGGAAGGCTCAGCTGAGCTCAGACGGTTTTCGCCGAGAGCTGACGACAGGGCAACAGCGCAGTGAGCGCTCGCTTTGGTTGTCATTCCCGCCGGGAATCTGCGTTTTTCGCCTGCGCCGCGGCCTAATCCTTGCGGTTCACAATGCCCACGCGGAACGGCGGCTTGGCGGCCTCGCCGGGGTCCTGCACAAAGGTCTCCGCGGTCTTGGCCGGGTCGTAGCCGCGCCACAGCCAGGTCATCTCTTCGGCGAACTCCGCCCCACCCTCCCCGGCGGTGTGCGGTCCCTGGCCGAAGGAGAAGCGGAAGTCATAGCCTTTGAGCTTGAGGGCGTTGGCCATGCGCAGGTTGGCCTGCGGCCAGGAGCCAAACTGCGGGTTTTCCTGATCGTTGGCGCCGTCCTGCAGCCACACCCGCAGGTTGCGGTGCTGTTCGCGCAGGATTTTGTCCGGGTAGTCCTGGCCGCCGTCCGGATTCGCCGGGTCTTCCTTCCACTGCAGGGCGACAAAGGAGCCAATCCAGCTGATCACGCGGCTGAACTCATCCGGCATCTGCCAGGCGGCATTGAAGGCGCAGATGCCGCCGGAGCTGAGCCCGGTGATGGCATGGGAATAGGCATCCGGACGCAGTTTGTACTGCTTGCCCACCTCGGCCAGCAGCTCGTCGCGGACAAAATGGGCATAGCGGTCGCTGACGGTGTCGTACTCGGTGGAACGCATGCTGTCCTGCAGGGAGCGATTCCACTTCTTGCTGTAAGCCTGGACAAAGTTGTAGGTCGGCGTGCCGGGCGAGCCCGCGATGTCGCCGGGGTCGGTGAAGACCGCGATCATGACCGGGATCTTGCCCTCCGCGGTCAGGTTGTCGAGGACGTTCAGCGCGGGATGATCGCCGTCGCGATGGGCATACCCGCCGCCGTCCTGAAAAACCATGACGGCTGCTGGCCTGGCTGGGTCGTACTGCGCCGGAACGTAGATCCAGTAATGGCTGACCATGCCGTCGTACACCTTGCTGCGCAGCGTCTGCATGGGCGACAGCTTGCCCGCGGGCACCCCCGGTTTTTGCAGGTTGTCGCCGGTGAGAGGCGGCGGTGCGGGTGCGGGCCCGGAAAAAGGTCCCCCAGGTCGGTTCGCCGCGGGCGCTGCAGGCTGTTGCTGTGCCGCGAGAGGAACGGTCATCAGGGCAGCGGCGGAAGCCAGCCGAGCAAGCCTGGTGAGGCGGTTGAGTCCGCATTGCTTCATCGAAATCACCTGGTTTTCAGGGGAGGCCCGGTGTTTGCCCCGGGCGCCCTCGGGTTGTGACAGATCCTTTACTTGCCCTTCACCGCGATGACTTCAATCTCCAGCAGCGCCCAGGGAGCCGCCAGGGCCGCGACCTGGAAGGCGGAACGCGCGGGCTTGTTGGGCTGGGCCGTTGTGCCGAAAAACTTCACATATTCGCTTTGCATACCGCCGAAGTCCAGCTTACCGGTCTTGGGGTCGGGGCCAAGAAAGACTGTCATCTTGACCACATCTTTCATGTCGAGCCCCTGCGCCTGCAACTGTTTCTGGATCTTCGCGAAGACGCTGGCAGCCTGGGCTTTCGTGTCCGTGGCATAGACCGCGGCGATGCCTTTGGCCTTGTCCGCCGGCGTAACGGGGTCGGCAAGCTGGCCGCTCAGGTAGTAGGTGTCGCCCACCCAGACGCCCGTGGCGATGGGAGACTGCTCGGTCTGCACATGGCGCACCTCGGTCTGCGCGATCAGCTGCGGCACGGTAGCCGCCAGCATAAGGGCGCTCATCACACTGCAAAGCTTGCGTTTCATTTCGCCTCCAGAGAGTTAACCAGCTACCGTTCCGATGCCGCCGCCCAGGCGGGCTGCCTTGACCTGATCGCTCACCAACTGCACCGCACGCAACGCACTGAGCGCGGCGCCCTCCTGCCAGGCGACGACGTGGCTGACGTGGTCGCCTGCAAAGATGATGCGGCCGTCCGGCTGTATCAGCGTCTCATAGCCGGGGTTGGTGCCGGTGCGCGCCGCCGCGGCCGAGCGCGCCTGCCCGGTTTGCCGGCTGGGCTCCATGCCAGGCGCCTGCCCTGCGGGCCTGTTCGGCCGGCCCGCGCTGCGGGTCTGGTCCGCCCCTGCCCGAGAGCCCTGGCCAAAGGCCGATCGCTCCTGGCCGGGACCGTAGGCGCTGATCCATGAGCCCTGGTTCCACTCCGACTTGCTCCAGCCGTAGTAGATCGGTTTTTCAAGCTCATGCCCGTGCCCGGGATGCAGGCGCTCGATGGACTTGCGGCTTTCGGCGAGCTTCTCATCCAGGCCGAGTTTGCCGAAAGGGGAACGCGTCTCGTCGGTGTAGCCGCTGACCACGATGCCGCGGTCGGAGAAAAGGCCTGCGGAGGGAAACCAGATGGGGCTGCAGCCCACGTTGACGAACTCCAGCCCGCCGTAGATGTTGTAGTCCTGCTCCCAGAAGCGCCGGCTTTCCCACGCAATCTTGTAGGCGCCGGCGTAAATACACTCCCGGATCACCTTTGTGTAGGGCGCATCGAGATTGGTGGCCACCGAACGCATCTTGGTGAGCGGCAGGGCACAGATGCAGAAGTCAGCGTCGATCTTCTTCTCCGCACCGCCCTGCCTGTACTGCACCTGCACTCCCTGTGCGGTCTTGTGCATGCCCGTGATCGCGGCGTCGTACTGGATGAGGCCGTCGAGGGACTTGGCAAAGGCATACGGGATGCGGTCCATGCCGCCGACCGGCTGAAACATGGTGGCCTGCATGTCAAACTGCTCGTCAAACAGCATGCCTTGCCAGAACTCGGCCTGGAGCAGGGTATGGAGATCAATCGGCTCGCTGAGAACGCCGGTGACGTCACCGGCACCGGCCAGGCTGCTGTAGCCCGCACGGTCGCTGCCGCCGTACTTGCCGGCCTTGTCCAGGGGGCCGTAGAGGCGGAGAAAGTCGAGCATCTTCTGCCGATCCTCGCCGGTGAGCTCGGCGTCGAGCGCGCCCTGGTTCATGCACTTCATCAGCAGCTCGCTGACGTGCCCGCGCGTGTCGTTGACCACCTGGCGCATCACCGCCGGCTTGCCCCCCATCGCGTGGTCGTTCTGCAGGTGGGCGGAGCGGCTCATGTTGACCTCCACCTGCAGCTCAACCCCGAGCTTGCGGCAGTAGCCCAGCATGTTGACGTGGATGGAGGGCAGGCGCGCCGGACCGAAGTTCTGGTAGTGCCCCGGCATCCATTCGCAGGTCTGCGTCGAGCCATCGTCCAGCAGCACCTTGTCGCCGCCGCGCACGCTGTAATTGCGGCCGCCGGATCGCTTGCGTGCCTCGAGGACGGTGACCTCGTAGCCCAGGGGACGCAGTTCATACGCTGCGACCAGGCCGGCGATGCCGCCGCCGAGCACCACCACGTGCACGCCCTTGCCCACGCCCGCGGGCGCCTGCACCGCTTCCGCCCGGGCCGGCACTGCTTCCACAAGCTGCAGCCCCTGCAGCGCCAGAAACGCTGCCGAATACCCGCCGGCCTGCCCAACACGGCTCAAAAATTGACGCCTGGAAATACCCATGCTTCCTCCGTCGACACAGAAGTGCTGCAAAGGTCAAGAAAGCTGCAAAAGGTCTGCAGCGATGCCTTGCCGCGCAGCCCTCGCAGCTTTGGTGCATCACGAAACAAGGTTTTTGCTGAAAGTTCTCCCAATGTAACGCAAGGTGAGCTCCTGTGACAGCACGAAATTTGCTGCGCGGCAGAAAGCTTCAATTTTGCGAGCTTCAGTTGCTTTTGTGCGCCAAAAAGTCGGTGGTCGCGAACCGCCCCCGCAAAAGAGAAGGGCCCGGACAAACCTGCCCGAGCCCTCCCCTTTGCCTTGTGCAGCGTTGGTTAATGGACCGTAACGGTGAAATTGGTGGAAGCGGAGATGGTGTTGTTCACCGAATCGACGCCTGTCAGTGTCAGCGTGTAGGTCTGGTTAGTGGGGAGTGGCGAGATGGGGGTGGGGGCCGCTGCCCTGGTGCTGCCGCCGCAACCGCTCAAGCCCAGTCCCAGCCCGGCAAGCACAGCGATGCCCAGCAGCGCCGGGAGGCGGCGCGAACGGCGCAGGGCGAAACCGGCGAATAGCAGACCCGCGAAAGCGACGCCACCGGGCCAGCGCGACCGGGGAGAAGCGTACGGCGGCATCGGCAGGGGCGAGAGGGAGGCCACGTTGCAGGCCGTTCCCTGGCTGATGCTGAGCGACGCCGTTACGGGAGCATTGTTGGAGCCGGCGACCGTGAGATTGGAAGCCCCAGTACTTGCAGAGCTGGTGGAGTAGCAAATATTGGGCGACCCGCTGGCAATGCTCAATGAAAGCAGAAGCGTGCCCTGGTAGCCGGCGCTGGGCGTCACGGTGATGGTTCCGCTCGCCTTGCCGTTGGTGGGCACGGTGATGTTGGAGGCCGCAATGGCGAAGCTGCCGTTGATGTCGGTGCTGCCGGCCAGGGTGAGAACCGCGGTCGCGCGTGAGGGAAGGAAGTTGGCGTCACCGGAATAAACAGCGACTACCGCGTGCGAGCCCGCGGTAGTGGTTCCGGGGTAGGTAAAGGTCGCCTGCCCGTTGTTGAGGGTTAGCACGACGGGGGTGGTGCTGCGGTCGACCGTGAGGGAAACCGTGCCGGTGGGCGACGCGCCCCCGGTTCCCGAGCCGGCCACGTTGATCGTGAGGAGGTCCGAGGCGCCAGAGGAGGGCGTCAGGGTAGCGGCCGTGAGCGTCGTGGACGAGGCGACACTCGTCGCGCTTGCCCCCTTGGCGGCGGGCCAGGCGGCGACGAGATTGGCGAAGTCGATGCTGCCCAGACCGGTGGCTTCGTCATAGCCGGCGGTGGCGCTGTACTGCGCTGCGCCGGCGGCGCTGCAGTAGGTGGGCCCCGCGGTGCACGCGGTGCTGCCCGTGGTGGTGTCGTGAAACGCCGAGGCGTAGATGGTGCTGTTGGCCGCCAGCGCGTAGAGCGTCGGGTTGATGTTGCCCTGGCCTGTAGCCGCTTTGGCCTGGTTCAGCACGGCGAGCAAACCGGCAAGAATCGGGGCGGAAAAGCTGGTGCCACCGGCGATTTGAAAGGAGCCATTAGGGCCCCGCAGACCGTTGGTGCAGTTGGCACTGACGCCTTCGCCGGCCAGATCACTGGGATCCGAGGTGCAGTACAAAAAGCCGGGGCTGCCTGTGGAGGCCTGCAGCGACACGTCGGGAAGCAGGCGGCTTGTACCGGCAGGGATGCCCGGCACCCCGGTCTGCCACGAGGGCCGGGGGTACAGGGCGCTGCTGCCGCTCCCGCCGGAGAGCAGCGGAGCATAGGCGCGCTGGGCCGAGTCCTCGTTCCACACCGTTTCCGGCACATAGGACAGCAAGGAATTGGGTATGTCGAAGGTCAAGGTGCTCTGCCAGTACTGGCTTCCGGAGCCGGAAGGGGTTCCTGATCCAGAAAAGGTGCCAGCCTGCATCTGCAGACCGCCGACCGCGGTTACCCCGGGGATGGACGCGGGAAAGCTCACCGCAAGGGCCTGCTGCTGCGCGGTCGTCAGGTTGCCAAACTGGAAGCAGCCTGTGGAGCCCTGGTCGCCGGAGGCGAACAGCACGGTTTGCCCCTGCGCATTGGCCTCCTGCATCAGGTTGTTGTAGGTGGTCACGATGTTGTTCACGCTCGTGGTTCCCTGCGCCTGAAGCACCGTCTCACACACGCCGTAGCTTCCGCTGATCACGGGCGCTATGTCTTCGGTGATCGCATAGGCCAGGCTGTCGAAGATGCCGTTGGAGTTCGGCGAATCTCCCGTGTAGATAAGGGTAACCTGGGCGCCGGGGGCCATGCCGCTGGCGTATTCGATATCCAGCTGCGATTCCCCTTCGTCGCCATCGCCAAGGGCGTCGATGCCCGGAACCCCCGTGTTTGGCACCAGGAACAGCGATGGGGCGTTCAGGGGCAGACCCAGGGCAGCCTGGAATCTGGCAATCGGTGCGGTGTCGATGAAGGACTCGCCCAGGATTGCGATCGCCTGGCCTGTACCGTTGTAGCCCGCCTTGTACACCGCGTTGGCGTCGTACATGGTCGCAAGGTCGCCGGGGGTAAGGTAGTCAGACCCCGACTGACTGGAGGTGTAGGCGGGGTGCGGCAGAATCTTCGTGTACCGATGCGCACGGAAATCGGACAGGTGGAGCACCGCGGTGACCAGAGGCGCCAGCTCCGCGGGCAGGCTCAGCTCGCTGTTCGGGGCGAAGTGCGTTTTGGAGCCCTCGGCGTAGCGGTGCAGTTGCGTCCCGAAGGCGTGTGCGACCTCGCCGGCCGTGCCGTCGAAGGTGATGCGGTCCCGGCTGCGCGCGACCCTGTCCACGGCGAAGCCCTGCGACTGCAGCCAGGCTTCCACCTTGGAAAGATCGGTGTCCGCCACGCCAAAGCGTGCGGCGAACTGGTCCGGCGTGAGCCACTGGTGATACTGCGGGGAGTTTGGGTCACTTTGCGCCGCGAGCAGCGCATCCAGCGCCGCCTGCTGCGCCGCGGACCGGTTCAACACCAGGGTGATGCCCTCCAGCGGCAGGCTATCCGGCACCGCTCCCTGATCCACGCCCGCCGCCATCATCGGGCGTGAGCCCGGCAAAGGCTGTCGCTGCCCGGTGCTGCCGATGGCCGCCGCCAGCCTGGGCCTGGGTCCCTGCGCCTGAGCGCACATGCCGAAAACGAACAATCCAGACGCAACGATCGACGCCCACACTCTACGGAAACCCATAAAACGCCAACTCGGATCTGCAGATTCCGGCCCAGCGGCGCCGGACGGGGTTCTGCCTTGTTAGGATGACTGCCCTTATAGACGCAACTGTTGCAGCAAAGTTCCGCACGGGAGCGGGCCGCCGCCTGCGTGGTTTGGTCTGCCGAAACGAAACCCACTAGAACATGTATCGGCAGATTTCGCCAGAACTTTAATTCCGCAGCGCGGCGGCCAGCTCCGCCCGGGGTATTTTGCGCTGATCGCCGCTCCGGAAGCTCTTCACGGTCGCGATGCCGTCGCGCACCTCGTCCTCGCCGAGGATGACGATGTGGCGCGCGAGGCGGTCGGCTAACTCAAAGCTTTTCTTGAGTTTGAAACTGTCGTCACCCACCTCGACCGCCAGGCCTGCTCGCCGGAGCTCCCGTGCCAGGGCGAGCGCGGCGGCGTTCTGGCCCGCACCCAGCGGCGCCAAAAAGGCGTCCAGCTTGCGCGGGGGGTTCGCCTCGCCGACGCCGGCGGCATCCAGATCCGCCTGCGCCTCCAGGGTGAGCACCAGGCGATCTTCGCCGATGGCAAAGCCGATGCCCGGCGCGCGGGGGCCGCCCAGGATCTCACTCAGCCCGTCGTAGCGGCCGCCGCCGAGCAGGGCGTTCTGCGTGCCCAGCCCCGTGGTCACCGTGAACTCAAAGGTGGTGCGGGTGTAGTAGTCCAGCCCGCGCACCAGCCGCGGATTGACGTGAAACGGGACACGGCAGGCCTCCAGCGCGGCCAGGACCTCGGTAAAGTGAGCCTGCGAGTCCGGGCCGAGATAGTCGGCAATCTTCGGCAGGCTGTTGATGATCGCCTGGTCGCCTTCGTCCTTGGAGTCAAGCACGCGCAGCGGATTGGTATCGGCGCGGCGCTGGTTGTCCGGGCAAAGCTGGTCCTTGACGGGCGCAAGCGCCTCGCGCAGAGCCTGGTTATAGCGGGCGCGGTCGTCGCTGTTGCCCACGGAGTTCAGCTCCAGCCGCCAGCCGCGTACGCCCAACTCGTCGAGCAGGGTGGCCAGCATATCCAGCACCTCGGCATCGCGCAGGGGGCTTTCTGAGCCGGAGCTGGGCGGCCCGATGACCTCGGCGCCGATCTGCCAGAACTGCCGGTAGCGGCCGCGCTGGGGGCGCTCGCGGCGGAACTGCGGCCCGATGTAATACAGCTTTTGCAGGCCTCCGGAGTTCCCGAGCTTGTGCTCGATGTAGGCCCGGACGACGCCCGCGGTGGATTCCGGGCGGAGCGTCAGGGACTGGCCCTTTTCGGAATCCGCGCGCGCCCGATCCTCCCAGGTAAACATCTCCTTGGAGACGATGTCGGTCTCCTCCCCCACACCGCGGGCAAACAGCTCCGTGGACTCAAAGATGGGGGTGCGGATCTCGCCGAAGCCGTAGCGGGCGAACACGGCGCGGGCGGTCTGTTCCACGTGGTTCCAGAGCGGGGTCTGGTCCGGCAGCAGGTCGCGGGTGCCGCGGACTGCCTTGAGGAGGGGGCGCCCTTTGGCGCCCGGGGCTTGGGGGCTCATACGCCCTTCAGTGTAGAGGACGCCAGTCGGAGGCCTGCGCCGGAGTCATGGGCGGGGGCGGCGGCGCGCCTGGGGCGGCGTCCGGAAAGGGGCTGCGCGGCTCTTCGCCGGGGCGCACGGTCGCCATCCAGCGGTCGAAGTTCTTCCGGCGCGAGCGGGCGTCGACCAGAAAGCCCGCCCCGATGGCCAAAGGGGGAATACCGGCACAGGCGCCCGAAAACACATCCCGCTCCCGCAGCACCACCGCCAGAAAGGCAAAAAAGGCGATCAGGCCGATGCCGATGGAGCACAGGATCAGACCCGCCCGGTGCGCGCCTGCTCCGTCATTGGGACGGCCAAAGGGCTTGGGCGCGGATGTGCTGGAGGCTTTGGCTTGCTGCAGCGTCTCCTGGTCCCAGTCCGGTTCCACGGGCAGGCCCTGCGCGATGCGCGCCAGCCGCTCATGCGAGCGGATTTCGCGCGTGCGCACGCCGGACCAGATGCCCGCGACCGCGATGCTGCCGATCATGGCGCAGCCGGCCACGGGCACGATAAAGGGACTGCCCAGGGCCTGTCCGATGCCTGTATCCAGCACGGTGGCGAGTGCAAAGTGGGTAAGCATGATGTGCCTCCTGCCCCGGGGCGGTTGCTGGCGCCCTGGGGGTGTTGTGCGCCGTATGACTGCGAGCGGGGGCAGAAGTTTCATGGCGGAGGCTGAAACTTTTCGGTATGTTGGCGGTCATACCGGCCCACAGATGCGCCACGCCCATTCATCGCCGGAGGCCTTTGAGGCGCTCGTTCGCGAGCACCAACGCGCGGTGTTTGGGACGCTGCACCGGCTGACCGGGGCAGGACCGCACCTGGAGGATCTGGCGCAGGAGGTGTTCTTGCGCCTGTACCGTGCGCTGCCGGAGTTTCGCGGGGAAGCGATGCTTTCGACCTACATCTACCGCATCGCGGTCAACGTGGCGCAGGACGAGTGGAAACGGCGCCGTCGCGAACGGCAGCACCTCGCCCCCGAACCGGCAGGACGGGAGGACGAAGGCGCCGGGGCGTGGCTGGAAAATCTTCCCCCCGGCGCGGATGCCGGCCAGCACACCCGCACGCCCGAGCAGCAGCTGCAGGCAAGGCAAATGACTGCGGCCGTGGAGGCCGCACTGCTGGAACTGCCCGCAAGCGAGCGCGCCGTGCTTGTGCTCTACCATCAGCAGGAGGTGAGCTATGAGGGCATCGCCGCCGCCCTCGAAATGCCCGTGAACACGGTGCGCACGCACCTGCACCGCGGCCGCAAGCGCCTGGCGGCCCTGGTGGAGCAGCGCATGGCGCCCAACGGACGTCGTAACGGATATTCTGTGCAAGGAAGGAGCCTATGAGCCGTCATCCGCACCAACCGGAACCCAACGCAAGCCTGCCCGGCTCCGAGCCGACCACGGCACAAGCCGATTTCGAAGAGCGCGTGCTAGCGTTGCTCAGTGGCGCGCCGGAGGTCACCATCCCCCCCGGTTTCGCCGCCTCCGTAGCGCGGCGGGCCTGCGCGCAGCCGGCGACCCGGCCGGCCGTGTGGATGGGTTGGGGACCGTGCATGGCGGTGGTCTCCGGTGTGCTGATGACCGCGGGCCTGTTCGCCGTGGCACCCCATGCCGCCCCGTCCTGGCACAACGGATGGTTCGACGCACAGATCGTACTCCTGGCCGAACTGAGCGGGCTGCTGCTCTTTGCGCAACGGCTTCTGGCCAGCGATTGACCCTGTCCCTGGAGGGCGTAGGGCGCAGTTCGTAGGCCGCAGGCAGCACAGCAGCCTTGCGGGGCATCGCACCTCGGGTTGGGATCTCGTCCAGTACTTGCTGGCACAGATCCCGAAGGAGGCCCCACTATGCGTCGATCGCCCATCCTGACCCTGGCCGCTGCCCTTGTGCTGCCGCTGGCCCTCCCCGCCCAAACCGCGAGCCCTGTCACCCCGACAACACCCGCGACGCCGGCGGCTCCACAGCCTGGCACCGTTCCGGTGACGCCGCAAACGCCGGTGCCGCCGAACGGGGCCACAACGCTGCCCGAAACCGCCGCACCGCCCGCTGCCACCGGTGCGCCCCTGTCCAAGAGCGAGCGCAAACAACAGCGCAAGCAACAGAAGCGCGACGCAAAGGCGGCAAAGGCCGGCAACGCCTCGGGAAGGGCCCAGTCGCCGCAGTAGGGATGCAGTTTGGGCCCGTTGGCCAACGGCAGGTCGGCCGCTTTGTTCATTGCGGCGATGCGGCGAAAAAAGGTTGAGGTATGGAGGTGTCAAACCTTTCCGTGATCTCACCCGCGGTGTGTTTGTGACTCTCCCACAATGAAAGCATCTGCTTATCCTGCTTCGGACTGGTCTTTGGCCCTTGATCGCCCTGGCGCCCTCGGGCGCGGCCGGCATGCATCCCGGCCGAGGTTCGCCCATGGATGCGACTGCGCTCCAATTCGATTTTGCTCGCGGTCAGCCGTGCGCGGTTCACCGCGCCTGGGCGGATGGCGCATGGTATCCGTCAGTGCGCCTGGGCGCTCATCATGTGGATCGCGGCCTGCACAGCGCCCTGGGGCGCACCAGCAGCGTGAGCACCTGAGCGTGCACCTCACCGTGGTTCCTCAGGCAAACACCGGGGCAGGCACAGTAACGGTTCGCATCTGGAACGTAGGGCTTCAGACGGTCAACATGCCGCCGACTCATGTCGCCTGTGGAGCCGATCTAAACCCGATCCCCAAAGACCTGCTGCTTGCTGGCGACACATCGGACCGGGTCAGCACACCGAACTCAAGGCCACGGTAAAAGCGGGCCTCCTGACCACACCGGGTGGCGAAATACACGGTGCGGGCCGAGATTATCTCGCGCCGAAGCTCGTCGGTGAGGACCAATCCATCATCAAGCCAGGCGGCATTGAGATCCCGCTCGGAAGTTACGGGGCCAACTTCGTAGCGATGAGGCAGCAGAAGATGGCGCGAGCAACCAGGTACGACCCACTAAAGCGACTGCAGGGAAGACCTACAGACTTGAAAAGGCACGGTCGCGTTCCGAAACAGCGCCGATCTGTCTCGGGAAGCTGCGGGGTGCCCTTGCTGAGATGGGGGCCGGAATACGGCGAAACCGTCCGCAGACAGGGAAAGAGACTTCCTGCCCCATTGTGACTGAAGATATTGCCATGCTCAAGCTCTCACTCACCCCTGAAGAGAGATAGTCCGTTGCTCTCGGATCGGCTAGGGTGGGTGGTGCCGATAGATCCTCTCGGGCCTGGAAGCCTCACAACCGAGGACGATTTGGCTCCGGCTTCAGATGCCTCTGCGCGGTATGGCCACGCATCTATCCCGCAGCTCGTCGGCACGTTGTGAGTTGACGGGGCAGGTACGGCGATGACTTGGCTCGCTTCCCGTAGAGCCACGCCGCTTGCACGTAATTCGTCGTGCTTCCAAGCACGGAAACATTGCAACGCTTGACAGCACATTTGCAAGGAGCGCATATTGTGCTCCGATGAAACGTTTCATCAAGCTAGCCGGGACGCACCATTGCCGATCTTGGCTTCGAAACACCTTCTGTATGCAACTGGAGGCCGGCTCGCCGTGCGCGTGAGGATAGCATCGCGTCGTCGAGGCTTGGATAAGGGTAGGTCGCCTTCTCCTTCCGGCAACACGAATTATCGTGCAGTTGATCCGCGTCGTTCAGCTAAGGAAGCGTGTTCTGGGAGGAGTTCTGTGCCAGTCGAAGGTTGCGAGGAAGGTAGCATTTCGTTCGCGAAAGCCAAAGTCGAACCTCGCCGTTTCGCCTTTGTGCTTTTCGTCGCGGGGATCTTGGCCGCGCTTCCCGTTTCTGGTGAGGCTCAAACCGGCACAACGGCCACTATTTCTGGAATTGTCACGGATCAGACAGGCGCCGTCGTCCCGGGTGCCGCCATTCTTATTCGCAACATGCTGACGGGCGTCGATCGAACAGCTAAGGCGACAGCCAGCGGCAGCTATACCGTTCCTGAGTTGCAGCCTGGGCATTACACCGTCACGGTCACCGAGACCGGCTTCAAAAGCTTCCAGCAGCAAAACATTACGCTCGTCATTGGTCAGATTGCGGAGGTAGACCCGCAGTTACAGGTCGGCCAGCAAGAAGAGCAGGTAACCGTGACCTCCGGACCACCCGCCATTCAGACCGAAGACTCCTCTGTCGGCCTTGTGGTGGACGCAGCCACCATCACCAACACGCCGCTCAACGGCCGCCTCGGTATCACGGGCTTGCTTGCACTCGCACCGGGGGTGCAGGGTGCCGGCAGCCAGGACCAGATCCCCGTTTATGGCGTTACGCCCGCCATCAACAGCGGAGCACGGAATACCTATGGCGCCGTTGGGTTTTATCTGGATGGGGGCGTAAATGAATGGGTGAGCCTGCAGCGTCCGCTCGGCGAGGTGCCTCCATTGGACGGTATCGCCGAGTTCAAGGCAATCACCACCAATGCGCCCGCCCAATACAGCAAGGCGGCGAACATTGTTGTTGTCAGTCGCGGCGGCGTCAACCAGTTTCACGGTCTGCTGGTCGAGTTCAACCGTGTTGCCGCCACAGCCGCAAAGTACTACTTTGCCGGCGCCTCACGTAAACCTCAATACATCAGGAATGAGTTTGGAGGCAATCTCTCGGGCCCGATCGTATTGCCGCATCTCTACAACGGCCGCGATCGTTCCTTTTTCTTCTTCAACTACGAAGGCTTCCGGCTGCGCCAGGCTTCCAACCTCAACTCCCAGGTTCCCACTGCTCTGGAGCGCCAGGGCAACTTCACGGAGATCCCTGCGCTGGTGCTCAAGGACCCGCTCACCGGGCTGCCCTTTGCGGGAAATATCATTCCTCAGGGACGTATCAATCCGGTTGATCTGTAACTGCAAAACCTGCTCTACCCCTTGGCCAACGCCGCCGGAACGGGCACCAACCTCTTTGAAGTCGTGCCCTACACCCAGTCCGTAACGCGGTATTCCTTTCGCCTGGACCACAAAGCAACTGCGAGCGATCAGCTACGCGCGTCTTTTATCGCCGGTCTTTACGGTCCAAATCCCACTACCGGCGCCACCAGCCGCTTCGGTGGACAGGCCGGCGTGGGAGAACGCAACCTGAACACCGTGCTCGGATGGACGCATATCTTCTCCCCCACGCTGGTGGGAGACGCCACGGCGGCCTACCTGCATCTGCCCGTGTATCGCACCCCGCAGAACATCAACACCGATTTCTCCTCGATCATCCCGGGCCTCGGTCCGGAGGTCATCCAGGGGGCACCCCAGATCAGCATCAGCAACATCACAGGAGTGAGTGAGTCAGGCAGCCGGGTGCTTTCTCAAGACATACAGGCCTTTGGCAGCCTCACACAAACGATTGGACACCATGTGCTGAAGTACGGCTTCGGCTACCTTTATGACACCACGGCAAACCTGATTGCGGCAGCACCACAGCGAGGCGCGTACAGTTTCAACGGCCAGTACTCCGGCAGCGCTTATGCGGATTTCTTACTTGGGTATCCCGCGCAGACGCAGAAGCCGATGCCAAACTCCCAGATCTTGCGCAACCAATCTCATCAGGCTGGCTTGTACATCCAAAACGATTGGCGTGCCACGCCGAAGCTCACGCTGAACCTTGGCTTCCGCTATGATCTGCAGCACATCGAAGACAGCCCTTACGGCAACAATTCGCTATATGTTCCGTCTTTGCAGAAGATCGTCCTCTTTGGCAGGCAGCTACCGGCAGCAACTGCGCCCCAGCCCGCCATTCCGGCTTTTTTGAATCTGCCAATCGTCTTTGCTTCGCAGGTGGGTCTGCCAAGCCACTTGTTTCAGTACCTGGGTCAGCCGGACAAAAACTTCGCACCTCGCCTCGGGATTGCCTACCAGGCAAGGTATGGCACCGTGGTCCGCGGCAGCTTTGGAATCTTTTACAACTTGGTCCCGGAGTACTACATCCAGGCGAACGCCTTTGAAAATATTCCCTTCTTCGGCGTGCAAACATTCTCCCAACCGGCGGGGCCTCCGACCTTAACCATGAGTCATCCCTTCGGGGGTACCGGGGGGTTTGCGTCCAATCCCAACGTCAATGCACAGGCGAAGACGGTTGTGCCTTATACGGAGCAGTACAACCTGGCCGTGGAGCAGCAGCTCGGCAGATCCTTGTCTCTTCGCCTTGGCTATGTTGGCCAGAACAACCTCAAACAGAACAATTCATCCGGCGGTAACCCGACGATCACGCCCGACATCAATCAGCCTGTCCCCGCACCTGGACCGGTGCAGCCACGCCGACCGGTGCAGCCGTTTGCCTCTATTTTTCTTACGCAGGACCCGATCTTCCACACAAACAGCAATGCCCTGCAGATTGGTCTTCACAAACAGTTCAGCGCCGGCTTTCAAATCAACGCCGAGTATGAATGGATCCACGTTCTCGGAACTGAAAACTTCCTCAACCCAATGAACACAGGCGACTCCTATGGCAACATCGGCGGCATAGCCCCGCAGACCCTGAATTTCAGTTACAGCTATGTGCTTCCGTTCGGTCAGAACGCTCGCTTGCTCAGTAGCGTGAATGCTCCGGTCAACGCCGTCGTCTCCGGCTGGGAGATCTCAGGCATTACGCAATACCAGGCCGGACAGCCCTTTTCGGTGGGGTACAACACCAGTGTGCAGGGCTCGTATAACAGTCGCGCAAACCGCGCCAGCGGAGCGCCTCTTTACCTCGCCAAGAAGACGTTGACGGCATGGTTCAACACCGCGGCCTTTTTCGCCCCAGCACCGTACACCTATGGCAATTCCTCGTACAACCTGCTCCACGGGCCGCGTTACCAGGACTGGGACCTGAGCGTCTCCAAGACCACGCCCATCCATGAGCACGTTTCCTTGCAGCTGCGTGCTGATGCGTTCAACGTCTTCAACCATCCAAACTTCGCAAACCCCAATGCCACCCTGAGCAATCCGAGCAATTTTGGCAGAATCACCGGGACCACGGGTGAACCACGCACAATGTCCTTCGGCGCGAAGCTGATGTTCTGAGAGCCGATCCGTGCATTCGTCACGGCGGTAAATTCAAAGCCCGTCTCAGTAACGCCGTGGAGTTGCAGACCGAGAGCGATTTCGACGCCTACGTGAAAGAACACCGTCGGTGCAGTTCACGATAAAAGGCACTCACTTTGAGAGCTATACTTTTTTGCCGCTGACCTACTTTCTATCAGCGCAAAAAGAAGGAATGCTCTGCGGCTTCCTTCACGCTCCGCCAGCTCATGATGGCGACAGGCCATCGAAAGCTGTGCTGCAATGCGACATCGTGGGAGCTTGCATACCAGAGTTCGGTCGCACGCGCCTCACTACCACGGGCGCCGACAGCGGCAGCGGCAGTGCGGGGACGCAGGACGGAATGGAGTTCCGACAGGGGTTTCAACAGGAGGCCATGCCGCCAGCATGGGCTTTGTCGCTGGCCGCCGCAATTTCCCTTTTCGGGAATCGTCGTCCTCCTTGGCAGCAGAAATCCGGAAGAAAAATGTTTACAACGGGGGCGGGGGCGCTATGCTTAAGAACGGCCATTCGGGCGGGTTTGGAGGTGTATTTCATTTGGCAGAGGTTCGTGTTCAGGAGGGTGAGCCCCTCGAGAATGCCCTGCGGCGCTTCAAGCGCAAGGTGCAAACCGAGGACATCATCAAGGAAGTAAAGCGTCACTCCTTCTATCTCAAGCCAGGCGAAAAGCGCCGCGTCAAGGAAGCCCTTGCACGCAAGCGGAATCGCAAAAAGGTTCGCAAGGAGCAGGACTAAGCCCCTTCGCTTCTGAGGTTACGGGAGAGGGGGTGCACGGCTGACCCCCTCTCCTTCTGTATGTACGCCACAACGGTGAGACTCACCGGCCTGTGGATCGGGCCCCGCAAGTTTGGTTCATCACAGGCCTGAGGCGCGCGCAGTTTCCAAAGAGCTTGCGCACCGCTCACGCCTTGTCCCGGAGGTAGGGGAGAGGGTGCTATGAATTTTACTGATCGTGTTTTGAAGTGTTCCGATTGTTCCAACGACTTCGTCTTTACCGCCGGCGAACAGCTGTTTTTCTTTGACCGGCAGTTCAAGAACGACCCCAAGCGCTGCAAGCTGTGCAAGGCCAGGCGCGCCGGGCTGAGCGCAAGCGTTGATGGTTCGGCGGCCGCCGCCCTGCCGCTGTCGCGCACCGAAACACGGACGGAGTGTTCCGCCTGCGGGGTGGAAACCACCGTGCCGTTCAAGCCCACGCAGGGGCGCCCTGTGTTGTGCCGCTCCTGCTTCCAGCTCAAGCGGGTGCCGGCGGCGGTGGCCAAGGCCGCCAGCCTGGACTCCCCGGCGCTGGCCGTGGAACAGGTCATGGCAGAGACCATCGCGGAGATGCCCCCGGGCTCCCCGGAGGCCGCTGCCCTGATCGCTGCCACACCCGCCGCCCTGGTGAACGACCCCGCGCAGGTGTACGAGTTTCTGACAGCAGACGCGGCCAGGGCCTAGGGCCGCCGGAACCACCAGAGCTGGCGACATCGCTGTCGCCGGCTCCAACATCTCATGCGGGGCCCATGCTGCGCTTCCGCGACATCTCCGAAGATACAGCGCTCTTTCCCTGGAACAAGAGCACCCCGGCTCCCGCGCTTGAATCCACCCTGGCCATTGCCATCGCCCTGGTTCTGGGCAAGCTGACGGGACACCCAAGCGCCGGATCCATTGCCGCCGGCGCCGCGTTCACGGTGGGCTTTGCGGTATTCCATGAGGCCCTGTCCTCAACGCTGCTCAGCATGACCATCCTGACCCTGGGGATCGCCTCCGCCACCCTGGCCGGCAGCCTGGGCGCGCAATGGACGCCCGTGGTGCTTCTGCTGTGCGTGATGGCCGCGTTGAACTACGGTCTGCTCTCCGGTTTGGGTGCCCTGGCCGGGTGGATCGGGCAGCAGTGCGCCGTTTTCGTCGTCATTTCGAGCTACTTTGCCAACGGCGTGCATTATGCCGTGGGCCGCAGCGCCATGGTGCTGCTGGGCGGCGCGCTGCAGATGGCGATCTACACCATATCCCATTTCGTGCATCGCGCATCGCGGCCGCACCCGCCGCCCCTGCCGTTAGGGCGGCAACTGCACACCCGCGCAGGGCAGCTTTGGCGTTCACTGCGCAAGGAACTGCACTGGAGCGCCGATACCACGGGCTATGTGGTCCGGCTCGCGGTGACGCTGTGCCTGAGCACCATGCTGTACCGGATCTTTCACTGGCGCAACGGGTATTGGGCGCCGATGACGGCGGTGCTGGTGCTGAAACCCACGTGGGCCAGTACGCTGAGCCGCGGCATCGCCCGCTTGAGCGGAACCCTGGCCGGTGCGGGGATTTGCGCGTTTCTTGCCTCCGCGCACCCGCCGTTTGCGGCTTGGATCTACTTTTTGCTGATCCTGGCGACGGCGTGGGTGTGCTTTGCGCTGCAGGCGGTGAACTACGCAGTGTTTTGCCTGTTTCTTACCCTGAATACGGTGTATCTGTTCGCCCTGGGCGGCTTTTCCGAGCGCGCCGCCGCCGATATACGCCTGCTGAACACGGCCATCGGTGGGCTGCTCGCGCTGTTGGTGGACTTTCTGGCGCAGAAGCTCGGCCCGCGGTTGCGGGCGGAAGAAACGGCCAGCTCCCCGGTTGCGGCGAATCCGTGAAAACGAATGGCAGGAACTCCGTACAATAGAGGACTGTGACTCTCGATTTTCTCGGCAACCTGCAGCGAACGCACGGCTGCGGGACCCTTCGCTCCCCTGATGCCGCCGCCATCGTCACCCTGATGGGCTGGGTGAACCGCCGTCGCGATCACGGCGATCTGATCTTTCTGGACCTCCGCGACCGCTCCGGAATCACCCAGGTGGTGCTGGACAAGTCAATCTCGCCCGAGGCCCATGCCAGGGCCGAACAGGCCCGCCCCGAGTTTGTGGTGGCCGTGACCGGAACCGTGCGCCTGCGTGAGGGCGGCAGCAATCCCAGCCTGGCGACCGGCGAGATCGAGGTAGTTGGGCGCGACCTGCTGCTGCTGAACGACGCCAAAACGCCGCCCTTTTCCCCTGCCGAGGACACCATCGCCAACGAGGAGACCCGGCTGAAGTATCGCTACATCGACCTGCGCCGCCCGGAGATGCAGCGCAACTTGATCGTGCGCAGCAAGGTGGCGATGGCCATCCGGAACTACTTGGTGGAGCAGGGCTTTCTGGAGGTCGAGACGCCGTACATGACGCGATCGACACCCGAGGGCGCGCGCGACTACCTGGTGCCCAGCCGCGTGCACCCGGGCAGCTTTTATGCCCTGCCACAAAGCCCGCAGATCTTTAAGCAGATCCTGATGATCTCCGGCTTCGACCGTTACTTCCAGATTGCGCGCTGCTTTCGCGACGAGGACCTGCGCGCGGACCGGCAGCCGGAGTTCACCCAGATCGACCTGGAGATGACCTTTCCGCAGCAGGAGACAATCTTTGCCGTGACCGAAGGCTTTTTGCGCGCGGCCTTCAGCGCGGCCGGGGTGAAGTTGCCCGCGGAGGCGTTTCCGCACATGACCTACGACCAGGCCATTGAACGCTACGGCATTGACAAGCCGGATATGCGACTGCCGGCCATGGTGAACCTTTCCGCGGAGCTGACGCCGGAGTTGCGGGAGGCGCTCAAGATCGACCCGGCGCTGCCGATCTACGGCTTTACCATTCCCCGGGCCGGCGCGATATCGGGCACGCAAAAGCGCGCCTTTGTCGATGAGCTCCGCAAGGGCTTCGGCGATTGCGGGCTGGACTTCCTGGACGTCGCCCGCCTGCGCACGAATGAGGCCTTTCAGCCGCTGGCGGAGACGGTCGCCGCCAGGCTAAACGCCGAGCAGATCGTCTTCAACGGCGACAATTTCACCCAGGACGACCTCGCGGTGGTCATCACCCCCAAGCCCGGCACCCCGGCGGTGTGGGGCAACGACCGGCACTGGATCGCCAAGCGCGTGGGGCAGCTGCGCCTGGAGCTGGCGCGCAAATACGCCGAAAAGCACAGGCTTTTTGAGCAGACCGGCAGTGCCCGGGACTTCCGTTTCCTTTGGGTCACGGACTTCCCGATGTATGAGTGGAACGACGAGGCCAGGCGCTGGGATGCGGCGCACCATCCGTTCACCTCACCGCATGAGGAGGACATCAAATCCGGCGCGCTGTGGAACGACAAGGGCGCGGTTCGGGCGCTGGCCTATGATGTGGTGCTGAACGGCACCGAGCTCGGCTCCGGCTCCATACGCATTCATCGCAAGGACGTGCAGGCCGAGATCTTCCGCACCCTGGGCATGACCGATGAGGAGGCGCATGAGCGCTTTGGCTTCTTTCTGGACGCGCTCGAATACGGCACTCCGCCACACGGCGGCATCGCGCTGGGGCTGGACCGCATTGCGATGATTTTGTCCGGCGCGAACTCGCTGCGTGAGGTCATCGCCTTTCCCAAGACCGCCAAAGCCATTGACCTTATGGTGGACGCGCCCACCCCGGTCGGCGAGTTGCAGCTGCGGGAGCTGAACCTGCGCATCGCCCACCGCACCTAGCCGGCGGCCGTCCCCTTCTGCGTGGAGGACGCCGCCATACCGCCTTTCGACCTTTCGCCGTATTCAACCCAGGGGAACCCTCGCCGCCGCCTTTGCAGCTTTGATCTATGGCCACCAGTGCATCTCCAGTTCGCTCCTCCAAAGGCGGTCTAATCTTCCGCGACAGCCTGATCTTTCTTGCGCTTTGCGGCGTATCCGTGGCGTTGTTTCTGGTGACCCTGGGCCTGTTCCGGTCCTTTGAGGACCATCGCGAAGAACTGGGCAAGCGCTGGGCTCAACGCGGGGAGACCGCGCTGCGGGAAGGCCACCCGGCCGCGGCCGTGGCGGCGCTGCGCACCGCGCTGACCTATCGCGACACCCTGCCCGAGCAGCTGCTGCTGGCCCAGGCGCTGGCCAACGCCGGGCGCACGGAGGAGGCGAGCAACTACTTCCTGAACCTGCGCGAATCGCGGCCCGGCGATGGCTTTGTCAACCTGCAGCTGGCCCGGTTGACGCGCAAGCAAGGCGATGCGCCGCAGGCAATCGACTATTACCGCGCCGCCATCTTCGGCAACTGGGAGGGCGACGGCACCACCCGCCGGCGCGAGGTGCGCCTGGAGCTGGCGGACTACCTTGCGGAGCGCGGCCAAACCTCCGCGGCCCGGGACGAGCTGATGGTCGCGGCCGGCAACGCCCCGGAGACCGACGCGGGCGATGTGCTGATCGGCGACCGATTGGCAGCCATTGGTGACGGTCCGGATGCGCTCTCGTTCTACGAAAAGGCCGCCAAGCTGCACCCGCACGATCGGGGCACCCTGGCCAAGGCCGGCCGCCTGGCCTATGGCCTGGGCCAGTACGGCGAGGCGTACAAGCTGCTCACCGGGGCGCTGGCCGAAAAGGGCAGTCACGAGGCGGAAACGCCGGAACAAAAGCTGCTCGCCACGCTGGCGTCCAATGCGCACCGGGTTCCGGAGCTGAGTTTGTCGCGCGATCTGCCGGCCTCGGAGCGTGCGGAGCACCTGCTGCTGGCCTCACGCATCGCGCAGACGCGACTGGCGGGCTGCATGGCGCCGCTTCCCCTCGCGCCCGTGCCCGCGCCACCTGCGGTTTCCGCGCCGGCAGCCGCTGCGCCCGGCGTCGCTGCCCCCGGCGTCGCGGCCCTGCCGCCGCTGCAGATGCTGCGAGCCCGCTGGCTGGCCGCCCTGCCGCAACTGAACAAGCGCACCCTGGCACGCGATGCCACCCTGGAAGACCAGGTGACCCAGCTGATCGACGACACCGAACAGCAGACCGTGCAGCCCTGCGGACCCCCTTCGGGCGACGATGCCGTGCTGCTGATGCTGGTCAACACCCCACCCAACGCCCACCCCTGAGATCGCCCGCACTTTGCTGCTCCGGAAGCAACCGCCCAGCCTGAAAGGAACCATGTCCACGCAGAACGGCTCGACCCAAACCATTGCCGGAGCCCAGGCCGAAGCAGCCAGCGCACAGATTGCCCCGGCGCGCGAAGAGCGCCTGTTTTTGCTGCTGTCGATCTTTATCGGCATCATCTCCGGTTTGCTGGTGGTGTCGTTCCGCATGGCCATTGAGTGGCTGACGCTGCTGCTGCAGGGCTCGGCGCCGGCGCCGCACCAGGTGCGCCTGCTGCTGGCACCATCGCTGGCGGGCCTGCTCATCGCGGTGCTGACGCGCTATGTCTTCCCGCAGGTGCGCGGCAGCGGCGTCAACCAGACCAAGGCCGCGCTCTACATCCATAACGGCTTTATCTCCATTCGCACCGTGGTGGGCAAGTTTCTGCTGGCAGCGCTGGCCATCGGCAGCGGCCACTCGCTGGGGCCGGAAGACCCTTCACTGCAGATCGGCGCGGGCATCGCCTCGCTGATCAGCCGCCGGGTCGGGCTTTCGCGGGAGCGGTTGCGGGTGTTTGCGCCGGTGGGGGCCGCGGCCGGCCTGGCGGCGGCGTTCAATGCGCCCATCTCGGCCATTCTGTTCGTCATCGAGGAGGTCATCGGGCAGTGGACCTCCGCTGTGCTGGGCAGCGTGGTGCTTTCGGCGGTGTCGGCCGTGGTGGTGGCGCGCTGGTTCTGGGGCGCCGAGCCCATGTTCCGCATCCCCTCCGTGAATCTGCGCGATCCCCGCGAGCTGCTGGCCTATGCGGTGCTGGGTTTGGTCGGCGGTGGCGCTTCCCTCTTTTTTGCCAAGTTCCTGGGCTGGCTGCGGCCCACGCTGCGCCGCCAGCCGGAATGGTCGCAGATGCTGCAGCCGGCACTGGCCGGTCTGCTGGTTGGCGCCATCGGCTATTTTGGCCTGCCGGAGGTCATGGGTGCGGGCTACGGCACCATCGACCAGGCCATGCACGGGCAGTTCGCCTTCAAGGTGCTGCTGCTGCTGGCGCTGTTCAAGATCATCGCCACCACGGTGTCATTTTCCAGCGGCACCCCGGGCGGCATGTTCGCTCCGACCCTGTTTGTGGGGGCCATGCTGGGGGCCTCGATCGGCGCGTTTGAGAAGATCTTTTTCCCCTCGCTCACCGGTTCGGTCGGCTCGTATGCGCTGGTGGGCATGGGCGTGCTGTTTGCCGCGTTTTTGCGCGCGCCGCTCACCTCGGTGTTCATGGTGCTGGAGGTCAGCGGGAACTACTCCATCATTTTGCCGGTGATTCTGGCCAACACGATCGCGTACCTGATCTCGCGCGCCCTGCAGCCGGTGCCCGTCTTTGAGTTGTTCACCCATCAGGACGGCCTTTACCTGCCCTCCATGGAGGAACAGCGCGAAGAAACGGAGCTGCACTTTGAAGACGCGCTGCAGCCCGCCTCCGTGCCCATCCTGAACGGCAAAGAAACGCTCTGGAACGCAAAAAACCTGCTCAAGCAGACCGAAGAGGCCAAGGACGGCAAGGGCTACCTGATCCGCTGCAGCGACAGCCTCTGGTACGCCGCCCGGCATGATGAGCTGTTGACCGTGCTGGCGGAGGTTCTCACCCAGGACAGCCCCAGGGCGCAGGAAACCCTGGAAGCGCGACTGGGGCCGGAGCGCACCCCCATGATCTTTCCGGACCAGCCGCTGGCCAGCGCCCTGCCCCACTTCCGCCGCTGGCCGCTGCTGCCCGTGCTGAACCGGGCCATGCGCGGCGCGCTGGAAGGCGTGCTGACGCTGGAAGATGTGTTGAAGCGCTACCAGCGCGTGTGAGGCCCCACGCCACTGCCTCTGTGTCTGTCATCCCGAAGGGAATCCGCATTCTGGAGCGGCAGCGTAGCATGGTGGCGCAGGCCCGGAGGCCCCAAGCCACGGCCTGAGGAGAACCCTACCCTTTGCGTCCGCCCATACGCTTCTTTCTGCACTTTGCTCTGGGGCTCCTTGCCCTGTACCCCGGTGGGCCTCGCGCCGCAGCGCAAACAGCGACGCCCGCCCTCGATCCCGCGCTGGGCATCGCCACGATTCCGCTGTGGCCGGGCAGGGCGCCGGGCGCCAAGGGCGATGCTCCGGAGGATGTGCCCACGCTGACGGTGTTTCGCCCCAACCACCCCAACGGCACCGCGGTCATTGTGGATCCGGGCGGCGCCTATGTGTTTCTTTCCGCGCTGAATGAAGGCCGCGAGCCGGCGGACCGTTTGGCCGAGCTTGGCGTGACCACCTTTGTGCTGAAGTATCGGCTGGGGCCGAAGTACCTCTACCCTGTCCCGTTGGAGGACGCGCGGCGGGCCGTGCGGCTGGTGCGCTCGCTGGCGCCCAAGTACGGCTACAGCCCCGACCGCGTGGGCATGATGGGCTTCAGCGCCGGCGGCCATCTGGCGGCCACCACCGGCACCCTGCCCGAGGAAGGCCACCGCAACGACCCGGACCCGGTGGAGCATGAGCCCAGCCGGCTCGCGTTTATGGTGCTGGTCTACCCCTGGCTGAACGCCATGGAGCCGCAGGTGCCGAGCGCCAAAGATCCCGCGAAGCTGATGATCAACTACTGCTCGGTGACCCGCGGCCTGACGCAGGCGGATTGCGACCGGCTGCGCGCGCCCTACACCCCCGTGCAGCATGTGAGCCGCGCGACGCCGCCCACCATTCTGTTCGCCACCACCGATGACAACGTGGTGCCCGTTGCCACCAGCGTGCAGTTTTATTCCGCGCTGCAGAGCGCCGGCGCCGATGCGGAGCTGCACCTGTTCGCCCACGGCCCGCACGGCTTCGGTGCCGGCGCCGATGTGCCCACGGTGGCTGCATGGCAGGACCTGCTGGCGAGCTGGATGCGCAACCGGGGCCTGTTGCAGCCCCTTGCAGCGCATTAGCGCCACAACCGCGCGCAAGAGGGCAGCGGGCGTACTCTCAACGCGCTACTCAGAAGATGGCTACGATGGGGAAATGGCGTCTTCACAGGCAACACTGCTCGATAACAGACCGGTACGCCGTCTGTTGCAGCCCTTTCAGCGCTTTGCGGAGCTGGAAAGCACCAGCAGCACCGTTCTGCTCGCGGCCACAGTTCTGGCTTTGGCGCTGGCCAACTCACCGCTCGCCGCATGGTATGAAGCAGCTCTGGCGACTCCCATTGGCGTGTCGCTGGGGCACTTTCGGCTGCTTTGGCCGGTGACGGCGTGGGTTAACGATGTGCTGATGGCCGTGTTCTTTCTGGTAGTCGGGCTGGAGGTGAAGCGCGAGCTGCTGGTGGGCGAACTGGCCTCGTTTCGCCGCGCCCTGCTGCCGGTGCTGGCGGCGGCGGGCGGCATGCTGGCGCCGGCGCTGGTGTATCTTGCATACAATCACACGGGCCCGGCGCAGCGTGGATGGGGTGTGCCCATCGCCACGGATATTGCGTTTTCGCTGGCCATTCTGACCGCCTTTGGCAGCCGCATTCCACGGGCGCTGAAGATCTTTCTGGCCACGCTGGCCATTGCGGATGACATCGGCGGCGTGCTGGTGATTGCCGTCGCGTATACAAGCCATTTGCAGCTGCTGTGGCTGGGCGGCGCGATGGCGGTATTTCTGCTGTGCCTTGGGTTGAACTGGCTGGGCGTCACCCGGCTCTGGCTGTATCTGCTGATGGGCGCCCTGATCTGGATAGCGCTGCACCGCTCCGGCATTCACCCCACGCTGGCCGGCATCCTTCTGGCCATCGCGATTCCCTCACGCAGCTTCACCCCTGCCGAGCACTTCGTCGAGCACGGCCATATCCGCCTCCGTGAGTTTCATCAGGCCCACACCGCTGAGAAGAGCTCGCGGGAAGAAAAGGCCGCGCATCTGCGCGAGCTGCAGACCGGCCTGCACCTGGTGGAGTCTCCCCTGGACCGCATGGAAGCGCAACTGCACGGGCTGGTGAGCTTTGGCATCATGCCGCTGTTTGCGCTGACCAACGCGGGCGTGTCGCTGCACGGCTTTCAACTGCGTTCCATGCTCGATCCGGCCTTTGCCGGGGTGGCGCTGGGGCTGGTCATCGGCAAGCCTTTGGGCATTACGCTGTTCTCCTGGCTGGCCGTGCGGCTGCGCTGGGCGGAGCTGCCGTACCGCGTCAGCTGGGGGCAGCTGCACGCCGCGGCCTGGATCGCGGGGATCGGGTTCACCGTCTCCATCTTCATCGCCGGCCTGGCCTTTGGCGCGGGGCCGCGCTACACGGAAGCGCGCATCGCCATTCTGCTGGCCTCCACCTGCGCCGCGCTATGCGGCGCGGCGCTGCTGGCATGGAGCTCGCGTCCCGGCACTGCCACTAACCCGCCCCATCGCGCCCCCGGCTCACTGGGAACGCAGATGTAACGCCGGACCAGAGCCGGCCCGCGCAGCGACGCGACCGAAACGGTGTTCATCGCATCCAAAGTCTTACGCCTTCACGCACGCCATCTTCATCGAAGGCAGCCTGCCGGCTGCGCCACGTCGCAGCCGGGCTTAGGGAGTTGCTTGATGGTTCGCAGCAGACGGCAATGGCCGCTGATGGCGCTGTATTTTCTGGCCACGGTTCAGTTCGCGTGGTGCTACTTCTGGATCACCCGGCCCTATATCAACACCGCCCTGTATGAGCGCGGGCTGGAGCGTATGCCCTTTCAGGGCCGCTGCCTGATGATGCTGCCCATGAAGCTGGCCCACTCCAGCACGCTGCTGCACGTGCTGGGCAGGTTGTTTGTGATCTCGCGCTTCTGGTTCCCGCGTCCGGTGCAGCCGGAGGTGCTGGTGCAGGCCGTGATCAACGTCGTGTGCCTTCTGGTAACCGGTGTGCTAACCACCCGCATCTATCAGGCGAGCTCGCGCCACCGCCTGCTGACGCCGCTGATCTTTCCGCTGGTGCTGGTCGTCTTCGCGATGACGTACATGCTGCACACGGTGCAGAACTTTCGCTTCATCTATGACCTGCCCAGCCTGGCGTTCTTCACCACCGCGCTTTACCTGATCTACTTCCGCCGCCACTGGGGCTGGTTTGCCGCCCTGTTTATTGTGGCCACCATCAATCGCGAGACAACGCTGCTGCTGTTGCCGTTGTATCTGTTCGATGGCGCCTTTCGCGGAGGCAAACCCAGCTGGCGCCGTCTGCGCAACGCACCAGAATGGGCTGTGGTCGTGCCGCTGGCACTGTTCTGGATCGGTTGGGAGATCTTTATTCGTCACGTGTTTCAGCACAACCGCTCAGAGTTCTACCCGCGCCTGAACTGGAACATCAAATCGCTGCTGATCCCGCAGGCGTGGCCACAGCTGCTGAGCGCCTGCGGTTACCTGTTCCCGTTTGTGCTGCTGTTTCGGCGCTGGCTGCCCAGTGCGCGGCTGCGGTCGTGGCTGTGGCTGTTTCCGCTGTGGCTCGTCTTCATGTTCAGCTACGGCATCCTGATTGAAACGCGGGTCTTTGGCGAACTCATACCATTGGTGGTCTGTTGCAGTGCGCTGATCTTTGAGGAGCTGCTACTGGCGCGCCTGCGCGCCATTGGATGGCAGCCCGCGGCGATCAAGGAGCAGCGCCCCACCAAACTCCGCGAAGCCGCATAAACAGCGTTTCAGCCTTCATGCTCATTCGTCACGCGCCCGGTGCAGCGCGGCTGCTCTATACTCAGCGCAACTCCCATGCCCCGACCCGCGCCGCCAAAGCAGGGCCGGCCGGTCAGCCTCAAGATGCTCGCGGAGCACCTTGATCTGAGCCCGGCCACGGTCAGCTTCGTTCTGAACAACGCCCCCAACCGCTCCATTCCAGAAGCGACGCGGGAGCGTGTGCGCGCGGCGGCCCGCGAATTCAACTACCAGCCCTCGATGGTGGCGCGGCTGCTGCAGGGCAAGCGCTCGCAGACGATCGGCATCCTGCTGCCTGACCTCGGCGAGGGCTACCATGCACAGGTGCTCTCCGGGGCGGCCGATGTGTTCATGCGCGAAGGCTACTTCTTTTTCACCGCGCATCACGGCCATCGCAAGGACCTGGTGGATGAGTATCCCCGGCTGTTGCAGCAGCGCGGCGTGGAAGGCATTCTCGCCATTGATTCGCATCTGGAAGGCGTGCCTTCCAGCCCCACGGTGGCCGTTGCCGGACACAAGACCATCGCGGGCGTCACCAACATTGCCTTGGATCACGACCGCGCCGCGGAACTGGTGCTGGGGCATCTGATGCGGGAAGGCCACCGCCGCATCGCCTTTATGCGCGGGCCGGAGCAAAGCTCCGACACGGACAGCCGCTGGCGCTCGCTGGTGCGCATCGCGCGGCTGCTCAAACTGCCCATGCCGGAGACCCACATCCTGCGCCTGGAAGGCATGCTGAACAATCCGCAGATCGGCTACCCGGCGGTGCAGCAGATGCTGATGCGCCACCGCGACTTCAGCGCCGTCGTGTGCTTCAACGACATCTCCGCCATCGGCGCCATTCGCGCGCTGCACGATGGCGGCCTCCGTGTGCCCACCGACGTTTCGGTGATCGGCTTCGACGACCTTGTGGTAGCTTCGTATTTCGTTCCCAGCCTGACGACGATCCGGCAGCCCCTGGCGCAGATGGGCGCCACCGCGGCCACGATGCTGCTGAAGAAGATTCGCGGCGAGCAGACGCCCAACGTGCTCAAAATTGAGCCCGACCTGATCGTCCGCGAGTCCACGGCACGCCGCACCGAGCCGCAGGCCAGTCCTCGGCGCAGCCATACGGCCTCTGCGGCCAAGGCAAAGGCTCCGGCTCAGAAGAAGAGCAGCTGACGCTCAGCTTCGATCCAGGGAGAGCTGTCTCGCTGTGATTCTTTCAGGGATCAGCAGCTTTGTATTGGTCATCCATGCCCGCGGCATGGGAGGATGATGGGCGAGTTTCTTCTCCGCAGGAAAGGGCCATCATGGGTCTGAGCACACCGCAGCAATCCAGGCTTCAAAAACAACGCGCCGGGAAGCGTTCTCTCCGGCAAGTCGGGCTAGGCGTTTGTCTTGCCCTCGCGCCGGCGTTGCACGGGCAGGCTCCCAGGCCGCTCACAGCGCAGCAGCAGCAGCACATCGCCGACGTCCTCCACAAGATGACGCTCGCTGAGAAGCTGGACTACATCGGCGGCACCGGCTTTGCCGTGCGTGCCATGCCGAGTGTGCAGCTGCCCGCGCTGGAAATGTCGGATGGCCCCTATGGCGTGCGGTCCAACGCCGGCCTGCCCTCGACGACCTACTCGGAAGGCATCGGCCTGGCCGCCACCTGGGACCGCAACCTTGCCCAGCAGGTCGGCGCCGGCATTGGCCGCGATGCGCGCGCCCGCGGCGTGAATTACATGCTGGGCCCGGGCACCAACATCTATCGCTCCCCGCGCAATGGCCGCAACTTCGAGTATTTCGGCGAAGACCCCTACCTTGCCGGGCAGATGGATGCCGGTTACATCACGGGCATGCAGCAGCAGGGCGTCAGCGCGACCGTGAAGCACTACATCGGCAACAACTCCGAGTATCTGCGCCACGACTCCAACTCCATCATCGACGAGCGGACGCTGCATGAGATCTATCTGCCGCCCTTTGAGGCCGCCGTGAAGCAGGGCCACGTGGGTGCGGTGATGGACAGCTACAACCTGATCAACGGCAAGCACGCAACCGCGAATCCGGAGACCAACATCGACATCCTGCGCAAGGATTGGCACTTTCCCGGCACGTTGATGTCGGACTGGGACGCCACCTACGACGCCGTGGCCGCAGCCAATGGCGGCCTGGACATCGAGATGCCCACCGGCAAGTTCATGAACGCCAAGAACCTGATGCCGGCCATCCAGGCCGGCACGGTGAGCGAGGCGACCATCGACGAAAAGGTGCGCCACATCCTGACCACGGCCGAGATGTTTGGCTGGCTGGATCGCCCGCAGCGCGACAACGCCATTCCCCTGTTTGATCCGCGCGATAACGCGGTCGCCCTCAACTCCGCGCGTGAATCGGTAACGCTGCTGAAGAACGAAAACAACCTGCTGCCGTTGAGCAAAGAGAGCACGCACACGGTGCTGCTGGTGGGTCCCAATGTGTATCCGGGAACGGCGGTGGGCGGCGGCAGCGCGGGCGTCGTGCCGTTCCATCTGATCAGCCTGCTGGAGGGCGCCTCGGCCGTTGCGCCGAACACGACCTTCCTCTACGACCCCGGCCTGCCGTCGCTGAGCGAGCTTGCGGGGAAGACAGAGTTCACCACAACAGCCCAGGGCGGCCAGCCCGGGTTGACCGAAGAGATCTTTGGCAACCGGGACCTGAGCGGCAGCCCTGTGAAGCAGTTCACACCACGCCACATCAACAATGCCGGCCTGAGCTGGGATGCGATCTCGGGCGACCTGGAGACGCTGATGAATCTGTTTCAGCATCCGCCTGCGGCGACCTCACAGCGTTACACCGGCTACTTCAACGCCGCAACCTCGGGCAACTACCTGATCGCCCTGGCGGCGGCCGGCGAAGGCAACGGCGAGCGCGTGCTGATCGATGGCAAGCCGGTGATCGACAACTGGAAGTATGTGCGCGCCTTTGAGCCACACCTGACCATGCCGCTCAGCGCCGGCCCGCACAAGGTAGTGGTGGAGGTGTGGCGCAAGGGCATCATCGGCGGCCGGCTGCGCCTGGCCATCGTGCCGGTAGACAGTGTCGTTGACGAGCGCGCGAAAGAGATGGCCGCCAAGGCCGATGTGGTCATCGTCGCCGGAGGCTTCTACAACAACCGCGACATCAACACGGAAAGCGAGGGCGGCGATCGCACCTTCGATCTGCCCTACGGACAGGACGCGCTGATTCGCGCGATGGAGGCCGCCAACCCCAAGACGATTGTCGCGGTGACCTCGGGCGGCGCTGTGGATGCGGCACAGTGGATCAACCAGACACCCGCGCTGGTGGAGGCCTGGTATGGCGGCCAGGCAGGCGGCCTGGCGCTCGCGGAGGTGCTGTTCGGCGACCATAACCCGGCCGGCCACCTGCCCATCAGCTGGGAGCGCCGCGCCGAAGACAACCCTGCCTTCAACAACTATTACCCGCAGAACGATGGCATCGACGTTGTCTACAAGGAAGGCATCTTTGTGGGCTATCGTGGCTACGAAAAGGAGCACACCAGGCCGCTGTTTCCCTTTGGCTATGGGCTCTCGTACACCACCTTCACCTTCAGCAACCTGAAGGTGCAGCCGGCTTCGGGCGATTCGATGGCCACTGCGGAGTTCGACGTGCGCAACACAGGCCAGCGCGCCGGCGCCACGGTGGCGCAGGTGTACGTGGGCGAGCCAGCAGCCAGGGAGCCGCGTCCGCTGCATGAGCTCAAGGGCTTTGAGCGCGTGGAGCTCCGCGCGGGCGAAACGAAGCACGTCTCCGTTCCGCTCGATGCCCGCGCGTTTGCGTGGTACGACGCAGGCAAGCATGCCTGGACAATCGACCCAGGCCGCTACACCATCTCTGTGGGCGACTCCGTGGAGTCGCTGCCCCTTTCCGACAGTGTGACGCTTTCCGCCGCGCAGGCCAGGGACACCGCACTGCCGCGCTAACTGCATCACAGCACTCACCCCAAAGCGGCGATGACGCAATGCGTCATCGCCGCTTCGCTCACAGCACCATGGCTCACCCACTTTCGCCAACTGCATACCGGGGCCGGTTCGCCCCATCGCCCACCGGCCTGCTGCACCTTGGCCATGCGGCCACGTTTCTGCAGGCAGGCGAGCGGGCGCGTGCCGCGGGTGGCGATCTGCTGCTGCGCATCGATGACCTCGATCCGCAGCGCTCGCGCGAGGCGTTCGTCGAGGCCGCGCGCGACGATCTGCACTGGCTGGGGCTCTCCTGGTCAGCGGAGGTGCGGCAGTCGGCGCGCATCGCCCGCTATCGCGAAGCCATGCTGCAACTCGTGCGTGCCGGGTATGCCTATCCCTGCATCTGCAGCCGCAAGGACCTGCAGCAAGCCACGCAGGCCCCGCATGAGGACAACGACGACGAGCCCATCTACAGCGGCCGCTGCCGGCCTGTGAGCACAGATCAGGACCCTCAGCCAACGGCAGGCATTCCGGATCTCCAATCCAACGCGAACTATCGTTTCCGCGTGCCTGACGGCAAGGCAATCTGCTTTCACGATCGAAACTGTGGCCCGCAAAGCTTCATCGCCGGCCGCGACTTTGGCGACTTCCTGGTATGGCGTCGCGATGGCCTGCCAAGCTACCAGCTGGCCTCTGTGGTGGACGACGCCGAGATGCTCATCACCGAAGTGGTGCGTGGCCGCGACCTGCTCAAGTCCACCGCGCGGCAGATCCCGCTTCAGCGGGCACTGCATCTGCCGCAGCCGGCCTACTTCCACACAGAGCTCATGCTGGATGAGCGCGGCGGACGGCTCGCCAAGCGTGATGCCGCGCTCAGCCTGCGCACACTGCGTGAGGCCGGGGTGACCGCGGCAGAGATCCGCGCCCGAATACGCGGCTTCTTGCATCAGAAAGTAGTGTGAGACCGATTATGCGCTTCCGCACACCCGCAACCATCGCTATGGCTTCGGCACTCTTGTTTGCAGCCGGCTGCAAAAAGACCGCCGACAACACCAGCAATTACAAGACCGCCATCAACAACTACCTGGCGACCAATCAGAGTTGCCTGTGGAACTCGCCGCACAAGTTTCCCGACCAGGTGGATACAGACTCGGACAAGACCGCAGGTTACGATGCGCTGTACAACCAGGGTCTGCTGACGCGCAAGACCGCGGAGAAGAAGAAGTTCCTCGGGCTGGCCAGCAAGCAGGTCACCGACTACGATCTGAGCGACAAGGGCCGCAGCTCCTGGACGGCTTCACAGGCTGATCCCAGCAGCGGCAACTTCTGCTACGGCCACCGCGAGGTCAGCTCCATCGACAACGCTACTGCCACAGGCGATAACCCGGGCGCGACGGCTTCGGTGGCCTACCACTACAACTTCTCCTCTGTGCCGGACTGGGCCAAGGACGGTGGTCTGCAGAACGCCTTCCCCAACGTGAAGCGCAACCTCGCAGGCGGCACCGCGACGGCATCCCTGAAGGACACCAACAATGGCTGGGTCGTCGACAAGGGCGCAAGCGACAACGCCAACGGCGGTCAGTAGACCACTACCGGATGCGGGCGGGATCAATCCTTCCCGTCCGCATCCGGTCCCATGGCCTGCTCCGCGGAAGGGCCATAGGTGTAGTACATGCGCACCACATCCGCCCACGGCTTCATCTCATAGGTCTGTGGCGGGGTTCCGCCTGCAAGGTTTTTCACGAAGTAGTCCCAGCGTCGCCGGGTCATATAGGGCGAAGCCGCGCCGTACCCGTGATGGGCGTTGGGAAACAACACCAGGTCAAAGTCCTTGTTGGCCTTGATCAGCGCGTCCACCACCAGCAGCGTGTTGTTGGGCGGTACGTTGTCGTCCATCGTGCCGTGCGCCAGCAGCAGCTTGCCCTTCAGGTTCTTGGCGTAGTTTTGCGCGGCCTGGGCGTTGTAGTTGTCCTCTGGCGTGTCGTTGTGCACCTCCAGGCCGCCCCACTTCTCATCCCAATCGTCCTCATATTCGCGATTGTCATGGTTGCCGCTTTCGGCGATGCCCACTTTGAAGAAGTCTGGAAACGTGAACATCGCGGAGGTCGTCGCATTGCCCCCGCCTGAGTGTCCCCAGATGCCCACGCGCGTTGCGTCAATCCACGCATACTGCTGCGCCAGCTCCTTGATGCCCGCGACCTGATCGGGAATAGTGTCATCGCCCATGGTCTCCGCATGGGCGTAGAAATCGTGGAAGCTCTTGGAGCGCAGCGGCGTCCCCATGCCGTCGATGCACACCACAACGAAGCCCAGATCGGCCAGTGATTGATCGTCACCATGCGCCGCCGAAAAGCTGCGCGAGCCACAGCTGCCTGTCTGCGGACCGGGATAGACGTAGTCGACGATGGGATACCTCTTCGACGCATCGAAGTCCGTGGGCCGGAACAGGAAGCCGTACAGCGGCGTCTTGCCATCGCGCGCCTTCACCGTAATCGGCATGGGCGGCTTCCATCCTGCGGCGCTCAGCGCGGAGATGTCCTGCTTTGCCAGCGGCACCAGCACCTTGCCCGTGTTGTCGCGCAGCACCGCCACGCGCGGTGTGTTCACGGTGGAATACACGTCCACAAACGTGCTGCCATCAGGCGATGGCGTGATCGCATGGTCGGCGTTCTCCGGCGTCAGCAGCTGCTGGTTCTTGCCGTCGAAGTCAACACGGTAAAAGTTCGTGAAGTACGGGTCGCGGCCGGCCTCCTTGCCGCAGGCCAGAAAGTAAATCACGCGATGCTTCTCGTCCACACGCAACACCTGCGTCACCGGGCCGTCGCCGTGCGTGATCTCGTTCTTCAGCTTGCCGGTGCCGAGGTCGTACAGATACATTTGCCCATAGTTGGAGCGCTCGGAATACCAGAGGAACTCCTTGGTGGCGGGCAGGTAGCGCCAGTTCACCTTGTCCTGGCCGCTCTCGTAGAAGCTGTCCACGTGCTCGTGGTAGACGTCGTGCACGTCGCCGGTTTCGGTGTCGGCGAGGCGCAGCGTTTCGTCCTTGTGATCGCGGCTGGTCGAGACAAACGCAAGGTGCTTGCCATCGGGTGAGAACTGCACGTCGTCCCAGCCCGCGCCGCCGCGGCAGCTCACGTCGTCGCACAGCGTGGAGCGGTGCTGGTCCGGCCCCATCTTCAGCCGCGTCATTTTGCCCGAAGGCACATCGATCACCACGCGCTCAATCATCGTGACATCTTTATCGCCCAGCAGCGGATAGCGCCACGCCTCCAGCTTGGGATGACGGTTGGTGACGGGCACAAGGTACATATAGCCGGTCTTGCGCTGGTCCTGCTGAAAGGTGGCGATCTTCTTTGAGTCCGACGACCACACAAGAATGGGCGCATCGCTGTGCGTCCATCCGGCGTTATCGGTGGCATAGCCGAAATCTTCCACGCCGTCCGTGGTCAGCTGCCGCTCCTCACCTGTCTTCTCATCGCGAACCCACAGATTCCAATTGCGAATAAACGCCGCCATGGTCTTGTCCGGCGAAACATCGAAGGGAGCCTTGCTGCGGCCCACCGCGCGCACGGGACGCACCGGTGCGGGCCGCGTCGCGGCGGTGTTCTGCGTGCTGGTGTTGGCGTCCGCGTGCTTGGTCATTTGCGCGTTGCCACCGGCCTCCGTCGCGGTCACGCCTGTGGCCGGCGGCTGCGCGTTGGGTTTTTGCTCCGGGTGCTCGAGATGCGCCGCGGGCGGCTCAGGCTTGCAGTGTGCGGCGCCGGCATCGCAGTGGAACACGCCGCCACTGGTATCCACCGCAAAACCGCCGTTAACCTCGGGCGTGTACGACGTGATGCCCAGGCTCCCCGCGGTGAGCTTCTGCCCTGAAGACGCATCGATGCTGCGGGCAAGCCGCGCATTGTCAAACGCCGGCGCCTTTGTGCCCTTTTGCGGATCAGCCAGGAAATAATGCGACTCCTTCAGGTCCGGCTCACGATAAAACACGCGGCCGTCCGGCAGATACGAGATGCCGGCAACCGTGTGCTTGATCAGCGGTTCGGTATTGTACACCATCCAGCGTTCAGCTTTGCTGTAATCCTGTGCGGTGTACACCTGCTGCGCCATCGCAGCCAAGGTGCAGACGAGAAAGCAAGCTGCCGGAGGAACGACCAAACCACGCTTCATGGGTGAGGAACCTTTTGGGGAAGAGTCTGGCACCAGCATAAGCCAAGCTGGCTCGTCGCACGCCGCAAGCGGCTTCAATCCGGCTCCGGATGGGGCGCGGGAACCGTAGCCGTCTTGCGCAGGCGCGCCAACAGCACGCGCGGCCGCATCGCCTCCGGGATGTGCGTCATGGAGCGCAGAAAGCCGCCCCAGGTGTCCCCAGAGATGCGCAGCGAAGCCGGCAGCACATACACATCCATGATCAGCTCCGACAGAATCAGCGAGCCGGCAGCGCCCAGCAGCCCAAAGCGCTTGGCCATAAGCACCGTGGCCACGATGGTGAGTCCCGTGGCGAAAAGATAGTTCAACGAAAGCCGCCGATGTCGGTTGATGGCCGTCAGCAGCGTCGAACTGGTGGACCAGAGCGAGTACAAGAACACCGTGACCAGCAGCAGGAAGAGCAGGCGCGGACTGGGCGGCACCTTGTGCGCCGTCCAGTGCGTGAGAAACCACGGACCGATGGTCATCATGACCGCAATGAGCACAAACGCAATGCCCATCGCGAGCTGGCAGCTGCGCCGGTGCAGCGAGCGCACCAGCGCCATGTTATTCGCGCCAAAGGAGCTGGAAAGCTCCGGCCAAAACGTGGTGTTCACCATCTGCACCATCTGCAACGCCACGCGCGAAACGGTGCGCGCCGTGGCAAAGACCACCACATCCGCCGAGCCCAGCACATGGCCCACGGCCAGCAGCGTGCCCTGCAGATTGAGCGCATTGCCAATGGGAAAACCCATAAAAGCGATCGCCGGTCCGGATAGACGACGAATTTCGCTGAAGCGGGCGTGCTCCCACCCAAAGCGCACCCAGGGGATATCGCGCCGCATGAGCAGGCAGAAGAACAGCGTGCCCAGCGCATTCACCGTGCCCAGCGCAAGCGCCGTAGCCCGCACACCATAGCCCAGCACCACCGGGATCAGCGTGCACACAAAGGCGACCAGCACAATCATGCTCTTCACGAACGTGCCGTACGGGTAACGCCCAATGCAGGTGTAGGCCGCGCCGATCAGCTGCTCGAGCTGCCCAAACAGCACGGCCAGGCCCAAAAAAAAGATGACCCACTTGGCATCGGCCTGCGACATCTGGTTCAGGTGCAGCCAGCGCGCCACCGGCAGAAAATACAACGCCACGGCGAAAAGCAACATCACGGCGCTGCACAAGAACACGATCAGCCACCAGCAGCTTTGAAAGACCCGCAAAGCTCCCTGCTGGTCCTTGCGGCCCATCAGCATGGTCATCTCATTGCCTGCGACCGAGCCAAAACCGATGTTGCTGAAGCCGAGATAACTGGGAATGGCGTTGACGACCAGCCAGTCGCCATACAGCGGAACGCTCCAAAAGTGCAGAAACACCGGCACCTGCACAAGCTGGATGATGGTGCCGGCCAGCCTGCTGATCCAGTTGGAAAGAAAGCCCAGAATCAACCGGCGCCGCGTCCCAGGATCCATCTCCGACATCGATCAACCATCCTGGGCGCACACCTCTGCTCTTTGATCGCCTCAGCGACGATTCTACAGGCAGCGCCGATGCTTTCTGCGCCTTGACTAGCGCGCGCGTTCGCGGTCCAGGTCCATCTTTTGCCGCATCAGCTGCGTCAGCATGGCAGTGTCGCCGCGCCGCTGCGCCTCGCCCATCTGCGAGCGCAGGTCGCGGCCGCGCCGCTCGATGTAGCGCTCATGCAGGGCGGCCAGCGCGCTGGAGACTGCCAGGGGCGAGCTCTCATGCTCGGGCCCGTTCACCTCGCTGGAAACATGCAGGGCGCTGGCCAGCAGAGCGCGCGAGGCCGCATCCGGCGCAGCTTCCAATGGGTTTTCCGGAGGCGGCCCGCTGACCAGCACCTCCATCACCGCCGCGGTCGGCAGATCCTCAAACCAGTGCGGATGCGCCCCCAGCTTGTCCGCGGCGAGCGTGCGCGAAGAATCCGCCTCGGGCAGCACCAGCGCGCACAGCAGGATGCGCTCCGCCTCCGTCACCGCCTGCGGCTGCGCGGCGCGTACGCTTTCCAGTCGATGCTCCGCGGCCTGGCGCACCTCCTTGAGCACCAGCGACGACTCAATGCCCAGCTTCTGCGCCGCATTCTCCGCCACCTGCATGCGCACGATGTTGTTGGGGATGCGCCGCAGGTGCGGCAGCAGAAAGTTTAGTGCCTTGACGCGCAACTCCGGCGTGCGTGTGCCGATCTTGCGCTGTGCGCGATCGATCAAAAAATCCGTCCAGGGCACGTTGCCGCGCAGCGCCTGCATATATTCCTGCACGCCCTGCTCGCGCAGGTAGGAGTCAGGGTCCGCACCGTCCGGCAGCACAGCCACGCCCACCTCAAAGCCCTCTTCCACCAGCGGACCGAGCACATTCTCAGCAGCCTCAATGCCCGGCTCATCGCCGTCGAAGTTCAGCACCACGCGACGCGTGAAGCGCGCCAGCAGACGCACCTGATACTCGGTGAACTTGGTGCCGCTGGTGGCGATCACATTGCCAATGCCCGCAAGAAAGGCGGAGATGCAGTCCATCTGCCCTTCCACCATCACCACGCTGTCCGTCTCTTTGATCGCCGCCTTGGCCTTGTCGAGATTGAAGAGCACATGGCCCTTGGTATACAGCGGTGTTTCCGGCGAGTTCACATACTTGCCGCCGGCCTTGGGGTCGCTCGTGTCCAGCAGCCGGCCGGTAAAGGCGATCGGCTTGCCCGCCTCATTGCAGATGGGAAACATGATGCGCTTGCGAAAGTGCGGGTACATCGGGCCCGGCGAGCCGTCCTCCTGCTGCTTGCTGTGAAACAGACCGCTGGCGCGCAGCGCATCTTCCGGAAAGAACTTCAGCAAGCGGTCGCGCATGTCGGTCCAGCTATCGGGCGCGTAGCCGATGCGAAACAGCTTCACCGCATCCAGTGTGAGCCCACGTTCGCCCATGTACTCGCGGGCACGCGCGGCCTCGGGCGATTGCAGATTGCCCTGGAAATATTGCGTGGCGGCCTCGTGCAGCTCCAGCAGCTGCCGCCGCAGCCCGGCCTCACGGGCCTCCTGCGGAGAGTTCCACTCGCGTTGGGGCAGCGCCATGCCCATCTTCTGCGCGACGGAACGCACGGCCTCCGGAAAGCTCAGGCTTTCCATCTTCATCACCAGCGTGAACACATCGCCATGCTCATGGCAGCCGAAGCAGTAAAAGCTGCTGGTGTTCGGATAAAGGTAGAACGAGCCCGAGCGCTCCTTGTGAAACGGGCACAGCGCGTTCCAGTTGGCGCCCGACTTGCGCAGCTTCAGGTACTCCCCGGCAATGCGGACGATGTCGGCCTGCTGCTTTACGGTTTGGGCGAAGCTGTCGGCCATGGGCTGAGTTCCAGTCTAAAGACCAGCGCTCACAGCGCCAAGGCGTCGAACGGTTACTCTGCACCTGATCGCAACTGTTGACGCCACTTGGCCTCGGCACGGATCCTGCCCGGTTTCAGGAACTCATACCATCCGCGACCTGCCCGCCCCTACGATAATCAAGACATGCTTACTGCTGAGGCTCAAAGCCGCCTCGCTGTCGTCCTGGTGGGCGCGCGCAATCCGCAAAACATCGGTGCCGCCGCCCGCGCCATGAGAGATCTCGGCTTCAGTGATCTCCGCATCGTCAACGAGTTCGCTCCACCCTTTGAAGCCGCACAGCTCGAGGCCAAATCCGCTGTGGCCGCGGAGGAGATCATGCGCGACGCACGCCGCTTCGACGAGCTTCCGCAGGCCATCGCCGATTGCTCGCTGGTTGTCGGAACCACCGCCATTGGCGGGCGCGGTCTGACTCAGACCGTGTACCGCCTGCAGACCGCAGCGCCGTTCATCCTGGATACGCTGAGAGCGGAAAGCTCGACAGAAAGTACCGCCAGCGAGAATGCAGAACCTTCTGTCAACGCAGGCGCAGAGACGTCCAGCCCGCGTGTGGCGCTGCTGTTTGGCTCGGAAAAGACGGGCCTTACCAATGAGCAGCTGAGCTTCTGCTCCCTCCTGCTGACCATCCCCATGTTCGCGCCCGAAGGACGCCATCTGTCCATGAATCTCGGGCAGGCCGTTGCCGTCTGCCTGTATGAGATCGCCCGCGACGGCTTTCAGGGCGCCCGCGACCTCGCCTCACCCTCCGTTGCCCTCGCCACTGCCGAGGACCGCGAGCGTCTGCTTCTGCTGTTGCAGGAGACGATGGAGCGCTCCGACTATTCTCGTCGCTTTCCCGCGAATGCACGAACCACGGTGACGCGAAGACTCGTCGCCATGCTCGCCACTGGCAAGGAAGAGGCCACCACCTGGATGGGGCTTCTCAAGATGATCAATGGCCGGTTAGCCGGTGCCCGGAGTGCCCTTCCGCAATCTGCCAAGCAGCAAGAATGAGGATGAACGGGACAGCCTACCCAAAAACAATCAGACCCGCGTCGGAACGCGGGCCTGATCACGCGTGATCGAACGCTTCTACCAAAGCCCCCAGGCGCGCGTGGCATAGTCGCTCATCGTCATGGTGGTGAGCACAAGAAACATAAAAAAGCCGGAACCGATAGCCATTTTGATCAGCCGCGATTGGTACTTCGCATGCATGAAGAAAAGGATGACCAGCACCGCCTTGAACGACGCGATCGCCAAGGCAACGACCGGATTGGCCCACTTCATGTCAATGTAGGCTGCCACCACGGTAAGCAGTGTAAAAAGTAACAGCGTACCGAACACCAACGAGTACTGCGCGGGTGTAACGATGTGATGCTCGGCGTGTTCTGGATGGGTGACGTTCAGCTCGTCGTTATCTTGCGTGTTGGCGGCGGTTCCGGCCATCGTGGCTTCCTTTGCAAACAAGTGGTCAGTCTCTGTAGCGCCCCAGAGGCTATCTCAGGGGATGTCGATTGATGAGGTAAAGAAGCGGAAACAAAAACAGCCAAACGATATCCACAAAGTGCCAGTACAGGCCGAAATTCTCGATCGGCGCCACATACCCGCCGCTGAATTCCCCACGCCATGCCCGAAACGTCAGCCACACCAGAAGCACTAAACCGATCAGCATATGCACAGCGTGCATGCCGGTCATGGCGAAGTACAGGAAGAAGAAGACCTGGGTGCGCTGCGCCATGTCGGGCGGGAGCGGATCTTCTTTGATGTTGTATGCAGCCGGGTTCACGAAACGGGAAATGTCGTACGAAAGTCCCGGTGCGTGGTGCTTTTCGATCTCATCTTTCCATTCCGTGCCTTTAATCGCGATAAAGATCCAGCCAAACACCATCGTGACGATCAGGAAAATGGTGAGCAGGCTCCGGTTCCTCACTTCAGCGGCCCACACGCCAAGGGCCATGAAGAAACCTGATGTGATCAGCACAGCCGTGTTGATCCCACCCAGAGTCACGCTCAACTGATTCGACCCGGCAGCGAACGCCGGGTAGTACCAGTTGCGATACAGCAGATAGGCAAAGAACATGCCGCCAAAAAACATGATCTCGGTCAGCAAAAAGAGCCACATGCCGAAGGAGCCAGCTTCCCGCTGCTGCTCCTCGGTCTCAAAATGATGCCGGTGCTGTGGCAGATTTAGATGTTCATGCACTGCCGCATGAGCCGTAACCGCTGTATGCGGGGCGATGCCGGTTGTGATCGCGTTATCCAACGGTGGTCACCTCGTGTTGCTTGCGTTCCAGCCACTCGTAATCATAGGCCTCGTGATCCATCACCGGCGTCTCAATAAAGTTCTCCGTCAGGGGTGGCGACTGAATCTGCCACTCCAAACCGGTGGCCTGCCAGGGATTGTTGCCGGCGATCGCACCATACTTCAAGGACCAGCCGAGATACAGCAGAGGCAGCATGTACCCCACACCGAGAACTGTTGCGCCCGCGGTCGAGAGCACATTGAGCACCTGGAACTCAGCCGGATATGCATGATAGCGACGCGGCATCCCCAGGTAGCCAAGGACGAACTGCGGCATGAAGGTGAGGAAGAAGCCGATGAATGTGGTGATCGCAGCCAGCTTGGACAGCGACTCGGAGTACATCCGGCCCGTCATCTTGGGCCACCAGAAGTGGATGCCCGCGAGGAAGGCCATCAGCATGCCACCCACCATGACGAAGTGGAAGTGGGCCACGACAAAGTACGTCTCGGTGAGGTGAATGTCCATGCCGAGCGAGCCAAGGAACACGCCCGTAAGCCCACCGATCGTAAACAGGCCGATGAACCCGAAGGAGTACAGCATCGGCGTTTCGAAGGTGATGGACCCCTTCTGCATGGTGAACGACCAGTTGAAGATCTTGATCGCCGAGGGCACGGCGACAAGCATGGTCAGCAAGGAGAAGACGAGCGCGGAATAGTTCGAAACACCCATGATGAACATGTGGTGCTCCCAGACAAAGAAGCCAAACAGCGCGATGGCCACCGAAGAAAAGGCCACAGCCGTGTAGCCGAACACACGCTTGCGGCTAAACGTCGACATCGTCTCCGAGATCACACCCATGCCGGGCAAAATCATGATGTACACGGCAGGGTGCGAGTAGAACCAGAAAAGATGCTGAAACAGCAGTGGGTCACCACCCTTGGCAGGATCAAAGACGCCAATGCCAAACAGCCGTTCCAGCGCCACCAACACCAGCGCAATAGCCAGCACCGGTGTACCGAGCACCATCAGCAGCGATGCCGCGTAGTTCGACCAGCAGAACAGCGGAATCCGAAACCACGTCATGCCTGGGCACCGCATCCGGTGAATCGTCACGATGAAGTTCAAACCGGTAAAGATGGAGGAAAACCCAGCTATAAAGATCGCCGTTGCTGCAGTGAGCACATGTGTGTTCAAGTAGTGCGTCGACAGCGGCGTCGTGAAGGTCCAGCCAGTATCCACGCCGCCCAGCACGAGAGCAGCGAGGGTCAGCGTACCGCCGATCATATACAGGTACCAGCTGAGCAGGTTGATCTTTGGAAACGCCAGATCCTTTGCCCCAATCATGATTGGGATCAGAAAGTTCCCCAGCGTGGCCGGCACCGAAGGCACCAGGAACAGGAACACCATGATGATGCCGTGCATGGTAAAGAACTTGTTGTAGGTGTCGGACGCGACAAGGTCGGGCTGCGGCGTGAGCAGTTCCAGCCGGATCAGCCCCGCGAAGGCTCCCCCGATAAAGAAGAAGAACGTGATCGAGATCAGGTACAGCATCGCGATCCGCTTGTGGTCCGCGGTCAACAGCCAGCTCAACAGGCCGTGCTCGTTGTTCAGGTAGTTCCGCTTGGGCAGCCTGGCCGTGCTCTGGTCAGGAAGGGAGACGATCGTAGATGCGCTGCTCATGGCTTCACCGTATCCGTTGTTGTAGGCTCCGCGGGCGTTGTTGGCGCGGCCTGGTTGCTGTCCGAGGTGACCAGCGTCTGCTGCACCCGGTAATTCGATTGCATATTCTTGATGTACTCAATCAGCGAGATCAGACCGTCTTCACTCACCTGCCCCTGATAGGTCGGCATGATCGGCGCGAAGCCCGCCGGCACATGCTGCGAAGGGTTCAGGATCGATTCACGGAGATAAGCGTCGTTCACCAACACCTGGCTGCCGTCGGCCATCTGCAGACGTGAACCATAGATGCCGTACAGGTTGGGCCCGCGCGCCGCGGCGTTGCCGCTGTGGCAGGCGTTACAACCCATACTGGCGAAGAGCCGTTCCCCATTCTGCGCGAGGCTTTGCCCGGAGGTGGACTGCTTGAGCCAGCGCTCGTAGTCATCCGGCCGCATCGCCGTGACCTCGCCGATCATGCCCGAGTGCAGGGTTCCGCAGTACTGCGTGCAGAAGAGATGGTATGAACCCGGTGTGGTCGCCTGAAACCAGACGGTGGTGTACCGTCCAGGAATCACCTCACGCTTTACCCGGAAGTCCGGGACAGAGAAGCTGTGAAACACATCCTGGGAGATCATGGTGAGCTGCACCGGGCGCCCCGTGGGAATGTGCAGGGCGTTGATCTCGTGCTGCCCGCCCGGGTGCTCGGCCTTCCACATCCACTGCTTGCCGATGACGTACACATTCATCGCATTCACCGGCGGGTTGTAGATGCGGAAGTACAACAGCGCGCCCCACACGAAGACCACAAGAAATACGCCGAGCGGAATGATGGTCCACGTTGCTTCGAGCAGCGTCGACCCTTCCACCTGCGTCGCCACCGGGTTGCGTTCGCGCCGGTAGCGCACCGCAAACCCGAAGACCAGCGCCACCACCAGCAGCGTGCCGACCAGCGTCATCAGCAGCAGAAAGAAATACAAAGCGTCCGTGTACGGTGCGATCGTGGACGCCTCAGCCGGAAACAGCGCTGAGTTGTGCAGCCACTTGACCAAGAATTCCCAGAGAACTGGACTGATACCCATTGCTTCCTTTACGCCATCCGGCGCCCATCGCGCCCGTGAGTGAGATCCTGTTCCCGGCTGGACTGAATGTCGCGCCGAAACATAACGAAGAGAAAACTTCCTAAAGCCAAGACCGTGAGCATGCCGCCCAATTGCACCACCCGCGCCACAATCAGCGAGTGGCGGTTGGTGCGTGGATCATAGTGGTAGCAGTATGTCAGGATGTTCGCCACCGGCGAGCCAATCTTGTGGCCCGAGGCATCGATCAACCCCAGCAGCAGGTCCTTCGGCGAATACTCCACTCCGAGGTAGTACTGCGATAAACGGCCGTCCGGCGTCACAATCTCAATCGAGCTTGCATGGGCAAACTGCGTCATGCGACCGTCCGGGCCGGGCACCTTGACGTACCCAAACCCTACTGCCTTCGTTAGCTGGTCGATGGAGCTCTTGGGGCCGGTGAGGAAATGCCAGCCTGCCGCCGTCTCCGGGTGCCCATAGCGCTTCAGGTAAAACGCCTTGTTCTTGGCGGCAAGCTGCGGACCTTCCGAGGGATCAATTGAGACAACCACCACCTGGAAGTCTTTGCCCGGCCGCAGGTGCACCATCTCCAGCGCACTCGTCAGCCCATCCATCTCTTCCGAGCACAGCATCGGGCAGTTGTAATACACCAGCGCCAGAATTGCGGGCTGCTTTCCGTCGATGTACTTGCCCAGGGTCACAGCATCGCCGTGATCGTCTGTAAACCCCGCACTCAGGGGCAGCTGCTGATTCAGGTGCTGATCAATCTGCACCCGTTGCAGCACCGTCGGCAACTCATCGCCATGGGAGGTTCCCTCCACCTTGTCGCCGTAGCCGGAGACCTGCGCCTGAACGGCTGCGGGAGCGAGTAGACCTGCCAACAGCAGGCCGGCGAACAGCCGGCTCAGCCGCGGCCAGCGGGCATTGCAGCACTCTCGAGTTGGCCTCATCCACGTCATGCGATTCCAGAAATCCACAGTCCCAGTGTAAGGTGATGCAGCGGGTGCAGGGGCCTCTACGCGCCCGATATCCGCGCATCCGTTGCTCGCCTGAAAGGTCTAGCGCTTCGCTTCAGCCCGGTTGAACTCAAGCCGCTGTTCCCGGGATTCCATCTGATCCAACTCGTAGCCGGTGCGGGCAAAACCGTCCGTCAGCGGCGCCGTCACCACCAGGGGCTGGTCGCCGGCCATCAGCGTTTCACTGGCCTGAAAGCCCCCCGCCGGTTGCGGCAGACCGCGCTGCACAACCAGCTGCATGGCGCGCTCAATGGGGATACGAACCGTTCCACCCGGCAGGCCGGCACCCGTGCTGTAGTTTTCCAGCAGCAGATCTTCCTTGGCGTGCATGTCGGCCGTGTCCTGGTTGCCGTCATCGGTCTGCAGGCGCGGCGTGGGGAAGCTTTGGGTCATCCCGGCATATTCCCGCTGCTCCAGGATTGCGTTGGAGGTCAAGGATTCCCGCTTGCGGGTCGCCTCGTTTTCGTGGCCAGGCGTCCCACCGTGCCATTTGTCCGCCGGTCCATCCTCTTTGATCAGCCCCGTATTAATCGTCTTGCCCATCACGAAGCAAAAAATAAAGAAGACCAGCAAAAATCCACTCAGGCCGGCAAGAAACGTAATCACGCCGCCAACATTGACGTCCTGGATCTCGTAGCCCGGGTTCTCGTCGTTGCGTTCGTGAGGCCGGACGGGGCTTTGGCCGCTGGGATGAAGGGCGTCGTGCCCTTCGCTTGGATTAGTGTGCATGCTCCGGCTCCAAAACCTCCGCCGTGTGCGGATCGTTGACGGTGATGAGCGGCCGGCGGCCCAACTCATTGAGGTAGAAGAACGACCACACACCCAGCACAGCGAGGGGGACGGTCAGGTAGGACAGAATACCGAAGTTTCCGGCCAGGTGCAGATTGCCGGCTGCGTCCTTGAAGTTCGGCTCGATCAGCCAGAACATGTCCACCAGCCGGGCAAACAGCATGAAGATCACCAGGGCGAACATCCGCGACCGGGAGCGCTTGAACTCGCGCGACAACAGCAGGCAGAACGGGATCACAAAGTGGCAGAGCACGTCCATGGAGCAGATCACCCACCAGCCGCCACGAATCCGGTGCAGATACCAGGGGATCTCGTCGGGCAGATTGCCGGAGTAGATGATCAGGAACTCGGCAAAGGTGAAGTACATATTCAGCATGACGAAGGCAAAGGCGAGCTTACCGATGTCGTGCTGTTCGGTAATGCGGAACGTGGAGCGAATGGGCTCGTAGGGGGACAGCAGCAACAGCGTCAACAGGCCAAGTGCCAGCACCGCGAAGCCCTGCGCGACCAGGAGCTGCAACCCATAGATCGACGAGTACCAGGTCGCGTCCAGAGACTTGAGGAAGACGATCACAAAATCCGTCATCGCTACGACGTAGAGCAGAATCGAAGGACCGGAAAAGTTTTCAAACAGAATCCGCCATCGGTCAAAGCTGCGCACCGATCCCGCTCGCGGGTCCATGTCGCGGGCCATAGCCCACTTGTTCAACATGGTAATCACGAAACCCATAAAGCCAAAGACCAGCAGGTACTCCACAACGGCGCTGACTGGACTCAGCATGGTGTGCTTGAGGTTGATGCAGATTTGCTGCTCCTTGGAGAGCATGCCGCTGTTGAAGGCGGCCAGTGTTTCTGCCGGCGTGCTGTACCGCGCCCAAAGGTAAAGGTCCTTCATGAAAAACAGAATGGGCAGGAACAGGATCGCGACCACCCACCAGGTGCGGGTCATCGCTTCCAGCGGCCGACGCAGGATCAGGCCCCATTTGCCGCCGGAAAGGTACTGCACCAGCAGCCAGGCCAGCGCGCCCCCCACAAAGTTAAAGGCGGTCATCGAGCCCATCAGGTACGCGCGCAACAGGTGGATGCGCTCTTCCGGCGTCCACACAAAGGCGAGGACCGAAATCACAGTGAAGAAGACCCCAACCGCCAGCGAGCGATTGCGCCAGACTGCCACAAAGGGCGGCGCCGCCAGAACCGTGGGAAGCGCGCGGGGGCCGTGCGAGTGGTGGTGGCCGTCGTGTTGTTCGTGTTCCAAAGCCATCGTTTCTTTGCCTTCAGATCCCTTGAAGTTGGGCTACCTTAGTGTTGTTTGCCGTCCAGCGACCCTGGCGACTGCGCGTCCTTGGCCTGGGGTGGACCACCGGAATCGCGCACACCGGAGTTCGAGGTGGCCGCCGAAGATCCATGCGCCCTTTCGCCCGTGACCGGTGTGTTGATCCCAATGCCGGGAATACCGTTGTCCTGGTTGTTTGGTGTTCCATACACGGCCGTCGCCGGCAGCGCCCAGGCGTCCGCGAAGCCGGGCGGCATGCCCTGCTGACGTGCGATCTCGTGCAGCTCCTCAGGGTGTTCCCCCGTTGGAACGTCTGCCGGCCTGGCATTCTGGCTTAATTGCAGGGCACGCACGTAGGCCACAATCGCCCATCGATCCTGTTCCGCGATCTGCGAGGCGTATTCCGGCATGGCCCCGTAACCGTTGACGATGACCGAATAGAAGTGGCCCAGCGGCGCATTGCGGAGGCGGTCTGTATGGAAGTTGCCCGCGGGACGGTAGCCGCGTTGCACAATCATGCCCACGCCGTTGCCGACGCGCGAGTGGCAGGGCGTGCAGAACACGTTGTACTCCTCCTGCCCGCGCTCGAGCAGCGCCATGTTCACGGGCAGAGGCATACCATCGCCCTCTTTTCCGTTCACCATGCCGGTGTGGACGTAATCGTTCGCGTGCAGCTCGTTGCGTGCGACGGTGTGTTCCACCTGCGGACGCACGGACCGGCCATCGGGATAGAACGTGGTGCTCCGCTGCGGGTAAAACTTGGGCTGATTGTGCATGTCCTGCCGGCAGCCGGCGGCGCTCAGGGCGACAGCCATCAGGCCGGCGGCGGCCAGCGTATTTTTCAAGCGAACAGGCAGGGTATTTGCTCCACAGGTGCCAAACATCAGTGATCAACCTCCACCACCGATACCGGCGAAAAGCCTTCCAGAAAATCACGCGTCTCTGTAAGGGAAAATCTGGGGTCATGCGCTTCCAGGCACAGGAAAAACTTGTCCGTGGTTGCGCCGCTGCGGAAGTTGGCCGCATTGAACAACGGATGGTACAGCTGCGGCAGGCCATTCTGCGCAATCATGCCAAACGCCGCGGAAAGGCCGGCGAACAGAATGGTCCACTCATACGCCGGGATGACAAATGCCGGCCAGGAGTATAGCGGCATGGCACGAATATTCAGCGGATACCCCCAGACGTTGATCCAGGTTTCCATCAGCCAGCCGGTGGTGAGCCCCATCACGCCGCCCAGAAGACACATCAGGGGCACGCGGGTCTTGTGGAAGCGCAGCGCCTCGGCCGCCTCCTCCACCGGGTAGGGGGTATAACACTCCATGCGGCGATAGCCTGCACGATGGGCATGTTCGGTGGCATGCACCAGTTCGCTCGGCGTATTAAACTCGGCCAGCAGGCCGTAGATACCTTCCCGTGGCGGCATTACAGAGCCTCCTGCACAACGCGCTCGGCATCCTCGCCGCCCGGCTCAATCTTGGTTTGCGGCAGCATCATCCGAATCTCCGACATCGGAATCATGGGCGCCAGGCGGGCAAACAGCAGGAACAGACAGGTAAACAGTCCCCAGGTGCCAATAAACAGCATGTAATCCCACTTGGTGGCGCGGTAGGTTCCCCAGCTGGACGGCAGGTAATCGCGATAGAGCGAGGTCACTACAATCACAAACCGCTCGAACCACATCCCGATGTTCACCACAAAGCTGAGGAAGAAAAGGTACCCGGGGCTGACCCGCAGGCGGCGCGACCACAACGTGGTCAGCGGAATCGCAATGTTGGTCAGGATCAGCATCCAGTATGCCCAGCCCATAGGGCCAAACATACGGTTCCACATCATAAAGAACTCCCAGTGCGAACAGGAGTACCAACTCATGAACACTTCCATGCCGTAGCCATAGGCCACGATGGACCCGGTGGTCAGCATCACCTTGGCCATGTTGTCGAGATGCCGCAGGGTCACCAGATCCTCCAGGTGATACCACTTGCGGATTGGGATGGCCAGCGTCAACACCATGGCGAAGCCCGAGTACACCGCACCGGCCACGAAGTACGGCGGAAAAATCGTGGTATGCCAGCCGGCCATCGCCGCGACCGCGAAGTCGAAGGAGATGGTGGTATGCACAGAAAGCACCAGCGGGGTGGACAGCCCGGCGAGCAGCAGCGATGCCGACTCATACCGGATCCAGTGCCGCGTGGAGCCGCGCCAGCCCAGCGAAAGCAGGCCGTAGCTGTACTTTGCGATCGGCAGCTTGGCGCGGTCGCGCAGCGTGCCGAAGTCCGGGATCATGCCGATGTACCAGAAAACCACGGAGATGGTCGCATAGGTGGACACCGCGAAGACGTCCCATGCCAGCGGGCTGCGGAACTGCGGCCACACGTTCATGGAGTTTGGATACGGCAGCAGCCAGTAACCCAACCAGGGCCGACCAATGTGCAGCAGCGGGAACATGCCGGCGCAAACCACCGCAAAGATCGTCATGGCCTCGGCGAAGCGGTTAATCGAGTTGCGCCAGGTTTGCTTGAACAGCAGCAGAATGGCTGAGATCAGCGTGCCTGCATGGCCGATACCGATCCACCACACAAAGTTGATGATCGCAAAGCCCCAGGCGCCGGGAATGGTAACGCCCCAGATACCAACGCCCTTGAGCACCAGCCAGGTCACCGCGATCACCACCAGAGTCGCGATCGTGGCGGCGACAAAGAAGCCACCGAACCACGCCCACGGTGTATTGGGCGTCAGCACAATGCCAGCAATCTTTTGCGTGACGCTTTTGAAGTTGTGGCCCGGGGCGAGAACGGCATACTCGCCCGTGCGTGGATCGATCATCGGATCAACGATGATCTCCGGATCGTGCATTGGTCCCTGGGTCGCCATTTATACAAGCTCCGGGTTCGGGTTAATGACACCCGCGGTGTAGGTCGTGCGCGGGCGATAGTTCAAGTCGACGAGCACCTGGTAGTCCCGCTCGCTGGCTCTGCGCTTCGCGACACGGCTGTTGGGGTCATTCTTGTTGCCAAAGATGATGGCATCGGTCGGGCAGGTCTGCTGGCAGGCGGTCTGGATCTCCCCGTCGCGTACCGCACGGTTTTCCTTGTCCGCCGTGATCTTGGCCTCTTCAATGCGCTGGACACAGTAGGTGCACTTTTCCATGACACCGCGCGAACGCACCGTGACGTCAGGATTGCGCATGAACTTCAGGCTTTCCGTCTCGTAATCCGAGTACAGCAGGAAGTTGAAGCGGCGCACCTTGTAAACGCAATTGTTGCTGCAATACCGTGTGCCCACGCAGCGGTTGTAGACCATGGTATTCAGGCCCTCCGGCGTGTGAATAGTCGCGCCTACCGGGCACACCTGCTCACAGCCGGCGCTTTCGCAATGCTGGCACATCATCGGCTGGAAGTGCGCGCGCGGCGCATGGAGGTCGCCCTCGTAATAGCTGTCGATACGCAACCACTGCATGTTGCGACCGATCTTGACCTGCTCCCGGCCCACCACAGCGATGTTGTTCTCCGCATAACAGGCCACCACGCAGGCGTTGCAGCCGATGCAGGAGTTCATATCCACCGACAGCGCCCAGGCGTTCTGCAGCTGCTTGGAAGACTGGTCCTGATGATCGTAGCGCCAGGCGCCGGCGAACATACTCTCGTCTTCGGCGGGCTTTTCTCCTTCCGGGTTATAGCCCACCTTGTTGACCAGCGTTTCGCTTGCGCCCTCGTGCGCGAAGTTCGGCTCGCGCGTAGCCTCTTCCACCGTGGCATAGCGGATGATGGAGCGCTCCAGCGCCTCGTGCCCGGCAAGGGAGTAGGCACCTTCCTTGTCGAACTCTTTGCGCTCCAGGTCGTGCTGTGCAAAGGCGCCGCGGTGCTCAATGTTGTGCACCTTGGTGACGCAGATGTCGTAAAAGCCGTGTCCTTTGGCCAGGGTGGCGCCGCCCGCCGCCAGTTGCGTGTCGGCGGTGCGGATGCTGTACGCGTCCACACCCACACCAGCGGCCACACGTCCCGCCTCTGCCCGGCGGCCCAAGCCTAGATGCAGCGTGAGGGCGCCGTCCGGATGCCCGGGCACCATCAGCACCGGCACCACCAGCTTGCGGCCGTTCACCGTCAACTCGACAGCCTCGTTCTCCTCGATGCCCAGGTCCGTCATCGAGTTCAGGCTGATCAGCGCGGCGTTGTCCCAGGACAGATTGGTGACCTGCTTGGGAAGCTCCTGCAGCCAGCCGTTGTTACCGTAGCGTCCGTCATACAGCGAGGGGTCGGACTGAAAGCGAACCTCGAAGACATTCTTGTCCGCGGTGGCCTGCGGAGCCGCAAGGCGCGGGGCTGGCGACGCCGCGGCCGCTTGGCCCGCGTTCCCCGCGCCCAGCGGGAAGGCCGTGCCCGCAACCCAGCCGTCGTGCAGCGCTTTGCGCCACGCCGTGGGGAAGTCGCCGGGCAGATAGGTTTTGGCCGTGGCGCTGACCACGTCATAGGCCGCCAGCGAGGGGTCCAGCAGGGTTTGCAACACATCGTGCGCGGTGACGCTGCGATACAGCGGCGCAATCATCGGCTGCACGATCGAGATAGTCCCATCGGATGTGCGGCAGTCAGTCCAGCTCTCCAGATAGTGCGACAGGGGCACGTGCCAGGTGGAGAAAAAGCCGGTTTCATCCACATGGGAGCCGAGATGCACCGTGTTCGGCACGTTGTTGAAAGCTTCGGCAAAGTTGAGATCCACCGGCGCGTTATACAGCGGGTTGGCGCCCAGCATGACCAGCCACTTCACCTTGCCGGCGTTCATGTCCCCCACCAGCGAGCGGATATCCGTACCGGGTGCCGGCGGAACCGCATGCAGGGACGGGGTGGAAAAGACCGTCTTGCCCACCGCGCCCAGCGAGGCGTTCAGCTGCGCTGCCGCGGCCTGGCAGGCCGGCGAGCTTTGCGGCCCCGCAATCACCACGCAGCGCCCGCCGCTCTTCTTCAAATCCGCCTGCACCGCCTGCAAGAAGCGCCCCGTCTCCGGGTTGGAAAAGTTGGCCGTGCCTCCGCCGGCCAGCGCCGAAGCAAACGCATCCACCTCGCTCGGCTTCAACCGCAGCGCGTGCTCGGCCTTGTACCCGGTCACCGAAGGCGTCGTTTCCACGACGTACATCCGGTTCATGGGCTTGCCGGACTCAAAGGCATGCCGCGCCGCATAGGCCCTCGACATGGGCAGGAACCCCGGGAAGGCGATGCCCCCGAGGAAGTCCGCATCCAGCGAGAGAATCACATCAGCGTCCTGGAGCTGATACTGCGTTCCCGTGGTGTCCGCGGCCACCGGATCGTACTGGACCAGCGTCGCCTGCGGGTATTTGCCCTGCAGCTGCTTCCACTGCGCGGCAAAGGTGGGCGAGGTTGTGCTGCCGGTGAGAAAGTACAGCCCCTGTCCACCAGGAAGCGCATCCACGCCGTGCGTAAACTGCTCCTGGAAGTACGGCCATTCTGCGTTCTGGCCGCGAAAGCGCGGATGCTGCGAGCGATCCGGGTCGTACAGGTCCAGCAGCGAGGCCTGCGTAAAGGCGTCGGCCTTGCCGCGGCCCACCGGATGCTCCGGATTGCCCTCGATCTTGGTGGGCCGGAAGGCGTCGGACTTCACCAGCACCGGGATGGCCCCCGTGGGGAACGGGTGAGCCGTGGCGAAGTAGTCCGGGATGCCCAGCACCAGATCTTCCGGTTGCTTGATGTACGGGTAGATCGGCTCATCGGGCTGCTTGGTGCAGCCGGCCAGGCCGGCCAGCGCGAAGCTGGCGCCCATGACTTTCATGAAACCGCGGCGGGAAACCGAGTTAACCCACTCGCCGCCGGCGGCCTGCCGGGGAAACTCTTCCTGCATGAGCTCCTGGAAGGCCGGCGTATCGGCCAGCTCGTCCAGATTCTTCCAGAAACGCTTACCGGTTTTGCCGTCCAGGCGCGAGCGCACCTCCGCCAGCGTCATCTTGTCCGCCGGCGTGATGCGCGTGATTACCTGGGCCGGCGCCGCGGGTGCGCTTCCCTGCCCCGCCTGGTTTTCCGTTGCTCGCTGCTCTTTATCCATCGCCTGCCTGAAATCCTGGTCCATCGTCCGTGAAGTTGCTGGCCGCTCCGAGCCGTCCCTGTTTACCGGTGGCATGTTTCGCAGCTCGAAAGCTCGTTCGCCGAACGGATGTGGTACATCTGCACCAGATACGTGCCCAGCGCCTGCTGACTGGTGAACTTGGTGTAGCTTGCCGGCATCCGGATGACCGGTGTGTCGGAGTAGGTTTCGCCCGAGCCGTTGATCGGACGCGGGTGGCCCATCGTACCGGATTGCGTCCGGGTCATGCCCTGCAGACCGGGCTGTTCGGGGCTGTTCTGGTTGCCCTCGCCGAGCTGCTCCTGCGATCCGTTCAACCCGCCCTTGGTACCAGGCCCGACCGCGGGTACCTGCAGGAAGGCAATCTCCGGATTATGGCCGCCGGGGTCCTTGGTCGTGCAGGAAATACCCTGCGCCGTCGGTCCAGGCGTGCCGGTGGTGGCGCACCAGACCGGGTGCTCTTCCGAGGCGCCGGCCCAGGCCATGTTGTAGATCTCGGTGGTTGGCCGCAAATTCTTGATTGGGTTGCGGTGGCAGTTCAGGCACCATTCCATTTGCAGGGTGTTTTGCGCGTACATCAGCGGCATCTCATCCACGCGGCCGTGGCAACTGGAGCAGCCAAGCCCCTTGTTCACGTGCACGGAATGATTGAAGTACACATAGTCCGGCAAATCATGCACCCGAATCCAGGGGATCGACTGCCCGGTGGCCCAGCTGTGCCGAACCGGCTCCAGCAGCTGGGCGTTGGTCCAGATCTGCGAGTGGCAGTTGATGCAGGTCTTGGTCGGTGGAACACCGGCGTAGAAGCTCACCTCCACGGAGGTGTGGCAGTACTTGCACTGCAGTCCCAAACCTTCCACGTGATGCTTGTGGCTGAACGGCACCGGCTGATCGGGCCGCTGTCCCTGTCGCGTCACCCAGGGCGAACGCTGCAGCTCGTTGAGCGTCACGCCCAGAACGATGACGATCAATCCCGTCAGCGCGAGACTCGCGCGGATCAGCGCGTTCGAACTGCGGTCAAATACCTGCGCCATAGCTTTACAATCCTGCACCCGCGGAGATGGCACCGCGGTGGTTGAAGTACGCCGTCCTGCTTACCGGTGCAGCAGACCGCCTCACCGAGCCTCATGCTATGCGTGCCTGGGTGAAACGGAAACCTTCCACTTACCCTGCGAAGAACTTGAGTATAGCAACACCGTGTACCCCCATCGCATCACGACGGGCGCTGTTCGCGCAATAGTTGTAGGCCATTTCTTCGATAATCGATGGCAGCTGTGCGCCCGCTCAAAGAAGCCTGCGTTTGCGGGGGCCCCCGACGGCAATCTGCCGGTGTTCTCCTGGTTAACTACGTCCACAGCGGTCCGAGATTGCCTGTGGAGAACTCGCGGTCGAGGGGCCTGCATCCGCCCGTGGGACACTGAACCGGATGCCTCCCGCCGGCCGCACCCGCAAGCTGCCCTATGACGCCGCCGAGGCCACGCGTGCGCTGGCGGCGGCGGACCGGAGGCTCGGGCAGCTGATGGAGCGCGCCGGCCCGTTCACGCTGCGCCTGCCGGCGCAGCAGTCTCCGTTTGAGGCGCTGCTGCGGGCCATCATCTACCAGCAGTTGCACGGCAAAGCCGCCGCGGCCATCCACGGCAAGCTGCTCACCAGCTTTGAGCCCGTGTGCGGCCTGGGCGCCCACCCGTCAGCGCAACACGTCCTGGACTGCCCCAACGATCAGCTGCGCGCGGCCGGGCTTTCGCACAACAAGGCCCTGGCCGTCCGCGACCTGGCGGCCAAAACGGTCGACGGCACCGTCCCGTCGCTGGCCCGCATGCGCCGCATGGACGACGAGGACATCGTTGCGCACCTCACGCAGGTGCGCGGCGTCGGGCGCTGGACCGTGGAAATGTTTCTGATGTTTCGCCTGGGCCGGCCGGACGTGCTGCCGGTCTCCGATTACGGCGTGCGCAAAGGCTTCGCGCTGACCTTTGGGGGCCTCAGGCCCGATGTCAAGGTCACCCCCGACCTGCTCGCCACGCCGGCAGCCATGGAGCGCAGGGGACGGCGCTGGGCACCCTGGCGCTCGGTCGCCAGCTGGTATCTGTGGCGCGCCTGCGACCTCGCCGCCGGCAAACCTATACAGCCCGTCTGAGCCGCAAGAGCTGGTTCGCCCTTTTTGTTGTCATTCCCGAAGGGGATCCGCGTTTTCCGCCCCGCTACACTGCAAGCATGTCTTCCCTGCGCCGCCGCGCCCGCTGGCTGCTCCTGCTGCTCGCCGTTGCCACCGCGGCTGCGGCGGCCCAGTCCACGGTCCCGGTGGTCATGCTGTCGGACATTCACTTCGACCCATTTCACGATCCCGGCAAGGTCGCCCAACTGCAAGCGCAACCCGTGTCGCAGTGGGCCGCCATCCTGAACGCGGCGCCGACGCCCCAACAGGCCGCCGCGCTCGGGCAGCTGCAGGCCAACTGCCACGCGCAGGCCCTGGATACCGCCTGGCCACTGCTCCAGACCGCGCTGACCGCGGCGCGTGACGTCGAAGCCCGTCCCACCTTTGTCACCCTTTCCGGCGACCTGCTCACGCACGAGTTCCCCTGCCGTTTCCAGCACACCGCCGTCAGTTCCACGCCGCAGGCGCTGGCCGCCTTTGCCGCCAAAACGGTCGCCTTTGTGCTTGGGGAGGTGCGTCGCGCGTACCCGCACGCCCCGGTCTTCGCCTCGCTGGGCAACAATGACTCCGGCTGTGCGGACTACCGCGCCTCGCCGGGGGACGCCTTTGCCCAGGGCGCCGCGGCCGCGCTGGCCCGCACCGCCGGCATCACCGCGGCCGACTTCGACGCCTTTGGTGACTACAGCGCCCCGCTGCCCGCGCCCATGGAGCACACGCGCCTCGTTGTGCTCGAAGACACCTACGAGTCCCGGCAGTTTGCCACCTGCGCCGCCCGGCAGGACCGCGCGCCGGAACAGGCCCAGATGGACTGGCTGCGCACCGAGCTCACCCGGGCCCGCGCGCAGCATGAGCACGTGTGGTTCATGTCGCACATCCCGCCGGGGGTCGATGTGTACAACTCCTTCCGGCGCTACCTGCTGCGGCCTTCCGGCCTTTGCGAGGCGCAGCCCCGGTCGTTTCTCGCCGATACCTCCCTCGCCGACGCCTTGCTGGGCTTTCCGGACGTGGTGCGCTTGGCCGTGTTCGGCCACACGCACATGGACGAGGTGCGCCTGCTGCGCCGCGCCGGCGCCGCCTCCCCCAACAGCCCGGAAGACGGCACGCCCGACGCCATTCCCGCCAAGCTGGTGCCCTCGGTCAGCCCGGTGTTTGGCAACCACCCCGCCTTTCTGGTGGCCGCCGTGGACCCGAAGACGGCCGTTCTCAAGGATTGGCGCACCTTTGTGTCGCCGCTGCCGAAGGGCTCAACGCCGCCCTGGGTAGAGGCCTACCGCTACAGCTCCACCTACCACCTGCCCGATTTCTCGGCGGCTTCGGCCCAAAAGCTCGCAACGGCTCTTACCGGCGACCCGTCCGGGCAGGGCGCGGAGAGCCGCGCCTATCGCGAACACTTCTTTGCCGGCGACCTCGGCCTGTACGCCCTGGGACTGGCACAGATCTGGCCGGCCTACGCCTGCTCGGTCCGCGAAGACCGCCCCAGCGCGGTGCACAGCTGCATCTGTGGGACCCTGCCGACGCCCGCGCCGGCTCCGTCCACTAGGTGAGAAACCTCACCTCCGGCAACCCCTTTGTTGTCATTCCCGCAGGAAATCTGCGTTCTTGCGAGCCCAGCCCAGCCCAGCGCCAACAGCGCGCCCTATACCAGCCCAGCGCCAACGGCGCGCCCTATACCAGCCCAGGCCGCAGGCCTGGGTCTAGGGCCCAGCGCACCCCTCAAGGGCTGAAGGCCCGTTCTATAGCGGACTGGTTACAAGAACTATCTTTCCGCACCCGCCCCAAAGCCATTCCAGGCTCAATGCACGCCCTGCCGGGTGAGCGCCTGGATCATCTCCCAGGCCTCCGGGTACCGATCGTTCAGCTCGGCCCGCGTGCCCGTCTCGTAATCGGCATACTCAAAGCCGGGGCTGACTGTGCAGCCCAGCAGCGCCCAGGTTTCTGCGGCTCCAGGCGCTTCCACCACGCGCGAGCCCTGCCAAACGCCCTTGGGCACCACCACCTGCGGCCGCTGGCCGGCGAGGAGGTCCATCCCCAGGGTGGGTCGCTCGATCCGACCACCCGGCCAAAGCTGCAACATCTCCACCGGCGCGCCGCCGTAGTGGTGAAAGATCTCGTCGGAAGACAGCCGGTGCATTTCGCTGAAGTTGCCCGGCTCCAGCAGGTAATAGATCGCGGTCGACAGGCGGCGCGGCCCGTCATAGCGGACCGGGTCGCCGGTGTTGGCCAGCAGCGCGGCGGAAAGCAGCGCCCCGGATTGGTAGGTCTGCCGAAACGAGCCACCCTCGCGCGGGTGTGGCTCCAGCTTGAGCAGGCGTTTCACGTCTTCAGCGGTCATCGGGTCTCCGTTTCGTTGCGGCGCTCAGGGCGCGTCTGCATAGCAAGCTATGCTCAAGGCAAGCCAACGCACAACCCACCCTGCCACGGAGCCCGATGCGACGCCGCCTGGAACTGTATTTTCGCTTCGCCGAGCACCGCACCACCTGGAGGACGGAACTGCTGGCCGGCGTCACGACTTTTGTGACCATGGCCTACATCATCTTCGTGAACCCGTCGATCCTCGCCGAAACGGGGATGCCCATCGCCGCCGTCACCGTGGCCACCTGCGTGTGCGCGGCCCTGGGCTCCGTGCTGATGGGCGCGCTGGCCAACTATCCGCTGGCCCTGGCGCCCGGCATGGGGCTGAACGCCTACTTCACCTATACCGTCGTCAAGGGCATGGGCGTACCCTGGCAGACGGCCCTGGGCGCGGTGTTTCTTTCCGGGGTGCTGTTTCTGCTGCTGACCTTCGGTGGCATCCGGCAGCGCCTGCTGGAGGCGATCCCCCGCGAGCTCCACGCCGCGGTGGCGGGCGGCATTGGCCTGTTTATCGCCTTTATCGGGCTGCGCAACGCCGGCCTGATTGTGCCCAGCCCGGCGACCACGGTCGCCCTGGGCGACCTCCATGCGCCCGCCACGCTGCTCGCCATCTTTGGGCTTACGCTGATTGCCGTGCTGCAGGCCCTGCGGGTGCGCGCCGCCATGCTGATCGGTGTGCTGGGAACGCTGTTGGCGGGCATTCTGATGCATCAGGTGCAATGGCATCCGGGGACGCTCAACCCCCTCGCGATCAGGGGCACCGCGCTGCACCTTGACCTGCGCGGCGCGCTGCACCTGAACGCTCTTGAGATCATCTTTGTCTTTCTGTTCGTCGACCTGTTCGACAACATCGGCACCCTGGTGGCGGTGACCGAGCGCGCCGGCCTGATCGCCCCCGACGGCACCATTCCCCGGCTGCAGCGCATCTTTTTCGCCGATGCCCTTGCCACCATTGCCGGCTCGCTGGCCGGCACCTCCACCGTCACCAGCTACATCGAGTCCGCCGCGGGCGTCGCGGCCGGAGGCCGCACCGGCGTCACCGCCATCGTCACCGGCCTGCTGTTCGCGGCCTCGGTCTTTGTGGCCCCGATCGTGGGCGCCCTGCCCAGCTTCGCCACCGCGCCCGCGCTGATCCTGGTCGGCGCGCTGATGGTGGGCTCGGCGGCCCGCATCGACTGGGATGAGCCGCGTGTGGCCATCCCCGCCTTTCTCACGCTGCTCACCATCCCCCTCACCTATTCCATTGCCACAGGGCTGAGCTTTGGCATCATCAGCTTCGCCGCCTTGGAGCTGGCCACAGGCCGCGCCCAGCGCCGGCACTGGATGCTGTATGTGCTGGCCGCGCTGTTTGTGGCCCGCTTCGTCTGGCTCCACGCCGCGTAGAGCACTGCCCCTAAGAACCCGTCCCGAGGCCCGGCGCATCACACCTACCGGCGCGCGGCACGTTTGCGCCCAAAGGAGTGAACCATGGATCGCAGCGCACAGGCCCTTTGGCAGGGTGGCCTCAAAGACGGCAAGGGCATCCTCAACACCCAGAGCGGGGTGTTGCACGAGACCCCGTACAGCTTCCACACCCGCTTTGAGAACGGCGAAGGAACCAACCCCGAAGAGCTCATCGCCGCAGCCCACGCCGGCTGCTTCACCATGGCGCTGAGCGGCCAGCTGAGCTCGGTGGACAAGCCGCCGCAACAACTCGACACCACTGCCACCGTGACCATGGAAAAGGGCGACGACGGCCCCACGGTGACCAAAATTCACCTAAAAACCCGCGCCCGCGTCCCCGGCATCGAAAAGCAGCAGTTCGACGAGCTCGCCAACAAAGCCAAGGAAGGCTGCCCGATCAGCCGCCTGCTCAAGGCCGCCGAGATCTCGCTCGACGCCCAACTGATCTGAGCACGACCTGCGCCGCAGCCGCCGCATCGCTGCAGCGCAGGTGGTCTCCTACAGCCGACAGATCAGCAGTTCACGCTCATACACCATCTCCGGCGGCAGATGGCCGTGCAGCTGGATAAACAGCCGCTCATGGCCCATGGCCTCTTCTTTCCACAACTCCCGGTCCACCTGTTCGAGCTCCGCAAAGAGCGCGCGCGGGAAGGGCATCCCCTTCCAGTTCATGTCGTCATAGAACGGGGTCCAGCCGATGGGCGTTTCCCGGGCGGGGACGCGCCCGCGCACGCGATCCACAATCCACGTCAGCACGCGCAGGTTTTCGCCAAAGCCGGGCCACAAAAACTGGCCTTCGGCGTCTTTGCGGAACCAGTTCACGTGGAAGATCTTGGGCGTGGCGCTCAGGTGGCGGCCCATGCGGATCCAGTGGCGGAAGTAGTCGCCCATGTTGTAGCCGCAGAAGGGCAGCATGGCCATGGGGTCGCGGCGCACCTGGCCCACGGCGCCGGCGGCGGCCGCCGTGGTCTCGGACCCCATCGTCGCGCCCGTGTACACGCCGTCCACCCAGTTGAACGCCTGGTAGACCAGGGGCAGCGTGGTGGGGCGCCTGCCGCCGAAGATAAAGGCGCTGATGGGCACGCCCTCGGGGCTTTCCCAGGCCGGGTCGATGGAGGGGCACTGCGCGGCGGGCGCCGTAAAACGCCCATTGGGGTGGGCGGCTGGCCTGCCGGCATCGGGGGTCCAGGGTTCGCCGCGCCAGTCGAGCATGGTCAGGCCAGGGTCGGTGGCCGTGGGCGGCTGGTCGGTCATGCCCTCCCACCAGACCCCCTCGGGCACACCGTCGCGCACCGTCAGGGCCACGTTGGTGAAGATGGTATTGCGGCTCAGGGTGGCCATCGCGTTGGGGTTGGTTTTGGCGCTGGTTCCGGGGGCCACCCCGAAGAAGCCGGTTTCCGGGTTAATGGCGCGCAGCTCGGCCTCGGCGTCCGGCCGCGGCTTGTGCGGAAAGATCCAGGCAATGTCGTCGCCCACTGTCCACACCTTCCAGCCCTCAAAGCCCTCAGGCGGAATCAGCATGGCGAGGTTGGTTTTGCCGCAGGCGGAGGGAAAGGCCGCAGCCAGGTAGGTCTTCTCGCCCCGGGGGTCCTCGATGCCGAGGATCAGCATGTGTTCGGCCATCCAGCCCTCATCGCGGGCGATGTTGCTGGCAATGCGCAGCGCAAAACACTTTTTTCCCAGCAGCGCGTTGCCGCCGTACCCCGAGCCGTAGCTCCAGATTTCGCGTGTTTCCGGGAAGTGCACGATGTATTTTGTGTCGTTGCAGGGCCAAGAAACGTCGCGCTCGCCGGGCGCCAGCGGCTTGCCCACGGAGTGCATGCAGGGCACAACGCGCTGAATGTCCTTGTCGATCTCGCGCAGCACCGGCTCGCCGATGCGCGCCATGATGCGCATATTCACCACGGCATAGGCGGAGTCGGTGAGCTGCACCCCAATGCGGCTCATGGGCGAGCCCACCGGTCCCATCGAAAACGGCAGCACATACATGGTGCGGCCGCGCATGGAGCCCCTGAACAGACCCTTCAGCTTGCGCCGCATGGTGAACGGGTCTTCCCAGTTATTGGTCGGGCCGGCGTCTTCCTTGCTGAGCGAACAAATAAAGGTCCGGTCTTCAACGCGCGCGACATCGTTCGGCGCTGAGCGGGCGTAAAAACAGCCGGGCCAGAGCGTGGGGTCAAGGCGGGTAAAGGTTCCCGCGTCTACCAACTCGTCGCACAGCTTCTTGTGCTCCTCCGCGGAGCCGTCGACCCAGTGAATGCAGTCGGGCTGGCACAGTTCCGCCATCTTTTCCACCCAGCGGATCAGGTGTTTGTTGGTGGTGCGCGACTGAGAAACGTATTTGCGGGCTGATTCGGGTGCGACAGGTGCAATCGCTGCTGACATCGAGAACGGCCGCCCTTTCGCTTGCGGCATGGCGACTCCTAGCCTACGCCTTTCGCGCTTGCCTCCGCTCGCGTTGTGAGCGCACCTCAAGCAGAAAGCCGACTGCGGGGCGCCCCGGGAAGGTTCCGGCCCTGGCCGGAACCGCCACTTCACTTTGTTGATGCCGTAAAGCTGCGCAGCTGCATCCCATGTCGCTGAGGTGAGATATGAGCAAACTTCTTTGGCTGATCGGCGGCACGGCACTGGTGCTGGCTGTCTATACAGTATTGAACTCCGGCGAAGACTCCGTGGCGGACACGGCGGACCTGACCGCAGGCAGGATCGGCGGCTGGGGCCTGAAGCAGCGCGCAACCGGAACCGGTGCGGGTGTTCTCGGCACGGTGAAAAAAGCGGCCGGTGACCTTACCGGGGACGAATCGCTGAGCGGCGAGGGCGTTCTCGACCAGGCCGCAGGCAAGGTGCTCGGCGTGGCGGGCAAAGCGGCCCAGGCGGTGAGCAGCACCATCCACGACCTGAACAAATAACGCTCGTGCCAGACGGTCCGAGCGGAAAGGCTACTCCACGCGGCAGATCAGGCACTTCAGGTAGCGCGTCTCCGGCAGGCTCAGAAGTTCGGGGTGGTCGGGGGCGGCGCCTCGGACCTCCAGAACCTGCACCCGCCGGCCCGCATCGGCGGCGGACGACGCGACAGTCTCCCAAAAGGTCTCCAGGCTGACGTGGTGCGAGCACGAGCAGGTCACCAGCGTGCCGCCGGGGTGCAGCAGCCGCATGGCCCGCAGGTTTAGCTCCTTGTAGCCGCGCAGGGCGCCATCGACCGCGTTTCGGCTCTTGGCAAAGGCGGGCGGGTCCAGCACGATGGCGTCGAAGCGCGGCGGCAGTCCCATCGTGCCCTTGCCCTCGCGCGAGGCCTCTTCCAGGGCGCGCAAAAAGCTGAAGGCATCCGCTTCGATCCAGTCGACAGCGCCCCGGAGGTTCACCGCATTGCGCTGGAGGTTCCGTTCCGCCGTTTCCAGGGCCGCACGCGACTGGTCCACCCCCGTAACCCGCGCGCAAACCCGGGCCAGGTGCAGCGCAAACCCGCCCTGGTAGGTGCACACATCCAGCGCGTGCCCGGTACGGCCGGAGCGCGCGACGGCGTCCGCGGCCGCCTGGTAGTTCAGGCGCTGATCCAGAAAGGCACCGGTTTTTTGCCCCGCCCCGGCGTCATAGCCGAAGTGCAGCCCGTTCAGTGCAAAGACGGTTTCCGCCGGCGGGGCCTCGCTCGCCGGTGTGCCCACCTGCAACAGCGGCCCGTCCGATGCGGGTGGAAGCTCTTCGAGCTCGCGAATGCGCGGGTCGGGCCGCTCCCACACCGTCAGGCGCTCGCCACCGGCGGCAAGCTCCGCCGCCAGCGCTTCGGCCAGCACCTGCCGCACGTCGTCCTGCGCGGTCCCCTGGGTGAGCAGCTGCACGATCACCAGCTCGCCGTAGCGGTCGGCGACGATGCCTGGAAGGTCATCGGCCTCGGAAAAGATGAGCCGCTGCGCCGTGGTCTCCGCGCCGGCAGCGTCGCTCAGCGGCGCGACCACCCGGCGCCGCGCCAGTGCCTCGCTCACCCGCTGCCGCACCAGGTGGAGGAACGCCGCACGCTCCATCGCGGGCTCCCGCGCGACCAGCCGCAGGGCGATCTGCGAGCTCGTGGAGAACAGAGCCGAGCCCAGCGGGCGGCCGGCAGGGTCCTCAACCGTGAGGAGGGCGCCGGGCGCGAGCGATGCAATCTGCGCCTCGTCCAGCAGCTCAGAGCGGTACACCCAAAGGTGCCCCGCCCGCAGGCGATCCGTCGCCCGGCGTGAAATGCGAAGATGACTCATAGGGCGAGCCGCGGCACCGGCTGGCCAACGAGCTCTGCCAGGGCGTCGACCAGCAGGTTGTGGTCCTCGCGCTGCGGCAGCCCGCTCAGCACGGCACTGCCAACCATGCCCGTGCCCCGCAGCAGCAGCGGAAAGCCGCCGCCGTGCGCGACAAAGTCCGCCTCAGCGAGACCATGTTTGCTGCTCAGTGTGCCGCCTTCCAGCTCCAGCCTGCGGCCCACGGCATAGGTGGAGCGCGCAAAGTGGTGCACGGTGTTACGTTTGCGGCGAATCCAGTTCGCCTGCCCGGGCTGGGCGCCCACCGTCGCGCAGCGAAACAGCACGTGCCCCGCCACCTCAACTTCCAGGGAGCCGCCCGCGCCCCGCTGCAGCAACCGCTCCCGCACCAGCGATCCCAGACGCCAGGCGGCGTCCGCGTCAAAGCTCGCGAACTGCAGGGCGGCCTCCTGCGCCTCCAGAATGGGCAGATCCTGTTCCGGCGTCATCGTTGGAAACCTCTCGTTAAACTCATGCCCTTTGGTTGTCATTCCCGCAGGGAATCCGCGTCTTGCCTCCGTCGCCGGGATGGCGAGGGCTGGAGCAAATTGTTCGAGCCAGGCTCTACTCGGTCATGATCATCACTTCGGTGCTTTTGATCAGCGCGATGACGGTGTCGCCGGTCTTCAGGCCCATCTCTTCCACACTTTGCCGCGTGATGACGGACTCAATCAGGTTTTCGCCCACACGCACACTCACCTTGGCTGTCACAATGCCCAGCACAATCTCTTCCACCGTGCCGCGCAGGTGGTTCCGTGCGGAGATTCGTTTGCTCAGCGTTTCCGCCATGTTCTCCCCTCTTTCACACTCGGCCTCCAGTGTACCCGGGACCACGACAGGCTCTGGACCGAACCCATCTGTCGTGCAGCCGTACTACACTAACCCAGGAGGGGAACCGTGGCTACAAACGCGCTTGTGCAAACCCGTATTGACGCCGGCGTCAAGGAAAGGGCAGCCGCCGTGCTCGAACAGCTCGGCTTGACTGTCTCCGATGCGGTGCGCATTCTGCTGACCCGCACTGCCAATGAGGGGGCGCTGCCATTTCCCCTGGCGGCCAACGTGCAGCAGCACGACGCCTGGTTTCGCGCCAAAGTGCAGGAGGCCGTGGACGATACCCGTGCCCCTGTGCCAAACGACGAGGTCAAGGTGCGCTTCGCCCGCCGACGGGCCATTGCCAATCAAACTGAAAGATGACAATTGTCTGGACCTTGCTCGCGATTGAAGATCGCGAAACCATCTTCGGCTTCATCGAAGCTGACCGCCCACGCGCAGCTGCCAGGGTGGATGACCAGATTGAAAGGCAAATCGATAGTTCACTGACCGCACCGGAGATGGGCCGGCCAGGGCGAATCGCAGGTACACGCGAGCTTGTAGTGCAGCAGACACCCTACATCGCGGCATATTTTGTTCAGCGGAACATGGTCCGCATCCTGCGGGTGCTGCATGGCGCTCAGCAGTGGCCTTCAGCACTGGATTCCAGATAACAGGGACCTGACCCTGTTGTTCTGCCTGCGATCCCAAAGATCGCAGGCAGAACGCGACGTCTACAGCTCCTTCACCCCATCCACAAACGCCTTCAGCTTGCGGCTGCGGCTGGGGTGGCGCAGTTTGCGGAGGGCCTTGGCCTCGATCTGGCGGATGCGCTCGCGCGTCACCTGGAAGCTTTGGCCGACCTCCTCGAGCGTGTGTTCGGAGCCGTCTTCCAGGCCGAAGCGCATCTTGATCACGCGCTCTTCGCGCGGTGTCAGCGTGCGCAGCACCTGCGAGGTGTACTCCTTCAGGTTCACCGAGATCACCGCGTCGGACGGCGAAACCGCCATGCGATCCTCGATGAAGTCGCCAAGGTGCGAATCTTCTTCTTCGCCGATCGGCGTTTCGAGCGAGATGGGCTCCTGGGCGATCTTGAGCACCTTCCGAACCTTGGCGACCGGGATGTCCATGCGCCGGGCAATCTCTTCCGACGACGCCTCGCGCCCAAGCTCCTGCACCAGCTGGCGGCTGGTTCGGATGAGCTTGTTGATGGTCTCGATCATGTGCACCGGGATGCGGATGGTGCGGGCCTGGTCGGCGATGGCGCGGGTAATGGCCTGCCGGATCCACCATGTGGCGTAGGTCGAGAACTTATAGCCGCGGCGATACTCGAACTTGTCCACGGCCTTCATCAGGCCGATGTTGCCCTCCTGGATCAGGTCGAGAAACTGCAGGCCGCGGTTGGTGTACTTCTTGGCGATCGACACCACCAGGCGCAGGTTGGCCTCGATCAGCTCGCGCTTGGCGCGCTCGGCATCCATGTCGCCCTGGACCATCTCGCGCTGGGTGCGCTTCAGGCTTTCCATGGGGATGCCGATCTCGCCTTCGAGCCGGTCCAGGTCTACGCGGCAGTTCTTTTGCTGCCGGCGGTACTCCTTGCGCAGCTCCTCGGAGCGCGACTGCTCGAACTTGTAATCCAGCGAGCGGATCTGCCGCTCCAGCGTGCGCATGCTGTCCACGGTCTTGTTGACCTTGTCCAGCAGCCGCTTCTTTTCGGCGTTGGTGTATTTCAGCTCCCGCACGATGCGGGTGACGTACACCTGCTCGCGGCCCATCAGCCAGCGATTCTTGCGCTCTTCCTTGCCCTTGGCCTTCGCGTCCTTGCCCTGCGGATCTTCGACCTTGGCCTGGAACTCCGCGGCTTTGGCCTGGTGCTTGATCAGCTCGTCGACGCGCTTGATGGTCTTTTTGACGCGCGCCTGCACGATCTCCTCGGTGAGCTCCTCCTCGTCAAAGGTGACCACCTCCTTGATGTTGCGCACGCCGCGCTTCAGGTCCTCGCCCAGGCCAACGATCTCGCGAATCACGATTGGCGAGCGCGAGATGGCCTTCATCACGCGCAGCTGCCCGCGCTCGATGCGCTTGGCGATCTCCACCTCGCCCTCGCGGGTAAGCAGGGGCACGGTGCCCATCTCACGCAGGTACATGCGGACGGGGTCGTTGGTCTTTTCCAGTGTTCCGGGCGACAGGTCGAGCTCCACATCGGAGTCCTCGCCCATGGGGCCTTCGCCCTCTTCGCCTTCTTCGCGATCTTCACCGCGACCGCGGCCGCGGCGCCCATCGCCGGAAAGCACATCAATGCCCTGGGTGTTGATCGTGGTCAGCAGGTCATCGAGGTCATCGGGCGAGGTGATATCCCCCGGCAACAGGTCGTTCACCTCACCGTAGGTGAGATAGCCCTTTTCCTTGCCTGTTTCGATCAAACGATCTACGTCTTCTTCGTACTTATCAATCTCTTCGGCCACGTCGTCTGGTGCTCCTCACTGGCGCTCTCACGGCGTGTGCGCGTGAGAGAAAAACTTTTTCGGGGCCTGTGCCGGCAAAGTGTCGAGCGCAGCTCTCCCTGGGTTATCGCGGGGGCGCTGGGGAAGGTATGCGGTCCAAGCCGCGGGCGCAGGCGGAAGCGATGCAGGCGATACGACCGTAAAGTCAGAATCGGCCAACGCAAGGGCTTCGGCACTCGATGGCGCGAATCTCCAGCGCTCCAAAGTCTACCACAGCTTTAGACGCGGGCAGCTGCGGAAAAGATGCGGCGAGCGTCGCTCGGAGCCAGAGGCAGATTCCCTGCGGAAATGACAACAAAGGAGGCAACGGCGAAAGCAGATGACTGCGGGAGGACAGAAACAGGGGCAAAGGCCTGGGCAGCGATTTGCTACTCGAAGAGCGTGGCCGGGCGCTCCGCCAGGGGCTCGCCCGCGACACCGCCCTGGCAGGCCGGGCAGCGCCGCTCCTTGACGTCCAGCCCGTTGCAGCCGTACCGGAAGCCGCAGTCGCCGCAGCGCAGCGCATAGATGGTTTGAGCCGGCCGCGTCGCCGAGGGCGCACCCGTCCCCCGCTCCACCACCTGCCGGTTCGGGTTGGCAAAGCCCGGTTCGGTGGTGGGGGTTCGCGGGCCGCGGCGCGGGCCCGCGCCGCGGCGGGGTGGCCCTGTGGGTCGCGTCAGGCGCATCGCTACAGGGGCCGCGCAAAGATCAGGTCGCAGCACACCTGCGACCCCACCTGAAAGGACCGCGTTCCGGCCTCCGCGAAGCCGTTCCTGCGGTAGAACCGGATGGCCTGCTCGTTACCGGCATGGGTGCCCAGCAGCAGGCGGGTGCGGCCCATGGCCCGGGCTCCCGCAATCGCCGCATCCATGAGGGCCTGCCCGGCCCGCAGGCCCGCGACCGGCTGGCCCGCCTCGTCCAGCACGGGGGTTTGCGCGCTGCGGAAGCGGGAAAACAGGTAAATTCTCTTGAGCTCGATGTCGGTCGGCTCGACGGCAAAGCTGGGCAGCTCCGGCGCGGTCAGCATGGTGTACCCCACGGGGGCGCCGCCGGGCACGGCCTCGGCCAGGGTAATGCGGGTGTCCGGCTGCGCCAGGTAGTGGCGAAAGGCCTCCGGCGTGTGCTGCCGGGTGGTGTGGGCCACGATGTCCTCGCCCGGCAGCATCCAGGTGAACGCCTCCAGAAAGGTGGCCGCGGCCACCAGCGCCAGCGCGGCGGCATCGAGCTCGCCGGCGCGCCGGAGACGGACGGCCTCGCCCTGCCCGGGCGGCAGGAACACCGGCAAGGGGGTGCAGACAGCTTCGGGGGGCGCAAAAGGAGCCATGGTGATCCGCTTCATTCTACCCGGGGGGTCTCGCCTGCCATGCCGGGAGGCCGCGGGCGTCGGCGGGTTCCCCGCATCCAACAGAGCGTGATGCGCCCTCTGCAGATTCGCCCTGTCCCTGTCCTCCAGGACCAGCTGACCGCGCTGGAGGCCGCCGCTACCGTCTGCCTCGCCGACCCGGACGTCAAGGCCGTGCACAAACTGCGCACGCAAACCCGTCGCGTAGAGGCGATGCTGCTCCTGCTGGCCCTGATCCCCGGCCTGCCCGAGCACGCCAAGCCTGCCGCCGCGCTGAGCCGCGCGCTAAAGCGCCTGCGCCGGGCCGCCGGCGAGGTGCGCGACCTCGATGTACACCGCAAGATGCTGGAAAGCTTTGCGGGGGCGGAAGATACCATTGCAGCCGGTGGTCCTCAGGCGCTTAAACCGGACCAGGAAGACGACAGCGGCCCGGAGTCGCTGGGCCGGGAGGCGGCTTCGGTGACGACCTCGCCCGAGGTCGCCGGTACGCTCCACAGCGCGGCAACGGAGCTGCGCCAGCACATGGGCAAGCAGCGTGACGAGCTTGCCGCCGAGCTGCAAGAAACGCTCGAAGGATCGCAGACAAAGCTGGTCAAGGCCGCCAAGCGGCTCCTGACGGCTCTTGCGCCCGCCACGGAGATTGCGGTCGCCGCGGACGTCCTGCTGCGGGATGCCGAAGCCCTTGCCCGGCGCAGCGGGCTGCTTCGCCGGGGCAAGCTGAAGGATCTGCAGGAGGACGAGCTCCATACCCTGCGCAAAGACGCCAAGGCAGCCCGCTACCTCGCCGAAACCCTCCCGGAGGATGCGGCGCTGGCCGCCGTCGCCGATCGCCTGGAAGGTCTGCAGCACCTTGGCGGGGAGTGGCATGATGCCCTGGAGATCGCCCGGGCCGCCCGCAAGCACTTCGGCAAGGCTCACGAGCTGACCGCCACCTACCGGGCGCAGCGCGACCGCAAGCTGGAGATCTACCGGGCAGCCCTTGGCGCCGCGCCCGACGCATCCGCCGCAGCGGCCCGAGGCAAACGACCTGCACAGGAAAAGGGCAGAAGCACCGCAGGGAAAGCATCTTCCCGCAAAGCGGCCGCCGCCTGACCCGAAGCTGGATCACACCGCGGCAAGCTGCCGAGTCAACCGCGGCTTCACCTCCGTGCCCAGCAGCTCAATGGCGCGCAGCAGGCCCGCATGCGGCAGGGGGCCGCCGCTCATGACCAGGCTGACGCCCGACACCCCGCCCAGCACCTCGTCAATGTGCTGCAGCTTGCGCGCCACCGTGTTCGGCGAGCCCACCACGAAGGCTCCCGTGGGTCCGCGCTGCGCATCGAACGCGGCCCGGTTGGGGGGCGGCCACCCGCGCTCCCGCCCGATGCGGCCAAAGGTGTGGGCGTAGGAGGGCCAAAGCGCATCCGCGGCCTCGGCATCGGTTTCCGCGACGTAGCCAATGGCGTGCACGGCCACATCCAGCGACTCCGGCGCGTGCCCGGCGCGGCGGCCCGCCTCGCGGTACATGTCCACCAGCGGGCGAAAGCGGCGTGGCTCGCCGCCGATGATCGCCACCGTCAGCGGCAGGCCTAGCGCGCCGGCGCGGGCAAAGCTGTTGGGCGTTCCGCCCACGCCCAGCCGGATGGGCAGCACTGGCTGCAGCGGCCGCGGCCACACCCCCTGCCCGGTCAGCGAGGCCCGGTGCCGGCCCTCCCAGAACACCTTTACCTCGTCGCGCAGATGCAGCAGCAGGTCCAGCTTTTCAGCAAAAAGTTCGTCGTAGTGGCGCAGATCGAAGCCAAACAGGGGGTAGCTTTCGGTGAACGAGCCGCGGCCGACGATGATCTCCGCCCGGCCTCCGGAGATCAGGTCCACGGTGGCAAACTGCTGAAACACACGCACCGGGTCGTCCGAGCTGAGCACCGTCACCGCGCTGGACAGACGAATCTTCTCCGTTCGCGCAGCGATGGCCGCCAGCAGCACCGCCGGTGCGGAGGCTACGTACTCCTCGCGATGGTGCTCCCCAATGGCATACAGGTCCAGGCCGACGCGATCGGCCAGTTCGGCCTCCTCCATCATCTGCTGAACCCGTTCCGCGCCGGTCTGCCCGAGGCTTTGCCCCGGCGCAGCCGCTGTTTCCACAAAGGTGTCGATGCCGATCTGCATGTTGGTTCTCCGTACTCCCGCCTTGCCGTAGATTGCAGCGGGCAGGCAGCTGCCGTGTGCTGCAGGCAAGAGATGCCATAAACGCAGGAAAGACGCACGCGCCCTGAGGGTGTGCGTCTGGCCGAGCTTGGGAAAGCAGATTCCCTTCGGGAATGAGAAAGGAGGGTAGCAGCCGCGGGAGGAGGCTTACCGCATCGCCACCGGGCGAAGCGCCACGGGACGGGCCCCGGCTGCGGGTGGGGCGGCCGCATGCACCGCCACAGGGCTGGGCAGCAGCGCCGGGGGCAGGGGCGGGGCCAGGCGGCTTTCCTCAGCGGGTGCGGGCGCCGTGGGGGCGGCGAGGGAGCCCGGCCAGGTGTACGGCATCTCCGCGGCGTCGCCAAAGCCCAGCATGGGCTGGCGGCCCAGCTGCCAGGCTGCGCGGTCCAGGCGCACAAAGAGGTGTTCCGGCGCGGAGCCTTTGATACCGGCCAGGGCGATGCCGGTCACCTTGAAGCGATGGTCGCCGGCGATGAAGCTCAGGTCGTTGCCGTGCAGCTCCGCCTCGTTGGCCACCTCGTCGGTGGGCGCGACCGCGGAAAGCACCGCCGTGCCCACCCCGGGAACGAAGAAGTAGAGGTGATTCACGCCGTCGATGTCGTAGTTCAGCTTCAGCTTGGCCACCATGCCGTCCACGGTGTAGGCCCCGTTGCGCACGCGTCCATACAGCTTGTTCTGTTCCAGAGAGCGGTGCCGGCCCGGTGCCACCAGCTTGGTCTTTGTGGCGGGGGTGGCCATCACCGCCGGGTCTGTGCCCGTGTTGGCGGCAAAGGTTTGCGCAGGCAGCGGGGCAAGGCTGCCCACGGCGGCAACAACGGCAACAACACAAAGCAGCGGCGATGCGGTGCGCATGGAGGCTCCTGGAAAAGCGTGGTGCAGGATGTGTTTGGTGAAGGCCGGTCGTTTTGCTTGGGGACCCGCGGCGCAGCCGCGTGCGCCCTCAGGAAGATCGCAGAAAGGACCATGCTCCCAGTGCGTGCAGCCGGGTCGTGCCTTCTCACTCGGCCTGGGTTTGCCCCCTCCGGCAACCCCCCGCCTCGCGCGAACCTTTCTATCTCCTGATGAGCTTCACAGTAGCACCAATTTGGGACACGTCTACAACTTTTTAGTAACGTCGTGCAACGTTTTAGGGGGTGACCTCCGGTTGGCTCTCATCCGGGCGCACCCTCGCCCGCGCCGCGCCTGTAACCTATCTCCTGTATGGCATTGAACTGCGGCATCGTCGGCCTGCCCAACGTGGGCAAATCCACCATCTTCAACGCGCTCACCGCCTCGGAGGCCCAGGCGGCGAACTACCCCTTCTGCACCATCGACCCCAACGTCGGCATCGTCGCGGTGCCCGACGAGCGGCTGGACAAGCTCCAGGCGCTGATCCAGCCCAAAAGCCTGGTGCCGACCACCATGGAGTTCATCGACATCGCCGGCCTGGTCGCGGGCGCGTCCAAGGGCGAGGGGCTCGGCAACCAGTTTCTCGGGCACATCCGCTCCACCGACGCCATCGCCCATGTGGTCCGCTGCTTTGAAGACCCCGAGGTCGTACACGTGGCGGGCACGGTGGACCCGATCTCCGACATCGACACCATCAACACCGAGCTTTTGCTCGCCGACCTGGACACGGTCGAAAAGCGCTCCCAGCGGCTGGAAAAGCTGCTCAAAAACGCCACCGACCCCAAGGTCAAGGCCGAAGGCGCGGCTGTGGCAAAGCTGAAAGAGGCGCTGGAGGCTGGCAAGCCGGCCCGCACGGTCGACCTGACCGAGGACGAGCGCCTGGCGGCGCGCGACCTCCACCTGATCACCGCCAAACCGATGCTGTATGTGGCCAATGTCGATGAGAAGTCGCTCGCCGAAGGCAATGAGCACACCCGCAAAGTGGACGCCCGCGCGGCCGAGGAGGGTTCCGAGGTGGTGCGTATCTGCGGCGCGCTGGAAGCGGAGATCGCCATGCTGGAGCCGGACGAGCGCACCGAGTTCCTGGCCGATCTCGGCCTGAGCGAGCCCGGTCTGAACCGCCTCATCCACGCCGGCTATCGCCTGCTGAACCTGATCACCTACTTCACCGCCGGGGTGCAGGAGGTCCGGGCATGGACCATCGTGCGCGGGACCAAGGCGCCGGGCGCGGCGGGCGTCATCCACACCGACTTCGAGCGCGGCTTCATCCGCGCGGAGGCTTATGCCTCGGCGGACCTGTTCCGGCTGGGCAGCGAGCAGGCGGTCAAGGAGGCCGGCCTGCTCCGCTCCGAAGGCAAGGAGTACGTGGTCAAGGATGGCGACATCCTTTTCTTTAAATTCAATGTGTAGGGGGACGGGGGAGCGCCCCGGGCCCCATCAGACGGTATATGAGTGAACGCAAAGGGCTCGACCCGCACCTCCAGGAGCTGCTGAGTGAGCAGGCGGAGCATGCGCCTGACCTGACCCGCCTGTCGGATGCGGAGCGGGTGAAGGTCGCGCGCGCCGGCATGCCCCGCGGCCTGGCCGCGCGTGACGCCATCGAGGGCCTGCCGAATGCGGTGGCGCGCCGCGACCTCACCCTCGCCGATGGCCTTCCGGCGCGGCTTTACACGCCAGTCGGCGGGGAAGCGCCGCGGCCCCTGCTGGTCTACCTGCACGGCGGCGGCTGGGTGGCGGGCTCGCTGGACACCCATGACCCGTTCTGCTGCCTGCTCAGCGAGGCGGCGCGGGTGCTGATTCTGTCGATCGGCTACCGGCAGCCGCCCGAGCATCCCTTTCCCGCCGCGCTCGACGACGCCATCGCCGCCGTGCGCTGGGCTGCCGCGCACGCCGGCGAATTGGGTGGCGATCCCGAGCGCCTGGCGCTGGGGGGCGACAGCGCCGGGGGGCAGCTGGCCGCGGTCGCCGCCAATGAGCTCTGCGCCGCGCCGGACGCCCCGCACCTGCGCGCGCTGCTGCTGCTCTACCCGGTGACCGACCACCCAGACGCGCAACCGGACGCGCACCACGGCTCATATGAGCAGAACGCCACCGGCTTTGGCCTGACCGCGGAGGCCATGCAGTGGCTTTGGCGGCAGTATGCGCCCGAAGGCTCCCCGGACGACCCGCGACTCTCGCCCCTGCGGCTCAAAAAGGTCCCGGAGCTCCCCGCCACGCTGGTCGCCACCGCCGAGTACGATGTGCTGCGCGACGAGGGCATCGCTTATGCGGACAAGCTGCGCGCCGCCGGCGTCGCGCTGACCCACCTCCACGCCGCCGACATGAACCACAACTTCGCGGTCGCGCCGGACAAGGTCGCCCGCTTCCCCCAGAGCCTCGAAACACTAAACGAGATCGCGGGATGGCTGCGCGCCATGCTGGGCGTTTCCCTGCGGGCGGCCAGGGACTGAAGTTGGGACCGCACGAGCCGCTTTGCAACGCCGATCCCCTTCGGGAATGACAACAAGGTCAGTGCCCGATGGAACGTAGCGGACCTCAGCTGCCCGGCGGCGATGACGGTGCGACTGCAGGCGACGGCGCAGGCGGCGGCGCAGGCAGGCCTTCCCACTTTTTGGCGCGCAAAAAGCTGACCAGGTCGTCGACCTCATCCGGCTTGAGCACATCGCCAAAGGCGGGCATCTCGCCGCCGCCGTGGACGATCTGCTCCTGGATGGCCCCGGCGCTCTTCTTTTTGCGCTCGTTCAGCAGCGACGGGCCTTTTTCCGTGCCCTTGCCGTCGTAGCCGTGGCAGTGCGCGCAGCCCCGGGTCGCGTAGAGCTCCGCGCCCGCAGCCTTTTTGTCCACGGAAGCCGCCGCCGGGGCAGGCCGGACCATGCTGGTGGAAAGCACCGCGATGGCGCCACAGGCCCCCAGCAGAGCCGCCACACTTCGAGTACCGAGCCGGTCGAGCATCATGGCTAGTGTGCCCGTGCCTGCCCGCGGTTGTCACGCCCGTGGCGTACTCGGCCTCGATGCGCCCAAAAATGCGGGCCAGAACGCTCATGCCGTGGGCGCGGAGGTTGACGCCCTGGCCGCGGAGACTTTCCCTTTTCTGCCGGGATCAGGCGTTCCCCTGCACCGCTGTCCACGTCTTAAGGCCTGCATCCGCGGAACTGCATGAGCGGAACCTGATGAGCGGAAGGGCGGCCCCAGCATGACCGATAACGAAACCCGCGCGCCGGAGGCCGCCTCTCCGTCCACGACCCGGTGGCGCGCGCTCGCCCTGTTTCTGCTCACGCTGGGCGGTGTGGTCGCCTCGTTCCTCTTCATTCACGTTCTGCTGTTTCCGGTCACGGCATGCGTGGCCTTTGGCGTGGTGCTCCGCGCCCCGCGCCAATGGCTGCTGCGGCACATGGGACCCTCGCTGGCCGCCAGCCTGCTGCTCGTCGCCCTGGCCGTGGCTGTCATGCTGCCCGGGTTTTTTGTGGTGCGCAGCTTATTCGGCGAGGTCGTCACGACCGTCAACTATGTCCGCAGCGGCGCAGCCGATCAGGATGTCCACCGCCTGGCGGCTAAGCACCCCAAAATTGGCGCCCAGTTGCAACGAGCCGCCGACCAGCTGACCCCGGACGACGCCGGCAAACGCATCGCCTCCAAGGCTGCGGTATGGCTCGGCCAAGGCCTGCAGAGCTTTGCCGCGGGCCTTACCGAGCTTGTGCTGATGCTGTTCTTTCTCTTTTTTCTTCTGCGCGACCAGGAACAGGCCCTCAAGACGCTCAATGCCCTGGTCCCGCTGGGAGCACAGGAAACCCACCATTTCCTGCAAAAACTCGGCGACCTGACCTATGCCGTCTTCGCGGGCAGGTTTCTGATCGCCGGCCTGCAGGGTCTGCTCGCCGGGTTGGCGTACTGGCTGCTGGGCGTGCCGGGACCCCTGCTCTGGGGCACCGTGACCGCGGTCTGCTGCCTGATTCCGGCCTTTGGCGCCTTTATCGCGTGGGTGCCCATCGCCCTGTATCTGGGCCTGGCGGACAGCTGGACCAAGGCCCTGATCCTTACCGCCTGGGGAGGCATCGTGGTCAGCAACGTCGACAACGTGCTCTACCCCGTGCTCGTCGGGCAGCGCACCAACCTGCACACCATCGTCATCTTTGTGGCGATCTTTGGCGGCGTCGCGGTCTTTGGCCTGTCCGGTTTTGTGCTGGGGCCCGTTCTGGTGGCCGCGACCATGCTCCTGCTGGAGGTGTGGAAGGACCACCTGGGCACTGGCGGCGAAGGGGGGCTCACCACTCGATGAAGTCGTCCCGCACCGCCATCCTCACCGCCATCCTCACCGCCATCGGCGCCGATCTCGCCATCGCCGCGGCCAAGTTCACGGCCTTCAGCTTTACGCGCTCCTCCAGTATGTTGTCGGAGGCGATTCACTCCCTGGTGGACGCCGGCAACAGCAGCCTCCTGCTGCTGGGCCTGAGCCGCGCCCAGCAGCCCCCCGACGAGCACCACCCCTTCGGCTACGGCAAGGAGGTCTATTTCTGGACACTCCTCGTGGCCCTGTTCATCTTTCTCGTCGGCGGCGGGGTTTCCGTCGCCGAGGGCGTTTACCGTCTGCTGCATCCGGAGCCCATCGACCACATCCTGTGGAACTACGCCACGCTGGTGGTGGCCGCCTGCTTTGAGGGCTATTCCCTCCATGTGGGGCTGCGCGAATTCAAAGCCGCCGAGGGCGTCCGCGCTTCCCCGCGCACCATCCACGCCAGCAAGGACCCCAGCACGTTTACCGTCATCTTTGAAGACAGCGCGGCGCTGGTGGGCCTTTCCATCGCGCTCATCTGCACCCTGCTGGACCAGTTCCTGGGCTGGCAGATGGCCGATGGCATCGCCTCCATCCTGATCGGCGCGGTGCTGGTGGTGGTCGCCGTGCTGCTGATGGTGGAAACCAAGGCCCTGCTGGTGGGCGAAGGCGCCAACCGCCACACCCTGAACGAGATCCGCCGCCTGGCCGAAGCGCAGACCGGCATCGTCCGCGTCGGCTATCCGCTCACCATGTACTTCGGCCCGGACCAGATTCTGCTCACCATGAACGTGCGCTTTGCCCCCGAACTGACCCGCGACGGCATCGAGCGCGCCATCGACTCCATCGAAACCGCCGTCCGCGCGAGGTTTCCCAAGGTGCAATACATCTACCTGGAGGCGGAAAGTCTGGCCAGCGCCAGCCCAAAGTTCGACCCCGCCCACCTGCCCGCCCTGGAAGGATCGAAAACAGCAAAGCCCGGCTAAATCGATGGACGCCGCATCCAACTGCCCCTCCCCATCCCCAACTCCGTCATCTCGACCCGAGCAGGACAGCCCCACGGTCCTGAGCAGTGGAGAGATCCGCAGTTTGCCTCCAAAACCAGCCCTCATCCCGCGCCGCTCGGCAGCTTCCCCCGCGATCTGGTCTAATGGCGCGGACACCCGGCTTCCCTCCATGCTTGCCACCAGCGCCTCCTCTCGCCTGCTCTGCGCCGCCCTTCTGCTGGCCTCCGCCTGCCTGCAGGCGACGGCTCAAACCCCCGCCAGCCTCGACCCCACACCGGCCTTCGACCTCCACAGCACGGACCCGCTCACTATCCGGCAGCCCGCGCTGCCAAGCCATCCCTTCACCGTGACGGGTCGCTCCGGCGCCATTCTCGGGATGCAGGACGGCACCGTGGAGCTTTGGCAGCTGCCCACCAAGCTCTTCAGCGCCATGCACCTCCGCGCCGAGGTCGAAGGCTACACCGTGCCCATCGACCTCAACCCCCTGGCCGCCGAGCTCGAGGTCGCCCCCGACCACACCACCCTCACCTACGCGCACGCGGCCATCACCGTGAAGCAGCACATGTTTGTGCCCGCCGGCGAGGGCAATGAGGGGCTCGGCGGGCAGATGCTCTTTGAGATCCACGCCATCCACCCCGCCACCCTGATCGTCTCCTTCACGCCGGCGATGGTGCAGATGTGGCCAGCGCCGCAGTGGGGGCGGCCCGGCTGGGGCTGGCGCCCGCTGGGCTCCGGCGGCGCCTACACGCTCAGCACCGACAACCCTGAGCTCTTCGGCATGATCGCCATGCCGAACGCCACCCCCGGGGACCTTTCGCCCTACCAGGAACACCCGCACACCCTGCTCGTCGAGTTCCGCGTCCACTTCGACCCCGCGCGCGACGCCCACCACCTCTTCCCCCTGCTCTGCGAACTCGCCCGGCCCGGCGAGCGCAACACCGCCGCCGGCATGGCCACCCTGCAACAGCGGCTGCTCGCCACTTCAGCCGCGCTGCCCGCGATCTTCGCCCGCACCGAGGCCTACTACGCCCACTTTTTCGACCACCGCACCGTGCCGCACACCCCCGATGCGCGCCTGGACCGGGCCCTGCAATGGGCCGAGCTCGCCATCGACAAGTCGCAGGCCACCATCCCGGCCCACGGCGACACGCCCGCAGAGACCGGCCTGGTCGCGGGCTGGTTTCCGTCCTTTGACTCCGCCCGCCCCGGCTTTGGCTGGTTCTTTGGCCGCGACACCCTGTGGTCCATGTACGCCATCGACAGCTACGGCGACCAGGCACTGGCCCGCGAGGCCTTCGACTTCCTGATTCGCCGCCAGCGCGCCGACGGCAAAATGCCGCACGAGTTTTCCCAAACCGCCGAAAGCCTGTCGGGCGCGATGACCTGGTCCCAGCTGCCCTACGAATACGCCGCCGCCGATGCCACGCCGCTCTTTCTGCTGGCCATGCAGGACTACATCCGCTCCACCGGCGACCTAGACTTCCTGAACCGGCACTGGGATGCCGTCGCCAGGGCCTACCACTTCGAGCGCACCCACGACAGCGACGGCGACGGCGTCTACGACAACGCGGAGGGCACCGGCTGGGTGGAAGACTGGCCCAAACTCCCGCACCAGGAGCTGTACCTCGCCACCCTGGACCGCGATGCCACCCTGGCCATGGCGCAGCTGGCCACCTGGGCGCACCACCCCGAGCTCGCGCAGCAGGCCGCCGCCGTCGTGCCCAAGCTGGAAGCCGCCGTCGCCGCCTACGGGCAGCCCGATCACCTCTTCGCCTTCAGCAAGAATGCCGACGGCACCTACGACCGCACCGCGACCATCTACCCCGCAGTGGCCTTCTGGTCGCGGACCGCGGGCCTGCCCGGCGCCGGGCCGCAGCTGCGCGCCTGGGCCAGTCACACCTTTGCTACCGACTGGGGCACCCGCGCCGTCGCCACCACCGACCCCATCTACGACCCCATCAGCTACCATCGCGGCACCGTTTGGCCCCTGTTCACCGGCTGGAACGCCACCGCGCAGTACCGCACCGGGCACCCGCTGGCCGGCCTCGCCAGCCTGCGCCAGAACCTCGACCTGACCTGGGCGCAGGACCCCGGTGCCGTCACCGAGCTGCTTTCCGGCGCCTTTTACCAGCCGCTCGGCCGCTCCAGCACGCACCAGATGTGGAGCTCCGCCATGGCCTTTGCGCCGGCGCTGCGCGAGCTCTTCGGCCTGGAGCCCGATGCCCCCCACCACACCCTGCTGGTGCATCCGCACCTGCCCCCCGGCTGGCCCGCGGCCACGCTGGAGCACGTTCGCGTGGGGGCCGCGGAGTACACCCTCAACTATCGCCGCGAAGGCGCCACCCTGCTCGTCACCGCCAGCAGCGCGGCCCCCTCCACCCTGTGCCTGAGCGCCGCCCCGGAGCTCCCCGCCACCCCGGAACCCCACCCCGCCGCCTGCCCGACGGCCACAACGCACACCCTGCGCCTGCCGCTGCCGCCCCTGGAGCTTTCGCTCCCCGAACAGCCGTCGCTGCCGGGCGCGGCAACCCAGGCTCCCCACGTTCTCGACGAGCACACCGGCGACCATGAAACCAGCCTGACGCTCGAAGCCCCCGCCGGCTCCACCGTCACCCTGCACCTCACCGCCAACACCCCCGCCGCGGCCCGGCCGCACACCTCTGCGGGCGAGCTTCACGGCAACGACCTCATCGTCACCATGCCCGCCGGCACCGGCTGGACCGAACAGCCCCTCCGCCTCACCTGGTAGGCAGGCCGCCCGCGCTTATTTCCTTGCACAAGCTCATGCGCGGCGTAACAATGCTTCCCGAAACCCCGCAGCAGGTTCGGAGGTGCTCCGCTCATGCCCCCTCGCTCGCACCTCCGCCGCCTGATCGCGCCGCTGTGGCTTCTGCTCGCCGCCACGCTCCCCGTCGCCGCGCAAAAGTCCGCGGGCAACACCCTCACCGTTCACTCGCGGCTGATCTATGTGGATGTGGTGGTCCGCGACGACTACCGCCGGCCCGTGACGGGGCTCAGCCGCGCCGACTTCAGCGTCAAGGAAGATGGCCGGCCGCAACAGATCGTCTTCTTCCAGAACAGCGACGACCTCCGCAACGCGAAGGCCGCGCCCTCCGTCGCCAGCCCGACCCCCGGCACCCCCGCGCCGCACAGCCTCCAGTTCAGCAACGTCGCCCCCACCAACCTCACCGATCCTTCCGCCAACATCATCCTGCTCGACCTGCTCAACACGCCCGTGCTGGACCAGCTCTACGGCATCCGGCAGCTGATTGCCTTTTGCCGGAAGCTGCCGCCCGGCCATCGCGTGGCCCTGTTCGTGCTCACCGACCACCTGCACATGCTGCAGGGCTTCACCGGCAGCTCCGACCAGCTGGTCGCCGCCGCCAACCGGATCACCGCGCACGATCTGCAACTCACCGACTCCCGCGACGGGCGCATGCAAACGGCGGATATGGTCTCAACCTTCGCCAAGGCCTTCAGCCCCAGTTCGGGCGCCGCGGGCCACCTGGCCGAGGCCATCGAGCAAACCAGCGCCGATTCGCTCGCCCGGCGCTTTCGCCTCACCCGGGACGCCTTCGCGCAGCTCGCCCGCGCGACCTCGGGCTACCCGGGCCGCAAAAATCTCATCTGGCTCGCCGAAGACTTCCCCGTCGGCATGGGCGCGCAGCTGCAGATCGATCGCGCCGGCCTGCCCGTGGATCTGCTCGACGCCACAAGTCTGGAGGCCAACCTGCAGATCGCCCTGTACCCCGTCAGCCTGGCCGGGCTCCAGACCGAGGGCATCAACGCCGCCGCCAACGGCGCGGGCGAGCTGTCGCTGGTCGGCGGACCGGCGGGTTCCACGCTGCACCCCCAGGCCAACAACACCTTTGAGCAGCAGTTCATCGCCCGCAACGCCATGTACTACGCCATGAATGACCTGGCCCGCGACACCGGCGGCCTCGCCTTTCACGGCAGCAACGACATCGCCGGCGGCATCAGCCGTGCCCTCGACGACGGCCTCCAGTTCTACACCCTCGCCTACCGCCCGACCGACACCAAGTGGAACGGCCAGCTGCGCCAGATCCGCGTCTCGCTGGCCAGGGCGGGCTACCACCTCAGCTATCGCCGCAGCTACGTCGCCACGCCGCAGGCGGATGGCACCCGCAACGTCGATGCCGAGCTCGCCGCCGCACTCCAGCCCGGCACCCTGGACGCGAACCTGCTGCAACTGCGCGCCGAGGTCGCCGACCAGCCCGGCAGCCCCACCCTCGCCGTGGACGTCACCCTCGACCCCGCCGACCTTTCCTTTCGCACCGACGCCGCCGGGCACCGCCACACCCAGCTGCTGGTGCAGCTGCTCGCCCTGCCGCCAGCCGGCACCATCGGCACCAAAACCGCCGTCCCCCCGCAAACCCAGGCCGTGCTGAATCTCGACCTAAACCCCACGCAGTACGCTGACCTGCTCGGCAGCGGCCTCCACTTCCGCGAGCAGCTGCCGGCCACCTTCGCCCGCCGCCGCGACCTGCGCCTAGGCGTCGCGGAAACCGGCACGCATCGCCTCGGTACGTTATCGATGACCCTGCCCCCACCCGCCTCAACACCAACTCGCTAATCCCCTTTTTGTTTGTCATTCCCGAAGGGAATCTGCTTTTCTTGTTTGTCATTCCCGCAGGGAATCTGCGTCTTGAACCTGCACCCCTGCAGGCGAACCGCCCCTAAACTCCAGCCCACCCCTTACCGCATCGGCTGAATCCTTTCCGTCGCTTATCGCACCATGCAACAATTAAAGCTGGGCCACACGAGGTGCTCCCCTAGTGTCGACGATGAGCACTTTCAAGAACTCCATCCTTTGTCACCTTGATCCGGAGGCGATCGCGCGCTTGAACCTGCGTCCCGTGGACTTCGAGATGGGCCACGAGATCGAATTTCCTGGCAATCCCATCCAGAACCTCTTTTTTCTGGAAGCCGGCATGGCGTCCATGACCACCACCTTTGGCGATGGATCGCAGGTGGAGGTCGGCATGTTTGGCTTTGAGTCGGTCATCGGCGTTTCGGCTCTGATGGGCACCAAGCGCAGCCTGAACCGCGTCTATACCCAGATCGCCGGCTTCGGGAACCGCTGCAGCCTGCACGCGGCCGAGCAGGAGTTTGCCCGCGGCGGTACCTTCCATGCCCTGGCCCTGCGGTACGTGCAGGCGCAGCTCATCCAGGCCGCGCAGTCCGCCGGTTGCAACGCAAAACACACCATGGAACAGCGCCTCGCCCGCTGGCTGCTCCTGTGCGCGGATCGCACCGATTCCAACACCTTCAAACTGTCCCAGGACTTTATTGGCGACATGCTGGGCAGCACCCGGCCCTCCGTGACCATCGCTGCAGGCACCCTCAAAAGCGAACACCTCATCGACTACACCCGCGGCATCATCGAAATCCTCGACGTGCCCGGCCTGAAACGCCGCTCCTGCGAGTGCTACGCGGTGATCAAAGAGCACCTGGACGACGCCGCGGCGTTCGACACCAGCTTCACCGCCTGATGTGCTGAGTCTCGCTTGTTGAACGCTCCGTCCTCGCGACCGGAACGGTGTGTTAGCAACCCGTCCTCGCGACCCGCTTTTTTTGTTGTCATTCCCGAAGGGAATCTGCGTTCCTCCCGGGCGGCAACGAACCTCAAGGAGCAATCAGACCTCTCCTTGGAGCAAGATCACACCTGCCGCATCCAGCGCCAAAGGCGCGCTCTATACCAGCCCAGGCCGAAGGCCTGGGTCAGGATCACCACCCCCAAAGGGCTGAAAGCCCGTCCTATAGCCTGCCGGGTACAGTCGCGGCGTCAAATCCGCTGACCCCCGACAAAACTCCAAGGCACCTGTCCATACAACTTTCGTTTCAGCATGATGAAACCTCTTTGTAGGAGACAAAAACTTCAATTTCATGTTAGGCAGCGTACAGAAACTCTGCTTCAAATCGTTTTATCCTGCGGTGCAGAAAGAGGTGCCACAATGGCGCAGTACGCAGGTACGGTACGTTGGTTCAACAATGCCAAGGGCTATGGCTTCCTTGGTCGTGACGGTGGGCCGGATGTGTTTGTCCACTTCAGCTCCATCCAGTCCTCGGGCTACAAATCGCTCAAAGAGGGGCAGCCGGTGGAGTTCGACGTCATCCAGGGCGACAAAGGACCGCAGGCCGATCAGGTCAAGCCGATCGAGGCTTAAGAATTTCTGGCCTGAATGTATGAAACCGCACTGAACTGGAGTGCGCACACAGCTACTGTTGGCGATGGGGCTTGGGCTCCATCGCAATTTTCTCCGTCCAAAGACGGTCTTCCCTTGCGAATTTCAACGCAAGGGAAGCTTCGTGCCTCCAATCGTATCCAATCTGCTTATTGAAGCCCTTCCGCCGCCGGACAGACAGCGTCTGCTTGCCCTACTGGAGCCGGTACCGATGCCGCTCCGCCGCAGCCTTTTCGCTCCAGGCGAGATGCCACGCTACGCCCACTTCATGACCTCCGGTATCGCTTCGATCCTCACGGAAATGTCCAAAGGCGAGGGCGTGGAAGTCGGCGCGGTCAGCACCGATGGCATCCCCGAGGCCCTTCACATGCTCGGCCCTCAGTTCGGCGAAACACGCTGCTTTATGCAGGTGGAAGGCACTGCCCTGCGCGGCAGCTTCAAACGCGTCCAGCAGGAGTTCCTTCAAAACGAGCGAATCCGCGAGCTGATTTTGCGCTACGTCCAGTACGAAGCGCTGACCACCGCACAGATCGCCGCCTGCAACCGCCTCCACACCGTGGAAGAGCGGTTGGCGCGCTGGTTGCTCATGGTTTCCGTGCGCATCCACTCCGCCGATCTTCACCTCACGCAGGAGTTTCTCAGCGCCATGCTTGGTGCGCGCCGCTCCACCGTGACGCTGGCCGCCGGCACCCTGCAGCGCGTAGGCCTTATCGAATACCGCCGCGGCCACATCCGCATTCTCGACCGCGAAGGTCTCGAAGACGCCGCCTGCGAGTGCTTCGCCGTGACCCAGCGCCTGTTGCAGAATCTGTACCGCTAACGCGAACGTCCCTTTTTGTTGTCACTCCCGCAGGGAATCCGCGTTTTGCGGCAAGATTACAGCTGCGGAATTCAGCGCCACAGGCGCGCTCTATACCAGCCCAGGCCGAAGGCCTGGGTCTAAGGACGGCGCGATCAAAGGGCTGAAAGCCCGTTCTATAGCCGACCGGGTACAGCTACAAGACTTTCGCTCTCGCTGGCCGCGGCTGCGAAGGGTCGCCTCACGTCGACGCCGCCTCACTCGCAACCCTTTTGCCGCAGCGCACGCAGTGCAGGGTCGTCCGGGTTTACGGCCCGCAGCGTTTCCAGCAGGGCCGCGGCCCGTTGGGTTTCGCCCGCCCGGCACTCCAACTTCTCCAGATCGGTTCCGGCCAGGGTCTGACTCGGGTCAGCCCGCACCAGGCGATCGAGCAGGCGAACCGCCTCGGGCAGATCCCCCGCACCCGCATCCAGCACCGCACGATTGGTGAGCGCGGCGGCGCTGAATGGGTTCTGCCGCAGGGCCGCGCCGTACTCCCGCCGGGCGGCCGCGGTGTCGCCGGCCATCTGCTCCAGGAAGCCGAGGTTCACGTGCACGGCCTCATCGCTGGCCCCGGCCTGTTCCGCCCGCCGCAGCAGTGCGAGGGCGCGCACCCCGGCCTGCCGGTCGCCCTTTTGCGCGCGCTGCGCATAGGCCAGCCCCAGCTCACGATCCCCCACGGGCACACCGCCCACCGCCACCAGCGTTTCGCCCTCCACCCAGCCCGGCGCACCGGAAGCGGCGCGCGCCGGAACGCGTTCGATGTCGTGGTCGGTGACCTGCTCATGCGAGATGTCGGCGGTCTTGCGCGAGGGCATGTGACAGACCGCGCAGTCGGGCTGCTCCGGATGGTGCGCGGTGGCCAGCGCCGGGGAGGTATGGCAGCCCAGGCAGCGGGCCCGAAAGAACGGGACACGCTGCGCGGGCGCGGGGTCCGCGTGCGGGTCGTGGCAGCTGGTGCAGGTGAGCCGGTCGCCGCTGCCGCGCTTGCAGGCGCTCTTTAGTAGCGCCTCGTACTGGCTGCTGGCCCGCTGCCCGCCGGCCGTTTGGCTCCCCCGCACAAAGTACACGGCCACATCGGATAGTGACTCGCCCACACGGAAGCCCGCCAGCGAGCGGCCGGGCTTGTACACCACCGCGTCGCCCTCAAGATGGCACTGGATGCATGCGCTGTCGCGTGCGGCGACGTTCATCTTCGCCGGATTCAGGATGGGCCCGTGTCCGTGGGCGGCGAGGTGCGCGGCGGGGTCGCCGTGGCAGGCGCTGCAGCCCACGCCGCCCTGATCGAACGGCCGACTCGGAAAGCGGTTGTGCGCCTCGGCCAGCGGTGTTTCCACCGCGGTGGCGTGGCAATGCATGCAGTTGGCGTCCACGGGCAGTGGCGCGGGCATGGTGGAGGCGCCGTCAAAGGCGGGCGCCATGTCCCATCGCTGCCGGCGTCCGTACCAGTTGATGGGCAACTCAAACCACTCGCCCTCGGTCTGGTAGAGATAGGTCCGGCCGCGCTTGCCGGAGCCCACAAAGTAGAGCAGTTCGCGCTCCCCGCTCAGCGGACCGGCGGCGCTGGTGGCAGGTCGCGCGAAGCTCATCCAGGCGCGGCCGTCGCGCACAAAGAGGCGGTAGTGCACATCGGAGGCCGCGTGGGTAAACTGGCCCGGCAGCATGCCCGCCATCGCCGCTCCGCTCCCCGCGCCCATGGCCGAGCGCTCGTAGGACGCATAGATCGCCGCATGACACTGCGCACACACGGCGTCCGGTGCGTTGAGCGGCGATTGCGGTCCACGCTGGTCTCGCGGCTCCACGGCGGCCCGCACCACACGCGCCGGCACGAGCAAAACGGCTGCCGCCAGCGCCAGCCACACGAGCCCGCCCACGGCCAGAAACACCCACGCGCTGCCTCGTTGCAGGATCATCTTCGTACCGGGCTGGGCCGTGTTCGGCGTCGCCGCCAACCCGCCGTCAGCAGACTACTTCGGCGCCTGCAGCTTTGGCTCGTCGGCGGCCTGGATCTTTTCCGTCAGCGCGAGCTCGCTCCTGGCCTCGTCCGTGCGGCCCATGGCACGATAGGCCTGCGCGAGCAGGTTATGCGTCATGTAATTGGCCGGGTCCATGGTCTCCGCGCGCTGCAAAAAGGTCATGGCGCCCACGGCCTGCCCTTCCTTGAGCAACACCTTGCCCAGCAGAATGTAAGGCCCGGTCGCATGCGGCTCCAGCAGCACTGCCTGCTGCAGCACACGCTCCGCTTCAGGGTAGCGACCACCACGGGAGTACGCATCGCCCAGCCGCTCATACACCTGGCCTTCCAGCGGGTCGAGCGCGCGCTCCGCCTCCAGCTGCTGAATCGCAACATCCGTATGGCCGCCAGCCAGGGCGATCTCCCCCAGCAGCTCGTGCGCCAACGGCAGATGCGGATCAAGCGCCACGGCCTTCTCAGCGAACTGCTGCGAGACCGGCAGGTATTCGCGCCGCAGCAGCATGCGCGCCGCCACCAGGTAGCCGGCAGCGGAGTCCGGCGCAAAGCCATACTGCGCCGCAAAGGCCCGGCGCGCATCGTCATAGCGCCGCGTATCCATATAGCAGAGCGCGAGCACATAGGTGGGGTCGGCCTTGCTTTGCGCGCCCGCGGCGTGGCTGCCTTCCAGCAACGGAATGGCGTCCGCCGGCCTGCCCAGCTTGAACAGCGTAAGCCCCCGCATCTGCGCCGCCGCCTGGTCATGCGGATCGGCCGTCACGGCACGCGCAAAGGCCGTATCGGCCTCCGGCAGCCGATTCAGATCGTACAGCGCATCACCCTCCAGACGATCCAGGCCAGGCGTCTTCGGCTCCGCAGCGCGCAGGGCCTCGATCTGCGCCAGCGCGCCGTCCTCACGTCCCGTAGAGACCAGTTTGGCAATGGCTGCAACCGTAGGCGCGCCCGCCACGGTCGCCGCCGGAGCCTGCGGCAATTCCTGCGCCCCTCCACTCGCCGCCAACGCGCAGCCCAGCAAAAGGCACCACCGCCAACGCCCTCGAAACCCACCAACCAAGCCCATACCACCCATCGTATGCAGCAAAGAAAAAAGAGGAGAAGAGCCGAAGCCCTTCTCCCGAGGAGAACTGGTGAAGGTTAGAAAGCCAGATGCACGGTGAATTGCAGCTGCCGCGGATTCGTGGTGCCGCCCGTGCTTTGCGGATAAGGTCCTCCGCTGATCACTCCAGGGGTGGCGCTGTCGATCGTGTTATTGCCCGGGTTGCCCAGGTTGATGTGGTTGAACGCATTGAAGGCATCCATGCGGAACTGGGCCGTGAACCGTTCTCCGAAAGGAATGTTTTTCTCCAGAGACATATCTGTGTTGAACAGATTCGGACCAAACGAGGAGTTGCGCCTCACGTTGCCAATCGTGTCTAGCCCAGGGCAGGTAAACCCCCCAATGACTGTCCCAGCGTTGCACAGGTTCTGATGGGCGGCAATTTGCGAGGGGCCCAACACCGATTGATATAGCCGCACGCCGCCCGGCGTACCAGGCGTACCCTGCAGGTTATGCGGAAGGTTCGCCGCATTGCCATTGGGCTGGCAGGGGGCATCGCCAGGAATGACCGCACCGCATTGGGAGTAGCTCAATGAGAACGGCAGGCCACTCTGCCAAATCACAGTTGGGCTGATCTCCCACCCACCGATGACGCCGTTTACCAACCCGTTCACGTGATTGGCGAACATCTTGCCTTTGCCAAAGGGGAGCTGCCACAGGCCGTAAGCAGTGAACGCACTCCGCCGAGTGTTGGAGTCGTTGCCGATGACGGCCTGCTTATCCCACGTGGCAAAGCTGTTGGCAGTGGACAAGCTCCGCTGGTAGGCGTAGTTCAGGTTAATGTTGAAGCCCTGAGTCATCACTTTTGTAACTTTGGCCTGGATCGCGTTGTAGTGCGTGTCCTGGTCGTCGCCGTAGTAGCTGATGTCCTGGGTCCAACCACAGGCACCGGTTCCGCAGGCTGGCAGGTTCCCGTTGGTGTAGCGACGCAGCAGGGTGGTATTGGAGGTGCCGCCATTGGCCGAAACACCCGTCTGCACGGAGCCGTCGTAGTGCAGTGCGACCCCGTTCTGCGTGTAGGACGCAGGCAAGGCGATCGCTGCTTCGTTCGGGTTCGTGTTGTTGCCATCGCCGTCACTTAAGGTGTGGGTTCCCTTGCTTCCTACGTAGGAGACCTCCACCGATAACGTGGGCGTCAGGGAACGCTGCACGGCGACATTCCAGGCATCCAGAGTCGGAAGACGCTCCGTCGTTGGACGGGCCTTCACGTTTACGGAGTTCGCAATCGTTGTTGGCGGGTTCGTCCCCGGGATCACCTCGTTAATGGCGATCTGGCCGTTTGCGTTGATGGCGGGAGACCTAAAGGTAATCAGGGGATTGGTCGCCCCATTTGCTGAAGAGGACGGGTCGGCCAAGTTGAAGGCGTAATTCGTATTGCCGCCGACGTTGCTCAATGACTGATTCGCCAGCACAGGCAGGTTCTGCGTTACGACGTGCCCAAAGGTCGACCCAAATACTCCAAGATCGAAGCTTCGCCCGTAGCCTCCACGGATCACGGTTTTCTCGTTCGCCTGATAAGCCAGGCCGACACGCGGATTCAGCGGAAATTTGGGAGCGCCCACACCAAAGTTCAGTGGAACTCCACCTTCACCCGCGACGCTGATGTAACCCGTTGCGAGATTAAGCAAGGCTCCGTTATCTTTCCCGTTCACACGCTCCGGCGCGTAGTACTCATACCGCAGCCCAAGGTTCGCTGTGAACTTCGGCGTTACACGCCACGTGTCCTGGACATACCCGAAGTCGCGAGCCTGGAACTCCTTGGCGTTGGTCTCGTTCGGGTCTGAAGTCGTAAAGCGGTTGTAGGACGTGACATCACCCAGGGCGAAGGTAGCCAACCCCAGGCCGCCTACTTCGCCGTTCGATGTGGGCCCGTTGCCGAAATTGTTATTGCCAGTGCGATCGTTGTCGGAAGGCACGCGGAGATTGCGTGCATACCTTAGGTCAACACCGAACTTCACCTCATGATTTCCGATCGTCTTGGTCCAGTTGTTAACAATCTGGAACTGGTCCTCTCGCTGGATCAGCGGACAGTTGCAGCGGCTGGCGTTCAGGCCGCTGCCGTATTGCGGCCCGGCGCTCTGCGGGTTGTTGGGACCACCGGTAGCCGAGGTCACGTTGAGATCGGCGATATTGATGTCCGGAGCACCGAAGTCAATCGGCACCGGCAAAGCCGCAGTTCCAACGTTTTCTCCCAGCAAGGGTAGGTTGGTATTCCCGGTATCGTTTTTGTTGCCGATCACGTTGTAGCGAAAGTAGCCCAGGCGAACGTCGGTTACCAGCTTGGAGTTGATCGCGATGTCAACACCCGCCGCTGCGCTGTCGTTGGCACCCTTCGACACACCACCATACCCGCCGATGCCGAAGCCGGCACCGCCCGCGGGCCCAAATAGGCTCGCGCCGCTGAGCGTGTCGGTAAAGCGGCTGAAGCGGCCAAAGGCATGGACGCGCTGAGAAACCTGCATGTCCCCGCGCACGTCCCATTGATCACTATTGAAGAGGCCTTTGCCTGTTCCTGCATAGTTGTTTGTCAGCCCGTTGTGATCGCCAAAGGTGTTCGGTGTTTTGCCGTTTGCCAGCAGCAGCTTGAAAAGGTTCTGTGCCTGCGGTGCGACAAGGTTCAGCGGGATGATGTTGCCGGCGAAAGGTGTGGGCGTTAAGGCTGTGTTGTTGTTATAAAGCTGGCCACCAGTGATGTAAGGGGTGTACTCACTGAAGTCGCAGCCAGGCTGGCCGTTGGAGGCAACCGTGGTCCCGGTGCAGCTGTTCAGCACCAGGGCCGATGGCACTGTCTGCAGGGCGGACGATCCGACTTTTTGACGGACACCCTGGTAATCACCAAAGAAAAAGGCGTGATCCTTCCAGATCGGCCCGCCTATCGAACCGCCGAACTGATTCTTCAAACCGCTGGGGTAGCCAGTCGCCTTGGACACGGTGAACGGATCGCGCGCCAGATTGGCATTGCTTTCGCGATTGTCAAAGGCAGTGCCATGAAAGGCGTTGGTACCGGACTTGGTCTGCACCGTTTGCACGGAGGCGACCGCCTTGCCGAACTCGGCGTCGAAGTTCTGCGTGGCGATCTTGGCCTCGGACATCGACTCGTAGTTCGGGTTGATGACGATGATGCCGAGAATGGGGTCCTCGTTATCGGTGCCGTCCAGCGTGTAGTTCACGCCGCCAAAGGCCTGGCCGTCGATCTGGATCTGCTTGGAACCCTGCGGATTCTCGTCCGCCGCGTGCGACCAGCCCAGTTGCACCGCTCCCGGCAGCAGCAGCGTCAGATTGGTGAAGTTGTGGTCCGGAATGGGCAGGTTCTCGATCTCCTGCGCCGTGTAGGTCGTCGATACATCCGCGCGGTCGGTCTTCAGCAGCGGCACCTGGTCGGCGTTGACGTTGACAGTCTCCCCCGTGCTGCCTACCTCGAGCGCCGCCACCACCTTCTGCGAGCTGTCCGCGAAGACCGGCAGGTTGATCTGCTGGAAGGTTTTGAAGCCTGTGAGCTCCACCTTGACGTTGTACGTGTCAGGGATGAGGTGGTCGACGGTGAACTCGCCGCTGGCGTTGGTGGTTTCCTTCACGCTGGTGCCCTTGGCGGTGTCGATTACGGTCACCGTTGCCCCGGGCACGGCCGCGCCGGTGTTGTCGGTCACCGTGCCGTAGATGGAGCCGTAAATCGCCTGCGCCAGCGCCGATGGCCCGAGTGGCAGCAACACCACCCCCGCCAGCAGCAGCAAACGGCCAATACCAATCCCAATCCGCTTCTTCATGTACAGCCTCCCAAAAACCTCAGCCCGTGCCCAAGGCGCACAGACGGAGGTCAAACCTTTTCGAAGGAGTCAATCCTTCATTTTCAGGAACTGGAGCACATTAGGCGGCTGCCCGGAAGGATGTCAAGCAAATTCGGCAGCCTTCTTCCCGCAGAAACGTCGGATTCAGTACGGACAGCGTCTCAACTTTGTTATGTCTGCTTACAAAGTGATCCGCTCGACTGCCTCCTGTCTTTGTGCTGGCAGCACAGCGCCCGGCTTGCCGACAGCAGGCACAAGGGCGCTACAGTCATAGGCATGCGGCTACGCTCAGGTCACGGCTTCCTGGTCCTTTGCGTTTGGACCCTGCTGGGGACGCTGAGCCCGCCGGCGCAGAAGCCCGCCCCCGCCGCTGCAGCGGAGGCGACGCGCCTCTTTCGGCAGGGTTCCGACGCCTTTGCCGCGGGCGATCTGCGGGGCGCGGATGCCAGCTTTGCGCGGCTGGCGCGGGTGGCGCCCCGGGTGGCGGCCGCGCATGCGGCCTTTGGAGCCGTGCTGCTGGCCGAAGGCAAACTCGGCGAGGCGGTGCGCGAGCTCACGGAGGCTCGCCGGCTGGACCCCGGACAGCCACAGGCCACCCTCAACCTGGCCGTCGCTCGCAGCCGCCTGGGGGACTATGCGGCGGCCGTCAATCTCTTCCAGGGACTTCCAACCCAGGAAGCAGCCAGCCTGCAACCGCCGGAGGCGCTGGCCTACGCCGTCGCTCTGGCCCACGTTGGGCAGCCGGCGCTCGCGGAGGCGCAGCTGCGCCAGGCGCTGATCGCAGCCCCGGCAGATGCCGCCCTTTGGGACGCCGTCGGCTCGCTGCAGGCGCAGCAGTCCCGGCTGCCGGAGGCGCAGGCCAGCTTCGAGCGGGCGTTGGGGGCTGACCCGAACTACGCTCCATCCCACGCGCACCTGGGGTCGCTGCTGTTGCTGGCGCATCAGCCCGCGGCCGCCGTAACTGAACTGCGGCGGGCCGTGGCGCTGGGCGACGGCTCCGCAGTGACAGCGGTGCAGCTTGGCCGCGCCCTCAGCGCCGCGGGCCAAGATCAGGAGGCGGTCGCTGTGCTGCAAACAGCGCTGCAAGCGGATCCCGCCTCGAGCGAGGCTCGCTACGCGCTGGCCGTGGCCCTGCAGGCCGGTGGACAATCGCTGCAGGCTCTGCCGCTGTTCGCGCAGGTGGTCGCAGCCCGGCCCGGCGACGTCGGTGCGCTCACCAACTACGGCCTTGCCCTGGTGCAAACCGGCAACGCCAGGGCGGGCCTCACGCAGTATGCGCGCGCCGCCGCGCTGGACCCCAATAACGCCACGCTGCGGGAGGACACCGGCGTGGCCTACCTGCAAACCAACGACATCGATCATGCCCTGGAGCAGTTCCAGGCGGGGCTGCGGCTCGACCCCGAAAACCCGCAGCTGCACTACGATCTTGGTCTCGCCTACAAGCTGAAGGACGACCTTGCGTCGGCCATCCCGGAGCTGGAGCGGGCCGAGGCGCTGGACCCCCGCCTGCCTGACCCGCCCTACACGCTGGGCGTGATCCGCATGCAGCAGGGCAACGCCGCCGAGGCCGTGCGCCAGCTGCAGCAGGCCGTGGCGCTGCGTCCGGAAAATGCCGATGCCTGGGCCCTGCTGGGCTCCGAGCAGAAGGACAGCGGCAACCTCCCTGCCGCCGCGGACGCTCTGCGCCATGCGGTCGCACTGGCCCCCGATCAGCCCAGTCCCCACGTGACCCTGGCCGCCATCCTGGCCACAAATGGCGACCGCGACGGCGCAGCCGCGGAGCGAAAGACCGCCGCCGCGCTCAGCCGGCAGGCGATGAGCCACCAACGCGCCAGCTTCGCCCTGCAAAGCGGCCGCGCCCTGCTGGCCAAAGGAGACTTCGCCGGCGCGATCGTCCAGCTGAATGACGCGGTGAGCGCCGAGCCCGATCTGAAAGAGGCGCATCTGCTGCTGGCGGATGCACTGATGAAACAGGGCCGTCCGGCAGAGGCACTAGCGGAACAAAAAAAGGCGGAAGCCCTTCCTCCGCAGCCATAGCGCAAGCCGCTTTCAGGGCAAGAACCCCGTCATCTCGACCGAAGCGCAGCGCGGCGGGAAGATCCGCAGACAGCGGTGGACAAACCTGCCGTCCTTCGCGTTCACGCCGCCTCGCCTGCGGCGACGCCGCTGGCCCAGGCCCATTGGAAGTTATAGCCGCCCAGCCAACCGGTGACGTCCACCACTTCGCCGGCAAAGAAGAGTCCCGGCGTGCGCCGGCTTTCCATGGTGCGCGCATCGAGCTCGCGAGTGTCCACGCCACCCGCGGTAACCTCCGCCTTCCCGTAGCCTTCGCTGCCGGCGGGCAGCACCGTCCAGGCGTGCAGCGAGGCTTCCAGACGCGCAAGGCCGCCGTTGGTCCAGTTGTCGCCGTTGCGGGTGTGGAGCGACGCCCAGCGCTCGGCGAAACGGGCCGGCAGCACCTCGCGCAGCGCCGCCTGCAGCGCACTGCGGTCACGGCGCGCGTTGCTGGCCTGCAGCGGTTCCAGAACGGCGCGGCCCGGCGCCAAGTCGAAGCGCAGCTCCGCGCCCGGCTGCCAGTATGAGGAGATCTGCAGAGCAGCCGGCCCGCTGACGCCACGGTGCGTCACCAGCAGCTTTTCCCTGAAGCTCGGCACCGCCGGAGCGCGACCCCTGTGCGGACGCTCACCCCCTGCCACGCTCGCCACAACCTCCATCGAGAGCCCCGCCAGGTCGCACCAGCTCCCAGCGTCTTCCGGCGCAAACGCCAGTGGCACCAGCGCCGCGCGCGTCGGCACCACCACATGTCCGAATTGGCGGGCCAGGTCGTAGCCGACGCCGGTGGCGCCCATCTTCGGGATGGACAGGCCTCCGGTGGCGACCACGACGCTGTGGCACACGATGCGGCCCTCGCTGGTCTCCACGGCGAAGCGGGCGCCCGCTGCCTCAGGGAGCCGCTCCACGCCCAGCACGCGCACGCCGCACCGGATTTCCACGCCAGCCTCCCCGCACTCCCCTTCCAGCATGGTGACGATGCGCCGCGCGGAGTCGTCGCAGAACAGCTGCCCCAGCGTCTTCTCGTGGTAGCGGATGCCGTGCCGTTCCACCAGCGCCACGAAGTGCTGCGGCGTGCAGCGAGCCAGCGCGGAGCGGGCAAAATGGACGTTGTCACTGAGGAAGTTTTCCGCCCGCGTGCCCAGATTGGTGAAGTTGCAGCGCCCCCCGCCGGAGATCAGAATCTTGCGCCCGGGCCGCTCGCCACTATCAAGCAGCAACACCCGACGGCCGCGACGGCCAGCCGCAGCCGCTGCCATTAGCCCGGCTGCACCCGCGCCCAAAATCACCACATCCATCCTTTGTGCTGCCACTGCCATGCTTCGATTCTAGGCAACCTCCGAGCAAGCCTGCTGGTCGCGACAGCCCGATAAAAAGCGCAAGAACCGCGCTGCGGAACTTGCGCTTTTCTGCAACCTGTTGCGAGCTTTAACCTGCTGCGGGCTGTTACTCCGCGTGCTTGGGTGGGAACTTGTAGAACATCTCGTCGACGGCCTTCTGCAGCTTGCCGGAGTTCTTGTCCATGTTGTCGCTTTCAGTTTCGCGCGACATGCCGCGCCATACCAGGTTGTGCGTTTGGGTGTCGTACAGGTCCACCACCAGCGTGCCTACCGGGATGCGGCGCTCCGTGGTCGTGGTGTCGCCGCCCCAGCCGGGACCCCACCACCCGCCCCATCCGCCCCATCCAAAGCCCGACCCCAGCCCGTCGTAGAACGTCTGGTACTGGCGCTCATCCTTCTGGCCGCCGATGGCGGTGATGGCCACGTCGCCACCGCGCGGCACCTCCCGCCATCCGTGATACTTCAAGTCGCGGCGAATCTCATTTTTCAGCACCGACCCGTCCAGCGGGTTCACGGTTTGCACCCTGCGAAAGGAGAACGTGCGGTAGTCGCTGAAGGGAGCCTTGTGGTCGAAGTCCGTGTGCACACTCTGTGCCTGCGTGATAGCGGGAACTGCCAGAGCCAACAGCAGTGTGGCCATCGCTGATTTCTTGATCATTGCTTTTGCCTCATCTCTCGGGCGAGATTGCCCACATGGATTTAGACGACACATGCACGCGGAACGGCGCATGGCGAGGAGGGAGCCGCGCCTCCGGCCAGGTCTGGCTGTCACCTGCTGGCATTGCCCCCGCTCACCACCCTTCTCTATACTCGCCGCAGCCCGGCAGCCGGCCAGCCATAGCCGCTGCGTGCCGGCGCGCCGTGAACACGGCAAGAAAGACGCCGCGGGATGACCTGCACACGCCGTTCTGTTCTCAAATCGCTCTCACGCACCGCGCTGGTGCTGCCGTTCGCGGACATTCTGGCGTTGGCCGCTCCGCTGCCAGGGCAGCAACAGGCGCCCGGGGGCATGAGCCGCCAAACCTACAACACACCCGCGCGCCCAGCGCCCAAAACCCTGCCCTCCGCCGTATCCGGTACGCCGCTGGGCTATCGCTATGTGGACCAGGCCCACGCCGCCGGCCTGCTCACCAAGACCATCTACGGCAACGAGCACAAGAATCGGTACCTGCTGGAGACCACCGGCTGCGGTGTGGCCTTTTTCGACTTCGACGAGGACGATTGGGTGGATATTTTTCTCGTCAACGGCTCGCGTCTGGATGGCTTTCCGGGCGTTCCCAAAGCGCAGCAGCCCATCTCCCGGCTCTTCAAAAACAACCGCGACGGCACCTTCACCGATGTCACCCTGAAGGCCGGCGTGGGCCGTGCCGGCTGGGGCCAGGGCTGTTGCGTGGGCGACTACAACAACGATGGCCACAACGACCTTTTCGTCAGCTACTACGGCCAGAACGTGCTGTGGCACAACAACGGCAACGGTACCTTTACCGACGTGACCGCCAAAGCCGGCCTGCTGCAGACCGGCAAGACGCGCTGGAACTCCGGCTGCGCCTTTCTGGACTACGACAGGAATGGTCACCTCGATCTGTTTGTCGCCAACTACATCGACTTCGATCCCAAAACCGCGCCGCTGCCCGAGGCCGCGGGCTGCTCCTACAAGGGCATCCAGGTGGCCTGCGGGCCGCCAGGGCTGCAGGGTGGCAAAAACCTGCTGTACCGCAACAACGGCGACGGCACCTTTACGGACGTGAGCGCCAAGGCGGGCATGCTGGACACCGTGGGCACCTATGGGCTGAGCGTTACGGTCGCCGACCTCGACAACGACGGCTGGCCCGACATCTATGTCGCCAACGACTCCACGGCTGCCACCTTCTACCGCAACCAGAAGGACGGCACCTTCAAGGACGAAGCCATCGAGAGCGGCATCGCCTACTCCCCCGATGGCAAACCGCAGGCCGGCATGGGCGTCAGCGTGGGCGACTTCAATCGCGATGGCCTGCTCGACATCGTGAAGACCAACTTCGCCGGCGATACCGACTCGCTCTACCAGAACCTGGGCGATGGCACCTTTGAGGATCACACCTACCTGTCCGGGCTGGGCGTGAACACGCGCTATCTGGGCTGGGGTGTGGGCTTCTTCGACCCCGACAACGACGGCTGGCTCGACATCTTCATCTCCAACGGCCACGTCTATCCGGAGGTCGACAACTCGCACCTCGAAGCCCCCTATGCCGAGCACAAATACCTCTACCGCAACCTGCGCAACGGCCAGTTTGAGGAGGTCACCGCGCTTGCCGGCCCCGGCATCACCGACCCCGCGCCCGCCCGCGGCTGCGCCTTTGGCGATGTCGCCAACAGCGGCATGGTGGACATCGTGGTGAACTGCATGAACACCTTTCCCCAGCTGCTGCGCTGCGAACACACGCCAGATGCCCCCAAACGCAACGTGATCTACCTCCGCACGCTGGGCACAAAATCAAACCGCACCGGCATCGGCGCGCGCCTGACCGTCACCGCGGAGAACCAACCCGGCAAGGTCTTGAAACAGATCGACGAAGTCCGCTCCGGTGGCAGCTACTACTCGCAAAATGACCTGCGCGTTCGCTTCGGCCTCGACCAGGCCACCACGGCAGATGTGGAGATCACCTGGCCCAGCGGCACAAAGGACAGCCTGAAGGCGCTCGCCGCCAACCATCTCTATGTCATCGAGGAAGGCGGCAAGGTCCTCAAAACCATGCCACTCGGGATATCTGCAGCGAAGGTCCCGTCCAAGTCGTAGGCAGCTACTTATCCGGCAGGCAGTGGCTCTTTCCCATGTACAGCTCGCACAGAGCGGGCCCCGTCGAGGGCACCTTGTTGTACAGCATGTTTTTACCCAGAACCGCCGCGTCTCCCAGCGGGGCCTTGTTGCGCGCCTTCACCGCGAAGAGCAGCGCCAGGTTATCTCTTGCCAAAAGCGTGGGCTCGCCAAGCCGAGGAAGCTCATAGGTCAGCCAGCCCCACCTGTTCGTTTCCCCATAGGCCAGAAAGTCACCGTTTGCGCGTGCGAATTGCTCCATGGTCACGGTTTTGAGCGGGAACCACGGTCTCAGGTCCAGCAAGCCGCGGTCCAGCGTATCCATACCAAGATGCTGAACGGCAAGATCCGCATCGGCGATATAGCTTAGTCGCGTCGCAAACGGACGCTCGCTGTAGAACGACAGGCGGTAGAACATGGTGGCCTGCGTCAGCACGATCGGTCCGTCTCCGGCACGAGCCAGGCGGCGCATGGTTGTCGCTGTCTGTTGCCGAAGCTCGGTGACGGAGGCATGCATCTCCCGCACCTGGGACCAGGACACAATCAGGCACGCGATGATGGCGGCCAACGGCATCTTTGGCTCCGGAGCGACCCGGAACAGGAGGCAACACAGCAGAACGGTGATGCCCACAATGGCCGAAATGGCATACCGGTCGGCAAAGCCGTGGGTCACGAACTTTGCGCCAACCATCACGAGGCAGGGAATGCCGGCCAGCATGCACACAGCCACCGCTTGCCACTGATTCAGCGGCATGCGCAGCCCGGCACTGCTGCTGCTGTATTTCAGTCGGCTCCTCAAAGTCTTTTGAAAGCACATCGCCAAGCCGACCAGCCCGAGCACAGCGATCAACGCTCCGCCTACCTCCAGCCGGTAGAAGTTGAGCGCATCCGACCATACGGGAACAGCCCAAAAGTGCGTTGAGTACCCTTTCGCCTTCTGAATGGTTTGCAGAAACGCAATCACCGGCACAAAGGCACAGGCAAGTGCGATCCACATGGGCAGGTCCACACGACCGCGCCGGCGCGTGCGCACCGCCTCACCGGTGGCGAGACACAGCATCACGATCACGGCGTAGTAGTGCATCGCGACCGCGCTCGCGAGACTGGCACCGAGCAGCGGCAGAAAGATCGCACGCTTTTGATTCTCCGCAGCCTTCAGCCAGCACAGCAGCGCCAGCGCCGCCATCCCCGCGACCATCCCATAGCCGCGGGCCTCTGTCGCGTAATAGGAAAAGTTCGTTGCCAAGGGGAACAACATGCCCACCACGCCCCACAAAGGGTTCGTCAGGAAGCGCACGATCTCGTACAGGCAAACGCACAGCAGCCAGAACCCTACCAGCGCGGGAAGCCGCACCGTCAGGGGGCTGGTGCCGAAGATCGACATCAGGCCATGCGTGAGGAAGTAGAAACTGGGCGGGTGTTGGTCAGCACCTGTGGCCAGGGCCTGCAGCAAGCCGTGCCATGTGGGGATGCGCGACAGATACAGCGTAAAGAATTCGTCTTCCCAGAACAGCTTTCTTTGAGCAATATCGATCGTCTGCAACAGATAAAGCGCCGAGAAAAGACTATAGACAATGGCGCGTGAGGCCGTAATACGCTGCACCCACGACCGCATACGAGCTAATTGTTCGGGAACGGAAACGGACGAAGCTGTAAGCGTACTGGAGGCCATGCATGATTCCCAAACGAAGGTCCCGCACTTCACACCAGATAGCCGCAACGTTGCCGTGTCCGCACGTCCAGCGAGGAAATGCTCGGATCGGCAGTACATTCAGCCAGACAGAACCGAACGCGCGGAGCAATCTTTCCCGTTCGAGCGGAACCGAATACCTAAAGCTGAAGCAATCTGCTCCGGAAATTGGAGAACCTTAACTTGGGCTCGATGCTAGCAGCAGCAAATGGCGATAGCTACGTATCTTTGGTGTACGCGCACTGCTCTTTCGTGCTGCCGCCTGGTTACGTATGGGTCATCTGTGATTGGGAGCGGCCTTCCAGACTTATCGTCTCGGTCTGAGCGCGACCCTTGGAGGAATCGCTCTGCATACCTGGAAGACCTTTCGAGCCAGGCAGGTCTCATCTCGACCGTAATGAGACGGCTTCGGTCTCGTGGAGTGGACAGATCCCCGCGTTCTTCGCGGATTGAATCCAACCCCAAGCGAGGAATGCGGGCTCTCTCCACTTCCCTTCGACCACGCTCAGGGTCCGGTCGAGATGACAATCTATGTGTCGCTAAGCACCAAGGGCGTGAGTCCCGATGTAATGAAACCGAGACTCTTGCCACATCAGTTTTTCGGCTGCTTTTCGACCCCTTTGGCCGGGTTCCTGGCATCCACCAGCTCCGGCGTGGAGACCGCGCCCAGCTTCACCACCTGCGTGTCAGTGTTGATGCGTTTGCTGCGGGTGAACGGGGGTAGGGTGACCGACTTGCCCGATTCCAGCGCCTGCTGAATGCCCTCGAGCACGCGCACATCGGCAAAGCCCTCTTCGCCATCGGGCTCGACCTCGGTGTTGTTCAGGATGCAGTCGGAAAAGTATTTCATCTCGCCGCCGAAGTGATCGGTATTCTTGAAGCTGGTCTTGTCCTTGTCGTCGCCCAGGGCGAGGGTTTGCTCCAGCGGCTTGCCGAACATATAGCTAGGGTCCAGCATGATGCTGCCTTTGGGACCGATGGCCACAAAGCTGTTCACCGGACCGCCGAAATAGCTCAGATTGAACTGCGCGAGCCTGTTCTTTGGGAACCTCAACGTCACCGCGACGGTGTCCGGGAAGTTCTGGTCGAAACCCGTCTCGGGATGGTTGACGCCCACGGCGGAGACCACCTCCGTAGGCTCGTCAGAGAAGATGTACCGCGCCGCGTTCACCGGGTAGGGTCCCATGTCCAGCACCGGCCCGGCCAGTTTGCCGGCGTGGGCGCGGTGATTGCCGGGGTCGAGCGGCTGCGCAAAGTTCGATGCGAACGTATGCACCTCGCCGATCTTTCCCGAGCGCACCTTGGCGATTGTGTCCAGCGTTGCCGGCTCAAGATGCAGACGGTAGGCGACCATCAACTTGGCACTGGAGGTCCTGGCCGCGTCCAGAATTTCCTGGCACTTTGCGGTAGACACCTCCATGGGCTTCTCGGTCAGAACATGAATTCCTGCCTGGAGCGCGGGCACAATGAACTCGGCATGGCGCCAGTTCGGCGTGGCCAGATAGATCGCGTCGAAGCTTCCGGAACCCAGTGCCTCCGCGAATTGCTCATAGGTGTAGGTCGCCTCGACCTTGTACTTTTTGCCGAGCTCCTCGGCCTTTGCCGCGTCCGAGGTCACAAGCGCCGTGATCACCGAGTTGCCCGTGTGCTCCACACCGGGCATCATGTCTTCCTGCGCTATGTCGCCAAGGCCGACAATGGCATAGCGTACTTTTTTCTCTGATCCAAAGCCAAGCACTTCCTTCAGTCCCATAAAGCCCTCTCGTATCTCTGATGCCGGTTTCGGCGAAGCCGGGCTCAGGCGGATTGGACGAGTTCCCCACGGAGCTCTAGCATGGTGGCTGCCGTGCGTATGACCAAACTCTTTCGTGTTCGGGGACGGTCGTTGCCGCGAAGCGGTCGCTTTGCAGCCACAGGTGCCTTTGCCATCGCTATGCTGCTTTTCTCGAGCTCCCGGCTGGCGCACGCGCAGCATCCTTATCTGGCCAGCACAGCGCACCCTGCCCCGGCCTGGTTTGTGGATGTCGCTCCGCAGGCCGGCCTTGCCGCCCGCAACACCAACGGCTCCGCCACCAACAAGCAATACATCGTCGAATCCACGGGTTCAGGCGTCGCCATTCTCGACTACGACAATGACGGCTGGCCCGACATCTTTCTGGTCAACGGCAACACCCTGCCCAACTCGACGACCACGGAGAAACCCACCAGCCACCTCTTCCACAACAACCACGACGGCATCTTTACCGATGTGACCAAAGGCTCAGGCCTGGAGGAGACCTTCTGGGGCCAGGGCGCGTGTGTGGGCGACTACGATAACGATGGCCTGCCCGATATGTTTGTCACCGCCTACGGCCACAACCGCCTATTTCACAACGAAGGCCATGGGCACTTCCGCGAGGTGGCCGAGGCCGCCGGTGCCGCGGGCACGGGCAAGGAGTGGGGCACGGGCTGCGCTTTTGTGGACTACGATCGCGACGGCCGGCTCGACCTGCTGATCGCCAACTACGTTCATTTCGACCTGGCCAGGACGCCCAAACCCGGCGCCGAGGCCGGCTGCATGTGGAAGGGCGCGCCCGTGATGTGCGGCCCGCGCGGCCTGCCGTACAGCACCAACATCCTGCTGCACAACGACGGCCCGGTGAACGGGCAAACGCACTTCACCGACGTCAGCAAGGCCGCGGGCATTCAGCAAACTCCCGGCCATTATTGCTTCTCCGTTACGCCCATCGACTACAACGAAGACGGCTGGCCGGACCTGTACGTTGCCTGCGATTCCACGCCCTCCATTCTGTACCGCAACAACAAGAACGGCACTTTTACCGATGTCGCCGGCGAGCAAGGCGTGGCCTTCAACGAGGACGGCCGCGAGCAGGCCGGCATGGGTTCCACGGCCGCCGACTACGACGGCGATGGCCACATCGACCTGTTCAAAACCAACTTCTCCGACGACACCGCGACGCTGTACCACGCGGTCGGTGACGGCTCCTTCACCGATGTGACCTCGGCCGCCGGTCTGGCCGTCAACACCGAGGACCTCGGCTGGGGCACCATGTTCGCCGATGTCGATAACGACGGCTTCCCCGACCTGCTGGTCGCCAACGGGCACGTCTACCCGGAGGTCGATGAGGCGCACCTGGGCTCCACCTTCAAGCAGCCGCGGCTGCTCTATGGCAATCTCGGCAATGGTCACTTCCGCGACCTGTCCAGGAGTTCCGGTCCGGGACTGCTGGAGCCGCTCAGCGGCCGCGGGTTGGCGGTCGCCGATCTGTGGAATGATGGCCGGCTGGAAGCTGTCGTCAACAACCTTTCCGACCGCCCCATGCTGCTCGTGAACGAAGCGAAAAACGCCAATCACTGGCTCGGCCTGCGACTGCTGGAAACGCATGGGCGCGATGCCCTGGGCGCGCGCGTCACGCTGCACGGCACGCAGGCGGGCACGCCCCGCGTCTGGGTGGACGAGGTGCGCTCCGGGTCCAGCTATTCCAGCTCGTCGGACCTGCGCCTGCACGTCGGCCTGGGGCCGCAGCCAATGCTCACCACGCTGGAGATTCGCTGGCCCGACGGCGCAACAACCACTGTCCCGGCGCCGCCGCTGGATGCGATGACCACCGTGAGGCAGCCTGCGACGACAAGAAAAGCAAACGCAGATTCCCTGCGGGAGTGACAACAAAAAAGCAATTTCTCCGCGGGGGACAACAACGAAGCGCTGCGTTACTTTACGGCGCTCAGCGCAAAGGCGCCGCCGTGCGTGTCATCTGAACCGACGAAGACCTGTCATAACAATCCCTAGACAACCGCCGACACTGCCTGCTATTGTCGCCCTCGCGCCCTACCGATCCCTGTCTGGAGACCCGCATGTCCTTCCCCCGCCGCTCGCTCCGCCTGGCCGCCTGCCTTGCCCCGCTGCTTTTTCCGTTCGCTCCGCTGCGCGCCCAGACCGGCCATCCCAGCGCGGATCTGGCCGCCGCGGCCAGGCCCAGCATGGACCAGACCTGGTGGAAGCATGCGGTGGTGGATGAGATCTATCCGCGCAGCTTTGCCGACAGCAACGGCGACGGCATCGGCGACCTGAACGGCATCACCGAGCACCTGGATTACCTGCAGAAGCTCGGCGTGGACGCCATCTGGATTGCGCCCATGTTTCCGTCCCCGCAGGTGGATTTCGGCTACGACATCTCCGACTACGAGAACGTCGATCCGCAGTACGGCACCATGGCCGACTTCGATCGCATGCAGGCCGCGGCCGCGCAGCACCATGTGCGCATCATCCTGGACTTTGTGCTCAACCACACCTCGGACAAGCACAAATGGTTCCTCGAGTCGGCCAGCTCCCGCACCAATCCCAAGGCCGACTGGTACATGTGGAACGACGGCATCCCGGCCGATTCGCCCGGCGTCACCGCTTTTCAGCGCAAGTATGAGCACACCGGGCCCAAGGGCAAGATGGTGCCCCCCAACGATTGGATCTCCGGCTTTGGCGGCTCGGCCTGGGAGTGGGTGCCCGCGCGGCAGCAGTTCTATTACCACAAGTTTTACGTGCAGCAGCCGGACCTGAACTGGCGCAATCCGGCCGTCGAAAAGGCCATGTTCGACACCATGCGCTTCTGGCTGGACAAGGGCGTCGCGGGCTTCCGTCTGGACGCCGTACCCACGCTGTTTGAAGACCCGCAGAACCGCAATGAGCCGCTCACCGGCAAGATCAACGCGCAGGGCGACCCCGCCACCACCGGCATCTACACCGACAATCTGCCCGAGGTGCACGACGTCATCCGCCGCATGAGCGCCATGGTGCGCAAGTACCCCGGCGACCGCGTGCTGATCGGCGAAACCTACCTGCCCAACACCGCCGCGCTGGACAAGTGGTACGGTGGCGCGGCGCACGATGAGCTGCAGCTGCCCATGGACATGCTGGTCGGCTTTGGCGGCCGCAAACACGGCGAGCAACAGCTCAACGTGCCCTACTTCCGCCAGTACATCACCGAGGCGGAAACGCAGTTGAACGGATCGCAGCCGCTGTTTGTCTTCGACAATCACGACAACCCGCGGTCGATCACGCGCTTCGGCAATGGCAACCGCGAGCACGACGTCAAGGTCGCCAAAATCCTCGCCACCATGCTCTTCACCACGCGGGCCACGGCCATGACCTATTACGGGGCGCCCATTGGCATGCCCACCACCGTGCCCACGCGCAAGGAAGACGTCAAGGACCCCATCGGCATCACCGGCTGGCCCAAGGAAAAGGGCCGCGACGGGGAGCGCACCCCCATGCAGTGGACCCCTGGCCTGCAGGCCGGCTTTTCCACCGACCCCCATACCTGGCTGCCCGTGGCCCCGGACTACAAGACGGTCAACGTCCAGACCGAATCCGGCGAGTCCAACTCGCTGCTGCACTGGTATGAAGAGCTCATTCAGCTGCGCCGCTCCAATCCCTCGCTGCACAACGGCGGCATCGTGATGCTGAACCGCGACGACCAGAATGTTCTGGCCTGGGTGCGCACCCCGCCGGCGGGCGCACAGCCGGTGGTTGCGGTCATGAACATGAGCGATGCACCGCGGACCGTTTCGCTCGACCTGTCCGCGGCGGGCATCAAGGGCCAAAAGGCGCACACGCTCGCGGCCAGCGACCCTGCGCTCGAGGGCATCACCGCGTTTACCTCGGTCACGCTGCCGCCGTACAGCTCCTGGGTCGCCTCGGTGCAGTGACGTGGAGGAGGCCCAGCGCAGGCCCAGCCCAGCCGCGGGCGCATGTCCGCGGCTGCTGCCCTATGGCTCGCGACGATCACGTCCGGGCTTCGCGCTAGACTGGACATATCGACATGCCGCCATCCCGATCAGCGAAAGAGCCCCCTTCCGGACCTGAACGGGAGACCACGACGCTGCATAGAGCAATCTACCGCGAGCTGATCCGGGAGATCTCCGCGGGTGGCTATCATCCCGGGGACCGGTTGCCCTCGGAGGCCCAGCTTTGCGAGCGCTTTGGCGCCTCGCGCATCACCGTCGCCAAGGCCATCCAGTCGCTGCAGCGCGACGGTCTGGTGACCCGCCGCCCGGGCTCCGGCACCTACGTCCAGGAGACCAAAGCCCCCACCAGCTACCAGTTCGGTCTGCTGATTCCGCAGCTCGGCTCCACGGAGATCTTTGAGCCGATCTGCCAGGGCATCATGCGGGCGCCCCAGGCCAAGTCGCACGTTCTGCTCTGGGGCCACACCCCCGGAATGACCGAAGAGGACTCCGCGCAGACCGGCGAAATCGCCGAGCAGCTGTGCCAACAGTTCATCGACCAGAAGGTTTCCGGCGTTTTCTTCACACCACTGGAATACACCCTGGACCGCGAAGCGGCCAACCGGCGCATCGTGGACATGCTGGCCCGCGCCAACATCCCCGTTGTGCTCCTGGATCGCTGCCTGGAAAGCTATCCCAAGCGCTCCCGGCTGGATCTGGTCGGCATCGACAACGGCCGCGCGGGCTATGTGGTCACCGAGCACCTGCTGCAGCAGGGTGCGCGCCGCATTTTGTTTGTCGCGCGGCAACGCTCCGCCTCCACTATCAGCGAGCGCATCGGCGGCTACGAATTTGCCCTGAACGAGGCGCAGGCGGGCGCTCGTCCGCGGGTTCTGTTTGGCGATGTCGACGACCCCGGCTTTGCGAAGGCCATCCTGCAGGCAGAGCGCCCGGATGGCATCGTCTGCGGCAACGACCGCACCGCCGCGCGCCTGATGCGCTCGCTGCTGGACCTCGGGGCCAGCATCCCCGACGAGATACGCATGACGGGCTTCGATGACGTGACCTACTCCAAGCTGCTGCCTGTGCCCCTGACCACCGTGCGCCAGGACTGCTCCGAGATAGGTCGCGCCGCGCTTTCGCTCATGCTGGAGCGGCTGCGCGAACCCACGCGTTCCGGCTGGGAGGTTCGTGTGCCCTTTGAGTTGATCCAGCGTCAGTCCACCGGCGCCGTGGCGTCCTGAAGACGACCGCGTCTGCCGTTTCGTTGTCGTTCCCGAACGGCATCCGCGTTGCGCAGCGGCACCGCTGTTTCCCGCACCGCAACCGGTGCCAGCCTTACAGCGCAGCCTGCACCCGGGCCAGCAGCGCGGGCGGAAAGACCGGCGTGGCGCCAGCCTGGCTTGCCACAAAGCTGCCGCACAGGTTGCCTACCTCGTTGACGCGGTCCAGCGGTGCCCCGGCCAGCCACGCATGCACCAGGCCTGCGGTAAAGGCATCCCCGGCACCCACGGTGTCCACGACCTTTACCGGGAAACCCGGGTGATCGTGCTCACCGTCGTGGGTCAGCAGCAAGCTTCCCCTTGGCCCCAGAGTGATGGCCAGCAGCTCCAGCCCAGGGCTTGCCCCCAGTAGTCGTCGACCGCAGGCCTTCAAGGCGTCAAGGTTCGCCACGTCGCCGGAGACGGCCAGACCCTCGACCGCCACGGCCTCCGCCACGGCGCTCAACTCTTCGTCGGAGATCTTGGCCACGGTGGCATGCGCGAGGGACCACCGGGCGACCTCCGGCGAAAAGAACGGCATGCGCACATTCACGTCCAGCACCCGCGCGCATCCCGGAGGCGCGCTCTCCAGCAGGGTTCGGATCGTATTGCGGGAACCCTCCGATCGCTGGCACAGCGTGCCAAAACAGACTGCCGCGGCGCTCGCCACGGCGGCAACGGCCTCCGGGACGGCCTTCATGCGGTCCCAGGCCGCCGGCATGGCGATGCGATAGCTGGGCTGCCCGCCCGCGCCCACGCTGACCTCCACCAGGCCTGTGGGGACCTCCGTCGCGGTCTGGATTAGCGAGGCGTTCAGCAGCGCCGCTCCGTCCTGTTGAATTTGTGCGAGCACCTCGCGCGCACGCTGTCCCCAGGCATCCGCGCCCAGGCTGCTGATCAGCGTGGCGGACCGGCCCAGCCGGGCGCAGGCCGTGGCGAAATTGGCCGTGGTGCCGCCCAGCCTGGGGCCAGCGGGCAGCATATCCCACAGAATCTCGCCGAGGGCCACCACGGGCGGCGTTACACTGTGGCCCACACCCGCATCCGCACTGGGTTTCCGCATCATGTCCTCTCGCCTCACCGCGCGGAGCGGAGCCGAAGCTGGCTGGCCGAACTGTTATAGCCGATGCTATGGTGTTTCCCGCAAGCTGTCGATGCAACTTTTGTCCCCCAGGAATCTGCCCTTGAGCCCCCAAACAAGCACGCAAACGAGCACCCAAATGCAACGGAAAGCCATCGTCCTGCTCGCCAAAAGCGCGCTCACCGGAGCCCTGGGCGGCCTGCTCTTCGGCTTCGATACGGCGGTGATCGCCGGCGCCACGCACCCGCTCACCCTGCAGTACGGCCTGTCGGACAAACAGCTCGGGGTCACCGTCTCCATCGCCCTTGTGGGCACGGTCATTGGCGCCATGTTTTCAGGCGAGCTTGGGCAAAAGCTTGGCAGCCGCGCGGCGCTGCGCTGGATGGGCATGCTGTACGTCATCTCCGCGGTGGGCTGCGCCTTTGCGCCATCCTGGGGCTTTTTTCTGGCGGCGCGGTTCCTTGGCGGCCTGGGCATCGGCGGCTCCTCCGTGCTGGGCCCGGTCTACATTGCCGAGCTTGCCCCGGCCAGGTGGCGCGGCCGCCTTGTCGGCCTGTTTCAGATCAACATCGTCATCGGCATCCTGCTCGCTTACCTGTCCAACGCCATCGTGGGGCACTTCGTCCACGGCCTCCATATCTGGCGGTGGGAGTTCGGCGTCGCCATCGTCCCGGCAATTTTCTTCCTGCTGATGCTGTTTACCGTACCCCACAGCAGCCGCTGGCTGGTCAGCCAGAACCGCATCGATGAGGCCATGCTGATCCTGGCGCGCATGGGCTCGCCCGACTCCCGCGCCGAGGTCGACGCCATTCGCCTGTCGCTGCAGGAAGAAGGCGGCCAGGCCAACACCAGCCTCTTCCAGGCCCGCTACAAGCTGCCCATCTTTCTCGCCATCACCATCGGACTGTTCAATCAGCTCACCGGCATCAACGCCATCCTCTATTACCTGAACGACATCTTCGCCTCGGCGGGCTTCAGCAACGTGTCCGCGGACGTGCAGGCCGTCGCCATCGGCGTGGCCAACCTGCTGGCGACCCTGTTCGGCATCTCCATCATCGACAGGCTGGGCCGCAAAACCCTGCTGCTCATCGGCGCCGCGGGCGATACGTTTTGCCTGGCCGGCGTCGCCTATCTGTTCGCCAGTGGCCGGCACGCGGCGCTGCTGCTGCCGCTGCTGATTCTGTTTATCGTCTTCTTCGCGCTCTCGCAGGGCGCGGTGATCTGGGTGTACATCTCGGAGGTCTTTCCCACCAACGTCCGTTCCAAGGGCCAGGGGCTGGGCTGCTCCGCGCACTGGATCATGAACGCGATCATCGCCTTTGCCTTTCCCGTGATCGCCCACCATTCCAAGGGCCTGCCCTTTGCCGTCTTCGCCGCGCTCACCGCGGTGCAGTTCCTCGTCGTCCTGTTTGTGTATCCCGAAACCAAGGGCCTGTCGTTGGAAGAGATGAGCCAACATTTGGGTCACTGAAGCTGTTCTGCTTAAGCGAAACTGCGCCGCCGTTCCGAAGCCGCATCTCAACGGGTATGCAGACTCCGTGGTTCCAACTGGTTGGGCCTTCTCACAATGTCCAGCTCTTCGGTATCAAGCTCCTGGGCGTGGACGCACATAACGGGCGCAAGCTGCTCTTTTCGCTGGCGTTTCTCGGCATCCTGCTGCTGATCAACTTTTTGCTGCGGCAGTTAGCCAAGGTCTTCCGTAGCCGCGAAGGCAGGAACACGGTCTTCTGGACGCGCCAGGGGATTTCGCTTTTCACCTTTGCACTTGGTCTGCTGGGCCTGCTTTCCATCTGGTTCGACAATCCGACGCGCCTGGCCACCGGCGTTGGCCTGGTGGGCGCCGGTCTCGCCTTTGCGCTGCAAAAGGTGATCACCAGCTTTGCCGGCTACTTTGTCATCCTGCGCGGAAAGACCTTCAACGTGGGCGATCGCATCGTGATGGGCGGCGTGCGCGGCGACGTGGTGTCGCTGACCTTTTTCCAGACCGTGATCATGGAGATGGGCCAGCCCCCGAGCACCCAGGGCGCCGCACCGGAGATGTGGGTGCAAAGCCGCCAGTTCTCCGGACGCGTCGTCACCGTGTCAAATTCCAAGATCTTCGATGAGCCGATCTACAACTACACGCGCGACTTCCCTTTCATCTGGGAAGAGATGCATCTGCCGATCTCCTATAAAGACGATCGCCACGTCGCCGAAAAGATCCTGATGGAGGCTGCCGAAAAGGAGACCGTCCAGATCGACAAGCTGGCCGAACCAACCCTGCAGATGCTGGAGCAACGCTTCCTGCTCAAGTCCATCGATCTGAAGCCGCATGTGTATTGGCGTCTGACCGACAATTGGGTCGAGTTGTCTCTGCGCTTTCTGGTAAAGGATCACGACATCCGCGGCGTCAAAGACCGGATGAGCCGTGAGATCATCAGCAAGCTGGACCAAGCCGGCATAGGCATTGCCTCGGGCACCTATGAGATCGTCGGCATGCCACCACTGCACATCGAAACGACCGGCCCCAAAGCCTGAAAGCGGGTCCCCCCCACAACGCTTGCCGCGGCGCGGTGCAACACCCCGCCAGAATGCTTCCCCCCACACCAACACAGTCAGGAGACCTCCAGATGCCCGAATTAGCCCCTCCCGTAAGCTCCGCAGACCACGTCCAGGGCCCGTCCAATGCCGCTCTCACCCTGGTGGAGTACGGCGATTTCCAATGCCCTTCCTGTGGGGAGGCCTACCCCATCGTGAAGCAGGTGCAGCGGCACTTTGGCGATCGTCTCCGTTTTGTCTTCCGCAACTACCCGCTGGAGCAGCACCCCATGGCCGAGCCCGCGGCCGAAGCCGCCGAGTTTGCCGCGGGCAAAGGCAAGTTCTGGCAGATGCACGATGCCCTTTACGAGAACCAGGCTACCCTGAGCCAAGACCTCATCGAGGAGCTCGCGGACAAGCTGCACCTGGACGGCAAAGCTTTGGCAACCGCCCTGGACGACGGCCAGTATGCCCAGAAAGTGGAGGCAGAGGTGCAAAGCGGCGACCGCAGCGGCGTGGAAGGCACCCCGACCTTCTACATCAACGGCGCGCGACATGATGGAGATTTCAGCAGCCACGCCCTGATCGCGGCCCTGGAGTCGGCAAGCTAGCCTGCGGGGGTGGGGGCGCCTCCGCCCCGCCCGCTGCGCCGGCCCGGCAACAGCTCCCGGCGCGGTTCTGTGCACGTACCTCCCGAGATACGCCCTTCGCCTGCATTCGCCTTTATTGATCACCAGATCACCGAAACTGGATGGGCATGTCTTCCCCTTCAAGCACCTCCCCTCGAAAATTTCGTGTTGGCGTTCTGTTTGGCGGCAAGTCCGGCGAGCACGAGATCTCGCTGCGCTCGGCTCGCTCCATCGTGAAGGCCATCGACCGCTCCCGCTACATCGTTGTGGAACTGGGCATCAGCCAAACCGGCCGCTGGCTGCCCGTTGAAGACTCCGCCCTGCTGCTGGGAGGCCACACCCAGCCCGAAATTGACGCGCACGCCGAAGCTTCTCCCACTGGCACTACCCTCACCCTTGCCTCCACGGCCGCCGATCCAGCCTCTGGATCTCCTATCGACATTGTTTTCCCGGTTCTTCATGGCACTTTTGGGGAAGACGGCACCGTGCAGGGGTTACTGGAGTTGGCCGACATCGCTTATGTCGGCTCCGGCGTGCTCGGCTCGGCCGCGGGCATGGACAAGGACGCCATGAAGCGACTGTTCACCGCCGCCGGCCTGCCCCAAACCCCGTACGTCGCCCTGCTGCGCTCGGAGTGGCGCCGCGACCCGGCCGCGGCGACCGAGCAGATCGAAGCCCGGCTACAGTATCCAGTGTTCGTGAAGCCCGCCAATCTAGGCTCGTCCGTCGGCATCAGCAAGGTCCATAACCGCGCCGAACTCGCCCCCGCGCTGGACCTTGCCGCCAGCTACGACCGCAAGCTCATCATCGAGCAGGGCGTGGGCGGGCCCGGTGTCAAGCCGCGCGAACTCGAAGTGGCCGTCCTCGGCAACGACACCCCCGAGGCGTCGGTGATCGGCGAGATCGTTCCCGCCAAGGAGTTCTACGACTACGAAGCCAAGTATGAGCTCGCCGGCCCGGACGAGAGCCAGTCCCTGATCCCTGCACCGGACCTCACCGGGGAGGAGCGGGAGCGCATCCGCACCATGGCCCTGGCCGCCTTTCACGCCTGCGACTGCGCTGGCCTGGCCCGCGTCGATTTTTTGATGGCGCCCGCCCCGTCCGGTTCGCCCGAGGGCACACCCCGGCAGATCCTCCTGAACGAGATCAACACCATGCCTGGCTTTACCAGCATCAGCATGTACCCCAAGCTGTGGGCCGCCAGCGGCCTTGCCTACCCCGACCTTATCGACCGCCTCCTCGACCTGGCCCGGGAGCGCCACGCGGAAAAGCACGAGACCAGCTTCGCCCGGTAATTTCCTTCGCGAGCAAAGACTTGCCAGCAACGATGCGGCTCACGTCTTCTATTGCAGAAAACGCGTGAAAGTGTACCCTCGGCTCCTCGCGGGATGTCGACTGCGCCGCTAGGAATCCAGGGCGTGGGGACCGAGCTTCCGGATCTCCACATACGTCAGCGAGATCGCGCTGCGAACCCTTTCCAGCTCCTGTTCGGCGTCTTCGCGATGGGTGCAATGGATGGACTGTGCCATGGACTGAAGATTGCGTTCCCGTGCACGTAGCTGCTGGCCTTCCCGTTCGAGTTGCTCACGCTGCATCATCTCGGCCTCCCGCTCTGCGCCGGTGCGGCATCCCTGCCGCGCAGCGGCGCTCAGCTAAACCCTGAGACATTGGATGCCGTTGCCGCCCATGGAGGTCTGCCCTGCTTCGGGGCGACGCAGAGGCCGTCAGATCGGCCTCAAGCCTCCGGCGCCGGCCGAGTCATTTTCGGGTTACGGAGCCCTTTGCGGAAGATTTCCTGGCGACCTTTTTGCCGGCGGCCTTTTTGCCAGCGTCCGCCTTGCCGGCGGCCGTTTTGCCGGCGGCCGTTTTGCCGGCGGCGGGGCGCTTTGCGGGGGCTTTTGCCGTCTTTTTGGCAGCACTCTTCTTTGCCGCCGTGGAGGAGCTTTTTACCTTGGCAGGGGTCGAAGGCGGATCTGCGGGAGGCGCTTTTTTTGTCTTGCGCGAGGGGGCTTCCGCAGCGGCGCTCGCGGCGGCGGGGGCCTTGGCTGCTTTGGTGGCGGGCCGCCTGGCCCGGATGGCCGCTTTGATCTCCGCGTTCAGGTCGTTGACGCTCAGCGTGGTGGCGGACTTGCGCAGGCGCTCGAGACCATAAAAGGCGCGCTTTTCGGGCAAAAAGACATGGACGATGAAGTCCACATAGTCCATCAAAATCCATTCGCCCTGGCGTCGGCCTTCGACGGAGTTCGGGTAGGTGCTGAATTCGCGCTTGAGGCGAATCTCGATCTCATCGGTGATGGCGACCGTTTGCCGGTCGTTGGTGCCCGTGCAGATCAGAAAGTAGTCGGCCAGGCCAGATTCCACGGGATCCAGGGCGAGAATACGGATGTCCTCGGCTTTTTTGTCCTCGCAGGCAGCGGCGGCGGCGGCCAGCATTTGGTTCACTTCAACGGATGCCATCAAGCTCCTTTGCCCCCTACATCCTAGCGCAGGTGACTGGGGCGTGATCACCGGAGCACGTCGATCTTTGTCCCCGGAACCGCGCTGGGCGCTTGGAGAGGCTGCGGGAACAGGGCATACTTTGGTGAGGTCCTATGCTGCGCTCTGTCCCGTGGAAACGTCCGCTGGTGGTTGGTGCCTCAGGGCAGGTGGGCACCCTGATGGCTTCGGCGCTGCGCGGGGCCGGTGCCGACGTGATCAGAACCACCCGCGGCGGCCGGTCCAGCTGGCTGGGGCTGGACCTGGCGACGCTGAACGGGCCCGAGGATGCGGAGGCGCTGCTGCGACTCCTTGTGCCGGATGCCATCTTCTGCTGCGGTGCCATGACCTATGTCGATGGCTGCGAGGCCCACCCGCAGCAGGCCTTTCGCGCCAACGCGCACGGGCCCTCGGCGCTGGCCTCCTATGCGCGGCATCGGAGCATTCCGTTTGTGTTCTTTTCCTCAGACTATGTCTTTGCCGGCACTGAAGCCGCGCCGGGACCCTACCTGGAAAGTGACTCGCCGGAGCCGCTGAGCGTGTATGGCGAAAGCAAGTTGCAGGGCGAGCGCGCCGTGCTGCGGGTGCACCCGGAAGCGCTGGTGGTGCGCACCAGCTGGGTATACGGCCCGGATGCCGAGGGCAAAAACTTCATCAGCTCCCTCCTGCGGCAGTTGCGGACGGGGCAGATGGTTCGCGTGCCGGAGGACCAGGTGTCCACGCCGACGCTGAATGCGGACCTGTCCCGGCTGACGCTGGCGCTGGCGCTCGCGGGGGCAACGGGGGTCGTTCACGTCACCGGCCCGGACCTGCTGAGCCGCTACGAGCTGGCGCTGCGCATCGCGGACCGCTTCAGCCTGCCGGCGCACCTGATCCAGGGTGTGCCGACGGCGAGCCTGGAGCAGCGAGCGGCGCGGCCCTTGCGTTCCGGGCTGCACAGCGAGCGTCTGCCGAAGCTGCTGCCCGGTGCAGGTGCCGTAGCCCTGAAAGACGGTCTGGATCAAGCGGCTGCCGCACTTGGCTTCTGAGCAAGCGCAGCAGGTGATCACGCAGTGCCTGCAAGTAGTCTCTGAATTCTGAGCAGGCCCCTTTTGTGGCATGTCGGGGAGCCCGGCGATGCGGCACAATGGTGCAGGAACCGGCGCGACGACTGTGAGCGAATGGCAAATTCTGGACGTGGGCAGCATCTGGATGCGGGAGTTCGGCGCCGCCATGGCGGACCTGCATCCGGTGGTGGCCTGGTGGCCGGAGATGCGCTCCCTGGGAGCCATTGCGGGCTGGGAGCGCGTGGAGTCGCTGGCGGAACCGAGGCTGGAGGTGGTGCGATTTCCGCTGCAGCGCGGCTACGCGCGCACCCCCATTCAGCAGCTGCTGCCGTTCCAGGTCAGCCTGCTGAAGCGCCTGCGCGCCCACTGCCGCGCTGAGCAGGATACGGTGCTGATCTGTTCCACGCCCTTTTACGCGCCCGTTGCGGAACAGTGGCGGGGGCCGGTGGTGTTTTACGTGACCGACCTGACCTCCGGCTACGCCTCGCTGAACGCGGGGCAGGTCAAGGCGCTGGACCGGCGCATGTGCCAGGTGGCCCGGGCGGTGTGCGTCAACTCGCGGAGGATTGCGGCGTATCTGCAGGCCGAGGCGGGCTGCGCTCCCGAGAAGATCACGGTGGTGCCCAACGCCACGCGCCAAAGCAATGTGGCCGCGGCGCCCCTGCTGCGGCCCGCGCCGCTGCCGCGGGAGGTCGCCGACCTGCCCCGGCCCATTGCCGGGGTGATCGGCAATCTATCCGGCAACATGGACTGGGAGCTGCTCGCGCCGGCGGTGGAGGGCACGCCCTGGCTGCAGTGGCTGTTTGTGGGCCCGACCCTGCCCATCGCGGACAAGGCGCAGGCCGCGGCCCGTGAGCGGGTCAGGGCCAACCCGCGAGCGCACTTTGTGGGCAGCAAGCCCTATGGCGAGCTGCAGCACTTTGCGCGGGCCTTTGATGTCGCCATCCTGCCGTATTTGAAGACGGAGCCGACGTATTCCGGCAGTTCCACGCGCTTTTATGAACACCTGGCGGCGTGCCGGCCCATGCTGGCGACCCGCGGCTTCGCAGAGTTGCTGGAAAAACCGCCGCTGCTGGAGCTGGTCGACACCGCGGACGAGTTGATCGCCGGGCTGGAGCATCTGCGGCGAAAAGATTTCTGCGACGGGCAGGAGACGGCACGCTGGGAGGCCAGCCGCACCGAGACCTGGGAGGAGCGGGTGCGGATGGTGGAAGAGGCGTTGGCGGGAGCGCGGTAGCGGACGGCAGCCGCGACCCGCGTGGGCCCGGTTCCGAGATTCCGTCCGGAAAGACCAACGCCACGGGCGCGAAGAGCGCAAGGGTGCGCTACGGGGTGGTTGCAAACTCTGCGTCTGTAGCGGACGCGGCGTTGCCCGTTGCTGGTTGATCTCCCAGCAGAGAAAAGGCCTGTTATTCGACGGGGGCGTCGTGGATGGTGGTGAGTTTCAGGACTTCGAGCTCGCGTTTGCCGTTGGGTGTGGTGACCACGGCGGTGTCGCCGATCTCTTTGCCGATGAGGGCGCGGCCTATGGGAGAGGTGGTGGAAATGAGGCCCTGGGCGACATCGGATTCTTCGCTGGTGACGAGCTTGTAGGTGAGCTCCTGGTCCTTGTCGGTGTCCAAAACGACGATCGTGGAGCCGAAGCCGACCTTGTTGTGAGGGATGTTGGCCATGTTGACCAGCGACAGCTCCGCCATTCGTTTCTTTAGCTGGCCGAGACGGGCGTTGACGAACTCCTGGCGCTGTTTGGCCATGTGGTATTCAGCGTTTTCGGAAAGATCGCCGAGCGCGACGGCTTTTTTGATCTCCGCGGGAAGTTCGGTGGTGAGCTCGTATTCGAGCTGACGAATCTGCTCGTCGAGTGCTTTTTTGATGTCCTGCATGGGTTGGCTCAGCTCCTGCGCGGGAGGGGCGCTTTGGGAGCGCGGCGCGGGGAATAAAACCTGATTATAGCGGCTGGGGGCGGAGTTGCCGCGGAGGCTGTCGGCCGGGCCGCGCACCGCTAGACTGAAGAGATGCGTGAAGGCCTGTATGCCCGCTGGATGTACGCGTGGGAGACCGCGCTGACCACCCGCGATGAGAACCGTGTGGAACGCCCCCTGGAGTGGGGTTTCGATCGCCTCGCCGAGGTCGGCGGCAGCGAGGCCGCGGCGCGGGTCGCCCGCGGCGAGCTGACATCCGTGGAGGCCATGGCCGCGCTTAACGAGGACCTCATCGCCCACCCGGCGCGGATGTTCGGCTACAGCACACCCCTGGACTTCCGCCTGGAACAGCGCCACCCGGCGCTGTTTCCCACCAACGTGCGCCCCGAAACGCTGGAACAGGCGGCGGAGTTCCAGCGCCGCGCCGAGGCAGGCGAGCTGCGCCGCGCCCCGTTTCTGCGCTTTCGCTCGCCCGTGCACACCGAATATCCGGAGAATGACATCGTGAACGCCCGCTGGTACGAGGCGCCCCCGCCCACCGACGGCCAACCGCGCCAGGCCATGATTGTGCTGCCGCAGTGGAACGCCGACGCGTTCAGCCACAACGCGCTGTGCGACATGTTTTTGCGCTGGGGCGTGAGCAGCCTGCGGCTGTCCAAGCCGTACCACGACATCCGCCGCCCCGCTGAGCTCGAGCGCTCCGACTACGCCGTCAGCGCCAACATCGGCCGCACCCTGCAGGCAGCCCGGCAGGCGGTGGCGGACATTCGCTCCTGCGTCGACTGGCTCCAGCAGCAGGGCTACGAGCAGATCGGCATCCTGGGAACCAGCCTGGGCAGCTGCTATGCCTACCTGGCCGCCGCCGTGGACGCGCGCCTGCAGCTTTGCGCGTTCAACCACGCCTCCACGAACTTCGGCGATGTGGTGTGGGAAGGGCAAAGCACCCGGCACATCCGCGCCGCCTTTGAGCACGCCGGCCTCCACCAGGCCACGGTGCGCCGCCTGTTTGCGTGCATCAGCCCCTGCCGGTACACCGGCCTGTACGCCGCCGCGGCCCGCGCCAGCAATCGGTCAACGCTGGTGGTCTACGCCACCTACGACCTCACCTTCCCGCGCGCGGGCTCGCTGGCCGTACTGCGCGATTTCGAACAGCACAGCGTTCCCCACATCGCCCGCGTGCTGCCCTGCGGCCACTACACCACCGGCGAGTTCCCCTACAAGTACCTCGATGGCTGGTTTCTCGGCTCCTTCGTATGGCGGGAGTTCCGCCGCCGCAAGGTGTTGCCTGACGGCCAACACGCATCTCGCCCAAAACAAAACCGCCGAGGCAAATAGCCCCGGCGGTCCTGATTCCGTGAACCAGCCTACTGCACGTCGCCGGCTTCCAGATGCGATTCAAGGAAATACAACTCCTCTTCCGCTTCCACCACCAGCTGCTTGAAGAAGTCCGACGTAGGCTCATCGCCCAGTTCGTCGATGTCCTTGGACGCCTGCCGTAGCTCTTTGCAGTACGTTCCCAGAGAGTTCGCCAGCGCCACGAGATGCTCCGGCCCGGTCACCGACTCCACCTTGTAAGCGTCGATCTGGGAATTCGCCGCCGACATGCGAACCGTGCCGTTCGCCACACCGCCCAGCTGCGTAATGCGCTCCGCTATGGGGTCGATCTGCTTGAAGATCACCTTTGCGGTAGCGTCGAACACCAGGTGCAGCTGGTAAAAGTTCATGCCCTTCACGTTCCAGTGCGCAAACTTCGCCTGCGAGTACATATCCAGCGCGGACGCCAGCCTCTTGTTCGCCACTTCAACGACCTTCGTCTTGGTGTCGTCCGGCAGCGCCACGCGATTCTTGTACATCCGCTTTACCGAGGTCGGTTGCATCCCTTTTTCCTTCGCCATCGTTCAATCCTCTCTCGCCAGGCTCATCCCGGCTCCGCTCCATTGCAAGCGTCCAGAACGTAGGATGCAATCTCCGGCACCGAGTTGACCGCGATCCACGCTCCGGCGCGCTTTGATCGGGTTAAACTGTCTTCTGCATTTCTACGTCGTCGCAAAATGACCTGGACAAGTCAGTTCGGCAGGGGCAGCAATTGGCTGCTGCAAAAGATCGTGAACGGTCTGGCCCTTTCACGCATCTCGCCCAACACGCTCACCTTTATCGGCCTCATCATCAACGTCGTCGCCGCCTTCTTTTTCGGCTACGCCCGCGCTGACAACTATGTCCGCATGTTTTTCTACGCTGGCCTGGTCATCATCAGCGCTGGCCTTTTCGACATGGTCGACGGCCGCGTCGCCCGCCTCACCAATCAGGTCTCCGTCTTCGGCGCCTTCTTCGACTCCGTCCTCGACCGCTACTCCGATGTCGCGCTCTTCTTCGGCCTGCTGGTCTTTTATGCCCGCGGCAACCGCTACTTCTACGTCTTCCTGGTCGCCTTCGTTATGACCACCAGCCTGATGGTCAGCTACACGCGTGCCCGCGCCGAAGCCCTCATTGGCTCCTGCAAGGTCGGCTTCATGGAACGCCCCGAGCGCATTGTGCTCATCATCCTGGGCGCCCTCTTCCAGCGCTGGGATGCCATGCCCGCGGCCCTTTGGGTCCTGGCCGTGCTTTCCACCATCACCGTGATTCACCGCATGCGCTACACCTACACCGAAACAGAGCGCCGCAAGCTCACCACGGCCACCCTGTAAGCACTCGCATCAAGGCTGATCGAAGAACCCCCACACATTCTCATCCGGCAGGTCGCGCAGCGGCAGCACCACGCTGGCTGCCAGGGATGCCACAAACTGCGTCGGCGCGCCCGCCAGTGGCTCGTACCGCGGATGGTGTTTCTTGAACGTGGCATTCAGGTAGGTGCCCTTTGACGGCGCCTTCTTGAACGCCTGCCATTCTGTGGGCTTCACCTCGAAGTAGCGATAGGTGCCGCGCGCGTCGCGAAACACGATGTCCAGCGTTTGCCGCTGCGGCGAGTACAGCATCCCATGAATCACGCTGGAAGGCATCTCAGCTGCTGCCTGCGCCACGGTCACGCCGCCACGAAATCCGCACGGTCGGCTCGCCAAGCGCGCCCCACAGCTGCTTGTACGCTTCACCGCCGCGCAGCAGATCCACCGCGCTCAGGCCCTCCTGCCGTGCGTGTCCCCATGCCGCGTGCAGCAGCAGCGTGCCCGGGCTGATCTCCGCGAACCCCGCCGCAAAACCGATCAGGTAAAGGTACAGCCGGCGCCTTCGCACCTGCTCCCCATCCACCAGCCCATACAGCACACCGGCGGGTTCGTCGCCAACGCTCAGCCGAAACATCCGCAGCAGGCCGGCCTTCAACAGCAGCGGCAGGCTTCCCCGATGGTGCGCCTGCACGCGCGCATCGCTCAGCACGCCCGCCTCGCCCCGCTGCTCCCATCGCGTGCTGCTGAACGCAAGGAGCAGGTCGAAGTCCGCCAAAGCCTCCGCAGCCGACCGCGCAACGCGACACAACACCGGTCCCCGCGCCTCGGCCCGCCGGCCATATCGGCTCACGTTGGCGCGAATCTTTGCCGGCAGATCCACGCCGCAGTCCAGCACCGCACACGGTTCCCCTTCGCCCATCGTCAGCCCGGCACATTCCGCTGCCTCTCGTAGCGGCGATGCCCTCCGCACCTGGTCCAGGCTGAGCACATCCCAATCTCGCCCCTGCAGCACATCCTGCAGCCCGTGCGCGGCCACATCGCCCACCGCCCGCCACACACCGTCCAGATAATCCGTCGTCCCCGCCCCCAGCAGCAACATCTTCCGCTCGGCTGCGGCATCCCGCTGATACACATACAACGGCAGCAAGCCCACCAGCTCCCCCGAAGAGCCCCGGCGCAGCGTCAACGTCTGCAAGCGGCCGTCCGGTCCGAACTGCCGCCACCAGGGCATCAGCCACGCGGGATGTTGAAACGGCGTTGTGCCCCGGTCCTCGCGCCATAACGCTTCCCACTCCGGAACGACGCCCTCCAGCGCCGCATCCGTGGTCAGGGTGTCGACCTGCAACTCGCTTGCTTCCAGCGCACCAGGCTCCGCAACCTCCTGCAGCTGCAACGCGCGCTCTTCCCGCGCTGCCACCAGCCTGTCGTACAGGTGCAGATACCCGCTGGCCATGCGATCCAGGCCAAAACGCTCGGCCGCACTCTGCCGGCAAGCGGGCCGATCGATCTCCCCCAACCGCCCGATGGCCTCGGCCATTGCCTGCACCGCGTTCTCGTCCGGGTCCACAAGAAACCCGGTCACGCCGTGCTGCACAATCTCCGGAACGGCCCCGACGCGCATGGCGATCACCGGTACACCCGCGGCCAACGCTTCCATAGCCACCAGGGAACTGGTCTCCGGCGCCAGCGAAGGAAGCAACAGACAGGCCGCACGGCTCAGCAGCCGCGCCTTTTCCTCGTCGGCGACCGCGCCCACAAAACGCGCACTGCTTTCCTGCGCTGCCCCTCCGTGCCGCGCCTCATGCTGGCTGCCCTCGGCGGTGAGGCGCGGCTCAATCTGCTCCGTGAAGTACCGCTGATGCGCCTCATACGGAAACACCTCACCCGCCAGCAGCGCAGGCATCTGCGCCAGCCGCGCCGCTTCCAACCCCGCATGCAGATTCTTCTCCTCGCAGATCCGCGCCAGCATCAGCGCATAGCGCCCCTGGCTGCGCAGCGACGATGCATCCGGCAGGGCAACGCCGTTGCCGATCACCTGTAGCCGCCCCTGCGCCGCCGCGGGGCAGGCACGCCTTTGCGTCTCCGAAACACAAACCAGATGGTAGTTCGCGGGCAAATCCCAGATCGTCTCCGGATACCACCCGGGCGGCAGGTGCAGCGTCACCAGCACAGGCACATGCTCCGGGATGCGATACCGGTCGAAGTCCAACCCATGCATGTGCACCAGGCTGACCTCGTTCTCCCGCAGCGCGCGGTCGATATTGCGCTGATGCGCCACTTCCACCTCGGCGCGCAGCGCGTCGGTGATGGTGCCCGGCGGCACAGCCGTGCCATAAAGCCTGCCCACCGGAGCCGACACCGCATGGGCCACCACCACCGACCGATACCCCGCCTCCACCAGCGCGGCTTCCATCTGCGAGCAGATCACCTCAGCCCCACCCACAGCCTTCGGCCCAACGGCAGCGTATGGAAACGCCACGCTGAGCACGGTTACCCGCTCTCGCTCGCTTGGCACTTCGGCCCCCGAGCCGCTCACAGCTTCATTCAAACCGTCTTCTCCCCAGCGAAAGCTCTGATGCCGCCTGCCAGTGACCTTCGCCCTGCCATTTTGTTGTCATTCCCGAAGGGAATCTGCGTTCTTTTCTCTCGGCCGCAACGACCCCAGGACCCGATCAAAACCCACTCAGCCCCTTTTCCTCCGTTCCGCAAGCCAACTGCGGGCCGCCGGAGACCTCCTCACTGGCAGCCAGCGCCAGCTCACAAAAACGCTCTCCCCGCATACCCCACGGAAAGCCCTCATAGAACAGCTCGCCCTCATGGGCACGCTGCGAAAAGTCATACGCCGGTGCCGCCCGAAACCTCTCAAACGCCACATCAAACTGCGCCAGCGTTTCGCGCTGGCTCACAAAGCAGTCAAGCAGTTCCCGCTTCTTCCCCTGCTCCGCCTCCGTCAGCCGCACTGCTCTCTCCTGAGCCGCATCGGCATTTTTCAGAAACGCACCTGTCGCCATGCCCCCGTTCTCCGCACGATGATAGAACGGCGCCTCAAGAATCGGCGGCACAGCTTCCATCGCCCCCACCTGCGCCAGCCAGCGCACCGCCGCATGCACGGCAAAGGCACATCCATCGTGGTCCGGGTGCCCACCCTCATACGGGTGGGTCAGCACAGCTTCCGGCGCAAAGGTTCTGATCTCCGCGGCAATCGCCCGCGTCAGCGGCCCGAGGTGCAGGCTCACCTCCTGATCCGGAACCGCGGATGCAAACTCCGGCGCGAACTCCGGCTCAAGCCCCGCCTGCCGCAACGCACAGAGCAACTCCTCCCGGCGCGCCCGCCGATACGCCTCCAGCGACGTAAAGCCGTGCTGCCGTGCGTCCTCGCCGTCCCGCGGTGCGCCATCCGTCACGGTCAGCAGTCGCGAGCGCCCCATCCGATGCAGCCGTCCGCCCAGCGCAATCACCTCATCGTCCGGGTGCGCCAGAATACACAGCAACCGTGGCATCTCCGCGACGGGTGAAGCCAACCGCTCCAGCGCCTCACGGGCGAGAGCACTTCTCTCGCCAAACATCCACACTGTTCCAGAATCGGACACCCAGCGTTCGGATGCCGTCCTTTTGCCGCAGGTGGGCCCGCCTCATCCCACCTCCGTTGTACCCGCGTCCCTCTTTCGCCGTACCCCAGGCCGTGTCTTTCTTCCATCTTTTCGTTCAAGTTTCGCCCCGGTGCGCCGATAAGCACAGCAGCGCCTCTCCTGCGACCGCACCCATGCGGCCAGGACCACGGCGCAAGGAGACGGCGTGAAGTTCCACACTGCCATGAACGGCCCTCAAACTCTTTCGCACTACATTCGGCGTACTCTTTGCCTCGCTGCGGCGGCTTTCTGCTGGCTCTTGCTTCTGCTTGTGCATCCAGCCGCCAAGGCCAACACCTTTACCGCCGGCCAGACCACCTTCCCGGCTACGGCAGTCTCTTCTCCCGCAACCGCCTCAGCGCCCGTCGTCATCACGCTGACCGCCCAGGCCAGCGGAACGGCCTCGGCTCCCCTTGCGCTCACTGAAGGCGTTTCGGACCCAACCGTCGCCGAATTCACCATCACGGACCCCGGCACCTGCGGCAGCAGCCCGACCCTTTCCCAGGGGCAGACCTGTTCGGTCACGGTCACCTTTTCCCCTCGCTTTCCCGGCATCCGCCACGGCGCCATACAGCTCAAGACCACCGGCAACCAGCTCCTCGCCACCACGCTGATCAGCGGAAAGGGCCAGGGCAGCCTGCCCGTTCTCATTCCGGGGCAGATCGATACCGTCGCGGGCAACGGCGATCGCTATTACCTGGGCGATGGCGGTCCAGCGACACAGTCCCCCATTTGTCTGCCTTCAGGACTTGCTGTCGATGGCGCCGGTAACCTGTATCTCGCCGACACCATCAACAATCGCGTCCGCCGCGTGGACGCCAGCTCCCACACCATCACCACCGTGGCCGGCAACGGCAGCGCGGGCAGCTCCGGCGATGGCGGCCCGGCCACCGCAGCCTCGGTCACCAATCCCTCCGGTCTGGCCCTGGACGGCGCTGGCAATCTGTACATCGCCGACACGGCCAACAACACAATTCGCCGCGTCGACGCCGTCTCCGGCATCATCACCACGGTTGCGGGTACCCCCGGCGTCTCGGGCTTCGCGGGCGATGGCGGTCCCGCCACCAGCGCCATGCTGAAAGCACCACAGGGCATCGGCGTCAGCAACAACGGCGACCTCGTCATCGCCGATACCTCCAACGCCGTCATCCGCGTCGTGACCGTGAGCGATGGACTGATCCAGACCATCGCCGGAACCGGCACCGCCGGCTACAACGGGGACGGCATCCTCGCGACCTCCGCCGAGCTCAACGACCCCTCTGGCGTCGCCCTTCGCAGCGACGGCGCCATCGCCATCGCGGACCTCAGCAACAATCGCGTTCGCCTCTTCGTCGCGGGCGGCAATATCAGTACGGTCGCGGGCAACGGCACCGCTGGTTACACCGGGGACGACGGCAACGCCACGCAGGCTGAACTGCAGGGCCCTGCCGCAGTCAGCTTCGACCCCGCGGGCGATCTGTTCATCGCGGATACCACCAACAGCGTCGTCCGCTTGGTCTATGGCAATCCAGGCATCATTACCACACTCGCCGGAACTCCCGGGGATACCCGATTCGCTGGTGACGGCGGCCCCGAGAACCAGGCACGTATGTATCTCCCCGATGGCCTCGTCTTCGATTCCGCCGGTAATCTCTGGATCTCTGACACCTTCCATAACCGGGTGCGCAAGGTCAGTGGCACCCAACTCACGATCAACTTTGAGCCCATAAAGGTTGGCCGAACTTCGCAGCCGCCAGTGCCGGAACAGATGATCAATGCCGGCAACCAGCCGCTCATCTCCCTTTCCCCCGCGCTGCAGCAAGCCGCGCTGGATGCAAACACCACCACCTGCGGCCAGACCGCCCTATCTCCCTCCACCTTCTGCGCCATGGGCGTGGAGTTTGCTCCGACCATGGTCACCGACAACGGCCAGGGCTCGATCACCTGGACCTCAAACGCTCCCAACGTGACGCCTGTCGACCAGCTCAGAGGCAAGGTCCTCAGCGTGGAATACACCACCATCGCCATCACCTCCGACGTCAATCCCGGTCTTATTGGTCAGCCGGTAACGCTGACCGCCACCGTCACCAGCGCCGACACAGGGCGCACCGGCACCGTCGATTTCGTCGAAAACAGCACCACCTGGTGCAGTGCGGTGCCGTTGGCTGCGAGCGGAACCGCGACCTGCCAGATCAACGGCCTGTCCCTGGGCACCCATAACTTCACCGCAAACTACTCCGGAGACAACAACAACGCTGCGAGCCAATCGCCGGCCTACCAGGAGGTCATCAAGCAACAGGCCACGCTTGCGCTCAGCATCTCCGGCAACCCGTCCACCGTTACCAACAGCGTCACGCTCACGCTGCACGCTGGGGATTCCACAGGCACGCCTACCGGCACCGCCGTCTTCTACGACGGGTCTACTGCCCTGAAGACGGTCACGCTGGATGGCAACGGCGATGCCTCCTGGAGCACGGCAGGCTTCGCCATCGGTACCCACACCCTCACAGCCCAGTACGCAGGCGATAGCGCCAACGCAGCCGGCGTTTCCAATACACAAACGCTCGAGGTCAAGCAGGCCGACACAACCACCGTCCTGAGCTCCTCAAACAACGAGTCCCCCGTTGGCTCCAACATCACGCTCACGGCGAACGTCGTAAGCCACAACGGGCCTGCGCCCACCGGGGCGGTACGTTTCCAGGACGGCTCCTCTGTTCTCGGTACGGGGCAGGTTGATGCAAACGGCTCGGCGACGCTGGTAACCAACACCCTGAGCCCCGGCAACCATAGCCTGTCGGCGACTTATCTGGGGGACACCGACAACGCTGTCAGCACCTCCGCAAATGCCAATCAGACCATCGATCAGATCGGCACCGTTACCACCCTGGGCGTCGACGTTGACCCCTCCAATGCAGGGGCAACGGTTCACTTCTCGGCCACCGTCAGCATGTCAGCCGGAAGCACTGCGGACGGCCCCATCACAGGCATCGTTACCTTCCTTGACGGCTCCAAAACCCTGGGCAGCACCGCCATCAACGCAAGCGGGCAGGCCACGCTGGCTGTGGACAATCTCAGCGTCGGTCCCCATCCCGTCACGGCTCACTTCGGCGGCAACCCCAACTACGCTGCCAGCAACTCCGCCGTGCTGACCGAGACCGTGCAGCAGACGGCCACCGTTTCCGCACTGAGCAGCAGCGCTTCCACAACCCTCAAAGGCAAGCCGGCAACCTTCAGCGTCACGGTGTCCAGTGCAACAGGCTCGCCCTCCGGCTCCGTCGCCTTTCGGGACGGTGCAAACGTACTGGGCAGCGAAGCCCTCAACGCCTCCGGCCAGGCCAGCTTTTCCACTGCGGTCTTGTCCGCGGGCAGCCACTCCATCATCGCCACATACAGCGGCGATGCGAACTACGTCGCTTCCACCTCGGCCCCCCTTCAGCAAACCGTTGTTCTGGCCCAGCCCAGCCTCCTGCTTGCTGGTCCATCCGGGGCCGTCGACGCCGGCCTGAACGTGGATTTCAGCGCCACCCTGTCGAGTAATGGTGTTACCCCGAGCGGTACGCTCACCCTGCAGGAAGGATCGGCAGTCATCGGCTCGCAGACGATCACTGCCGCAGGTAGCTATCTCTTCCACACCACGCAACTCGCAGTCGGCACGCACATGCTCACGGCCGCCTACAGCGGCGATGCCAACAACGCAGCTGTCGTCTCGTCCGCCATCACCGTCACCGTGCAGCAGGCCAAAACAGTCACGACGCTCACTTCCAGCGCAAATCCTCTGACCCAGGGACAGGCCCTGACCCTGTCCGCCAGGGTTCAAAGCGATGGACCCGATCTGCAAGGTCAGATCAGGTTCTTCGACGGCTCGCAACTTCTCGGGACCGCGACTCTGGACGGAACCGGCCTCGCCACGCTCTCTCCCTCAGGCCTGGCGCTCGGTCGACACCAACTTACAGCGGTCTACTCCGGGGACGCGAACCACATGGATTCAACCTCCCCCGTGCTCCCGGAACTTGTAGTCCAGAGCGCAGCTCTCACGTTGAGCAGCAGCGTTAATCCTTCCGTCAGCGGCCAGAACGTCATCTTTACAGGTCGCGTGGCCGGAAACCCGGTGCCTGCCGGTAGCCTCCGCTTCAGCGACAACAATACCCTGCTCGCGACCGTGCCGCTCGGTGCCGATGGCAGTGCCAGCTTCGCCACCAGCACACTCAACGTCGGCACACACACCATCGCGGTCGCTTACAGCGGTGACGATCACTTCTCGACCGCCGAAGCACAGCTGCGACAAGTCGTTCTCAACGCCACCACCGCGGTGACTCTCTCCGCGGACAGCAACCCCGCCGTGTATGGCCAACCCCTGCACCTGCTCGTCTCCGTGTCCAGCAACGGCGGCACGGCTACCGGCGTGACCAATCTCACAGAAGCTGGCAACGTGATTGGCTCAGTCAAGCTCGATGCAAGTGGTAAGGCATCGTTCACCACATCAACGCTCGCTCCCGGTGAACACACCATCATCGCTGTCTACACGGGCGACGGCAAAGCCAACCCGTCCGCTTCAGCGCCACTGACGATGTCGGTCAAGCAGAGGACCGCGCTGCAGGTCGCATCAGGTCTGAACCCCGCACCCACGCTGAGCACAGTCAAGTTGACAGCCACACTCGCCAATGCGGGAGCGGGGGCGGCCACAGGTTCGATCGTCTTCTCCGATGGCGCGCTGACTCTCGGCAGCGCACCCCTGGACGCCTCTGGCCACGCCACCTTGTCGATTCCGCAAATGGTAGCCGGGGCCCATGACATCACCGCAAGCTACGCAGGCGACAACAAAAACTTCTCCGCCGCCAGCGTCGCCTTTCACCAGGTGGTTGCGGTCCGCCCGACATCCACCACCGTCACAGGCACCTCGTCTGACCCGTCCAACCCGCAGCAGGTGACCTTGATTGCTGTTGTGCACGGCGCGGGATCTGTCCCGCCCGGGGGCATGGTGACCTTCACCAGCGGCGTCATTACTCTGGGCGCGGCTGCCGTGGATGACACCGGTGTGGCTGCCATCACCGTCCTCTTCAACAAGAACCCACAGCAGGTCGTCGGCGCGTACACGGGCGATGCATCCTATGCAGCGTCCCAATCCAAACCCACCCCAATCACCGCTGGCAGCCCGGCGCAGTTCACCGTCTCGCTGAACGCGACCGATATCACGCTCGTCTCGCACCAGCGAGCCACCATCACCGTGACTGTCGCGTCGGTCAAGGGCTTTACCGACAACATCGCCCTTGGCTGCCTCGGCCTGCCCTACGCGGCAACCTGCACCTTCGATCACTCCCAGTTGAAGCTGAACGCTGATGGGCAAGTCACGACATCGCTGGTGGTCGACACCGGCGATCCTCTCGGTGCAGGCACCAGCGTCTCGGCGATACAGCGGCCGCGCAATACATTCCTGTGCTTCTGTCCTGCGGGCCTGCTGCTGCTGTGCCTGATGCGCAAGGGCCGCCGCAAAGGTCTTCCTGCCCTGCTGGTCCTGCTCCTCACCCTTGTTGCTGCAGGCGGTATCACCGGCTGCGGTGGCCTGCAGATGAGCGGAACGCCGCCCGGCACCTACAGCTTCCGGGTCATCGGCACCGCACAAGGCTCCAACACGACGGAATCGCAGGCCATCAACCTGGTGGTGACCCAATGAAGGGCCTTCGCAGCGTTTTCATTGCCGTGTTTGCGCTCGCTGTTTCCTGCGCAAGCTCCCGAGCCCAGGCCGTGGCAACCGCCACCGGCCCGGGCAGTTCGGTGGTGATCGGTGGTGGCCTGTCGGCCTTCCAAACCGATTACGGCCACAACCACATCGGCGGCGGCTTCGTCTTCGCCGATGTGAACCCACACTGGCGCGTGGGCTTCGAAGGGGAAGCGCGCTTTCTCCGCTGGCATGCCAACGAGCAGGTCACCGAAACCACTTATCTCGGCGGTATTCGCGTCATCCTTTGGCCACACCCGGGCAGGTTCCAGCCCTACGGCAAGTTCCTTGCAGGCGCAGGCGAGATCACGCTGCCGTACCACTACGCGCATGGCGGCTTCCTTACCTACGCTCCTGGTGCGGGCCTTGACTACACTCTGAACGATCGCCTGGCCGTGCGCGTGGTCGACTTCGAATACCAACACTGGCCGAATTTCACCTATGGTGCGCTCAGCCCGTATGGGCTGAGCGCTGGCATCAGCCTGCGGCTCAATGCCGTTAGCCGCTTCCCCAAAGGCCGCCGCTCACGTCAATAAGCGCACAGCACCCGTTCCTCCTCGTTGACCTCCACATCGTCAACGGCCATCTTCAACGCTCTTCCAAGGCGTTGAAATCCGTTATGCCACTCCTGACTCCCGCGGCTGCTGTCGGCCCGTCGCCTTAGATCGTTCCAGATGTTCTGGGCCTGCCACAGATTGGAAGGCCCAGGCAATCTCCGTAAACTTTCCGCAATGGCCAGCACCTCCGCCATCACGCTCATCTTCTGCAAGGGAGCCGCTTGCTCCAGGGCCACCATCGCCCGTTTCATGCGCTGATCCGCCGCATAGCTCAGCGTTGTGGTATCCAGTGCGACGTTGTCCAGCTCCGCTCTTCGCAGCAGACGCGCAATCTCTGCTGCGTTGAAGTGATCCGCATCCACGGCCTGGCGAAGGCTGGCGTTCACGGCAAAACCAGCCGTCAATGCCAAAGCCGGCGGCGCAGGCACGTTGGACTCACCAAGAAAGTGCAGCAGCGTCGCATGCTCCTCATAAATGCGGATCAATGATCCCTCCACCTCGGCCAGGGTCTGGTTCAGGATGCTTTGCAGAATGCGGTGCTGCTCATCCGCGAACAAACTGGTCAGCGAGTAGGTGGTCGAACCGAAGAATCCGTCGATCACGCGAATCAATTGCGGCAAATTGGCTCGCCGAATCGCCACACGCGCGTCGTCATTGAACTCATTCCATCGTTGCGCATCTGCCGGTACATAGCGCTTCACGGCAGCCGACAGGTTCTGGTCGCCGAGGTGAAGCACCGCAAAGCAGATCTCCTCGGTCTGTTCTGTAATTTGGGAGCGCAGATGAGCACGGCCCAACCCGAGGCGACCATTCCCGCTGGTCAGAATGTCATAGTGATGGCGCTGCACATCAAAGCAGAAAATCTTGCCCGCATCCGGGTACGCTCGAAACATCGACGAGATCGCATAATGCGCTCCAACATGATCAAGATCGATCCGTGCGCCCTTCACCCATTTCCTGTAGATCTCCGCGCCGTTGCGGTGCTCGGGCACGTTGCTCTCAGCCTTGCCCAGGATCCCGAGAAACTCCGTTTCCAGCGCGGCGCCATCCTGTCCGAACAGTTTGGACGCCAGCTGCAGAACTCGACCCGCATAGGCGATGATCTGCACGGTCTCAATTCCGGAGATCTCGTCAAAGAACCAGCCGCAGCTGGTGTACATCAACTGCGTGTGCCGCTCCAGTTCCATCAAGTCCAGCACCGTGACCCGCTCTTCCGGGGTGAGGACATGCTGGGCGTGCTCTGCAACAAAGCGATCGACGCTGCGCCGGCTGCGGTCCAGGATCACCTGGATGTATCCATCCCGCGCCGCCCACACATCCCGCAACAACGGCCTGGCAAGCTCCTCCACAAGCGGCGCTGTACGGTCGCGCAGCCAGTCCAGCGCATGGCGAAGCGGCGCTCGCCACCGCTGGTTCCAGCCTGGTTTACCGCCATTGCAGCCACAGTTGGAGCGCCAGCGCTCCACCCCATGAAAACAGCTCCAGGACGAGTTCTCCACCACCTCGGCTTCCCACGTCGGCGGAAATCGCTCCAGGAACTCTCCGTAGTTGGTCAGCTTGGCCAGGCCCTGACTCTCAATCCAGTGCAGTGCATAGCTCAAAGCCATCTCGCCATGCCGATGGTGATGTCCATAGCTCTCGCCATCGGTCGCAACGTGCGCAAGATAACCGGCGCGCGAGCGGTCGTTACGCTTCCCTTCCAGGCTGCCCAGCAGGCGCCGTCCAAAGGTTTCGCCGGAGTTCAGCAGACCCTCAAACGCAATGGCGCGCGAACCCGGCCCGTCATAGAAAAACACGCTGATCGAACGTCCCCCATCCAGCCGTACGAGGTAAGGCTGAGTCGGGTCAACAGATCCGTTCGCCGCCTCGTGCCAGGGCATCTCTGCCCCTTCAGCACCACGCACCGGCACCGTCTGGCCCGCAGCGTTCTCGTCCGCCGGCAGCTTGTCTTCCATGAGGGGCCGCACCCGCGCGCACTGGCTGGGCGCCAGCACCGTAAACTTGATTCCTTCCTGCGCCAGCAGATCGAGCACTGACCGCGAAACAGCCGTTTCTGCCAGCCACATGCCCTCTGGCTTGCGCCCAAAACGGTGTTCAAAGTCAGCAATGCCCCAACGAATCTGCGTTCGCGCATCCCGTGGCGATGCCAGGGGCATGATGATGTGGTTGTACACCTGCGCCATCGCAGATCCATGTCCGCTGAAACGCTCCACACTCATCCGGTCTGCGGCAAGGATCGCCCGATAGGTCCGTGAGGCAAAGGCCTCCAGCCAACTCAGCAGCGTGGGACCGAAGTTGTAGCTCATCTGCGCATAGTTGTTCAAAATGCGCGTGATCTCGCCTTTTTCGTTCGTGATGCGCGAGGCTCCGTTCGGCGCATAGCACTCGGCGGTGATCCTTTCGTTCCAATCGTGGAACGGGGCCGCAGAGCTTTGCACCTCTACCGTCTCCAGCCAGGGATTTTCCCGCGGCGGCTGATAAAAGTGTCCGTGCACACACACAAACCGTTCGGGCGCCGACGTTGCTTTCTGTTCGAGCCTGGCCTGCGCGGTCCTGCTGTTCTCCGTTTGCATACCTCTATGCTACCGGCATCCGGGCCGCCGCAACGGCCCGGAGGTGTTATGCAGGCCGGGCAGTTTGGGGCATCTCTCCGCGCAAGGTGCACCTTTTCTGCAGCGATGCAGCGAGTCGCTGCCCCACCGTGGGGCCAAGCTCGGCGAAGGTTCGCTCGCATCGAACCAGTCATGCACCGACTGTTGGTGACAGGATCTTAGGCTGCAGGTTCGGGCCTGGGGCTGGCTGTGAGGCTGAGCAAAACGGAGGCCAGCATCATGGCGCTGGCGACGAAGAACGGGAGGCCGGGGAGGTGCCAGTGGGCCCAGTCGCCGACGGCCTTGGCAAAGAACCAGGTGAACAGGCCCGGGCCGATGATTCCGGAGATGCCGCGGAGGCTGTTGATGGCGCCCTGGAGCTGGCCCTGCTCTTCCGGGCCGGCCGCGCGCGACATGATGCTCTGCGAGCCGGGCCAGGCGATGGCGACCAGGTTGAGCAGGGGCATGCCGCTGAGGAAACCCAGCCCGGTGCGCGCCATCCCGAAGATGAGGTAGCCGAGGGAGCCGCCGAACAGGCCGAGCTGCACGGCGCGTTCGTCGCCCACCAGTTTGGAGGCTCGCTTGACCAGAAAAAGCCCGTACAGCACGGTGATGACGCCGAGGGCCGCGAGCGAAAGGCCAACGGTGCGATCGGTCCAGCCGTAACGGTAGTTGGTGTACAGCACATACACGTTGAGCAGCGAGTTTTGGGCGATGTAGCCGAGCAGCAGGACGCCGCTGAGCACGACCAGCGTGCGCGTGCGGGAAAGCATCCGCACGGAGCCGACCGGGTTGGCGCGGCGCCAGGAAAAGGGGTTGCGGTGCTCGAGCGCGAGGGATTCCGGCAGGACGAAGAAGCCGTAAACGGCGTTGAGCAGCGAAAGTATGGCGGACACCCAGAACGGAAGACGCGGGTGAAAGCTGGCGAGCCATCCACCCAGCGCCGGGCCGACGATGAAGCCAAAGCCAAAGGCCGATTGCAGCATGCCAAAGGCGGCGGCGCGGCGTTCGCGCGGGGTGATGTCGCTCATGTAGGCCTGCGCCGTGGGGACCGAGGACGCGGTGATGCCGGAAAGGATGCGGCCGATGAACAGGAAGCGCAGCGAGGGCGCCAGCGCCATCAGGACGTAATCGCAGCCGAGGCCGAAGTTGGAAAGCAGCACGATGGGCCGGCGGCCGTAGCGGTCGGAAAGCGAGCCGAGCACGGGCGAAAAAAAGAACTGCATGATGGCGAAGACGGTGCCGAAAAGGCCGATGACCTCGGCGGTGCGGGCCGCCGAGCCGCCGACAAAGCCTTCGACCAGGTGCGGGAGCACGGGGGCGATCATGCCCAGGGCGAGCATGTCGAGGCTGACCGTGAGAAAGATGAAGATGACCGCGGCGCGCTGGCGGCGGGGCACCTCGCCCGGCATCCGCGTGGCGTCAGGGGCGGGCGGTGCGGTCTGGCTATGGATGACGGTAGCGCCGGAGGGCTCTTCGGGCTGCGCGTGGGCGGGGGCGAGATCGGACATCTTCCCAAGAGCCTACCGGAGCTGAGCCTGCCGCGAGTGCGGATTACACCAGGCCCGTGTCGAGAATGGCTTGCTGCAGATTGGGGTCCACGGGCGTGTCGGAGTGGTCGGATGCATTCAGGAGCTGCTCAAGGCGTTCGGAGTGGAAAGGTGGGTCGGGTTGGCCGTCGTAGCGCCTGGCCCAGACGCAGGGCTGCCCGGCAGCGGCGTTGCAGGCCTCGTATTGGGGGTCGCGGTCCATTTCCTGGGGCGTGGCGAGGTGGGGGCACGGAAAGCTCAACGGCGAGGCGGTCATGGAGGGAGTATAGAAAGCCCGGGGCTTGCTCAGGCAAGGTTTAATCAAGTCTCTGGAGTTCATTGCAGCCCGGAAGGAGCCGCAGATTCCCTGCGGGAATGACAACAAGGAAAGGCAAAGCGAACGCGGATTCCCTGCGGGAATGACAACAAAAAAGGCAAAGGCATTTGCCGCGGCCAGCGAAATTGATCAGAGCTTCCTTACGTTTCCTTGCGCCAAAAGCCCGGCACCTGCGCCATGTACATCAGCTTGCTGGCCGCGGCGGTGGCCCGGGTGTAGATGCGGGCGGCGGGCAGCGGCAGCTTCAGCGCAGGGTAGGTGAACAGCCAATAGCGCGGATTGCGACCGAAGACTGACCGAAACTCCGCGTGCGCCTGTTCGAGGTCGAGCCGATCGGTCTGTTCGCCGCGGAACTCCACGGCGACCGAGGGCAGCCAGCGCCGCAGGGCCACGTTGACGATGGGGCCGGACAGATCAGGGCGCCCGGGCAGGAGCCGCTCCACCACGCTGGCCAGCTGCCGGCCAAAGACTCTGCCCAGCGAGTAGCCGTGTGCGTTGCCGACGCGGGCGGCCACCGGGCGCGTCCACAGCACAGCCGAGCAGCGATGTTCCAGCAGCAGGGGCAGGCTCCAGGAGAGCTGCACCAGGTTGGTGCCGATGAAGGCTTCGGGCGATTCGCGCGCCAGCAGGTGCAGCCGGTCACGGTTGACCACGATGCCGCTGATGAAGGTGAACATGATGTTCACGACCAGCGCAAAGGTGTGGGCGTCGCGGATGGTGTGCACCCGCCGGCGGAAGGGATCTTCGGTGCGCTCGGCGCGGAAGTCGTCGCGGTAGCCGTAGCTGGTGGCATAGAGCAGATCGATCTGCGCGGGGGTGCCATCGGCGGCGCGCAGGATGGCGAGCACCTCCCCCACGGCATCGGGCACGATCAGGTCGTCGTCGCCGCACATCCAGAAGAAGTGACCCTCGGCCTGGGCAAAGCAGAAGGCGAAGTTGGCGTCGGAGCCGGTATTGACGGGGTGACGGTGCGTGCGCAGGCGGGCGCCGGCGAGGGCATACCGCCGGACGGCCGCGGCAATGACCTCGGGGGTCTCATCCGGGCTGGCGTTGTCGGCGACAAAGACCTCGACCTCCGGGCGGCCTGCCGCCTGCGGTTCCAGCGCCAGCAGCAACGATTCCAGCTGCGCGGCGCGATTGAAGGTGGGGATCGCGATGGTCAGCAGGGGGCGCGGCTGCGTGCGGGGTGGAGCTTCCGTGCGCTCCAGCAGTTCCAGCAGTTCCAGCTCAGGCGGCATGCCAGATCCTCCGCCAGCGCAGAAAGGTATAGGTTCCGTAACCGAGGCCGATGAACAACGTGCCAACAGCATACGCTGCGGCGATGCCCCACGCACCTCCGTGGGGGTTCTGCCAGCGCCCCAACAGGTAGGCCAGCGGGGTGATATAGACCGCGCCCAGGATGGAGTTGATCATGAACTTTTCCTGCTTGTGGGCGCGCAGGTACAGGGCCTCCGCAAAGACGACGATGTTGCCCACGGTGCCAAACAGCAGCATGGCCAGCGGCAGCGGCGGCAGCAGCCGCGATGACAGCAGCACACCGTGCGATCGCACCCCGAGGTGCCCGAGGGAAAAGATGACGAGCCAAACCGCGCCGCAGCCCACCACCGCCGCCAGGGTGCTCTGCCACAGCGCGCGGAAGAAGCTGCGATCCAGCAGGGTGTACTCCTTGCGGGCGATGAGGCGGCCAAAGGGGGCGGCTTTGGTGTTCATCCAGGCAACGGCCATGGAGGAGAGCGTACCGCACACGCTCAGCGTCATGCCCATCTGACCGGCCTCGACGGGCCCGCGAAAGTTCAGCAGGATGGGGTTGAACAGCTGCGAGGTGAGATAGCCCGCCAGCCAGGAAACGGCGATGCGCCACTGAAAAGGCCACACCTCGCGGCGCCAGTCGATGCGAAAGGAGCCGGAAAGGTGACGCATCAGCGGGAGCAGTAGACCTCGCTTCTCCCAAAGCAGCCAGAACCCCGCGAGAGCCTGCCCAAAGATAAAGCAGCCCGGCGCAAACAGGCCCGCATGCAGCAGAAATGCCGCCCATCCCAGCGCGGTGCCGCACAGGGATTGCCGCAGGCGCGTCCGGGCGACCTCCGGCACGTAGCCGCAGCCCTCCAGAAAGCTGAACAGCGGATCAATCTGAAAGGTGCAGGCCGAGGCGAGCACCACCAGCAGCCACGGCCAGCCAAAGTGCACGGCGTTGCCGCCCGGCCGGGCCGCGGCATGCCGGAAGAACAGCAGCCCCACCGGCACCAGCGTCAGGGCCATCAGCACGGCCGCGACCGTGTACCACTGGACCGACTTTTGCAGCACGTTGGCGAGGCGCCCGTGGGCCTCGGGCGGACCGGTGATGCTGCCATCGCGCGCAATCTCAAGGTGCGCGGCCTCGTGCGATGCGGTCTGCAGAATGACCACGGAAAAGCCCAGCTCAAAGACGATCTGCAGCGCCACCAGGGAGTAGAAGGTGTAATAGAAACCCTGCTCGGCCGGGGAAAGATAGCGTGCAATCAGCAGCAGGGTCCCGATGCCGGCGAGCGAGGACCAGCCGCGCGCGAGCACGGTGAAAGCAACGGCCCGGTCGACGCCCAGCGCACGGGCAACACGCCGCAGGGGAGGTGTTCGCAGCAACGGGACGGCAACGACGTCCGGTGCGGGGTAGCCGGACTCGGGCGCCGGCGGCGGTGTGCCGGGCGCCTGCGGCTCCGCGATCGGTCCCGGCAGCGGGTGCGCCGATTCGGGCTGAGGTGGCGTGGAGGTGGGCATGGGCGGCATCGGCAACAGGGGTGGTGCCGGTTGCAGGGCGGCTCTTCCCGCCCATCAGTCTATCGCGGTGAGAGGATGCCACGGCCAGTCAGCAGGTCGGGAGCGGCTCCCGGGACCGCACCGGCATCCGGCAAACGGCGCAGTCCCTGTTAGGCTGGAGGCAACCAGGCGAACACACCACCCGCGGAGGGATGTGTGAGTGGTTGAAACAGGCGGTCTTGAAAACCGCTTTGCCCTAACGGGCAACGGGGGTTCGAATCCCTCTCCCTCCGCCATACGGTCCTCACACGCAGTTGGGCCCACACCTTACTTCGTCTCTTCGCGCCGGGAGCCGCCTCGGCCCCTGCCTGTAGAGCGGGGCGCGAGTTCCGCGGCGTGGGCCAGCAGCAGCGCACGGAAGGCGCCCACACTGCCGCCGGGCTCCGGGCCAGCCGCGTAGGCCAGGCTGAAGCGGCGGGCCAGGGCCAAGTCTCGCACCCGCGCCAGCTTCAGCGTGCCCAGCGCCAGCTGGTTGCGCACGGCCCAACGCGAAACGAAGGTGAGTCCCAGGCCGGCCTCCACCGCACTGAGCAGGCCTTCGGTGGAGTCCAGTTCCAGGCCGAGCGTCAGGTCCTTCATGCGCAGCCCGGCCGCGGCCAGCGCCTGCTCCACCACGCGCCGGGAGCCGGAGCCGACCTCGCGCATCAGCAAGGGCTGTTCGCGCAGGCTGCCTGGTTCTATCTCCCGCCCCGCCCAGGGGTGGCCGGCGGGCACCACCAGCACCATATGGTCTTCCATAAACGGCTCGAGGTGCACATCCTTGCGCTGCTCCGGGCCTTCGATCAGGGCAAGATGCACTTCGCGCGCGAGCAGGGCTTGCAGCATCTCCCTGGAGTTGCCGGTGCGGACGGTGACGCGCACCTGCGGATGCTCGCGCAGAAAGCTGGCCACCAGGCCGGGCAGCAGGTACTGGGCGATGGTCTGCGAGGCGCCAAGGGCGAGCTCGCCCGCGTGCTGGCCGGAGGCGGCTGCCACCGCGGCCTCGGCCTCCTCCCCCAACGCCTTCAGCTGCAGAGCAAAGGGCAGCAGCGCCCGGCCGCCCGCGGTCAGCGCGATGCGTCCACCCGCGCGATCAAACAACGGCGCTCCCAGCTCCTGTTCCAGCGCCTTGATTTGTTGCGTTACGGCGGGCTGGGTCAGCAGCAGCTCCTGCGCGGCGCGGCTGAAGTTCAGGTGCGCCGCCACGGAGCGAAAGACGCGCAAGCGAAAGTTCTCCATCAACGGCCGGCGCCCCCGTCGCCCGGGGAGGGGACTGCGGGCGCGCTCTGCATCTGGGGCAGGTCGTTTGTCTTGGCGATCACGGCTTCGGAGGTCTCGGCCACCGGGTCCTTTCCGGGAACTTTGCGAAAAGCGGTGCGCTGCGCGGTGTAGATGCCGGCCTCCCCGGAGAACAGGTAACTGAACACGCAGGCGATGGCGGCATAGGCTCCCGCTTCCGCCCCAAACAACTCCATGGCCATCAGCGTGGAGGCAATGGGTGTGTTGGCCGCGCCCGCAAACACGGCAACAAAACCCATGCCGGCCAGCAACGAGGACGGCAGCGGCAAAACATACGCGAGCGCATTGCCCAGGGTGGCACCGATGTAAAACAGCGGCGTGACCTCGCCGCCCTTGAAGCCCGCGCCCAGCGTCACCGCGGTGAAGAGCAGCTTCAGCAGCCAGTCCGCAGGCGCGTGGCGCGGGCCAAAGGCGGCCTCGATGGTGGGTATGCCCAGGCCGATGTACCGGGTGGAGCCCACGGCCAGCACACCAAGCGCGACCAGCACACCGCCCGCAAAGGGCCGCAGCGGCGGCCACGCCACCGTGCGCTTGAAAAAATGCCCGATGGCATGGGTGGTTCGGGCAAAGGCCATGCCGGCCAGACCAAACACGGCGCCAGCCACCGCCGCCCACAGCAGGCCGGTGGCACGCAGGGCAGGCACCGCGCCCACATGGTAGAGCGTGTGGTGGACGCCCCATGCATGCGTGGTGAAGTCACCGATGAAGGAGGCAAGGAAGCAGGGCGCAATCGCGTCATAGCCCACAGCGCCGATGGCCAGAACCTCCATGCCAAACACCGCGCCCGAGAGTGGTGTGCCAAACACCGATCCGAAGCCCGCGCTAACGCCGGCCATCAGCAGCACGCGGCGCTCGCGGGCGTTCATGCGAAAGGGCCGCGCCAGCTGGTCCGCCAGCGACGCGCCTGTCTGGATGGCCGTGCCCTCCCGCCCCGCGGAGCCGCCAAACAGATGCGTCAAAAACGTCCCGATCAGCACCAGCGGTGTCATGCGAATGGGAATGGTGCGCTGCGGGTCGTGGATCTCGTCGAGGATGAGGTTGTTGCCGGCCTCCACCGAGGTGCCCAGGTAGCGGTACAGGCAGCCCACCGCCAGCCCCGCGAGTGGCAGCAGCGCAATCAGCCAGCGATGCGCTTCGCGGGTGCGCGTCGCCCAGGTAAGCGACACCAGCAGTAGCGCCGATGCACTGCCGCCCATGAGGCCAGCGAGCGCCGCTACCGGCACCCAGCGCAGCAGATAGCGCAGGATGGCCAGGGGGCCAGAGCCGGTTGAGATTGCGGAAGGGCTGGGGTTGCGCACACGTCCTCCTACAGGGGATGCAGGAGTCATCAGCAGCGCCGCGCGGCACGCAGTTTATGGCGAACCCCATCGCCAACAGAATTGGCAACAAGTGTAGCAAGTCGCGGGGCATAGCAGAAGCTCAGGGCTCGCCGCGAGAGGGGATCCAGCAGAGCGTGTGGGCTAACTGTTCGCACGTGCGGTGAGCAGATGGTAGCCGAGCCGTCTGCCGGCGATGGCCTCCGTGGCCGCCTTCAGGAAGGATCTGGCCTGCGCAGGATCGAAGCCGGGCAGCGACAGCTTCTTCGTCCCGACCATAATTTCGGCCAGCAGCATGCGCCCGCGAATGTCCCGCACCATCTCCGACAGCGTACCGCTGCGGTCCTCGGAGGCCTCGATCACGAGCCCGGCGCGCTGCAGCCACTGCTGGTACGCCTCCACCGTTTGCGCATCCCCGATGCACGCAACCCATGCCAGCAGGCCGTCGAGGTCCGGCGTGGTGTCTCTTTGCCGGGTCAGGTCGGTCAAGCCGAGCTGCCCGCCGGGCAGCAGCACACGGCGTAGCTCCGCGGCCGCAGTGGCCTTGTCCGGAAAGGTACAAAAGGCGCACTCGCACACAGCGGCAGAAAAGCTTGCATCCGCAAAGGGCAGGTGCTCGGCATCGCCCAGCACAAAGCGCACGCGTTGGCCGAGGCCCCGGGCTGCAGCCGCTTCTTCGGCCAGCTGGATGTTGTTCTCGCTGAGGTCGACGCCAACCACCTCGCAGCCGAAGTGCTCAGCAAGGTACAGGGCGCTGGTGCCGCGGCCTGCGGCGACATCCAGCACACGCGACTGCGGCGAAAGCTGGAGGCGTTCTCCCAACTCATGCGTCAGCGCGGTGCCCCCGGGATGAAAGCTGTCGCCCAGCAGAAAGCGAACGGCATCGCTGCCGTAAAACGTCGCGCAGCACTGCTTGACTTCAGGCCGTGGCACCGGCGAGGCAAGCGGCGTCATGCGGTCACGACCGGCTGAATTTCGTGCAGCTGGTCCATGGTGCTGGAGCGGGACCACGCCACGTTCTTTACGTCGAAGACCACGGGCTGCGGGGTAAACGGCACACCGTCGCGTCGTGCCTGGCGGCGGGCGGGCTCCATGGCGTCCAGCTGCGCGCGCGCCTGTTCGCGATAGCCGATGGTGTTGTAGGCGCAAAACGGAATCTGCTTGCCGCCAGGCACCAGAAACTCCTTGCAACACTTCATCAGGTTCTTCTGATTGAAGGTGTAGGGGTCCATGAAGTCCTGCAGCATGATCATCAGCATGTTCTTTGCAAGGTCGCCGAGGGTGCCGTTGCCGGGGATGCCGCAGGCTTCGCAGGACATCTGAAACTGCTCGGCGGACTTTTGCGACCCGGGAACGGAGGATGAGGACCACAGCCCTTCAAGAGCTTTGCGAATCTCGAGCGAAAAGTCAGGCATCACGCGGTTGGTGATGTAGTCCAGGTAGTCATACACGTTCACGATGCGCGACAGCGGCGTGACGTTTTCGCCCTCCACCAGCGCATAGGTCACCGAGTTGCATGTGGGAAAGCAGCAGGGCACGGGAATGAAGTCCGACACCAGAAACTGCCCGGCGGTTTGCTGCTCAATCAACCGCAGAATGTCAGGGATCGTCATGCGCTGCAAGGGGTCGTGGTGCAGGTGACGGCCGGCGTGGAAGGCGGGCTGGAAGTTGATGCCGCGCACCGCCGGGTGCTGGATGGCGAACTGAATAATGCGGCCGATCTCATGCTCATTGACGCCGCGCTCAATGGCCGGCACCAGCGTTACGTTGATGCCGATGGCGGCAAGCCGATCAAGCGCCGCGAGCTTTTCCGGCAGGATGTCTGGTTCGCCGCGAATGATGCGATGCGTTTCCGGCTCAAAGCCGTCGAATTGAAAGTAGATGGAGGCGCGCACCTCGTTCAGTTCGGCAAGAAAGCGGTCGTCGTGGGCCAGCCGCTTGCCGTTGGTGTTGATCATGACGTGGCGGATGCCGCGCGCGTGCGCCGCTCGCACGAAGTCGAGAATCTGCGGATGAATGGTCGGCTCGCCGCCGGAGAACTGCACCACCTCCGGATTGCCCTCCGTGGCCACGAAGTGATCGAGCATCTCATCGACCTCCGGCAGCGTCAGCGAAAAACCCGGGCTGGCGTTGGCAAAGCAGAGCGGGCAGGCCATGTTGCAGGCGCTGTTCACTTCGATGATGCCGAGGCAGGCGTGCTGCTGATGGTCCGGGCAAAGGCCGCAGTCATGCGGGCAGCCCTCCACGATGTCAGTGGAATAGGCGAGCGGAATGGTCCCCGGCTTGTTGTATTTGCCGAAAGCGGCATAGGCCTCCGCGTCGCCGTAGATCAGCCCTTCAAAGGGGCCGCAGGTGGGGCAGCGCTTGCTCATGTACACCTTGTTGTGGCGCAGCAGCACCTTGGCATCGATGACCTTGCGACAGTCCGGGCAGATGCTGCGGGTCAGCTCATAGAAGACGTAATCCGCGTCTTTCTTTTGCGGTGCGCGAAGGCTTGCGTCGCCGGTGGGCAGAGTGGACATGGGCCGCCTTTGTTTTGGGGGGAGCAGGGGCGCTGGTGGTGAGCCGTGCTTCCAGCGTAGGCTTGATGCGCACGGGGCTGCGCGACGTGTTCATCATACGCCCGCTGGGAACTTTTTCTATGACAGCAACCTCGCGCGCATCGCTGGCCGGCACGCTCCTCGCCAACGGACTTTTGCGCATCGCCGGCAGCGCCAGCGGTGTGCTGGTGGGGCTGTATCTGGTGCGTCTCGAAAGCCAGCACCAAACCACCGCGGGGTCAGGCACCGCGGGCGCGCTGGGGGCCATTGCCTTTGCGGCGGAGCTGGTCTTTTCCATCCCGCTCGGGCTGCTTGCCGATGCGTGGACGCCACGCTGGTTGATGGTGCCTGGCGCCCTGCTGGGGGCAGCGGCCGTGCAGCTCTTCGGCCTTACAGGGCACCTCGGCATCCTGTACCTCAGCCGCCTGCTGGAGGGCGTCAGCGTCGCGGCCGTCACCCCGCCGCTGCTGGCCTGGCTCGCCGGCCGCACACAGGACGACCCCAGGGAGCGGGCGCGGGCGATGAGCTTTTTTGAGTTTTCCCTGCTGGCGGGCCTGGCGCTTGGCGGTGTGGTGGCGACGCAGCTGTGGCATCGCGCCGCAACCCGCGCCTTCAGCCTGCTGGGCGGCGTGTATCTGCTGGCCGCGGTGCTGCTGGCGCTGTTTGCGGGCTCCGCGCGTTCGGCAGCGGCGCCCACCGCGCTTGCGGGTCTGCGTCTGGCCCTCCAAAGCTCCACGGTGCGCAGGCTCGCGCCGGTGTGGCTTTGCGTCAACGCGATCACGGGTGTGTGGCTTGGGCCCACGTTGTCGTTTCTGATGACCCATCCTGCAAGCGCGCATCGCCGGCAGTTCTTTGACGGCCTGTTTGCGGCGGATCCAACCCGCTTCGGCTATGTCCTGCTCGGCTACGCGCTGCTTTTTGCGGCGGGCGTCACCGGCTGGAGCTTTGCGATGCCCCGCATCGGAGTACACAACACCATGCGCATCTCACTGTGGATGATGTTGCCCGTGTGCCTTGGATTTTTTCTCGTCAACCACGCCAGTGCCGCGGCCAGCGGCTATCGCTGGACCGTTGGCAGCCTCACGGCGCTGCTGATCCTGGTGGAAACGGGCTTCACGCCGGCGGCGCTGTCCTGGCTGGCGAGCTCGTTGCACGGGCGCGAGGGCAAGGGCAGCGCCATGGGGATCTACTCGGTGCTGCTCAGCCTGGGAGCGGTCGTGGGCTCGCTGCTAGCCGGCGCACTTGGCCACGCGCTGCAGTTCGATGGCCTGCTGCTGAGCACAGTGCTGCTGGCGGGGGTGGGGCTGCTCCTGCTGGTGCGCCTGCCGCCGGAGCCGAACGAAGGAGGTGCGCGATGAGGTGGGAGTATGACTTTGCCATCATCGGCGCGGGCGCCTCCGGCCTGATCGCGGCAGACTTAGCGGTGAAGCTCGGCGCGCGTGTGCTGCTGCTGGAAAAGGACCGCATCGGCGGCGACTGCACCTGGTCCGGATGCGTCCCCAGCAAATCGCTGATCAAGACCGCGGCCGTGGCCCACGCCATGCACACCGCCGGCACCTACGGCATCGCCAGCGGCACACCGGCTGTGGACATGGCAGGGGTGCGCCGCTATCTCGACGCCACCATCGCCCACATCTACGAGCCAACCACACCGGAAGCCATGCGCGCGAAGGGCATGGACGTCGTGCTGGGCGCCGCGGCATTTGCTGACCCGCACACCCTTGTGGCCGACGGCAGGCGCATCACGGCCGGGAAGGTTCTAATCAATACGGGAGCTGCCCCGGCGGAGCCGGGTATCGCAGGGCTCGAGCGCGTTCCCTACTTCACCTACAAGAACATCTTCACCCTGGATCATCTGCCGCAGCGCTTGGTCATCGTGGGCGGCGGCCCCATCGGCTGCGAGCTGGCGCAAAGCTACCAGCGGCTTGGCTCCGCGGTGACGCTGGTGGCCGACGCGTTGCTGCCGCGCGAGGAGCTTGAGGCGGGCAAGGTGCTCGCCGAGGTCTTCACTAACGAGGGCGTGCGCTGGCTGCCGGGCCGCGCCAACGCCGTTGAAGCGCAGGGCGAGGCCTTTCTGCTGCATACCTCGGCGGGCAGCGTCGCCGGCGACTGCCTGCTGATCGCCGCGGGCAGATCCGCGGCAGTGCAGGGGCTCGCGCTGGACAGGGCCGGCGTGCGCGCCTCCTCCCAGGGCATCGAGGTCGATCGCTATCTGCGCACCTCCTGCCGCCACATCTTTGCCGCGGGCGATGTGCTGGGCGGACCGCAATACTCGCATCTGGCCGGCTGGCAAGGCTTCCAGGCCGCTCGCAACGCGCTGCTGCCCGGCAAGAACGCTGGAGCGCCGCGAGCGATGCCACGCGTCACCTTTACCGCCCCCGAGGTCGCGCAGGTGGGCCTGACCGAGGCCGAAGCACGCAAGCAGTATGGCGACAAAGTCGACGCGCAGCAGCTGTCGCTGGCCAGGGTGGATCGCGCCGTGAGTGAGCATGATCAGCTTGGCTTCCTGAAGATCGTGGCGCACCCGGATGGACGCATCCTCGGCGGCACCTACGTCGGCGAAAGGGCGAGCGAGGCAATCACGGAGCTCGTCGTCGCGATGGACAGGGGCATTCTGCTCCACCAGCTCGCCGGTGTGGTGCACCCGTATCCCACCTACGCCATCGGTCTGCAGTTTCTGGCGACGGAGATGGCAACCGCGTCGCGATTCGCGGGCGGCAAAGGCCGTCTGCTGCGCGCGGTTTCGAGGTGGTATCGCTAAAGAGGCGCAGCCGCCGCTCGGCCATCAGATGGCCCGTGCATTCCACTTGACAACCGCAACGGCGCAGGCTCATGCTCTTTGCTGAAACGTTTCATCAAGGTCTGTCACCCCGGAGATCAACGCCCATGAGTTCCACTCTGCAAGCCACGCCCGCCGCTCTGCAGCAAGAGCTGGACGCACCCTTCACGCTGACGCCGGAACAGAGGTCTTTCTACGCGGAAAACGGCTATATCAAGCTGCAGCATGTGCTTTCGCCCGAGGTGCTGGAGCATTATCGTCGCAGCATCCACGATCGCGTCGCCGAGCTTTCCGCGGATGCCCTACCCATGGAGCAAAGGACGACCTACGGCAAGGCCTTTTTACAGATCATGAACCTGTGGACGCAGTCGCCGGAGGTGAAGGAGTTTGTATTCGGCAAGCGATTGGCCCGCATCGCCGCCGAACTGATGGGCGTTTCCGGCGTGCGCATCTACCATGACCAGGCCCTGTACAAGGAGCCGGGTGGCGGCATCACGCCCTGGCACGCCGACCAGTACTACTGGCCCGTGGACAGCGATAAAACCATCACGGCATGGGTGCCACTGCAGGCGACGCCGATGACCATGGGACCGCTGGCGTTTTCAGAAAAGAGCCATCGCCTGCAGGTGGGCCGCGATCTGGAGATCAGCGACGAAAGCGAGATGACGCTGAAGCAGGCCCTGGAGCAATTCCGGATGGAAGACAGCGCCTATGGGCTGGGCGATGTGAGCTTTCACGCCGGGTGGACCTTTCATCGCGCCGGCGCCAACACAACAGGCAAGCCGCGCGAGGTGATGACCATGATTTACATGGACGAAAACATCCACCTGACCGCACCGAAGAACAAGAATCACATCACGGATATTGAGCGCTGGGCCCCCGGTCTGCAGACCGGCGATGTGTTGGCGTCGCCTCTCAATCCGGTGGTCTATTCCGCGAACAGCTGAGCTTCTCAAACTGACAGGAAGAGGGGTGTATGCGAACACGGGCAGCCGTCGGGGATGGTGAGGGCGGCTTTGCGATCAGCGAGGTGGAGCTCGACCCGCCGCAAGGCCAGGAGGTCCTCATTGCCATGCGCGCCAGCGGCGTCTGTCACACCGACTGGGACTCGCTTGGCTGGGGACGCCGCCTGATCCTTGGCCATGAGGGCGCCGGCGTGGTGACGGCTGTTGGAGACGCGGTGACCCGGTGCAGGCCCGGCGACCGTGTGCTGCTGAACTGGGCCATCCCTTGCGGCGTCTGCTTCCAATGCGCGCGCGGCAAGGAAAACATCTGCGAAGATCGCGGCACGGTGCCGGACGCCCGCTTCCATGAGGCTGGCGGCGTCCCGGCTGCGCAGGCCACCGGCGTGAGCGCTGGAGACACAAGCGCGCGCAACACCGGAGCGGCCGGCCCCGGCGCCTTCAACGCTTCCTTTTCGCTGGGCACCATGGCCACGCACGCGCTTGTGCCGGAAGCCGCGGTGCTGCCTTTGCCGGACGATGTGCCGTTTGAGGTCGGCGCCATCCTGGGCTGTGCGGTGATGACCGGCTTTGGCTCCGCCGTGAACGCGGCGAAGGTGGAACGGGGCAGTACGGTGGTGGTATTGGGCTGCGGTGGCGTGGGTCTCAGCACCATGCTGGGCGCGCTCCACTGCGGCGCGGCGAGGGTCATCGCCATCGATGTGAACCCTGCGCGGCTGGAGCTGGCACGGCAGTTTGGCGCCACGGAAACGCTGCTCGCCAGCCGCGCGGATGAGGGCCTGCGCAAGGCCGCCGAGGAGGTGCGCCGCCGCACGGATGGGCGTGGGGCGGATTTCGCCTTTGAGTGCACCGCCGTGCCGGCGCTTGGCCCGGCGCCGCTGGCCATGGTGCGCCATGGCGGCACGGCCGTGGGCGTCAGCGGCATCGAGCAGGTGGTGCCCGTGGACATGCAGCTCTTTGAATGGGACAAGGTCTACCTGAATCCGCTCTACGGCAGCTGCCGCCCGCAGCGGGACTTTCCGCTGCTGCTGGATCTGTATCGCAAGGGCCAGCTGCCGCTGGATCGGATGATCACGCGCCGCTATCCCCTGGACGCCCTCGCGCAGGCCTTTGAAGACATGTACGCGGGCCGCAACGCCAAAGGAGTGCTGCTCTTTGAGTGATCTGTTCCACACCGTGGAGCTGTCGGACCCGCGCCTGGAGCGTGACGGCCTCCGTGTGATCACGGTGAAGAGTCGCGCATTGGGGCACCGCACGGATATGTCCGTGTGGGTGCCGGACGCACCCGCGATCAGCACGCTGCTCATTCTGCTGCACGGCGTTTACGGCAGCCATTGGGTGTGGTCGTTAAAGGGCGGAGCCCACCTCACCGCGCAGCGCCTGCTCGCTGCTCACGAGATCACCCCGATGGTGATCGCCATGCCCAGCGATGGGCTGGCGCGTGACGGCAGCGGCTACCTTCGCTGGCCCGATGCGGAGGTGGAGCAGTTCATCGTGGATGAGGTGCCGGCCATGGCGCGCCTGGCCGCCCCCGCGTTGCTGCCGGGCGCGCGCCTGGCCATCGCGGGTCTTTCCATGGGCGGCTATGGAGCGCTGCGCCTGGGGGCAAAGTACGCCACGCGCTTCCATGCCATCAGCGCGCACTCCGCCATCACGGAGATCGAAGACCTCCAGCCGTTTGTGGAGGAGCCCCTCAGCGACTACCTGGCCTGCGCTCCCCTTGAGCAACTCGGCCCGCTGCACTGGATGCGGCAACACCGTGCCAGCCTGCCGCCGCTTCGCTTTGACTGCGGCTTGAGCGACCCGCTGCTTGCAAGCAACAGGCACCTTCACGGCGTTCTCCTGCAGGAGGGAATCGCGCATCGCTATGTGGAGCATGCCGGCGGACACGAGTGGAGCTACTGGCAACAACACGTGGCCGCCACACTGCGCCACACAGACCGCCATTGCCGCCGAGAAGCTGTCTGATCAAGCCTGCTGGTCGCAACGCCGCGCTTTTTTGGTGTCATTCCCGGAGGGAATCTGCGTTCCTCGCAGGCCGCAACGGATCCTAAAGCATGAATCAGAGCTGCCGTAAAAACCTGCGGTTGTGAAGTGTTCCGCGGCAGTTACAACAGTCCCCGCGCCTTTACCTCCAGGTATTCGCTTACCGCCCGCACCCCGATCTCTTCGGCGGTGGTTTCCACGATCAAAACACCCTGCCTCTGCAGCTGGGCGATGGTGTCGCGGCGGCGCTCTTGCATCTCCGTGGCGGCTGCGGCGTGGAACATGGCGGCGCGGTCCGCGGGCACCTTCCTGGCCAGTGCGGCCAGTTCCGGGTGTTGGAGCAACACAAGAATCACCAGGTGCTGCCGGCTCAGCTCAGCCGCGGCCGTAACCAGCGCGGGCCGGCCGGCGCTGTCGGGCAGCTCCGTGATCCACACGAACAGCCCTCGCCGCCGCTGCAGCTGCTTCAGCCGGGCCACGGCCAGCAGCGCGTCGCTTTCGGCCGGCTCGCTGCGGGTGGCGCTGAGCAGGTCCAGCAGCAGCCGCAGGTGGTTGGGGCCCGTACCCGGTGCCAGCACCTGCTGGATCTCCGTTCCGTAGCTCAGCATGCCGAACTTGTCGCCGCTTTGCCCCACCACCTGCGCCAGCATGGTGGCCGCGGTGGTGGCCTGGTCCAGCTGCGTGACCACCAGCCGGTGCGCCTCGTCGCGCTCGGCCTCGGTTTCCCCCACAAACTGCGGTCCGTCGCCGCGCCGCAGCGCAAAAGCGGTGCGGCTTAGCCGGCCCACATCCAGCACCGCCCACACCTGCTGGCTGCGTTCGGCCATAAAGGTGCGCGTGACCACGCGGCCGCGCCGGGCGGTGGCGGTCCAGCTCACGGCGCGCAGCTCGTCCCCGGGCTGATATTCGCGCAGGGACTCAAACTCCCGCCCACCCCCGCGCAGGCGCTGTTGGCGGCGCTGCCGTTCCATCTGCCGCGCCCGCATCAGGAAGAACGCACCTTCGCCGCGCGCCAGCTCGTGCGCCGGGTAAACCCTGACCCGCTGTGGCCGCTCGCCGGTGAGCTCACCGGCGCCTTGAGCTCCTGTGTCGTCCTTCCCGAAGGGAATCTGCGTTCCTGGCTCCGGCGCAACCCCCAGGCGGGCCGCTCCCCAGCGCTCGGCCAATCCCAGCGCCCCGCGCCAGCGCAGATACACCAGCCCCAGCGCAAACTCTCCACGCTCTCGCGGCCACACGAGCAGTTCCACCACCGAGGCCTCGCGCGGGAACACCTGAAGACGCCGGGTCTCCGGCACCCCCACGAGCGCCGGATGGAGGTCGTCCGTCACGCGCACCTCCAAAACCTGCTCGGCGGCCAGCGCCACGGCGAGTTCCACCCGCGTTGCCAATCCCAGCTGCGGTGAATCGAGGAATCTCCGGGTCACCGTCAACTGCCGCGGCCGGGGCAGGTGCAGCGCATCGCCCAGCGCCAACAGGAGCACCAGCGCGTCCCACGCCACCATCAGCCAAATCAGCCTGCCGTGCCAGAAGGCCGGCAGCGCCAGGGGGAGGCCCGCGACCACCAGCCACATCGCGCGCGGTGTCAGCCCAAAGCCGATCCAGCGGCCGCTGCGGCCCAGCGGGCGCGCGGTGCCCTGGGCGGGGGAGGGAATCAGCGTCTGCATGGGCGGCCTATTTGGGCACCGCGGTGGCCTGCAGCACCTCGCGCACGACGCGATCCGGGTCCAGGCCTTCCAGCTCCGCCTCCGGTCGCAGCACCAGCCGGTGCCGCAGCACCGGCGACGCCGCCGCCTTCACGTCGTCCGGCACCAGGAAGTCCCGGCCCTCGCGCGCCGCAAAGCTTTTGGCCACCAGCAGCAGCGAGGTGCTGGCGCGCGGGCTTGCGCCCAGCGAGATCGCCGGCCATTCCCGGGTGCGCCGCACCACCCCAAGGATGTACTCAAACAGCGCCGGCTCCACGCGCACGCCGCGGACCTCGTGGCGCGCCTGGGCCAGCACGCCGGGCGGCACAGTTTGGAGGGTCACCTCGGCCAGACCGGCCGTCTCCGTGGCGGCGTGGTGCCGTTCCAGCACCGTCCGCTCCTCCGCCGCGGATGGATAGGGAATGGTGATTTTCAGCAGAAAGCGGTCCAGCTGCGCCTCCGGCAGCGGATAGGTGCCCTCGAACTCTACCGGGTTCTGGGTGGCAAAGACGGTGAAAAAGCCGTCCAGCTCGTGGCGCTCGCCGTCCGCGGTCACCTGCCGCTCCTCCATGGATTCCAGCAGCGCCGCCTGGGTTCGCGGCGGCATGCGGTTGATCTCGTCAGCCAGCAAAAACTGCGTAAACACCGGTCCGGGGTGGAAGCGGAACTCCGCCGCGTGCCCTTCAAAAGCCGGCGTAAACACGGTGGTGCCCAGGATGTCGGCGGGCATCATATCCGGCGTCCCCTGCACGCGCCGGAAGTCGAGCCCCAGAAAGCGCGCCAGGGTCTTTACCGTCAGCGTCTTGGCCACGCCTGGCACGCCCTCGATCAGCGCGTGGCCGCCACACAGAACGGTCGCCAACGCCTGCGCCACGGCCTCTTTCTGCCCGGCGATGACCCGCCCGATCTCCGCCGCACCGCGCCGAAACAGCTCCTCGGCCGTTTGCACTCCCAAACCTGCCGTCACTTCGTCCGTCATGCCACTCCGCTCACTTGTTGAGATTTCTGTCTTACTCCCGCAAACCGTGTTTCCCGCAAACTGTGCCATCCCGGCAATTTGTTGTCGTTCCCGCAGGGAATCTGCGTTCCCGGCGCCTCAGCCGCATCGCATCCATCCTAAGTTTCAACCCGCCACAGCCGCAGTCTCCTCCAGGTCCTCAGGCGTTCCATTCTCGGCCTCTGAAACGCTGTGCGCCGGTCCGGCCGCGGGCCGGAGGGCTTCCCGGACGCGCTCTCCATCCGCCCCCAGCGCCTGCACCAGCTTCAGCGCGCTGCCTGCCTTCAGGTTCGCATCAGCAGCCGTGGCGGCGTCGCGCAGGTGCTCGCCCACCGGCCCCCATCGGCCCCCGAACCGCGCCTCCAGCACCTTCACGACCGCCTCCGGTCCCGCGTCCATCGTGCGCTGCCCCAGCCCGGCCTCCTGGGCCAGCAGCCGCTCGAGCCTGCGTTTTGCGGCCTCCGTCGCCGCCCCCGTTGCGCCCGCTCGCTCGTACAGATCGCCCATGCTCTCGGCGAACTCCAGCGGGGACGACCGGGGCACGGTTACCGGCAGCCGGATGGGCCCGCGCCGCCGGCTGAAGGAGAACACCAGCAGCGCAAAGACCAGCCCCGCCTGGCCCAGCATCCACCACAGGGGCAGCCCGCGTGCGGCGCTCCACGGGGTGGGCACGGTGGCCTGCAGGGCCTCGTCAAAGAGCACCCGCCGGCCCTCGCCCAGGCTCGCCAGCAGCAGCCTCAGGTCGGCGTCGGTGTGCAGTTCAGCGTTGCTCAGCGGCGCCGGGGAGCTCCACCACACGGCCTCGCCGCGGCCCACAGGCAGGCGCACCACCACGGCATCGGCCCCGCAGCGCTGCTCCACAAACGCCCCCGGACCCTCGTCGCCCCAGCGCACCGGGTCATAGGTTTCCACCCTGCCAGCCGCGGCCAGCGGTCCCGCACCCTCCGGCTCCGTGGTGCAAAGGGCGCCAAAGCGTCGGCTGCGCTGCAGCGACCCCCCGGGCAGCAGCAGGGCCCCGGAGCCGGTGGTCAGCACCCGCCCACCCCGCGCCAAAAAGTCCCGCAGCGCCGCCGCCAGCTGGTCCTTGTTGAGCGCCGTAAAGGCCGGGTCGGCCAGCACCAGCGTGGTGTGCGCGGCATCCACGCCGCGGAGCTCCTCGAGCGGCTTGTCCCAACGCGCCACAGGCCGCCCGATGGCCTCGAGGGTCAGAAACGCGGCCCGGGCCCCGGCGGGTGCGGTGTTGTCCGTGGAAGGCCGTGGGTCGCTGTTGGCCTCCATCGGCGCAAATACGCTGACCAGCACGATGATCAGCAGCACCGCGCCGCCCAGCCACAGCATGAGCCGCCGGTCCAGTCTCCGATCGCCGGTATGGTTGATTGCTCCGGTGGTCATCAGAGGCTCCCGGCCGCAGCCAGCGACGCGGCGTCGGTGCGGTCCGGGGTGGAGCTGGCCCGCTCCATCCGCGCCTGTTGGAGACGATCAAAGCTCGCCTGCGCGGCCCGGTACCGGGCCGCATCGGCGGTGGCGCGGCCGTACCAGACTGCCTCCAGGCTCTGCGTCAGCTCGCGAAGCGCTGTTTGGGCCTCCGTCCCCGATCGCAGCAGCTGCAGGTACTCGCGGGGGGTGCGCGTGCTGTTGGGGCGCCAGGCGCGCCGGGACTCCAGCAGGGCGACGGCCGCCCAGTAGAGGCTGTGGATCGCCTCCCGCCAGTCTTCCCGGCCGGCCTGCTGTGCGGCCCTTTGCCGCCAGTCCGCCGCGGCGCGCTCGTTCCAGGCCCCAACCCGCGCCGTCTCGCCCAGCGAGATCCGCAGCGACTGCCGTGCCAGGCTGCGCCACAGAAACCACAGCAGGCCCGCGGCGGCCAGCGCAAAACACCCCCACTCGATCAGCGGTGCCAGCCACGGCGCCCGGTGCCCGAGCCGGTCGGCGCCGCTGAACAGCCGAAGCACCCAATCTTCCAGCCTGGCCAGCTGACGCTCCATCCAGCTCGGGCCGGCGGCGGCCCGGAACTCTCGCCGCGCCAGCACCGCCTTGGCTGCCTTTTGCGCCTGGCCGAAGTCTTTCATCTCATCGCTACTCGCAGAGCCGGAAGCCTCACTGGCCAGCACTTGCAGATGCTGCTCCGCGGCGGCCATGGCCCGGGCGCGATCTGCCGCGCTGGCATTTTTGGCGCGGTTCAGGGTGTCCCCCAGCCATTCCCAGCTCACACGAAAGCTCGCGCCGGCGCCGCGATCGACCTGTTGCGCGCCGAGCAGGGCTGTGGGGTCGCAGGCAGCGGCGGTCTGCGCACAGGCGGCGACCCGCTGTCGCGCCGCCGCAATCTCCTGCAGGTAGCTGCCCAGCGGGACAGGGCCGTTCCCGGTCGCGGCCCAGCAAGCAGAGCACGACAGCAGCAGCAGCCCGGCCACATGCAGCCGCCGGAACCACCGCGCTCGCCCACCGGACCCGCGGCGTTCAGCGCTCCGGCGCATAGCCCACCACCGGCTCGCCCGGCAGCATGTCGCCCGCGGCGGCGGGGGCCTCCCCGGCCTGCTGCAGCAGCAGTTCCAGGTCAAAGGCCTCCTTGCGCACCCGCTGGTCGAAATACACCAGCGTCAGCCCAATCAAGGCCACCGGCGCCACCACCGTGTGGCCCACAAACGTGATCAGCAGCGCCAAGCCCCGCGCCACGTAATGCGCCTGGTGGGGGCGAATCAGCAGCAGCACCGACAGCGGCGTTTGCAAGATCCCGACCACCTCCAGCAGCACACCCGCAATCAGCAGGACCACAAAAATACGCGCCTTGGCACCCGCGGCCAGCACCTTGCTGCGCCGCATCGCCGGCCGGATCGCGAGCCCTTCCATCACCGCCGCCGGAATCGCCAGGCCGTTGCGCAGATACAGGATGAAGCCCACCGGAAACGCGGCCAGCACCAGCAGCATCAGCAGCCCCACAACGAAAAACAGCCCCGCCGAGCCTGCCTTGTTTTGGGCGGCCACCACGCCGAGCACCACTGCAGGCACCGCCGCCGCCAGCGGCACCCAAACGAAGCTGCCCAGCTGCCACAGCGCGATCCCGATCCAGCGGCCCCAGCGCGGCGCCACCGCGCGCAGGGCGTCCCGGGCCGTGGCCGCGTGCCCCTGGTACACCTGCGTCACCGCAAGGGCCGTGGCCGCCTGGGTCACCGCGGAGACAAGGAAAAACACCAGCAGCACCGCATACGCTTTCAGGCTCATCGCCCCGACCATGCGCAGGTTGGCCAGCGCTCCGGCGATCCCGGGCGCCGGATGGGCGCCTCCGCGCTCCAGCATCGTTTGCGCGCTGGCCATCGAAACCGCCTGCGCGATCACCTGCACGGCCGCCGCAATCATGGAGATCAGGGCAAACAGCAAAAAGCGCGACCGGTACAGGGCAAAGGTGCGGTCCAGCACCTCGCCCAGCGACAGGGGCCGCAGCTCAAAGGCCGCCTCCCCCCGCGCGCGCCACGCCGTTCCCGCGGCCTCCACCGGCACCGCCGGCCGCAACCAATCCCGCTCTGCCATTCCGGGCTCCTCCCCCGGTCCCGCGCGGGTTGGCCGCCTTGCGGTCCCTCCTCGACGTGCCGGAGCTTTGGGGGCATGGTAGCACCCGCGGGACGGGCTGGAACGGCGGCTTGCCGCACGTCGGTTCCGGCCACTCGATCTTTCGTCCCGTGACGAAAGTGACGCTTGCGTTCTGGTCAACGCGCTGGAAGTTGTATCCCCTTCCGGGCCGCGACGCCGCATAGTGCAGAAAGGCCCCCTGCTCGCCGGGAACCTGCGCTCCGCTTTCCCGCCCTGTAACGGGTCCATTCCCAAGCCCGCACCTGGTTGCGCGCCCTGGCAGGAGCTTTATGACCCCGACGTGGACCGCGCATCGCCATCGCCTGAGCAGGGCCGGCCGTCGCGTCTCCGCCTGGCTGGTTTTTCTGCTGGCGCTCGCAGGCGGCCTCGCCTCCACGCCCGCCGCCCCCGCCCAAAGCCTGCTGCAGGGCGGGCCGGTGGACTTCGGCGCGTCGCCCGTGGGCACCTCCTCGGGCCGCATCAGCCTGAACTTCAACGCCACCGTGCCGACCGACATCGCTGCCGTCAACGTCGTCACCACGGGCGCAGCCAATCTCGACTTCAGCCTGGTCAACCAGGACTGCGTGGGCCACCAGGCGCCCCCGGCCTCCTGCCTGATCACGCTGCAGTTCACCCCCGGCCAGGTGGGCCTGCGCAAGGGCTGGCTGTCGCTTACCGACAGCACCGGCGACGTGGTCAACAATGTCCCATTGCGGGGCATCGGGCAGGGCCCGCTGATGCTGCTTTCCGCGCCGCTTTCCGCAACGGCGATCACCACCCTCAGCGGCCTCACCCCGTCCAGCTTTCAGCCCACCGGGGCCGTGCTCGACGGCAGCGGCAACCTGTACGTCAACGACATCCTCAACAGCCGCCTGCTGGAGATCGCCCCCGGCGGCGCAGCGACCTCGCTGGGAACGGTTTCGGGGTCGGTGGGCTCCTCGCTGGCCATCAACGGATTCGGCACCGTGTTTGTCTCCTCGCCGGCGCAGCACACGGTGTATTTCGCGAACCCTGGCGGCACCGTGCAGCCCCTGCCCACGCCGGGCGTCACGCTTGTTTCGCCCACGGGGCTGGCCGTGGACGGCAGCGGCTACCTGTACATCGCCGACTCCGGCAACAGCACCATCGTTCGCGTGGCGCTGGACGGCAGCTCCGCCTCCGCCCTCACCCTCACGGGCCTGTCGCTCCCATTGAACGACCCGGTGGGGCTGGCCGTGGACCTGCACCACCACCTGTACATCGCGGACGCCGGCAACAATCGCATCGTGCAGTTTTCGCTGGGGAGCGGCCAGGCGAGCCCGGTGGCGGTCTCCGGGCTGGCGCTGTCCGCTCCCACCGGCATGGCCATCAGCCCGTCCGGTACGCTCACGGTCGCGGACACCGGCAACTCCCGGTTTGTGAGCATCTCTTCAGCAGGCGTGGGCACCGCCATGGCGCTGGGCGGCGTCGCAGTGACGCAGCCGAGCAGCGCGACCTTTACCGATACCGGCGACCTCCTTCTCACGGACCTTTCCGCCGGCCTGATCACCGTCCATCGCAGTGCCGCCAGCTACGCCTACCCCACGCCCACCGAAGTGGGTTTACTGGACGCCACCGACGGCAATCTCGCCATCACCCTGGCCGACGGTGGCACCGACCCCCTGCAGTTCGCCCTTCCCGCCGCGGGCACCAACCCCAGCCAGACCAGCATTGCCTACAACCTGGGCGCCACAGGCAGCACCTGCCCGCTGGTGGGCCCCGGCGCGCAGCCCTCGGCGGCCAACCAGCTCGCCCCGGACGCCAGCTGCACGTATCTGCTGGCGTTTACGCCGCTCAACACGGGCCCCAACCCATCCACGGCCACCATCTCCGGGAGCGCCGTGGGCGGCGGTCTACCCTCCACGCTCACCCTGCGGCTGGATGGCACGGGCGTGTCGCGCATCGACCACTTCGTGGTCTCGGTGCAGCCTGCGATCACTACCATTGGCACGCCGGTCAGCATCACCGTTACTGCCATCGACAACACCGGGGCGGTTTACACCGGCTACCTCGGGCACATCCTCTTCACCGCCACCGACCCGCAGGCGAGCTTCCTTTTCGGCGGCAGCTACACGTTCACGGCGGCCGATGCGGGCGTGCACAGCTTCACCGCACCGGCCTCCGGGATCGCGTTTGGCACGCTGGGCACCTTTACGGTCACCGTGGCCGACAACGCCTACACCGGAACCAGCAACCCCGTGCAGGTGATTCAGCAGGCGGTGGTCTCGACCTTCACGGCGACCCCGAACCCGGTTCTGTCCGGCGGCACCGTCACCCTGGCGATCAACTACGCATCCGGGGACACCGGCCTCACCGCCGCGGTTCCCACCGGCACCGTGCAGTTCCTGGACGGCAGCACCCCGCTGGGCACGGCCACCCTGCAAAACGGCACCGCCACGATGGCGGTCGCGCTTTCCGGCGCGGGCGCGCACCAGATCTCGGCTGCCTACAGCGGCGACGCGAAGTTTTTGGGCGAAACGGCCTCCACCTCCGTGAGCGTGGTGGACTTCACCCTGGCCCTCGCCAGCGGAGCGCCGGCCACAGGCAGCATCGCCGGGCCGGGCGGCTCTGCGACGTATTTTCTGGTGATCACGCCGGTGGGCGCCGCCAGCCTGCCCGCGCCGGTCAGCTTCAGCGTCAGCGGCCTGCCCGCAGGGGTGAACTACACGCTGACGCCGTCGCAGCTGGCCACCAACGCCGGCGTCAGCCCCCTGATTCTGACGCTGAGCGAACCCGCCACCAGCGCGCAGCTGCACCTGCCCGCGCCTTTGTCCGTGCAGCGCCGCCGCTCCGTGGTGGCTCCCGTCGCGGCCGGGACCGCGCTTTCGCTGGCCTTTGCGGGCCTGCTGACGCCGCTGGCTCTGCGCCGCCGCAAAGTAGGCCGCCTGCTGCCGCTCGCCCTGGTCAGCGTCGCGCTGGGCTCGCTGCTGGCCCTCACCGGCTGCCTGGCCACGGCCTCCAGCGGCTACTACAACCCGTCCGCCAACGGCAGCACCGGAAGCACCGGCGCCACTGGCAGTAGCGGATCTCCTGGGCCGACGGGCAGCACCGGCACGACGGGCAGCACAGGGCCGACGGGCAGCACCGGCACGACGGGCAGCACAGGGTCGACGGGCAGCAGCGGGGCGACAGGCACGACGGGCAGCAGCGGATCCTCGGGAACAACTGGCTCCACGGGCTCCCCCGGGTCGACAGGCAGCACGGGCGCCACCGGAACCGGTTCGACGGGCACTACTGGGTCGACGGCAAGCACCGGCAGCACGGGGAGTACTGGCACAGGGGGCGCCGGCTCTCCCGGCACGGGTCCCACGGGCAGTACCGGAGGCACCGGTGGGACGGGTACAACCGGCAGCACCGGCAGCACGGGCAGCACGGGCAGCACCGGAACCGTGGGTGCCACTGGCACCACCGGCACAGCTTCCAGCCACAGTTACCCCGTCACCGTCACCGCGACCGCCGGCGGCACCCTGGCCCACGCCGTCACCCTCACGCTCACCACCCCCTGACTCGCCTTGAGACCGAATCCTTTGCGCACACCTGCTTTTAACTCGATGCCCAGCCTTCGCTTACCCCGGTGGGAGCAAAGAGCGGTTGCGCGTCGCGGGACGAGACTTTTGCTGCTCACAATCTCGCTGCTGCTGACGGGGCAGGCCCCCGCGCAGCGGAACTCCTCCGATCTGGGCCTCACCTATCTGCAGGAGCGCACCAAATTTGTCGGTTCGGGCACCGATCCGTACTTCATGCTGCGCGGCGCCAAGGTCGATTTCGCCTACAATTTCACGCGCAACCTCGGCTTTGTGATCAGCGGCACGGGGCTTTCCACGGTGAACCTGCGCGGCGCTGAGGACGTCGAGCAGGTCGCCCTGACGGCAGGCGCCCGCTACACCTGGAACTTCGGCCACATCACCCCCACCGCCATCAATCGCAAGGGCGGCGTCTTTGTCGAAGGCAAGGCGGGCTATGTGGTGGCTTTTGCGGGCAAATACCCGGTGAATGGTACTGTGCTGGACCACGCCTCGGCTCTTACCTACCTGGGCGGTGCGGGCGTCAACCTCCATGTGTACAGCCGTTTCGACCTCCGCCCCATCGAGGTCGAGTACGTCCGCAACCAACTGCCCAACGGCGGCACAAACGTCCAAAACAGCCTCCGGCTGGCGACCGGCATCAATTGGCACTTCGGGCTGTAGCTCCCGCCCAATTTCCATCGCGGCGTGAGGACGCATCCTAATTGCAATGGCTGTACAAGATCAGCGCCGTTTTGTTGACCACGATGTATCGGCGCAGACGCAGCTCCAGTTGCGCCTCCTGGAGGCGCTCGGTCCGTTGCTGGCCACCGCCTCCAGCCTGGATGAGGTCGCGCAGGCTTCGATCACCACCGGCATGGAGCTTTGCGAGGCGACCGCCGGGGTGTTCTATCAGGCTGCCGCCTTTCCGGACGACGGCCAGCCCACGCCGCGGTGCGTTCTGGGCATCCAGCCCTTCACGCTGGACGCCCTTTCAGTGCGCTTTCCCGACCGCTTTCCACCACCCCGCAGCCTGCGAACGGCTGTTGGCGTTGGCGATCTCGCAGCGAAACCGGGCGGAAGCAGCGCCCACGTGCAACCACCGCCCGCATTGCGGAGTTATCTGGCTGTGCCGGTGCTGCATGGCGCCGATGACCTGCTGGGCGTCTTTGTCTTCGGTCACACGGCGCCGCACCAGTTCCACCGGAGCCACGAGCTGCTGCTTGCAGCCATCGCGGCACAGGCGGGGCTGGCGCTTGAAAATCTCCGGCTCAGCAAGCTGCTGGAGCGCGAGACCGCTTTCGGTGCCGCCGCCCGCGGCGCCCAGCGCGCCACCGAACGCCGCCTGCGCGAAGCGCTGGAGGCCGCGCAACTGGGCACCTGGGACTGGAACAGCGCCACCGATATGGTCGACTTCGACGAGCGCGCCGCGGCCCTGTTCGAAGTGCCTGCAGGGCAGCCCTTCAGCCGCACCGACCTGCGTCAGCGCTCGGTCTACGAAGAAGATCGTCCGCGCACCCCCCAGGACCTTCGCCAGATTCTTCAAGGTGGGCAGAAATACAATGCGGAATACCGCATCCAGCGCAGCGACGACACCCAGCGCTGGATCGCGAGCAGCGGCATTCCGACCACGGACGAGACCACAGGCCGATTTACCGGCATGACCGGCACCGTGAAGGACATCACCGAAACCAGGGCGCAGGAGGAGGCCCTGCGGCAAAGCGAAAAGCTCGCGGCCACAGGCCGGTTGGCGGCCACCATCGCCCACGAAATCAACAACCCGCTGGAAGCCGTCACCAACCTGATCTATCTGGCCAAAACCGACCCATCCACACCGCCGCAGGTGGCGCGCATGCTGGAAACCGCCGATGCGGAGCTGGCGCGCGTCGCCCACATCGCGCAGCAGACCCTGGTCTTTTATCGCGACACCCGAAAGCCGGCCTATGTGGACCTGAACGAGTTGCTGCAGGCGGTGGTCGATCTGTTTAGCCGCAAGCTCGCCAACAAGCAGCTCGAGTGCACCCTGGATCTCGACCCGGGGCTGTTTGTAACCGGGCTGCAGGGAGAGTTGCGGCAGGTGGTTTCCAATCTGCTGGTCAATGCCATTGACGCCTCCCCGGCGCAGGGCGGGTCGATCCGCATCCGTGGACGGCACCGCCATCGCAACGGGGACCACGGGGTCGCGGTGTTGATTTCGGACCAGGGCACAGGCATCCCCGCCCACGTGCGTCATCGCATCTTTTCTCCGTTTGTCACCACCAAACAGGCACACGGAACGGGTCTGGGACTTTGGGTCACGCAAGGCATGGTGGAACGGCACGGCGGCAGTCTCTGTTTCCGTTCCCGAACCGAGTCGCCGGCCGGGACCGTGTTCCGCTTCTACCTGCCAGATCGTGGAACGACCGAATCTTTTAACGCGTCCACCCCGGTTCTTCAGTAGACTTCCGCGCAATCCTTGCATAATCTTTGCAAAAGGACGGGCCCCGTTCACGGGAGTCCGGTTCTGTCTGTTGCACGGCTGTTGTGGCCTTTTTGTCATCATGGAAACCTGTCTGCTGGTCAGTCCCACCAATCCGATGGAGCCGTGCATGGGCGCCGACCCTGATCGCGGCCACAGCAATGCACCCCAGCTTCCCCGTATTCTGGTTGTGGATGATGAGGTGTTGATCGCGGACACCATTGTGCAGATTCTGAACCGCAACGGCTTCATCGCCGAAGCGGCTTATTCCGGCGTCAAAGCCGTTGAGCTGGTGCGCCGGCACTGCCCCGAGCTTGTGCTTTCCGATGTGATGATGCCCCACGTGGACGGCGTGGAAGCGGCCATTCAGATCCGCGAATACTGCCCCGACACACGCATCGTGCTGTTCAGCGGACAGGCCGCCACCGTGGAAATCCTGGCCCGCGCCCGCGCCCGCGGCCACGACTTCGAGCTGCTGCCCAAACCGATCCATCCCACCCAGCTGCTCAAGCACCTGCGGCAGTAAACGCCTGCCCGGCGCAGGTCCGGGCCGGGGCGTATGCTGAAGGCGACGCCATGGCTAACCAACTTCCGATCGCGATCTACTACGAGCAGCCCCACTGGTTCAAACCCCTGTTTGCGGAGCTGGACCGCCGCGGCACGCCTTACGTCAAGCTCTACGCCCCGGACCACTTCTACTCCCCGGAGGACCATCCGGAGCAGATGTATTCACTGGTTTTCAATCGCATGAGCCCGTCGGCCTGGAACCGCGATCACGGCGACCAGATCTTCTACACGCTGGGCTTCCTGGAGCATCTCCAAAGTCGCGGCGTCAAGGTGCTCAACGGCTTCAAGGCCTTCAGCTCCGAGCTCAGCAAGGCCGGCCAACTGGTGCTCATGGACGCGCTCGGCAAGCCCTACCCGAGGGCCCGTGTGATCCACCGCCCCGCACAGGCCATCGCCGCTGCGGAAGGCCTGCGCTGGCCGATTGTGGTCAAGCCCAACATCGGCGGGTCGGGCGCCGGGGTCAAGCGCTTCGATGGCCTTGCGCAGCTACGTCACGCGGTCGAGTCCGCCCCCGGCAGCCCGGACGCGCTGCAGTTTGGCCTGGATTCCACCGCGCTGGTGCAGGAGTTCATCCCCGCCCAGGACAGCCACATCGTTCGCGTCGAGGTGCTCAACGGCAAGTTCCTCTACGCCATTAAGGTGCACATCACCGGCGAAACCTTTGACCTTTGCCCGGCCGACATCTGCCGCACGACCAGCGGCACGGATCTGAACCGCGCGGCCTGCGCCATCGATGCCCCTAAATCCGGCATCACCGTCGAGGCCTTCACGCCGCCCGCCGATGCCGTCGCCGATGTGGAGGAGATCATGAAGCACTCGGGCATCGACATCGGCGGCATTGAATACATCACCGACAGCCGCGATGGCCAACGCTTCTACTACGACACCAACGCGCTCTCGAACTTTGTCGCCGACGGCGCCAACGTCCTCGGCTTCGATCCCTTCGCTAGACTGGTCGATTGGCTCGAAGCCGAAGCCGGCCTGGAGTTGAGCGTCTTCACCGGGCGCACACCGGAACAGCAGCGGGCGTTGGCTGAGCAACTGTAGCCTTGGAGAACAGCTCGTGGGTGAATGGATTTTGGATCTGACCACCGAAGCCGATATCGACCGCGCCCTGGAAGACGCGCGTAATCTGCCGCCGCAGCCCAACGCCCTTTCCGCCGAGTACAACCGGGCGCTGGACGTCATTGTGCTCCGTCTCGACACGGGCCGGCGCCTGGTCGTGCCGCGTGAAGATCTCCAGGGTCTCCGCGACGCCACGCCCGAGCAGATCGCGGAGATGGAGATCTTTGGCGGCTACGACATCTGCTGGCCACAGCTTGACCTGGACCACAACCTGCGCTCGCTGCTGGAAGGCCGCTTCGGCAGCCAGGCCTGGATGGAGCAGCTGAACCGCCCCGCCGCCGCCTGACCGCCTGGGAGCCGCAGCGTGCGCCTTGCACTGGCATCGAGTGCTTCACAGGGCGCACACCGGAAGAGCAGCGGGCGTTGGCCGGGCAACTGTAATTTGTCGGCAGCCAGAGGCGAGGCTACACTGCCGGTGTGGGTTCCAGGACGTTCGATGGGGTACGCTTTTCCGCCTTCAGCGAAGATCATCTGCCTGCGCATGTGCATGGCCGGTATGCGGGCGTGGAAGTCATCCTCGAGCTTGAAGATGAAAGAGTGCGTTTGGCCGATCGTAAGGACAGCATCCGTCCGGCAAACGCAAAACGATCAAGCGTGAATCATATTTTGCAGACAGCACTGCTGCAGGCCGATGAACTGATGCAGCTTTCGAGAACAGCACGTGGGTGAATGGGTCCTGGACGTAACCGAAGCCGATATCGACCGCGCCCTGGAAGACGCGCGTAATCTGCCGCCGCAGCCCAACGCCCTTTCCGCCGAGTACAACCGGGCGCTGGACGTCATTGTGCTCCGTCTAGATACGGGCCGGCGCCTGGTCGTGCCGCGCGAAGATCTCCAGGGTCTCCGCGACGCCACGCCCGAGCAGATCGCGGAGATGGAGATCTTTGGCGGCTACGACATCTGCTGGCCACAGCTTGACCTGGACCACAACCTGCGCTCGCTGCTGGAAGGCCGCTTCGGCAGCCAGGCCTGGATGGAGCAGCTGAACCGCCCCGCCGCCGCCTGACCGCTCCGCCCCGCCCCGGCCACCGTGGCCCAGCGTCTCGCCTGGCATGTAGCATGAGCCGCAACGCACACTGCTGCGCGAAAGGCCTCACCAAGCCATGCCCAACCTCCTTGGCGCGCTGGATCAGGGCACCACGAGCACGCGGTTCATGATCTTTGACCGCACCGGCGCCGTGCTCGCCTGCGCACAACGGGAGCACCGCCAGATTTATCCGCAGCCGGGCTGGGTGGAGCACGATCCAGCCCAAATCTGGCAGCGCGCGCAGGAGGTGATCGAGCAGGCCCTGGCCGCCTCCGGCATCGCCCCGGCCGCGATTGCCGCCCTCGGCATCACCAACCAGCGCGAAACCACTGTCGTCTGGAATCGCCACACCGGCGAGCCCGTCAGCAACGCCCTGGTCTGGCAGGACACCCGCACCGCCGAAGCCGTACAGGAACTTGCGCAAGGCGGCGGGCAGGATCGTTTTCGCGCCAAAACCGGCCTTCCGCTGGCCACCTACTTCAGTGCTCCCAAGCTGCGTTGGGTGCTGGATCACGTGCCCCGCGCTCGGGAGCGCGCCGAAGCCGGCGACCTGCTCTTCGGCAATGTCGACAGCTTTCTGCTCTGGAAGCTGACAGGCGGCATCGACGGCGGCGTGCACCTCACCGATGTTACCAACGCCAGCCGCACGCAGCTGATGGACCTCCACACCCTCGCCTGGGATCCGGCGCTGCTGGCGGACTTCGGCATCCCCGCTGCCATGCTGCCGGCAATCCGTCCCAGCAGCGCCTTCTTCGGTGAGGTCAGGGTCGGTCCCCTGCGCGGCACGCCGATCTGCGGTGTGCTGGGCGATCAGCACGCGGCGATGATGGGGCAAACCTGTTTGCTACCGGGCCAGGCGAAAAACACCTACGGCACGGGCTGCTTTTTGCTGATGAACACCGGCGAAACACCGGTCGCGTCCACCCACGGCCTGCTCACCACCGTGGCGTACCAGCTCGGCGAGGCCGCGCCCGTGTACGCGCTCGAAGGCAGCATCGCCATCGCCGGCGCGCTGGTGCAGTGGCTGCGCGACAACCTCGGCATGATCCGCACCAGCGACGAGATCGAGCCGCTTGCCGCCAGCGTCGCGGACAACGGCGGCGTGTACATCGTCCCTGCCTTCAACGGCCTGTACGCCCCGTACTGGAGACCCGATGCGCGCGGGATCATCGCCGGGCTCACGCGCTACGCCCATCGCGGCCACATTGCGCGCGCGGTGCTCGAAGCCACCGCCTTCCAGACCTGCGAGGTCGTGGCGGCCATGGAAGCTGACTCCGGCATCAGGCTCAACCAGCTGCGTACCGATGGCGGCATGGTCGGCAACGATTTGCTGATGCAGATCCAGGCCGACCTGCTAAACCGCCGCGTGCTGCGCCCCACGGTGCGCGAAACCACCGCGCTGGGCGCCGCCTACGCCGCCGGCCTTGCCTGCGGTTTTTACAAGGACACCAGCGATCTGGTCGCTAACTGGTCTGTCGATAAAGCATGGGAGCCGCGGCTCGGGGAAGGGCAGCGCGCCGATCTGTTTCGCCAGTGGCAAAAGGCCGTCACCCGCAGCTTCGACTGGATCGGCTGAAACGACTGGCGTGCTTACGCCACGTCGTTCCGGCGCGTCTAACACCACAGCAGTTCGGGCCAGAGCAACGGCGGGTGCAACGCCCGCCGCCTCTTCTTTCACCCCGTCATCCCGGAGGCACGCATGCGCTCCCCCACGCTCGTTGCTGTTCTGCTCGCGAGTCCGTTTCTTTGCGCCCAGCAAGCTGCCACGTCGCCTGCCAGCGTTGTCCTGCAGAATGTCGCTCACCAGATACAGGGCTGCCCGGTGGGCCTGGATGCGCGGCACGCCGACGTCGGCAGGCTGCTCAGCGTCAAGCCTTCTGCCCATCCGCCGCGGCAGAGCTACCGGCTCACGCTTACGCCTCGGGGTGACCGCACCATCGCACAGGCCAGGGTGACGCTGCACGGGATGTCCGGCGCCCATGTGATCCCGGCGGCCGGCGAGGCCCATCCCGCGGAACCCAGCAGCGCGGAAAGCTTCAATCTCGCGCCCAGCTCCGGCGCCCACAAACTTTTTCACTCGACCGTCTTCACGGAAAAGCTCACGGGTGTGCAATGGGTGGAGCTCAACGAGCTCACCTACGCTGATGGCTCGGTGTGGCATGAGTCGACCGCCCATCCATGCCGCGTCGCCCCTGATGGCTTCATGCTCGTCGCGGGCCAGTAAGCTCCGCCTAGCCCAGCCTTGCGCAGCCCTGCAGGTAGGCGCAGACCATGCGGACCAGCTCGCGCCGAAACGGCTCAAAGCTCTTTTCCGGCGACGTGGACTCCAGCAACTGACGGCTCACCCCGGACATCATGCCCTGCAGCATGGATACCTGCAGCGCCAAATTGCCCCGCGGTGCATCGCTGGCGCTGAGCAACAGATCGCACAGCGCGATGTGGGTTTCGCTCCGCACCTGCCTGGCGATCTCCTCGCCGTCTACATCGGACGCCACGGCATAAAGGGCCACACTGCTGCGGCCGTCCTTCATCTTTGCGGTGAGAAAGGCGCTGGCCAAAGCTTCTCCGATGGTTGCCAGCGGCTCGCCGCGTTGTTCGCGACACACCCGCAGCGTCGCCTCGGTGACATCCTCGAGGTGCCGTCGCAGCGCCGCCTGCAGCAGCGAGCTCTTGTTAGGAAAATACTGGTACAGCGTGCCGACCGACACACCGGCCCGGGCCGCAACCCGCGTCGTGGTCAGCTGCTCCTTGCCCACCGCCATCAAAACCTGAACAGTGGCCTCCAGGATGGCGTCCACGCTGGCAGCGGAGCGCTGTTGTACCGGCGATTTTCGTGGCTGCAGCGCGATTTGACTGGATGGGGGCAAAATGCGAACTCCCGGGCAGGTTGCCCTCTCATCTAAACATACGAAACCTGGCGCCCCCGGCGTCAGCCCAACCACAGGGAGTTTTGAAATCATGAGCACAGCACAAAATCTTGGCGGCACCTTTACCTTTCCCGGCACAAACCTCACCGTGCATCGCATGGGCTACGGCGCCATGCAGCTGCCCGGGCCCGGCGTGTGGGGTCCACCGCGCGACAAACAGGAGGCGCTCGCCGTGCTGCGCGAGGCCGTCGAGACCGGCATCAACCACATCGACACCGCCGACTTCTACGGCCCGCACGTCAGCAACGAACTGATCCGCGAAGCCCTGCAGCCTTACCCCAACGACCTCGTCATCGTCACCAAGGTCGGCGCGCGCCGCAGCGAGGACAAGGGCTGGCACCTCGCCAACTCTCGCGAAGACCTCACCTCCGCCGTGCACGACAACCTCCGCAACCTTGGGCAGGACCAGCTCGCCATCGTGAACATGCGCATGATGGGCCCGCAACTGGACATCGAAGCGCCCTTCACCGTGCTCGCCGAGTTGCAGCAGCAGGGCCTGATCGCGCACCTCGGCGTCAGCGAGGTCACCCCCGAGCATTACGAAGCAGCCAAGAAGATTGCGCCCGTTGTTTGTGTGCAGAACATGTACAACGTCGCCCATCGCAAGGACGACGCCTTCATTACGCAGCTCCAGCAGGAGGGTGTCGCTTATGTGCCCTACTTTCCGCTCGGCGGCTTCAGCCCGCTGCAAACCTCGCAGATGGACGACATCGCCGCCGACGCCGATGCTTCGCCGTTGCAGGTAGCCCTGTCCTGGCTGCTCCACCGCTCCCCCAACGTGCTCCTCATCCCCGGCACCTCCTCCCGCACCCACCTGCGCGAGAACATCGCTTCGGCAACTGTCGGCCTTTCCGATGAAGCAATGAAGGCGCTGGACAAATTGAACACCGACACTCTCTGGAAGCCGCCGGTTCATCGTCGCGACTAGAGCGGAGGTCGCGTAGATTTACCCGGGCTCGTAAAGGGCGGTCAGCCACACTAGAATGGAGAAGACGCGATTTTGCCCCACATCGCCCCAGGAACCAGTCCATGACCCTCGCCCCTGACGCTCTCGCCCTGCTCCAACTCTCCGCGCACACTGCCGGCCTTAGCTTGCAGTCTCTCGATGCAGGCACCAGCTTCAGCGGAGAACCCACCTCCCGCTTCAGCATGAGCCTGCCCTCCGCTCCGGCCAAGAGCCTGCTCCTTGAGCTCGGCGAGGACTTCGATGCGGCTGACCCGCGCTACGCCGGCGAGCTCGGCACCTTCTTCAACGAAACCGCGCAGCGCCTCCGCAATCCCCGTCCGGAGTGCTTCCTCACCCTGCTCGGCTTGCCACTCTCCTTTGGCCATTTCGCCTGGCCGTTTCACGGCTCCACCAGCGGCGCGGACACCTCCATTGTTCATGGCGAGATCCGCCTGGAGACCGGTGCGGAAGCGACGCTGCAGGCCAAGGTTTCCGCCTCGCTGACGCGCACCTTTGCGGAGGTGCTCCCAGCCCTGCAGCAGCCCTTTGCGGAGAACTTTATCTATAACGCCGTGCGCAAAACCCTCGACCAGGGCCAGCTCGAGCTGGTAAAAAGCGGCAATCGTCAACCCGTGCCCGTTACCACGCGCTACTACTCGGCCAAGCAGGGGCGCTTCGTCTTCAACGACACCGACGCCGGCCAGCGCAGGCAGTTTCTCGCCGGGCATGTCTTCTGGCTCAGCCACGTTCTGGGCGGCGACGCACCGGTGTGGATCGCCGATCCCCGCGACGCCCAATACCTCAACACAACCGTGGAGGAGCTGCAGCGCGCCGCCTCCGATCTGGCCACGGAAGGCCTGCTCCAGCTGCCCTCCGATGACTCCTGGGCAACCGCTACAGAAAAGCTCATCGCACAGCGCGAGGCCTTTGAGGCTGAGATCGCCGATGCCCTTGCCTTTATCAAACCGACCTTCAACGAGGACATGCGCTCCGGCCTCACCAACATGTAAGCCGTTCTGGCGAGGCGGCTACTGCTTTTGTTGTCGTTCCCGAAGGGAATCTGCGTCTCGCATCTGTAAACCCTGGCCAGCAACCGCTCTACTCATCCCCCAGGCGCTGCTGCCAGTACTGAATCGCAGCCGCTGCGCTCGCAGGAAAGGTCAAGTGGCCGACCTTGCGGCCGGGGCGCGGCTCTTTGCCGTAGTCGTGCCTCACCATCTCCGGGAAGCGAGCCGTGTCCTCCACCGGCGGCATGGTGCCAATGCAATTCAGCATCACCGTCGGCTCGCTTGCGGGGGAACCCAGCGGCAGGTTGAGCAGCGCGCGCAGGTGGTTCTCAAACTGCGAGGTCGCGGCGCCCTCAATCGTCCAGTGGCCCGAATTGTGCACGCGCGGCGCCATCTCGTTGGCCACCAGCCTGCCGTCAACATGGAAGAACTCCACCGCCAGCACGCCGATGTAGTCAAGCCGCGTCAACAGCGTGCGCAGGTGGCTCTCCGCCTCAGGCTGCAGCGCCGCGCAGTCGCAGGGCGCAATCGACGTGCGCAGGATGCCGGCTCGGTGGTGATTTTCCGTCAGCGGATAGAAGACAATCTCGCCCCGCGCGTTGCGCGCCGCGATCAACGACACCTCCGCGGTGAAAGGCACCATGCCCTCCAGAATGCAGGGCGCCTCCGCCACCTCAACCCAGGCCGCGGCCGCCTCCTCCGCATACGCCAGCCGCACCTGTCCCTTGCCGTCGTAGCCCATGCGCCGTGTCTTCAGGATGGCCGGCAGGCCCAGGGCGGCGATCGCCCGCTCGAGGTCTGCCACCGAGTCCACCGCCGCATACGGCGCCGTTGCGATGCCGCACTCCTGCAGAAATTCCTTTTCCAGCAGGCGATCCTGCGCAATGCCGATCGCCCGCGCGTTGGGGAACAGAGGCAAGCCCTGCAGCACGGCGGCGTCGATGTTTTCGCTCTCCACGGTGACCAGATCGACGCCCGCGGCAAAGCGCCGCACACTGCCCGCATCGGCCAGATCGACCTCCATCACCGGTGCTGCCTGCTCCGCGCAGTCCCCTGCCGATCCGGCGCAAAGCACCTCAATCCGCGGGGCCGCACTCACTTTCGCTTCCAGCACGGGGACGGCTTCGGCCAGCATCAGCGCAAGCTGGCCTGCGCCCAGGATTCCCACCTTCACCACATCTCTCTCATCCATCGCAGAACTCATGTCCTCGCAGTTACAGTCTCGGGTCTGCGCTCCCCAGCACAGCATCCGTCTGTGCGTGGCGATAGGCATCCAGGCGGCTGGCCAGCTCAGGGTCGCTCAGTGCCAGCATCGCAGCGGCAAACAGCCCCGCATTTTTCGCGCCCGAGGGCCCAATCGCAAAGGTTGCCGTCGGCACCCCACCCGGCATCTGCACAATGCTCAGCAGCGAATCCAGCCCGTGCAGCGCTTTGCTTTCCACCGGCACGCCCAGCACCGGCAAGGGGGTAAGCGCCGCCAGCATGCCGGGCAGATGGGCCGCACCGCCCGCACCGGCGACGATCACGCGCAGCCCGCGTCCGCGTGCCTCGCGCGCATAGCTGAAGAGCCTTTCCGGCGTGCGATGGGCGCTCACCACCTCGGCTTCGTAAGGGATCGCCAGCGCTTCCAGCGCCTCCGCGGCGTGTTGCATCGTGGCCCAGTCAGAGCGCGAGCCCATCACAACGCCGACCGTCGGCTGCACACCCATCGTCGCCTCAGCTTCCCCGCGGCCAGCGGCGCAGCATCTCGACAAAGGCCTGCTGTTCCAATGCCTGCACGCGATCCTTCAAGCTTTCTACTGTATCGCCTTCCAGCACCGGGCAGCGCAGCTGCAGCACAACCGGCCCGGCGTCCACCTCCTCGGTCACCTGGTGAACTGTGCACCCGGTTTCACGCACGCCAGAGGCCAGCACCGCCTCGTGCACGCGCCGGTTCATCAGGCCGGCAAAGACTGGCAGCAGCGAAGGATGCACGTTGAGCAGACGCCCGCGCCAGTCCTCGATGAAGCCGCGCGACACAATGCGCATGTAGCCGATCATCAGGAGCAGCTCAACACCGGCCTCCTCGAAGGCCCGCGTCACCTCGGCGTCGTAGATCTCTCGCTCCAGTCCGACTGGATTGAGATAGAGCGTGTCCAGGCCGGCCTGCGCGGCGCGGTCCAGAATCATGGCGTTGGGCTTGTCCGCCACCACCAGCGCCAGTTCCACGCCCGGCAGATCGTCAGCGGCCAGGGCGTTCAGCACGCCCTGCAGCGCCGTTCCGCGCGTCGAACCCAGCACACCCACGCGCAGCGGCGCAGCCGCCACCGTCACGCCACCGACCTCAGCCGCCGCATGTGCGCCACCCGCGCGGCCAGCGCGTCCGCGGTGCCGATGTCGCGACGGTAAAAGAACGGGCCGGGGATGATCCCCGCGATCTGCTCACACAGCATCTCGGCGGCGGCAAGGCTTTCCGCGCAGGCCACCACCGCCACGGTGCGCGACCCTGTAGCAATCAGTTCGCCGGCGCGCACATCCACCGCGGAAAGAAAGATCGACACCTCTGGCGGCAGATAGTTCGGCAGCTGCACCGCATCGCCCTTGCGCGGCGCATCCGGATAGCCCTCCGGAACGACGTATTTGCACACACTCGCCTCCGGCCGAAACCCGATCCGATAGCTCCGCAGCGTTCCATCCGTCATGGCCTTGCACAGCGTCAGGAAGTCCGCATCCAGCAGGGCAAGCAGGTTCAGCGCCTCGGGGTCGCCGAAGCGGGCGTTGTATTCAATCAGCTTCACACCATCGCGCGTCGCCATGAAGCCGCCATACAGCACACCGCGGTAGGGCTCGCCGGTCTCCGCGCGCAGGGCGGCAACGGTTTGCTCGTTGATGCTTTCGGCGGTGAGCACATCATTGCGGCTCAGGAACGGCAGCAGCCCATCCGCGGCTGTGTAGCAGCCCATGCCGCCGGTGTTGGGCCCGCGGTCGCCCTCAAACGCGCGCTTGTGATCCTGCACCGGCGGCATATGCCGCAGCGTGGTGCCGTCGGTAAAGCTCAGCAGCGAAAACTCCTCACCTTCCAGCTTCTCCTCGATCACAAACGGGTGCCCCGCCTCCAGCAGCTCGCGGCAGAACGCCAGCGACTCCTCCACGCTGTGCAGGTGATCGCCAAACACCTTCACACCCTTGCCGCCGGCCAGGCCATCGTCCTTGATCACGTGCTGTTCACCCAGGCGCCGCAGCACCGCCTCGGCGCGTGCCATCGCATCTGGTCCGGGATTAATGCGCTCGAAGAGGGGATTGCCTGCGATGCCGTGCTTTGCGAGCAGATCGCGCGCAAAGCCCTTGCTGGACTCAATGCGCGCCAGGGTCTGTTTCGGCCCCACCGTCGGCACGCTCGCAGCCCACAATGCATCGGCAACGCCGGCCGCCAGCGGCGCTTCGGGACCCACCACGGCAAGCGTCGCGCGCTGCTCGCGGGCAAAGCCCGCAACGGCTTCGGCGTCGGTCAACGACCCTGTGGCGTAGCGCCGCGTCAGCCGCTCGATCCCCGGATTGTGCGCGCCGGAAAAGCAAACGAGGTCCGGGCTTTGCGGCGACCGCGCCAGCGCCTCGGCCATCGCATGCTCGCGCGCCCCGGAGCCCACGAGCAGCACCGTGTCCCTCATGCCAGCACACCCTCCGCCTTCAGCGCGGCCATCACGGTCTCCTCCAGCGGTCGCGGATCGGGCGCAAACGCCTGCCCGGTGATGCGCTCAAAAAGCTGGATGTACCGCGCCGCCAGCTCGGCAATCAGGTCGTCAGGCGGCTTAGGCAGCTCTTTGTCCTTGTACGGGTCGCAGCGCTCGCGAAACCACAGCCGGAAAAACTCCTTGTCGATCATGTCCGGCTCGCGCCCTTCCAGCAGCCGCTGCCGGTAGCTCTCCGCAATCCAGTAGCGGCTCGAATCCTGGGTGTGAACCTCGTCGATCAGGCGAATGTCCCCCTCCGGGTCGACCCCGAACTCATACTTGGTGTCCACCAGAATCAACCCGCGTGCATCCGCCTCGTGCTGGCCAAACTGAAACAGCCGAACTGCGGCCTGCGAACACGCCGCCCACTGTTTCGCCGTCAGCCAGCCCTCCGCCACAATCTCCGCCGGCGAGATCGGCCGGTCATGCGCGGCCTCCTTGGTCGTCGGCGTGATCAGCACCGAAGGCAGCGGCTCGTTTTTGCGCATGCCCTCGCGCAGGGTCGTGTCGGCAAAGCAGCGCTCCCCGGCCTGGTACTTGGTCCAGATGGAAGTATCGGTCGAGCCGGTCAGATACCCGCGCACCACAAACTCGATCGGCAGCACCGTGCACTTCTGCGCCAGCAGCGCGTTGGCATGCGGGCTGGCGATCACGTGGTTTGGCACCATGTGCCGGGTCTGCTCAAACCAGTGCAGCGACGTGCGATTCAGCACCTGGCCTTTGAACGGAATCGCCCCCAGCAGGCGGTCGAAACCGCTCTGCCGATCCGTCGTCAGCAACAGCAGCTTGCCGCGCGGATCGTCCGGAGTCAGGTCATAAGAATCGCGCACCTTGCCCGTGTATTTCCGGGCTCCAGGCAGCGGCAGGTCGGTCGCGGTCAGGCAGTGCGGGATGGCCTCCAGCAGCATCTGGCGGGGCAAAGGACTCATGCCGCACCTCCTGCATACTGCACACCCTGCACGTTGGCTTCCACGCGGCCCAGCTCCCACACCCGCAGATGCGGCCACGGCGCGAGCACACCGGCAATTTGCCCCTGCAGCCCCGCTGGCGCAACCATCACCAGGCCCACGCCCATGTTGAACGCCCGCAGCATCTCCGCGTCGGAAATGTTGCCCAGCGACTGCATCCGCGCAAACACCGGCTGCGGCGTCCATGTGCCGCGGTCGATGGTCGCGCCAAGCCCTTCCGGCAGCATGCGCGGCACGTTTTCCGTCAGGCCCCCGCCGGTGATGTGCGCCATGCCCCTCACCGGCACGCCGTCATCCAGCACCGCGCGGATGGGCGCCACATAGTTGGTGTGCGGCGCCAGCAGCACGTCGGCCATCGAAGCCCCGCCGAACTCCTCCGGCCGGCTGCCCGTGTTCAGGCCGGCGATCTCAAAAAACAGCTTGCGCGCCAGCGAGTACCCATTGGTGTGCAGCCCGCTGGAATTCACCGCATACAGCACATCGCCGGGCGCAATGCCGGCGCCGGTGATCATCCTGCTGCGGTCCACCACGCCGGTCACAAAGCCCACCACGTCCAGGTCGCCGCGCGCATACACCGCCGGCATCTCCGCCGTTTCGCCGCCCACCAGCGCGATGCCCGCCTCCGCGCAGGCCGCGCTCATGCCGCGCACCAGCGCCTCGATCACCTCAGGCTCCACCTTGTGCACGCCCAGGTAGTCCAGAAACGTCAGCGGCCGCGCGCCCATCACCACGATGTCGCCGGCCACGGCCGCCACCAGGTCATGCCCCAGGCTCTCGTAGGCGGCCGCGGTGTTCACCCTGGCGGTGATCACCGTTTTGGTGCCGCAGCCGTCGGTGCTTTGCACCATCACGGGATCGCTCATGCCCCGGACCGCCTCGCGGAGCGAATACAGCGAGCCAAACGCCCCAAGCTGCGTCAGAACGGCCGGTCCATGCGTGCGCGCCACGTGCTGCTTCATGCGCCGCACCGCTTCATTGCCGGCCTCAATGTCAACGCCGGCAGATTTGTAGTCCACGGGGGTGCTCACCCCTCTAGGGTATCGCGGGACACCGATGGGGAGTGGCATACTTGCCCTGCCTTTACGAAGTGCTGGCTCGCCGGATGGGCATCAGCCTGGGGATCTCAAGTTTCGCCCTGAAAAGCGAAACGCCTCGGGGTTGCAGCCCCGAGGCGATTTCTTCGTAAAGGAGGTGATGCTTGTTGCAACCACTTAGGGTTCGCTATAAGCGGTTTTGGTTACAGGTACCAGGAGAAGTGATTCTCCTGTTGCTCGCCAAAGCAATGGAGGTGCTGATTCACATGCACTTCTAACTCACAACCGCCTTCGCTCGGTGCCAGCCGGGCGAGGGCGTTACTTCTACCCCAATTTGATGCCCAACCCAGCCCGAAAGTCAATCACACTTTGGTCACCCCACCCACCTGCGCGCGTTATCGAACAGCCGCTGCCACGGGCTGGCCGGCAGCCGGCGCGTCCAGGTGTTCTGCAGCGCCAAAAAGATGCGCTCCGGATGCGGCATCAGGATCAGCGCCCGGCCGTCCGCGCTTGTCACCCCAGCCACGCCGCCCGGCGATCCGCTCGGGTTCAGCGGGTACACCTCCGTAGGCCGTCCATGGCCGTTGATGTAGCGCAGCGCTACCAAGCCCTCCGCCGGCGCCAGGCTCGCATGGCCCTCGCCATGGGCCACCGTGATTGGCACGCGCGCTCCGGCCATGTCCTTCAGAAAAATGGAGTTCGTCGCCGGGATCGCCGTCATGCACAGCCGCGCCTCAAACCGCGTCGACCCATTGCGCTCAAAACGCGGCCAGCCCCCTGCACCGGGGATGATCTCCGCCAGCTGCGCCATCATCTGGCAGCCATTGCAGATGCCCAGCGAAAACGTCTCCGGCCGCGCAAAAAACGCCGCAAACTGCGCCCGCAGCCCCTCGTTGAACAGAATCGTCTTCGCCCAGCCGGAGCCCGCCCCCAGCACATCCCCGTAGCTGAAGCCGCCGCACGCCGCCAGTCCCGTAAACTCCGCCAGCGACCGCCGGCCCGCCAGCAGGTCGCTCATGTGCACGTCCACGGCGGCAAAGCCGGCGCGGTCAAACGCATAGGCCATCTCGTTCTGGCCGTTCACGCCCTGCTCGCGCAAGATCGCCACACCCGGCCGCGCCGTGTGGGCAAACGGGGCAGAAACGCGTTCGGTCAGGTCGAACGGCACCTGTACCGTCAGGCCGGGTCGGTCCGCCTCCCCCAGCAAGGCAAACTCCTCGCCTGCAGACCGCGGATTGTCCCGCAGGCTGGCGATGTGAAAGCTCGTCTCCGACCACATCCGGTGCAGCACCGTCCGCCGATTGCGATACAGCTCCTCCTCGCCCGCGCGCACCACGACCTCGTCGCCCGGCACAGGCTGCCCGATCTCCCGTGCCGGCACCCCTGCCTGCGCCAGAAAGGCCAACACCTGGTCCAGATCCGGGTCGCGCACCTGCAGCACCGCCCCCAGCTCCTCGCTGAACAGCATCTCCAGCGGAGCCGCGCCCAAGTCCTTCACGCTCTCCGCAGGCAGATCGAGCACCAACCCCGTCCGCCCCGCAAAGGCCATCTCCAGCGCCGTCACCAGCAGCCCCCCGTCGGAGCGGTCGTGGTAGGCCAACAGCTTCCCATCGCGGTTCAGCTGCTGCATCGCGTCGAAAAAGCTGCGCAGCCGCCCCGCGCTGGGCACATCCGGCGCCTGGTCGCCTGTCTGGTTGTAGACCTGGGCCAGACACGACCCGCCCAGCCGGTTCAGGCCTTCGCTCAGGTCCACCAGAATCAACGTCGTCGGCTCGCCGGTCTTCAGCTCCGGCGTCAGCGTGCGGCGGCAGTCGCGCACCGGCGCAAAGCCGGAAACAATCAGCGACATCGGCGCGGTCACCGCCTTTGCCTCGCCGCCCTCCTGCCAACGCACCTTCATGCTCAGCGAGTCCTTCCCGACCGGGATCGTCATCCCCAGCGCCGGGCAAAGCTCCATGCCCACGGCCTCCACCGCGTCAAACAGCTTCTGGTCCTCCAAGCCCTGGCCCGCGGCCGCCATCCAGTTCGCGGACAGCTTGATATCGCTGAGCCGCTCAATCGCCGCCCCCGCCAGATTGGTGATCACCTCGCCCACGGCCATGCGCGCGGAGGCCTTCGCATCCAGCACCGCCAGCGGCGTCCGCTCACCCACCGCCATCGCCTCGCCCGGCGCCTCGGGCAGCTCCGCGCCGGCAAACGAGCGCAGTGTCACCGCGCAGTCGGCCACCGGCACCTGCCACGGCCCCACCATCTGGTCCTGCACCACCAGACCGCCGACGGAGCGGTCGCCGATGGTGATCAGGAAGTTCTTGGACGCAATCGCCGGCAGCCGCAACAGCCGCTTCACGGCGTCCGCGACCGTTACCCCGGCCAAATCCAGCGGCGCCGAGGGCAGCGGCTGGTGCTCAAAGCGCCGCTCCGTCTTCGGCGGCTTGCCAAACAGCACGCTCATCGGCAGGTTAATCGGGGGCTCGCTCGTCGGCTCATTTGCGCCCTCGGCGGTCAGCACCAGCTGCGGCTGCGCCGTCGCCTGCCCGACCACGGCGAAGGGGCAACGCTCCCGCGCGCACAGCGCCTCAAAACGCGGCAGGTCCTCAGGCGCCACCGCCAGCACATAGCGCTCCTGCGCCTCGTTGCACCAGGTTTCCAGCGGGCTCAGGCCCTCTTCGCCCCGCGGGATGGCGTCGAGCGAAAACGTCCCGCCCACACCGCCATCCTTCACCAGCTCCGGAAAGGCGTTGGACAGCCCACCCGCGCCCACATCGTGGATGAACGCAATTGGATTCTGCGCGCCGAGCTGCCAGCAGCGGTCGATCACCTCTTGCGCCCGGCGCTCCATCTCCGCGTTGTCGCGCTGCACGCTGGCGAAATCCAGCTCCTGCTGATGCGTCGGGCTCGGCGCATCGGGGGTTTCTCCTCCGCTTTGCGAACTCGCCGCCCCGCCGCCCAGGCCGATCAGCATCGCCGGCCCGCCCAGCGCAATCAGCGCATGGCCGGGGCGAATCTCACCCTTTTCCACGTGCTCGGCGCGGATGTTGCCCAGGCCGCCGGCCAGCATAATGGGCTTGTGATAGCCGAAGCGCGTGCCCTCGGGGCCGGTTTGCTCAAAAGTCCGGAAATACCCGCACAGGTTGGGCCGGCCGAACTCGTTGTTGTACGCCGCCGCCCCCAGCGGGCCGTCGGTCATGATCTCCAGCGCACTGGCGATGTGGTCCGGCTTGCCATAGGCCGTCTCCCAGGGCTGCGGTGCCTGCGGCAGCCGCAGGTTGGACACCGAAAAGCCCGCCAGCCCCGCCTTGGGCCGCGCCCCGCGTCCCGTGGCGCCCTCATCCCGTATCTCGCCGCCCGCCCCGGTGGCCGCGCCGGGCCATGGGGAAATCGCTGTGGGATGGTTGTGGGTTTCCACCTTGCAAAGGATGTGAATCTCCTCTGCATGCCCTGTGTATTCGCCTGTGGACGGCTCTGGAAAGTACCGCTCGCCCATCCCACCGCGGATCACCGCCGCATTGTCCCGGTAGGCCGAAAGCACATCCGCATCCCGGGTGCGCTCATAGCTGTTGCGGATCATGCCAAACAGCGAGCGCTCCGCAGGCACACCGTCCACCGTCCAGCGCGCATTGAAGATTTTGTGCCGGCAATGCTCGCTGTTGGCCTGCGCAAACATGTAGAGCTCCACATCGGTGGGGTTGCGCCCCAGCGTTGTGAACTCGCGCACCAGGTAGTCGATCTCGTCCGGCGCCAGGGAAAGCCCCATGCGCGCATTGGCCTCCCGCAACGCCCCCGCCCCAGCCCCCAGCACATCCACCTGCTCCATCGGCCTGGGCGCGCGCGGGGCAAAGATTTGCAGCAGCTCCGCTTCGCTCGGAAACACGCTCTCCGTCATCCGGTCATGCAGCAGAGGCGCCAGCCGCAGCGGGTCGGTGGCCCCCGCCAGCTGCACTACGCGGGCGCGCTCCAGCCGCTGCACCTGCCCAAAGCCCGTATGGTGCAGGATGTCCGTAGCCTTGCTGGACCACGGCGACTGCGTCCCGACCCGCGGCGCAATCCACAGTCGCGGCCCCGTCCCGACCTCATGGGCCGGCCCCAGCAGCTCGCGCAGCCGCGCCTCATCCAATCCTTCTGTGCTTTCCGTCTGCAGCAGATACACAAACGCTGCCTCCAGCGACTGCACGGCGGGGTCGAGCTGTTGCAGCCTGCCCAGTAATCGCGAAGCCTCAAAAGCAGTCAGCGCACCGGGGCCGGCCAGCAGGCGCACCAGGCGCAACCCGCCTCCCGGTTCGGAAACGAAAGACGAAGCGATCTCGCGGGAAACCTGCACGGCGCTCAGGATGACGGCTCCTCAGGGTAGAAAATGGGACACACAGCTTTGCCGCGCAGCCCTCTCCCTTTGAGGTTACCGCGCTCCTCATCAGGAAGGTGCGGACGGGCCAACCACGCAATAGGCTTTAATGGAAGGAAACGCCGATCAATGAGTATTGCTACGCAAACAGGCGACGCCGGAGAAACGGCCCTCACCGGCGGAACGCGCATTTCCAAAGCCGATCTGCGCGTGGAGGCCTACGGCACGGTGGACGAACTGAACGCCTGCCTCGGCTTCGCACGAAGCCTGTGCAGCCAGGAGGACCTGCAGCAACGCACCGAGGAGATCCAGCGGACGCTGTTTCGCGTGGGTGCGGCGCTGTCCCGCCCGGCTGACAAGGCAACCCCTGTCCCGATGCTGCTGCCGGCCGACGTCGCCGCCCTCACCACGCAGGTACACGAGATCGAGGCGATGGAGGGCATCCTGTCTGACTGGTCACTGCCCGGCGCCCATCGCGAATCGGCCGCCTTTGAGGTGGCGCGCACGGTCTGCCGCCGCGCCGAACGCTGCGCCGTCCGCCTGCTCGCCTCCGGCGAGGCGGTTCTTCCCGAGGCGCTTGCCTATCTGAACCGGCTTTCCGATCTGCTGTGGCTGTATGGCCGCCTGATTGAACACCGGGCCGGACTGGACGCGCGCCTGCGGGACGACGCCAAACAGGGACCGAACTGGTCACGCGCCTGGTAACAGCAGGTTGACCCCAGGGCCACAAACCGGCTAAACTCGCAGAGTTGTCAGGAACAGGGCGCCCTGCCGTGTTCCTGCACATCCAGAGATTCCTCTGGGGACGTAGCTCAGTTGGTTAGAGCGCTGCCCTGTCACGGCAGAGGTCGCGGGTTCGAGCCCCGTCGTCCCCGCCACATTTTAAAGGACTTAAGTCCGGATGTGGCGAACAAGCAAGGGCACTCAAAGGGCACAATGTGGATAGTAGTGGCTGGCGCACCCCAACGCAACCGCTATCCGTTTGCCCCGCCCACAGGTAGCAGCCTCCGCGCTGCGGAGGTCCCTCCCCCGTAGAAAAGTGGGACGCAAGCTGTACCACCCCGCAAGGTTGAGCCCGGCACCGTCGAGCGGACCCAGATACAATTCCGGCGACCGCAGCAGGTATACTCACCCCTGCCATGGACCGGGAGGAACGCCGTCGTCGCACCCAAAAGGTAGCCCTGCGCCGGTGGGAGGAGCACAGGGACGGGGCCGCGCGAAAGAACGGGCCGTCTGCCAACCGAGCTTTTCCGATGCCCCCGGTGCGGTTCCGGAAGTGAAACCGCACCGCCCGGGCGCACCGCCGCCGCCACAACGGCGGACCGTCCTTCTGGCATCGGAAGTTTACGGCTCGGACGGAGGCGGTCCGAGCCTTCCGCCGGAACGGACTCGCTCCAGACCAACCTCCAAATTATCCTTGATACTTTACAATTTGTAAAGCACTATTGGTTCATGGTCCTCGTCACCCGCAAGCATCTGGCCGAAGCCGCCGCCAATCACAAAGAGGCAGCCGAGGAGCTTACGACGTGGCAGACCATCGCCGAAGCCTCCCGGTGGCGCAACCTGATCGACCTGAAGGCCACGTTCCCGGATGCCGACTATGTTGACGGTTATGTGGTTTTCAACATACGTCACAACCGCTACCGCTTGATCACCGTCGTCCACTTCGCAAAGGGAACCACCGCCAAGCAGGCGCGAGGTCACATCTACCTCCGGTCGCTGCTGACGCACAAGGAGTACGACAACAAAGCCAAGTGGGACCCGTACAAGTCCTGAACACCGACTTCCCCAGGAGGGGGCAACCATGCAGACGGCACTGACCACAAATCCCGTGAGCCTGATCGAGCAGGGCGCACCGCGTCTGATTCACAACGACGCCGAGCTTGCTCGCTACACCGACACCCTGTTCAGCCTGACCGCCAAGGACAGCCCCACCGAGGCGGAGTTGGAGACCATCGACCTGCTCACGCTTCTGATCGAGTCTTATGAGAGCCGCTACCGATTGCCCCAGGCCGGGGGCCTGGCGGTGCTCAGATACCTCATGGAGAGCCACGGCCTCAAACAGGTGGACATGACCTCAGAGATGGGGTCGATCGCAAACGTCTCGCTGATCATGGCGGGAAAGCGTAACCTGACCATCCGCCACGCACAGGCGCTCGGTGCCCGGTTTCGCGTCCACCCGAGCGTGTTCCTGGACCTGGATTGAGGACCCGTTTGGACGCCCGTGATCCGGGTCGCTACAGGCTCGCCCGCAGCTCCATCCGCTTGCTCCGGGCCCGCACCATCTGGACGACACCGTGGCCGGGGTTCACCTGCTTCTTGACCGCGAGCAGGTTGAACTCGCGCAAGGCCTTCACGTCGCGGTGAACGGACTTCCGGTCACGCCCCAGAGCTCGGGCGAGGTCGGTCACAGACAGCGCCTCTTCCCGGGCCTTCTGCAGCAGGCGGATGCGCTGCGGGGTCATGCAGGCCAGCATGTCCTCCGCAGACTCGAAGGAGATGCGACGTTCCGGACGAAGCCGCTCGCCCCGGTCCATCTTCGCCGCCCGCTCCAACATACGGGCCTTCATCTGCTCGAAGCTCTCCACGCCGATCACTGTCTTCATGCCTGCTCCTTGAATGCCGCCACTTCGTTCAGAAACTGCTCAAAGGTGTCCCGGTACGAGACGAAGGCCACCGGCTCCGCATCGCCCATATAATGCCGCTCATGAACACCATGCGCGTTGTCGTACCCGAGGACCCGGCCATTGTCCTTCTGGCACAGGCCGTGATGGATGAAAGCGAGATTGTACTTCACCACCTTGCCCTGAGCGTCCTCGTAAACCTCTTGCCGCAGAACACCGCGTGACCCGGACGCACAACGTATCACCCCTTTGAAGTTCACCACCTTCACCGGAGCTTTCGTTTTCCGTGCCATGTGTTCAGTATACACAGGTGAGGCAATCTGCGCCATACCTGTATGGAACTCAATGGTAACCACTTTCGGGTGGCATTGAGGGCACGTTCAGGAATAGCTACGGCGCAGTTAAACCACGCGGAGATCGAGACGCTTTCCGAGCGCTTGGAACGCCTGTGAAATCGTGTCGATCTTGGTCGCATGACGGCGATTCAGCAGCCGTGTCACATCCTGCCGGGGAACGCTCATGCGCCTGGCCAGCTCCGAGGGCCGCACCTCCTGATGGATCATCTCGTTGAAGAGCAGCACTGTGGCCGCCACGCTGGCCGGAAGCTCCACTGTGGGTTGGCCGCGTTTTGAGCGTGACGGAACCGGCACGGACCGCTTGGTCTCGAAGTAGAAGTCGAGGGCGGACTCAAGGGCGTCGGCGGCATGATGCAGCGCGTCGGCTTCATCGTCGCCCTGGGTGATCGCTTCGGGAATGTCCGGGAAAGTGACCACAAACCCACCGGCGTCCGGGATCAGAGTTACGGGGTACCGCATGGTGATTATCCTTTCAACTTCACTTCAATCCGAGCTGCTTCTTGATGCCCTCGACCAAACCCGTCTTGAGTTCCCGGTTGTGCATGGGCAGGATTGACATCCTGCCGTTCATGTATACCTTCATGTGCGAGCCCTTGGCGGGCTTGAAGGCTGCGCCCTGCTCCGCCAACCACCGCTTGAACTCGCTGCTCTTCATTTCTATATAGTAAGCTATTATGTTTACACGTAAAGGGCATAATGTAAACTTTATTGCTTACACTCTGGTAACCAGGCCAAGGTGACACGTGGCATCTTTCCGCAGTGGACCAGCCGGGCTATATTTGGTCAGCTTCCTGAAAGGAATTCGCTGCACATGAACCGCTTGCTCTCTTGCCTGAGCCTCCCCTTGCTACTTGTCCCCTCCTCGATCGCGCAGGGCCCGAACGACTTGGCTGCAGGTGTGCGTACCGCACTGGGAGGGGCTCGCTCCCTCGTTCAGGGTTCTGCGACAGCCACCGTACCCGCGAAGTCTTCATCACAGGGCTACAGCTTCAAAGGCAACTACCTCGGGATGTCGCTCTCAGAGTTCAAAAAGGCGAACGCCACAGATGAGGTTTATGTCAATGCGGGCAGTCCCAACTTCTTCGGACGCGCCGAAAAGAAGTACACCCAGGCGGTTCCAACCCCGCTCTGCACCGATGAGATGCGGGGATTCCCGGGTGACCCTACCGACCTTGCTGATGGCGAGGTGGCCTGCAATGTGTCCCCGGTAAAGCTAACCCGGATGCCTTGGTTGTCGCCTGGAATCCAGGTCTTCAGCGTCCTGTACCGGCTTAATCATGAACGCCTGTACCGAATAGACATCACGTTCCCTGCCGCCGCCTTTGTAGCTATCCGTTGGGCGTTCCAGGCCAAGTATGGAAGACCTGTCAAAACTTCAGACGACTCGTTCCAGAACGGCTATGGGGCAACCTGGAAGGGCGCGAACGTGTACTGGAACTCAGACGCCGAGGATATATTGCTGACGGAGGGAAGTGAAAACGGGCCAGCGCAGGACAGCTTGAGCACCCTGCACCCATCCATGGCGCTCTTCATGGACCATGGCAACCGACCTGCAACCGAAAAACAAGCTCTTGATTTCTGAGCTTCGGCACCCTCAAAGGCAAAAGCCCCCCCCGGTCAAGGGTGGGGTTTCAACGTTTCGATCGCCCCCATCAGATGGTGAGCACCGCGACCTTTGGTGAGCACGGCATCGGCCTTGATCTCCGGCGGCACATCCAGCAACCCGCTCAGCACGATCACGCGGCAGTTGGCCTGCATGGAGCGCAGATGCCGGAGCACCCGTTCGCCCGGTATGTCCGGCAGCCCGAGGTCGAGCACGGTGAGGTGGAAGTCGGAACGGAGAAAGGCTTCAACTCCCTCGCCTCCCGTATACGCGGTCACGACCTCATGCCCGAGAGCCTCCAGCAAGGTTCGGCGCACCTCCACGCTGAGCCGGTCGTCGTCGATGAGCAGAATCCTCATCCATGCGTCCGATCGCGCACATCGCGCTCCAGCAGCACAAGACGGGCCTCGGCGGCCTGCAGACGGCTGTCTACTTCACTCCGGGGCACGATAGCCTGCGCCGACTGCGAGAGTCCCTCCAGCAGCGCGGTGAGCCGGGGCAGCTGGTCGAGCTTGACGGTGATCGCGGCGAACTGCTCATCGCGTCGCTGGGAGCTTTCGCGGATGCCGACGATGGCATCCTCCACCCGGGCCAGCCGGGAATCGTTGGCCTGGTGATGCGTCTTGAGGTCCGCTATGGCATTGCAGGCGTCGCGGACCTTGAGGTCGAGCACGGTATGCGCCTTGATCCCCCTGATGCCGTTGGTGAGCAGCCAGCCCACCACCGGAAGAAGTATTGTAGTGAGGCCGAAGTAAAGGACGCCGCCCAGGCTGAGCCCGGGCATCGCCTCCAAAAGTACGACAGCGATCATGGTGCCTCCCCTTCAAACATCGCCGCTTCGGCGGCCCTTCGTCTCACCAGCCCCGGCTGTACCGTACCGCCCGCATGCACCCAGAACCCGAACTCTTTGGCCGCCCCGGCGAAGTCACGTGCGTTCACCCGCGCCAGCAGCGTCGATCGGAGAAAACTCTCCCGGCCCGCGTTGTAGGTGAAGTCGGCCATCGCGTCGAACTGGCCCTGGGTGAGCGAGGGCTTCACCGCCCGGTTCACGCACGCCACAGCTTCGCGCATGTCGGCGATCAACAGCGCTTCGGCTTCTGACTCGGTGATCAGCCGCCCCGGGCAGACATCGGGGCCCGTGTGGCCATAGCCAACCGTCCAGACGTCCCCGCTGTCCTGGTAGGCTTGAGACGCAGGCCCTCGAAGGTCCTGGCCATCGCCAGGCCCGTTGCACTGAGTTGATACATAGTTAGGTCTTCCTATTGACCACGGGTATTCCCTGGACCGGAGGGTTCAGCGACGAGCAAAGCCGGGTGCATCCCTATGCGGCCACCTGGCCGAGCAGGATATAGCCCTGCTTGCCGAGGTAGTCATTGCGGTTGGTGGTCACGACCGGCTGCGGCGATCCACCCGCGAACGCCGGGTCCACGGCGTAGACATAGTTTGTCGTGCCGGTCGTCAGGCCGCCGCTTAGCGTGGAGTTTTCCTGGCCGCGCAGCTGGAGAAACCAGGGGTTGGCCACGTTGGGGTTGTAGTTCGGCGGGATGAGCGCGAAGACGTTGGTGCAGTCCGCATCGGGAGTGGCCGCGATCGCGGCATAGTTGCACTCGGTGCCGTTGGAATGGACCGCCCAGCGCAGGATGCGGGGCCCATGCGCACGGGGGTCGGAGGCGATGTCGTAGACCGTCGAGACGCCGTTGCCGATCGTGAAGCCGTCAGCCAGGGTCACGTCCGAAACGAAGTCGCTGGTCCCGCCGCGCACGAAAAAGCTGTGCAAGGAGACGCTGGGCAGGGTCACCGGCACACGCACCGCAAAGGAACAGTTTGCCGGGAAGCAGGGATTGCCCGCCAAGCTGCCCGCAGGCATGGCGCTGACGATGACGGTGCCGTCACCGGGCAGGGTCAGCGAGAAGGCATAGATCGCGCCCAGGCTCGGTGCCGCCCATCCGCTGCCGGTGGTGGAGTCGGTAGTGCCAGGTTTGCCGGAGCCGTTGCCGCCAGCGGCCCAGAGCTGCGTTCCGGTGCCCTCCTGCAAGAGGTAAAGACCTGCGCTGTTCCATGTGAGGGCAAGCTCATGGGCGCTGCCGCAAGCGAATGAGCCCACAGGACAGCTGCTCACGCCGATGCTGCCGATCGTGTTGTTGTTCCAGGTGCTGGAAGCCGTCAAAGACAGGTGCGTCGGCGAGGGCGGCTGCGCATTGGTGACGCCATAGGACAACGTGCGCTCGATGTCGAAGGTGCCGCTGGCCGCATGGTAGAAGCCGGGCAACGAGCAGTCCATATTGGTGGAAGAGTCGAAGCCCGTCGCGTTGCTGCTGCCGGGTGTGCAGCGGCCATCGGCGATAAAGGTTTCCGTGTAGCCCGTGGAGGCATGCGCTCCACGGTGCAGACCCGCATTGCCGCTGAGCCTGGGCACGAGGTTGACCACGTTCTGTGCGTTGGGCACGGGCAGCTGGCCCTGCACCTGGGTGCCGAGGCTGACCTTGGTCTGAGCGGCGAGGGGCAGGACGGAGAGCAGCAGAAACAGAGAGAGCAGATGACGGCGCATTAAAGTTTTTCCAGTTCTCCGTAGCGGGACACGTAGGTGTATGTCTGGTTGTCGGCCTGGTCGATCATGGTGATCCGTGTCAGCGCCGCCGTGCTGGATGCGGGTGTGACGCCCGAGGCCCACAGGCTGTCGCCCACCTGCGGCACGGAGGCCACGGCGAAGGTCACGGTGCCCCCGACCAGGGTGTAATCGACCCCGGGGATTTGGCGGATACCGTTTTTGCTTAGGAACAGGATGGCTGGCGAGCCCGGCAGCGTAAATGCGGCATTGGTTCCGTCGATCGAGCCGGTGGGCGCGGCATCGAACATCGAACCGGCGACGCCGCCAGGGATGCCCGGCTGACCCTGCGGGCCGACCTGGATGGTGGCCTGCGGAGCGACGTTCGGCTCGTAGCTGTCCAGGCTCCAGGTGGTGCCCGTCGGCTGGATGCACGCGTGGAAGAGCAGCAGGCCGTCGGTGAGATCATCGGCGACCGTCACCGCATACCCGATGTTGGCCGGAAAGGTCAGCGCGGTATCGCAGAGCTGAATGGAGAAGGCCCCACCCGTCACCTCGGCGCTGACGACCTCGAAGCTGGTCGCGCCACCCAGGCCACCGGCCCGGAAGCACAAAGGTGCGCCCGTGATCGAGCTGACCGGTTGAAACTTGATGGTTGCGCCGGAAAGGAGCGCACCTGTGGCGTCCTGGAGGTTGTTGCCGGACACCGTGGTGAAGCCAACGGGCATATAGACCTCAAAGAAGAAAGCCGCCTCGACGGGCGGCCTGGGTTACGTGGTGAGCTTCTAGCGGGCGGAGGCTGGACGGCGCTGCTGCCGGTCCTGCACCGCATGCACCGATCCGCTCATGAGGTGGGGCATGTGCTGGCCGAGCATGGACTGCACGGTAGCGACCACATCCTCACGGGTGACGTTTTGGCCGAAGCTGAAGTAGTTGTTATTGCCGCCACCGCCCATGTCCTTGTTCGGGATCACCGACAGGGGCTTCCGCGCGGTGATGAGCTCGGGACCCATCTCACCGGCGATGAAGCTGCTTCCGGCATCGACATCTCCGCCCACCGCAAAGCCACCGGCGAAGGCTTGTGCCACGCCCGCGATGCCCTTGCCGATCGCAGAGCCGGTATTGGTGGAATCGCTGCTGCCACTGTCGGACAGCGCGGAGACGAGGCCGTCCTCATCCCCCTTTGAGCCGTCGCCGCCTACCACTTTGACCCAAAGGGCAGCGCCCTCACTGGAGCCATCCGCCTTGCCCAGACCGAGTGCGCTCAGGACCGGCGCTTCCATATGCTTGAGGCCGTCGTTGGCCACGGTCTTGCCCAGGCCCTTCAGGTAGCCCGACCAGTTCGTCTTGTCGCCCACCATGGCGCTCGACAGGTTCTCGTTCAAGCCGTCGATGGCCTGCCCAAAGAGCTGCTTGACCTGCGTGGCGGTGTCTTCGGCATCCTGAATCCACTGGGCACCGGCGCGGCTGAACGCGCCCTCCCATGTGGTCTCTACGACATTGGCCGCGTCCTGGTTGATCTGGATGCGCCGGTCGTTGACCGACTTGTCGATCGCGGTCTGCGCCTCGATGGAGGCACGGCTGCTGGTCGCGCCGTCCGGCATGTCGATCAGGGCACGCATGGCATCCTGATCGAGGGCGTCCGACTCCTTGTCGTAGTCCCGCGTGTGCACGTCGGCAACACCCTGAGCGTACTGGTGAGCGCTGATCTGCCCGCTCTGCCGCCGCTGCTCCAGGCTGGCCATGTCCGTGCGCGACTGGTCGGCGTCACCGGAGCGGCGAGACTTGGCCTGTGCCGCCTCGATGGCTTCGCGCTCGGCGTAGGTCTTGCGCAGCGCCTCGTTAGCTTTCTGCTCGGCGTAGATGTAGTTCCTGGAGCCGAACTCGGCCTCGGCGGCCTTGCTCTCCCAGTAGGAGGCTTCGGCCTGCGCGGAACGCTTCCCCGCTGTGAGCCAGTTGCTGTAGTCCTCGTCCCAGATCGACTTCTGGATGGAGTCGTACAGCGCCGCGCCCTGCTTCTCTTCTTCAGCTTGTTTGGAGCGGGCCTGGGTGGTGCTTTCGGCCAGATGTCGGAGCGCGTAGGTGTACTGCTCGGAGCCCTTTTTGAGGGCGGCAAGGCGCTTGGTCCAGACCTCTTCTTCGACTTTGGCCGAGTCGTTTCCGCTGACCTTCCGGGCGTTGTCCTCGTCTTCCCAGGACTTGCGCTGCGCCTCCATCGCCTGACGGGAGGCTTCCTTGGCTTTGCGGGCAGCCTCCTCCGCAAGGCGTTGTTTGTCGCGGTCGCCCTGGTCCTTCTTGTTGCGTTTCGTCTCCGTCTGGTTGTCGTCGTCGGCGGACATCTGATCGAGCATGCTGCCCGCATAGGTGCGAGCGCCGCGATAGTCGGCGATGACGCCCTTCAGGTTGTCAGCCTGGTCGGAGCCGGAGAGTACCCGCACCGTGCTATCGGAGGTCCGGTACATTTCCCCGTACATCTTCCGGATCGCCTCGCGGCGCTGCTGGATCGCTGCGGCGTCGCCCGGATTCTGCCGGGTGAGGTTCTTGTTGTCGTCCTCGGCCTCCCTGATTTTGTCGAGCTGACCCTGAAGCTCCTTCTCCACCGGCGCGGTGCGGGTCTGCCCGCTCAGGATGCTTCCCACCCAGCCGACGCTCTTTTCCGAGAACAGCTTGCGGACGCTATCATCGGCCTTGTCGGCGGCGTCGGCGAGCTTGTCGGCGAAGATGCGAGCTTCATCCAGTTCCAGCGCGAGCTGCGACTGGCCGGAGTCGCGGTGCTCCAGGCGATCGTTGGTGATGCGCAGCTCGTCGTTGGTCTTGCGCAGTGCGTCGGTGGAGGCTTCGATCGGGTTGGTGATGTTGGACCAGCGCCCGGGGCTTTCTCCGGCGCGAGCGCGACCATCCCTTCCTGCACCAGCTTGCCCACGGCCCGAAGCGCCTTGCGTTCCGCTTTCCGGAGCGCGTCGCCCTTGAGCGCGTCGATCTTTGCGCGGATGTCCTGAAACGCCTGCTCCATCGCCCGGTGCCTTCATGCGTGCCGCCATCTCGGCGACGCGGGTGTGGAGTCGCTGATGGCCTTGTTCTGCTCGGGGGTAAACGGCTGCTCGGCTGCCTTGCCCTGGGCCCAGTTGGGCATCCAGTCCGCCGGAGCGGTGGGCTTCCTGGGCCGGGCGTAGCCGTAATTGATGACGGCAGCGGTGGTGAACGCGGCACACATCTCACGGTGCACGAGTTCATCCCGGTGCCGCCGGTCGAGCAGCAGGAACTGCCGCAGGGTCATACGGTAGAACTCATCATCGGAGAGCCCGAAGTCGTAGCGGGCGCGGGCCCACAGAGAAGCCAGGCTCAGGCCGTCGTCTGCGCCTGCGCCTGAGCCTGCTCTTCCCCCTGGGAGGGAGCCTCACGCTTGTCGCCGCCGTCGGTGAACTCGCGCCACGTTTGCCGTAGGCAGCCGACGATTCCCGTCCAGTTGTCGAGGTTGATCCACCGGCCCACATCGCCGATCTTGAGCTCGGGTTCTTCCCGGATCAGGGCGGCCCATAGCCACAGGCGCGCCCACTCTGCTCGATCCCGGCATGTGCCAGCTTTCCGGCGTGTTCAATGACTCCGACCCCGGCCAGATCGCCTTTTCGGCAAGCGGCGCGTGCGACGCGATGGTGTTGACGTTGTAGAGCTGCGTTTCCGCGCCGGCCTCGTAAGCCAGGGTGTCGTTATAGAAGTCAATCCACTGCGGCTCTTTGGTGGATCCGGTGGTCGTCCGGAAGGTGTTGTATTCGATATACTCCCCGAAATTCTTGAACGAGACGCCCTGCTTGACCGCAACGTCCCACAGATGCCCAACCTTCTGGTAAGCAATGTGTCGCCTCCGTTGGAGGGATAATCGCGCAGCCAGTCAGGCGACTGGATATCGTCGGAATAGGGCGCCATCGCCTGCACAATCCAGTTATGGCCGTCGGCGGACTGCCGGCTGGGGTCGTAGAAGTTGTCGAATAGCGGGAAACGCTGCATCAGCGCATGCGCATTCGGTGTGACCTGGCCGAACGTAGGGTTGTCGCCGAAGACGGCCAGGGTCGGATCGCCATTGCCGCCAACCACATCACCCAGGATCTGATCGTATGTCCTGTTCTCACGAATGCTTACAAACACGTGCTTGATCTTGGAAGGCGCGCCGATTCGCTCGGGTATGGCCAGCGGCTTGGCGTTCTTTTTGCCACCGGAGGCGGCGAAGATATTGCCCGCAAGATCCCAGTGGTTGTTGGTGAAGACCTGCTGCGTGTAGACACCGAGCTCGCTCACCGAGGGCACCGGGACAAGGCTCACCGTCCCGAGATCCTGATGCGTGTTGAAGCTGATAACGCCCTGTGCTTTGCCGTAGGAGTTTTCCGCCGTGTTCGTGGGCGACGGCGCGACCGCAAACCCGGTGGTGCCGATGCCCTTGTCGTTGGCCACCACAAGCGTGTGGCTGGCCGCATCCAGCACCACCGAGCTCGGCGCATAGCCCACAGGGATCATGCCAAGCAGCGTGTTGTGGCCGCCACCATTCAGGTCCACGACACCGATCGCATTCGCGTGGTACAGGGCGACGGCGATGCGTCCGGCTTCGTTGGAAACAAACGCGGTCTTGCCGTCGGGCGAGATCAGCACGCTGTGCGGGATGTTGCCCACACGAACCTCGGAACCCTTCACCGGGGTGGAGGCCGTAAGATCAATGCGCACCAACGTGTCGTTGGTGTTCAGCATGGCGTAGGCGGTTTTATTGTCCGGGGCCACTGCAATGCCGCTTGGCAGGGAGCTGGCGCCGGAGTAGGGCGTGCCGCAAGGGATGGGATCACTGCCGGTGGTACCGGGAACGCTTGTGGGAAGCAGGTCACGGTGGTCAGGCTGTGAGCTGCGCTCAGGTCAGCGGGCACGGGGACCTGGGCATAGTCTGAAAGCAGGCCGTCCGCCCCAACAGAAGCAATGGCGATGATGCTGTTGACTCTGTTACTACCGTCCTGGCTGAAAAGCAGATACTTGCCATCCGAGCTGTAAGTGATGCCGTTGGTGCTTCCATCCCGGTCCTTGCCGCCGTTGGCGCAATACCGTTGCAGAACGGCACCGGTTTGCGTGTTGAACACGGTGATGGCCTGCGGCGCTCCCATCTGCAACACGGCTGCGGTGTGATTGCCTGTCGGATTCAGCGCAACGGCTTTGGCGCGCGTCGTGGTGCCAAGATACACCTGTGTGCCGACGGGCGTGATGATCTGGCCGCTGCTGACCACCCACAGGGTGGGCAGGGTGGACGGGTAGCCTGGCCCCTGGGCCGCATCCTTGTTCTCGCCCACCGTATATGTCGGGAACGGCACGGACTGCGCCCTTGCTGCGGTACCAATTCCTGCAGCCAGCAGCGTGGCCGCAGCGAGCCGCTGACTGCGTGTTGAAAGCCTGCGATGACGCTTTTGTGATCTTTTGCTGAACATAAATCCTCACGGGGTGAGCGGTTGGAGGTGTCGGGTGATAACGAGAGGCATGGTCGTGGCTGCTGAGATAGCCCGCCTCGGGGTATGGCACGTCCTATGAAGCTGACCCTTTCGGTCTGCCACGAAAGCAGTATGGCAAAAAGTAACCGACGATCTGGTGACCACAGGATGACAAATTTGCAAGGCGCGAGCGATTGATTAGGCTGCCTGAAAAGAGGCCGATGTCCCGTGAGCAGGACACGTCCAGCCTTGCTGCAAACTCGGCCAGCCTGGAATGGCCGCGGCGTGGCTTCTGGTTCATCACCCGAATGGGCGGCGTTCCCGTGATTGCGGAAACACGTACACCCGTCTCGGCTCTTCCGGACATGCTTCACCCAGGTGCGGAGCCAGAAAAGATGATTGAGGGCTACCCAACGCTGAAGCACTGAACAGGTACACCTACACTCGCTGTCGGGTTGCTGGACTCGGACAGAATGTTCTTGCTGGACCCTTCCCGATGGTGCGGCAGCAAGCTCCCATGGCGTTTCAGCGAACCAGCGTTACTCCTGGAAGAAGCCGCTCATGGAAACTTTGAGGCGCGCCGCCTCTCGCTGCATCGTTCCATGCAGCCCTGCCCCGTGCTGGCAAGTGAACAGTGGGCACCCTGGTGCCACCTCTTTACTGCGGCGATGTCCCTGGCGGTGCTGGGCAAGGTTGCTGCCTCCCTGCGGTCTGGGCCGTCTCACGGGTAGAATGAAGTTCATGTCGTTGCGCAAGTTCTTGCCCGTTCTCGCCGTTGTTGCGGCCCTTGGTTCCACTGCAGCCCATGCGCAGATTGGGGTATTCGGCACGGTGACCGGGGAGCGGATTGGCGGCGTGGCCTGCGCCCAGAGCGTGGGGACGGCGGTGGGCAGCTGCAATGGTGGCACCACCACCGACAAGCCCTACGGCGCCAGCTTCGGCGGGTATTACGATTTCCGCTCCTTTGGTCCCGTTCGGCTCGGTGCGGAGATCCGCGGCGGCGTGCTGAACACCAACAAGGACCCGGGCGCCGGCATTTCCAGCACCGACCTGATCCGCGAATACAGCGTGTTGGGCGGCGTGCGCGCCAGCACCGGGACGCCCATCTCCTGGCTGCACCCGTATGGCAATCTGCTGGTGGGCTATGCCAAGTTTGGGCCGGTCTACGACTACAGCAGATACACAGATTTCGAGGTCCATCTCGGGGCCGATGTTCAGATCGCCTCCTTTATGGACATCCGCGTCATTGAATTGGGCGCCGGCGCGCTGTTTGGATCGACGTCGCATGGAACGCAGTCCATCGGCGCCGGCCTGGTGTTTCATTCGCCGCGGTAATCGTTCGCCGGCCGTGCATGATCCTGCGCGGCACCCGTAAAGGACGTCGCAGCCCGTGCGCCTCGCCGAACCCAGCTAGGTACAATCCGCGGAACGCACCGTCGGTGTTATGTGCGTCCCAGCCATTTTCATGCAGAATGAGGCGAAGCACTTCCTCCGCCTCCAGGAGATCCTCCCCATGTCGTATCCGCCCGACGACGCCCTCCGTATCCACTACCACGACGAAACCCAGCGCAGCGCCCGTATCAAGGTGATCGGCGTCGGCGGCGGCGGCAACAACGCCGTCAACCGCATGATCGCGGCCAAGGTGGAAGGCGTGGAGTTCATCGCGGCCAACACCGATGCCCAGGCGCTGGAGTCCTCGAACGCTCCGGTGAAGCTGCAGCTCGGCGTGAAGCTGACCGCCGGTCTGGGTGCGGGCGCCAACCCGGACATCGGCCGCCGCGCGGCGCTGGAAGACTCCGACAAGATCATTGAGGCGCTGGAAGGCGCGGACATGGTCTTTGTCACCGCCGGCCTGGGCGGCGGCACGGGCACGGGCGCGGCGCCGGTGATCGCCTCGCTGGCCAGCGAGATGGGCGCGCTCACGGTGGCAGTCGTCACCCGTCCGTTCGGCTTCGAGGGCAAACGTCGTATGATGCAGGCCGAACGTGGTATGCAGGAACTGCTCGAATCGGTCGATACACTCATTGTGATCCCGAACGAGAAGCTGCTGGCTGTGGCCAAGGACGCCGGCTTTTTTGAGAGCTTTCGCATCGCCGACGACGTGCTGCGCCAAGGCGTGCAGGGCATCTCGGACATCATCACCATACCCGGCGTCATCAACCGTGACTTCGCCGACGTGAAGACGACCATGGCGGGAATGGGCTATTCGGTGATGGGCACGGCGATCCGCTCGGGCCCGGACCGCGCCAGGGAGGCCGCCATGGCCGCCATGGCGTCGCCGCTGCTGGAAAGCGGCGCGATCGACGGCGCGCGCGGCATCCTGATCAACATCACCGGTACCAGCAGCCTGAAGCTGAACGAGGTCAATGAGGCCTCCACCATTATCCAGAACGCCGCCCATGAGGACGCCAACATCATCTTTGGCGCCGTGCTGGATGAGAATATGGGCGACGACATCAAGATTACGGTGATCGCCACCGGCTTCCGTGACGCCCAGCCGCAGCGCCGCGAGCGCATGCTGGGGGGCGTGGGGGAGCTTGAGCCCGCGGGATCTGCGGGCCCTTCGGTCTATACCCCGCGCATCACGCCGCGGGTGCCCAGCGCGTCCAGCAGCAGCGAGAGCTCATCGTCGCCCAAGCCCCTGGATGCGACGGTGGCCGGTCGCCCAGACGAGGCCGCCCCGCCAGCGCCGCAGGAGGAGGGTGCGCCCATCCCTGTGGTGCGGCCCTTGGCCTCTGCGCCGGGCCCGCGTAACGGCTCCGAAGGCAGTTCTCCTCAGGGCAGCGAAGGGCGTACGGACGGTGCTGCCATGCCGGACACCGCGGCAAATACAGGGCGGTCGTCGGGCGCGTACCAACCGCAAGCCGCCAGCGAGGTGCGGCCGGAGCTGGTCCCCGTGCCGGCGTCGGTCTTTGACGACGACTTCTTCAAGAAAGGCAACGAGGAGCTGCGCGCGGAGCGCAACTGGCACGAGGAGCCCGCCCGCAACGCCGATACGCCGGCCATCGATCCCCCGGAGCCCCCCGCCGCCGCATCCGCCGCGCCGCAGTGGCCGGAGGTCCGGGTCCCCACCTTTGCCGGTTTTGCCGGGGAGGCGCACAGCGCTCCCGGCGAGTCCGATGAACTCGACATCCCGGCGTTTCTGCGCCGCAACCACTAGGAACTCCCCTGTGCTCAAAATGCGTTCTTGCCTCGTTTCTCTTGCGCTTTGCTTCGGCGTTACCGCCTTTGCTTCGGTGCACCATCGGGTAACGCCGCGCGGAACCCACGCCACGGTCGCACATGTGGGCCGGGGCCGCAGATCCGCCGCGACGGCCCACGGTGTGCTGGTCAGCCGACACAGGCGCCACGGTATCGCCCGCGTTGTGCACAGTTTCGGCGAGCGCTTCTACGCCAGCAGCTTCGTGGAAGACCCCGCGCTCCAGACGAATGGCGACGTCACGGCCGGCGAGAACCCCGTGGTGCGCGCCGCCGCCATCCAGGCGCTGGGCAATATGAACGGCACCGTACTGGCCATTGACCCATCGTCCGGCCGCATCCTGACCATGGTTAATCAGAAGCTCGCGCTGAGCGCCGGCGCGGAGCCCTGTTCCACCATCAAGGTGTCTGTCGCCCTGGCTGCCCTCAAGGAGGGCATCGTCAAGGCCGACACCCCCGTCAACCTGGGCGGGCACTACTCGCTGGACCTCACCACGGCGCTGGCCAAGAGCGTAAATCTGTACTTCGAGGTGCTGGGCCGCGCCATGGGCTTTGAGCGCGTGAAGCACTACGCCAACGAGTTTGGCCTGGGCGAGCTGGCCGGCTATGGCATCCCCGGTGAGCAGCTGGGCACCTACCCGGACACTGAGCTACCGCACAACCAGGGTGGCGTGGGCCGGATGTGCTCCTTTGGCGAAAGCATCTCCATGACGCCGCTGCAACTGGGCGCGCTGGTGTCGGCCATCGCCAACGGCGGCACCCTCTACTACCTGCAGCACCCCACCACGCCGGAGCAGGTCGCCGATTTCCAACCCCGGGTCAAGCGTCTGCTGGACATCCAGAACGTCATTCCGGAGATCCTGCCGGGCATGGCGGGCGCCGTGAACTGGGGCACCGCGCGCTCGCTCAAGGCGAACTTCGTGGGTTTTCCGGTCTTTGGCAAGACGGGCACCTGCTCCAACCACGGCACGCGCTTCGGCTGGTTTGTCAGCTACGGCAACGCGCCCACGGGGCGCATTGTGACGGTGATTTTCCTGGAGGGCGGCCGGCCCACCTTCGGTCCCAAGGCCGCGGAGCTCACCGGCGAGTTCTACCGCGCGATGTATGAGCGCAACTACTTCGCCCCGCAAGCACCGGGGGCGCTCGCCTACGGTCCGGCGAACGCTGCGGGCCGATAGCTCCCTGACTGTAAGCTCCGTCCGCGCTTTGGGCATCTGAAGGCGGGTGGATACACTTCCAATTCTGACGGCGGATGAGATGGGGGCAGCCGATCGGCGCTCCGTGGAGCAGGGCGTCGCTATCGCTGCCCTGATGGAAAACGCCGGGGCGGCTGTGGCGCGCTTCGCCCTGCGGCATGGCCCCCCGGATGGCCTCGTCGTGGTGCTGTGCGGCAAAGGCAACAACGGCGGCGATGGCATGGTCGCGGCACTGCACCTGGCAGAGGCCGGACGCTCAGTTCGGATGTTGCTCTTCGGCCACACCCCGGACCTTGAAGAGCCCGTGCGGGCCGTCCGGGAGCGAATCAACAAGACCCGGATCGCGTTTGCCGAGGTGGAAGACGCCGCCGAGCTTGCTGCGGGGCTCCAGGACGCTGCCCTGGTGCTCGATGCGGTGGTTGGCACGGGGTTCAAGCCGCCTCTGCGCGGTCTGGCGGCTGCGGCCCGCGACTTGCTCGCCAAGAGCTCGGTCCCGGTGCTGGCCGTGGACCTGCCCAGCGGCTGGGACGCGGACAGCCTGGAGCTGCAAGGGCCCGCGCAGGCAGACGATCCAGCCAGCCAGCCGTTCCGGGCCGATGCCGTGGTCACCTTCGCCGCGCCCAAGCTGGCCCACGTCTTCGGCCACCTCACACCGGGGCGCACTTTCGGGCCTGTGGTGGTCGCTGACATCGGAACTCCAGCTCCCGCCCTGACCTCACAAACAAAACTGCATTGGGGTGGAAGCAGTAAGGCGCTGGCGGAGCAGCCCCGCGGTATCAACGGCAACAAAGGCAAGTTCGGCCACGTGCTGCTGATCGGCGGCGCCTTTGGCAAGTCCGGGGCGCCCTCCATGATGAGCCTCGCCGCCCTGCGCGCGGGCGCCGGGCTGGTCACCGCCGCCGTACCGCACTCCATCGTGCTGGAGGTGGCGCGAATTACCCCGGAGCTGATGACCACGCCGCTGCCGGAAACCTCGACCACGCAGCCAGACGACAGCGCAGGCCTGGCGCTCAGCACGCTCGACCCCGAGCCGCTCAAAAAGCTGCTCAAGGGGATCAAGGTGGTCGGCATCGGGCCGGGGCTGGGCCAGGAAGGCACAACCCCCAACTTTGTGCACACGCTCGTGGAGCGGGTCACCCTTCCCCTCGTGCTGGACGCCGACGCGCTCAACGCCCTGGCCGGACATACCGACCTGCTCAAGCAGGCCGCGGCCGGTACCGACGCGCACGGCAACCCTCGCGTGCTGGTACTGACGCCCCATCCAGGCGAGATGGCGCGGCTGGTCGGCAAGTCCATCCCCGAGGTCCAGGCCGACCGCCTGGGCATCGCCCGGCGCTTCGCCACCGAACATGGGGTGACGCTGGTGCTCAAGGGCTGGCGCACACTGATAGCCCACCCGGACGGTCAGATCGGGGTGAATACGACCGGCAATCCGTCCATGGCCAAGGGCGGCAGCGGCGACATTCTCACCGGCATCGTCGCCGCCATGCTCGGCCAGTTTCCTGACCAGGTGGCCGAGGCCGTGGAGGCCGCCGTCTTCCTGCACGGGCTGGCCGGCGACTTCGCCTGCCTTGCCCAGGACGAGCATACGGTGCTGGCAACCGACACGGTGGCGCACCTGGCGCGATCCTTCCGTGCCCGCGCCGCGGACACGGACGGCTTCATCTGGATCGCCGGAACAGCGACCAACGGCGCGGAGGAGCTCCAGGCCGGGGAACGAGGAGCGTTCTAAATGGAGTGGAATCGCGAAAAACGACTGCGCACCCGCAGCGTCAACGGCACGCTGGCCCTGGGCGAAACCCTGAGCGAGCTCCTGAGACCGCCCAAGCTGATCCTGCTGCGCGGCGACCTGGGCGCCGGCAAGACCACGCTGGTGAAGGGTTTAGCTGCTTCGCTGGGAGCGGCGGACCTCGAAACCGTGACCAGCCCGACGTTTACGCTGCTGCACGAGTACAAGGGCCACAAGGTGCGCATCTTTCACCTGGACCTGTACCGGATAGAGACCGAGGCGGAGCTCGAAGGGATCGGTTTGTGGGAGATCGCCGACGCCAGCGATGTGCTGATCCTGGTGGAGTGGGGCGAGCGCTTTGCCGCGCTGCTGGCCCGCGCCGACGGCGAAATCGCCATCACCCCGGGAGAAAACGAGACCGAGCGCCTATTCCACCTGCGCTGGCGGGACAATTAGGCGGTATCAACATCTACCTTTTATCGTCTCGACCGAACGCTCAACCTTGAGGCAAAAACGAAGGCCACGCAAATCGCGCGGCCTTCATTCCCGGAATCGGTTTACAACATGCGTTTTAGCGCCGGCGGCGCCGGCTGGCCACGGCCTGAGCTTCGGTCCGTGCACGGATACCGATAAAGCTCGGGACAAACACAGTGGCGGCGAACGCGGTGGCAACAAGCAACTCGTACATACAAAACTCCTCTTCGGCGCCGCAACTAGGGCGGCGCGCGAGACGATCTCTCGTTTCTGCAGTAATGGATCTCCAGCGCAAGCGGACATCAGGTCATGACTGAGCCACTACGTTCGCCGGAAGGGTTTGGGGAGCGGTCGGTCTCGACCAGTAGGCGCCTGAAATCCGGTTCGGACCGGCTGCCTGCTCCTCACTTCCTCTGAGGAATAGAGTACAGCCGGGTGTCGGAGGATTCGCCGTTTTCGCCGAAAAATGGACTAAAAGTTGTACGAGTTGACAACGGTCCGGTAAACGGCGCATACTTCGTCTCCCGTGGAGCCATATTCTTTCTGCTGGGCAATGGCCTCCAGATCGGCCAGGTGGTCCGCGGCGCTCATGGGCACACGCCCCCTCCAGAGCCGCCGCAGCAGCGGCTCGCGGTCCAGCAGCGAATCGTGTTCGGCATTCACATAGACCAGATCAAAGCTCCGGGGAGAGCCGCGCAGCGAGCGCCCCACGTGCCGAAGAAAGCGCCGCAGCAGCTTCTCCTCAAACGGGTGAAACAGGTAGGCGAGCGTCGGTTCGGCGGGCAGGGGGAGCCGCGTGGCGTCGCCCTGATGCAGCAGGAGGGGAGATAACGCCTCGGCGGCAGGGTCCGTGGCCCAGCGCTCGATGTTTTCCCCCGCGATCGTGGCCAGCTGCGCGTTGAGTTCCATGCCCTCGACCCGCAGAAAGGGGTGTTGCGAGGCCAGCAGCAGGGCTCGGCCCTTGCCCGCGCCGACGTCCAGAAACACGGTCTGCTCAATGCTTTGCAGGGGGGCGCACTCCCGCAGCCAAAGGTCGATGACCCCACGGAGGATGCTGGGCGCGACGCCGTAGTAGGCCGTCAGGTCCTCGGGCGCCACCCCCGTTCCCTGCGCGATGGTGGCCCCGGGTAGCAGGCCCGAGGTGTCCGTGCCGTGCAATCTGTCGAAAGGGTGAATGGGCGGGGCGCTGCGGCGAGGTGTTGGCATGGCGCGGTCCAGGGCAGGTCGGATGAGATCCTCGCAGTCAGTTGCGGCAGCCTCGGGAAGAATACAGATTCCCTTGCAATGCTGCCGACCAAAACACGCAGTAACGATGAACTGAAGCAGTGTCACCCCAATGAAAACTGCTGACGACGCCAGCTCATTTCGCCTCCGCCGCCTGCAGAATGAGTGCAAAAAAGTGCAATAGCCGCAGGTTGTCCGTGACGCCCGGCCCGGCGCCGTCCAGGTTCAGATGGCTGAGTACCGGGCTGATCAGCGCGGCCTTCAGCGTGGTGGTGGGCAGCTCGCTTTCCATCCACAACGTTTCCGCGGCGGGGATGATGTTGTCGCCCGCGCCATGGAGCAGGTAAACCGGCGTGGTCAGCTTGCCCAGGTGTCCGTGCGGGCTGACGCCGGCCATGTCGTTGACGTGTTTCACCTCGGCTTTGGCCAGCAGCGACCGCGTAAACGGTGAGCTGGTGTCCATCAGCACCCTGGCCTCGCGCAGCTGGTTGGGGTTCAGCCGCGCCGTGGCGGCCTTTTCCGCAGGCACATCCTCATACAGGTGCGCGCGCAGCACCCGCCGCAGGGGCGCGAGATCCCCGCGCGGCACAAAATCCTCCAGGTGCTCGTATTCCAGCACCAGCGGCCCGTACTCGTGCGGGGGCAGCAGTTCCTCGGTGCCATTGGGACGGGCGTCCTCGCCGGTGCGGTAGTAGCTGGCCACGCGCTGCATCTTGTCCTGCGAGCCCACCGCGACGACAAACTTGATCGACCGCCGAAATTGCGGATCGGCCGCGGCCAGCAGCGAAAGCCCGCCGGAAAAGCTCAGGCCCATGATGCCCACCTGACTCTCCCCGGTGCGGTGCGCAAACCACTCCGCCGACTCGCCAATGGTCGCAATGGAGTTCGCGCCCACATGGTAGTCCTTGATGTCCGGCAGCTCCGGCGTCAGCACCCGCAGGCCGCAGGCGCTCATGGCCGTCGCAAAGGCGATCAATCGGGGCTCATCGATGCCCAGGTGGTGCACCCCATGCAGTACGATCAGCGCGGGCGCTCGGGGGTGCTCCACCGGCGTGTACAGCCGGGCGCGCACCCTGCCGGTCGAGGTCCCGTAATCCAGGTCTTCGACCGCCACGTGGTCGGCCACCGTCCATCGCAGCCCTTCCGGGACGGGCTCGTTGGCCACAAGCTTCAGCACCGCCGCGGCCTGCAGGTGGACCCGCACCAGCGGCGACAGCACCACGCCCAAAACTACCAGCAGCACAGCGATGGCCGCTCCGGTCAGCAGCGGCTCCCAGACGCGCCTCCGGCGTTTTGGCGCCTGCGGCCCGGGACGGCTTTCGCGCTGGCGCCGCAGGTTGCGGGCCAGCTCACTCAGGCCGCCTCGGTGGCGCAGCGTGGTGTGGTGGTGGGGTCCGTCGTGTGGCGTGGTCATGGGGCAGAGGTGACTTCTGGGCAGGCAAACGTGTTAATGCGCCCGCAGCAGGGGCAGGAGCAACAGCACAAAGACGACGGCCAGCAATACCACGATGACAATGTTGAGGACCTGCGCCCGGCGCTGGCCGGCTTCCACCCGAGCCAACCGCCCTTCCAGGCCTTCCGCCGCCTGCCGGGCAGCCAGGGAATCTGTGCGCACACCGGCCAGGTGCTTTTCCATCTCGCCGACCTGCCGGCCCAGCGTGGCCAGCTGTGTGGTCTGCTGGCCGGTGACCGCGCCAAGGTCCGCATGGAGCCGCGATGCCAGGTCTGCAACCGCCGCGCGCTGCGCTTCCAGCACCGCACGCTGGTCTTCGAGCGCCCTGGCGGTGGCTTCATCCCCAGTGGCCTTGTCTTTAAAGTAGCGGTCCGCCAGGGGCAACAGCCGCGTCACATGGGGAGCGAGTTCAACCAGCTGCGTAAGTGCTTTCGGCCACATGAGTGTCCATTCTATGCGCCCGCCCCGGTGGTACGGAGGCAGACTTCAGGCCGGGACGGCTCTTCGGCCCCGTCGGTGCCGCAGAACCAGCGCGGCAATGGTCGCCAGCAGGATGGCCGTGATCAGCGCCTGTGACCAGACGCAATAGATGCACCATTTCTGGAGCACATACGCTTCCATAAAAGAGAGAAACGCGGCAAAGGCGAAGCCGATCTCGGCAGCCTGCAAGGTCGCCCAAAGATGTCCCGTGAGTGCCAGGCCGCCGATGAGTGCATAGCCGGCGATGCCCAGAATGGCGACGGGGAGATGGGCGCCGCCCTTGCTGCCGGGAGCCTCATCGAAGGAGCGTGGCGGAAACTCGGCGTAGCGGGAATGATTGACCGCGCCGCAGTCCCACTGCTCGGTCACAGCGCAGGGAGGCGCCGCGCCGGGATCCTGGAGGTGGATGCGAAGGGCAAGGGCGGAATCAATCAGGCCGGCCAGCGCGAGCAGGGCGATCAGGTAACGCATGTCGCCTTCTAGTGTAGCGTCGCCGGACAGAAAGCCCTTTCGCGGGCTCAAAGCTGCGTCGTCGGTGGGATTGGCGCGTCAGACTGAATGATGACAATAGGGGAGAGCGGAGAGATGGCAGTGATGGAAAAGACAGCGGACGCGGTTCAGGAGAGCGCAGAACATCAGGCAAAGGGGGACGCCCTGCACCTGTGGAACGGCCTGCGCGGCGCGGATGACGCAAAACGGTGGGTTGAGGCTCATCTGAGTGCGGCGCGCTCCGCGGTTGGAAATCTGTTGGCGATAGAGGGCAAGCGCACCGTCGAGAACACGGTGCGACCCTACGACGATGCCGTCTGGCACCTGCGCATGGCGGGCAGCCAGGCCCATGTGATGTTTATGGTGTTTCCCGAGGCCGGCGTACGCGATGCAGTGCAGGCGCTTTCTCAGCAGGTCAGCGCGGAATCGGTTGCCCTCAGCCTGAATCAGGACGTTTATCGCGCGCTGGAAGCCGTGGACGCCAGCGCCGAAGACGAGGCCACCCGCTACTATCTTGAGCGGACGCTGCTGGGGTATCGGCTCGCGGGCGTGGATCGCGACGAGCCGATCCGCGACAAGATCCGCGCGCTGGCCGACCGCATGACCGAGCTTGGCATGCAGTTCAGCCGCGAGGCGCAGGACGACGTTCGCCGCGTCACGGTGGACGATCCCAACCAACTCCGGGGTCTGCCGGCGGACTTTCTCGCGCGCCACGGGGTGCGCGAGCGGGACGGCAAGATGGTTGCGGACGGCGAGGTCGTCATCTCCACCGATCCGCCCGAAATGTCGCCCGTGATGAACTATGCCGAAGGCCGGGAACTGCGGCGCAGGCTGCATCTCCAGTACAACGATCGCGGCTACCCCGCCAACAAGCAGGTGCTGCTCGACCTGCTCGCCGCCCGCGAGCAGATGGCGGAGCTGCTGGGCTTTCGCAGCTGGGCGGACCTGGCCACGGTGGACCAGATGATGGGCTCGGCCGAAAACATGCGCCATTTTCTGGGCGAGGTCGAGGACGCCTCCCGCGAAACTGCCCTGCGCGAGTGGAAGGAACTCGAGGAGTTTGTGCGCGAGCGCGACCCGGACGCCCTGCCCCTGACCCTGAGCGACGCTCGCTTCTGGGAAGAGCAGTTCCGGCGCGCGCGCTACAACTTCGACTCCCAAAGCGTGCGGCCTTACTTCCCCTACGAGCAGGTGGAGGCGGGCATCCTGGCCACCGCGGGCAAGCTCTTTGCGGTGCGCTTTGAGCGCAACAGCGGCGCTCCGGTCTGGGACCCCGCGGTGAAGGCCTTCGACGTCTTTGACACCGCCGACGGCTCGGCACCGGAGGCCATCGGGCGCATTTACCTGGACATGCACCCGCGCGAGGGCAAGAGCAAGTGGTTTTCCGAGTGCTCGCTGGTGGGTGGGGTTCGTGGCCGGCACCTCCCGGAGGCCTCCCTGGTGTGCAACTTCCCACAGCCCACCGCCGCGGATCCCGGCCTGATGCAGTACGCCGACGTGGTCACCTACTTTCACGAGTTCGGCCACCTCATGCACGAGGTGCTGGGCGGTCGCCAGCGATGGGCAGGCCAAAGCGGCATCGCCACCGAGGGAGACTTCGTGGAGGTCCCTTCCCAGATGCTGGAGGAGTTCTTTGAGGACGCCGACCTGCTGCGCACCTTCGCTCGGCACGTCGAGACCGGCGAGCCCATTCCGTATGAGACCGTCGCCCGCATGGTCAAGGCCAGCGCACACGGCCGCGCGCTTTCCACCATGACGCAGGTAATGTATGCCACCTATTCCATGGAAACGCACGATCAGCGCGCCGCGTCCCTGGACCTCGACACCCTGCTCCGGGACGGCTACGACCGGTTTAGCAGGTACGAGTTTGTGGAAGGCAATCGCCTGTACGCCGCCTTTACGCACCTGGTTGGCTACACCTCCAACTATTACACCTACCTGTACGACAAGGTGATGGCGCTCGAATTCTTCCGCCAGTTCGCCACCGACAGCGCCGACATGCTGAACGGCAAAACCGGTCAGCGCTACCGGCGCGAGGTGCTGGAACCCGGCGGCTCGCGACCCGCTCGCGAGCTGGTCAAGGCGTTTCTGGGTCAGGAGCACGTCAGTATGAATGCCTTACGGGAATGGATTGGAAAGGAGTATGCAGCGGCTTAGGGACGGGTCTGATCAAGTCTGCTGGCCGCATGGCTGCGCCTTTCGTTGTCATTCCCGTAGCGAATCTGCAGTTCTACAGCGCGACAATACTCCGCGCGGCACCAGGCTCACTTCGGCTCAGCTCACGGAGCACCACCTCGCGCATGGCTTCCACGGGCGCCGGTTGTCCGGTCCATAGCTCGAACTGCCGCGCGCCCTGGTGCACAAACATCTCGACGCCGGGGATCACCTCCGCCCCCGTCTGCCGCGCCAGCGCGAGCAGGGACGTCTCGAGGGGGTTGTAGACAAGGTCGAAGACCAACCCGGCCCGCAACTCTTCCCGCTCCAGGGGTAGAGACAAAGCGTGGCCGCGCATGCCGGCGGGGGTGGCATTGATGAGGACGTCGAAGTCCCGTCTGCGGAGCTGTTCACGTGCAAGGGCCGTTGCTCCAGCCTCGCGGGCAAGCTGACTGGCGATGCCTTCTGTCCGGTTCACGACGAAAACCTCCGCGCCGCGATCCACGCAGGCGAACACCGCCGCGCGGCCGGCTCCGCCGGCTCCCAGCACCAGCACCCGGGCGCCACGTAGCTTCAGCCGTGTCTGCAACGGCTTGGCGATGCCGTCGGCATCCGTGTTGTAGCCCACATAGCGGCCGTCGGCGCGGCGGACGAGGGTGTTCACCGCGCCGATGCGCTCCGCCAGCGGTTCCACGTCCGCCAGGTAACGCCGGATGTTCTGCTTCAACGGCATGGTGACGCTACAGCCCGCCAGCGGAAGCACTTCGGCCACCTGGAACAGCTCGGTCGCGTCCCGCGTCTTCAGCGGCAGGTAGACGCTGTTCAGGCCGGCCTCCCGGAAGGCGGTATTTTGCATGAGGGGGGAGAGCGATGCGCTGATCGGGTCGCCAGCGACGCCGAAGATCTCGGTCGTCGGGCCGAGGGACCTGACCCTGTAAAGGTCCGCAAGGATTTCCGCGGTAAGTTGCCCCGGCGCCGTGGCCTCGGCCTCGCTGGCTGCGGCGAAGGTGAAGGCGGAGCCCTCGCGCGGTCCCAGGACCCGCGTTAGCACGCCGGCCTCGCCCATCGCAACGGCAACCACGGCGGGAGCCTCGGCACCCCGGCTGCCGCGCAGCAGCCGTAACAGCCGGACGCTGTCCTGCAGCTTTTCCGCTGTGGGGACAATTTTGCACAGATCGGGGGAAAGGCGGCGCATTCGGGCCAGCACGGCGTCGAGGTCGCCCGTGAGCTCAAAGTCGTGATGGCTGACCATCACCACGGCGCCCCGTTGCCGCAGCGAGTCCAGGGCGGCGGCACCAAGCTCTTCCGCGCTCTCCAGCGACAGATCGACCAACGACGCCCCCGCTGCGGCGGCGCCCTGCAGCACGGCGAGTTCCTCGGCGGCCCCGCACTCCCAGTACCCGCCGCTTCGCCTGGGACGAAAGGTGGCTAGCAGCGTCAGCGCGGGCTGGTCCGCAAGAAATTTCGCCAGCGCCGGCAGGCTGGCGGCCGGGTCGGGCAAGCTATCCAGACGAAACTCCTGGAAGCGGTGTTTGGGCAACAGGGCGGATGAGGTCGCCAGCACCTGATCGAACTGCGGGGCGGCTACCGCAACACACACGGTGTCCAGTTGCCCCAGGAGTCGGCGCAAGGTGTCGCTTCGGAAAGGAGGGGAGACGGACGACATGGAAACTCCTCTTAGCCTCGCACGCCTCCAGCATCGGCGAGGACGCAACCTTTCTTCCATATTCGGAATTCTCTGATTGTGCTCTATGGAAATCTGCAACGCCTAAGCAACTTCTGAGCACGCCAGGCGTCTTATTGTTTAACTGAGAGGCATTCCTTACTGTCCCACCTTTTGTAGTTTTCCTCCTTTTTGCCCAGCTCTGGGTACCCATCAAAACTCCTCAGTGTTTCCCTCCCCCAAGCCTCTCTGTGGGCCCGCTGGAAAGCGGGCCCTTTGCACTTTTGGGGCACACCAGGCCAACATGCTTTTGCGGATAGGCTGACCCGGGGCTCCTCAGGTGCTTCTGGGCACGCGGCTGCATGTAGCATGGCTTAAGTCCCCTGGCAGGAGCCTATCGCGCGTGTTGCAAGGCAACAACATTGTAGAAATCGCCGGCCTGCGCAAGGTATACAACGGCAAACAGCCGGTCACGGCCGTGGATGGCATCGACCTTTGCGTGCCCCAAGGCGCGTTGTATGGCCTGCTGGGGCCGAATGGCGCCGGCAAAACAACCACCATCTCCATTGCCACCACCCGCGCCCTGCCCACTGCGGGCAGCGTTCGCATCGCCGGGGTAGACGTGGTGGCGCATCCGGCGGAGGCGCGCCAGTTCATCGGCGTGGTGCCCCAGTACAACACGCTGGACCGCGCCTGTACCGTCGCGGAAAACATCCAGTTTCATTGCCTTTACTTTGGGATGAATCGCATGGCGGCCCGCGCGCGGACCACCGAGCTGCTGGAACAGTTCCGGCTGACGGACCGTGCGAAATCCTACCCGCAGCAGCTTTCCGGCGGCCTGGCGCAACGGGTGCAGATCGCGCGGGCGATCGCGCACCGGCCCAAGGTGCTCTTTCTGGATGAGCCCAGTGCCGGCCTGGACCCGCAAAGCCGTATCGCCATGTGGGAGGCCGTGCGTGGCCTGCGCGACCAGGGCATCACCGTGGTGCTGACCACGCATTACATGGAGGAGGCCGATGAGCTCTGTGATCGCGTCGCCATCATCGATCACGGGCAGATCCTGGTAGAAGACACGCCGGCGGCGCTCAAGGCCAGCGTGGGCGGCGACAAGCTGTATGAGCTGCGTTTGGCACAGGATAGCGCGGTTGCTCGGCTGCAGCCGGAGCTGGAACAGTTGCCGGGCGTAACGGGCGTGGAGCTCATGAAGGGTGGCCTGCGCGTGCTGGCCCGGGCACAGGACGGCCTGCTCGCCCGTGTGGTCACCACCGCCAATCCCTTCGGGCTCAAGGACGTTTCCACCGCCGAACCGAGTCTGGAGACCGTGTTTATCCGGCTTACCGGGAGGGACCTGCGTGAATAGCGGTACGGATACGACGGCCCGGGGAGCAGCGCCGCGGGCAGAGCCCAGTTACGCTCGCGCCTTCGGTGGCCTGCTGCTGCGCGATCTGTATGTTTTGCGGCGCGAGCTTGTGCCGTTTCTGGTGCGCGTGGCCATGAACCCGCTGTTGTTCCTGTTTGTGTTCACCTACGTGATGCCCCACATGACGGGCAGCGCCGCGGCCGCAAGCCCCGCCGCACGCATGGCGGGCGTGGGTGACGGGGGCGGCTTTGGCACCGTGCTGCTGCCCGGTTTGATGGCCGTGGCGATCATGTTTTCCGGCATTGCCGCCGTGGCCCTGCCCCTGGCGACCGAGTTCGGCATCACGCGCGAGATCGACGATCGCGTCATGTCGCCGCTGCCCATTGAGGGCGTGGCGTTGGAGAAGATTGTCTTTTCCGCGGCGCAAAGCCTGGTCGCCGCCGGTCTTGTGTACCCTTTGGCGTACTACATCCCGTCCACGCCGGTGCAGGCGCATGTGCGGTCGTGGCTGTTTCTGGTGCTGGTGCTGGTGCTGGGGAGCCTGGTCTCGGGCGCGCTGGGGCTCACCATTGGCACCAGCGTGCAGCCCAAGCAGATCGGCCTGATCTTTGGCGTGGTCGTCGTGCCCATCACGTTTCTGGGCTGCGTGTACTATCCCTGGGCGGCGCTGACGCACATTCGCTGGCTGCAATATGCCGTGCTGGTGAACCCCATTGTGTATATCAGCGAGGGCCTGCGCGCCGCACTGACGCCCGGCATGGGCCATATGCCTGACCTGCTGCTGCTCGGCATGCTGACCTTCTTTTTTGTGCTGCTGACGTGGGTCGGGATGCGAGGTTTTCGGCGACGCGTGGTGAGTTAGACACGCAAGATCCGGTGGTTTCCCCTGAGCAGAGTGCCAGGGGTCAGGTCGGGCCCGGCAGGGGTGATTCTGCCGTCAGGAGACAACCCCATTCTCCTGGCGGGCTCTCCTACGAAACATAAGGAGTACCGGGCCCCATGCATACTACACGTCCCCTGGCCATCACGGCCGCCCTGCTGTTTGGATTTTCCATGTGCGGCGCACAAACCACGCCCCAAAGTACAACCAACGGCTCCACGCAAAACGGCACAGCCACCTCCCAGAACTATGGGCAGAACGGCACAACCAGTACACGAAGGGGCCGCCGCCACAGAGGCCGGGGTCAGTCTTCTACAACCGGCACCAACGGAACCTACAACAACGGAACCGGAATGACGGGCATGAACGGAACCCGCACCCCCGAAACCTATAACAACGGGACCGGCACGATGGGCACGACGCCTCGCACCCCCGGAGCCTACAACAACGGAACCGGGACGATGGGCAATGGCACGACTCCTCGCACCCCTGGAACCTATAACAACGGAACCGGTACAAACGGAACCATGGGCACGCCTGGAACCGGCACAAACGGCACCATGGGCACGCCTGGAACCGGTACGACTACGGGCACCGGCGGAACCACGCCTCACTAATTAGGGCGAGTACGAGATCGATTGAGACTCCGGCCCTCGCGAGCGCGACGTGTGCGGGCCGGAGGCTTCTAAAACCGCTCAGACGATGAGGCCATCCTGTAGCCTAAGCGAGAACGTCAGTTTCAGGTTTGCACTGGTGATTCAATCCGTTGTGCGCGAAACCGAATGCATTATTTTCCTCAAAGGGACACAGCAGCATCCGGCTTTTCCATACGCTGAAGTGCTTGCTGAGGTTCTGAATCACAAGCTTTCGCCAATATCCAATCGTATGCGACTCTGCCGTTGTCGGTATCAATTCCCCTGAGAGCTCCGCTTCGCCTTTCGGCAGAGCGGAAACGAGGCGCTGGCCTGGTCTCTGGTTGGTTGACAAAGATACCAGTGATCGTTGGCCGTGGCCTGGCAGTGCCAGCCAAGGGCGAATCTGCCTGGGGTACGGCTGTAGCCCCGCTCGGCGAAGGGCTCCTGCGAGGGTTGGGTGCCCTCCATTTGCATGAGGACGAAGCCAACGTGGTCGAGGGTGCGCCGGGCGCGTTCTTCGTTGGCCAGCGGGAGGTCACCCACCATCGGTGCCTGGTTGAAATAAGTGCCATCGAGCAGATACAGGGCGGAGGCGCGGGGGCGGATGGGAATCAGCGGCTCGCCTAGCCAGGCGGTATTGTAGAGCAGCAAGCCATGCCAGCGAAGGTAGTGCACAGGCGCCCAGTTGAAAGCGTCGAAGTTCAGGCGGGGCAGAGCGGCGGCTTCCACAGGCCGCATCAGCAGACCGGGCCGGTTTCGGGCCGTGACGACAGGAATGTCGTGAAGTAGAGCGATGCTCCGCGCCGCCGGCGTGATGTAGCGAGCAGCCAATCCCACTGCAAGCAGCGCGAGCGCGACAGAAAAGCCAGCGAACCACGCCGCCAGCCTGGGGAGACGCACCAGGGCGTCTCCGGCTGCGGCGACACAGCACAGGTAAAGCAGGATCTGCAGCCGGGTGCTGAGATAATAACCGCCCGCACTGCTATCGGGAATCACGACGATCGCCCCGGCGATCAGCAAGGCATACACAAGCCACGTGTGCGTGAGCCGCCACCCCGAGGACCGCGAGGAGGCAAACGCCCACAGCCCGAGCAGAAACGTGCCGCCCACAACCAGCCCGATCCCGAGACGGTAGATGTGGGCCAGGCCGGAGCCCAGGAAAAGAACGAGGCCGTGGGTATGGACTAAGCCGAACGCCTATTGATAACAGCGTTGCAAATACGAGGGCTGCGCCACGAATCGCCAGGCATGGGTGCTGGCATCGATGACTCGGCCTGTCATGATCTGTGTGTTGCTGCGGAAATGCGCGAAGTACAGGTAGGGCAGGCAGGCGATTGCCAGGGTGAGGAAGTCCCGACGGAGGTCGGGTGTGAGGAAGAGGCGCCGCTGCCTGGGGCGGAACTGCAACAGCAACAGGCCAAGGTCAAGACCCGCAAAGCCCACTGTGAAAAGCCAGGGGACCGGATGCGTGAAGACCATGAGCACGGTGAGGCATAAGAAACCAGTGCGATACCACCTCCCGGGACGCAGCCTGCGCAGGCACCAGCAGGCCAGGGCAAGGCAGGCGAAGTCCACGGATAGCATGAAGTTGGCGAAGCCCATCAAGGTGGGCCAGTTCAACAGAACGGGCAACAACAGGAACGGCGACCACCGCGATGCCGGCGATACGGTCACAAGCAGCACATAGCCACAGATCGCAAACAGCGCGATGCACCCGCAAACGAAGAGCTTATCCGCGGTTTCCAGGGACACAAAGGAACCAAGAAAGACCAGGCCGTAGTAGTACGTGGCGTAGGGCGGCAGCAGGTGACGGATGGTGTATGTCCTGGTGAGCAGCGTGTGCTGATGCGTGAGCAGCTGCCTGAACACGTTGACATAGTAGAGATGGAGAGGTCCGTCCTGTGATGGAAACAGAGGCAGGGACAGAACCCAAAAGCAGGTGATCGCGACCACACCTGCATACACAAGCAGCGCCGGGCGAACGGGGGTTGCGGGCCGTTTCCGGGCGGGGATCGACGCCGCGCTTTGAAGGGAAGACAGAACTGCCGGGGAAGCTGCCATGCTCATTCGCTCATTACCCGTCCTCACAGAGGAGCTGGTGAATGCGCAGGCCAACACGAGGTCATGAAGCCCTCAGGCCGAGATGCGGCCCGGGCGAGCTGATGATGTGAGTTGCCAGCACTCGAAGGTGTACCGTGCTCCCTCTACAACCTGCACCACCGGCGCACAAGGCAACCGGGAAAGGCCCTCTCGTAAGGCGAGGCCTTCGCTCGTGAAGCACCAGGGGAACACGTACGTTTTGCAGTGGCCGTCAGTCAGCGTTCACGTTCGTTGACGGGGCGAGGAGCTGTCGTGCCGAACTTCAGAATACACTGAGAAAAGACGGAAACAGCACGACCGGCCGGCCAATGCTGGCTCCTTACACATCTTTTTGGGCGGAGCAACAGGCCGCCTTCGCTACTGGTTTTAGGCTTTCCGGGAATGACAATGACGGTCGCGACCTTTTTCACCGGTGCCGAGGGTCGACCAGTTCTCGCCCATATTTGCATGACCCCGTTCGGCTTCGGTCAGGGCAGGCTTGGCTCGGACTTGCCAGCTGGCGACGAAAAAGCGCTCTCTGATTCCATGGGAACGCCGAGGTCGTGGGCGATCTCTTCCAGGGAGATGTCGTCGAGCCATTGATGGCGCTCGGCGGTGTAGTCACCATGACCGGAGCAAGAAGGGGCGGAGAAAGCGCACATAGCCTGGCAGGCCTAACTCACGGATGATGATTTCGTAAACCTGATGGCGGAATGCGTCCTCGGAGACGGCGGGAATATTCTGAATACCCGGTTGCGTGCTCATGCGATCCTCCTTCTGGCCCGGTTTACCGGATTGAGCACCTCCGGCCGTTTGTTGTCTCTGGATTGAGCGGCGCGGTTGATGAAGCGGTCATCGACGGTGAGGAGGTAATCCGCACCGCCGCTTTGGCAAATCGCCAGATGCAACGCGTCGAACCGGCCCAAGCCGGCTTGTTGGAGACTGAATGCCTGCCGCAAGACGGCCAACGTCAGGGCCAGCTCGTGATGAGCAAAGGCTGGCAGAGGAAAGATTTGCTCGCGCTTTTCGGAATGCGGATTGCGCTCGAATGCACAGCGCAGGGCGGGCTCGTCACCTACCGGACAGAGCCGGCGTAAACAGGTGACATGGCGTCATCGATTGCGTCTGCCTCGGTGCGGATGCGCTCGGAGGCTGGGTCGTCGGTGAGGCGGTTGAGGGCGCAAGTGTCGAAACAGATCGTCGTCACATGCGCCCCCGGGTTGCGTTTACTGCAGCAGCGGACCGCCTTCGCTGTTTAGCTTGGGGTCTTCCGGCGGGATGACCATGGCGGCGGCGACTTTGTCGTCGGTGTCCAGGTCGAGCAGCTTGACGCCCATGGTGGCGCGGCCGGCGGCGCGGACCTGTTTGGTGTCGATGCGGATGATTTTGCCGAACTGGCTGATGACCATCATTTCGGTGGTGTCATCGACCAGCTGAATGCTGGTGACCTTGCCGATTTTGGGCGTGGTGCGCATGTTGATCACGCCTTTGCCGCCGCGCGACTGCAGACGGTACTGCTCCACGTCGGTGCGCTTGCCGTACCCGTTTTCCGACACGGTAAGCATCAGGCAGGGGGTGAGGCCGAGCCGGGCATCCAATTTCTCAAGACGCGCGGCGAGGTCGGCGGAAAGCGCGGGGCTGGCAGTTTCGCCGGGTTCAGCAAGCTCCAGCGGGGCGGCGGCTTCGGCGATCGCGATCTCGTCGAGCAGAGCCTCAGTTTCCGCGGTGTGATTGGGGGTGGTGACGGCGGCCAGCTCCAGACGGCGCTTGTTGCGGGCCTCCGGCGAAGGCGTGGTAATTGCGCCGATCACAAAGTCACCCTTACGCAACGTAATGCCCTTGTTGCCGGCGGCGGCACGGCCCATGGGACGCAGGCCGCGACGCTTCGAGGTGTCCTCGATGGAATCGTCGTAGAACTCCGAGAAGCGAATGGCCATGCCGTCGTGGGTGGCCAGGAAGAGAATGTCGTCGCCGTCAGTGCGACGGGCGGTGACCAGCTCGTCGTCCTTGTCGATGTTGATGGCGATGATGCCGCGCGCCATGACGTTGCTGAAGTCAGGGAGCGGGGTCTTCTTGACGATGCCGTTGCGCGTGGCGAACAGAACAAATTTGCCCTCTTCGTGCAGGTCGCGAACAGGCAGAATGGTGACCACCTTTTCGCCGGGCTGGAGGTCGACAAGCGAGGCCATGGCCTTACCCTTGCCGGCGGCGCCGACGTCGGGGATCTCATAGACCTTGAGCCAGTAGACGCGGCCGGTGTTGGTGAAACACAGCAGATAGGCGTGGGTCGAGTCAATGATGAGCTGGGCGACGAAGTCTTCTTCGCGGGTCTTCATGCCCAGACGGCCGGTGCCGCCGCGGCGCTGCTGCCGGTAGGTGGAGATCGGCGTGCGCTTCAGATAGCCGGTATTGGATACGGTTACGGCGACCTGCTCATCGGCGATCAGGTCCTCGAGGGTGAGCTCGTTCGCCTCGTCGATGATGACGGTCCGGCGCTCGTCGCCGTAGCGCTCGCGGATGTCTTCGAGCTCCTTGATGATGACCCGCCGCAGCTTCTTCTCGCTGGCGAGGATGGACTCGAACTCGGCGATGTTGTCGCGGACCGCGCGCAACTCGTTGAGCAGCTCGTCGATCGAGAGCTGGGTGAGGCGATACAGCTGCAGTTCCAGGATGGCGTCGATCTGGCGGTAGCTGAGGATCAGCGTGCCCGCGTTGGTGTTCGCCAGCTGGGCGTTAATGCTGCCGCCGGTGAGGTCGATGCCGTACTTGCCAGGGTCGAGCGTGACGCCCTGGACCTCGGTACCGCGGAGCGTGATGCGGCGATTGGAGAAAAAGGCAAAGAGATTTTCGCGGGCATCGGCGCGTGAGGTGCTCTGCCGAATGATGCGAATGACCTGGTCGAGGTGATCGAGCGCGATCTGGTAGCCGAGCAGAATGTGCTCGCGCTCGCGGGCCTTGCCGAGGAGGAACGCGGTGCGGCGCCGCACCACGTCCACGCGATGATCGATAAAGGCGTGGATGGCATCCGGAAGCCCAAGCTCCTTGGGCTGGCCGTTCAGCACGGCCAGGAAGATCATCGAGAACGACTCCTGCATCTGCGTGTTCTTGTACAGCTGATTCAGCACGATCTCATGCTGGGCGCCGCGCTTGAGCTCGATCACAATGCGCATGCCGACGCGATCGCTCTCATCGCGGACGTCGGAGATGTCGTCAATGACCTTTTCATTCACAAGCTCGGCTATGCGCTTGATGAGATTGGATTTGTTGACCTGGTAGGGAATCTCCGCCACGATGATGGCCTGGCGCCCGCCCGAGATCGGCTCGACGCCACATTTGGCGCGCATCATGAAGCGGCCACGGCCCGTGCGATAGGTTTGCGCCAGGTTACCGCGGCCATACAGATAGCCGCCAGTAGGAAAATCGGGGCCTTTGACGTGCTCAAGCACGAGCTCAAGATCGCTGCGGGCATCGTCCTTGGCCTTGGAGATCAGCGCAATCGTGGCGTCGAGCACCTCGGTGAGATTGTGCGGCGGGATGTTGGTCGCCATGCCGACAGCAATGCCGGTGCCACCGTTGACGATCAGGTTGGGGACGCGGGCAGGCAGCACCGAGGGCTCAGCGGTGGACTCGTCGTAATTGGGAACGAAGTCGACGGTATCGGAGTCAATATCGGTCAGCATTTCGCCGGCGAGCCGGGTCAGGCGCGACTCGGTGTAGCGCATGGCCGCGGGCGGATCGCCGTCGACGGAGCCGAAGTTGCCCTGGCCGTCCACCAGCGGATAGCGCAGCGAAAAGGGCTGCGCCAGGCGAACCATGGTGTCATAAATCGCGGCGTCGCCGTGGGGGTGGTAGTTGCCCATCACGTGGCCAACTACCTTGGCGGACTTGGTGTACTTCTTGTTGAACTGCAGGCCCATCTCCTGCATGCCGTAGAGCACACGGCGATGCACGGGCTTCAGCCCATCCCGCGCATCGGGCAGCGCGCGCCCAATGATGACCGACATCGAGTAGTCGAGATACGACCGGCGCATCTCCTCATCGATGTTGATGGGCAGCATCACCAGCGCGCCCGGTCCGGTAGGCGCACCAGGCCCATCGCCACCGGAGCCTCCCGGCGGCGGATTGTTCGAGTTCGCGTCCTGCGCCGAAGGCGGATCGTTAGGGTTGGGGCCGAGGGGAAGAGAGTTCTGATCGTCTGGCATCGTCAGGATCTATTATAGGTGGCCGCCAGCTTGGAAGAGACCGGCGCTCTTCCAAGGGCAAGCAGAAGAGGGGACAGGCGAAGCGCCTGTTCCCCTCATACGCCTCTGGTTGTCGCTACCTCAGAAAGCAAACTTCGCAGATAACTGCAGAACACGAGCATTGTTGGTGAACACCTTTTCCGGATGGTTGAAGGTGGTCGGGAACTTGATATCCGTGTAGCCAAGACCCGTGTAAGAATACGCATTCACGTCGTCCACCGAGCCCGGGAGGTATTGAGCATGGTTGAGGACATTAAAGGCTTGCGCACCAAACTCGAAGTTGTAGCGGTCACGGAAAGCGAACTTCTTGAATGCGGAAGCATCCAGGTTGTCCGTCGGCCGACCCGGCAGCGTGTTACGACTCGCCGTCGGGAGAGTGCCGTTGGCTGCCTGAATGTAGTAAGCATTCGGGTTGACCGCATTATAGCCGATCGTGTCGCCAGCAGCGTTCGTGATCGGAGTTACAAGGGAGCTTGTGCCAGGAACCCCGCTCGTGTTGATGATGGTACGGCCGACATAGGTCGCGTCCCCGGTCAACAGCCCGTTGCCACCGGAAAGAACCGTTGCAAACTCCGGCGATTCGTAGGTGTAGATCGGCGCGACAACCCAGTTGCCAACAATATTCTTCAGCAACCAGTTGCTATCCGGACGGAAAGGCTGGAAGTTGTAGTCGGCTTCCAGGGTGACGCGATGCGTATGGTCCAGGGCCGAACGGCTGTAATCCGCATTCAGATTCTGCGGGTTTTGAGGACGACGCGGCGTCAGTGTGGTCGCAAATACCTCAGCCGTGGCGTTGTCCATGGCTTTGGAGTAGGTGTAGGCCATGTTCACCTGAAGCCCGCTGCGCAGACGACCCTGCAGATTGAGGATGCCCCCGTTGTAATTGGACGACGAGTAGGGCTGGTAGGAGGTGATGGCGCTTGTGAAGCCAGCTGCCCGGAAAGCAGGAAGAATGTTGGATTGCGCAGTGATCGCGGCGAGCGTTGTGGCATTCGTTCCCTGACCTTCAATGGCAACACCGTTGACATAGGTGGGAAGATAATTGGCAGTCGTGGTTCGCGGTTGAATGTTGTAGCGAATCTGAGTCGGCAGGTGAATGCCCCGGGTGCCGATGTAACCAATCTCAGCGGTTAGTCCCTTGGAGACTTCGCGCTGCACGGTAAGGGTGTAGTTTTCGGCGTAAGGAACCACTTGATCCGGGAGATAGGCAGATGTTTCCGCGCGTGCTGTCGCAGCGTCCAGCACAACCGTGCCAGAACCCGTGCCCGCCGGCAAACCACCTTTGGCGAGGAAGCTTGCTGAACCGAACGCCGGGGCTCTCCCCTGACCTACATCCTGCGTGGTGGAGTACTGCGGAGGAAAGGAAAGGGTGCCGAGGTTGTCAAAAAGAACATCGCCTGCGGTACCAAAGCCAAGCCGGATAGAGGTCTTTGGGTCAGGGGCGTACTCAACGCCAACACGGGGGAAAAAGCTGGTGTAGGCGGGCTGGGGAGCATGGAAACTAATAAGCCCCGGGACGGAGGCGATCGAATTAAGAGCCTGGGCGCGCTCACCTGTGGGCACCGACGTGAACTCGTAACGTAGACCGTAGTTTATCGTCAGCTTGTCCAGAACTCGCCAGGTGTCATTCCCGTAGCCGTAGAGTGCCGTCTGGTCGCCATAGTAGGTGTGGTTGCCCGTCGACCGCTCTGCTAGACCGTTTGCATCCGTGGCGTAGTCGTGGAGATAGTCGCTAAGGTAGGACCACTCGTAGTCGCCACGGGCGCGCTGCGTGAAGCCCTGCGGCGAGATGTACTTCCGGCCATCAAAGCCGACTTTGATGGTATGCCTGCCCTTGACGTAGCTGATGTTGTCCGTGATCTGGTAAAGGTTCTGAATGGTGAACTGCGGCGCGTTGGCGTCCGGACCGATGTTGATGCCACCCTGATCGAAGTAAGTGAGATTGGGGAAGGAATCCAGGCCTGGAAAATTGAAGTCGCCGGAAGGCGTGTTGTTGTAATAGCGATTAAAACCTACACGAACTTCATTGGTGAGGTTGGGCGTGAAGTTGTGGTACTCCGAGAGCGCGATGAGGTGATAGCGGTAAGGAATCGTGGTGAAAAAGGTCGGCAGGTAGGCCGCGATATCCGTGGTGCCTTCGGTGTTATAGATATAGCGGACACGGAACGAATCCGACTGCGAGATCGTGTAATCCGCGCTGACCGTCAGAGCATCAAAATTGGTGAAGTACGGCGTATTCACCAAATAATTGCCGAGTGGAATTGATCCCTGTGCCGTACCTGTCTGTTTGCCGCTGGCATTGGCTGGCCCGCTCGTCAGGTTCAGTGAAGTGGCACCGCACGCGAGGTCGTTGCCGGTTGTTACCTGCGCGCCACCATTGACGTTAGCGACGGGGGTGTACTTCAGATACTGCGCCACGTTAGTGCTGGAGTACCCTGGCGCGTTGGCAAGGGCGCCGATCGTACTCAGCCCCGCTGCGGTTGGCGTGCAAAGATAGTAGGTTGTGTTTTGCCCAACGGTGTTGCGCTCAAAGTTAGCGAAGAAGAAGAGCTTGTTGTGGAGGATGGGACCACCCAACTGTCCACCATAACGATTGTTGTCGTAGCGCGGATTGGGAATCTTACCCCCGGCGACACCGCTAGCCGCGTTCAGATCGCGATTCCGGAAGTACTCATACAGCTTGCCATGAAAGGTGTTTGTGCCGGAAAGGACGTCGGTGTTGAACTGACCGCCTGAGGAGTGGCCGAACTCCGGGGAGAACTGTGTCGTTACCAGGGTGAAGTCGGCGACGGCATCGTTGGGAACATAGACCAGGGGGCCAGTTACAGATTTGTTGTTGTTGTCAATGCCTTCAATGGTGAAGTTGTTGTTGCGCGGACGCTGGCCGGCAATCGAAGGTCCAACACCAATGCCGATACCGCCAGTGGAGCCTACGCCAGGCGCAAGAAGTGCCGCGTTGATCACGCCCAAACCAGAGGAGGTCACCGGCAGCGTGGAAAGCTCCTGGGTCTGAAAGGTTTGCGTCAGGTTTTGCGTTGTGGTGTCCAAAACAACGGAAGCAGCGGTGACCTCTATTTCCGTGCTGGTGGAACCGCTCGTCACATTCACATCGGCCGTTGATGTCGAATTCAAGGTGACCGGAACTGCCCTAAGGGTCGTTGCGGCGAAGCCCGGAGCCTGAACCTTGATGTCATAGGAGGCCGGCAGCAGATTCTGAACCAGATACTGACCGGCCCCGTTCGTCTTTGCCGCTGTGACAACGCCGGTGGATTCACTTTTCACGTTGACCGTGGCACCCGGGATCACCGCTCCGGTGGGGTCTTTGACTGTGCCGGCGATGTTGCCGCTCGTGATCTGCCCCATGGCGGCTCCGGAAACAACCAGGAGCATTGCAGCAGTACCGAGATTGCGAAAACCTGTCATTCTTTCTCCCTCAAGCTGTCCAGTGCAGCATGGGTCGTTCTGCGAGGCACCCCCGGCTGCTGTGCAGCGGAGAGCAGTCGAAGCGGAACGCCCCTATTCGCAAAGAAGTGAATAGGCACTGCAAAGCCCTATGCAATCGAGGTGCCAAACAGGCGAGAACGTTAAATTGTTGCCAATCCTCCAATTTCACCATGTTTGCGGCCCCTTTGTTGTACAGCAATTCACAGGCGATATGAAATTCTGGAGCGCGTTGCGCTCTTCCGCGCTGGTCTTGCAGGACCAGCGCAGGTGGGCTGCCGCAGCCCCGCCCTATCCAAAGCAGAGGAAGGGGCGCACAGGGCGCCCCTTCTCCTTGGTGCTCATCGCACTAGAACTGAATCTTGGCCCAGAGGATAAGGGTCCGTTGATTCTGTCCTATAGCCGGGTTGGCGCTGCGGGAGAGTTCGGCAGGGCCCTCCCCCTGCGCCGGTGTTTTGGTGAACCCTCAACAGGATGCTCCGAAGCGTTCCTGTTGAGGGGTTGAGATTGGTCGCTAGAAATAGATCTTTGCGGCAAGCTGGGTCTGCCGTCCAGCAGCAGCTGAGGTGATCTGCCCAAAGGTTTGGGTATCCGAGTTGGTGACTTGGTTGGTTGCGCTGAAAGTGGTCCCGGAGATGTTTGAGGTTGGCAACGAGAATTGGGTGTGGTTGAAGACGTTGTCGCTCTCCATTCGGAGTTGGAGATATCGTGAGCCGTCCCGCGACAAGGAGAAGTTCTTTGCCAGAATCAGGTTGGTGTTGTTGATGCCCGGGCCGTGGTACTTGTAGCGCGAGATGTTGCCAAAGGCTCCCAGGGGCTCCGGGGCAAAGGACGTTGGCTGGAAATACACCACACGATTGGCGACTTTGCCCTTGCTCGTCACAAAATGCGTTCGTGGATCTACACGGACGAGTGGAGCTGTTTGAAGGGGAACATCGGGACACGCGTAATACGAGACCGAGGAGGAGCAGTACAGAGAGCGAGAACTCCCACCAGCATACGAGATATCAAACGGGAAGCCAGTGGCGAAGGTGGCGATACCTGTTATCTCCCAACCGGAGAGCAGCAGGTTCACCGGAGAGAACTGATTGGAGGTCTTCTTGAAAGGAACGACGTACACGGGTGCGAAGACAAAGCGATGTCGGGCGTCAAACGAGGAATTTCCATAATTCAATGCCTTATTGAACTGGTTGTACCCGCGACCAACGCCGTAACCGGAACCTTCATAGCTGGAGGCATCGTCCAGGGAATGGGCCAGGGTGTAACTTGCCTGAAATTGAAGCCCATGCGTCAGGCCCTTGTCGATGCTGAGTTGAAGGGAGTTGTAGTTGGATGACCCCTCCGTAGTGATCAGTCCAATGGTGGAAAAGTCGTTGTAGCCAACGCCACTCGGTCCACGGCCTCCGAAGTTCGTGGTATCGGCCTGGCCATAGGCCGTGTGGTTGGGATAGTAAAAGTTCTGAACGTTGCGATAGGTGGTAGAGCAGGCGGTGCTGGCCAGGCAGGCATCATGGCCGGCCTGGGTAATGGGATTGCCTTCGACCACGATCTGGTTATGGCGTCCCAGGGTGCCGATGTAGCTGGCGCGCGCCACCAACTGCGACGGAAACTCGCGCTCCACTGTCAGCTGGAAGTTCTCCGAATATGGAGAGCGGAAGCCGACGTTGTACTGGCTGAGCTGAAAGGGCAGGAAGACGGAGAAGTCCGGGGAGCTTCCGGCTGTGGGAGGAGTGAATGGAAATTTGTTCTTGGTGAGGCCGGCAGATCCGGTGACGTTCAAGTCCTGGTAGGGATTGGCAAAGCTGGGATTGGTGGCCTGGCCATAATCGGGAGCACCGGTTGATGTTTGGCCAAACGGCGGGTCGCCAAGGTTGTTGAGTGAGGTTTCTTCCTCTGACCGGTTGTAGTAAATCCCGTAACCAGCCCGAAGCGAAAACTTCTTCGAGCTTCCAGAGGAGATGAAGCCCAGGTCAGGAGCCCAAGCGAAGCCAATGCGGGGACCCACATCCTTGTAGAAGGTCGTGGCACCGCTGGCGTTGTTGCAGCCCCGGTCTCCGGGGTAGTCCAGGCCGCGAGGTGCACTTGGGAACACGGTTGACTGCTGACCGGGAATGAAGCAGGTGACGCCAATGCCCCCGTACTGCAGGTTGTGCAATGGCGTGTCGATCTGGTATCCGACGCCATAGGAGATTGTCAGATCTTTGGTGGCCTTCCAGGTATCCTGCGCGAAGAAGTAATCAAGAAAGGCGTAGGCATCGATACGGGCACCGGAACCCTGCCTATAAGTGGATGGGATACCCAACAGGAAATCCAGACCTGCATCCCCGGTGGTGTCGTTATTGGATGAAGTACTGAAGGAGAACGAGCCATTGTTGTTGTTGTAGAAGGGGTTAGCTACGTTGTAGCGACGCCCATCAAAGCCAAACTTCAGGTTGTGCTCCCCAAATGTCTTTGAGAAGGTGTCGTCGACTTGATAGACCTGATCAAGCCGCGGCTGGGGTCCATTGGTGCTGAAACCAAGCGTGAAGTAGTTGGAGATGGAGATGGTGGGCAGGCTGGCCGCGGCGGCGTTCTGCGGCGTGATAGCGAAGCCGAAGGTCGATGGCTGGACGACATGTTGCGGCTCCACCGCGTCGAAGTTGAATCGGGTGTAATGAACCTGGAGATCGTTCACGGCCGTGGAACTCAGTTGGCGCGTGTAACCCGCCGAAAACTGGTGGATCACGGTAGTGTTCATATCGCCAAAACCCGGGAGGGTGGCGCCCGTGAAAGGAAGTGCTTCGGAGGTCAGCGTTTTCTGATAGATACCAACGAAGTAGATCTGGTCGCGGGACGTTGGATTGAAGTCAAAGCGTCCAATGCCCTGGTCGGACGAGGTGCTCACGGTCGGATTGAAGGTGTAACTATTACTTCCGGCGTTCGGCAGCGGCACGAACTGCTTCACCAGGGCGGACGAGATCGTGTTAAAGGCGGTGGTGGGGACCTGGCCTCCCTTGAAGCATTGAGCAAAGGTCTCAGTGCCGGCAACGCAGCCAGGAATGTTGATCGTAGCCGGGATGACGTTGTTCGTAATAGAGGAGGAGGAGAAGTCACCCGCGAGCTGAGCAGGGGTAAAGACGTTTACGTTTCCGCCCGCCTCGGGTACACCCTGGCGGGTGCCCTGATAGGCCCCGAAGAAGAAGAACCTGTCTTTGAGGATGGGGCCGCCGATGGTGCCGCCGAAGATGTTCTGATGATATTTGGGCGTGGGAGAGGTCTTCTGAAAGTAATTGCGCGTATTCAGGAAGGTGTCGCGATAAAACTCAAACACATCGCCGTGAAATTGGTTGGTGCCCTCGATAATGGCTGTGTTGACCACGGCTCCAGAGTTGCGATCGTACTCTGCGTTGAGCGGACCCGTAACCAGATTGAACTGCTGCAGGGCATCTATGTTGGGATTGATGGCGACAGTGTTCAGCGGCAGATCGTTGGAGTCGGCGCCGTTGATGATGTAGGAGGATTGCTGAGACTGTGAACCATTAACCGAAAACGACCCAAAGCGGTCGTTGGAGGCCTGAACTCCGGGCAGGATTAGCTCCAATCCGGTGAACCCGCGGCCGATGAGTGGAAGCTCAGTGATCTGCCGGGAGTTCACGATGTTGTTGATCTGCATGTCAGTCGTGTTGACCTGGACGGCGTCTGCGGCCACTTCCAGGGTCTCGGTGCTTTGCCCGACATTCAGGACCACGGGCTCAACATATTCCTGATCGATATTCAGGACGATGCCTGTCGCTTTGAAGCCCTGGAACCCGGCGGTGTTCACCATGATGCTGTAGGTGCCGATCGGCAGCTGCGGGAAGATGTACATCCCGTCGGTTCCCGTTGTCGTCGGTGTCTTGACACCAGTTGCCTGGTTTATGGCAACCACAACCACCCCGGGAACGACTGCCCCGGTTGGATCGGTAACTGTGCCTTTGATGCGTCCGTTCACGTTGACTGCGTGGGCAGTGCCCAGACCGAGGGTGAGTGCAAGAGACAAACCGGCGACGACGCGCCTTGGCCTTCCAAAGTGCATAAGAACTCCCCAAAAAAATTCAGTTGGAACCTGTTTGCGAGAGTGCCTGCACGTAAGGGGCCAAACTTGTAGCTGTCCCCCTTAGGCGTTATTACAAGTACGTAGACAACGAAGAACTCTCTACTTCTATGAATTTCTATAGAAAATGCCTGTTTTCAGGAATCGCGGAGGGCGGGTTTGGACGTTTGCGCGCTGCGGGTGAGGCGGTGCCGGCTAGGAGGACGCGAGTTCGGGTGGGGCGAGGTCGTGCCGTGAACTAAGAGGGCGCGGGCTGAGCACTTCGGCCTGAGGCGGATCGCAGGTGGTGAATGCGGCGTCAGGGACGCAGATTCTCTTTGGGAATGACAACAAAGGGCGGTCTGCGCGCTTACAGCTGGGGTGGGGCGGGGGTGGCGCTTGGGGCGGAGGGGGCGGTGCTTGGAGCGGGTGAAGTTGCTGGGGTGGGCGGGGTAGGGCTTGAGGCGGAAGGGGACGGTGTGGTGCTGGGGGAACTGGAGGTTTGGTTGGCTTTATCGTGGGGGTGGTAGTCGCCGGCGGGGTGGGTGACGCGGATGAGCTTGGCCGTTTTGAAGCCCTCCCCGCGCGCGATGGTTTCCATCTGGGCGTAGGTGGCCGGGGCGACGGTGACCTCGCGGGAGAGCAGGGTGAGGGTTTTGTGGTTGGGGGTGCCCAGCAGAATCCACTGGAAGCCGGGCCCGGCGGCCAGGACGTGCAGCTTAATGGAAAAGATCACGAGGTGGCGCACCTTCAGGATGCCGTTGCCGGACTTGTCGAGCTTGCCGCTGTCGTTGCGCGAGTCGATGTTGCCGCCGGCGACGCGGCAAAAGGTGCCCTGCTGAAAGCTGTGGTCCTTATCGTTGAGCGCAAAGAGCATGGCGCCGTCGGAGACGCAGCGCTTTTCCCATTTATCCGGCAGGTGTGCCTGCTCAAACCAGACGCCCGTGAGCCTTCCGAGGTCGAGCTGCGGGACGGCGGCTACCTTTTGTGCCGGGGCCAGGGCCGCCAGGCTGAAGCCCAGCCCCGCGGTAAGGGCAACGCGCGTACAGGACCGCAATAGCTTGTTCAAACCGAGGGTCCTCCCCAGAGAGCCGGTGTTGTGCTTAGGATACAGTCGCGGGCCGGCGAAGCTGGCTCACACCGGCGGTCCGGCCAGGTCAGGCAGGGCGACCGCGGCGAATCTGCCGTCCGGCGCCCGGGTGATGGTCGGGGCGTAGGTCCCCAGCAGCTTTCTTGTCCACCATAAGCCCTCGGTCCGGTGCTGCCGCGGGGTGGAGAACCAGTATTGATACAGTACCGCGCGAACGAAGCGGGGCGGCTGCCGCGGAAAGGGGTTGCCGGCGAAGAGGCTCAGGGTTTCGGGGCTGCGCTCGAGCAGACGGATCTCCGTGCGCGGCACGATGGGCGCCTGCTGCCAGGTGGTGAGCGAGGCGAACCACAGGTTCCAGTCGAAGCGCGGCTGGTAGGGCGCGTAGATGCGCGGACGGGTGTGCGTATCCTGCGGCTTGAAGCGAAAGGGGTACGGGGTCCAGGTTTGGCCGTCGTTGGAGCCCTGGAACTCGATCTCGTAGCGGTGCGGGGTCATGTTGGCGAACAGGCCGTAGGTGTTGGCGATGCGAAAGGGCTCGAGCAGGGTGATGGGGCCGGTGGGCACGGGCAGTTTGGGGACGAGCATTTGCAGCAACGGCACGGTGGTTGCGTAGGCTATGGTGGTCAGCAGAACCGTCGTGAGCGCGATGCGCAGGGCGCGGACGACCTCGCGCGGATGCCGGCGCGGGCCGCGATGCGGGGTGTTCGGAGCCGGCACGGCGGGTTGCGCCTGTGGGGGTTCGTGGGCCAGGGTGTCCGCGCTGGCAGGCGTCAGTCCGCGCCGCCAGCGTCTTGGGACGAAGCGGATCAGGGCGCGGTCGTCCAACAGAAGGAAGCCGAGGGCCAGCACCAGGTAGTTCAGAAAGGCGTAGTTGGCGGTGGCAATCACACCGATCTGCCACGCGGTGACGACCACGAAGCAGGCCAGGCGCCAGCGACGGGGCAGAAAGGCAAGGAAGACAAGCACCAACTCCATCACCAGCGTGGCGGCGGCGGTCAGCCGGTGAAACCAGAAGGGGAGGTGCTGCAGATACCAGCCGACCCAGGTGGGCAGCGGGCCGTTCTGGTAGTACTCGTACATGGCGGTCAGATTGCGCCAGGTCGGGTCGCCGGACGCGAGCTTGACGATGCCGGACTCGAAGTAGATCCGGAACCACTCCCAGAGCAACAGGAAGAGGGCCGCGCGGGAGGCCAGGGAACGCTCGCCCCAGCGCGGGCGCAGGCCGGTTGGCGCGATCAGGATGGCGAGCAGGCCGGCTTCGAGCAGCATGCCGTCGGACTGGTATTCGCCAAAGGCCTGCGAAACGGCGATCCAACTCAAAAAACAGACCCAGCAGGCGATCAGGGCGGGGCGCGGCAGCAAATTCAGCGTCACCAGCACGGAGGCGACCAGGCCGATCCAGACCAGCGCCAGCAGTGCATGGTCCGAGCTGCCGAACCAAAGCAGGGTGGGCGCATACCAGAAGCGCTGGTTGCCAATGCCGCGCAGAGCTTCGAGATAGGGCGCCGCGGGCAGGATGCCCCCCGACCCGCTCATGCCCAAAACCTGGAACAGCAGCGCGAGGAAAGCAGAAAAGTAGATCAGGCCAAGCGCGCGAAGAAACAGCCACCGCGGAACGAGCCGGTCGCGCGGCCCGTGATCGCGGTCAAAGAGGAAATACAGCTTACCCAGCGGCTCGGCCATATGAGTTTGGATGGCGACCGCGGGGCAGGAGGCGTTCCGGCGTGCTGGGCGCACAACTCGGACGGCAACCTCACCGAGCTTCGCTAAACCGTGCCGCCAGAGCTGACGCGCACCCGCTGCATGCCCATCAGGCCCAGCCGTTGCAGCACTTTGCGCGTCAGCCCGGTAAGCGGGTAACCATGCAGGCGACGTGTGCCGAGCCAGCGCAGATCGGTTTCCCGGGCAGCTAACTGCTCGCGCAGCGTGAGACCGGAGCCTGCCTCCTGGGAGGCAGCGACAAACACGGCCTCATCCTCGTTGAAGGCCTCGGAATCCACCTCAGGCGCGGCCTCGGAACTGGCCTCGGGCGAGGCGGGCTGAGAATCCGGACCGGATCGTTCGCCCCGGGGGTCGACCTCGGACGGCAGATGCAGGCCCTCCTCGGGCGGTTCGGGTTCGCCTTCGACGCCGGGGGCCGCCTCGGCGAAGACCTCCACATAATAGTTGGTGTCGGTGATGCTGTGGCGCAGGCGCAGCACGGGTTCGCGGCCCTCCACGCTCGTGAACGGCAGCGGGGGCAGCTCCAGCATGCCGGGCATCAGGCTCGCGTCCGGGGAGCGGCGTTCGAGCAGCACCTCCGTGGTCGTGCCGCGCTTGCGGGTCGCCAGCAGGCAGGCAACCCGGCGGCTGCGCAGCTGTTTGCGGGCGGGCGTGGGGTGTTCACCGCGGGTCCGGCAGAACTCGATGACGGGGCACTGCAGGCAAAGCGGTGCGCGGGGCAGGCAGACCGTGGCGCCCAGCTCCATCATGGCCTGGTTGTGATCGCCGGCCGGGTTGCTTTGGCCGCGGCGCTCGGGCGTCGGCGGGAGGAGGTCATTGGCGGTGCGCAGCAGCAGGGCACGGCTTCTGGCGGTGCGCTCTTCGGGCAGGCCGAGCAGCCGCAGCAGCACGCGTTCCACGTTGCCGTCCAGTACGGCAATGGGCTCGCCAAAGGCGATGGAGGCGATCGCGGCGGCGGTGTAGTCCCCTACGCCGGGCAGGGTGCGCAGATGGGCGGCTGTGCGCGGCAGCTCGCCGTCCATCTCCCGCTCCACAAACTGTGCGCCGCGGTGCAGCATGCGCGCACGGCGATAGTATCCCAGCCCGCTCCACAGCGCGAGCACGTCATCCTCGGGGGCGGCGGCGAGGGCGGCGATGGTCGGGAAGCGATGCAAAAACTGCTCGTACCGCTCCAGCACGGTGGCGACCCTGGTCTGCTGCAGCATAATCTCGGACAGCCAGGTGGCATAAGGGTTGCGAATGCCGCGCCACGGCAGCACGCGCGCATGCTCGCGGTACCAGAGGCCCAGCACGCGCCCAAAGGCTTCGGCGTCAAGCGGCGCGGCCACGGATGGCGGCGATGCTTTACCGGAGGTCACGCCCTGAGCTTTGGTCTTTGGCATGGTCCTTCGCGCTTCAGCTACAAGCCACGCCCGAAGTGCAGGTAGAACACAACAAAGCTGGCCAGGATGCAGTACACGCCAAACAGCCACCAGCGACCGCTTTCCAGCCACGAACTGAGCCAGCGCAGGGCGAGCAGGCCGGCGAAAAAGCTGAGCACCATCCCGATCAGCGACGTGGCTACGCTGGCGTGGAGATTGATGGGAGCACCAGCCCCCACGGCCTCATGGGAGGCCTTGACCAGGCGCAGCGCCTCACGCCCGATGACCGCCGGGGTGAGGATGACAGCGAGCGCAAAGGAGAAGCGCTCGGCCCGCTCGCGATTGGCGCCTGTGAGCAGCCCCGTGGAGATGGTCGAACCGGACCGCGAAAAGCCGCGAAATGGCAGCGCGAGCCCCTGCACCGCGCCCATCCAGCCGGCCTGCGCGAAGGTGACGTTATCGCCGGAGCGGGACGCCGCCCGCTCGTAAGCGCTGCGCTGCACCAACTGCTGTTGCCCGCGCTCTTTCAGGCCGGCGTAGAGGATCAGCAGACCGGCCGCCAGCAGCGCGGCGCCCACCAGATCCAGGCGGGCAAACAGCAGCTCGATCTCCGCCTTGGGAGCGCCCTTGAAGGCTGTCTTCTCAATTACTTTGATGATGGGATAGCCGATCACCGCGGTCAGCACCGTGGCCCAGACGGCGCGAATCAGAAACCGCTTAAAGGCGTCCCGGGAGGCGAAATAGGCTCGCTTCCATTGATTCCAGAAGTACACAATCACCGCAAACATGGTGCCCGTGTGCAGCATCACCAGCACCAGCGTCATGACCGGGCTGGAAGGATCAAGCCCCATCAACTTTTCCGCAACGACCACGTGGGCAGAGCTGGAAACGGGCAGCAGTTCGGCGAGGCCTTGCACAATGGCCAGGATCAAAATCTTGAATAGCGGCATACTGCGACGATTCTAGCTGCTCGCCCTGCCTGCGCCGCGGCATCTGCATAAAGTTCCTGCGGACGCAACACGCTGCCGGTGGCTGCCTCACGCGGAAGGGGGCTGGCCAGAGCCGTCAAACACCCGGCTCTGGCCACTCGTTCTATTGCACCTGGGACTTGGCCGTGGCAACCGCGGCCGGGGCCATCAGAATGCCCCAACCGGTGTCACGGTCAACGCCCGGGGCCATGTCGTCCAGGGCCGTGCTGTCGAGGATCTGCCGTATTTGCGTGTTGGTGAGACTGCGATTTGCCTGCTTGACCAGCGCCGCAATGCCCGCAGCGTGCGGCGCGGCAGCCGAGGTTCCGAAGAAAGGATTAAACCCCGGCGTGGCGGTGATCACCCCGTCCGCTGCCGCGCCATCCGGCTTTTGCAGCGTGGTGCCACCATTGGTCGAGAACAGAAAGTTGCCCGGCGTAATGGCGGTGCCGTTGGGGTTAAAGAAGATCTTGCGCAGACCGTCCGAGCTGAACGTTTCCACCGGGTTGCTCGCTCCGCCGGTAAAGGGCCGCACGCCATGGTGGGCGCTGTTCCAATACACAGCGGCCACGGTATAGGTGCTGGCCGCGGCGTTGTGGCCAAAGGTGGAGCCACTGGTGGCGATCGTGAGTTGCCCGCGCGCTGTATCGAAACGAAGCGCGCGCTTGGAGCCCTGGTACAGGAACGCCACCACCTGGTCACCCGCGGGGAACGTCCCGGAAACGTACTCGATCGGGTTCTGCGTTCCGTTCTGCTCATTGGCAGAAACAGCGACCACGGAGGTCCCTGCAGGGTTCAGCACGTAAAGATCGTAGTCATCAGCGGCGCCCCCGAGAGGATCGGCCCATTGCATGGAGATAAAGCTGGAACCGGCCTTGAGCACGTCAGAGAAGACAGGGGCGCTCGCCGTACCGAAATTGTGGTACGTGCCGACGCTGTCGACGCTGGGTCCCGGCACGAAGTCGCCCTCCCAGGTTCCGGAGGTGCCGGAGGTGAGATTGCCGGAGTTGGCGGCGGAAGAAAAGTACAGCGCGCCATCGGCAGTCACGTCGTTGACGGCCTGGGCGATCGTGCCATCCTGAAACGCAGGCTCGGCCAGGTAGGTGATGTCATCCACGATGATGTCGCAATGGTACTGGTTGCGAAGATTGCGGATGTTGGCGGCCATCTGGTCCGGACTCGGGTCCGCCGTGGCGAAGAAGAGATTGGCTCCCGGCGCCATGTCATGCACAATCTCCATCATCGCCGTGCCTTCGTCCTCGCCGGAGCCCGCCTGCCCGGGGAGCACCGTCACGTTGGCGGGCAGGTCGCCGCTGGCGATCAACGCCGCCACGCGCGCGGGCGAAGCGCTGTCGCTCAGAACGCCCACATTGACGCCGGTGCCGTCGATGCCGCCCGCGATCACCGTGTTAGCCCCATGCGACACGTAGCCCTGCGAGGTAAGGGAACCGGCATTGGTCACGAAACGCTCAGGAGCGCTCAGGAACTGCACCTCGGGCAGGGCCGCCAGCTCCGCCAACTTCCGGGGGGCGACGTGGGCGCGCACCCGACCGGCAGCCACAGCGCCTGCCGGGACCTGACCGTCCACCGTGTCCACGCCTTGCAGCAACGCGTTGGAAAGCAGCGATGGCGTGAGGCTCCCTTTAACAGACACCACAGCCTCCCCGCTGCTGTTGAGAACCGCTGACGAGACCAGATGCTTCAGGTCCGCAGGCAGCGTGTGCTTCGCATCGCGCTCCAACAGAACCAGGTCAAAGCTCATCTTCTGTTCCGCGGGTGTGAGGCTTTGCTTCAGGGATGCGATCTCGCGCATCTGCTTCCGTGCAGAGTTCGCGATCTCTGCATGCACGCGGGTAAGCCCCCCGGCTGAGAAGAGACACAGCGTGAAAAGTGTGAAAGCCCGGGAGGTACGGAAACCGCTCACGTGCCCGACAATACGGTGCAATTGCATGCCTTCTCCTTGGTACCACTGGGTGCTGGGCGACCCTTGCCGTCCCGGCGAAGCCCCCGCGCCCCGCAGCCCACACGCGACACCGGCTTCCCCCGCCGAAACAGATACAAATTGGTTGGTATGCGGGAGTGTACCTGATTGTGACTAAAGATCACGCACAAGTTGTAGGCCCCACCCCAGAAACTTCAGGCCGCAACGCCTCCTATGAAGCCTCATCTAAGTCCCATGCCCGATACTGCAGCCGAAGCCGGCACGGAAACCTTCTCGCACTTCGACCTCTCTTCCATGCCGAAGGGCGATGTATACAAGCTGCTGGCGTCTGTGATTCTGCCGCGACCCATCGCCTGGGTGGTGAGCCGGTCGGGCGCGGGTGCGCTGAACGCGGCCCCCTACTCGTTCTTTAACATCCTGTCCGCGGACCCGCCACTGCTGGCGATCTCGTTCTCTGCGGCGCCGGACCGCGACGGCAAAGACTCGCTGGCCAACATCCGCGAGCGCGGGGAGTTTGTGGTCAACATGGTGCCCGAAGAGCTCGCGGAGGCGATGAACGTCACCGCCACCAACGCGCCCCGGGGCACCGACGAAACCCGGCTGGCGGGCCTGGAGCTTGCTCCTTCACGACAGGTCACCGTGCCACGCATCGCGGGCTCGCCGGTGGCGCTGGAATGCCGGCTCTTCCAGATCATCGAGCCCGGGGGAACCAGCACCATTGTGCTGGGCCGGGTCGTCTACGTGCACGTCCGGACCGCCGCCTTCGCCGATGTGGAAACGCTCCATATCGACCCCGCGAAGTTGCGGCTGATCGGGCGGATGCACGGCGGTGGCGGCTACACCAGGACGCGGGACGTGTTCAACATCGACCGAAAAAGCTGGCCGCTGGAGAAGTGAAGCAAACCTGGCCGCGAAGCAATCTTCGCGACCATGGCGTAAACCTTGGCGCCCATGGCGTGAACGCTTTCTGCTGTGGGTCGTAGGGCCATTCAAAGGGAAGGCTCACACGCAAAGGTCGCGATGGTTTACGCAAAGGCCGCAAAGTGGTCTCCGCGGCTATGGTCTAAGCGAAAAAGCCCCGCCGAAGCGGAGCTTTTTGCGCAGATTCCCTTTGGGAACGACAACGCAGGATGAAACTAGGCGGCGGTGGGAGCTTCTACGGGCTCGATGGAAACAAAACGCCCCAGTTGACCGCGGTCGGAAAACTTGACCACACCGTCGACCTTGGCGAACAGGGTATCGTCGCTGCCGCGACCGACGTTCTTGCCGGCCTTGAGTGGGGTGCCGCGCTGACGGACCAGGATGGAGCCGCCGGTGACCAGTTGGCCGCCGAAGCGCTTTACGCCGAGCCGTTGTGCATTGGAGTCGCGCCCGTTTTTTGAACTGCCCAGACCTTTTTTATGTGCCATTGCCTTGCCTCATGAAGCGGCGTCTGCGCCGTGGGCGCCGCCGCGAATCTGTACTGAAATGCGGGTGCGACCGTTATTTCTGTTCGGCCTCAAAGGTGCGGCCGCCAACCTGGATGGCGTTGATCTTCACTTCCAGAAAGTTCTGGCGATGGCCCTGCAGCTTTTTGTACTGCTTTTTGCGCTTGTAGTGGAAGACCAGGATTTTTTCGCCGCGACCTTCGCCGAGGACGGAGGCGAGCACCTTGGCGCCGTTCAGGTCCGCCTCGAACTTGCCCTCCTCGCCGGAAACGGCAAGGACGTCAGAAAACTCCAGAACGCCATTCTCATGAGCGGCGGTTTCCACCTTCAGGGTGTCGCCGGGGGCGACGCGGTACTGCTTGCCGCCGGTACGGATCACTGCGTACATGTTGCCAACCTCGAATCATCCGCGCCACGGGGCGACAGATGTCTTTTTCTTCAGATCTTGTGCTGGTAAGGGCTCGCCCTCAGGCTCCCCCGCCCGGAAGAGGATGCAGGGCGGAACCCGATCGCATCGCAAACCCCGGACCTCACAGCCGCACAGCGGTGTGCTTTGCCAAACTACAAGAGTGTATCGCGGACAGGGGAGGAGGTCAATTTGGTTTGTGTAGGCCCAAGTGGGTCCGGGCTCTCAAAAGCAAGAAGTGGAGGGTTAGCGGAACCGCACCTCGCCCCCGTACCGATTTTGACGCCCTGGCTTTCAGGTAGCCGTTCACCTGTTCCTTTGCGCGAGAAAGCCTCGCCCGCCGCGTACGCTTCGCGTGCTTTCAAACCCCGTCGCCATCGCCAACGTCTGCTGCTGCTTTCATCGCCGCACAGCCTTGCCTCAAACTTAAGGCCAAACCAGAAGCAACGGAGAAAATCAAAAGCTTGCATCCAGGCATATCGTGCCTACTGCCGCAGCGAGACCATCGTGACCCCCTGGCCCCCCTCGTTGTAGGGCGGCTCTTCCACGCCCGTGACGTGCGGGTGCTTGCGCAGGTAGTCCCGCAGCGTCCGCCGCAGAATCCCCATGCCCACCCCGTGGACCACGCGAATGCGGGGCAGCCCCGCCAGAAACGCCTGCTCCACAAAACGGTCCACATCAGCTTCGGCCTCATCCGCTGTCCGTCCGATCACGTTGATCTCCGAGCTCAGGAAGTCGGCCTCGCCGCCCGCCACCGTCACGCCTCCCCTGCGGCGGCTCAGCACCTCCGGCGAGGGCTCCCGTACCGGCGTCAGCTCCGCGATATCGGACATCCGCACCCGCGTCTTCATCGTCCCAAAGCTGACCTCCAGCGTCTTCGGGTCGAGCACCCGGGATACCACGCCTTCCCGTCCCAAACTCTTCAGCCGAACCAGGTCCCCGGGCCGCGGCTCGCCCCGGCGCCGCGCGCCGTCGGCCTGCTTCTTCGGTTCCGGCGTGCTGTGCGCCTCCACCGTACCCTGAAACTGCTCGCTGAACTCGCGCCGAAGCCGCGCAATCCGCAGCGCCGAGTCCTTGGCAATCTTCTGCGCAATGGTCTTGTCGTCGATGGCCTTGACCGTGTCGCGCAGTTGCGCCTCGAAGTCCTTGATCAGTTCGCCAAGCTGCCGTTCCAGCTCCCGCGTGCGGGCCTGCTGCTCCCGGCGGCCCTCCTGCTGCACATAGTCGCGCTCACGCTGCAGCTTGCGGGCCGTTTCGGCGATCTCCGCGCGCTCCGCCGCCGCTGCCGTCAGCTGCGCATGCAACTCATCCAGAAACCGGCCGATATCAATCTGCTGCGAACTCATCTGCGAACGCGCGTTGGCCACAATGGCCGGGTCCAGCCCCAGCCGCGCGGCGATGTTCAACCCCGCCGAGGCCCCCGGCACCCCCAGCCGCAGGTCATAGGTCGGCGAAAGCGTCGCTTCATCGAAGCCCACCGCGGCGTTCAGCACGCCCTCGTGCCTGGCGGCGTACACCTTCAGCGCGGTCAGGTGCGTGGTCACAATCGACCAGCTTTGCCGCTCGAGAAAGTGCTCCGCCACCGCCACCGCCAGCGCCGCACCCTCCTCCGGATCGGTGGCCGACCCCAACTCGTCCAGCAGCACCAGCGACCGCGCATCCGCCTGCCGCGCGATTCGGTCCACATTGGTCACGTGCGCGGAAAAGGTGGACAGGTTGGTCTCCAGCGACTGCGCATCGCCGATGTCCGCATACACCGCCGTCATCACCGGCAGCCGGGCCCTGGCAGCCGGCACCGGCAGCCCCGCCTGCGCCATCAATACCAGCAGACCGGCCGTCTTCAGCGCCACCGTCTTGCCCCCGGTGTTCGGCCCGGAGATGATGATCTGCCGCTTACCCGCCGGCAATGCAATCGTCAGCGGCACAATGCGCTCGCCGCCGTCGCGCAGCCGGAGCTCCAGCAGCGGATGCCGGGCAAATAGCAGTTCCAGCTCCCCCTCGGGACTCGGGTGCCCCCTCTGTGCGACAGCTTCCTCGTCGCTCAGGTGGGCTGGCTGCCAGCCCCGCTCATCGCTGTCCACCAGCACAGGCCGCACACAATCCAGGTCCTCGGCAAACCGCGCCGCCGCCCCATGCGCATCCGCTGCGCCCAGGATCTCCGCCCCCAGCCGCAGCGCCTCGCTTTCGGCCCCCACGGCCCGCGTCATCGCCAGCAGGATGCGATGGATCTCCGCCTGCTCCTCCCCCAGCAGCCGTTGCAGCTCGTTATTGCTTTCAATCGTCTCCATGGGCTCCACAAACACCGTCTGCCCCGTGGAGCTCGACCCATGGACCACGCCTGCGACGCGCCGCTTGGCCTCCGCCTTCACCGGAATCACAAACCGGTCGCCGCGCACCGTGATCAGCGCATCCTGCACCGCGTTGTCCGCGCTCAGCCGGTCTAACGCCCGTCGCAGCGAAGCCTCAATCGCCTGATGTTGCCGCCCCAGCGCCCGCCGAATGCGGTGCAGCTCCGGCGAAGCCTCGTCGCTTAATGACCCATCCGGCTCAATCTTTCCCTGCAGGCTCCGCAGCAGAGCCCGGAGATCATGCCCCAGCAGCGGCGCGCTCAGCGCCTCCATGCCCGGCCACGCATCCTTGACGGCGTCCGGTGGCTCCAGCACCAGCTGCCGCCAGGCCTCCACCCGCTCCGCATGCCGCAGCACCCGCAGCAGCTCCTCGGCCTCCAGCGCCGCGCCCGGAATACGCGCCTTGGCCAGCGTATCCGCGACGTCGTAGATGCCGCGAAACTCAAAGGCAGCGCCGCCGGCCTGCAACAGCCGCATCTCCGCCGTGCGGCCCTGCTGCGCCTCAATCCAGGTGAGGTCCGCCGAGGGCTCCAGCCCCCGCACCACCGCCTGCCCCAGCGCACTCTGCGCCCGGCCCGCCACCCGCTCGCGCAGCGCCTCCCATTGCAGCGCTGCCCCACCCCGCTGCTCTAAAACACCTGGTATCTCCGACATTTGCATCCCACCGCATTAGAAGCCAACCGCAACCCAAACGACGCAATCGGCGCTGGATAACGCAACACAAACCAGCCGCCGCCTGCTTCAACTCCATCACTCGACAACGTCTTCCCCCTTACCGATCCCCCCGCCGTCCCGACCGGCCCCACCGCGCATCCCTCCCGTAGCGAACCTTGGCGTCCTTTGCGCCCTTCGCGTTGGTCCTCCCAACTCCGGCACCCATCGTCGGTCCTTCCAAGCCTCACATCCCCGTAAACTACCCCCATGCAGTTCCCCGCCACCCGTCTCCGCCGCCTCCGCGCCTCCCCGGCCCTGCGGTCGCTCGTGCGCGAAACGGCCCTCAGCCCCCATCAGCTCATCTATCCCCTCTTCCTTTGCGAAGGCGAGGGCGTCCGCCGCGAGATCGGCTCCATGCCCGGGGTCTTCAATCTGTCCATCGACGAGGCCCTCCACGAAGTCGAACAGGCCGCCCAACTCGGCCTCGGCGGCCTCCTTCTCTTTGGCATCCCGGACACCAAAGATGAACAGGGCACCGGCGCTTACGACCCCAACGGCATCACCCAGCGCGCCCTCCGCGCCATCAAGGCCCTTCCCGCCGCCAAGCACCTCGTCACCATCGCCGACGTCTGCCTTTGCGAATACACCTCCCACGGCCACTGCGGTATCGTCCGCCGGAAGGGTTCCCCCGAAGAGCTCCGCGACCGCGAATCGGGCGACATCGACTTCACCATCGACAACGACGCCTCCGTCGCTCTGCTCGCCCGCACCGCCGCCTCGCTCGCCGCCGCCGGCGCCGACATCGTCGCCCCCTCCGACATGATGGACGGCCGCATCGAGGCCATCCGCACCGCCCTCGACGCTGCCGGCCTCCACGACACCCCCATCCTCAGCTACGCCAGCAAGTTCGCCTCCGCCTTCTACGGCCCCTTCCGCGACGCCGCCGGCTCCACCCCGCAGTTCGGCGACCGCCGCACCTACCAGATGGACCCCGCCAACCGCCGCGAAGCCATGCGCGAGATCGCCCAGGACATCGCCGAAGGTGCCGACATGCTCCTCATGAAGCCAGGCATGCCCTACCTCGACATCCTCCGCGAGGCCCGCGACCGCTTCGACCTGCCCCTCGGCGCCTACCAGGTCTCCGGCGAATACAGCATGCTCCAGGCCGCCTTCCAACGCGGCTGGCTCGACCCCGAACGCGCCACCCTCGAAAGTCTCCTCAGCTTCCGCCGCGCCGGCGCCGACTTCATCGTCACCTACTTCGCCAAGGACGCCGCGAAGCTGCTCTGACTCGACAGATCCTCATGCTGCTCCTTCAGCACCCCGCAGCACGCCCTTTGGTTGTCATTCCCGAACTTCTTTCGCGCTGAAGGCGCGACACATAACAGCCTGGGCCGAAGGCCCAGGTAATAGCCGATAAAGATTCAAGCGCTAAAGGCGCGACACATATGCGCAGCGACACCCCCTAGGGAAGTCTGCTTTATTCCTCGAAGCTGGTGCCGCTCGAAGGAACGCAGATCCCCTGCGGGAATGACAACAAAAGGGCACAACCGTTGCGGCCAGCAGACATAACCAGAGTCTCCCTAGAAGGAAACGGCTCTGACCTGTCAACCGCCGCAGCCCGCTGCCTCAGCTTTCCAGCTCCGCCGAAACGGTATACTCCCCCGCCGACCGGTCCCACACAATCGTAAGCACATTCGGCTTGCAGCACACCTGGCAGTCCTCTACATACTGTTGGCGCGATCCCCCGGACTCATCCACCGTCGTTTCCACCCACTCAAAGCACCCGGCGCACTTGAAACTCTGCTGCGTACATGCCCGTTCAGATGCTTTTTCCATGGCCAATCTGCCGGGAAGGCCCAGGCGGCGTGTAGGCCATAGCCGACCTTTGGTTACCCTTGAGTAGTCAGGCGCGCCCTGCGCAAACGGTACCATGGGAAAGCATGTGTCCCGCGCCCATCCGGCCCCGTTCTGAACACAAGGTCGTCGTCGTGCACGGCGGCGCCCGCGACGCCTACCAGGTCGCCCAGGCCCTGGCCGAAGCCGACCTGCTCGAGGCCCTTGTCACCGACCTCTTCTGGCCCGCCGACCGCCCCTGGGCACGCGCCCTCGCCGCCAGGCTTCCGGGCAGCGTACAGTCCATGCTGCATGCCCGCAGCGCCCCGACCGTCCCCTCCCGCCGTGTCCGCAACTGCTTCCTCGCCGGCTTCAAAACCCTTCTGCTCGACCGCATGCCGCGCCTCTCCTTCGATCTGCGCCGCCGCGCCATCCGCTCCGCCGATGCCACCCTGGGCCGCACCGCCGGCCGGCTCGCCCGCCGCCGCCACGCCGCGCTGCTTGCCTACAGCTACTTCGCCTACGACGCCTTCCGCACCGACCCTCGCCCCGGCATCCTCTTTCAGGTGCACCCCCATCCGCTCACCATCCGCCGCATCCTCTCTGAAGAGCTCGCCGCCCACCCCGACTGCGCCGCGTCCCTCACCCAGGAGTGGGAGCTCGCTCTCCCCGAGCAGGAGTTTCAGCACCTCGTCGCCGAGCCCGCCCTCGCCTCGCGCTTCCTCTGTGCTTCCAGCTTTACGCGCCAAAGCCTCATCGAAAACGGCGCCGACCCCGCCGCAATCCGCGTCGTCCCCTATGGCGTCGACCTCGGGCGCTTTCACCCCGACCCCAGCCGCCGTGCCCCGGCCGGGAACAAGCTCCGCCTGCTCTTCGTCGGCCGCATCAACCAGCGTAAAGGGGTCAAATACCTCCTCGAGGCCCTGCGCCTGCTTCGCTCCGACGAGGTCGAGCTCACCATCTGCGGCCGCGTCGTGGATGGCCTGGAGCTTTTTAGACCCTTCGCCGACCGCGTCACCATCCGGCCCTCCGTCAGCCCCGCCGAGCTTGAGATCGCCTACCGGGCCGCCGACCTGTTCGTCTTTCCCTCCGTCGCCGAGGGCTTCGGCCAGGTCCTGCTGGAGGCCCTCGCCAGCGGTCTGCCCATCCTGTCCACCACCCACACCGCCGCCCCCGACCTCATCGAGGATGGCGTCCAAGGCTTCTTCGTCGCGCCACGCCGCCCCGACCTCCTCGCCGAAAAGATCGACTGGGCCGCCACCCACCGGGCCGAACTCGCCGCCATGGGCCAGCGTGCCCGCCGTCGCGCCGAACACTTCACCGCCGAGCGCTTTCGCTCCGGAATCGTGAGTGCCGTCCGCGATTTCCTGCCCGCGCTCTCCGACGCGGACATTTCCCAGCCCGCCAACACCCCCGAAGAGGCGGTCGCCAGCCTGTGATTCGCGACCTGCAACTGGGCCAGCCCTCCCCCGATCTCGCCGCCGCCGATGTGGCTATCGTCGGCGCAGGCGCCGCGGGCATTGTTCTCGCCGTCGAACTGGCGCGGCTCGGCCAGCGCGTTCTGCTGCTCGAAGGCGGCGGCCGCACCCCGGAGGCCCCCACCCAGGACCTGTACCGCAGTCACCTGCCCGGCCGCGCCCACCGCGGGGTCCACGAGGGCCGTTTCCGCCTCCACGGCGGCACCACCACGCAATGGGGTGGCCAGATCCTCGAGCTCCAGGCTAGCGACTTCGAGTCGCACCCCTGGGTCCCGGGCAGCGGCTGGCCCTTCCCAAAATCGGAGCTCGCGCCCTTCTACGCCCGCGCCCTGGAACTCGAAGGCGTCGCCGGCTCCCTGCGCGATGACGCGGCCGTCTGGCAGACGCTCGGTGAAGCCCCGCCGCCGCTCCCCGGCCTCGACCTGTACCTTTCCCGCTGGTGCCCCGAGCCCAACTTCGCCCGCCTGCATCGACATGCACTGGAAACCGACCCCCGCATCGAGCTCTGGCTCCACGCCAACGCCGTCGACCTGCTTCTGGAGGACGACCGGGCCGTCGGCATCCGCTGCCGCACCCTCACCGGGCAGCAGGCCACCTTTCGCGCCCGGCGCTACATCTTCGCGCTGGGCGCCATTGAGAGCTCCCGCTTCTTTCTGCAGCCGCGCCCCGAAGGCCGCCTGCCCTGGAACGAGTCCGGCCTGCTCGGCTGCCACTTCCAGGACCACATCGACTCCGACGCCGCCACCGTTCGCCCCCTCTCGCCCCGGGGCTTCCATCAGATCTTCGACAGCATCTTTCTGCGCGGCTTCAAGTACAACCCCAAGCTCCGCTTCACCCCCGCCGCCAGGCAACAGGCCGGGGTCCTCAACGCCGGCGGCACCCTGTTCAGCGTCAGCGACGCCGACCAGGCCCTCGCCGAGGTCAAAACGACCGCCAAACACCTGCTGCGCGGCCGCTTCGGCGAGCTCACCGGGGCCCAGCTCGCCGGCCTGCTGCGCCACACCCCCCTGGTCGCCCGGCAAACCTGGCGCTACGCCGTCCAGCACCGCAGCTTTCACCCAGCAAACGCCGAAATTCGCCTCCGGGTGCACTGCGAGCAGGAACCCAACTCCGCAAGCCGCCTCACGCTCGCCGGGGAGCGCGACGCCCTCGGCCACCTGTGCACGCGACTGGACTGGCGCATCTCGACCCTCGAACTCAAAACCATCCGCACCTTCGTCCAGACCGCCGCCCTCGCCCTCGCCGGCCTCGCCGAGCTCACCCCGCACCCCGACCTCCTCGCCCCGGACGATCGCTTCCTCGACCACTGCCAGGACAGTTTTCACCACATGGGCGGCATGCGCATGCACCCTTCCGCCGCCGCCGGCGTCGTCAATACCAACCTGCGCCTCCATGGCACACCCAACGTCTACATCTGCTCCGGAGCCGTCTTCCCCACCTCCGGCTTCAGCAACCCCACCCACACCCTACTCGCCCTGGCCGTCCGCCTCGCCAGTCATATCAGCACTACACCTTGACATCGCCTTGTTTGTTGTCATTCCCGAAGGGAATCCGCGTCTGCATTTCTGTCATCCGCAGGAGATCCGCTTTCCGCTCCTGCCCACGCCTGAAAACACCATGAAAACCCTTCCCCTTGCCACCACCGGCCGCACCTCTACCCAGCTCGGCTTTGGCTGCTCCAGCCTCATGGGCGCCACGGGTCGCAGGGAGTCGCTCGCCTTACTGGAGCACGCCTTCGCCGCCGGCATTCGCCATTTCGATGTCGCCCCCATGTACGGCTACGGGGCCGCGGAAGGCTGCCTGGGTGAGTTCCTCACCCTTCACCCCGGCCAGATCACCGTCACCACCAAGTACGGCATCGCTCCCCCAAAAAACCAAGGGCTGCTGCGCACCGCCCGGCGCGCGGTCGGCCCCGCGCTCAAGCTGGTCCCCGGCTTAAAGAGGCGCCTGGCCAGCGCCGCCAATACCGTCACCGCCGCCGAGCCCAAAGCGCCCTTCACCGCCGCTGCTGCCCGCGCCTCCATCGAGCACTCGCTCGCCCAACTCCGTACCGACCGCCTCGACCTCCTTCTGCTGCACGAGGCCGAAGCCGCCGACCTTACCGACGACAACCTCCTGCGTCTCCTCCAAACCTTCGTTCAGGAAGGCAAGATCGGCGCCTTCGGGTGCGGCTCCAGCGCCGACAAGATCCCCGCCCTCCTCGCGGATCGCCCCGGGTACTGCCCTGTGCTCCAGTTCGAGTGGTCGGTGCTCGACAAGCCGCTCGGCCCCATAACCGCTTTTACCCTGCACCACCGCTCCCTGACCGCCAACTTCGCCGAACTCAGCACGGCGCTTCAACAGGATCCCAGCCGTCGGCAGCGCTGGTCCGCCGAGATCGGCGCCGACCTCGCCCAACCCGGCACCCTCGCCTCCCTCATGCTCAAGGCGGCCCTGGTTCACAATCCGGACAGCATCATCCTGGTCTCCTCGCGCAACCGCCACCACATCGACGAAAATGTTCGCGTCGCCGGCGATCCCACCCTCGCCGAGCCCGCGCGCACGCTCTACACCGTCGTGCAACGGGAGGGCATCGACCTCCTCGCCAACAGCGCCTGATTTTCTGTCTTTCCCGAAGGAAATCTGCTTTCCCTCGCAAGCCCGCCACCGCTGTCCTCAACCGCAAGACTCTCCAGGAAACCCGCCCGGCGCCCCATGAACATCCTGTCCTACGTCCATCTCCGCAATATCTATCGCTCCACCGGCGTCGGCCGCGTTGCCCGCGAGCTCACCGAACACCTCGCCGCCATGCCCGGCAACCGCGTCGAAATCCTCGCCGACCCCGGCGACCACGCCCGCATCATCGACAAGGTCGGCGAGCCCTGGACCCGCTACCCTTACCACTTTTTCAAGCACAACACCTCGCGCCAACAGCTGCTCTGGTACCTCACCGGCCGCCCGCACGCCGAGCACTACTGGCCCGACGCCGAGATCGTTTATTGCACCGCGGAGTCCTACGTCCCGGTCCGCCGGGCCAGGCTGGTCATCTCCTGCCATGACGCCCAGCATTTTGAGCCCGGCATCCATCGCATCACGCCCTGGCTGCTGAAACAGCGCTTCAAATGGAGGCTGCTCTTTCGCCGCCTCGCCAAAAAGGCTGCGATGTTCCACATGATCTCGCACTACTCCGCGGAACGAACCGCCCACTTTTTTCCGGCCATCAAGGACCGTCTGCGCGTCATCCCCAACGCCGCCTCCGACAGCTTCTTCCGTCCGCCCACCGCCACCGGCCAGCAGGTTCTCGACGACCTCGGCATCGCCAACCAGCCCTACATCCTGGTTCCCGGGGGCCTGCAGCACCGGAAAAACGCCGATCTGATTCTCGAGGCGTGGCCGCACATCCACCGCCGCAACCCCGAGCTCAAGCTGGTGGTCATCAACCATCCTCACCCCATGTATCTCGAGCGCGCACAGGCCCTGGCTCCCTCGTTCGTCCTCGGCGGTTTTCAGGAGGAGCAGCAACTGGTCGCCCTGTACAACGCCGCCCAGCTGGTTTGGTTCCCCACCCGCTACGACGGCTTCGGCATGCCCGTCGTCGAGGCCATGGCCTGCGGCACCCCCGTTATCAGCAGCAACACCACCGGAATCCCCGAGGTCGCCGGTGACGCCGCCCTCCTGCTCTCACCGGACAAGATGGACGATCACATTGAAGCCATTACCGGCCTGCTCCACAGCGCGCCGGAACGAGAACGACTCAGCCGCCTTGGCCGCCAGCGTGCCGCCGGCTACACCTGGGCAAACTCGGCCCGGCAGATGAACGAGGCCTTCCGGGAACTGCTTTGAAGCAGCTATGCCGGGGCTTTGCGCGCTTCTGCCTTTCTTGTTGTCATTCCCCCGAAGAGAATCTGCTTGCACTGTCGGGCTGCGACCACTTTTGGGGACTGATTGACCTCCTGAAACAGCGAAGATCTCGTAGCTGTACCGGGCGCCTATAGGGCGGGCTTTCAGCCCTTACGAAGTACTGGCCATAAACCCAGGCCTTCGGCCTGGGCTGGTATAGGACGCGCCCTTGGCGCTGGGTACAGCAGCTGTGATTTGCCTTAACCGCTTGCGGCGACACGGCGGACGCCCTGCAGCTCGGAGAGGCGCTGCGGCTCCGCGGGTCGCACCGGGGAGCCGGCCCGGCGCGGAAAGAGGCGGTCGCGCAGCTGCAAAGCAGGCAGTTCCACCGCCTTCGTAAACGTTGCCCCCAGGAGGATGCCGCCCACAATCGGCATCACCGCTTCGCAAAGCAGCGCCCAGGGCTGGGGCAGCCTGCCGGAAAATGCCATCACCGGAGCGATGACCGCGACATGCCACAGATAGATGCCGTAGGAGTACACCCCAATCCAGGCCACCAAACGGTACAGCGGGGAGCGACGCCCCAGGCGTTGGGGGCGGTACAACAGCATCAGCAGGGCCACTCCCAGGAGATCGGCCGCGTCCCAGCCCATGGAAGTCGCCCAGCTGGAGCTGCCCTGAAAACGCAGAAACACCAGGGCAGCCCCCAGCAGCAGCCCCCAGATCCACCGCTTCTCCTGATAGCGCCGAAAAGTTTCCGGACGAAAGTGAAAGATGGCTGCCAACAGCACGCCATAAAGGATGCCCTCGATGCGTGTATGTGTCCGGTTTACAACCTGGTAGCCGTGATGCAGCAGCCAAAGCCGGCCCACGACCACGAGCAGACACGTCGCGGACAGCCCTGCGGCCAGCGTTCGCAGGCGCAGCTTTCGTTTGGCGGCGAAAGCCAACACAAAGGTCAGCAGCAGATAGGCATGCTCCTCCACAGCCAGGCTCCACGTGTGCGGTATGCCCCCGGTGTAGTTCTGCATATTGAGCAGATTGCCCCAAAGTTGGTGCACCGTGCGGTGTCGTGTGAGCAGCATCAGGCCGAGGAACACGTAATACATCGGCCAGATTTTGAAGCCGCGCCGAATCAGAAAGCGCCGGCTGTCCACGCGTTGCGTTAGCCGCCATTCTTTCAGCAATAGCCCGCCCACAAGAAAGCCGCTCAGCACAAAAAACACATCGACGCCGGCCCATCCGAAGTTCGGAAACCCGAGCCGGTGGAGCGGATAGGACATCCAGTGCACCGGCGCATGGAAGTCCAGAACCATCAGAATCGCCAAGCCGCGCAGAAAGTCTAATTCGATCTCGCGGGCAGCATTACCCGGGGCACGCCACGCTCCCGGCCTTGCCGCGCTTGACGAATGCCTGTCGGCGGCTTGGGCTGAGCTTGCGACGTAGGTGCCGAGATGTGTTTCTGCAGGCATGCAAGGGATTCAGCGAGATAAAAAGTTTCGGGCCCAAAGATCAGCGGTATGCTCCGCGTTCTTTCGGATTCTACGCCGGGGATACTCCCCAAAAACACCAAATTGGCCGTGATTTGCAGGCATTGGTAATCGTTTGCCGTTACGGTCAGGGCATATCGATGGCCCGAAAGCGCCATCGTGCTGACGCGAAGTCTGGTGCTTGCCCCAAAGTGAGACAGATACCAGCCTCCCTGCGCCGCTCTACAATCTCCATGTGCCTGGACCCGTATTGCTGATCCATGGCGGCGCCTGGGCGATGCCCGAGGACGCCGTCGCCGCCCATACCCACGGCATCCGCGCGGCGCTCGCCGCCGGATGGGCTGTTCTGCATCGCGGTGGCTCCGCGCTGGACGCCGTGGAAGCCAGTGTCACGGTCATGGAAGACGATGACACCTTTGACGCCGGCCGCGGCTCCTTTCTCACCCGCGACGGCCGCGTGCAGCTCGACGCGCTGATGATGAGCGGCAAGGATCTGCGTGCCGGCGGCGTCGCCTGCGTGGAGCGCCTGCGCAACCCGATCCAGGCCGCCCGGCTGGTGCTGGAGCGCTCGCCCCACGTGTACTTTGTCGGCGCGGGCGCGGAAGAGTTTGCCGCCGCGCACGGCACGCCGCTGATTCCAAACAGCGAGCTCGTCATCCCCCGCGAGCAGGCGCGGCTCCAGGCGTTTCAGCAGGCCGAGGCCGCCGGTCTGCCCGACCTGACGTTTGCGGGAAGCTCTGCGCCACCCCGCCCAGCCCTCGACCCAGCCATGCGCGCAACCGCGGTGGATGAGGAGGTCCGCGGCGGCCTGCCCGCCGAGCTGCAGTTCGACGACCCAACGCTGCACTCCCACGACACCGTGGGCGCGCTGGCGCTGGATGCCACCGGCCACCTCGCCGCTGGCACCTCCACCGGCGGCACGCTTTCCAAAGCGCCCGGACGCGTCGGCGATTCTTCCCTGATCGGTTGCGGCTGCTACGCCGACGACGAGGCAGCCGCGGTCAGCCTCACCGGCTGGGGCGAGCCCATGATGAAGCTCGTGCTTGGCAAATGGGCCGCGGATCAGGTCCGGGCCGGCGCCGCTCCCCAGGCGGCGGCGGAGGGCGCCATCACCTATGTATTTCGCCGTCTCGGGGGTCATGGCGGCATCATCCTGCTGGGACCGGACGGCCGCTTCGGCATCGCCCACAACACCCCGCGTATGGCCTGGGGCTACGCGAACGGCCAGGGGCAGCAGATCGGCTCCACTCGGAACCATTAAATGCTCAGGCCAGCCACGGGATGGGCCGCTGCCATCGGCCGAGGGCACATTGTGCATCCTATGGGAACTGAACTGAAATCATGGTTCGCGGAGACGACATGAAACGCCTTAGCTTCTGGATTCCCATCATCGCCGGCGCGGTCGCCGCCTACATGATGTACCGCCGCGGTGAGTCCCTCCCCAAGATCGCCCAACGAGCCGTTTCCAACCCATTCGGGACGCTCGCAGCTGAGGTAAAGCAGGCGTTGTAGCGCCCGGATGTTCCTTGTCCTCCGCAAATTCTCTTAAGACCCGCAAGGAATGACCGCAGACCTCTTCAACGCGCCCGCAGACCTGGAGGCGCTCCGTCGGCCACTGACGCAGGAGCAGGCCGACAAGCTGCCCCACATTCATCGCCTCCTGTTGGGGTACTACGGTGCGCCCCCGGCGAGGCAGATGTGGGATCCGCTCACGCAGTTCATCTATTCGCTGCTCAGCGCGCGCACCAAAACGCCCCAGGCTCACCAGGTCATGCGCGATCTGGAGCGCAGCTTCCCGGGCGCCGGTCCGGGCAGCTGGGAGCCCGTCCGGGATGCGCCCCTCCTTGATCTGGAGCGCGCCATCGCCGTGGTGACGTTCCCGGAGCTGAAAGCGCCGCGGCTCAAGGCAGCCCTGCAGCAGATCACCGCGCGTACCGGCGCTCTTTCGCTGGAGTTTCTCGCCCGCTACCGAACGGAAAAGATCCGTGCCTGGCTCGAGCAGTTTGAGGGCGTCGGCGCGCAGATCTCTGCGGCCGTGGTCAATTTCTCGACGCTGCGCCGGCGGGCCCTCTCCATCGACGCCAACCACCTCCGGGTCGTTCAACGGTTGTGTCTCGTGCCGCGCGCCGATGGGGCCACGACGGAGGAGCGCCTGATGCGGCTGGCGCCCGAGACCTGGGACGCCGCCATGCTCGACGAGCACCACTCGCTAGTCAAGCTGCACGGCCAAACCCTGTGCACCTTTGAGGCGCCACGCTGCCTGGACTGCCCCCTGCTGAAGCTCTGCCCCACGGGAGACCGCCACACGGCTGACCTGGCGCTCACGCCGGCAGGTGGTCAGTGACGCGTGTTCGCACGACGAACCGCCGGGCAGGGTCGGTCCGATCAGATCTTCGCAATCCATTGCGGCCCGGCAGCAAAGCGCAGATTCCCTGCGGGAATGACAACAAAAAGTTTGAAGGGACACGCCCCCAGCCTTGCCCCTCAGCTGTCCTTGCGGTAGAGCAGGTCGCGGATAGCCTTGCGTCGTTCGGCATTGGCGCCCGGGTCTGCGGTGTCGATGCTGCCGACGCTCATGCGCTCGGCCTGCTCCCGGGCGGCCTCCGGGGCGCTGCACTCCGGGCAGCGATTCGCGAAGCCGGGCTTGCCGGGCCGTAGCTCAAACTCTTCACCGCAAACAACACACTCTTTCCACGGAAACGCCATACATCGGTCATTTTAAAACCGGGCCGACCAAGAACAAAGCATAGCCTTCGTCCAGGGCCGCAGTTGACCATGTGCCCCGGGCTGCGAGAGAGTGTGTGGCATGCGTCGCGCCCTCGTTTCGCTCGTCGTGAGTCTTTTGGCTGCCGGTCCCGTAGGCAGCTCCGTCGTCAACGCCCAGGCCCCCGAGCCGGCCCGTCCGGCGATCACCGGCGTCGCCTTTTTCCGCGACTACACCACGCATCCGGCGGCTGCAGAGACCTTTTATGGCACCACCCTGGGCCTTCCCCGGCTGATCGGCGCGGGCGGCGCCATGGTGTTTCCGGTCAATCATTCGCAATGGATTGAGGTGGTGTCGACGCCGACTCCGCCGCAGCCGGAGGTGCGCATGGCCGCCATCGCCTTTACCACCCGTGATGCCCACGGCCTGGAGCGCTACCTGAACGCCCGAGGCGTCGCCACCGCGGAACCCATGCACGACGACGAGTTCGGCGTGCGCGACCCGGAGGGCAACCTTGTGCTCTTCGTCGAAAGCCCCTATCCCACCGCCACCGGTGACACCCACCTGTCAGGCACGGCGAAGCTGGTGTCCACCGCGCAGCCGCTGCCCTCGGCCACCAGCCACCGCATCATCCACATCGGCTTCATCGTGCAGGATCGTGCTAAGGAAGATGCCTTCTGGAAGGGCATTCTGGGTTTTCGGCCCTATTGGCACGGCTGGGGCAAGGACCCGGCGGAAAAGGGCGACGACTACGTGAGCCTGCAGGTCCCCGACGGCACGGACTGGCTGGAATACATGCTCAACCAGCCGCGCTCCGTGACGCTGCGACAGGCCGGCGTGATGGACCACTTTTCGCTGGGCACCGAGCGCATGCAGACCGTGCTGGCGCAGCTGCAGGCCAACAAGTGCGAGGGCAAGGATTGCACCGCGGTTCAGGCCGGGCGCGATGGCAAAATGCAGCTGAACCTGTACGACCCCGACCAGACCCGGGTGGAATATATGGAGTTCAGCAACATGATGAAGCCCTGCTGCTCCAACTTCAGCGGTCCCATGCCGGGCCCACGCGAAAGCGAGTAGGGCCGTGACGGCCCAAGGGCCTGATTCATTCTGCTGGCGATGACGGTTCTGCTTTTTTGTTGTCATTCCCGCAGGGAATCTGCGCTTCCTCCCGGGCTGCGATGCATTTCGAGGAGTTGATCAGACCTTTCCTGTAGGGGGCGCCGCAAGTTTTCGAGCACATCGCACCTTCAGTGCGTAGTGAAAGCGCTTACAATCTGCAACAGTCGTCCCCAGGAGCTCTCCCGCGTGCTGCGTCTTTCCTCGCTTGTCCGCCCCCTCGCCCTTGCTTGCACCCTCGCGCTGCCCGCTGCCGCGCAGCAGCCCGCCTCCCCTGCGGAAAGGCCCCCTTCAGTTCCGCTGATCACGCATGACCCGTACTTCAGCATCTGGTCGGACAATGACAAGCTGACCGACGGCCCGACCCGGCACTGGACCGGTCATCCGGAGCCCCTGGACAGCCTCATTCGCGTGGACGGCAAGGCCTATCGCATCATGGGCCGCGATCCCCGCGACACCGAAGCCGCCACGCAGACGGCCCTGACACTGCTGCCCACGCACACGCGCTACAGCTTCACCGCCGGCCCCGTGCAGGTGGACCTCACCTTCTTTACGCCGGCCTTTCTGGATGACCTGGACATCCTGTCGCGGCCCGTTACCTATGTGACGTGGACCGCGCACGCCACCGACGGCGGCCAGCACGCCGTCTCGGTGTTTCTGGACGCCAATGCCGACCTTGCCACCAGCTATGACAATCAGCCGGTCAACTTTATGCGCCACCGCACGGCGACCACGGAGGTGCTCTCTGTCGGTACCCGCTCCCAGGATGTGCTGAATCGCTCCGGCGATAACCTTCGCATCGACTGGGGTTACTTCCACCTCATCGTTCCGGACGATGAGGCCACGCAGGGAGGCGCGCAGACCGGCATCTCGGAAGACCCCGCCAGGGACTTCATCGCCAGCGGCAACATCTCTCGCATCGATGACATGGACCCCGAGCAGACCGAGTACCATTCCAGCCCCAGGATGGCTGCCGTGCTATCCATGGGGGAGGTCAGCACCGCACCCGTGAGCCGCCATGTGCTGGTCGCCTACACCGAGGAGTACGGATTGCAGTACCTGCACCGCAATCTCCGCTCGTGGTGGCAGCGCGACGGCAAGCCGATCGGCACCATGCTCGATGAGGCCGCGGCGCAGTACACGCAGCTTGATTCCCAGGGCACGCAGTTTGACACGCAGCTCACTGCGGACATGACCCGCGTCGGCGGCGAGCACTATGCCTGGATCTGCACGCTTGCCTACCGGCAGGCGATCGCGGCCCACAAGCTGGTGGCCGATGTCGGCGGCAGGCCGTTTTACATGAGCAAGGAGAATTTTTCCAACGGCAGCATCGACACCGTTGACCTGATTTACCCCTCCTCGCCAATCTTTCTTTTCTTCAACCCCCGTCTGCTCGAGGCCGAGATCCGGCCGTTGCTCGAATACGTCAACCTGCCGAACCACTGGCATTTCCCCTTCGCACCGCACGATCTGGGCCAGTACCCGCTGGCGGACGGCCAGACCTACGGTGGTGGCGAGAAGACGGAAGAAAACCAGATGCCGGTGGAGGAGAGCGGCAACCTGCTGATCGGCGTCGATGCCCTGGCGCAGTTCGGTGGAAAGGAGCACGGTCTCGATCTGGCGCGCGAGTACTGGCCTACGCTCACCCAGTGGGCGAACTACCTGAAGGTCCATGGCCTGGACCCGGAACGGCAACTCACCACCGACGACTTTGCCGGCCACGTCACCCACAATGCCAATCTGGCGCTGAAGGCCATCGACGCCCTGGCTGCCTATGCCGATCTGGCCAAACGCCTCGACCACCCGGCGGAGGCCAAGGCCTATGCCGCAACCGCCAAAGAGTACGCCGGCAAGTGGATCACCATGGACAAGGAAGGCGACCACTACAAGCTGGCCTACAACAGCCCCGGCACGTGGAGCCAGAAGTACAACCTCGTGTGGGACAAGGTGCTCGACTACAACCTGTTTCCGCGCAGCGTGCGGGAAAGCGAGATCGCTTTCTGTAAGACCAAGCTGAACGTCTACGGCCTGCCGCTGGACAGCCGAAAAACCTACACCAAGCTGGACTGGGAGCTGTGGACCGCCACCCTGGCCGACAACCAGGCCGATTTCACCACCCTGCTCGACCCCATCTACAAGTGGACCAACGAGACCACCAGCCGCGTCCCCATGACCGACTGGTACGACACCATCACGGGCAAACAGGTGGGCTTCCAGGCGCGCTCCGTGGTAGGCGGCGTCTTCATCAAGGCGCTGACCGACCGCAAGCTGGCCGACAGCTGGCGGGCGCGCGCCAACAATGGCAATCCAGTACCCTAGGGAAGGTCTGATCAAGTCTGCTGGCCACAGCGGTTCTGTGTTGTCATTCCCGCAGGGAATCTGCGATCTTCCCGGGCGGGAACGAATCTCAAGGAGGAAATCAGACCTTCCCTGGATGGTTTCACGGCGGCAGGGGCGCAAGCGATGGGCAGGAGGTCGGAATTTTGACGTGGATTCTGGTGCTTGGGATCGTGACCGGGGCGCGCACCATGACCGCCATGGCCGTGCTGTGCTGGGCCGCCTGGCTCGGTGTGGTGCCGGAGCATGGATGGGCCGTGTGGATCACCTATCTGGTTTCCGCTGTTGTGTTTACGCTGCTGGCCCTGGGTGAGTACATCGGCGACACCCTGCCCCGCACGCCCAGCCGCAAGTCCGCGTTCCCGGCGGTCGCCCGCCTCGCGTTCGGCGCCCTGGTTGGGGCTCTCACCGCGACGATGATCTACGAGCCGCTAGCCGGCGGCATCCTCGCCGGCGTCCTTGGCGCCGCTATCGGCACCTGGGGCGGCTATGCCCTGCGCATGGCCGCCGCCCGCCGCGCCGGGCACGACCTCCCGGTAGCCCTCACCGAGTCGGCGCTTGCCTTGGCGCTGGCCATCTACGCCGTTTGGCGGCTGCACCTGGGCATTCTGATCGACCTGAAGCGCGGCGCCGTCTGAGGCAGAACTACAGCAGCCTCACCCAGCGCCAAGGGCGCGCTCGATACCAGCCCAGGCCGAAGGCCTGGGTTTAGGGACAATAGGCCCGCAAGGGCTGAAAGCCCGTTCCATAGCCTGTTGATTGTCATTCCCGAAGGGAATCCGCGTTTTCCGCGCCGCATGTCGGAAAACGCCCCTATTCGCCGCGCAAAAACGACCGCTCCGCCAGCGCAATCCGCGGAATCCCGGCGTAATCCTCCAGAAATCTGACCCTATCCCAGCCCTGCAGCAACGCCGCCAGCGCCGGCTGCTGACCGAAGCCAAACTCCAGCGCCAGCAGCCCCCCGGGGCGCAACGTGGCACGGGCTTGCGGGATAAGGCGCCGGTACACCGGCAGGCCATCCTCGCCGGCGAAGAGCGCAGTGTGGGGCTCGAAGTCGCGCACCTCTGGCTGCAATGCCGGCGCGTCCCCCACCGGAATGTAGGGCGGGTTGGAAACCACAAAATCCAGGCCGGAACCTCCTGCCAGATGATCAGCGACGCCTGCCAGCAGATCGCCTTGCACAAAGTGAAGGCGTGCCTGCGGACAGAGCCGGGCGGCGTTGTTCCGGGCCACGGCAAGCGCCGCGTCGGACAGGTCCGTCGCCCAGACGTCTGTATCCGGCAGCGCACGGCATAAGGCGAGGGCAATCGCACCCGAGCCGGTGCCGACATCCACTATCCGCCGCACGGGGCGGTCATCGCTGGCCTGCGCCTGCGCCCAACGCAGGGCTGCTTCGACCAGCAACTCGGTCTCCGGTCGTGGGATCAGGACGGCGGGCGTCACCCGCAGCTCCATGCCAAAGAACTCCTGCCTGCCGGTAATGTACTGGAGCGGCTCTTGCCGTTCCCGGCGGCTTACCAGGGCTTCAAACAGCCTGACCTGCGCCTCCGGCAACGTCGCTTCCGGGTGGGCGAGCAGCCAGGCACGGTCGCGTCCGGCAACATGGAGCAGAAGCACTTCCGCATCCCGCCGTGCAATCCGGCGACCGGCCTCTGCGAGAAGCTGCGCGACGTTCATACTGCAAGGGTACGCAAACCTGAACTGCCGTTCCGCTTGCACCCGAACCACTTTATGTCCTGTATGCCTTCAGCAGCAGCGCAGCAGCAAAGAAAGGCGATCTGCGGTGTGTTGGGGGCCGCCGTCTCGGGTGCCCTTTTCCGGAACGCTGAGCCTACGCGACGCACGTGGCTTTCTTGCCACAGCTCCGCTCGTATTCCCGCATGGCCTCCCGCAGCTTCTGCTCCCCTGCGTGCGCCTCGGCGTGAAACGCCTTCAGCACACCATGCAGGTAAGAACGCATCGTTTCTGGCCTTGACTGGACCGTACCGTTACCCATATCTATGGGACGCAATCTGCGGCAACGGCGGCCAACTGCCGCCTACAACTTTTGTGGCAGCGACGCTTTGCCCGGATGGACCTCAGGGAGAAACGCTTCGGCACTGCGAAAACTGGATCGCGCGGTGGCTTGAGGCGTCGCGCAAGGGTGGCGACGCTGACCGATACTGAAGCCATGACTGACGCCGCCGCTGCCAACCTCACCCAAGAGGCCATCGCTGTTCAATCCACCGATGACATCGAGGCCCGCCTTGCCCCGCTGCGCGCCCGGTTGGCCGCTCATCCCCTGTATGCCAGTCTGCGCACGCCGCAGCACCTGCGTCTGTTCCTGGAGTCCCATGTGTATGCAGTCTGGGACTTTATGAGTCTGCTCAAGGCGCTGCAGCGGGCGCTGACCTGTGTGGAAGTGCCCTGGATTCCGACCCCGTTTTCGGCCAGTCGGCGCTTTGTCAATGAGATCGTGCTCGGTGAAGAGTCCGACGAATACGAAGGTCGCCCCGCAAGCCATTTTGAGTTGTACCTGGAAGCCATGACACAGGCTGGCGCGGACACCTCCGTGATTCAAGGGGTGGTCCAACAGGCCCGCTCCGGCAGACTCGCTCTCGAAGACGTCCCCGCCGCCCCCCGCGCCTTTGTGGAAAGCACCTTTCAGGTGATCCAGCAAGGGTCTCCTGCGGCACAGGCGGCGGCGTTCACCTTTGGGCGCGAAGATGCGATTCCCGACATGTTTCGGTCCCTGGTGCGCGACCTCGACCGGGAGATGGGCGGCGACCTCGCCCTGTTTCTCTGGTACCTGGAGCGGCACATCGAGGTAGACGGCGACGAGCACGGGCCGTTGTCACTGCGGATGGTGGCAGACCTTTGCGGAACTAACCCAGCGCTCTGGCAACAGGCGGCGCAGGCCGCCGAGGAAGCCCTACAAGCCCGTCTGGCGCTATGGGATGGCATCCTGGAGCAGATCCAGGCTCATCCCTGAAGGCTCATCCATCCGGAGGATGATGGATGAAAGCGGAAGGACTGGCGGAGAGTGGGGGATTCGAACCCCCGATAGAACTTTTGGTCCTATAACGGTTTAGCAAACCGCCGCCTTCAGCCTCTCGGCCAACTCTCCAGCGTCGTGATGCGCTGATTATAGCCTGAACTCCGGGCCGCTGGCTGGAGTGACCACTGGATCGGCCGGCCCATCCAGCCGTTCAGTGAAGCGGGGTTCGCCGCGCGCGCACTCCACGGATGAAAATCCCACAAAGGTGGGAGGGCGGCTCTAAAATGAAGGCGTTCGTCCTGAACACTGGAGCCTTTCCTGCACCCTACGGTCCATGCGCTCGCGTTCTTTGTGTCCCATGGCCTGGGACATTACTGGAAGACGCACTACGCCGATCACACCTTTCGCCATGCGTACCGCTGGAACGCCTTCGATGTCGGCATCCTGATTCCGTACTTCATCGTCATGCTCATCCTGGCCACCTATGGCCTGCACCGCTACCAGCTGGTGTGGCTGTATTACCGCAACAAGCGGAACGCCTCGCACTCCACCGCGCCGGCAGCCCGCTTTGCGCCGGACGACCTGCCGCGCGTGACCGTGCAGCTGCCGATGTACAACGAGCAGTTTGTGGTGGATCGCCTGATCGACGCCTGTTGCCGCATCGAATACCCGCGCGACCGCTTCGAGATCCAGGTTCTGGATGACTCCACTGACGAGACCGAGCACGTGGCCGCGGAGGTGGTGGCGCGCTATGCCGCGGGTACCGAGGGCCTGCCGCCGCAACCCATCCATTACCTCCACAGGACCAATCGCTACGGCTTCAAGGCCGGCGCCCTGGAAGAAGGCCTGAAGTCCGCGACCGGCGACCTGGTGGCGATCTTCGACGCGGACTTCGTGCCGCCCACGGATTGGCTGCTGCGCGTGGTCCACCACTTCGCCGAGCCCGGCGTGGGCATGGTGCAAACCCGGTGGACCCACCTGAACCGGGACTACAGCTTTCTGACGCAGGTGGAGGCGACCCTGCTGGACGGCCACTTTGTGCTGGAGCACGGCGGCCGCTCCCGCGCGGGCGTGTTTTTTAACTTCAACGGCACGGCCGGCATGTGGCGGCGCGAAGCCATCCAGGAGGCCGGCGGCTGGCAACACGACACCCTCACCGAAGACACCGACCTCAGCTACCGGGCGCAGCTGAAAGGATGGAAGTTCAAGTACCTGCAGGACGTGGAGTGTCCGGCCGAGCTGCCCATCGAGATGACCGCCTTCAAGACGCAGCAGGCGCGCTGGGCCAAGGGCCTGATCCAAACCAGCAAAAAGGTCCTGCCGCAGGTGATGCGCTCCGACGTGCCCTTCCACACCAAACTGGAGGCCTGGTATCACCTCACGGCCAACATCAGTTATCCGCTGATGATCGTGCTTTCCACGCTATTGATGCCCGCCATGATCATCCGCTCCTGGCAGGGACCGGTGCAGATGCTGCTGATCGACCTGCCGCTGTTTCTGGCATCCACGGCTTCGGTTTCCACCTTTTATATGGTCAGCCAAAAGGAGTTATACCCGCGCAGCTGGTGGAAGTCGGTGATCTATCTTCCCTTTCTGATGGCCATGGGCACGGGGCTCGCCATTACCAACACCAAGGCAGTCTTTGAAGCGCTCTTCGGCATCAAGAGCGCCTTTGCGCGCACGCCGAAGTATCGCGTCCAGGCCAAAGGCGACCAGAGCAAGGCAAAGCAGAAGTACCGCAAACGGCTCGGCTGGATTCCATGGATTGAAATGGCGATCGGCTGCTACTTCGCCTGGACGGTGTGGTACGCCATGAGCACAGAAAACTACTTCACCGTTCCCTTTCTGCTGCTCTTTGTGCTGGGCTACTGGTACACCGGCTCGCTCAGCCTGCTGCAGGGTCTGTTTGAGCGCAAGAGCTCCAGCCCAGGCGAAGGCCTGCATGAGAAGCCGTATCCGGTAGGGATTTGAAGCAGTTTACATTCAGCTATGGCTTCCCTTCTTCGCGCGACTGATACTGGCGTGGCTAGTGATAACACTCGGCGTTATCCTTTCGTTGCGGCTTCCTAACGAAAGGTTTCTGTATCAGAACCTCAAGCCAGCCCTCGTTTGGGCGGTTACGTCACGAAGAGCTATCCGTCACCTTGCGCTAGCCGGTACCCCTAACTTTCGGGGACATCGGCGGATATGAGACGACCGATGGTCGTTTTGTTCGGTGGGTCTCCTCTATCGTTCTGGCGTTCTCACCTATCTCACGATAGCCGACATGAATTATCTCAGCCAGGCAGGCATTCGCGTTGTCTGCGACTTTCGCACCGCGCAGGAAAGGCAAGCCGCTCCCGAACTCTGGATTACCAAAGCCGACGTGCAACACCTTAGCCTGCCTATCGGCGGCGACACTGGGAACAAGATGCCAATGCCGGCTTGGCGGAGTTGCTACGTTCAAACCCCACCCCCGATCAGCTGCGCACTCGCATGGAAGCCGCCTACCGCAACTCCGTACCCGGCTGCTCATGAAATAGCGAGAAAGCCGTATACCAGCACATACCCAAGCCGGGTTGTGCTTTCTAAGCTGAACGTCTCTGCTCCCGCGAGCGCGGTTTCGAAGCTCGTCTGAAAAGCTGCGCGATAGGCGTCAGAGTAGGGCTTGGGACAGCCACACGTCCCTCGCCTGCACTGCCGGAATCCTGCGGCTACGCCCCTGCGGCTTCGGCCTGCTTGGCGTGGAGCCATAGCTCTTCCTTGCGTTCGGACGGAAGAGCTTCAAAGGCGTCGGTGCCGCCGGCGGTCTGCTCCATGGAGCGGAAGCGCCCGCGAAATTTGGCGTTGGTACGCCGAAGGGCGGACTCCGGATCGAGACTCAGGTGCCTGGCCAGATTGACGGCCGTGAACAGCAGGTCGCCCAGCTCAAGTTCCAGCGCGTCGCGGCTGTTCTGGCCCTGCGCGCCGGCTTCCATCTCCGCGGCCAGCTCCCCGGTTTCTTCCGCCAGCTTGTCGAGCAGACCCCTGGCGTCGGGCCAGTCGAAGCCGGCCCTGGCCGCCGCCGAGCCCAGCTTGCCGGCTTCCAGCAGCGCCGGCATGGAGCGCGGGATGCTGTCCAGCGCCGAGGCGTTTTCGTCCTTGGGCGCACCGCGCTTTTCCGTGCGCTTGATCTGTTCCCAGTTGCGCAGCACGGCGTCGCTGTCGGTCGCTATGGCATCGCCAAAGATGTGCGGATGGCGGCGGATGAGCTTGGCGCTGAGCGCTTCGGCGACGTCCTTGAGCGAGAAGTAGCCCGCTTCCGCGGCCATCTGCGCATAAAACAGCACCTGCAGCAGAAGGTCGCCGAGCTCATCGCGCAGCTCCGGCCAGGCGCGCCGCTCAATGGCGTCGAAAACCTCGTAGGTCTCTTCCAGCGTGTGCCGCTTGATGCTGTCAAAGGTTTGCTCGCGGTCCCAGGGGCAGCCCTCGGGGCCGCGCAGGCGGGCCATCAGGGCGGCGGCCCGGGCCATCGCGGCCGCGGCATGCTCCTGCTGAATCACTTCCGCATCGGTCAGTTCCTGCGCCATGGCTCCATGCTACGCGCAGGGGCCGCGTGGCGGCGCACTCAGGAGGCGCCGCTGCCATCCTTGTTTTCCAGCCAGCGGTGCAGCGCGCTGATGTGGAGGTCCAGCGCCACCGAGGTGGAGCTGAGCAGCTCATGCAGCATGCGTTGGGCGCGATGCAGGTCGTCCACATGGCCCAGCGGCGCGCGCGGCGAGGTATACACCGTGAGGCCGGCGCGATGGCACAGCAGCGCGATACGGAACAGGTGCGTGCCGTCAGAGACCACGTCCATGGAATGGAAATCATGCTCTGCCGCGATCACCGCCAGGCGCTGCACCTGCTGTTCTGTGTCGACAGAGGTGGTTTCCGCGATGAGGTGGGTCCCGGGAACGCCATTGGCAAGCAGGTAATCGCGTCCGGCCTCACCCTCCGTGTGGCCGGAGTCCGCGGCAGAGCCGCCCCCCAGCGTGATGATGAACGGCGCCAGGCCGCGCTGGTAGAGCGAGAGCGCCTTGTCCAGACGGGCATGCAGCACAGGCGAAGGACGGCCCGCATACTCCGCCGCGCCAAAGACGGCGATGGCATCCGCCGGGCGCGCGTTGTCGATGAGCGCGGTGCTGCTGATCTGCCGGTACAGCCACACAAACCATACCAACAGGCAGATCAGAAAAAAGACAAGCAGGCGCAGCCACAATCGCAGGAACCATTGCCTGAGGTGCGGCAGCCACTGATCGCTTGAGACGGCCCATTGCATGCTGAAGGGTTAGATACAGTTTGCCGCCTTGGGAGACGCCGGGAGGCCTGTTTGGGCTGAAGGTGGAACGTGCGCGAAGGAAGCTAAGTTTGCATCCCCAGTCATCCGTTCCGCTCCGAAGAAAACGCGGATTCCCTGCGGGAATGACAACCAGAACAACAGAAGCGCAGCGACGGGCGGAGGAGGCAAATCGGTTATTACCGCTGCAGCGCCAGGGCGATCTCGTGCGTGGGAATGGCGCCTTCGCGCAGAATCATCCAGGAGTTTTCACCGCCGGAAAGATCGACAATGGTGGTGGCGACGCTGCGGGCGGTGGGGCCGCCATCGACGATGAGCGGAATCTTGTCGCCAAACTGTTCGCGCACGCAGCCGGCCCAGGTGCACTCCGGCAGGCCGCGCAGGTTGGCGCTGGTGGCGGTGATGGGCAGGCCGAGTTGCTTGACCACCGCGCGGCAGATCGGCGCTTCCGGCACGCGCAGCGCGACGTTGCCGGTGTTGGCCGTGACGCGCAGGGGCAGCTTGCTGCCGGCGCGAACGATCATCGTAAGCGGGCCGGGCCAGAAGCGTTCCGCCAGGCGGTCAAAGGCTCCATCCAGACCGCGGGCGAGCTCGTAGGCATGGGAAACGTCGCCGATCAGCAGCGAAAGCGGCTTGTGCCGGGCGCGGGTCTTGAGGTCGTAGATCCGGTCCACGGCGCGCAGGTTGACGGGGTCCACGGCCAGGCCGTAAAAGGTGTCGGTCGGCAGGGCGACCACCTGGCCGCTGTCCAGCGCGCCCGCCACACGGCTGATGTGTTCCGGTTCCGGCTCATCCGGATGTATGCGAAGAAGCTCTGCGTCCAACGTGCTCTTGCGCTCCTTTCTGAGAGGGTATCGCAAGCTGGGCTGCGCGTGCAGTGACGGAGAATAGACTGGGCGTATGAAGTTCCCCGCTCCGATAACGAGCCACGCCAACGCGCGGGTAAAGGCGCTGCGGCGCGCCTTTCACGGCAAGGCTTCCAGGCCGGGTGAGCTGGTCGGGATCGAAGGCTACATCGCCCTGACCGAAGCTGCAAAGGCCGGCCTGCGCTTCGATGCCATCTTTGTGAAGGCCAGCGTTGCCGCGGAGCTTCAGCCCGAGATCATCGGGCGGTTGGCGCCTCGTGAGATGCTTGTGCTCAACGACGATGTGTTCGATTCGGTTGTGGATACGGTGTCGCCGCAGGAGATCGCGGCGACCCTTGCCATTCCTCCCGAGAGCGTCAACGCCGCGCCCACGGGGACGTTTCTGCTGCTGGAAGACATCCAGGACCCCGGCAATCTGGGCACGCTGATCCGCTCGGCCAATGCCTTTGGGGTGGAGCGCGTGTACCTGTCGCCGAAGTGCGCCAACCCGTGGAGTCCCAAGGTGATTCGCGCCTCGGCGGGCTCGGTGTTCAGGCAGCCGATCTCCAGGCTGCCCATCCTCACGGCGATGCGACTCCTGCGCGAGCAGGGTGTCCGCATCGCCGCGGCGGTGCTGGAAGGAGACAGCGCCAGCATCTCTTACGAGACGCCGCTGGCTGCCCCCATCGCCATCGTGATCGGCAATGAAGGCGCCGGCCTGACGGAGCGCGTGATCGCGGTTGCGGATGAAAACGTCTATGTGCCCTGCCACACGGAGTCGCTGAACGCCGCGGTTGCGGGATCGGTGCTGCTGTACGAGGCCCAGCGACAGACCCTGTACGACCTGGTGGACAACCTCCCCCAAGGCCTGCTCGATGAGCTTGTTCAACACATCCCCGCCACTACAGGGCAGTGACGCGATGCTGTCGACCGCGCCGCTGGCCGAGCGCATGCGGCCGCGCTCGCTCGAGGCGTTCTATGGGCAGGCGCACCTGCTGGGGCGGGGCAAGCCGCTGCGCCTGCAGATCGAACAGGATGACGCCGCCTCGCTGATCTTCTGGGGACCGCCGGGCGTGGGCAAGACCACGCTGGCGAAGATCATCGCGCGCTCCACGCAGGCCAGCTTCATCGAGTTTTCCGCCGTGCTGAGCGGCATCAAGGAGATCAAGCAGGTGATGGCCGATGCCGAAAAGGCCGCCGGCTTCGGCTCCCGCACCGTGCTGTTTGTGGATGAGATCCACCGCTTCAACAAGGCGCAGCAGGACGCATTCCTGCCCTATGTGGAGCGCGGGTCCATTCGCCTGATCGGCGCGACGACCGAGAATCCGAGCTTTGAGATCAATGCCGCGCTGCTGAGCCGCTGCCGTGTGTACACGCTGCGCGCGCTGGAACAGCCTGAGGTGCTGCGGCTGCTGGAACGGGCCCTGCGTGATGGGGAGCGTGGGCTGGGAGCGCTCGAGATCGACGCCGATCCTGAGGCGCTGGAGGCGATGGCGAGCTTCTCCTCCGGCGACGCGCGGCGTGCGCTGAATGCGCTGGAGGTGGCCGCGCAGCTGGCGCGTGGGCGTGGCGAGCGCACAATCACGCCGGAGCTGGCCGCGGAGGCGCTGCAGCAGCGTGTGCTGCTCTACGACAAAAAGGGCGAGCAGCATTTTGACCTGATCTCGGCACTGCACAAGAGCGTGCGCAACTCCGATGCCGACGCGGCGCTCTACTGGCTGGGCCGCATGCTCCGCGCCGGCGAGGACCCGATGTATGTGGCGCGGCGGGTGGTGCGCATGGCTGTGGAAGACATCGGGCTGGCCGCACCGGAGGCCCTGAACCTGTGCCTGAGCGCGCGCGATGCCATGCACTTTCTGGGCTCCCCGGAAGGGGATCTGGCGCTGGCGCAAGCGGTGGTCTACCTCGCGCTCGCGCCCAAGTCGAACGCGGTCTACACGGCCTATGCGGAGGCGCTGGCCGACATCGAGTCGCGGCCTGCAGAGCCGGTGCCGCTACATCTGCGTAACGCACCGACGCGGCTGATGAAGGAGCTCGACTACGGCAAGGGCTACCAATATGCCCATGATGTGGCAGGCAAAGTTGCGGCGATGGAGTGCCTGCCGCCATCGCTCGCGGGGCGGCGCTATTACCAGCCCACCAGTGAAGGTAGGGAGCGGCTTCTGGCCCAGCGCATAGCGGAAATCGAGCAGCTGCGCACAAAGAAACCGGTCCAGGGTGGTGAGTGATTCACCGGTTTCGCAATTCATCCTCTCGACCGGAGCGTAGCGCGCGAGATGGAGGACCTGCAGCTTTTTTCAGCACGAAGCGCAGGCCCACCTTAAGAAGGACAGCAAGGAGGCGTCCCGGTCAGGAAATGGATTGTGCCGGGAGTGGAACCGTGAAATTAGCGCAGTTGCACGGTAGTTGCTTGATGGCGGCGGCGGCGCACAAACACCGCCGTCCCACCAAGCAGGCCCGTCAGCAGGAGGCAGAAGCTTGCCGGCTCTGGAGTTACGGCAGAGGGGAGGGCTACATAGAACTCCTCCGAAAAGTGATCGTCCCAAACAAGATTACCGGCGCTGTTCAGCATCAGGAAGCCTTCTCCGCCCGCCGCGACAAGGTCGGTGTTGGGATCGGTGCCGAAGAACACCGCCGTTTTCACCGGTTTACCTTCCGGGTACCCGGTCCACGCGACTGATCCAGCATTGCAAACGCCACGCTCCACGACATAGCCCGCAATCGAGGGCAAGCACGCCGTACCGTTATCGAAGTTCAGATTGGGCACGGTGGAAGTGGTTGCAGCATAGCTGCCGGAGGTGTAGGTGCTATAGCACGTGTCTTTGCAGTATGCGGATGTGTCGATGACGACCGAACCCGTATCGCTTATGCCGTAAAGGAATCTGTCCTGGTCGGAGCCGAGGGTGACGATTCGAAGTGTATCGGCCCGCAGGGAGACTGGCTGAAAGCAGCCCAAAGCCATAGAAAACACGATCATTAGCCACGGCCTGAGACTCTGGCGCAGACGCATACGACCTCACAAGTTTGGTGGATTCTTGAAGAGAGCGTACAGCCTTGGAGGCAGGCTGTGAAGTAAAAAAGCAGGCTTACTCCAACAAAAGAGAGTGTCAAAAGTCTTCACTTCCATTCCTTTCCGGCGACGGATCAGTCGCACGCGAGGCGACGCAGCCGGGCAAAGGCCACCGGGCATGGCGCCGCGCCCCTACCCAGATCGGTCAACAGCCTGAAGTTCTGGTGCACCCACAGTGGAGCGCAGGCTCGACACGGCCGCGTTCCTTTCTTTACCACGCAACCTTGCGGGGCGTAAGCCACTCTATAGACACTGTCACTCGGCCCATTGCGAACTTAGGAGATTGGTATGGCTCACGGCATCATTGCTTGGATAATCATCGGTATTATTGCGGGTTGGATTACAGGTAAGCTCATGAACGGCTCCGGCTTTGGTGCCATTATGGACATGATCGTCGGCCTGATCGGCGCTCTCATCGGGGGCTTCATCATGTCGCACATCTTCGGTGCGGCGTCTTCAGGCGGATTTATCTACTCCATCATCGTGGCGGTCATTGGTGCTGTGATCCTCACCTTTCTTCTTCGGCTCATCACAGGCAATCGCTCAACTAATCTGTAAGCGAGCCTCATGAGGTACCGCCGCCATGAACAGCGGCTTTCGAGCCGAAAAGCGGGATGCCTGCCGAAATCGAGACAGGCAGAACTGCTGCACCCGGCGAGATGATAACGAATCAGAGCAGTCGGGAAGAGATCTGCGCATCTCTTCCCGGTTTGCGTCTACCCCGCCGTGTCGGAGCTCCGTTCCTGCAACGCCCGGCGACGCATCAGCAGCACACTGGCCCCGCTCAGGCCGGTTCCCAGCAGCAGCAGACTCGAGGGTTCGGGCGTGACCGCGCTTGTGGACACCAGAAAGCTCTGTGGCCTGCCGTCGGTCCAGGTCTGCATGGCGGCTTGCGTCATTACAGGATCCAGTACGGTGTACTGGTTCAAAAAGCCGTTGTTGAGACCGGACAAGGACTGCTGCGCCAGGGTGACCAGTTTCTGAGCGGCGGCATCGTAGCCTGAATTGCCGCCAACGCCCGGATCCAGGATGTCCCACACGGCGAACTGAATGTCCGCATTGCTGTAGACGCCCTTTCCAAGCTGCGAAAAAATCCAAGCATCCTCCTGCAAAGCGGCAGATGAGGCCGTCGAGAGCCGCGTTCCCTGAATCTGCCAGGTTTCACCCTGCGTGACATGGTCGTCATAGTTGATGCACATCATCGGAATCGTCTGTGCGGCACCGTTCAGGCTGAGATTGTACGGGTAAACTTCTACGCCGCCGACCACCTGCCCGCCCGTGCTCTCAAGCTTCAGCGTGTCCGCAAAGCTGACCCGGCACGTCACCGCTCCGACCAAAACAGCAATCCCAAGTGCCAATTGTTTCAAGCGCATAGGTTTCTCCTGTTGCCTGCACTCCATGCGTTAACCTCCGCAGGAGTTCTGGGAAGGGTGGATCTGAACTCTGGGTTGAGGTGCGTCCTCGACCCGCGTCCCGACACCTTCCGTCATGTACTTTGGCGCGCCCTGCCGCCAACGCCCTTACGTCTACTCAGCCTTCTGCTAGCGCTGCGGGGGCCCCTTGCCGGACGACTTCGAGCGCCGGCACTCCGATCTTGCACTTTCCGCCCTCTCCAGGACTGGATGGTTTCGCTTCCGCTTACAGGGCTAACGTATCGCGAAAGGGGGCAAAACCAATCCCACCCACGACGGCCCCCCTTCAGAGCCGAATGCAGTCAAGTTGGTAACTCGGAGGCACTCTCTGGTAAGTTGCCGATGTACCGGTACGTTTGTTGGATACCGCACCCTTAGGCTGTCCCACAAACGTGTTAGCCGTTCCGCTTTGGAACTGGATCTCCGGCTTTTCCCACGACGGCCCCCCTTCAGAGCCGAATGCAGTCGCCACAGGTGCGCTCCCGTCTTATGCTTGTGTGGGAACAAGGAGTTCGTTTGCGCCTCAACCGTTGCACACTGCTTTCACTCTCTCTGCTCCTGAGCTTCGGCCTGGGTGCAGGGGCCCTTTCTGCCCAGGGCATCGCGACCGCGAGCCGGGGCTTCGTGCCGTCGGCCTTTGCCGGCATCACCGGGACGTATACGGGACTGAACGGAGGTCGCAACCTGGGCATCACCGCCGGGCTTGACCTCGGATTCCATCCATTCTTCGGGCTCCTGCCTTCGATCGAGGTGCGCGGGACCTACCCCGTCGACAATGGCCAGATCGTGGGGGAGGAATACGCCGCGGGCGGCTTGCGGGTACAAAAGCGCTTCGGCCCATTGCGACCGTATGCCGATTTTCTGTTTGGCCGCGGGGAGCTGAATTACCAGAATGGGGGTATTGCCGAACCCATGCAGGCATTTCGTTACCTCCAGACCACCACCAATGTGATCTCACCCGGACTTGGTGTGGAAGCGGACATTACGCCACACTTCGCCCTGCTGCTGGACGGCCAGTTTCAGATCTGGAGCGTGCCCTTCGACCCTTCTGGGCGCACGGCCAACGCGGGGCACATCTTTTCCTTTCCCGGCACGATCGGTGTGGTGTATCGCTTCAACTGGCTGCAGCACGGGCACCCAGCGCCGTAAGCTCCAACCAAAATTCAGTACTGGGTGACCACATTCGGATGCCGGCGCAGCCACCAGCAGGGGCCGGCGCCGGCTTCGGGCAGCAGGGAGCGGCTGCAGTTCACCGAGGTGGTCTGCTGCGAATACACCTCGAAGTGATTGCCTTTGAGGGTGGCGGCCGTGGTTTCGGTCAGGTCGACCGAGCCCATGCCCCTGCCCCGCAGGTTGCGCACTTCCCACACGCCCCAGTCCAGGGGATAGGCCAGGAGCAACAGCGCAAGCACCAATGTTCCGATCCGTTGCAGGGAGCTGCGGGGCGATGAATGGGGCGAACTCACAATGCGCAGGGTAACAAACGGGGGCGATCCGGAAGGGGACGGGGCTAGAAAGCAGAAGGGGCGACGGCGAGGAAGGCAGCCCCGCCTGCGTGGCGCTCTATAGGTTGAACAGCTCGCGCAGCCGTTTCGTCTGGGAGCGGCTGACGGGAATCTCGGTGCCGTTGCGGTCGTCCATGCGGAGCTTGTAGCTCGACTTGAACCACGGCAGCACCTCGCGGATGTGCTGCAGGTTCACGAGAAACGAGCGGTGGGCTCGCCAGAACTGGGTTGCGTCCAGCTGGTCGGCGAGTTCTTCCAGGGTGCGCACGTTGGAGTCGCCGTCCAACGTCTTAGTGGTCACCGAGATGCGGCCTTCCTCAATGGAGGCGAAGCAGACATCTTTCTGATCGACGAGCAGGAGACGCTCCCCGAGGCGCACCACCACGCGCCCTGTCCGCCCCGGGCCGGGAGCGCTGGGAGAAGCGCCGCTGGTTTGCTCTTCCACCATGCGCAACAGGGTATCGAGCTTGGCCTGGGCTACCTCCCAGAGGCGCGTCCGGCTGCCTCCGGCACTGGAGGGGGGGAGCACCTCGTCGTTTACCAACGCCTGTGACGTTTGGAGCCGCAAAACGGGCCGCTTTGCCGGCGGGGTCGCCAGAGACTCCGCCGCTAGGGGCTCCACGCCTTCCGTTTCGGCATCCCGGATGCGTGTGCGAACCTTTTCGAGGGTTTGCGCCAGGCGTTTGCTGTCGAAAGGCTTGAGCAGGTAATCGACGGCGTTGACTTCAAAGGCTTTCACGGCGTACTGGTCAAAGGCGGTGGCGAAGACGACCTGGGGCAGAGGAAAGTGGCGATCAGCGCTGAGGAGCTTGCGCAGGACCGCGAAGCCATCCAGGCCTGGCATGCGCACGTCCAAAAAGACCACATCCGGCCGGTGAATGCGGATCAGGTCAATGGCCTCAATGCCATTGGCGCCTTGCCCAACGACGGCCACGTTGCCGGCCTGGTCGAGGAGGTACTTCAGCTCTTCGCGTGCCAGGGATTCGTCGTCGACGATGAGTGCGGTAAGGGGCGCGACCATGAGGGGTTCGGGACTGCTCTCGACTATATCGCGACCAGAACCCCTGCCGGAGGCGCTCAGTCGCTGTAGGCGCGCAGGCGGCCGGGGGCGCCGTCTTCGGCCAGATCATGCCCACAGGTGGTGCAGTAGACGTCGGTGATGCTGACGCTGCGATGACAGAGGCCGCAAACCGGGGCCATCTGAAACTGACACTGCGGGCAGAAGTGATAAGACGAAGCGATGGAGGTCGCACAGTGGGGGCAGCGCGACAGCACCGGCTGCCGCAGCAGGAAATAGACCACCGCGCCGATACCGCCGGGCAGCACAATGCACACCAGCATCCAAAGGCCGGCCGACATGCCGCGCCGCTTCACATCGCGGCTGACATAGCCAAGCAGAAGGGCGTAGCTGGCCACCAGCGAGCCCCAGGCGTAGCCCATCATCAAGCGCAGGGGCAGCAGTTCGTGCTTGTGGTGCGGCATGACGCCGTGGAAGATGTACTGCATTGCGGCGAACAGGAGCAGCGCCAGCGCCATCGACCAGCGCGGAATCATCCGCAATTCATCGTCGCCGCTGGGCACGTCCGCCGGCCGCGTGGACCACCAGGAAGTCATTGAAACTGTTCTCCGCTTCCGTTGCGGCCACGGCGGCGCAACCAGATCAGACCCAGCATAATCACGGTCACCGGAAGGGACCACAACAAAAGCAGCATGACCTGGTCGCTGGCATCCGGAACACCGGTGGGGTTGACGTCGTAGCCGGCCATCACGGCCCAGATGGCGTAGCAGATGACCAGCAGCAGCGCGGAGGAAATAAACAACGGCAGCAGGAGGCTGCGGGAGCGCCGTCGCCGTTCGCGCAACTGGTCGGCTTGTGCGCGGACGACGCGATGGGTGCGTTTGACCACCTCGGAACGCGCCAGGTCGTGGGCAGGCTGGACCTCGTAGCTGCGCCGGAACTCTTCGGCAGCCATCAGCGCGCCTCCCGGGACCCGGGGCGGGAGCGCAGCTGCAGGAGGGCCGGTTTCAGGGCGGCCAGGCCCCGATACAGTCGCGACTTCACCGTGGACAGGGGGGCGTGGGTCACCGTGGCGATCTGGTCCAGCGACATCTCCTCGGCGAAGCGCAGCGACAATACCTCGCGGTAGCTCGGCTCCAGAGTTTGCAGCACCACGGCCAGTTCAGCGGCATTTTCCTTGAATTCATACTGATCCAGCGGCGAAGGGCTGTTCTCGGGAATCTCAAAGGGCCGCTCATCCTCGCCGCAGTCGCGCATCTCGTCCAGCGAGGCCATGGTGCGTTTGCGCGAAAGGTCAATAACCAGGTTGCGGGCGATGGTGAAGATCCAGGTGTCGAAGCGGGCCTTGCCGTTGTACTGCGAGCCGCGCCGCAGCACCCGGATCCAGACCTCCTGGAAGAGATCTTCGGCCACCTCGCGCTTGCCGGTCAGAAACATGAGGTAGCGCATCAGTCGGTGCTGGTAGGTGTCGATCAGGGTGTCGAGCAGCTCGGGATCCTGGCGCTTGAGGCCACGCGCAATCGCGGCATTTTCGAGCTCAATGGCCCGTGCGGCGTCCGCGGAGAGGATTTTCGCGCTGTTCACACCGGTTTGGACGCTGGACCGTACGCGAAAGACTCCGGAAAAAGCTGCCATCGGATGCTAGCTAACCTATCCCCACGACGAAATGGCAGTTCCTGGCCGGCGCGGGTGTCCTCTGCGGAGGCTGCGCTGGCTACACTGGCTGTTATGGATGTCTTATTTGGTCTGCACCCGGTAACCGAAGCGTTGCGCGCGCGGCCGGGACAGCTGGACCATGTGGCGGTGGCCCGGGAGCGCGAAGCTCGCCGCGACCCCCGGCTGGAACAGCTGATGGCGGACTGCCGGGCAGTTGGGGTGCGGGTGGAAACCGAGCCGCGCGAGCAGCTCACCCGCTATGCTCGCACTGACCAGCACCAGGGCGTGGTGGCCTTTGTGCGGGAACGCACCTTTTTGCAGCTGGAAGATCTGCTGGACGGCCCGACGAGGACGGCCGGCAAGCGGTTCTTTCTGGCCCTGGACGGCGTGGAAGATCCGCACAACCTGGGGGCGCTGCTGCGCTCCGCCGACGGCGCGGGGGTGGACGGCGTGGTGCTGCCGGAGCGGCGGTCGGCACCGCTGACCGCCACGGTCGCGAAGAGTTCGGCCGGCGCCAGTGAGCACGTGCGGATCGCCCGCGTGACGAACCTGGTTCGGGCGCTGGAGGCGATGAAAAAGGCCAACATCTGGATTGTGGGGCTGGATGAGCGCGGCGACCCGATCTACACCGACTTTGACTTTGGGGCCGACTGCTGCCTGGTGCTGGGCTCCGAGGGGACAGGGCTGCACGATCTGGTCAAGCGCACCTGCGATTTTCTGCTCAGCATCCCCATGGCGGGCAGCGTTTCGTCGCTGAATGTTTCGGTGGCGGGCGCGGTGGTCATGTTTGAAGCCATGCGGCAGCGGCGGGCAACTGCCGGAGCCCCCGGGGGTGCTCGCCCGGGCAGCGCCGCTTCGTCCAAAGGGGAAAGGCCGCGAAAGGGCCTCGGTTCTTGAGGCGATTGCGACCGTTGCTTGCGTTCCAACACAACCTGTGGCTGCCCGCGCTGGCAGCGACCCTGCTGTGCGGCCAGGCCGCCGCGCAGGGCGCCAGCCCGCCACCGCCAGCCACGCCGCAGGTTCAGGGCGCGGAGCCTGCACAGCCGGTGCCGCAGCGGGGCCAGATCGTCATCCAGAGCCACGGCGAGCCGCCGCCGGTGAGCTCCGAACCCGCTCCATTGCCTACCGCGCCTGCGGACTCCGCCGCGCCCGCTGACTCCGCCGCCCAGCCCGTCGTTGGCGAGGATGCCACAGCCGACGTTTCCGATGTGGAGCGCGCCGCGCCCACGATCACCCGCTACGACCTGGATCTGCGCCTGAACCTGCAGCAGAGTGGCCTGGAAGGCCGCGCGCGGCTCACGATCCGCAACGATGGCGAGGCCCCCCTGCGGCAGATTCCGCTGCAGATCTCCTCCTCGCTGCACTGGGAAAGCGCGACGCTGGTGGAGGGCAGCCGGCGCACACCGCTGGCCCTGGCGCAGCACCGGCTGGACACCGATGCCGACCACACCGGCGCGGCCTCGGAGGCCATTCTGCCGCTGCCCGCGCCGCTGGCCAAGGGCGCGTCCGTGGTGCTGGACCTTTTCTATGCCGGGCGGATCGCACCCGACAGCAACCGGCTCGCCCGGCTGGGCGCGAGTTCCTCGCAGCAGGGCGCGGCCGACTGGGACGCCATCGGCCCGGCCTGGACCGGGCTGCGCGGCTTTGGCAACGTCCTGTGGTATCCGGTCACCTCGCCGCAGCTGTTTTTGCAGGACGGCAACACGCTGTTCACCGCGATTGGTCGCATGCGGGAGCGCGAGGAGGACGCCACCGTGCAACTGCGTTTGGGCGTGGCCTACACGGGCGAGCCCCCGTGGCGGCCTACTTCTGCGGCCGTCGGGCGGACCTCAAGGCCGTTGCTGACGACCCGGACGCCCCCACGGCGCTGGGAGCGGGTCTGGCTACCGCGCAGTTCGCTCCCGAGCGGCTGGGGTTTCGCCTGCCCAGCCTGTTCCTGATCGCGCAGCCGGAGGTGTTGCTGGGCGGCGGCGCCGCGGACAGCCCAGCCCCGGACGCCGGTCCGGCCCAGGGCGTGTCCTCCTCCAACCCGTCCGCCGCCGAAACCGCGCCCCCGGCTGCAGCGCCGGCCCCGGAGCCCACCGCCAACGGTCCCATCGTCGCCCTGGCGTCCGCGGACGCGGGCATGGCGGCGGGTTTGGGCGCGGCGGCAGATCACGCGGCGGCCCTGGACGTGGCCTGGCTCGGCCCCCGGCCCTTGTCCGCCCTCACCGTGATCGACCACGCCGGGCAGCCGTTTCAGGACGGACCGCTGCTGGTGGCACCTGCCGCGACGCTGGAAACCTCGCCGGAGCAGCCCGCGCTGGTTTATAGCCTGACCCACGCCTGGCTGCAAAGCGGCCAGCCCTGGATCGACGATGGCGTGGCACAGTTCATGACCCTGCTGTGGGTAGAGCGCAACGTGAGTCGCGAAGCCGCGCTGGCGCAGCTGAACGACCTGATGCAGCCGGTCTCCCTGGTCGAGCCGGACCTGAGTTCCGCCGCGGAAAGCAAACCCGGACAGCCCCTGATCCGCGCGACGGACGAGCTGTTTTACCGGCGCAAGGCGGCGGCGGTGTGGTGGATGCTGCGCGACATTGCCGGCGAGCAGGCGCTGCGCACCGCGCTCGCCACCTGGCGCACGCAGCCCGCCTCCACCGAGCCCGCGGCGGCGCAGGCCGTGGCCTTTGAGCACCTGCTGGAGCACCTCAGCGGCAAGGACCTCCAGTGGTTCTTTGCGGACTGGGTGCTGCGCGACCGCGGGCTGCCGGATCTGTCCATTGCCGATGTGGAAACCAGCCAAACCCCGGCCGGCGCGGGACACAGCACCGGCTGGCTGGTGGCCGTAACGGTGCGCAACGAGGGCGGCGCCGCGGCCGAGGTCCCGGTCACGGTGCGCTCCGGCAAGTTCAGCGCCACCGAACGCCTCCGCATCCCGGCCTTTGCGCGCGCAACTCAACGGGTCCTGGTCGAATCCGCCCCGGAAGAGGTGGTAGTCAATGACGGTGGTACACCGGAGGTCCGGGCGTCCACACACGTCCGCAAACTGGTCGCCGCACCGGCAGCGCCTTGAGGCGGCCTGATTGACTCTTTGGGGATCATCGCCGCCTCTTGGAGAAACGCAGGTTCCCTTCGGGAATGACAACCAGGGGTTCAGCTTCACCACTGCAGCTGAACGGCTTCAGCGTGGCCGTGCAGCCCCCGGCAGGGGCGTCATCGGCGGCGTGGGCAGCGGCCGGGGTGTGCTGAAGGGGGCCTGTTCCAGGGGCGAAAGGCTGCGCCGGACCGGCTGCGCAAGCGGCGCGACGCCGCTGTCCGGTGCGGGGCCGGCTGGCACCGTGATCACGGTGCCCATGCTCATCGCTTTGCCGTTTTCTGCGGGCTGGTAGCCGCTGCACACCTGCGGCTTGCTCCAGGAGGACCGGGTGCAGGTGAACTGCACCCGCGACGGCTTGGCGCTGGTGGGCGGGTAGGGCAATATCGGCTCCATGCCATCGCCCACTTCCGGCAGGTAGCGCGCCGGGGCCAGCAGGGACGCGGCGGTGGCCTCGCCCGCCACGCTGACGCTGTAGCCGGCCCTGCCCACGCTGGCGGCCACGGTCACACTGCCATCCGGTCCCAGGGAGACGGGCGTAGGCGCGAGTTGCAGTGTTGTACCAACACCGGCGGGCGCGTTGGGCGGGGTCACCATCCACGCCAGAACGACGGGGTTGGCGCTGTCCGCGGGTGCTGCCGCGACCGCGTCCGGCAGCGTCAGGCGCACGGTGCCCGCCCAGGCCTCAACGGCGGGTCCGCTCGGCTGCGGTCCGGGCTCACCCCGGCGCGAAGGGGCAAGCCTGCTCGCGCGAGCTCCGTGACGAGGAGCCGGCGCAGCGGCCTTGCTGGCACGCAGCCCCCGCGCGATGTCGACATCGACCGTCCCCGTCGGCTGCAAATCCGTGGGAACCCGCGGCGAGTACAGCGCCGCCCAGAGCAGGGCCCAGCGCGTCGGAATCTCCGCCCCCTGCAACGTGGCCTCGGCTGCCGCCGGGTCCTGCAGCGCCACCCTGGTCGCCCGCAGCGTGAGCGGCTGCGGCGCATCATCGGGCAGCGTGCAGGTGACCGCCGTCAGCGCGGCCGGGTGCAGGGTGAACCCTGAGCCGCAGGTGATCTGCAGGTCCAGCGGATGAGCCGGAAAGAACGCCGCCCGGCGTAGGCCCCCCAGCGTCAGCTTGCTGGCCACATGTGCGTCGCCCAGCAGCCCGGTCAGCGTGGCGTCCAGGTTCAGCGAGCCGCGCCAGCCCCAGTCATTTCCGGTCAGGATGCGGCTCGCCTCGCCCAGCGGCGCGTCATGCCAGCTGAGGGTGAAGTTCGCCGGAACCGCCGTCGCCGTCTCGGCGCGCCGCAGTTCGCCTTCCAGCCGCACGGTGCCGGGGTCGGTGATGTCCGTGTCGGTGCGCGCCGGCTGCCCCACCAGCCGCACACGCCACACCCTGGGCGAGGGCAGCCACAGGGCGAAGTCAGCGCCGGTGAGCGAAAAGGGCAGCTTTTCCACGCCCAGCTTCACGTTCACCCGGCCGCCGGTCGCCTCAATGTACGGAAAGCGTGGGGCGGGGCCGGCGTGGCGCTGCGCTGTGGGCGCACTGTTCACACGCGAAGCATGGAGCAGCACGTCGGACAGGTTCCAGCGCCCGTCCGCGCCGCGCACCAGGTTCACGCTCGGCTCCACAAAGCGCACCGTGGAAAACTCCACTGGACGGTGCCACAGCGAACTGAGCCGCAGCGTGGCTTCCACGGTGTTGGCGCGGATGGTCGGCTCCGCCCCAAACGCAGGGTCTTCGCTGACCACCAGATTTTGCAGCGTAAAGCCGGGAACCGGCAGCAGGTGCAGGGAAACGCTGTCCAGGTGCACTGGTCGGCCCAGGCTGGCGCTCATGGAGCGGGCGATCGTGTTGCGGTAGCGGTTGACGTTGACCAGCGGCGGCGTCAGCACCAGCAACCCGAGCAGCAGGACGATGCCGCCCATCCAGAACAGGCGCCGCCGCAGCACAGACCCGCCCCGGCCACCGGTGTGCGCCGTTGCGTGCGAGGCGGGTTCAGATGGGTGCAGATGCATTGCGTCAGGGGGCGAGCCGCAGCGGGCGGGCAGCGGCGAACGCGCGTTCGCTACCGCGTCACGTGGAAGGTGCGGGCCCAGCGCGTGTCGTTAAAGAAATGTGTGAACTCGTGGAGGAAAAAGTTGATTTTGTCGCTCAGCGTCGTCTTATATTCCTGGTCCGCGGGGGTCTTGAAGGACCAGTAGACAAACATCGGACTGCCCAGGATGTTTTCCGCCGGCACAAAGCCCCAGTAGCGGCTGTCCAGGCTTTCGGTCCGGTTGTCGCCCATCGCAAAGAACTTGCCCGGGGGCACCACCAACTCGCCGTTCACCACATGCGAGGGGAAGTTTTCCGCCCACTCCGCCGCGTGGTTGGCCGTGGACTCCTCCTGGATGCCGGGAATATCGGCCGGAAAGTCGTCGCGCGCATGCTCATAGGCGTTTTCCGGCTTGGCACCCTCCCGCGGCTGCAGGGCATAGGGCTCGTTCTGCGCGACGCCGTTGAGAAACACCGTGCCATGTTCCAGGTGAATGTGGTCCCCCGGCAAACCGATTGCCCGCTTCACCAGAATCAGGTCCGGCGTCTCCGGATTGGGCTTGAGAAATACGATGATGTCGCCGCGCCGCACCGGACGGTAGTGCACAAAGGGCGCCCACTTTGTGGGCGGCGAGAGCGTGATGCGGTCCACCATCACGTGGTCCCCGATCAGCAGGGTGTTTTCCATGGAGCCGGAGGGAATCTCGAAGTTCTGGAAGACAAACGCAAAGATAAACAGCCCAATGACCAGCACCACGGCCATGGACGCCAGCGCTTCCAGCGGCGTTTCGGCCTCGGCCTCGTGCTCCGCGGCAGCCTGCGCCCGCGCCGTCTCTGCGGGCAGCGGCGTAGCTGCCGTCGCGCTTTGCTCCACCATGCTGGCTTCCCACCCCATTCCGCACCGCCCGGGCGGACCCGTGGCGATGCAAGGCCAGTGTAACCGACAGCGCTGGCCCCCTTTCTTGTTGTCGTCCCGGCAGGGTTTCTGCGGTTTCTTCCGGGCGGCAATGAACTCCGAGGATTTCGTCAGACCTTCCCCTAATGCAGCACACCAACCCGCTGCCGCACCCAGCTCAGCACCCAGCGCAGCCGCTCCACCGCGTCGCTCCCGGGCGCATCCGCCCCGTTGGGCACGGCCCAATACACCAGCAGCGGACGTCCCACCAGATCCGCCTGCGGCACAAACCCCCAGTACCGGCTGTCCTCGCTGTTGTTGCGGTTGTCCCCCAGGACGAAGAAGCGCGCCGGCGGAACCAGCAGACTGCCGTCTTCCCGCAGCGTTCGGCGCAGGGCCAGCCACCAGGCCGGGTCCACGTTGGGGTCGGTCTCATGCAGGTTGGGAAACTCGTCCCGGTACACATCCGGCCGCGCCGGCGTGTACAGCGCATAGGGCTCCCGCAACTCCGCACCGTTCAAGAACACGCGTCCGCCACGCAAAAACAGCCGGTCGCCCGGAATGCCGATTACCCGTTTCACCAGCAGGCGCCCGGGGTGGGCAGGGAAGTAAAAGACCGCCAAGTCCCCGCGCTGCACCGCCAGTGGGGGCAGCAGCCATCCTTCCAGCCTGCCCCAAACGCCGGTTCTGCCCGCAACCGGGAAGCTGACTTTGCTGACCAGCACAAAGTCCCCCACCTGCAGCGTCGGCTCCATGGAGCCGGAAGGGATGCGGTAGGTTTGAAACAGAAACGTCAGCACAAAATTGCCGACCAGCACAATGCGCAGCAGCCCGGCCAGTGTTTCGAGCACACCCGGGGCGGGCATGCGGGGCTGCCCACCTACAGCCCTCACGCCTTACGGCCTGCCCTGGTCACAGACGCCACCCCGGCCGTAACCGCATCCGCAGCCTCGGGCTGTTGCGCTTCCGGAACCCTGTTCTGTTCCAAAGCCAGGCTCGCCGCGGCCTGTTGCGCCTCCTTTTTGTTGCCACCCTCCCCGGAGGCCAGCACGTGCAGCGAGCCGTCCCGGGCCTCCAGCCGCACCTCCACAGCAAACCGGCGGGCATGCGCCGGTCCCTCTTCGCGCACATCGGCGTAGATCAGCCGCCCGGCGCCCACGGCCTGCACCCGCTCCTGCAGCCGGCTCTTCGCATCGCGCAGCGCGCCGCGGTCAGGCGAGGCCTCCAGGGCCGCCCGGATGCCGGGCAACTCCGGCGCCACCAGCCGCGCTTCCACCAGCCGCCGCACCGTTCGCAGCGCCTTTTCGCCGCCGCGCGACCGCGCATCCGCCGACCGCAGCACGTCCAGGTACATCGCCCCCAGCACGGCCTCGGCGGTGTTGGCCAGAACGGCCATCTTCTGGCGACCCTCGCCACTTTCAGCGCTCTTGCCCAGCAGCAGGGCCTCGTCCAGGTGCAGGCTTTCCCCAAGCTCGGCCATGCGCTTGCGGCTCACCAGGCTGGCTCGCATGCGCGTAAGCTCGCCCTCGCTGCGCTCCGGAAACTCGCGCAGGAGCAGCTCGGTGACCACCAGACCCAGCACCGCGTCGCCCAGAAACTCCAGCTGTTCGTTATCCGTACCCGGCTGGTTGGGGCTGTCACCGTGATTCTTGGCGCGGCCCAGACGAGCCTCATAGATGTAGGAACTATGCGTCAGTGCCAGCTGCAGCAGCCCGGGGTCCGCAAAGGTGTAGTCCAGCAGCTCCTGCAATGCGGAAAGCGAGCTTGTCAGCAAATCCTGTGGCTGCACAGGCGTCGCTGCGGCCTTGGCAGACCGCCGGCCTCGAACCTTCTTCCCATCGCTGCTCTGCGTCATCTCGTGAGTCTACGCGCCGCCGTTCCGCCCCACGAACATCCGCTTTGTGGCCCGAAAGCGCACCCGCGCTAGGCGCAGTTAATTGGGGCATTGTTTTAAGGCGGTCCAAACATAAGAACTGCATCATGGCTCAACGCTGTACGGGCTAGCGCAGAGATGTCCTGGAATTCTTGTCTTGCTTGGCTGTTAACGGCCTGGGCTTGAGCGCGTGCGATCTCATCAATTAGCTCAGCCGTCTCAGCATGAGTAAGGATCACCGGATCTATGTACATCCAAGCGACCTTTGAGAGGATAGGGTACTCTGCCACAAATGGCCTTCCATCTGGCGCCTTTCCGAGGCTGTCCATTCCGTATGCTTGCTCCCAAGCTGCAAAATCTTCTCTTGTAGCGCCGATCGATACGTAAATGTCACCAAGAATCATGATCGGAACCATACTCGCCGACGCCAAGTCTGATGACGTAGGAGAGACGACACGTACTGCGGCGCTCGGGCGTTGGCCAGTTCTCATATTTCCATACCTTTCGTGTGGCGTCCGCCGCGTTACACCTATCCCGAACACGTAGTTTAGGACGGCAAGGCTCAGTCCAAATGCAGTTGCAATGGATATTAGGACCACAGCCACTGTCTTCGCTGCGACTCTAATCACGTTCCTTTGATGGGCCATGGGAGCATCATTCAGTTAATCGGATAAGAGGTCACTGGTTTGCAGTCTGAGGGTCGGACGACCAAATGGTTTGTGAGCGTTGGATTACCAGCCGAACCTGTACCGAGATAATTCTGCATATCCACTAATGCTGCAACGTTTGGGAACGTGTAATCGTAAATTATGGAGTTTCCATCGAAGCGCGGAGTTGCTAAAAGAAAGGTAAGCATATTTAGCCTGCTCACCCGTGCAAAGTCGTTCGCATAGTATTGCGAAACCCCCAGCTGGCCTACCCCTGACATGTGTCGCGACTGAATGTGCTGCTGGACTGTCACGCCTCCCTTATACATCTGGGTGGAGTAATCGAGATTCCCAGCATTAGAGAATGTTTGTGGGCAGGTCTGTGAGGCGCTCTTACTTGGGGCTGGCTGGCTTGTATGCCTCCTTTTGCGCCTTCCCTGTGGGGTCGAAGTTGGCGTCGTCGGCCTGCGGGTTCGCGTTCTGGCGACGCGGCAGCGCAAACGGCTGCTTGATGCCGTTCTCCGCGGCGATGCGGGTGTCCGGGCGGGCGTCGCGCGCTGCCAGCGCTGCCTGGTACTCCGTCACGGCATGCGCGCGGTCCGGCGGGTTCATGTTGTCGTACAGGCGGCCCAGATAGATGTGGCTCCACGCAACGGTGCGTGGGTCGTGGCTCAGCTGCAGCGTCTGCAGGAAGCCCTGGATGGCCTTGTCCGGGTCGCCCTCCATCAGATCGACGCGGGCCAGCACGTACTGCGCGCGGCCATGGTCGCCGCCCGGATCCTGCAGGGCCTTGCCGGCCAGGTCGGCGGCGGCGCCCACGTCGCCCTTCATCAGGTCAGCCTCGGCCAGGTCCATGCCCCCGGGCGCGCGCGGCCTGGCGGCCACCGGACGCCCCAGCGGGTCGCTGCCGGCCTCCGGCACAAACACAATCTCCTGCGCCCGCCGCTGTTCCGTGCCCACGTCAAGGCCATAGATCATGGGTGCAATCTCATCCCGCAGGCCGTCGCCGGTGCGCTGCATCGCGGCCAGCGCCTGGTAGAAGTAGCCGGTCAGCACCCAGCCGGCGCGCTCGTCCCGCACCACCACCACCTGTTGCGCGGCGGCGGTCTCGCGATCGTAAGCGGCTTTGGCTGCCTCGTACTCGTCGGTAGCCGCCCTGGTTTTGGTGCTCGGTTTTATGGGCGCCGGCTCTGCAAGCGCATACAGGTGCGCTTCAATGCCCTTGATCAGGCACTCGGTGAGCAGCGCCTCGACGTCGCTCTTGTCTTCAAAGGGGATCGGCGCGTCGGCAACGCCGCGCAGCAGCGGCTGAATCCGCTGCATCGCGCTGCCGCGGCTATACACCATCGGCTCGACGACATAGTGGAGGTAAATGTGCCGGATGTCGTCCATGCGCACCGGATCGCCTTCGGTGCGGTTGTCCGGCGACATGACCACGATGTAGTCCGAGCCGTAGATACGTGCATTGGTGACCGCTGGCGACAGCATCGGCTCCAGCAGCACCAGAAACCGCCGCCCGTCGTAGCTCGAGACCGGCTGGTGCAGATAGATGTTGGTCCGAAGCAGCATCTGGGTCATGGGGTCGTGCACCCGGTTGACAAGCGCTTCGTACTCCGGGCGGTGCCGCACAAAGATCAGATGGAGCTCCGTCGCCTCTGCGAAGGTGCGCAGCAGCGGGAGAACGTTCACCACGGCCGCTGCCTGGGGCGGCAGCTGCGTCTCGTCCACGTTGGGCGTCAGCTCTGGCGGGGGCGAAAGGTACAGCGCCAGCGAAACATACTGGCCCGTACTGAGCGCGAGGTCCTGCAACTGGTGCTGCGTGAGGTAGCTGCACAGGGCATCGCGGCTGGTGCGCGCCGGCTCGCTGGCGGCCAGAACCTGGTTCAACTCCGCGCGAATCTCCCGCCGGACGGGCGCGGAATGGTCCAGATCGGCGTCGTACCCGCACACATTCAGCGCGGCCGCCAGCTCAAACAACGGCTCGCTGTATTCCAGGGTCACGGCGGAGCCGCCCGGCTCGATCTCCGCGGCCCGGGGCCGGGCAACAACGGTTGCGTCCGTGTGCTCACTCGCGGGGGACGACGAAGAAGAAGAAGAGGTTTGCGCCCAAACCCCGGGCCCTGCGCCCGGAAGGACACAAAGCAGCACGGCGCAAAAAGCGAAACGGAATGAACGAGACATGGCAGCGTTGAGACGCACGGATCACAGTCTAGGGAAGCAGCCCCAGGGAGGGCAACTCGACGCCGGCGGTCAGTGGCGGGCCGACACGGTCACAAAGGTCATCATCACGTGGCCTGGAACACGCTCCCCAAAAACCGTGGCCGGCTGAAACACACTCTGGAGCAGGTTGGCCTCAATGCGCAGCCGCGTTTCCGGGTCGGAAGGCCCGTCCATGATGTTGAAGTCGTACACGCGCCCGTCCGCATCCACCTTGGCTTCCACCAGAACTGCCAGGTAGCCGTCCTTGGTCGTAAGGGGCTCCGGGGTGCGCTCCGCATAGAGAAACTTGGGAGCGTTCAGATGTGCCATGCGATCGTCATCGGCCTGCACCGGCAGCGCCAGTCCAAGGAACCAGGAAGCGCTGCCAAGAATCACCAGCGCCGCGGCTAAACCAGCGCCAAGCCGCGTCCCCACAGGAAGCAGAGTTTGTTCCCAGAAGCGCGCCAGCCGGCGCACCGGCGACAGGTGCCGGCCGGTGCCGATCTCACTCGCCAGCGTGTCCCGGAGCCGCGCCTGCAACTCGGACGGTACGGTTGCCGGGCCGAGTTCTCCCAGGGTGTCCTGCAGGGCGCGGCAAGCCTTGAACTCCTCGGCACATCCGGTGCATTTCTTCAGGTGTGCCGCGAGCTGCCCCATGGTTCGGCCGTCCAGGGCGCCGTCCAGATAGGCCGAAAACGAAGCGCGCGTCTGTTCGCAGGCTTCACCCAACCGTTCCGGCTTTGCGTGGACGTTTTCCTGGCAGATCACGAAAGCACCGCACCTTCCCTGCTTCTGATGTCTGTACGCCTGGCGCGACTCTTTGGTTCTGCACTTGTCTTGGGGACCGCCCCGGCCGGTTCACTGCCGCGCAGGGCCTCGCGCAGGGCCGCCCGGCCGCGCATCAGCCGGCTCTTTACCGTCCCAACGCTGGTTTGCAGAATTTCAGCAATCTCTTCGTAAGCAAAGCCTTCTATCTCGCGCAACACGACCGCCGTGCGGAAGACCTCGGGGATCTCGTGCAGGGCAGCCTCCACCCGCTCCCGCAACTGTGCCCGGGCGACGTTGTCGAAGGGCGAAGCCTCGCCGGTTGCCAGCATGTCTCCCAGCGAAACGCTGTCGCCGTCCTCAGTCTCCCGGCTGTCGTCCAGCGTGAGCTCCTGCTGCTTGTGCCGCGTCCACCAGCGCCGCTGGTTGGAGGCCTCATGCACCGCAATGCGATAGATCCAGGTCCGCAGGCTGGCTTCCCCGTGGAAGCTGTGGATGTTGCGGAAGACCTTGACGAAGACCTCCTGCGTCACATCCGCGGCGTCGGCCGGGTCGCGCAGGCTGCGGGCGATCAGGGAATAGACCGGGCGACTGTAGTGGGCAATCAACTGCGCAAACGCGCTCTCCGAACCGGCCTTCAACTCCCGCACGAGGCTCTGCTCCTCGGCTCCAATCGCTAGCGCACTTGCCAGATCGCTCATCGCACCTCACTCGGGAGGAATGCCCCGCGGCACTTGCCACGGATTGAGGAATACAGTAGGGCCTGGAACGCTGTTCTGTCCAGAAACAAATTGCCCATCCCCGGGGTGATTTCCCGAAGTGGAACAACAGGGGGGCGTAGCGAACCATTTTGAAACTGCGCCGCCGGCGGCCGAGTGCTCGCTCACTCTGAAGCTATAGACACCGGAAAGAATGGCTTTGTGCCCACCGCAGTTGACCAAAGCAGCCACGCCATAGAGAATAAGGAAGTCCTTCCCCGAGTGGGCCTGTGGCGCAGCTGGGAGCGCGCTTCCATGGCATGGAAGAGGTCATCGGTTCGATCCCGATCAGGTCCACCAATCCTTCAATTGCTTGGAAGCACACTTCCTTCATTAGCGTTGTCGCATCCTTGCGACCTGCACGCGCCGAAGACGATGCGGTCGGCACCTGCCTCCTGCCCTGACGGCGTCACATGTATTCCACCCCGTACTGCACAGGAATCTGGGTAAAGGCGATGCGGGTGGGTGCGGTGTCGCGCGCTGGCAGCATGCCGGCGAAGTGCACCGTGGTGTGCCCGAACTTGAGATTGAGCTTGTCCATGGTGGCGGAAAGCTCGTTACGGTGGCCCGGTTCCTCGAAGAGCGTCTGCGGCAGATCCTGTGCGGGCAGCAGGTTGCGCAGCGTGATCCCGACAAAGAACGGCTTTTGATTTCCCGGTCCGTTGGGACGCTGTGCCCAGATGCCCCGCAGGGCCTCGAGCAGCGTCAACGTGTCCTGCGCCGGGCGGAAGTGGGCCTCCATGCCCCAGGCAGTCTGGGTGATGCCGGAAGTGTGCTTTTTTACCTTGCCGGCCCCGGCGCGCGAGACGGCGGCCTGCTCGCGGGTCAGCGAAAACTTGATCGTAACCGCCAGCGTCCCGGCGTGAAACTGCTCCATGCGCAGCCGCATGGCGGCCTTGTGCAGGAGCTTGTGCGCCACCGCCCAGGCGCCGTCCTGGGAGCGGTGGTCGGGGCCGAGCACGTGGCTATGCCCCAGCGACTTTTGCGCTTCGCTGGGCACCGGCGCGCCGTCGTCACCGGTGGCGTGGCCGCGCAGCCAGTGGAAGAGCCGATCCCCCCAGACCGAGTCCCACAGCCGGTGCATGCCTTGCCGGTCCAACGCCAACAAATCCGGCATCGTGCGGATGCCCTTGCTGTTCAGCCGCGCCTCCGTGCGTGCGCCCACGCCGGGCAGGTCGCGCAGCTCCAGGTGAGCGATGGCGCGCGGCAGCTGGCTGGGCAGCAGGCCGATGAGCCCGTCGGGCTTTTGCATGTCCGAGGCGATTTTAGCCAGGTAGCGGTTGGGTGCCATGCCGATCGAGCAGCGCAGGGTTTCCCCCACGTCGTCCTTGATGGCCTGCTTGATGGCCAGCGCGATCTGCCGCGCCCGCGGTGGCTCTCCTTCCCGGCCCATCAGCTCGCAAACCATTTCGTCGATCGACGGGGTGTGGGCGACCGGGCAGATTCGCTCCACGGCGGCCGCGATGTCGTGCGAATACTTCGCATACACCGAATGCGAGCCGTTCACAAAGATAATGTCCGGGATCGCCGCCCGTGCCTCGCCGACCCTGGTGCCGGTCTTGACGCCTTTAGCCTTGCACTCATAGCTGGCGGCGATGATGGTGCCCGTATCGGCCATGGTGCCAACCACCGCCGTGGGCTTGCCGCGAAACTCCGGGTGCAGCTGCTGCTCCACGGACGCAAAAAAGCTGTTCAGGTCGATGTGCAGAAAGCCGAACCGGTCCGGGGCGCTGCCGGGCGGGTCGGGCATGGGGACGGGTTGGGGCGACGCATCCATGGGCGCATCCCCATTTTATTCGCTTCCTGTTCGCCGCCTGCTGCAACTTCTGTGCAGTTACCGGAGTTCTACGAGGAGCTCTGCTCGGGCGGCGCCGGTCCGCGTGTCGGTGTCGCCGGGGGCTGCACCTTGACGGCGCGGCCGGTGCGCGCGGATTCATAAATTGCCTCCATCAGCCGCTGATCCTGCAACCCTTCCTCGCCCGGGGTGTGCGGGGTTTTGCCCTGCATCACGCACTCGGCCATGTGATCCATCTCCAGGGCGAACTGGTCCTTGTCGGGGATCGTTGGTTCCAGGGTAGTTTCGCGGTTGTCCATTAGCTTGGACTGTTTGAGCTTGAGGCCGTGATACCCAAAGGCCGGCGCCAGTTCCACCCAGCTGTCCGAGCCTTCCAGGCGCAAAAACTGCGAGTGGTGGCCGGCGTAGCCCGTGCTGCAGGCCGCCAGAAAGCCGGAAGGAAAGCGTAGCGTGAAGTTGCAGGTCGCCTCCACCTCCTTGAAGCGCGGGTCGCCGGTTGGCTGAAAGGTGTAGCCGAAGACCTCCTCGGGCTCTTCCCCGGTGAGAAAGCGCGCGGCGTTCAGGCAGTAGACGCCCACGTCCGGCAGGCAGCCCCCACCTGCGAGCTTGCGGTTCAGGCGCCACTGCGAAGGGTCGCCCTGGTTCTGCGTGTTGGTGGCGACGTAGCTGCGCAGTGTGCCCAGTTTGCCCTCGCGCACCAGCTTTTCAATAGCGCGGTTGTTGGGCTCGTACTGCTGGCGGTAGGCGATCATCAGCTTGACGTTCGCGGTCTTGCAGGCGGCGATCATCTTTTCGCAATCCGCGACGCTGGTGGCCATGGGTTTTTCGCACAGGATGTGCTTGCCGGCCTTGGCGCCCCGCATCGTGTACTCCGCGTGCATGCTGTTGGGCAGCACGATGTAGATGACCTTGACCTCGGGGTTGTGCGCGATCTGGTCGTAGGTCTCGTAGGTGTACAGATTGCCGGACTTGATGCCGTACTGGGCGGCGATTTTCTTCGCCTTTTCCGGGTGACCAGAGACCAGGGCCACAGGCTTGCACAGCCTGGAGTGCGCGAAGGCGGGCAGGATCTGATCGATGGACAGCCGGCCGAGCCCGACAACGGCGAAGCCCACGCGCTCGTCGCGGGGCTCAAACGGCCCCGGCGCTTTTTCCGCGCCTTCGGTTTGCACGTCGTGGATGGGAGGCAGCGAAACGTAGTTCTGGCCGTTGGGCTCCGCCTGCGGGTTCTGCGCGCCGGCCAGCGGAGCCAGCCCCGCCGCGGCCAGCAAGCCTCCCGCAGCGTGCAGGAAGTGACGGCGGTCCACGGCAGGTGAGCCTGGTGCACCTGCCGTGGTTGCGGGGTTATCAACGGGTTGCCTGGGGTCGCTGCTCATGCCCCCTTGGGATGCTGATCCGGCAGTGGGCGTCGACGGCGGCAAGAAGTCGGATTGACCAGCGCAAAAACAGGAGCCGACCTGACCCTCAGAAAATTCCGAGGAACTTCTTCCGCTCCGGCGCCACCTTCAGGTTGAAGTGAAAATGGGCGTGGTTGGAAAACTGGCTGATGAACTTGTGCTTGCTTTGCACGCCGTTCTTTTCCGCCCAAACCTCGTAGTCGGTCTGCGGAGAGATGTGGGTGAAGTGGAAGTTGCCTTGCCCATCGCTCAGGTAGCTTTGGACGTCGAGGCTTTTGGGATTTTCCAGGTACACCACCGCACCAGCGAGCGGCGCCTTCGCGGCGTTCACGACCACCCCGTCCACGGTGTGACGTATAGCGGGTTTCGCCTGCGCCCCCGCAGCCACGCAGGCAAGCGAACATGCCAGCCCCGTCACCGCCCATCCTGCCCTGCGGGGGCGGGCGGCGGTGGGGCGCGGGCCGGATTTCGACGTAGGGGGCAAGCTACTCGTCCTCATCCTCATCGTTTGCGCGGGGGTCGGCGGCCTCTTCGTCGTCGTAGACATCTTCGTCAACGGGCGCGATCTCCAATGGGTCCGCAGAGACGATCTCCAGATCAGTCCCGCACTCATCGCACTGGACGACCTCGCCCTCTTCCACCTCGTCCGGGTCGATTGTGAGCGGGTTATCGCATTCAGGGCAAACCACTCCTGCCATGATCCTCTCCTTTGCTTCAGCCCCTGAGAAGGGGCGAGTACGATGGTGGCAAGGGTGTAGCCAGCTGTGCTGTTTAGTTCTAGCGGCCGGCTGCCTTGCAGTCAACTTGAGACGCACGGAGGCCCGGGGCGGTTTCTTCCGTGGCGAAAGAGAGTGTGCGAATGGCCCGAGATCGACTGAAGCGATCTGTTGGACTTGGATTGGTGATGGCTGCGGCGGCCGGCATGGTGTCGGCGACCGCCCAGACAGCGGCCGCACCGGACACGCTGCCCGCCGTAAAGATCGATCCGCAGATCGCAAGCGCGCTCGGGGGCATCTCGCCGGAGCAGATCCACGCGGACATTGCCAAGCTGGTGTCCTTCCGGACGCGCAACACGCTTTCCAGCATGAGCACGGACCTGCCCCCGGGGCAGGGCATTCTGCCCACGGCGGATTGGATCGAAGGCGAGTTCAAGCGCATCTCCGCAGGCTGCGGCGGCTGCCTGGAGGTCAAGCGCGATGACTTTACCGAGCCCGGCAGCGATGAGGCCCGCTCCCGCATCAAGCAACCCACCCGCCTGGTGAACGTGTACGCGATCCTGCACGGCACCAGCCCGGACAAGGCCGCGCCCTGGGTGCTGGTGACCGGGCACTACGATTCCCGCGCCACCGACGTGACGGACCCCAAGGCGACCGCGCCGGGCGCCAACGACGATGGGAGCGGGGTGGCCGTGTCGTTGGAGTCCGCGCGTGCGCTCAGCCACCTGAAGCTCACCGGCACCATGGTCTTTGTGACGGTCGCCGGGGAGGAGCAGGGCCTGTACGGCTCGCGGCACCTGGCCAAGCTGGCAAAAAGCGAGGGCTGGCCGCTGGAAGCGGTGCTCAACAACGACATCGTGGGCGGCGACACCACGCCCGGCGATACCCGCCAGGACAAATCCATCGTGCGCGTCTTTTCCGAAAGCGTGCCCAGCGCCGCCACGCCGGAACAGGTGCGTCAAACGCTGGCCCTGGGGGCGGAAAACGATTCGCCCTCGCGCGAGCTGGCGCGGCAAATTGCGGAGATCGCGCCGGCCTACTTCGCGCCCGGCGTGCTGCACCGGCCCAACGCGCCCAACGGCGCCCACAGCACCGTAGTGCGGCAGGCGCCGACCTTCCATCCCGTGCTGGTGCTGCGCCGCGACCGCTACCTGCGCGGCGGCGACCACACCAGCTTCAACGCTGAAGGCTTTGCCGCCGTGCGCTTCACGGAGTGGCGCGAAAACTTCAACCATCAGCACCAGACCCCGCGCATCGAAGGCGGCGTGGACTACGGCGACTACCTGAAGTTTGTGGACACGAACTATGTGGCCCGCGTGGCGCGCCTGAACGCGGCCGTGCTGGCTTCGTTGGCCGATGCACCCAGCGAACCGCAGCAGGTAAAGGTGCTGACGCGCGCCCTGGACAACAACACCGAGCTGACCTGGGAGCCCAGCGCCTTTGCGCCCCCGGGCACCACCTATGAGGTCGTGTGGCGGGATACAGATGAGCTCGAATGGACGCATGCGGCCAGCGCGGGCGCCTCAACCCATCTGACGATCGATGTCAGCAAGGACAACGTGCTGCTGGGCGTGCGCGCCGTGGCGTCCAATGGGCATCGCTCCCTGCCGGTGCCGCCGGTGCCGGCGCGATAGGAGAACTGTTGTGGCATTTCGATCCAATGGGCCGGTCACCGTGGCGCTGCCGCCCTTCCGCGGGGTGACGCGCCAGATCCTGCTGGCTGCCGTGGCTGTGTACTTCACCCTGCTGATCTGTGGGCTGTTTTCGCGTGATCTTGCCGCCCTGCTCACCGAGCTGTTTTCCCTGCAGTCCGACCTAGCGCTGCACAGGTTAATCTGGCAGTTCGCCACCTATCCGTTTATCGCAACGGGGCTGCTGGGTCTGCTCTTTGCCGGGCTCACGGTGTGGTTTTTCGGCTCCGCGCTGGAAGACGAGCTGGGGGCGCGCTGGATGGCGGAGTTCTTCGCCGTGTGCACCATCGGCGGCGGGCTCCTCGCGTCCATTCTTTCGCTCACCCTGGGCCGCTCCGTGGAAGGCCTGGGCCCCGGCCATCCGGCCGACTCCCTTTGGCCCTTTTCGCTGGCGCTGCTGATGGTCTATGCGGTGCTACACCCTGACCAGGAGCTGAACTTCAGCTTCGTGCTGCAGGTCAAGGCCAAATACATCGCCATCCTGTACCTGCTGGTTTACCTGGCCATCCTGCTCTCGCAGCATGAGCGCTTTGAGACCGCCGTGGTGCTCACCAACGCCCTGTGCGGCTGGCTATTTCTACGCTTTGCGCCGCGCCGGGGCATCCGCTTCGCCGCGGCCGAACAGGCCTACGGTCTGCGCAATGCCTGGTACCGCGGCAAGCGCCGCCGCGCCGCCAAAAAGTTCACGGTCTACATGCAAAAACAGGGCCGCGACGTGAAGTTCGACGAGAGCGGCCGCTACCTGGACCCCGACGCCGAACGCCGCGATCCGAAGGACCGGAAGTGGATGAATTGAGTTGTAGGTCGTTGTTCGTAGGTCGTTGCTCGTAGGGTCGTTGCTCGTAGGTCGTTGCTCGTTGCTCGTTGCTCGTTGCTCGTTGTGAGTCGGTTGCTGGTTTCTACCGTCGCTGGTTATTACCACCGAACGCCGAACAAGGAACACACGAACAACGAGCAACGATCAACGATCAACTCACAACGAACAACGAACAACGGAAAACGAACAACGAACAACGAGCAACTACTCCACCGTCAGCACCACCGCCCCAAACGCAGGCAGCTCGATACCGCTCAGGTTCACCTCGGTGTGCGGCGGCGCCCAGTTGCTTTCGAGCACCGTGGCATGGGCACCGGCGGTGTGGAGATCCACGGTGTGCGGTGCGGCGCTCATGTTCATTGCGACGACGAGATTGTGCCCCGCCGTTCCCGGGCGCAGCTTGCGCTCAAAGCTGAAGACGTCCGGATTGCTGTCGTCCAGTGAAACGTAGTCGCCGTGCAGCAGCGCGGGCTGCTCATGACGCAGGCGCAGCAGTTCCTTGTAGAAGAGGTACAGGCTCGCCGGCTGCCCGCTTTCGGTGGCCACGTTCACGGTGCGGGCGCTGGGCGGCACCGGCAGCCACGGCGTGACGCCAGGCGCGGTGAAGCCCGCATTGGGCGCGGCCGCGGTCCATTGCATGGGGGTGCGCTCGCCGTCGCGGCCCTTTTCCTTGGGCCATCCCGTGATGCCGATGGGGTCGCGCACATCCTGCTTGCGTGTGGGCTCGGTGGTGCGCATCCCGATCTCTTCGCCGTAGTACATCTGATAGGTGCCGCGCGGCGTCAGCGCAAGAACGGCCATCAGCTTGGCGATTTGTAGCCGCTGCGCGTCGTCGGTGGCCAGCGCGCTGTAGCGCTCCCACTGCCGCACCTGGTCGTGGTTGGAGAAGAAGTATTCCGGCCAGCCGTCGGCGGGGTTGGTTTCCACCTCGTTGAAGAGCTTGCGGAACTTCGATGCGCTCAGCACGTTTGCATCGGCGATCTGGAAGTCCATGGGCAGCTGCACCTCGTCGCCGTGCTCGCCGTACATCTTGCTCAGCTGCGCGATATTGGGCTCGTCGGCCTCGGCAATGAGCACGGGCTTGTTGGGATAGCTGTCCACAAGTTTGCGAATCTCCTTGAAGATCTCGTGATTTTCGGGCAGGTCGTCGGTGTATTTGTGCTGGATGTTGCGATCGCCAAAGGCGTTGGTGCCGGGCAGATAGGGGTCGTCGTGCAGGTTGGGATCTTCCAGCAGACGCGACACCGCGTCCATGCGGAATCCGCTGACGCCCTTGTCCAGCCAGAATCGCAGCACGCCATACATGGCCCGGCGCACCTCCGGGTTGCGCCAGTTCAGGTCGGGCTGCTGCTTATAAAAGTAGTGGTAGTAGAACTGGCCCGTGGTGGGGTCGAACTGCCAGGCGGAGTGCCCAAACCAGCTCTGCCAGTTGTTGGGCGGCCCGATCACCTTGCCGCTGGCATCTTTCTTGCCGTCGCGCCAGATGTACCAGTCGCGCTTGGGGTTGGTGCGGCTGGAACGCGATTGCCTGAACCAGGCGTTCTGATCGGAGGTGTGGTTGAGCACGACATCCATGATCACGCGCAGGCCCTGCGCCCTGGCGCTCCGGAGCAGCGTGTCGAAGTCGCCCATGGTCCCGTACTGCGGATCGATGGCCTCGTAGTCGGCGATGTCGTAGCCGAAGTCCACCTGCGGCGAAGGGTACATGGGGGTGATCCAGATGGCGTCGACGCCCAGGCCCTTCAGGTAGCCGAGCCGGCTCTCGATGCCTTTAATGTCGCCGATGCCGTCGCGGTTGGTGTCCTGGAAGCTGCGCGGGTAGATCTCATAGATCACCGCATGCTTCCACCACGCGTCAGCCGGCGTGCGGCTGGCGGCAGCCTGCGCCTGGGGTGCGGGCGACTTCTGGGCTGAGGCGGAAGGGCGCAGCGAAACGAGGCTGCAAAGGGCGAACAGGCTGGCAATCCACAACGTGCGCACGGGCAGAACTCCTTCGTCGCTGAACAGCTTACGGGTTTCGGGCCACCGCCGGCACGGCAAAGTGCCGCCTGCTGTTTTTCCCTGCAATTGGACCGATGCGCGGCGCCGCAACATCCTATGCTGGCGAGGAGAGTGACGGATGCAGAAGCGTGCGTTGGGGAAGTCGGGGCTGGAGATCGCTCCGCTGATGTTTGGCGGCAACGTGTTTGGCTGGACTGCGGACGAGGCGACCTCGTTCCGTTTGCTGGACGCCTTTGTGGACCGCGGATTTAATGCGATCGATACCGCCAATGTGTACTCGGTCTGGATTTCCGGGCACCACGGCGGGGAGTCGGAGACGATTCTGGGCAAGTGGTTTCACCGCAGTGGTAAGCGCAGCCAAGTGGTGCTGGCCACCAAGGTAGGCTTCAAGATGGGGGACGGCTCGCAGGGCCTGCGCAGGCAGTACATCCTGCACGCCGTGGAAGAGTCGCTGCAGCGGCTGCAAACGGAGGTGATCGACCTCTACCAATCCCACACCGACGATCAGGCGGTCCCGCTGGAGGAGACCCTCGGCGCCTATGACGAGCTGCTGCGCAGCGGCAAGGTGCGGGCCATCGGCGCTTCCAACTACAAGGGCGACCGCCTGCGCGAGGCCGAACAAGTCGCCCGGCAGCACGGCCTGCCGGCGTACACGACCCTGCAGCCGGAGTACAACCTTTACGACCGCAAAGCCTACGAGACCGACCTGGCGCCCGTGGCCAAAGAGTTTGGCCTCGGCGTTATCCCGTACTTTGCGCTGGCTTCGGGCTTTTTGACGGGCAAGTATCAGTCACTGGAGGACACGAAGAGGGCCAAGCGCGGCTCCCGGGTGGAAAAGTACTTCGATGACCGCGGCCTGCGCATCCTGAAAGCGCTGCGGCAGGTGAGCGAGGAGACCGGGGCTCGGCAGGCCTCCATCGCCCTGGCCTGGCTGATGGCGCAACCCACGGTGACCGCCCCCATCGCCAGCGCCACCAGCACCGAACAGCTCGAGGACCTGTTTGCCGCCGCTGACCTCCAACTCAGCGGGGCGCACCTCCAGACGCTGAGCGAGGCGAGCTCGTGGTAGCTTCCATGGGCACCACCCTTCCCTGCGCGTCCAGGTGAAATTGATAGACCACCTCCGGACGGCTGGCGGCGGCTGCCCCGTCCGGCGGTGGGGCGGCCGGCACCAGCTGAAACTCAGCGGTGTCCTCCGTCGTGGCAAGGCGTGGAACAACGTTGCCCGCAGTGTAGGGGTGGTCGAAGTGCCAGGAAACGGCAGGCCGGGCGGGGTCGGCTGTCGGCGTGAGCAGGTCCAGATCGAAGCGGCTGGTACGCGGCGGATCGGCGCAACCGGAGTGGCCATGGGCGACAAGGAACCGCCAGGTGGGGTGATCCGCGCTGCCCGTCAGCGGCGTCAGCAGCACGAAATCTCCCAGCGCATCGCCCACGGTGGTGTAGTTGGGCGCGTCCCACCGCAGCTGCTCCTGCCAACTCTCGGTGGCCCGGTCGCCGGGCGCGCGAAAGATCATCAGCAGGTGGTCGTCGCCGCAGGCGATGCCGTAGCGGAAGTCCACCTCAAAGAAGCGCGGCGTGCTGGACAGCTGGAAGACCTGCACGGCGAGGTCGGCGCCATACACGCCGGTTTGCCTTCCATCGCGGGTTTCCCGCGCCGTTGCAGCCGGGACGTGGCTGGGGTGCAGCGTGTCGGCCAGCAGGCCCTGCATCTGCTCCTGGGAGAGCGAGGCGTTGCTGCAGGCAAAGGCGGCCCGCGCCACCTCGGCCAGCGCATCTTTTAGCGTGCGGAGGTCGGTGGCGATGGCGGGCGAGATGTGCGGGTCATCGGCGGCCACGGCCTGGCTGAGCAGCCGCTGCCGGGCAGCCACGACCGCCTCCCCCGGGCCATCCAGGGCGTGTGCGGCGCAAAGCTTCTGCCCCGCCAGGGCAGGGGCCAGGGCCAACGCAGCCAGTCCAACGTACACGAACGGACGCATACGACTACTCTACTGCGAGATGTGACCCGTGGGTTACCGAAGTTTAGCCAAAGGTGCCGGACCCCGTAGCGAGGCCCGGCGCTGGCCGGGCAGCGTTTGGTCAAGTGCCTGGATGTATCACGCTCGGGCCAAAACGCAGCTTCCCCGCGGGAGTGACTACAAAACGGCAGCAGTGCTGCGATTCGCAGACTCCATCAGCCCCTCCCCGGGTATCAGCTGAGCTGCTCGATCTTCTGCTTCGCCGCGGCGACCGCCTCCTGGGTCTTTTCCGGCCCCATGGCGATGCCTTCGGCGGTGATCACCGTGATGTCCTGGATGCCAAGGAAGCCGAGCATGGCGCGAAGGTACTTTTCCTGGAAGTCGTAGTTCTCAAAGGGGGAACCGGGGCCATACATGCCGCCGCGCGTGGAGATGATGATCACCCGCTTGCCGCCGCAAAGGCCTTCCGCGCCATTGGCGCCGTAGCGGAAGCTCTTGCCCGGGACCACGACCAGATCGATCCATGCCTTGAGCTGCGACGCAATGTTAAGGTTGTACATGGGGGCGCCGATGAGCACCACGTCCGACACCATGAACTCGTCAAAGAGCTCCGTGCCGGTTTCGAGCTCGGCCTTCTGCTGCTCGGTCACCTGCGAAATGTCGTCGCCGTACAAACGAAGAACGGCGGTGTAATGTCGCAACGTGTTTTTTACCAGGTCACGGTAGCTGTACTCAGCGTCCGGGTATAGCGCCTTTAATCTTTCGGCTGCTGCCTGGGTCAAGGGCCGGCTTACAGACTTTTCTCCGGTGACGCTGGAGTCGAGATGCAGAATCTTCATAGCGAAAAAGCAGTCCTCTCGGTTGTGTCGCATGCACGATGCGACCTCGGGTTGCGCTCCTGTTGTGCCTCCATCGCAGGTGTTGGGAGGGACAGGGCAGCTTGTTGATGCCCCTCAGCCTGGAAGAGCTTCAAAAATTCCCGTGACTTATTTGCGGCGGCTGGGGCACATGGCAGGCCTTGTCGGCGATGCGAGCGCATCTCACCCCTTGAACGCAATCTCGCATCTCCCTGGAGTTCCCTATGCCCCCATCTCGCTCTGTTGCCCATACCGCTCCCATTTTGCTGGGAGTCAGTGCAGGTTTTCGCACCTTTACACCACTAGCCGCCCTCTCGTGGTTTGCCCATTATGGAAAGCTGCCGGTGAAGGGCACCTGGGCCTCGTGGATCGCCCATCCGGCGGCTCTGGGTCTGCTCAGCACGGCAGCAGCCGGCGAATACGTCGCGGACAAACTGCCCAGCACGCCCAATCGTACCGAGCCGGCGCCGCTGATCATTCGCCTGACTGTCGGCGGCCTAGTGGGCGCGATTGTGGCCACGGCGTTTCATCGCAAGGTCGTCGGCGGCGTCGCGTTGGGCGCGTTGGGCGCCGCGGCGGGCACCTATGGCGGCTTCTACCTGCGCAAGGGCCTGACCAAGGGCGCCGGCGCGGCGGACCTCCCGATTGCCATCAGCGGCGATTCCGCGGCGGTGGCCCTGGCCGTTCGCGCGCTGCGCCGCCTCAGCGCCTAGCCTGCCGCCATTCCAGCCGACCCTGCCATATTCAGGCAGGGTCGGCTTTTCCTTGCCCCGCAGAGCACCACCGCAAAATATATCTCAGCGACGGGACGGGGCTGCACGAATGGCCTCCACCTCCGCGACATAGGCCTGCGTGGGCCGCAGGTCGGCGTCGAAGGGCAGGGCGCGCTCGGGCTGATGGTCGGCGCGGGACTGCTCGTGATTCAGCCAGGTGTACCTGTCCGTGAGGCCCCAGGTCAGCAGCGCGATCACGTCCGGGTTGGCCAGCGTGGTCTGCAGGTAGCTCCGGTACAGTGCGGCCACGGTCTGGTCGCGGGTGGGCGGGTCTGCCGGCAGAGCGCGGTCGTTGACGTCCATCTCGGTCAGCATCAGCTTCAGGCCCATGCGCTCGATCTCATCCATGAAGTGGCGCAGCCCGGAGCCGTACTGATGGTCGCCGCCAGCCGTAAGGTGCGACTGGATGCCGACGGCGTCGATCGGTACGCCGCGCTGTTGCAGGCCGCGCAGCAGTTGCAGCACGGCTGCGCGTTTCTCGGGCGCGCCATGGGCTTCGCCCTCGATGCCGTAGTCGTTATAGCAAAGCAGCGCTTTGGGGTCGACGTCGCGCGCGGTGCGGAAGGCGAGATCCAGGTAATCAGGCCCCAGCAGCTGGTACCAGGGCGAGTTGCGCAGCCCGCCCGGAAGGCCATCCTTGAGGTCAATCGCCTCATTGACCACATCCCAGCTTTGCACCCGGCCGGCGTAGCGCGCGCCCACCACGCGGATGTGGTTGGTCAGGATCTCGGCCGCGTTGTTTTTGGTGGCATCGCCCGCGAACCAGGCCGGCAGCTGCCGGTGCCAGACGAAGTTGTGCCCGCGCACCGCCATGCCATTGCGCTCGGCAAAGGCGAAAAGGAAGTCGGCGTCGTCGAAGAAAAAGCGATCGCGCTCCGGCTGAATGAGGCCGAACTTCATGGCATTTTCGGCGACCACAATATTGGCCTGCCCCCGAATCAGATCGGCATAGGCCGGGTTGTGGCGCAGCGGCTCTATAGCCACCGCCGTGCCCACCAGCAGGCCGCGCTGCAATCCGGCCTCGCGCAGGGTGGGCAGCTCCGCCGGCACCACCGCCGGTCCCGGGATGCCGGTTTGCCGCGGCTGGTTCACCGCATCGCCGGCTGCCTGGGCGAGGCCGGTGCGGCTGAGGGCAGCCAGCGCCCCAACAGCGGAGGCCCGGCGTAGAAACGTGCGGCGGTCGTTCGGCATACCCTTCAATGGATGCCGAAAGCGGCTCGGGGCGGCGGCAAGCCTTGGTAGACTCAGGGGTGTGCAGGCGGCCGGATGGTCGCTGCCGCCCGCGGCGGGGCTTCGGCTCCGGTGTCGGGCGGGGGAGGAAAGTCCGAACTCCGCAGGGCAGTGTGCCGGATAACGTCCGGGACCTCAGCGTCAAGGCTGAGGGACGGCCAGTGCAACAGAAAGCAAACCGCCAGCGTTTCGGCGCGAGCCGGAAACTGGTAAGGGTGAAAGGGTGGGGTAAGAGCCCACCGCGTTGGCGGCAACGTCAACGGCACGGTAAACCCCACACGGAGCAAGACCAAATAGGCAGGAAAGCCATCCGCTGCTCTCCAGGCGGGGCTGCGCAGCGGCCCGCTGCGCCATAGGCGGAGGGAGCCCGGCGGTTCTTTGGAACGCGCAGGCAGCCGGAACCTGCGGGTAGGTTGCTGGAGCCGTGCAGCAATGCACGGCCTAGAGGAATGACCGTCTAGAACAGAATTCGGCTTACGAGCCGCCTGCACACCTCTTTTCTCGGCGGGAAATGACCCTTTCGTGGCATGGTCACGTTGCGGGAGCCGTCGTAGAATCCAGCCAGGCTCCTATGAACTCCGTCAACTCCATCCGTGCGCGGCTTCGGCGTCTTTCGCTTCTGGGTTTGTTGGGGCTTTCGGTCGCGCTTGCGGGCTGCGGCATCGGCACCGTCACCACGGAGACTGCCGGCTCGCTGGCCATCTCGGGCGGCGTGCACGGCGGGCTGCAACCGATTACGGGCGCCTCCATTCAGCTTTTCGCCGTGGGCGCGGCCGGCAACGGCTCGCAGGCGACCAGCCTGCTCACGCGACCCGTGTTTACCGACAACCACAGCTACTTCTCGCTCACGGGCGACTACACCTGCCCATCGCCGAATGCGCAGGTATACCTGGTGGCGCGCGGCGGCAACCCTGGATTTTCCGGTAATGTGAGCAATCCGGCCCTGGTGCTGCTTTCCGCGCTGGGCAGCTGCGGCAATTTGATCGCCAACCCCAACCGCTTCCTGTCCGTCAACGAGGTCACCACCGTGGCCGCGGTGTACGCGTTGGCGCAGTTCACCACCGCTTACGATCACGTAGGCGCCTCGGCAACCAACGCCACCGGCATCGCCAATGCGTTTCTGAACGCGCAGCTGCTGGCCGACACCTCCACGGGCATGGCGCCGCAGCTGCCCTCCAATCTGTTCGTGGAAGCCGGCAAGCTGTACGCGCTGGCGGATGCCATCGTGCCCTGTGTGAACTCCACCGGCAACAGCGCCGCCTGCAGCCCGCTGTTTTCCGCGGCCACCGTGAACGGGACAGCGCCGACGAATGTTTTGGGGGCGCTGCTGAACATCGTCAAGCACCCGGGGAACAACGTCGCGGGCGTGTTCAACGCGATCGGCTCCACACAGCCCTACCCCACGCCGCTGACCGGCGCGCCTCACGACTGGACGATGACGCTGGCCGTCAAAGCCAACGGCTTGTTCGACCCCACCGACCTCGCGATCGACAGGTACGGCAACGTTTGGGTGACCAACTTCGGAACGCAAGCCGCGGATGCCGGTCTGTTTGCCTTCACGCCCCAGGGCACCCCCTTCTCCGGTGCGCCCTTTGGGGCCGGGCTCCAAACGGAGGCGTATGCCATGGCGCTGGATAAGAATGGCGACGTTTGGGTCGCCAGCCGGGAAAACGTCAGCTCCGGGTCGGCCATCGGCACGGTAGCCAAGTTCCAGGGCGCAGGCTCGTCCACGCCGGGGGCTCTGGTGGGGCAGTACCAGGACAGCACCATGCAATTCCCGACCGCGCTGGCGACCGATCCCGCCGGCAGCGGGACGCTGCTGATTGCCAACTACAACCGCAGCTCTCTTACGTACTACGACCTGAACGGCCATTTTCTGAAGAGCGTAGGCCAGAACGATCTCAGCTTTCCGATCTCCGTGACCTCCGACAACAACGGCGGCGCCTGGGTTGGCAACTACGACAACTACATCACCCACATCTTCGCGGATGGCACCGTGCAGAACGTCACCTGCTGCTACACCGCACAGGCGGTCAAGCTGGACAGCCATGCCAATGTTTGGATCGCCAACTACAACGGCATCGGAACAAACTCGGTGTACACCTTCAGCGAGGTTTCCCCTGCCGGGGCTGTGCTGATCGACGAGCAGGGCGGCGGCGGGCTCCACGTACCCGCCGGTGCCGTGGTGGATGCCGGCGGGCAGTTCTGGGCAGCCAACTACGACGTGCCCGGAACCATCACCGAGGTCGCGGGCAATGACAGCGCCGCCCCCGGAACCTTTTTGTCGCCCTCCACAGGTTTCGGGCTGGACGCGCAGGTGTCCACCCCCTTCGGCATCGCCCCTGACCCCAGCGGCAACCTGTGGGTCAGTTCGCGTAACAGCAACTCGCCCAACGCCAACAGATTGATGATGTTCTTCGGGCTGGCCACCCCGACGGCAACCCCGGCAACCCCGTTGCCCCTGGCCCCATAGCGTCGGCTCTCGTCTAAAAGGATGTGAACCTGCTGCCGCATCGCACCCTGAGCTTTTGCCTGCTTTCCGCCTGGTTGGCCGTAGCGCACGGCGCCGAACGCAGACCAGGCCCGGCCCACCGCAGCTTCGAGATCCTGACGCGGCGCATGGATGTGGACGTGGACGGCGCCCCGAACGCCTACGGTCCCCCCGGCCATGGAGCCCTGGACGCCCTCAAACACGCGCGCTACCGCGGCCTGAAGCATGGCGAGATCGTCGGCTACCTCACCGATGACGACCACCCGACCGTCCCGGTGCGGCAGGGTCCCCATGACCCCTATCCCGGGCTGTACATCTCGCAAACCGCCTTTACCGACCCGCAGCGCACGGCGGAAAAGGACGTTTCCCGCTATGTGGATGCAACGCGCATCAACTACGTGGTACTGGGCGATGCGGCCCGGCGCAAGGGAGCGCGTCTGGGCGACTTCGTCGCGGTCTACTCGCGGGGAACGCATCGCAGCGTCTATGGCCTGGTCGGCGATGACGGCAACCCCTCGGGAGATGAAGGCTCACTTCACCTGCTGCAGGCGCTTGGGTATCCCTTCAAGGACGGGCGGCACGACGCGGTCGGCACCGCAAGCATCGTGATCCGCTTCTTTCCCCGATCCAACCCGCACCATCGGTTTTTCCGCTCACAGGCCGCGCTGGACAGGGCCGCGGAGCAAGAGGGGCTCAGCCGCGATTTCTCAGGAAGCCGCCTGGCCCATGCATCGCATCCAAACCGCCGTAGCCGCTGAGCGCAGGACGAGTCTTCCTGGCCCGGAACTGCGCGTCAACGCCGCGGCAAACGATACAGACTGAGAAGAGGCTTCATGCAATTTCAACGTTTAGGACGATCTGGACTCAAGGTTCCCGAGCTGTGCTTCGGAACCGGCACCTTTGGCGGCAGCAACGAATTCTTCCAGGCCTGGGGCAACACCCAGGTGGACGAAGCCCGCGCCCTGATCGACATCTGCATGGAGGCGGGCTGCAACTTCTTCGACACGGCGGACATTTACTCCGAGGGCCACAGTGAAGAGGTGCTCGGCAAGGCCATTCAGCACCTGCGGCGTGAAGATGTGCTGCTGTCCACCAAGGCGACCTTTCGCTCCGGCAAGGGCCCCAATGACGTCGGCAGCTCGCGCTTTCACCTGACGCAGGCGCTGGAAGGCTCGCTGCGGCGGCTCGGCACGGACTACGTCGACGTGTACCACATGCATGCCTTCGACGCGCTGACGCCCGTGGAAGAAACGCTCGATACCCTGGACGGCTTTGTGCGCGCGGGCAAGGTGCGCTACATCGCCGCATCCAACTTTTCCGGCTGGCAGCTGATGAAGTCCCTGAGCGTGAGCGAGCGCTACGGGTGGTCGCGCTATGCCGGGCACCAGGTGTACTACTCCCTGGTGGGCCGCGACTATGAGTGGGAGCTGATGCCGCTGGCCGAGGATCAGGGCGTCGGCGCGCTGGTGTGGTCGCCGCTGGGCTGGGGCCGTCTGGGGGGCAAGGTCCGCCGCGGCCAGTCCTTGCCGGAAAACAGCCGCCTGCAAAGCAAGATGGTCACCGACGCCGGCCCACTGCCCGACACCGAGTACGTCTACGATGTGGTGGACGCGCTGGACGCGGTGGCCGCCACAACCGGCCATAGTATTGCGCAGCTCTCCCTGGCATGGGTACTGGCCAAGCCGACCATCGCCACGGTGATCATCGGCGCGCGCAACGAAAAGCAGCTGCGGGCCAATTTGGCGGCCGCCGAAATCAAGCTCACGCCGGAACAGACCGAGCAGCTGGACAAGGCCAGCCAGCCCAAACTCGCCTATCCGTACTGGCACCAGGTGCAGTTTGACGAGCGCAACCCATTTCCCGTGCCGCAAACGCACAACTGAGGACGCCGCGTTGTCCCAAGGCTGTTGTCTCGACCGGCAGGGCCGTGCGCTCGACGGGAGATGCAGCCCATCGGAGGACTGTCTTCTCGGACCGAAGCGAAAAGATTCGTAGGCTGCCGGTCCCTCCACCTTTGCCGCCGCTCCGTCGCGCACCGGGCCCAGCGTGCGCATTCCCGAGAGGGGAGACCCCTTTTCCCTGGGGACGAAGCGGCTGAATTCAGGGTGGCCTTCTGCTCCATCCCGAGCGCCGACAAAGGCGCTCGGAAATCGTTGCCGCCCGGAAAGAACGCAGATCCCCTGCGGGAATGACAACAAAGAGGCCGAACCGTTGCGGCCAGCAGGCTTGATCAGAGATTCCCTAATGGCCTGCGCTGGCCGCCGCATTCTTGGGTGGGCGTGGGATAAAGAACAGCAGCGGCAGCATCGCACCGCAGAACAGCGTCAGGTAGCGAATGATGTCAACATAGGCCAGCGTCGCCGCCTGGGCGTGCATCAGGTTGTAAACGTAGGCCTGCGCCATGTGCGTGGCACCGGAAAAGGCGTCGCCGGTGTAGCCTGCACGGTTGGCGCCCTTAAGCGCGCCGGCGATGGTACTGACCTGCTGGTTAAACGCCGGATTCATGGGCGTCATATTGCGCACCATCGAGTTCTCATGCGCCGCCGAACGCCGCACCAGCAGCGTTGCCATAAACGCGGTACCGCAGGAGCCGCCGATATTGCGGGCCAGGTTTGTCAGGCCGGAAACGTCGTTGTTTTCGTTCTGCCTTACCCCAACGTAGGCCAGAGTGTTGATGGGAATGAACATGAACGCCAGACCCGAAGCCTGAAAGATGCGCATAAAGACAAGCTGGCCGTAGCTGACCCCCAAATTGATCTGAGCCATGTACACCAGCGAAGCGGTCAGCATGAAGAAGCCGTAGCCAAGCAGCTTGCGGGGGTCCACCTTGCTGGACAGCAAACCCACCACTGGCATCATGGCCATCATCATAAAGCCCGCCGGGGAAAGCACCAGGCCGGCCAGCTCCGCTGTGTACCCAAGCAGGGTTTGCACGAACTGCGGGATCAGAATCGTGGTCCCGTAGAGTGAAAAGCCCAGCACAAACATCAGGATGAAGGAGATCGCGAAGGATCGCCGGGTGAAGAGCGTGAGATTCAGCAGCGGTCGATGCCCTTCCCTGAGCTGCTTAATTTCCCACCAGATCAGCGTCACAAAGGCGACGACCATCACGACGATAAAGAAGGTGATGACGTGGGAGCCGAACCAGTCGTCTTCCTGGCCCTTGTCGAGCACGAACTCCAGCGAGCCGAAGGTGAGCCCTACCAGCGCAAAGCCAAGGAGGTCGAGCTTGATGCCCCCCTTCTGCGACTTCGCCACCTCTTCCTTCACATACGGCGGATCTTCCACAATGCGCGAGGTCAGAAAGAGGGAAAGCAGGCAGATGGGGATGTTCAGGAAAAAGATCCATCGCCAGTCGAAGTTGTCCGTGATGTAGCCGCCCAGCGTGGGGCCGATGGCGGGTGCGACCACGACCGCCAAGCCATACATGGCAAAGGCCTGACCGCGCTTTTCCGGTGGAAACGTATCGGCCAGAATGGCCTGCTCACTGGGGGCAAGGCCGCCGCCGCCCACGCCCTGCAGAATTCGAAAGAACACCAGCAACGGCAGCGTGGGCGCCAGACCGCACATGGCGGACGAGATGCCAAACAGCGCCACGCAGATCATGTAGAACTTCTTACGCCCAATAAACGTGGTCATATAGGCGCCGGCGGGCAGAATGACCGCGTTGGCGACCAGATAGGCCGTCAACACCCAGGTTGCCTCATCCTGGGTAGCGCCCAAGCCACCCGCGATGTGGGGCAGCGCCACATTGGCGATGGAAGAGTCGAGCACCTCCATAAACGTCGCCAGGGTGACGGTCATGGCGACAACCCACGGATTCACCGTGGGGCGCCAGGGTTTGGCGGCGGCGGTGCTGCTGGTCGAAAGATCTGCGGTTGCTGCGGCTGCCATGGGTATCTGCTGCCTAAGATTCTCGCTGCTGGGCCCCGGATTCACAAATACACCTTCCGTGTTGCCCGGTGTCCGATTTTGACGCAGAAATTTTTGGCGGACCGCCTGTCGCCTGACGACCGTTCGCGCAAAGTGCTAGCCTGCACCTGACCGTACCGGCATGGCACACCCGGCGGCCCTGCCCGGCGTCCAATCATGCAGAAGGGGATCGATGAACCAGGATCTGGAACACCTGATCGTGCTGCAGGCGCAGGATTTAGAGCTGGCCCGCCTGCGTGCCGAGGTGTCCGAACTGCCCCGCCGGCTGCAACGGGCGGAAGCCGAGCTCCAAGCTGCGGAAACGGCGCTGGCGGGCCTGCGCGCCCAACTTGGGGCCGAAGAGAAGCTGCGCCGGGGCCAGGAAAGCGAGGCGGCGACGCAGCGTGCCAAGGCGGACCGGCTGCGGCGCTCGCTGGACGCGGCGACCAGCGCGGCTCAGGTGGCGGCCTTTGAGCGCGAGATTGGCTTCGCCACGGCGTCCATTGCCACGCTGGAGGATGAGGAGCTGGCCTCCATGGAACGCTCCGAGGTGCTCGATCAGGAGTTGCGGCAGTCAGAAGCCCTTGCGGGCCAGCGCCGAGACGCCCTGGAGGCCGAGCGCATCCGCGGCGCCGCTGTGGCCCAGGCCGATGCGCTGCAGATCGCAGGCGTGGAGGAGCAGCGCGGCCAGCTTCGTCCCCAGATCAGCGAGACCTGGCTGGCCACCTATGACCGCTTGCGCAAGGCCAAGGGGACGGCGGTGGCGGAGGCCGTAGGCAACGCGACCCAGGGACAGTGCGCCCATTGCCAGATGGGGGTTCGCCCCCAGCGCTGGCAGGACCTGATCGGCCGCGAGCATGAGGACGAGATCTTCGCCTGCGAGAGCTGTGGCCGGCTGCTGTTCTGGGACCCCCGCCGCGATACCCCCCGCTTCTGGAGCGCCGGGGAGCGTTTGCAGGCGGCGCAGGCCGGGAGTTCGCGATGACCCTGCCGCCCTACACCGGCCCCCAGCGCCGCATCATCTGCGTAGACATGGATGAGGTGATCGCCGACGCCCTGGGCGAGCACCTGAAGCGTTATAACCGGGACTTCAACGAAAAGCTCACCGTGGCCGACCTCCACGGCCGCTGGATATGGGACTATGTGCCGCCCGAGCGACTCGCCCACCTGGAACGCTACATCCGCAGCGACGACTTTTTTGCCAACCTGGAGGTCATGCCGGGGGCGCAGCGGGCGCTGGAACGCCTGCAGGAGAGCTATGACATCTTTATCGCCACAGCAGCGATGGAGGTGCCGACCAGCTTCACCGCGAAGTTCGAATGGCTCAAGGAACAATTCCCGTTTATCCGGCCCTCGCACATCGTCTTCTGTGGCGACAAGGGCATTCTGCGCGGCGACTTCCTGATCGACGACAACCCGCGGCAGTTGCGCCGCTTCAAGGGCGAGGGCATCCTTTATAACGCGCCGGCCAACGTCTTCGTGACCGGTTTCCGGCGCGTGAGCAACTGGGCGGATGTGGAAACGCTGTTTCTGGCGTAGGGCGGTTCTCTGCCGGGATGACAGCAAGAAGACTGACGCTGGTTAGCGCCGCCGCTTGTTGCCGCCCCCTGTGGGCGTTTTTGCACCCCGTGTGGGTACGCGGGAGCCGGTGTGATGACCGCGGGGATGCTCCTGCAAGGTGATGATCAGGGCCTTGCAGTTTTCGTCGCCGATACCCTCATAACTGTGGGTGGTATTGGCATGAAAGAAGACCGCGTCGCCGCCTTCGAGGTCCTCGGCCTGGCCCTCGTGGATCAGGCGCAACGTGCCGGAAAGCACGTACAGGAACTCCGAGCCGGCATGGGAGTGGGCGCGGGGCTGCCGACTCTCGTTGGCGGCCAGGAACTCCGCAACGTAGGGGGCGATGCCGCCATCCAGCGGAACGTGGCCCAAGCTTTCAAAGAAGTATCCCGGATCTTCCACGCCGGTCTGGGGCAGACGCAGGCGCTCTTCGGCGCGGATGACCCGAAAGAATTCAGGCCGTTCCGGCTCAAAGAAGTAGCTCATGTCCTTGGAGAAGACCATGGCGATGCGGGCAAGATTGCGCAGGGTCGGCACCACACGCCCGGTTTCCAGCTGCGACAGAAAGCTCGCGGAAAGGCCGGTGTGCCGGCCCAGCTCCACCAGACCCATCTGCTTGCGCTGGCGCAGGAATTTGATGCGGTCGCCGATGCGTTTGCTTTCGATGAAGGCTTCGGCGACCTCGGGGTCGATGCCACCGCTCTCGATCGTTTCGCGATCATCCGCTTCGGGAAGATCGGCCAGGGCGCCGTCCGCACGCGCTTCAACGCCATCCCGGGCAGTGGCGGTTCCATCGCCGTCCGGCGAGTGAAGATGGGCTAAGCTGCCTGTTCCATCGTGGCCATCCCCTGCAGCCTGCGGCAATTTGGGGCGGTCGCCATCCATGGCGACCCCGTTATCTGGGCGCTGTGTATGTTTAGGCACGTTTTGCTCTCCGGAAGGACAGGTCGCGCCGTGCAGGACCTGCTTCACCTGATCAAAAGACGATGCGGTCTGACCAAAAGATGCTTCGCCGCTCCGGAAAGCCCGGCTCTTGGGAGATGGTGTTCGATGTTGGGACAGCTGCTAGGCTCAACCCATGCCGGTGGGGGATCGAACGGGGGAACGGTGGCCTTGGGTCGCCCTTGCCTGGCTGCTGGCCGGGCTTGCGGGCTGCGCCAGCCCCGGCGCGCCGCGGCCGCCCTCTTTGCAGCTACCCCAGGAGGTGCATGATCTTTCCGCGGCCCGCAACGGGGATGAGGTCAGCCTGCGATTCACGGCGCCCACGCATACGACGGACGGTCTGCTGGTGACGAGCCTCCCGCTGGCCGTGGAACTTTGTCGGCAGGACAGTCTCAAAGCACCGTGCACTCCCCTCCGCCTGCCGGAGCCTGGCGGCTCGGGGCAGGCTGTTGCGCCGGGAATTTCCGTGCAGCGCACGGATCACCTACCCGCCGCGCTCACCACCGGGCCGCTGCGGGCGATGGCCTACCGTGTGCAGCTGCTGAATGCTCATGGCCGCGGCGCCGGCTATAGCCCTCCTGTGTTCGTGCCTGCCGGTGCCGCTCCGCCGGCCGTGGAACAGCTGCGGGCCACCCCGACCCGCCGTGGCGTGCTGCTGCAGTGGACGCCCGTACCTGGCGCCGGCGAAGTTCTATTGGAGCGGCAACCGACTGATGCCGCGACGGGTTCCACAGCGGCACGCTCGCCCGCCACCCCGCACAGGAACCCTCGTCGACCCAGCCAGTTGAGGCCCCCTGGCGCGGCGCTGCCTGCGGCGCCCGGCGAGGTCTGGCTGCAGGCCGACCCCGGCTCCACGCAGGCAGCGGAGACCATCGACGCCGGCGTAGCCGAGGGCGTTCGTTACAGCTATCGCGCGGTCCGGCGCCTTACGGTGCAGGCGGGTGGACGGCAGCTGGAAGTGCGCAGCGCCCCCTCCGCCCCGGTGGAGGCAGTCTGGGCGGCAGCCTACCCGCCGGACGCCCCCATGGACCTGACCGCCGCCGGTTTTTCCTCGCCAGGCAGCACGCCCGGAGCCGCGCCGGCCTACAGCATCGACCTGATCTGGCAACCGGTGGAGGACTCGCACGTCGTGGGCTATCTGGTTTCGCGCACTGCGCTGGACCCGGCGGGGCAGCCACAAGGGCCAGCGCAGACACTGACCCCGGCACCCGTGAGCACACCGTCGTTTCATGACAGCACGGCGTCTGCCCCCGCGCGCTACCGCTATGAGGTGCAGGCCGTGGACGCCCGCGGCCACCGGAGTGCGGCAGCGACGACCGTCCTGGAGCCGCAAGCGCGCTAACGCGCATCGACAGAACAAAACGTAGATGAGGCCTAGGGACGCCGGAGCTCGCGTGTGGACCGCATGGAATGCTCCCATCTTCTTTTCAGGTCGGGCAGGTTGGATCCGTGCGCCTGCTCGAGAAACTCTGCCTGAAGGATCCTGTCTGTCCGAAAGTGCCGGAAGCCGTCGCGCAGCTCACACCAGGCCGCCAGCAGGCGAACGGCGTCCGCGTAGCCGAGGATCACCGGCCACACGACCCGTTCGGTCTCCTGCCCGCCTTCGTCGCAGTAACGGATGCGTAGCTTGCGTCCGGCACGAATCCAGGATCGGGTCTTCGCGAGGTCGAGCCCATCTCTAACGGGGAGGTTGTTGGCAGGTGTGCCAAGGGTCGGCTCGGTGATGAAGGTGCGCAACGAGGGTGGAACCGCGGTGGTGATCTTTGAAAGGAGGTCCCGCGCGGCGTTGGCGAGTGCAGCGTCCCCCCGTTCGGCAACCCATTGTGCCCCAAGCACCGCCGCCTCCAGCTCCTCGGGCGTCAGCATCAGCGGCGGCATATCGTACCGCCGGTCCAAAACGTATCCCACGCCCGCCTCACCACGGATGGGCACGCGCTGGCTTACAAGATCAGCGATGTCGCGGTAAACGGACCGCACAGAAACGCCGAGCTCTGCCGCCATGGCTTCCGCCGTTACGGGCCGGCGTGAGCGCCGCAGTATCTGAATCACTTGAAAGAGTCGGTCGGCTCGGCGCATAAGGAAACAATGCTGACACTACGCTGTCAGGGGAGACCGATTACGCTCATCCTGACGCTGGAAGTGCCAGCTGGAGGATAGGATGAACCTGATTTCGATGCGCATCATCACAAACGACGTGGAACGGCTGATCAGCTTTTACGAGAATATCAGTGGGGCTTCCGGAACCCGGTATACGCCAGACTTTGCTGAACTCATAACGCCGCGAGCTACGCTTGCTATCGGCAGCACACGGACGCTCAGTGCATTCCATGCAGAAGATCAGCTGACCCCTGAGGCGAACCGGAGTGTCATTCTCGAATTCCTGGTTGACGATGTAGACGCAGACTTTGCTCGCCTGAAGGATCAGCTGCCCGGGTTGGTACAGAAGCCAACAACGATGCCCTGGGGAAATCGTTCCCTCCTGTTTAGCGACCCGGACGGGAACCTTGTGAACATGTTTACCCCCGTTACTCCAGAAGCGATCAAGAAGTTTGCGCAGTGAGACAGGGACCCTGCCGGCACGCGGTTCTTTGCGAAGGAACCAAGGTCCCTTCGCAAAGGTAGAAAGAGCTGCAAAGAAAAGCGCCGCCAGCCAAAGCTGGCGGCGCCTTCTTTGCAGCCGTTACGAGATGTGGATGTTGCCGTTCATGCCGTTCGGGAAGAATCCACCCTGCGTGGAGCCCGTCACACCCGGCGTTGCGTACACAATCTGCAGCACCTGGGAGATCGTGCGCACCGGGTTCAGGCCCGTGGTGGGGCTGGTGTTGAAGATGGCCGAGGTGGTCGGCACCATGTCCAGCGAGTCCGCCGCCGGCGACTTGACCATGCCGCCGCCCGCGCCGGGGTAGTAGATGCAGGCCTGGCGCAGAGCGCCCGCGTGCTGCGCTTCCACATCCAGGATCTGCGCCGCGTAGTTCAGCGCCGCGATGTTGGAGGTAAGGTACTGCGCGCCGCCGATGTACGCGCTCACACCGACGCCTTCCACGCTGCGTGCCAGCGCGATGAAGGACTTGTCATCCGTGGGCGCGCCCAGGGCGGCAAGGTTCAGGTTCGGCATTGACACCGGCGTCGCGCCCTGGGCCGCAATGGTGGCGCGCAACAGCTGGACGTGCGCAACCTCTTCGGTCATCAGGTTGGCTGCGATGTTGGCGATGGCGGAAACGCTGAAGGTGATCTTCGCGCCTCCGGTCGCCGTGCCCGCACCCGCGCCCATGTCCGCCGCGCTCAGGCCGGAACCTGTAACGACGTTGGAATAAAAGCTGGCCTCAAGATACTCAAGGTTCAGCGCAAAGTTCAGCACATCCAGCACCGAAGGCGTGGTGGTGGGGCTGGGGATGGTGGTGGTGCCGTTGTCGCTGCAGCCGGCAACGCCGAGCATGCCGGCCGCACCGGCGGCCATGCTGAGGTTAGTGATCAGGCGCCGGCGGTTGATGCGCACGGCTGCCCGCTCCTGCGAGATGGCCTCTGCCTGCTGCACGAGCTCCCGCCCGGCTTCGGCCGGAAGCTGATTTTCTGATGGGTTCAACACGATGTTTTCCTCCTGGGGAGCACTGCTGAGAGTGAAATGTTGCGCTGCTCAAGCCGGCGCGTGGACGCCGTTGTGCCGCTAGGACTGAATGGTGCCGTTGACGCCGTTGGGGAAAAATCCACCCTTGGCAGGTGTCGGCAGGTTTGCCTTTGTCGTGGACTGGTTCGCCTGGCCATAAACCACGACAAGATCCTGCGTGGTGCTGCGCGCGGGCGCCAGCGCCACGGGGCTCCCGGTCGGATTGCCGGCCACAAACACCGTGAAGTACTGCGTCGGAGTCGGGGGCTGATCGTAGGCGTCCAGGTATGCCATCGCGTTGGAAGCAAAGGCCGTCGTCACGTTCTGCACGATGCACTGGTAATTGACTGCGCCAAGGTGCTGGCCTTCCGCGCCCAGGATCTGCGAGGCGGTCGTCAGCACGGCCGGGTTGCTGACCAGATACTGGGCCGCGCCGGCGTATGCACTGTTGCCCAGCGCCGTAAACTGTCGCGCGGTGGCCAGCAACTGCGCCTGCGTGGTGATCGTGCCCTTGGCGGCGTAGTTGATGGAGGGCATGCTGATCGGGGTGCCGCCCATGCTGGTGATGGCCGAGCGCAGGTCGTTGATGTGGTTGGTCTCATCCTGCGCCAGCGCAGCAAACAGCGCCTGTGTGGTGCTGTCCAGCGTAAGCTTGCCGGGAGATCCCATAATGGCGCCCGGGGCCGAACCCTGGAGGCTGGCGCTTACCGGATTGCCGGTCGTGGCAATGCTGTACAGATTGCCTTCCAGATACTCCAGGTTCAGCGCAAAGTTCAGCACATCCGCGATGGCGGGCGTGGACTGCGCCGACATCATGGGCGTGTCGAGAAAGCCGGCGGTCACGGCAAGGGCCGTCGCTCCGGAAAGCCCGCCCAGAAACTTGCGCCGGCTGAGCCGGTCTACGGCACGCTCAAAGGAAAGGATCGCGCGGTCTGTTTCCAGCTGCTCCGCGGTGACCATTTCACCTTGGCAAAGGGGTGACGCGTACTTCGTCTTGAACATAAAGATGGCTTCTCCTCACAAAAGGGACTGCAATTGAAATGAACTGTTGCCTTGGGTGTACATGGGCGGTCGGCTGCGCCACAAACGGCCGGGCGTGGATCGCGCACACGCCAAACAGCCGGGACCTGGAACGCCGGCCGTTCACACACTCAACCGGCACCACTCTGCAATGCCCCGTGTGATGCGCCTTGCGCTTTCGCGGGATGCTCTTGCCAACGCTGACGGTGCACCGCCGCGCGTTCCTTGCCATGCCATACAGCTTGCGGACGCATCTGCTCACGTCGTGAACAGCGCGGGAAGCTGACCTAACGGCAGATCGCGTTCAGCATCGCCTCGGGCTCCTGCGCATCCGGCAGGTTGACGTTGCGTTGTGTAGCCACCATCTCGTTGAAGGTGGCGCCGCCGGGTGTGGGCACCCGCGGATCGGCGCGGTAGATGGGATCCGCCATGGCCTGCTCCAGCGTGATGAACTGGAAGCCCCGCGAGCGAAACAGCGCAATCAGCTCCGGTAACATGCGCGCATCAAACGCCCCCGCGTGCATCAGCAGCACATAGCGCACATCCCGCCCGTAGAGCTTCTGTGCCAGCTCGCGAAAAGCGCGCATGTACACCTCCGCGGTGGCCAGGTAGGAATCGTGCAGGGTGCCGATGGCCGCCTCATCGTGCTTCGCCGAGCAGCGCGCATAGGGCTCATTCCACAGGTAGTCCTGGAAGTCCATGGACACCTCTGCGACCTGATAATGGTGCGCCGCGAGCCAGCCGCGCACCGCTTCCCGCTTTGCCACCGTGTTGCCCTCTTCCAGAAACGGATAGCGGAACCAGTGCCAGTCCGCGTGCGGCTCCAGCCTGCGCAGCAGGGGCTCATCGCGGGCGATGTTGGCCTCGTACTGCCGGGCGGAAAGCTTGTCCAACTCCGGATGCGACCAGGTGTGGTTGCCCAGCGGCTCGCCCGCCGCCCGCCACGCCTGAAGGATGTGGATCTGGTAGGGAAAGCGCTGCAAACGGAAGCCGTTGACGAAGCCATACACCGGCGGCATCCGCTCCCGTTTCAGCGTCGCCAGCAGGCTCTGCACCACCGCCGGCCGCGCCATGCCGGGCGGCAGTGGACCATGCGCCGGCAGGTCGTCAAAGGTGAAGGCGATCTCCGGTGGCGGCGTTGCGCCTGGGGGCGTTCCAGCTGGGGCCCCCACAACGGGAACTGTTTGCGCCGCAGGAGCTTTCGCAGGCTCGGCTGCCTGACATTCGGCCCTACTCGCAGCACAGGCGGCTGCCAGCAGCAGCGCCAGCGTTCGCATTGGGCTAAGCCTCACTCGGTCAGTCTACCGGGGAAGCTTCTGTGGCGGTGCTTCCCCGGCGCGCGCGCCACAGTGCCCCGACAATGGGGTCCACCACCCCTTCCACTTCGCTGATCCCCGGGAACTCGCTCCGCACCTCGGCCAGCAGCGCCCCGCGCACCGCCTGGACCCTTTCCATCACCGAACCGGCAAATGCGATGCGGGGCATCGCCGCCGCTCCTGGCGCGGCCGGGCCGTGCACGATGCCCCGCACCACAAGGCGCACCAGGTAGCCGAGCTCCCGGCCTTCGCGCGCCAGCACCTCTCCTGCCACCGCATCGCCTTCGCGGGCGCAGCGGTGCACGGTCTCCGCCAGCCGCGAAAAATCCGGCGCGGGCACGCTGTTGGCAAAGGCGATCAGGTCGCCCTCCGACGCAAGCTCCCAAAAGCGCGCCGCCTCCGCGAGCAGCCGTGTAGGGAGCCCCTCATCCCGGGCCAGAAAGCCCGCCCGCAGCCCCGACAGCCCGATGCGGTTGGCCGAGCCCTGGTCCGCCATCAGCGGTCCCCAGCCGCCCGCGTTCAGCAGCGTGCCGTCGGCGCGGCGACCCGCCACATTCGACCCCGTCCCCGCAAGCACCAGCACCCCGGGACCGCCCCGAAACGCCGCATCCAGCGCAATCTCCACGTCGCCTACCAGCACCAGCTCGCCCCCTACCCGGGCCGAAAGCGCCCCGCGCAGGAACTCCGTCACCAGCGGCACGGTGTCGCCGGCGGTGCCCACGCAGGTGCGCTCCACCTCCCGGAGCGACCGCCCGCTTGCCCCGCTCAGCGCGGCCAGCGCATCGGCCAGGTGCGCCGTCGCCGTTGCCTCGTCCACCCGCATGCGCTTGATGCAGCCGCCGCGCACGCGGGCCAGCGTCGCCCCATCCTGCGCCAGCAGGTAATCGGTTTTGGTCCCACCCGCGTCGATCGCCAGATACAAGGGCATCCGTTTCACCTCAGCTTCACCTCATCGACGCCCGGGCTAACGCCCAAACCTGCTCCTTTTGCACAAAACGTGCATTTTGGGGTTCCGCTCTGGGGTCATCCCGGTCATTCTAGCTTTGCAAATGACAGGCTTTGCCGCAGAGTGAAAGCTGATACCCCCGTCTGCCGACCCCAGAGCTCGTGGCAGGCGAACACCCAAGGACATCTGCATGCGATCGTTGTTCCGCCATCTGCTCTGCGCCGCCGCCCTGGCCGCGCTCCCCGCCCTCGCCTGCGCCCAGGTGCCGCCCGCGGCGGAAGGCACCCCGAACGCCGCCCTGCTCGCCCCGCGCCACGGCTCGGAGCCGCAGGTGCTGTTCTGGATGAGCAACGGTCTTTCCTCCGTCACCTCTTTTCTGGCCCACAAGGACAAAATCGGCATCCTGTCGCCCACCTGGTACTCCATTGAGGAGGCCGGTCTGGTGGCCGGCGAGCCGCAGCCCGTTGTGCTCCGCACGGCGCAGGCCGCGCACATCACCCTGCTGCCGCTCTTTGCCATGTTCGACCCGGAGCGCGCCCACCGCCTGGCGCTGGATCTCCACGCCCAGGACGAGATGAACGCCGGCTTTATCCGCGAATGCAGGGACCACGGCTACCAGGGCATCAACGTCGACATCGAAAACGTACGCTGGACCGACCGCGACGCCTTTTCGGCCATGATTCGGCGCACCTCCGAGGCTCTGCACCGCGCCGGCCTGCTCGTCTCCATCGACGTGGTCCCCGGCGCGCCCGGGCACCCCGGCGCCTCCGAATTCGACCGCTGGATCTTTGAGGACTGGCGCGGCGCCTACGACATTAAAGCCCTCGGCGAGGCCGTGGACCTGCTCTGCCTGATGACCTACGACCAGAGCACCCACTGGACCACACCCGGTCCCGTGGGCGGCTGGATGTGGACCAACGAAAACCTCACCTATGCGCTGCAGTCGGTACCCCCGGGCAAGCTGTCGCTCGGCATCGCCGCCTATGGCTATCGCTGGTACACCGGCGACCCAGGCCTGAACAAACCCACCAAGGCCGCAAACGTCACCTCCGACTACATCTCCGCCGCCACCGCGTTTGCCCTCCGCGACACCTACGGCGCCCAGGAGCAATGGGACCAGGCCGACCACACGCCCTGGTTTTACTTCTACCGTGACAACCTGCGCGAATGGGTCTTCTTTACTGACCGCCGCGCCTTTATGGACCGCTATGGGCTTGCGGAGCAGCACCACCTGGAGGGCGTCTGCTCCTGGGTTCTGGGCGAAGAAGATCCCGCCATCTGGACCGCCCTGCCGGATGCCCGTTAAGGCCCAGCAGTATGGTCTTCGTATCTGCCGTCCCGAAGGAAATCAGCCTTCTGCACCTTTCTGCCAAACAGAAATGCGCATTTCGATCACTTTTCGCTGGACGCGCCAGCCCACGGGCGCTTACCGTGTGTGAATCGGGCCGCAATCCAAGGCACACGCTCCCTCGCAGGGGAGCGCTGCCCTTCCGCTCTCAGGCGCATGGACCGCCCATGCACCCGGCTTACGGCCATTTCGCCGCAGACAGGCCGCCCCCTGGCGGGCAAAACCGCTGACCCTGCCGCCCCCCCGTTGGAGTGAACATGATGAAACCGAAATTCGGCAAGCTGCTTCCGTTTTCTGCCGTCGCCCTGCTCTGCACCGCCCCCGCGCTCGCCCAAAGCGTGACCGCCGGCGTCACCGGCAACATCACCGACCCTAGCGGCGCGGTGATCCCCCAGGCAAAGGTGACGGCGCACAACGTCGACACCGGCGTGAATACCACGGCAACCTCGGACGCTTCCGGCCTGTACCGCATCTCGTTTCTGCCCATCGGCCGCTACCAGCTCACCATCGAGGCCCCCGGGTTCGGGAAGCAGACTGTGCCGGCCTTCACCCTGGAAGCCCTGCAAACGCCCACCTTCAACGTCAAGCTCAGCGCCGCCGGCGGCACAGAAACGGTAGACGTCACCTCCGCCGCGCCCATCCTGGACACCAACGACCCCACCCTGAGCGGCACCTTCAGCGCCAACACCATCCAGAACTTCCCGCTAAACGGCCTCGACTTCAGCGCGCTCACCTTATACGTTCCCGGCGCCGTGAGCACAGCCGGCACCAGCGGCACACAAAGCATCGAACGCAGCACGTCATGGACGGACAGCGTCAACCTCAACGGCAACCGCGCCCAGGCAAATAACTACACACTCGACGGCATCGACCTGAACGAAACTTTTAACAACCTGATCGCCTACAGCCCGGCCCCTGAGTCCCTGGGCGAGGTCAAGGTGCTCACCGCGAACTCACCTGCCGAATTCGGCAACGTCAATGGCGGCGGTGTGGTCGCTGTGCTCAAGAGCGGCACGAATGCCTTGCACGGCTCTGCCTACGCCTACCTTCAGACCTATCATCTGGATGCCAATACCTGGAACAACAAGCACTCCGGACTGCCCATCAACCCGTTCAGCCAGACACAATTTGGCGGCACCCTGGGCGGCCCCATCAAGCGAAACAAGCTCTTCTTTTTCGTCGATTACCTTGGCTCGCGTTTTCATCAGGGCGGCCTGGGTACAGCCAGCGTGTTCACGCAGGCCATGCGCAACGGCGATTTTTCCGCACTTCTAGGGCAGAGCAACCCCATCCAGCTCTACGACTCGCAAAACGGCTATGCGCCGTTTCTCAACGATCGGGGTGTGCCAGTTCGCAACCCGGTCGCGAAGTACATCTTCGCGCACCCAGAGCTTTATCCGCTTCCCAACCACGCTCCCGACGAGGGCACACTGGTCCACAACAATCTTCAGGGACCGCAGCGCACGTTTCGCGCCAACAACCAGGGAGACGTCAAGATCGAATACGATCCACGCTCCACGGACAAGATCACCGCCTTCTATTCCATGTCCACGGCCTATGATGGCGCCACCTCCGTGCTGGCTCTTTCCTTTCCAAACGGAAGCGTTTACCCCAGCAAACTTGGCGGAGCAAACTGGGTCCACATCTTTTCGCCCCGTATCGTGAACTCCGCCCGCGTCGGTTTCACCCGCGTGAACTGGACGCAGGGGCTGCCGGTCGACGGTACTGGCCAGTTCGGAACGCAGGGCGATGCCGTTGTGGGCATCACCTTTCCCAACCAGGCCTACCAGGGTTTCACCTCCCAGGGCATCAACGGTCTCAGTGGCGTCGGCAACAACGCCCAGAACAACGGCAGCCTTACGGACAACACCTACAGCTACATCGACGACCTGACGCTGCAGCACGGGCAGCACACGCTCACCATGGGTGTGGAGGCGCTGCGGTATCAGAACAACTATCCCACCAGTAACAACAACGGCTATCTCGGCACGCTGAACTACAGTGGGGCCTTTACGGCTAATCCGGCCGTTTCCACCGCCGGCTACGGCGGCGCGGACTTCCTGCTGGATTATGTGAGCAACGCCAACGCCAACCTTAGCAGCTTGAACGTGGGCCAGCGCCAATGGCGAGCCGCCGGCTTCGTCGCCGACGATTGGAAGGCGCGGCCGAATCTCACCCTGAACTTGGGCGTTCGCTATGAGTACGATCAGCCCTGGGTGGAATCCAACAACAAGACAGGCAATATCGACCTCACCACAGGTCAGGTCATCTACGCCGACCATGTGCCCACAGGCGCGCCGGCTGGTTCGGGTGTTTGCAACAACCGTGCCTGCTACCAGGCCAACTATCGCCAGATCATGCCCCGGCTTGGCTTCGCCTATCAGGCGACGCAGCGCTTTGTGGTTCGCGGTGGCTACGGAGCCACCAGCTTTTACGAAGGCAACTCTTCCAATCAGCGCCTTACGTCCATCACGCCGTTCATCCAGGCGGTCAACATCAGTGCACCCCAGCCCACGCTGACCAACGGCGGCGCACCCCGCACCGCTGAGCAGGGCTTCACCGGAGGCACAACCCAGTTCGGCGGCACCTTCAACGTTTACCCGCAGAACATCCAGCCGGCTTACGTGCAGGAATACAATCTGACCCTGGAAACTGCCCTTACCCGCTCGCTCTCGCTGCAGGTCGGCTATCTCGGCGAGACAGGTCAGCACATCGAAGACTACGGCAATGTCAACCAGTGGCGCATCGCTAACGACCCCACCTCCGCGCCGTTCTACAACAGTCCCTACATTGGTGCCAATGCAATCGACCCCAGCGTAAGCGTCGGAAGCAACCAACTGCTCATCACCGAATCGCGCGCAGCCATGAGCTACAACGCGCTCCAGGCGGTGCTGCGGCAGCGCTTGAGCCATGGCCTTGAGTTCACGGCCAACTACACCTACTCCAAAGCCCTGACGAACAGCCTGGGGAACTACGGACTGAATGCATCCGGCTTTTCCGGCGCGTTTCAGAACTATTATGACAGCGCCGCTGACTGGGGCCCCGCCGGCTACGATGTCCCGCACAACTTCAGCGGCACAGCCACTTATGCCCTGCCGATCGGGCACGGCCAGCAGTACCTTTCCGGCGTGAACCACCTTGTGGACGAGTTCATCGGTGGATGGCGACTCTCCACCGCCGCGGTAGCGTACAGCGGCTTCGCGGAAACCATCACAGGTGGCTCTTCCGGCGTGGCGGATGCCGGCTCTGCCTATTTCGGCAATCAGGCGCGTCCCAACCAGTACCGCAGCCTCAAGGTTCGCAACCGCACGCTGGACAACTGGTTCGGCACCGACCCTTCGGCAACCGTGTGCGGCTTGGATACAAATGGAAATGCGCTGGACAACGGCACCTGCGCCTTCGGCCTCGCCAGCCCAGGTGCCTTTGGCACGGGTCGCAATGGCAATACGCGCGGTCCACGCTTCCTGAACGTAGATATGTCGGCCTTTAAGGACTTCCATACCATTCGCGAGCAAAGCTTCGGCGTTCGCTTCGATGCCTTCAACGCTTTCAACATAGCCAGCTACGGCTACCCGGACACCAACGTGGACAGCAGCACTTTCGGCAACGTGTCCAGCCAGACCGTTCGATCGCAGGAGCGCCGTCTGCAGTTCTCCGCCAATTACCGCTTCTAATGCGGCGACCGCTTCCCTGCCGTGAGGCGGTCGCTGTTGTTCGGTCGTCCGATGGACAGCGAAGCCGAGCGCTTACCTTTCCCTGTTCAGGACTCCGCAATGCCCACCATCGAAATCTCCGTGGACTCCGTCGAAGCCGCCCTGGCGGCCGAACGCGGCGGGGCTCAGCGGATTGAGCTTTGCAGTGCGCTCAGCGAGGGCGGCCTCACACCCTCGCTCGGTCTGATCCGGGCCGTTCGCCGGCTGTGCTCGCTGCCGGTATTTGTCATCATCCGTCCGCGTGGCGGCGACTTCCTCTACTCCGCCGACGAGTTCGCCGTCATGCGCGAGGACATCGAGATCGCCGCCGCGGCCGGCGTGCAGGGCGTGGTCTTCGGCCTGCTCACCGCAGCCGGGGACGTCGACGTTCCGCGCACACGCGAGCTGGTGGAGCTGGCACGGCCCATGCAGGTCACCTTCCACCGTGCCTTCGACATGACCCGCGACCTCGACCAGGCCCTGGAAGACGTGATCCGCTGCGGAGCCGACCGCATCCTTACCTCGGGCGGCCAGCCCAGCGCCCTGCTCGGCAGCCAGCGCCTACGCGGGCTGGTGCGCACCGCCGGCGGGCGCATCACCCTGCTCGTGGGCGGGGGCGTGCGGCCCGGCAACATTTCCGAGCTCGCGCACACTACCGGCGCAACGGAGTTTCACTCCTCCCTGCGCCGCTCCGTGCCCAGCCCCATGCAATTCCGGTCCGCCGCCGTGCAGCTCGGCAGCCAGGGCGCCGATGAATACACCCGCCACACCGTGCTGCAGCAGGATGTCGAAGATCTCGTCGCCGCACTCGACGGGCAAACAACCCTGGCCAGCGACCCCAGGGTGCGTTGACCGTGTCACGCCGCCGACGCCACGACGCTGCCGACGCCGCGCTTTCATCGCTCGTAGAATAGAACTCTCACCGTTCCGCCCGATGCGCCAGCCCGCTTCCGCTTCCAAGACCGAACGCCGCGCCAAACAGATCCTTCATCTGCTGCTGCAGCACGGCAAAACCACGGTGGAAGAGCTTACGGAAGCCTTTGCCACCTCCCCCGCCAGCATCCGCCGCGACCTGGTGCGCCTGGAAACGCAGGGCTTGGTGCACCGGACCCATGGCGGCGCCATGCTTGCCGGGCAGGTCTACGAGCCGTTCCGCTTCGACGCCTCGTTTCAAGAACGCGAGTCAAGGTTCGCGCGCGAAAAGCAGCGCATCGCCCTTGCCGCCGCCGAGCTCATCGGCAAGGGCGAAACCATCGGCCTGACCGCGGGCACCACCACCACGCAACTGGCACGCGCCCTGCGTTCCAGGCTCGACCTCCACATCCTGACCAACGCCGTGAACATCGGCCTGGAACTGAGCGCGACCCAGGGCCTGGACACCACCCTCACCGGCGGCCGGATGCGATGGCCCGGCGCCTTTTCGCTGGTAGGGCCGGCCGCGCTCGAAGGCGTGCAACACACCCTCCTGGACAAGGTCTTTGTAGGCGTTACCGGCATTCACGCACAGTTTGGCGCAAGTACGATTCAGGCCGATGAAGCGGCCGTCTTCCGGGCCATGTGCCGCCAGGCGCAGCAGGTGATCGTCATTGCGGACTCCAGCAAGGTGGGCATGAGCAGCCCCGCAGTTATTTGTCCAATCGCCCAGGTCAGCCTCCTTGTCACTGATGGCGGGCTCTCCGACGAGGACATCGCCGCTTTCCACCAAAGCCACACCCGCCTCCTGATCGCCAGGTGAGGCTCGATGCCATCGGCAGGCTGGAGCAGGATCACAGCTGCACCCAGCGCCAAAGGCGCGTCCTATACCAATCCGGGCTGAAGGTCTGGTTGAGGGCGAGGTGCCCCCAGGAACGCTGACTTCCGCGCGCGCTAGGGGTCTTTCCCTTTCCGTGTAGCTGCGGTTTTTAGGGCTGAAAGCCCATTACATAACAGCCTGGGGCGCAAGCCCCAGGTAGCCGCAGAGGAACGCTCAAGGGCTGAAGGCCCGGCACATCAACGCAGGACTATACCTACAGGAAATTTGGCCTTAAAGCCGTTGTCCGCAGCCTGCTAATGAAAAAGGACACAGCCGGAGCTGTGTCCTTGGTACCACCTGCGCGGCGCGGCACATCGCAGCAAAGCAGGCCTAGGCGGCCTGCTGCTGCGCTCCGCTCGCGTGGGCGCTCTTTGCCTGCTCCACCAAAGCAGCGAAACCAGCTGCATCTGTGGCCGCGATGTCGGCAAGTATCTTCCGGTCGAGCCCCACACCGGCCTTTTTCAGGCCGCTGATCAACGTGGAATAGCTCATGCCGTGCTGCTTGGCCGCGGCGCCGATCCGCACAATCCACAGCGAACGATACTGCCGCTTCTTCTGCTTGCGGCCGATGTAGGCAAATTTGAGGCCGCGCTCAACGGCCTCCTGGGCCGCCTGATACAGCTTGGACTTTGTGAGGAAGTAGCCACTGGCGCGCTTGAGAATCTTTTTACGGCGATCACTGCGCTTGGTACTCCGCTTTACACGGGGCATCGGTTCTTCTCCTTGATGGCGTTGCCTGGAAACCCCGGGTTCGGGGCCGCGGCTGGAGGTGGAGCGCACCTCTTCACACGCGTACAGCTTGGAATCTCGGTGGGAAAACCTCAGCAGCTTTCCCAGGGGCCTGAACGCCAGATGGCCCTTTGTTTACTGCAGTGCAGCAACGGCTCGATTCAAAGAATAGATCAGCTTCACCGCGCCTCTTAGGCGTAGGGAAGCATGCGGGCGACCTTGGGAGTGTCGGCCACCGAAACAAGCATAATCCGGCCCAGCTTGCTTTTGGTCTTCGAATCCTTGGAGGTCAGGATGTGACGCATCTTGGACTGCCCGCGCTTGAACTTGCCGCTGGCCGTCTTTTTGAAGCGCTTCGCCGCGCCCGAGTGAGTCTTCATTTTTGGCATAAGTTTCCTGCTGTTGCTGCATGAGACGCAGCAACGATCACTATACCAGAACTTCCCTGCCCGCGGCTACGCGCCGGGGGCGACCGCCACAGGCTCGGCTGCGACCGGAGCTGCCGGCTTCGGCGCCTTGGGCTGCGCGGGAAGCGCCTTTTTGCTCGGGGCAAGAATGGCGTGCAGCGTCGTTCCTTCCATGCGCGGCATAAACTCCACAACGCCAACTTCGCCGATGTCCAGGATCAGGCGGTTGATGATCTTGTAACCCAGGTCGCGGTGCGCCATCTGGCGCCCCTTAAAGCGCAGGCTAGCCTTCACCTTGTCACCCTCGGTGAGAAAACGCACAGCCTGATTTTTCTTGGTCTGGTAGTCGTGCTCGTCCACCGTGACCGAGAACTTGACTTCCTTGATCACGATGGTCTTTTGCGTCTTGCGCGCGGCCCGCTCGCTCTTGTCCTTTTCATACAGGAACTTGCCGTAGTCCTGGATCTTGCAGACCGGGGGGACGGCATTGGGCGAAATCTCCACCAGGTCCAGTGAACGCTCCCGCGCGATGCGCAGGGCCTCAAACGGCGCCATGACGCCCAGTTGGGCCCCGGTCTCGTCGATAACGCGCACCTCGCGCGCGCGAATTCGATCGTTGGTGCGAATAAAAGATTTTTGCGAACGTTTATCGTTGAACGGTGGGATAGATTTGCCTCCATGGCCCGGCAGGACCACTCAGTTAGATGTCACTCGCGCCCCGGAGACACTTGTCGCGCAGGGCAAAGCACACGCGAGTATAGCATTGTTCGCTGTTTGGTAATGTGACTTCGTACTGCAAGGGCTGAGGAGCGGGCAGCGCCACAACGCGCTTGCGTCCCCTCGGCGCAAGCTGCGAACATAGGCTGGACTCTGCGCCGTCCCGTGCGTGCACCGCCGCCTGTGTCGTGTTGCAGCCAATGTTCAGGAGGTAAACCCCTTGCCCAAGCGCCGCGTTCTGCTCGTCGACGACGAGGTACCCGTATTGCTCACCATGAAAGCCGTGCTCGAGATCTCCGGCTTCGATGTCGACACCGCGACCTCCGCCCGCGAGGGCAAAGTGCGCATCAAGAAAAATGAATACCAGATGATCATCACCGATATGCGCATGGAGTCCGACGCCGCCGGTCGCGAGATCATCCATGCCGCCCGCACCGCCCCGTATCACCCCGCGGTGGCCCTGCTCACCGCCCACCCGCTCACGGACGAGGACTGGCAGGATATGGGTGCCGACAAAATGCTGGTCAAGCCCATGCAAACCGCGCAGCTCATCAAACAGCTGGAAAAGCTGCTGGACAATCACGCGGCCAAGCTGGCACGCCTGTCCCAGGCAGCGGCGAACCCGGCAACTGAACCCAGCCCCAGCCCGAAAACCCCGAGGAAGTCCACCGAGCGCCCGTCACCCGTCACCCAAACTGAGGTAACCACCGCATAACCCGAATCGCTGCCCGCGGCCTGATATGGGACACAGCTCCGCCCCATCTGCCTCTTTCGCAGCGCTCTATACATCTTTGGTTCCATCGCCATAAGCTGTTGCGTTCGGCACACTGTAACTGCTCGTTACAAGACCGACCTGATGACAGCTGAGACCAACGATCCCTGGAGAAGCAAAAAGACGCACGCATGGCTGCTGCTGTGCATCGCGCTCAGTCTGCAGCTGGCGCACGCGGCGTTTCTGCTGCTGTCGCGGCATTCGGTCGTGGTGTCCAACGTCTTTCAGCTGATTCTGCCCGTGATGGCGGCGTTGGTCTGCTTGCACCTGCGGCCTGCGGCAGCAGAGTCCATCGGGCGCCGATGCTGGACAGCGGTGGGATGGGCGTTTCTGATCTGGTCCACCGCGCAACTGCTGTACCTGTACATCGAGTACTTCCCCCATCACCTGCACTGGGCCTTCCGCCCGGATGACGTGCTCTGGACACTCTTCGGGCTCCCCTTACTGCTGGCCATTGCGACAACGAAGCAGGAAACAGACCGGGTCGCGTGGCTTGATCGCGCGCAGGTCCTGTTGTTCTTCGCCGTGCTCTATCTGCTGGTGTTCTTGCCCGGCACGCGGCTCTCCCTCGCCAAGAATTATCTGATCCAGAACGTCGCCCTGGTGCTGTGCTGCATTCTTCGCCTGCCCACCTGCACGCTGAAACAGGAACGGCGCTTCTTTCTGCGGCTGTCGTGCTTTCTCATCGCCTATTCGGTCAGTGAATCAGTGGCAGAGCTCTTCTACGCGCGCGGCTGGCAGATGGGCAGTCTGGTCGATCTTGGGTGGACGCTTCCCATCAGCCTCTTTATCGTCCTGAGCCTTTGGGACGCCCTGCAGCAGGACAGGCAGGAAGGCTCTGCCATGCGTCTTTTTCAAACGGTGGGGAGCTATCAGGGGCTGAGCGTTGCCGCCCTTACCTTTCTTTCCATGGGCGCTGCTGCGCTGCTGGTGACCCGGCACCCGTGGCTGGGCGGCGTTTCCGTTGTGAGCGCATTTGCGCTATTTGCCTGGCGAACCAACGCACGGGAGCGCCTCTGGCACGATGCGCATGGCCGGTTGGAAACAGCCGTGCTGCAGGACGCCCTTACCGGCCTGGGCAACCGGATTCAGCTGCGCAATAGACTCCGGGAACAGCTGGATGGACCGAACTGCAGTCGCACCGTGCTGCTGTTTGCCGACCTGGATCGCTTCAAGCAGATCAATGACAGTCTGGGTCATGCCCTTGGAGATCGTCTCCTGATTGAGGTTGCCGGACGGCTCGTGGCCAACAGCAGCGCTGGCTCGGTGGTCTGCAGGCTGGGCGGTGATGAGTTTGTCGTACTGACCACGGCCGAGGATACCGAAGAGGCCAAGGCAGCCGGCGAGGCCCTTCAGCAAGCGCTGCACAGGCCCATGCAGCTTGGGCCGCATGAGGTCCGCTGTTCGGCCAGCATCGGCGTTGTGCTTGCATCCGCGGAGGAAAAAGCGGACGACCTGCTCCGCACCGCCGATCACGCCATGTACCGGGCCAAACAGCTCGGCCGAAACCGCGTCCAGATCTTCGACGCTGCCCTGCGCTCCCAGATGAACAGCCGCTGGCACATGGAAGCTGAACTGCGCGCCATGGTGGCTTCCAACTCCATCCAGGTGGCTTTTCAGCCCATCTACTCGGTTCAACAGGGCAGCATCTGCGGCTTCGAGGCCCTGGCGCGCTGGAGCCATCCGACCCTGGGTGAGGTCCCCCCCTCCGCCTTCATCCCCTTGGCTGAGGAAAGCGGTCTCATCTCGACTCTGGGCCTACAGATTCTCGAAAAGGCCTCCCGCCAGTTGGCTGCATGGAATCAACGCTGGAGCACAGAGTTTTCCCTGAGCGTCAACGTCTCGCCTCGTCAGTTCACCGACATCCGCCTGGTGCCCTCGCTGCTGGAAATCCTCGAGCGAACAGGATTGCGACCGGAGCTGCTGCGGTTGGAGATTACTGAGAGTGCTCTTCTTGTGGATCAGCAGATCGTCAGGCACACCCTGGAACAGGCTCGAGCGCATGGCATCCTGATCTCTCTCGACGACTTTGGAACGGGTTATTCCTCCTTGAGCTTTCTCCTGAGCCTGCCTGTCGATGAGGTCAAGGTGGACCGAAGTTTTGTATCCAATATGCACCAGGACCCCGATCGGGAAGAGCTCGTCCGTACAGTCATTCATCTGGGCCATTCCCTCGGCAAACGGGTCGTTGCGGAAGGGGTGGAAACCGAACAGGACCTTTTGGATCTGGCAGAGATGGGTTGCGAATGTATGCAAGGCTACCTGATCAGCAGACCCCTTTCTGCGGATGCGATGGAGGCGGGACTTCCTTCCTTTACCGCCCGGGCCGTGCCCAGCCAGGTCGTCCGGACGGATGGTCTGGCTGGCTCGCGCAACCCACGGAAGCGGCGAGCTTCGGGCAGTGCGAGACAGCTCCAGCAGGCCTGAACGCCCTTACACACTGTTACAGATAGCGCACCCCAGTCAGCTCCTCGCTTTGCGTCCACAGCCGGTCGGCCGCCTGCGGATCGAGCGCCTGTGGCCGCGGTTGGACCACCTTGGGATAGCCTTTGAATTCGCCCATCCCGCCCGGCCCAAGGTACTCTCCGCCCTGGACGTTCGGGGCAGTGGCGGCATACTCAATTGGCAACGCGCCCATCGCTTCGTCCTGTGTGAGAATTGGCGCTAGAAGCTGAAGAATTTTGGCTTTGAGGCTCCCAGTTCCCGGGCCATTCTCGAAGATACTGGTTCGCGCCACCCCCGGGTGCACGGGCACACTCACCAATCGAAGGCCTGCTTGACGGGCCCTGCGCTCCAACTCGCGGGCAAACAGGATGTTGGCGAGTTTGGAGTTGTTGTAAGCGTCCCACGGCTTATAGGCCCGCTCGCTCTGCAGGTTCTCCCAGTCCATCTTGCCGTTCCGGTGCGCCAGCGAAGCCACTGTGACCACCCGCGCTGCCGGGGCCGCCTCCAGCGCAGGAAGCAGAAGGCCCGTCAGGGCGAAATGGCCCAGGTGGTTGGTCCCAAACTGGCGTTCAAAGCCATCCACCGTAGTTTCCCGCTTCGGCAGCGCCATCACCCCGGCATTATTGACTAGCACGTCCAATGGCGTGTTCCGCGCCAGAAAAGCTGATGCAAATTGACGGATCGAGGGCAGGGACGCCATATCCAGCATGGCGGTCTCCGCCTTTGCGTTTCCCACCTCGCCCATGAGGCGATCCAGGGCCGATTTGCCTTTTTCGGCGCTCCGGCAGCCCAACAACACATGCGCGCCGTGGCGGGCGAACTCCAGGGCCGACCTGTACCCGATGCCGCTGTTCGCCCCGGTCACCAGGATGGTTTTGCCCGTCAAAGACGGCATTGCTGCCGCTGTCCAGCTGCTACTCATGTGTGACTCCTTCTGTATCCCGTCGTTTTTCCTGGCCTTTAGCTGCGCTTTCCGGCACACTCGTGTGTATACCGAAGACGAACAGTTCTGCGGTCTTGCGTCAAGCAGCCCTAGCCGTTCTTTGCCCTCTGCCGTTACAATCAAGCGGCAAGCTGCCTTCAAGGTTGTAGTCGTAAGCCGACGCGGGCACCGGTTGCTCTGATTCCGTGGTCATAGAGGAAGGTTTTCTGATGAAAGCAAGCGCACAAAGCGCAAAAATCGCCGGGAGCGCCGCGCTCCTGCTGATCCTCACGGGGGCAACCGGCTGTTCCAAGCTGAAAGCACGTGATCAGCTGGTCAAGGGCATCCAGGACTTCAAGGCAGGGCACTACGAGACCGCGATTGGGCATTTCCAGGAGTCGATTGCACTCGACCCGAACTACACCAATGCCAAGACCTACCTGGCGACGGCCTATAGCTACCAGGTGCAGCCGAACAGCAACACGCCACAAAACCTTGCGACGGCTCAAAAGGCCCTGGATGGCTTCAACGAGGTTCTCGCAAAGAATCCGAACGACGTGGATGCCCTTCGTCAGGAAGCCTCGATCCATCGCAACATCATGCAATTCGATCAGTCCCGTCGCGATGAACTACGAGTCATCCAGCTCGATCCAAAGGACGCCGAGGCCGACTACGCCGTGGGCGTGATCGACTTTCAAAAGGCAGACAAGAATGCCACCGACCTGCTGAAGGCGAATAAAATTACGGACGATCTCAAGGGCAACGTCAAAATGGCGCCCAAAGTCTGTCAGCAGCTGTCGCAGGAGAATGCCTCCTTGCTGGACAGCTCACTGCAGTACCTGAACCGCGCGGTGCAGATCAACCCCAACTACGACGACGCCATGGCCTACCTGAATCTGGTGTGGCGCCGCAAAGCGGATATCGAATGCGGCAATGAGGCGGCGCGCAAGGCCGATATCGCCAAGGCCGACGACTACATCCAGCGCGAAATGGTCGCACGCAAGGCGAACGAAGCCGAAAAAGAAAAGAAGTCCACCGGCGGCATCGACATGAGCAAGTAGGCCACGCACAAGCGCAGCTCGCCCTTACCGGCAAGAGGCCTCCCAGCTTGGGAGGCCTCTTGTGTCTCGGTACAACACACCTGATCTCACCCGTTCGGAAGGGACGGCTCAAGGAAATAGCCTTCCCGTTGTGAACCAAGGGATCCGACACTCCCCCAAAAGCCGTAGGCGGGCGCACCGCCGCGTGCCACCCCGTGATGCATCCAATCTGTTAGCGATCGCTCCATACGAGCAGACCAAAGGTTAAGACAAGCCGTGACCACGCCGTACGCTCCGCAGCACACAAGCAAGTTCTCCTCTTTTTCGCGCCTTTCCTTTGCCGCACTTTTGAGCGGAGCCCTGTTGCTTCCGGTTGCGGGCTGCAAGAATCACAGCTTTTCCAGTCTTTTGCATCACCGCAAGGCGAAATCGAAGCCGAATTCGACCGAGGACAGCAGCAATCTTCAACAGATTGTCGGGTCGCCGCAGATTGCCATGCTCAAACAGAGCAACTTCGCGCCTGATCAGCCCGTGGTGCAGCAGTTCTATGAGGACCGCGACTGGCAGCTCGCCTGGAGCCGCGACGGCAAGCCTACTTCCACCACGACTGCCCTGATTCAGCTCTTCACCGATGCGGATAAGAAGGGGCTCCGGCCCGCGGACTATGACGGCCAGCAGTGGCAGGAGCATCTCCATACGCTGGCCGGCGCGCGCCGCGACCCGAACACCACCTCACAATTCGACGTGGCCATGACGGTCGCCGCGGTCCGGTACCTCAGCGATCTGCACCTGGGACGGATCAACCCGCAGTCGCTCAATTTCGACATTGACGTCCCGGGTAAGCGAGCGGCGTTCGATCTACCCACGCTCCTGAACGATCAAATCGTGGACGCTGATGACGTGCCCGCCGCCGTTCAGGCCGTCGAGCCGAAAAATGCGCTCTACAAGGCCACCGAAGACGCCCTGCCGCACTACCTGGAACTGGCGGAAAAGGTGAACGCCCAGCCGCAGTCACCGCTGCCCCCCGTGAGCAAAGCCATTGCGCCTGGCGGCCGCTATCCCGCACTCGCTCAGCTGGCGGCACGCCTTTCGTTGGAAGGTGATGGCACCGCGCAGGCAGCTGGCGACCAGTACACCCCAGAGCTTGCACAGGAGGTGCAGCACTTCCAGTCGCGGGTGGGGCTGGATCCGGATGGCAAGCTGTCGCAAAACACCATCGATGCGCTGAACGTCCCCATGAGCGCCCGTGTGCAGCAGATCGATGATGCGCTGGAACGGTGGCGCTGGCTGCCGGAGCCGTACCTCAAGCCCCGTGTGCTGGTGAACCTGCCTGAGTTTTATGTGCGCGCCTACAACCCGGGCGGCGACCTCGCGTTCAAGATGAAGGGCATCGTTGGCCAGGTGAAGGGCCAGCACGACACCCCCGTCTTCGTCCGTGAGATGAAGTACGTCGTATTTCGCCCTTATTGGAACCTGCCTGTATCGATCGTGAAAAAAGACCTGTTGAAACATGTGGGCAATGGCTACATGGACGCCCACGGCTATGAGGTTGTTGACTCAAAGGGCAAGCCCGTCAGCAACTGGACCGAAGCCGACCTGGAACACTCACGCTACCTGGTGCGGCAGAAACCTGGGCCCAAAAACTCGTTAGGCCTGGTCAAGTTCATGTTTCCCAATGAGTACGACATCTACATGCACTCCACGCCGGAGATGAATCTGTTCAACCTTACCGAGCGGGACCGGTCGCACGGCTGCGTCCGCCTGCACGACCCGGAAAAGATGGCCAACTGGGTGCTGGACGGGCAGGGGGATTGGGATGCCGACAAAATACACCAGGCCATGTACGGCCAGGCGCTGAACGGCGCAGATGCCGACGCAGCCACGGCCGCGCAGGACGCCTCCGCCAAGGACCCGGATTCCGGCGCGACCACCACGGACCAGCAGGTAAAAGACAACAGGCAGGTGAACCTGAAAACACCGCTGCCTGTGGTCATCACCTACCTCACCGCCAATGCGGATGAAGATGGGACCATGCACTTCTTCAACGACCTGTACGGGTACGACAAGGAGCTCGAAGATGCCCTGGCCAAGCCCCGGCCATATGAACGGACGGCGGTCAAAATCAATCCCAAACTGACCCCTGGCGAAACCGAGTAGGGATCAGGGACCAGAAAAGGCCGACCCGACGGGGTCGGCCTCTCAGTTTGCGAGCGCATGAATCGTGCTATTTTTCAGCGGGCTCGGTCATCTTCTCGTGCATTTTGGCCACCAGGGCCTCTGGTGCCAGCCCTGCCAGGGTTCCCTGGATCTTGGTCTTCAGGCTGGCGGAGTACACTTGCTCGTCGCCGTCCATCAGAGCCTTGAAGCCCTGTTGGGCCACGTCGTAAGGTGCAGAGTCCTTCTTGCCCTCGGTGCCGGCTTTGGTGTCGCCAAGCCCGGCGCGGTCGAAGAATTCGGTGTCCGTAGGCCCGGGCTGCAGCGCGGTCACGGTCACGCCGGTGTCCTTCAACTCATAGCGCAGGCTCTTGGCGAAGGACAGATCGAAGGCTTTGGAAGCAGAGTAAACGGCCTCTTTCGGAGCTACCATCTCACCCGCTATGGAGGAGGTGATCAGGATCCTGCCCTGCCCCTGCGCAACCATCTTCCTGACGGCATATTTGGCGATATGCACCGTGCTTTCGCAGTTCAGGCGAACGATCTTCACTTCCGTTTCGAGCTCTGTGTCCACAAACAGCCCGCCTACGCCGATGCCGGCGTTGATCGCAATCGCATCGAGCTGCCTGCCCGTCGCTTCCACCTTGCTCCAAAAGTCGCGGCATCCCTCAAAGGTCGCGAGGTCGGCCTGCACAGGCTGCACATTCACACCCAGGGTCTTCAGTTCAGCCGCCGCCTGCTCGATACGAGCACCTTCCGCGTTGATGACCAGGTCGTACCCGTTTTCTGCAAACACCTTGGCCAGATTGAACCCGATACCACTGGATGCACCTGTAACTACCGCAAACTTTTGCGCCATGATCAGCCCCTCAACTCAGACCGTCCGGCCGGAGCCATAGCCAATCGGATGCGAATCGCTCATTCGAGGGTTTCCGGCGTGAAGGCAGCGTGGCCCAGGAAGGTGCGGCCACGCCGGGTCGCTCCAGAACTGACGAGCACCAAAGGAAAAGCAACCAAGTCTCACCGGATCGAGCGCGAGTCGTGTAGCGCAGTCAGTGAGCGCCGGCTACACCTTCAATATCGGCGCAGAAGGGACAAACTTGCAGCCCACAAAGGTGAAGGGGCTTACGACAAAGGATGTAGTGGAAGAGACTTCAGCAACTGAATGCAAATTCTGGGTACGGGAGTGACAACAAGAGCACCAATCCATGGTTGCTGGAAAGCTGCTTGCACACCTTGCTGATCTTTGGTGCCGAAGAAAGGACTCGAACCTTCACACCCTTGCGAGTACATGGACCTGAACCATGCGCGTCTGCCAATTCCGCCACTTCGGCTCACCCGCCGATGCTGAATGCATCCGCGACGTGACAATTCAGTCTCCCAGACCAGGCCGGTGCTGTCAAACGGTGTAACAAAACGGCTACACTGGCGTGGGTCGAAACTTCCTTCGCTGCAGGCCCGTCCTCAAGAGCACACATCCGCAGCAACACGGAGACACGCGTCCGCATGAGTGAATCGTCCTCACCTTTTCCCGCCAGCAACGCCTCGATTCCGGAGGAGCTGTCGCTGGAGATTCGCCGCATCGCCCATGAGCTGTCCAATTCGCTCGAGGTTATCGTTCAAACCAGCTATCTGCTGTCGATGGCGGAGTTGAAGGAGCCGGCAGCCGAGTGGCTGCGCATGCTGGACTCCGGCGTGAATAAGGCGCTTGAGCTGAACAGCGATCTTCGCGACTACATCAAAGCCCACACGCCGTACTAGGGGCTGTCATCAAACCAGCCAGATGCATACCGCGGCGAAGTGGACGGCAGCAAGGAAGTTTTGTTTCGTTTTATCGTAGCGGGTAGCGATGGCGCGGAACTGTTTGAGGTTGGCGAAGAAGTTCTCAATCAGGTGGCGTGCTTTATAGAGTTCCTTGTCGTACGGACGGGGCTGGAGTCGGTTCGTGCGAGGCGGGATGACGGCCTGCTTGCCGGCCTGGCGCAGAGGTGCAAGCACCCGGGCTTCTGCGTCGAAGCCCTTGTCGGCGAGCACGGTGCGGGCCTGGATGCGCGGCAACAGCACGTCGGCACCGTCCAGTTCGCAGGCCTGGCCGGCCGTGAGATGGATAGCCAGAGGGTTGCCGAGCGCATCGACCACAGCGTGGATCTTGGTGCTCAGTCCGCCTTTGCTGCGTCCGATGGCCTGGTCTTCGGTATTGCCGCCGCCCCCTTTTTGCGGGCTCCGGCTGCATGCTGGTGAGCCCTCACGATGGTCGCGTCGATCATGGCGTATTCGTTGTCGGCTGCCTGGGCCAGATGCTCAAGAACCCGCTGCCAAACCCCACGCGCAGCCCATCGCGTAAACCGCGTATGGACCACGCGGAAGTCGCCGAACCGTTCCGGAAGATCGCGCCACGGTACGCCCGCGCGATAGCGGTACAGCACCGCCTCCACAAACAACCGGTTGTTGTGCGCAGGGCGACCTTCGGTGCCGGGCCGCCCAGGCAGCAAATCCTTGATCCGATCCCACTGATCGTCCCGCAAACCGTAACGCCGCGTACTCATAAACCAACGCTAAAAGCTCACACGCCCCTCGCAAAGAATCTAGTTTGATGACAGCCCCTAAGGACCATTTTACTTTGAGGTATAGAGCTAGATTCTTTGTGACCTGCCCCCAATAATCTCTACCAGTTGAAGCTGGAGTTCTCTCGTACTTTGAAAGAGAGAACTTTCGATGAAGAAGAGCCGATTCAGTGAAGAGCAGATCATCGGGATACTGAAGCAGCACGAGGCGGGCTTGAAGACGGCGGATTTGTGCCGGGAGCACGGGATCAGCCCGGCGACGTTCTATATCTGGAAGTCGAAGTACGGCGGCATGGAAGTGGCCGAGGCTCAGCGTCTGAAGGGATTGGAAGATGAGAACCGGCGGTTGAAGCAGCTGGTAGCGGATCTGAGCCTAGACAAGGAAGCTCTGAAGTCGGTCATAAGAAAAAACGGGTGGAGCTTGCCGGTTTAAGGGCTGAGGTGGCGTTCGTTCAGACGGAGCACGGTCTGAGTGAGCGCCGGGCCTGCAAGCTGCTGGAAGTGGACCGATCCAGCTATGACTATGAGCCGCGGCCGGATCGTAACGGCGAGCTTCGTGGAGAGCTTGTGCAACTGGCTCGTCAGAAGCCACGCTATGGCTATCGCCGGCTGCACGTGTTACTGGTCCGGCGGGGCCACGTGGTGAACGTAAAGCGGGTATACCGGCTGTACATGGCCGAAGGACTGAGCGTGCGTCGCCGCAAGCGTAAGCGCGTGGTGCGCGATCGATCTGTGGAGCCACGGCTGATGCGAGCCAACCAAGAGTGGGCAATGGACTTCATCGTGGACGGTCTTTCGACAGGGAGGATGGTGCGGATCCTGAGCGTAGTCGATGCTTTTACGCGCGAGTGCCTGGCGCTGGAAGCGGACTCGAGCCTCGGCTCCGGCCGGGTCACCCGTGTGCTAGAACGGCTGATCGAAGAGCGTGGCAGGCCGGAGGCTGTGCGGTCTGATAACGGTCCCGAGTTCACTTCGCGCCGCATGCTGGGCTGGGCCGAGGATCACCGCGTCGCGCTCGTCCACATCCAGCCCGGCCGTCCAATGCAGAACGGCCATGTCGAAAGCTTCCATGGCAGACTGCGTGACGAGTGTCTCAACGTAAGCTGGTTCCGCAACTTCGATCAGGTCCGCTCCACGCTTCAAGCCTGGCGCATGGAGTACAACGAAGACAGACCTCACTCGGCGCTCGACTACCGCACCCCCAACGAGTTCCGGCGCACACTCGAAGGGAGAGGGGCCATGGCCCCTCTCCCTTCGGAACCCTCAACCGTCAGCACAACTGAGAAACTCCAGTTATGAATGGCTGAGAAAAAGGGGGCACGTCACATGCCCTAGTAGTTTGCGCATGCAGGCCACCAGGGCGACCTTGGGCGCCTTACCGGCTTGTCGCAGGTACTGGTAGAAGGCACGCACTGTCGGATTGAAGCGAAACCCGCAACGACGGACATGTACAGGAGCGCGCGCAGATGAGCTCGGCCGCCCAGACGTGTCGCCGTCCTTGAGACTTTCCGCTGTCGTTGTTGAAAGGTGCTACACCCACCAAGGCTGCTATCTGCTTGCGATTCATGGTCCCGAGTTCGAGAAGCTCAGCAATCATGCCGCTGATGAGCACAGGTCCGACGCCAAGAACTGAGTTCAACAGCTCTGCCTTTCGGTTCCACTCCGTATTCGCTTTAATAAGCGCTTTCAAGCGCTCGTCCACCTGCTGCAATCGGCCCTTCAAGAAGCGAACGGTAACATCAATATCGTTCTGGGCCTCGCCGCGCAGGGACATGCGGCGGTTCCGTTCCGCCACGATCATCTCGACCAGCTGCCGGTGGCGTGTCACGAGCTGATCCAGTTCATCCAGCTGGGGGTCCTTGATGGCCCGGCACTGCGGTTTCACTGCCTCGGCAAAATGGGCGAGGATTTTCGCATCAATCGGATCGGTCTTCGCCAACCTGCCCGTCGCTCGTGCGAAGTCTCGTACCTGACGAGGATTCACGACCGCCAAGGGAAGCCCGGCTTTGCCAAGGCAACGAGCGAGTTCGTACTCATAGCCGCCCGTCGCTTCCAACACGATCCGCTGAGTGCAGAGCTTCTTCAGCTTTCGCGTCAGTGCTTTTATGGCTGCCTTGCCATTCTCGACCAACCAGGCCTCATCTCCTGGCCGAACCGCCACGTCCAACCTTCCCTTGGAATCGTCAACATCAACCCATACCTCGTTCATGGAGTGCCTCGCGCGCGTGATGTCCACCCTGTACTCGCGCTTGCCGGATACGGGCTCAACTCGGCCCAGGCATTCATTCGAGCTTGAGGCAGCATGTGTGGCGACCCACAGCTAAGCTCGGTCTTCGAGGACTGCGTACGAACGATCAGCCACAAATTCAAAATACAAGCGTACGTAAATTTCCCTCCCTTGAGCTGGCCCCATCTTTGAGGGATCACTTCCTTATGCTCCCCATCAAGCTGGAAGCGGTATGCCTGGACTCGACCTCGATCAAGGTGCATCCCGACGGCACCGGCGCTCTAAAAAAACGGGCCACAAGCTATCGGCAAGAGCCGCGGCGGATGGAACACCAAGATTCATATGGTTGCCGGCGGATGCTCGAACGGCCGTAGCGTTCGCTCTATCGCCGGGCAACGCGCACGACGCACCGGAGGACCGCGAACTGTTGTGGCAGCTGCCCCGAACGCCGGAAGGTCTGCCGATGCTGATGGATCAGGCCCATGAGGGCGATGAGACACGGCAACTGGTGCTCGACATGGGCATGGTTCCAGTGGTTCCACCCAAGTGCAACCGCGTCGATCCCTGGACCTACGACCGCGCCCTCTACACCAAGCGCAATGAGATCGAACGGCTCTTTCGAAGACTTCAAAGGCTTCCGCAGAATCTTCTCCAGGTTCGAGGAGCTCGACGCACTCTTCCTCGGCTTCCTCAACTTCGCACTCATCGTCGAAGCACTCCGATAGCGTGAACAAGCCCTAAAACAATCACGTCCACCAGCCGTACCCTGTACGGATAAGCTCGGGTGATAGATAAGAATTGGGACAACATGCGATGCACTGCCGGTCTGGGAACATCAAGATTCTTGAACATGGGATGTGTGCCGTCCGATATACCCAAGACGGCCAGTGTAAGAGTGCGTCATCCCAGCAAGCATTGATCGGCGTTGCCGGGATTAAACACATGAGGCGAGACTTTAAAGAAGTGCACCGTGCATCAGGCGTCGCCAGGCATGGGGCCGAGGTCAATTTTCAGCTTCGGGAACACAGCGAGTCGAAGCTCGGTATTGCTGTAAGGCACAAGATCCAAAAGTTGGGTAGGACCGGCTACCTTGTTAAATAATAACGCCGGGTCGGGCAGGGGTGGTGTGAGTTCCACCGCTTCGCCGTTGACGGTTGTCTTGGATAGCTCCCATCCGGCGACCTTCCGCGAATGCACCCGAATAGTAGATGAGGCGTTACTCCAAGGATCGATATGTTTCCTGGGGGAATGGTGACTTCAGCCTTTTTCAGATCGTCATCGAGCAGGGAGTACTTCCAGGCTCCGATAGGCTTAAGATCCCAGGCAGGGAAGGCTTCCGAGGAGCGATCGTCTGGTACCTTCGACCACTCCTGAGGAATAGGGTAAGCATATACCAGCGGACCACGCTCCAGAGCGACACCATCTTCGGGCCAGTTGGAAGTCGTCACCGACATGGGTAGCGTGAGCGAGATGGCATCACCGCTATGCCATGTGCGCTCAAGTGAGACAAAGCCGTTGCGCACCGGCGGGAGTGACTGCGCGCGGCCATTGATCTGAACCTTCACATCCTTCGCCCACGCTGGCATGCGCAAGTGAAGCGGAAACAGCACGGGCTCAGGCGTCTCGATGACGAAGCGGATCTGCTCTGAATAGGGGTAGTCCGTAGTTTCCACGATGGTGACCGGCATTTGGTGCCGTCCAACCCGGGCCTGTACCTTGGAGGGTCCGTAGAGAGTTGCCGCAAGGCCGGCAGTTGTGGGGTCCGACATCCACATGCGAGTGACGTAGTTCGGCAAGGCACGATTCAGGTTTGCCGGACAGCAGACAACGATATAGCCCGGGGAAGGGCGGTAGGACATGCGTCGCATGTAGCCGTAATGCGCAATCGTGGCAAGGGGGTACCCTTCATTAAAGCCAGATGATCCGAGGTGGACGTGCAGAGGAACTGATTCGGACTCGAGTAGTATTGCAGCGCCTTCCAATCCTTCCGGATCGAACCCGGCAGAGCATTGAAGGTGGCGCGCTCCACGTGGTCGCCATATTCTCCGTCCTGCGTGCCCTGGAACAGGTACCCCCAATCCCAGCAGTAGTCAACCACGTCACAGGTTTCGTGCGCATCTCGTGCGGTGGTGGTTGAAAGGTACTCGGAACTGGACGATGCCCCGTCGACCAGCATGTGAAAATCGCGAATCTTGCGATGCGCCGACACAGACAAGTCGAGATACCTCTGGACTCCTGTCGCGAGATAAAGGAGGGAAGGCAGTTTGCTGATCTCGGCATAGGAAACCCCGTGCATCTTACGCACAGGTCCTGGACTGAGCATCGCGGCATCGGTAAAATCCTACTCGCGCGATAACTGTGAGCTCCTCTCCTGCGAGAGTTGCCATGTCCGTTCTGCAAGTTTCAAAAGGCCAGGACTGCCGGTCTTCTGGTAAAGCCACAGCATGGGCTCGATGTTGGTCTGCTCGCGAAAGCCGTTAAAGAGGTACTCGGAACCGAGATAATGGCGAGTCATCTTCGTGATGATGGCTTCGTCTCGAGTGAGGTCATACCACGCCATGGCGGCGCGAAAGAAAACAGTATGAGGCCATCGGTGATAGTTGCCCGGCTCCTTCAGAAATGCGGGTCCCAGGTGGCCTGCCCGGTCTTTTGTACCAAGTGAAGAGTTAGTGTAGCGCAGCTATTTCTGAGTTCAGATAGCCGCCGTCGGGGGTGTGGAGAAGTGGGAAGCGCGTAGCGGTTTCCACTTCTCCATGCCCCATGTTGTTTGTCAGCCACGCCTGGGGTGCCGGTGATCTGTAGCCCAGCGAGGAGTGTGGCCGGATGGTGTTGTAGTGGATGCGCCAGCGTTCGGCCAGCACGCGCAGTTCTTTGATCGAGAAGAAGATTTCACCGTTCAGGAACTCGTCCCTGAGCTTGGAGTTGAAGCTCTCGCAGTAGCCGTTCTCCCAAGGAGATCCGGGTTCGATGTATAACGTCTTCGCTCCTGTCTTGGCCAGCCATTTTCGTAAGTCTTTGGCCACGAACTCCGGGCCATTGTCCGAGCGAAGATGTTCCGGCACTCCCTTCATTACCATGACATCGGCCAGTGCAGAGATGACCCTGGCGGTGGACCATCGGCGTTCCGCACGCACCAGCAGGCTCTCGCGCGTGTGTTCATCGATCAGGTTGAGAAGCCGTACGCTGCGGCCATCATGCGTCCGTGCGCTGACGAAGTCGTAGCTCCACACATGGTTGCGATGTGTCGGTCTGAGCCGCACACACGAGCCATCGTTGAGCCACAGACGGCCTCGTGGCTTCTGCTTTTGTGGAACCTTCAGCCCCTCGCGACGCCAGATACGCTCCACGCGGTCCTTGCCTACCCGCCAGCCGGCTCGCTTGAGCAACGCCGTGATCCGGCGATAACCGTAACGACCGTACTGGCTGGCAAGCTGGACGATCGCCTGCGTGAGTGCATCTTCGTCTTCACGCCGTATCGCACGATAGCGCTGCGTGCCACGTGGCTGGTTGGCCAACCGGCACGCCCGCCGCTCCGTCATCCCATGCTTCCCCTGTGCATGGTTTGCTGCGATCCGTCGTCGCTCAGGGCTTAGAAGTTTCCCGAGGCGAAGTCCTTCAACACAAGGTTATCCAGGCTCAGGTTCGCGACCAGGCGCTTCAGCTTGGAGTTCTCCTGCTCCAACTCCTTCAGCCGTTTCGCCTGATCCACCTGAAGCCCACCGTACTCCTTGCGCCAGCGGAAGTACGTCTGCTCTACAATCCCGGCTTCCTTCGACGCCTGTGCCGTAGTTTTCCCATTCGATACGGCCACTTCGATCTGCCGCAACAGATTCACCACCTGCTCAGGCTGGTACTTCTTGCCCCGTCCCATACGCTCTCCTTGTCCAGTTCTCTCTCATCCACTGGCACATTTCAAGCCGGCCACTCCACAGGTATCCGTCCGCCTGAGGATGGGAGAACGTGAACTGCAGCAGATCGGTCGCTTTGGCTATGAGGGAGGAATCATTTAGCAGAATGCCACAGCGGATGGCACCGTCGCACCAATAGGCTCGGACCTCCCAAGGTACCCATGGAGTGCTGCTCGATGTCTCATCTGCGGTCCAGGCGTTCCCGGTAAACGGTGCATAAAGGCTGGTCAGATTGCCCGTGATACCTTCTGCTTGCTTTTGCAACTCTGCCCTTATCCAGCCAAGTGGGAGGACACTGCCGACGGGCAACTCTTCAAAACTCTCTACACTCTTCCGTTTTGTGCGCTCTTGCTTTGGGTTGCTCGTTGTGGTCGTGCCCGGCTCAGCCGCAGATGCGGTGGAAAGACTAGCCGCCCCGGCGAGTCCCGCAGCGGTTAGCTTCAAAGCCTGTCGGCGATTTACGGGATTCATTGCATTCTCTCCTTTGCTCCAAACACTTTCCACGTGCCGGTTCTGCAATCATTTTGAGGCGAAGGAAATCTTCACGCGCTCCCCAACAGGTTGTTTGGCGCTATTGTCACTGTATGCGTACCTACTTGCACTTCTGCCACTACCGGCTTTGAGGCTCCGCGCAGATCATTCTCGCTCAGCAGAATGTCCGCAGTGCGTGCTCCTTTGAGTGAGACGTAGGCCGGAGCTCCATCGGGTGCTCTTCCACTTCGTATCCAGGCGTTCCTTGTGTCTTGCAACGCGATCACCGGCGCTCCTGTGTTTCGAGCGGGAACCCGAAGCCCCATGATCTCGATGTCCTTCACATCGTCACAAACAACAGCGGGACGTTCCTCCTTCGCAGAGGCTTCGAGCACCACATCCCGCATGCGGATACCGTGAGCATGTCTGCAGAAGAAGCCATAGGCCGGCAGGCGCCCAAACATGCGTGCCTCAGGATAGGTACGGACCTCCTCCGGGATCGTGCGCCCGGTCCATTCACGCTTACCCTCTTCCTGTGTGGAGGTGCGTATGTTCGACAGAGTCACATCCTCCACGGCGAATCCCGGGATACCGACAATCGAACTCGTCAGAATGGCACCCGTTGCATGGATGCCATCGAGGAGCACGCCTTTGATTCGGCCAGCGTTGCCATCGGCGTTTGGTGTTCGATTACCCAGGCGCAGAAAGATGGGCGTGCGCGTGCGTTGCATACGGATATTAGAGATGAGAACGCCTTCTGCCCAGCCTCCATCGACAACCTCGATGGCGATTCCTGCAATGATTCTCTCCGCGAGATCCACGTCGTTGTTGAAGATGACGGAGTTGCTGAAGACTATGTTTTCAAAGCCGCCGTGGCTCGCGGTGCCAAACTTAAATCCATTACAGCAGCCGGTGAGAATACAGTTTGTGACAGTGATGTTGCGCGTAAGGAGGTTGTCAGGGGAGTACGGATTGTGGACTTCACTCTTGAGACAAATGGCATCATCCGCCGTATCGATGAGGGCATTGGAGATGCGGACGTTCAACGAATTGGTGACATCGATGCCGTCGCAGTTAGGTCCATACACAGGATTTTTGATAGCGATCCCGTCCACGACGACGCCATCACAGTTGATCACCCGCATTGTCCAACCAGAGGAGTTCTCAAGCCGTACCTGCTCCACGCGTAAGCGTCTGCAAGCGACGAGTTCCAGCATTGGCGAGACGCGGGGGAGTTTTTTGTAGTCAAAGGTAGCGACGTCACGCCAGTGCTCCGCTGGCGGAAGAGGTTTTCGTCCGGAAGGCACCCAGAACGATTGTCCCTGGCCATCGATGCTTCCCGGGCCAGCCAGCGTGACGTCCTCCACGTCTCGGGCAAAGATAAGATGGCGCTGACCAGCGTCTTCATTCAGGCGCGGCCCTGGCTGCGGCGTGTAATCGCTCACATTCTTGCTGCCCAGGATCACTGCCCCTGCTTCGAGGTAAAGTGTGACACGGCTCTGCAGAATGACCGTGCCGCAGAGGTAGATACCAGCTGAGACGTAAACCGTTCCACCACCCTGAGAGCTTGCCCGAGCTATCGCGGCATTCAGGGCCGCCGTGTCAAGTGTCTTTCCATCCGCCTTCGCGCCGAACTGCTGAGGTGTCAGAAGTGGAGCGGATCCTCTGTTGGGCTGCGCGATTGCAGACGTGCTTCCAAAAGCTGCGAAAGCGCCAAACGATCCGCCTGTGAGCATCTGCATTACATCCCTGCGTTCCAAGCTATCTCCTGAAATTTGGGTGAACGTCTGACAAATTGATGTGACATTGCTCGCCATGTATATCCATTTTCTTGAAGCCGATCAGAAGTTCAAGCGAGTGACGATCTGCAGGAAGCGATTGGAGGTGGAACCACCAATCAGGCCAAAGCCGGGTGAGTTGAAGAAAGCACCATTGGCGTTCGTAGTCACATTAAGACCCGTGCTGGGGTTACTTAGGTTGTTATGATTTAGGACGTTGAATGCGTCTATCCGCAAGATGAACTTGATCGTCTCATGGATCGGGAAGGCCCGCTGCGCAGCCAAGTCCAGGTTCACCTCACCGGGAGCGCGGATGCTGTATCGCGGCACATTGCCGAGTTCTGTCGCCACCACCTGACGCCGGGCAGCGCCTGAGCCAGTGAAGATCGGGCCGCTTGGCGTCAACGGGAAGTCACTCGCCGTCGTCGGCTTTAGATACTGTATGCCGCTGCCGTTCCGGTACGGAGTCGTGAGCTTCAGCAGAGAGGTATCGCCGTTCGGCCGTTGCGTTGTAGCGCCTGGAAAGACGGTGCTCTGTGTAACGGTCAGCGGGAACCCGGAACGTGCGGAGAAGATGGGTGAGATATCAATGTTGCGCGTCCACCAGGGCCCCTGTGTCTTATATTGAACAGCCAGGGTGTAGTTGTTGCGAACGTCAAATGCGGACGAACTGCGATCCTGCCGGCGCAAGACTGGATTGACGGGGTACTGCCCATTCACCAGGCCGTTAGCTTGAGAAAAGTTATAGATGCCCGATCCATCGTCGATGTTGTGCGACCAGGTATAAGAGCTGAGAAAGGAGAGGTTCGATCCGAAGCGGCGACGGGCGGTTACTTGGAGACTGTTGTAGTTTGCACTACCCACATTGTAAATACCTGTCAGCGTTCCCAGGGTGGGATTAGGACGCGCACTCTGTGTGGCGAGCGTGGTATTTGCAAGCGCAACGGCCGTCGCCTGGCCGAAGGCCGGCAGATTGCTGTTAAGGAAGAAGGGAAGGTGCAGGCTGTGACTGGCCACATACGCGATGTCAATCACCGTGTCCTTCGTAAGCGACTGCTGAACGCCCGCGGTCCACTGCTGGTTCATGCTCATGGGGGAAATCTGCTGATAGGAGGGAGCGCTCGTGTTGAAAGGGCTGGAGGGAGTCGCGTTCGCGACCGCCGCTTCGGGGTGGTTGAAGTCCTGCACCCCGGTGAGGGGCATGCCCTGAGACAGCGTAAACGGCTGCGCCACACGAGTTCCGAGATTGTTGTACGAAACCGGCACGTCATAACCGGGGAAGGAGATCTGCCCGCCCAGGTTGGACATAATCTGGCCATAGAAGGTGCCAAAACCAGCGCGTACCACGGTTCCCTCAACAGGTGCGTACACCAGGCCGATGCGGGGTGCGAAGTCAAGCTTGGCCGCTTCAATGTTCAGGGTTCGGGACGCATTCTTGTTCGCGACGAGCAGTTGCCCGGTCGCGATATCGAACCTGCTGTACCGGTCCGTAGCGACGTACATGGGTGACTCATACTCGTAGCGCACGCCGAGGTTTGCCGTCAGCTTCGGCGTGATCCTGTAGTCGTCTTGCGCGTAGACACCAACGTTATAGTTACGGCGGCCCAATAGCGGCTGAGGCAGATCGTACTGGCTGGTTTTCACCGCGCCGAGCAGGAAATCGGCGAGGCCGTTGGTTGCCTTGCCTCCAGTGCCGGTCGGGTCGGTGATCTCCCCCGTGAAACTGTAAGTCCCGTTGAAGGGAGACCCAGGATTGAAGACGTTGACCTGGTCTTTGCGAAGCAAAGCACCGGCTTTGATCGTGTGGGAGCCAATCACCTTGGTGATCGAACCGTAAGGGGTGTAGGTATTGCTGTAGGTTCGGCTAGATGAACCTGAGTTCGGGCCTATCCCACTGTAGGAAGAGATGTTGATCGAGGGCGGTTCCGCGGCGGGATTCCGCTGAATGCCGTAGGCTGCAACCGGATCGCTCCCGAATGCTGCTGGCGTACGCAACTCGACCCAGCGGTTCCATCCGAAACGAACATCGATGACGGTACTCGGGTTGAGGGTGGCCGTTCCCCCGGTCGACACCTGCCAGCCCTGGTGGGAATTGGTGCTATAGCCAGTCGCAAGAGCCGGAACATTGTAGTCGATCGCCTGGTTCGCGAAATCATTCCACCGATTCACGCTGGCATACAGCCGGAGCCGATCGCCTATGGAGTGGTCGAGCCTTCCTGAATAGCGGGGCGAGATGTATGGTAGCGCCGTCTGATAAACGAAGTTGTTCGTGTTGCGGTTGCTCACGCTATCGACCGTTCCGGTGCTATTCGGAAGTGGAACAAGGTCCATGATCTTTTTTGCGGCCGGATCAATCCTGCTCTGCGGAATGATATTTCCCGGGAAGGGCTTATTGGTCAGCGGATCGTAGACCAGTACGGGCGAGGACGAAAAGTCGCCCGTTTTGAACGACGCGGAAGGCACGGTCTGGGTCTGGGTGGAAGGAACGCGCTGCAGGGTTTGGTCGTAGTTCAGATAGAAGAAGGTCTTATGGCGACCGTCGTACACGTGCGGAATCCAGACTGGACCGCCGAGTACGGCGCCGAACTGGTTATAGTTGTTGGGCGGACGCTTCACGACCGGCGTCTGCAACTTGTTTGCAAAGGTATTCGCGTTGAGTGCGGCATTGCGGAAGAGTTCGTAGATCCCACCGTGAAACATATCGGTTCCGGACCGCGTCAGCAGCGTGATCACCCCCCCAGAGGTTCTGCCGTACTCGGCGGGAGCATTTGAGGTGATGATCCGGAACTCCCCCAGCATGTCGGGCGAAGGCAGCCGGCTCACCTGCCCTGTCACACCTTCAACGACGGAGTTGCCATCCAGCAGAGTCTCGTTGTTCAGCGTACGGCTGCCGTTGATCGACAGCTGCGAGGTATTTACCGACGTCGCCGAACCTCCGTGCACCACGCCAGGCGCCAACGCAATCAGGTTCGTGATCTCCCGGTTTGGCAGCGGCAGATTGTCGACGTCCTGAGGAGTTATTACAGTGCTGACGGTCGCGTCGGACTTGTTAAGCAACTCCGCCCGCGTCGTCACAACGACGGTGTCCGCTACGTTGCCGACCCGCATGGTAACGGGCAGTTCTACCTTAGAAGCCACGGTAAGCTGAAGGGTCGTGGTGGTCTTCTGGAAGCCGGGGGCCTCTACCGTGAGCACGTACATTCCGGGAGGGAGCTGTAGCGCCGCGTACTCGCCTTTGGCATTGCTAACTGTGTGGGCCACGCGAGCCTTCGTGGTGGCGTTAGCCAAGTCGAGTACCGCGTTCGGAATCGCAGCCCCGGTCGAGTCCGTTACAGTGCCCGTGAGGCGGGCGGAGGTGTCCTGTGCCGGAGCGAATGCTGCCGGGAAGGCCGTGATGGCCACGAGGACAAGGAACTTGCGAAAAGTAGTGGTCATGTTGGCTCCAGAGGTGAACGGAAGCTGTCTGACACGGCGAACCGTATATGAGCTCCTTCAGCAAAGCGTCCGAAGAGCATCAGCTTAGGTTCAATCCCATCAGTTGTACGCATCCTGGGCAGACGTTCCGCTCAGGACATAAACCAGAGTCTGCCTCGGGAGCGAAACTGGCAAGGATTTAGCGCCCAACAACATTCTATTAACGTTGCTAAACCGCTGAAAACCAATCGAAAGGTGGCGTTTGGACAACGAGAACCTGGTCGTGTAAGGTTGGAGCTCCCGAGGTGAAGGGCACCGCCCCGGTCTAAAAGGGGTCTGCTCGACCCGGAGAAAGACGAATGGGAGCTCCGACGATCGTCCCTGGGGAGGGTACATCCCCTGTCACCGAAGCCGTTCTGGCGCGAGGGACTCTAGAGGATCCCAGATTCCAGGTAGTGGAGCGGATCGCACGGAGCGCACACTTCCAGAGATCGAGCAGACTGCCGGCGTTGCTTCGCTATCTGGCGCGATGCACGCTAGCTGGCGACCGCCACCGGCTTACCGAGCAGGCTATCGGACGGGCCGTCTTCGGCAAGTCAGAGCACTACACAACCGCAGAGGACAGCTCCGTCCGTGTCTACGTCCGTCAGCTGCGTCTTCGTCTGTATGAGTACTACCAGACACCCGGTGTCGATGAACCGTTCCTTGTCTCTCTGCCAAAGGGCGGGTATGCTCTCTCGTTCAGCCCAGCCACGCAGCAAAGGACGAAGGAGGCCGTTGGCCACGACGAGCGGAGGACCATCCCAGCAAAGCAGGCGCGACTGCCTTGGATTGCTTCGTTTGTGCTCTTTGCTGCAGCCCTCACCTGCGCCTTCGGGTGGTTTTGGACGGCACATTCGATGCAGCGGACCCCTCCATGGCCGCTCAACCAAATCATTGGTGCCAAATTGCAAACCACGCTAGTCCTGGCAGATGCCGGATACTCTCTTCGCATGCTGGGCGATCAGGAGGTCCCGCTCGATCAGTATGTAAATCGAAGTTTTGTTGCGCCTCTGATTCCACAACACCTTAGCAAGGGTGAGGCCAGATTGATCGACTACCTGGAGGTCTCAAGGATCACCTCCATGGCGGATGCTGAGGCGGCGGCGGCCTTTTCGGCGCTCTCCACGCCGTATTCGCAGAACCTGGTGGTCCGGTCGGCAAAGAACCTTAGTCCGAACGACCTGACTCGCGGCAACTTCATCTTTGTCGGGGCGAGGACGTCTAACCCCTGGGTACAACTCTTCCAAGACCAGCTAAACTTTGTGCTGCTTGAGGACGGCCCCGGTGGACGGCGTTATATCGTCAATCGCAAGCCTCTTCCCGGAGAGCAGGCCACCTACAGCGTCCCCGCAAGCACAGGCTCGTCTGGCGAGGATTACGGGACCATTGCACTGTTGCCCGCCAGTAACGGCAGCGGAGATGTCTTGCTAATCCAGGGATTGCGCATGGAAGGAACGGAAGCGGCGCTCGACCTGCTGAAGGACAGGAGCCAGCGGGCGAAGCTCCAGCAGAAGCTCGTTGCCGCGACGAGTCGTCGCACCACTCCCAAATATTTCGAAGCGCTGGTCCGGGCGCAGTCTGTGGCAGGCGCTCAGGTATCCGTCGATCTGGTCGCGGTTCGTCCTCACAGCTAACTGCGTTTTTATATGTGTTGGGCTGAGTGCAAGCAGGACTGGGCCATAGGTAAGACTAGATCGAAACCGATTGACGCGTTCCTCTGCATAGAGCATTCTGTGATGATGCAGCATGCTCTGAAAATCACCACCTGCACTCTTACCGCCGCTGTCGTGTTGCTGTTGCCGCTGGTCGCGAGATGTCAGGATCTGACCGTGAAGGGATGGCGGCTCCAGGATGCTTCCCGTGTTCAGGCCTCTGACAGCAAAATCTCCTCACCTGGTTTCCCGACGGATGGATGGCTGAAAGCAATCGTTCCAGGAACGGTCCTCACCACCCTGGTCAGCGCTGGTGTCTATCCTGAGCCTCTTTACGGGGAGAACATGCGCTCCATCCCTGAGAGCTTGAACAAGACAGACTACTGGTACCGGACCGAGCTCGACGCTCCCAAGATACAACGTGGAGGTCATACGTGGCTTCACTTTGCGGGGGTGAACTATGCTGCTGATGTCTGGGTCAATGGTGAACTGCTAGGCACGGTTAAAGGAGCGTTCATCCGCGGCGACTTCGACGTTACGTCGCGAATCCGACATGGTCATCGCATCGCAATCGCGGTGCTGGTCCATCCGCAGCCGCATCCTGGAGTTCCCCACCAACACACCGTTGCGCTTGGCACAGGCCACAACGGCGGGGTGACCTCGTTAGATGGACCAACGTTTCTGTGCACCATCGGCTGGGATTGGATACCAGCCATCGCCGACCGGGATACCGGAATTTGGCTTCCGGTGACCCTGTCGTCCACCGGGCCAGTCGTCATCCAAAACCCCTATGTAACCGCCAAGCTCTCTTCGAAGTTCGACTCTGCCGATCTGAGCTTCTCCACGGAGTTGCAGAACCTGACAGGTGGGACAGTGGCCGGAGATCTGGTAGGCAGCATCACCGGAGACGGCCGTGAGATCGAGTTCCGCAAGCATGTGACCGTAAATCCCGGGCCTCACCAGAGTGTTTCGCTCGACGCGACGTCCTCGCCCGAACTTCACATGGATAATCCCAAGCTGTGGTGGCCGAACGGATATGGAGCTCCCAATCTCTACTCGCTCGCCTTGCACTTCGAGCAGCACCACGCAATCTCCGATCATCAGACGGTGAGCTTCGGCATTCGCAAGGTGGAGTACGCGGTACCTGACTCTGACAATTTGACGTTGGTGGTAAACGGAGTCAAGGTGATGGTGCGCGGGGGAGACTGGGGGATGGACGAGGCGCTCAAGCGTATTCCGCGCGAGCGGCTGGACGCCGAAATCCATATGCACCAGATCGCGAATCTAAACATGATTCGCAACTGGGTGGGACAAAGCACCAGTCCTGACCTCTATGACCTCGCGGATAAGTACGGGATTCTGGTCTGGGACGAGTTCTTCCAGCCAAATCCGGGAGACGGACCTAACCCCATCGACATCCCTACTTATCTCGCAAATGTAACGGACAAGATACTGCGGTTTCGTAATCATCCCTCTATTGTGATCTGGTGTGCTCGCAACGAGGGCCGTCCTCCGAAGGAACTGGACGACACGCTGGCAAAGATGCTTGCCAAGTTGGATCCCGCACGGCTGTATCAAGCGAGCTCGACAGAGGGAAGGGGGATCTCATCGCATGGACCTTATTACTGGCGCTCACCGCGGTTCTTCTATCAGATCAACGAAGCATTCAAGACCGAGACGGGTTCTGTCTCCGTGCCGACGCTTGAGTCCGTGCAGGGCATGATGCCGCAGAAGGACTGGGAGACCATCAATGATGATTGGGCACAGCACGACATGGCTGCTGGCGCGCAACGTGGTGACGAGTATCCTGCAGTGCTCGAAAGACGCTACGGTCCGATCAGGAACCTAGCTGACTTTGTTCGCAAGGCGCAGCTTGCGAACTATGTGGCATTTCGTGCGATGTACGAATCTCGCAACTCTGATATGTTCAGGAAAACTACGGGCATTCTCGCGTGGATGAGCGACCCGGCGCAGCCAAGCTTTGTTTGGCAGCTTTATCACCACGACTTGGAACCCAATGCAGCCCTGTATGCGGTAAAGAAGGCTTGCGAACCGGTCCATGTGCAGCTCAATGAAGCAGACCGGGACGTGGAGGTTGTGAACAATCAACCGCAGAATGTGCGCGGTCTTAAACTGCGCCAGACGATCTACCGCCTCGACGGAAAGATCGACAAGGATCAGGTCACGCGCGTCGACGAGGTCCCGGCAAGTTCTACCCGCAAGCTATATGTGATCTGGGTCAACCCGCACATCACGCAGGTGTACTTCATCAAGCTTGATCTTACCGATGCGAGCGGCAAGCTGCTCTCTACCAACTTGTACTGGCAAAACGTAGCGCAGGACGATTACTCGCTTCTTAGTAAGCTCCCGACAGTGAAGCTAAAGGTGAACGCGCGCGCTCACCTTTCCGGCAAGAATACACTGTTTGATGTCGCCGTGACGAACCCCACGTCGCAAGTCGCTCTTATGACTCACCTGCAGTTACATAGAAAGGCAAGTGGCAGCCGGGTTCTTCCGGTCTTCTACTCAGATAACTATCTTTCGCTTGTTCCAGGAGAGAGCCGGACCGTCACAATTGAAGCAAACACAAAGGATGTGGGCGGCGATCCGCTCTTGCTGGTGGATGGCTACAACGTAGCTGTCGATCCGGGCAGTGGATCGGTGCCAATTCAGCTGAATGAAAATGCCCAGCCCGCGCGGTGGCCTGCCTCCAACATCGTCGCCGTGTCAACCAGATAGGGGTCAACCCAACAATACTGTCACCAGATCGCGGCTGTGACGAGAGTGAGGCCGCTTGCGCGGTATCGCTGCTGCTCGAAGCTGCGGTCTCTGATCTCCCCGAGGCGGCAGAGGAAGACGGCTCTGGCGAGCGCGTTTCGCGCTTCACCCTTCTTGAGACCTGCGTGAACGCGGCGGCGCAGCTCGACGCTCTGCAGCCAGGAGAGTCTGAACAGGGTCCGTTCGATCCGGCCCAACTCACGCAAGGCAACGGCAAGCCCGTTCTGGCGAGGGTAGCTGCCCAGCTTGCGAAGCGTGAGCGAGGCTGTCACTGTGCCCTGCTTGGTGGACGTGGCGAGACGAGAATCTCGTTCCAGTGAGTGCGGATGGCTTTCAGGTTGATCGTCCCCGCCGATCATGGATGCCAGCGCCTGGTACTTGAACTGGCTCTGTTGCAAAAAGAGCCCGGTGGGGTACGTGAGGGTGAGCAGCTTTGAACAGAACGAGAGTCGCCAGCTCGAAGGGTTGGAGATGGATCGTGTGTTCCTGGATAAAGCCTCGGGTAAGAACATTCAACGCCCGCAGCTTGAAGCCTTGATGAAGTTCGTCCGGGAAGGCGACACGGTTGTTGGGGTCTGAGTAGCAACGGAACAGAAAACCTACATAAGGGTGTAGGGTCAGGCTTCATCCAGGCTGGCGGTGCGTGGGTCGCGCAGCGGTCTGAGCTCGCCTCTGGCAACGGTGTCCGAGAGGATGAAAGCATAGCGGCCGAGCATGTTGATGTGTTTGAAGCAGAGCGGCGACAGCCTGGCAACGTCGTCGGCCAATACCTCGTATCCTTCGGCGCGGAGCTGATCGAGCGCCGCATCCATGTAAATGGATGTTCCATAGTACGACGAGGTTGACGACGAGTCCGAGCGCGCCAAGTTGGTCCTCCTGACCCTCGCGATAGCGCTGGCGCAATTCGCCGCGTTTGCCATGAAAGAGGACGCGGGCGAGTTGATGGCGCCCTTCACCCCGGTTGAGCTGGATGAGGATACGGCGGCGATAGCTGTCATCGTCGATAAAGCGCAGCAGGTAAAGCGTCTTGATCAGGCGGCCCAGCTCCTGCAGGGCGCGAGCAAGTTTTGTGGGGCGGTTGTTGGTCTGCAAGGTACGGGTTAGCCCACCGGCGCGCACGACGCCAAGCTTGAGCGATCCGGCGAGGCGCAGCAGGTCGTCCCAGTGCTCGGTAATCAGCCGCAGGTTGATCCGGTTCGAGGCCAGATCGTTGAGGATGCCGTGATCCGCCTTTGTGTCCACCCGCCAGAACCGCGCTCCGCCGACATCGGCGATGCGCGGTGAGAACTGATAGCCGAGCAGATGGAAGATTCCGAAGATCGTGTCGGTGTATCCGGCGGTGTCGGTCATGATTTCTGTCGGCTGAAGTTCGGTCTCCTGCTCCAGCACGACCGCGAGCAGATGAAGGCTGTCGCGCAGCGTGCCCGGCACGGTCATCGCATTTAAGCCGGTGAACTGGTCGGAGGCAAGGTTGTACCAGTACGCCGCGCTCGCGGCCGAAGTGGCGCGGGTTCGGCCCGGAGTGGATTGTTCTCACCGGTACGACGAAGCGCAGGCCGTCCGCCGAGGCCACATCGCCGCCGCCCCAGCTTCTGGCCAAGGGGATCGCATTCTGAGCAGAGACCAGGGCAGCGTTGGCCGCCGTCAGGGTCTCAGCGCGCAGGAAGTTCTGTTTGACCCAGCTCAACCGGGGAACGCCGGAGCGCCGGCACATCGCCCCGAATCAAAGGTTCGAAGCCTGTATTGGTCGCCTCCGCTACCAGTACGGCGCAGACCGTTATCGCGATGTTCTCAACTCTCGAAGGGTTCTCGCTGGCGTGGGTGAAGTGGGAGGCGAAGCCCGTCCGCGCATTCATCTCGAGATGAGTTCGGGTAGGTCGAGCCGTGGCAGACGAGCGTCGACAGCGGCTCGGAGCGCGATCAAGCTCGGCGGTTCCTCCATCTTATCGAGAGCTTCCACCGAAAGATCGGCATTGCCGCCGGCGTTCACGACGGCGACTCGCGGACTTCCAGGCAGCCGTTCGGCGGTCTCGCGGTAGGCCAGATCCAGGCGTTCGGAAAGCTGACCGAGTTCCTCGTCCGCCGAGGCCGAAACGCCGACGGTTCGGCAGACTGCGGGGCGCGCCGCCTCCCATGCCGCGCCCGAAAGAAGTCCCTTGCGCGGGTCGGCGTAGCGCAGGGAGCGGACAGGAAACATATCGCGCCGGCGAATCGCCCGGCGCAGGCCGTCGAGTACACAGAGCCTGCAGCCGACCAGATCGAGCGAGCCATCTTTCGTCTTTATCTGGGCAGCCCAGTCCTTGGGAGCAAATGCGGTCGGCGCTGGTCCGGGGCGTTTGTCGCCGGCGTGAATGCTGCGTAGATAATCCATCGCCTCCAGCAGAGGCTTGCCCGCGGGAGCGGCCCCGAGATGGAGTCCGGCAAGAAGCGCGGGAGCATATCTGATCTTGCGGTGGAACTCCCTGAGCTCGGTAAAGTAGGTCTCGTCTTGGGGTTCGGGCGAGCACACCGACGCGCTCGACGGCAGCGGAAAGCGCCTCTCGATCCATCAACGCGAAAACTGCCCGGCGCACCTCCGCATCCGGCGTCGTTTCGTCGAGAACCACGTTGCCCATGTCGCGCAGCTGCAAAGCAGCGGCATCGAGATCGCGAAGCGATCGCATGCGTGCCTCCTTCGCCGCCGCTTCAGCATGGGAGAACATCGCCGTGGCGACGACATCGAACAGGTCGAGAACGTCGTCCCCGGCCGAGGCTTCCAGCGTGTTCACAAACGCCAGCAGCGTCGCGGCCCGCCTTTCCTCCGGCAGGCGGGCCACAGCCTGAGCCCTCGCCGCTGAAGCAAAGCGAGCCAGCGCGGCGACCTGGCCGGGTGGAATGCGATCGATCCGCGGAAGGCCCTCGGCAAGGGAACGGATTTCATCAAGACGGGCGAGCGCACGGCCTATCTCCGGACCGCTTTGCATGTACGGCCCGTCGCGCAGCCGGTCGAGCGAACTTTGGCGCTCCCCTTCGGGTACCACAATCAAGCTGTCCAGGCGTAGACGTGCAGCAGGCGTCAGCCTTTCGGCCAGACGCCGGTGAAGGTGGGCGGAGGATCGCAGGCGAACCTTTGCCACCATGCGCTCCAAAATCGAAAGACCGGGCAACAGGACCTTGGCCGCAAGCAGCCTGGCAAAAGCACGTTCGAACAGCGCCGAAGGCCTCTCGGTCCCTATCCAGCAAAGCGCATATAGAAAGCGATTCAGGCGAAACGCCACCCCGAAGTCCGTAAACGTGCGGTACCCATAGCGCTCACGGATGCGGCCGCCATGACGCCACCGGCCAGCGCTTGCTCCATAGAGCGCGATGAGATCGGCCGGGTTCGGGGTCATCAATTGATCCGCCGCGAAGCGAACAGCCGAGGCGGGCGCCTGGGCAGGGTCGTCAAGAAAAGCGCCCAGCAAACGGACCGAGCCGAGTTGAACCGCAACGCCAAGTCGATTGTGGTCGCCCCGGTGTTCGGTAACAAAGGCGCGGTCGGGGTCGTCGAGATGGAAGTGGGAGGGGAGACGTGGGATGGCGGCGATGCCACGCAGGCTTGTGGAGCGTCTGGTCTCAGCTTCGATCTCCCGGGCACTGGATTTACCACGGCCTACACGTACAATCTTGCTGCCCACAGTCTGACGGTTAGCCAAGGGGCTCAGAGCCCACGCATATTCCAGACCGATGCTGCCGGCAGGACGGTCTCGATGACGGAGCCCGAATCAGGAACCACGACCCTCACCTACGCCTATAACGGTACGGGCCTGCAGACCGTACGTACCCGGCCCAGGGCGAATCAAACCAACGCCACGGTGACGACTGCTACGACAACGCAGTACGACACCATCGGAAGGGTGCTCGACATCACCTACAACGATGGGACGCCTCGCAAGCACTTCGTCTACGACGCAGGTGTGCCCGGCGGACTTGTTTCGAACTCGGGCCCCGGCGCAAAGGGGCAGCTAACAGGAACGGCAACCGTCGATGCCAACAACTCGGTCATCAATGCTGGCGGCATCGCTTACGACATCATGGGGCGGGTGAATCAGACAGCAGACTGCCCGACTGGCTGGTGCTCCAACCCGGCGCTCACTGGCTATCGAGCGTACAATTATGATCTCGCTTCGCAACTGACCTATGAGGCCTATAGTACCCAGCCCAATGGAGGAGGTGGCTACTCGGTAGCCTACGGCTACAACGTAGCCGGTCAGCTGACTTCCTTTATCGACGGACAGAACAGTGCGGTGGGGGCGCCAAACATCTATAGCGCCACAGCTTCCACGATGCAGCCGGGGGGACCACAATTCATCACCTACGGCAACAACACAACAGCCTGGCGGCAGTATGACAACATGAACCGCTTAACCGGACAGTGGGTATGTGGTTTGCCGGGCGGCTACAACTGCCCGAACGGCAGCCACTACTTTTACGGTTACAGCACAGTTCGTAGCGGATCGATGCTGACCGCAGAAGTCGATACCGTGAATGGGGACTGGTCGCAATACAGTTACGATAGTGTGGGCAACCTGTCCTCGGCTCACAACTGGTACGGTAACGCCAGCAACGGGTTTGCGGCGGGTTACGATCGCTACGGCAATCGCTGGGGCGAGTCGGTCACGCACACGGCGAACGGTACAGGACCGAATCAGAGTCTCTCCTTCAACACCACAAAGAACCAGATCAATTCAGCAGGCTTTGTCTACGACGCCGCAGGCAATCTCATCAGCGACGGCGCACATTCCTACCAGTACGACGCCGAGAACAACCTCCTTCAGATCGACAACGGCAACACAGCAACCTTCTACTACACGGCACAGAACCGCCGTGATGCGGTGGTGAACTCGGCCGGTGTGTTTCGGTTCGGCTTCGATGCCAATGGCCGGCGCTCCACGCAGTGGGATAACAACTCCGCTTCCGTGAACCAAACGCAGTATTACGCGGCCGGGGAGGCTGTGGCCTTCTGGTCTGCCGTCGACGGAAACATCAATTTCGAGTACCACGACTGGATCGGTACCGCTCGCATGCGAACGGATCTGAATGGCAACCCTGCCACGGCGGCCAGCTTCAGCTCGCTGCCCTTCGGCGAGCCCAACGCAACCGGTGGGGCGGACCTCGACTCAACCCATTTCGCGGGCCTGGACCAAAACGGCTCCTTCAGCGCCTCCAGCCTGGGGCTCCACCACGCCACGTTCCGGGAATACAACTCGACCCTGGGACGCTGGATGAGCCCCGATCCCTACACCGGCAGTTACGATCTCAGGAACCCGCAGAGCTTAAACAGGTATTCATATGTCCTAAACAATCCCCTGACCAACTTTGATCACAGTGGTCATTCTTGTGTAAATGGCTCGTTTGGGGGAGGGGATAATGGCGGTGGCGACAGTGGCGGGGGTGACGACGGGGACGACGATAACACCCTCCGAGACGACGATTCTCTGGCTCGTCATATCAGGGGACACGCTTATGATTCAACGCCGGCAGACAATGGTGATGGTCAGGGTTGCGCAGCTGCAGGGATCGCCGCTGGTGACCCAAGTGATCCATCTACAGACAGAAACCCTGGTAACGGCACTAATGTCTACTGCGGTGCCGACTGCGATTCACAGAATCAGCAAATTCAGCAATTAGCAGCCGGAACAAGTAATCAGGCGGGCTGGATCGGCACACCACAGGGTATAGGGAGCTTTTATCTCGCAAGTGCAATTGGTGCCCTAATTCCAAGCGTTGCTATCGATGAGCTTGAGATTACGACAGTTAGGCTTGGCACCAATGCACATCTCCCACCAGGCTGGAATTCAAACTGGATAGAATTATTTAACGCCCGGGGCGGCTTAAGCTGGTTTGATGAGGAAGGCGGTCCCTGGAGAGCGCATTTTCCGGATTCTTGGCACGATGAGTTCCACTGGGATTACAATACGAACGATGAGTGGAACAGCCAGTGGACGAACATCTATCCTTAAGGAGGTAACATGTGGTGATGTTTAGTTCCGCAGATCCTGACGTTCCGCTTACGGTGCACCTCAGATGTAAAGATGAGACTTCTTTGAGAGCGTTACTCTATACGCTTTCAGCACCAGCCCAGGTAGAGAAAAACGTATCGCTATCGAACATTGAATTATGTACCTCAATACCAAAACACGTTCGGAGCTTACGCTGCCTCAGCAAAGAGATCTATCGCAAAGAAACTCTGGGGACCCTAACACAGGAGAATCCAGACATAATCGATCTAGTCTGGAGTGGAGATTCAGAATATTGGGCAGAGTGTGTAGACAAATGTCAGCAGCTCTTGGTAAGTGGATTTGGACATCAATTTCTATTACAAAATCCGCACGTCGAACTGATTCTTTCCTTTAACGAACCTGCGCCCATAACTACACCTAATCGGGTTAGTAGCAAGGCCCGTGCATTTCGTAATTAAATGAGTGGTATCCGTTTGCAAGGTCTGGGGACGCGTATTCCTTTTCGGTCTCGCTGCGGACAGTGCCGATGAGCTTCACCACGCCTTTGTTGACGTAGGACATAATGCTCAATCCAACAAAGATGTGGTCGCTTGAAATCGCTTTCTGAACCTCGGATTGGATCTCTGTATCCGTGGGCGGTGTTTTGTGCGTCTGCGCGGACATAACGGGAGTGAGCGTGAGAGAGAGGGAGCAAGCGATCACATACTTGCGGACGGTGGTGGTGCTATTCATAGTCTGTGCTTTCTGGACTGCTTAGCCCGGTTGGTTCGAATAAGTAGAGCGTAGCCTACCTGTTCTTGTGGTGATGGTGGGGGCGGGGGAGCAGCATGCAGGCATCCAGGCAAAAGATGCGCGCTCCGCTCGTGGTGTCCTGCCAGATGGACGCCTTGCCGTTGGTGTCTTCAAGGCTGAGAGCGTGGCTGCCGTCGCGAACCTCATCGAAGGCGTCTGAGTCGGCGGGTGCTGCGAGAATCGGGCGCCACGGCTGGAGAGCTAAAGGGGAGCATAAGGAAGTGTGGGTTTTCATGCCGCCACTGAGAGCTGCTGGTTGGTAAGGAGTCCCGGATACCATCGTTCGAATGTGGAGCGGAGGGTGCCGTCCAGTGCGCGGGTGCGGGTTTGTAGGAGCAGGTGAGCGCCGCGCTTGGTCCATTGCATCTGCTGGCGCTTGGCGAACCGTTTGCTGATGACCGCGTTCACCGTGCTCTCGGCCATGGCGGACGAGATGCGCTCGCCCGACCGATAGCGTTCGCCATGGTTGATCAAGCTCCCGGCGTTCGACCGTTTATACACCGCGAACTCCTGGACGGACCTCCGCAAGCGCTTCAGGTGCTGGTAATTCACTTCCAACGACTCCACTTGGTTTCTCAGGTTCTTGACTTCCTGTTGAGCACGATACTGGTTGCCGTGCCATAGTAGCCACTTGATACTGCTGAGCGTCTTGAGCAAGCTTCTCCCTTCAGCCTCATTGTGGTGAGCGGCCCCGCGCGCATACTGCTCAAGCACGTTGACCCGCATGGCAATGTGAAACCAGTCGAGCACATGTTCCGAGGTGGGAGTGACGCGCTCTGTGAGAGAGCGGACTTCTTCGCCCCCGTCGGTGAGGAAGGTAATGTCCTGGTTGGCCTGAAGCCCTTGCTCCTTGAGTAAGTCGAAGAGCCGCCGCTTCGGTTTGAGATCGTAGCCGTGGACCATGCCGAAGTAGCGCGATTCCCGATTCTCGGGCATGGAGCGGCCGACGATGAGCTCGAAGTTGGTTTCCTCTCTTTCCAGTCCCTGACATAGCCTCCATCGAGACCGACCGACCACGATGCGCACTTCGGGGATCGGCCGGGTAGCCCATTCCGCCGGGCAGCCGTCGATAAAGCTGGAGCGTTCCTCTCCCAGTTCGGCGTCGGCCCGTTTGGCGATGCGGAGGGTGTGTTCGCGTACGGTCGTCGCGTTGGCTCCCGACGCGATCGGCAGAACATCGGCGAGCAGCCCGGCTGCGGCGGCATAGGGTACAAGTGATGCCCAGCGAGTCTCCAGGTACAGTCTCTCGGGCGCAACATGGTCGGGAAGCAGATCGCGCAAGGGAGATGTCGAGCCGGGCGCGGTGTCGGGCCGGCAGGGACAGCGGTGCAGTCTTGGACTCGCGAGTTCCACGTCTCCATAGAGCGTGTGGAACAGGACCGCATAACTGCCCTTGCTGCGACGGCGGAGACCGCAGTCAACGCAGCAGCGGTGCCGATTTGTCCAGGACTCGACCTGAGCCTGAACGATCTCGTTTTGAACGGCGGCGAGCAGCGACTTGCCCTCGGCAAGCGAAAGCCCTACCTGTTCCGGACGCTCCGTCTCTTAGTCGAAGGCCGCAATCTCGTCGACTGCGCCGGAGATGCTGTCATCGCCGGTAATCTGAAGCATGATCCTGACACGCATGGTGAGGCCTCCAGGGAATGGAAAGTGTAATCTGGCAAGTGGAGTACCGGCCACAAACATTAGGTTCCGGCCGGCACGGAGAGAGTACCAGAAACCCGCGCCAATCAAGCACTTCACAGACCCGTTTTCGAAAGGGTTTTCGGCCAGCAGCGGAAACGGGCTCGCATCGGCTACGGATTGCGCTCTATGCCAGAGTTTCAACCCACGACCAACAGACGCTGCCGCTGCAAATCGCTGCCATGCAGGAGTACGCCATTCGTCGGGGGTGGGAACTCACTGCCGAGGTCAAAGAGGTTGAATCGGGCGCTCTCCAGCGACCGAAACGCGAGGAGTTGCTCGCCGCTGTCCGCCGCCGCGAGCTGGACGCGATCCTTGTCTGGCGAGGAGACCGTGACCGAATCGGCGCACAGATCAGGCAGCGTGTTCGTGAACTGAGCTCCATCTCGCGGTTCCATCGGCAGTGCCTAACGTCACGTTTATAGTACCGTTAATGTCTCCAGAAAAATCGAGTGCTTCTGGCCACACCACATGGTCGACGTTTGCCTGGGGCGATGGGCTGTGCCTTTTTGTCATCGGGCTGATCCTGTGCACCCTCTGTATTGTGCGCTCCCGGACCCGGTTGCTTTGGAGTGACGAGATTCTCAGCCGCCTGACACTGGGCGCTCCGGACCTTCGAAGTTCCCTGCAAGGCTGGTATTACGGTGCTGACGGCGGTGGTGTACTGTACTACCTTCTTGGCCACCTTTGGCTGTGGCTCTTCGGCGCAAGCAGGCTTACCCTGCGTTTATTTTCAACTGCAGGATTCTTTACAGCCATTGTCCTAATCTGGACCATTGCGCGGCGCTTCTATCCGCTTGTGGTAGTGGCGTGCTGCGTCGGGATGGTGTTCTTTCTGCCGTCATCCACCGTTTGGCAGGAGTTCAACGGTAGGTTCTATGGCCTTTTTCTCGCGTCCGCTGCATTCGCGTCTGTAATGTTCCTGCGCACTTGGGGGCGGATCGAAGTCTCCCGCCGAGATCTTCTCCTCACTGGCTGTGCTCAAGCTTGTCTCATCGGCAGTCACGTCCTCGGTCTGGTCTATAGCGCGTCCATGCTTGCTGTGCTTCTGGGCACAGACTGCTATCGCCGTCATCTCCGTTGGTACCTAGAGTTTGCCGTTCTTTCCGGCTGGCTTGTCGTGCCTATCTCGTTGCATGCGATTCGGGCAACCTCCGGGGTCGCCAAAGGTGTCTTCTGGACAACAAGGCCACACCTCCGGGATCTCGGTCTCGGACTGTTCGGTTATAGCAACGGTCTTTTGCGTATTGCGGGACTGCTCTGGGCAGCAGCACTGCTCCAGACCTGGCTTGCACGAAAACGTGAGCCCCGGATCGATCGCTCGGAGATTGGACCAGGCGCACACGCACCCGTGTATGCCCTGATCTGTTCTATCCTGCTCGGTCAGGTATTGCTCTTCGTAAAGTCCAGGAGCGACATCTCGATTTACGCTGACCGTTACCTCCTCCCCTTGGCCATTGCAGCGACCTTCCTCCTTGCCGAGGGCATGACGTTCGCCTTCGGCGGAAGAGCAATAGCATATTTGCAGCGCACAGGCGCAACTCTAGTTGTTTCCCTGCTTTTCCTACTGTTCTTGTCCGTGCACGCTTTTCGATCTGATCCTCACAGCGATCTCTATCCAACACCAGGCTTCCCTACCCGGATGGAACGGATGCTCCCTCCCGATCACGACGTTGTCGTGTTGCAGATCCCGCAGTTCCTAACAATGCGGCTGTATGACCCGACGCATCGATACATCTTCCTCACTGACTGGCAGTATCTGAACACGCTGCAGGGGGCCGACCTTTCGGGGGAACGACTCGTCGGCAACGTAGCCCGCGCGGGTTACGCACCTGGCGGCGTGATGGATTGCCCAGAGTTTACTCAGAGCGTTCACCAGTTCACCATTCTGGTCGATCCGAGCCACCTTGATTGGTTCAAGCAGCGACTGCTGGCAGGGGAAGGTTTTGCCGCGAAGCAGATGGGCGAGAACTCCGAGTGGTGGCCGATGAGTATATGGTCCGTGCGACAACTTCAACCGAATGCCTCCTGCGGCATCCGCCAGGCGAACTACCACTCGCGCGCAACACCTCTTTACAGAACATCAGCTTGGGGTCTGGCGAGAGCTGAAGCTCCCGGCGATAGCCGGGATGACGCTGATGTCAACACCTCATTGAGTTTCGCGCTATTCAGCACGCGCCGGCGTCAACGCTAATAGCGTTCTCGCCCGCTTGGTCAGTGAAATCGGGGTCCCTACACCAAACGTCAAAAATCGTACCGCTAAGAGAAGTGGGGCGCTCAGAACTCGATTCTTGCCTGAAAAGCAATCATGCGGGGCGAGCTGTCGCCGCCGAGTCCGACGCCGAGCAGACCTGTTGGCGGCGAGATTGTACTTTGGAGCGTGCCGAAGCGGGCCGGGATCAAGCCGCCCGGAACTCCGGCCTGCACGTTGCTGGGCAGCGCGAAGTTGGGGTGGTTGAACGCGTTGAAGAGTTGGGTGTCGAAGCGGAAAGTCACGCCCTCGCGCACTCTGAAGTTCTTCGTGATGTAGATGTCGGAGTCGGTGAAGCGTGGCCCACGCAGCGTGTTGCGGCCCGAGTTCCCGAACTGGCAGTTGGCGGGGGAGTCTCCTCCCGTGCAACTGCCCGTCGAAGGGTCCACGACTGAAACGAAGGCGTCTGGATTGATCCATTGCCGGGTACCCGCCACTGTGACGCCCTCAACCGGAGCCTTACGGTAAACCGGCACGCCGGGAACGCGCCGGGCGAACTGCGGCCCACTGGCCTGGAAGATGCCGTTGCCGCCCGCGGTGTACGGCTGGCTCAGGATTGTGAACGGTAGCCCGGTGTGAAAAAAGGCCGTTTCCGAAACGGCCCAGCCGCCGAGCGCCTGCCGAAGAAGCGCATGGCTGGAGTGGAACGGGATTTGATAAAGGCCGAAAGCCGAGATGTTGTGCCGCACATCGTAATCGCAGTTGCCGTAGTTGCGCGCAAGCTCGCCCGGCAAGGGCGACAGAATACCCTGGCTTGAGAACGAGAGCAGGCCGCCGTTCGAGACCTCGTCAAGACAGTGGCTGAGGGTGTAGTTTCCGCGCAGGGTCAGCCCACCAAGCTGCTCCGTGTAGCTGGTCTGGAGCCCGGCATAACTGCTGTTGGCGTCGGTGCGGAACTCGTTCACGCTGCCGAAGCGCTGATCGAGCGGACGCTGGTAAGGGTAGGGGGCAAAGCAGCCCTCGCAAATGTTCTGGTAGCCGTTCAGCTGCACCTGGTAGGGCTCGTGCAGGCCGCGCGTACCTACAAAATCCAAACGCACCGCGCCTTTGCCTCCCACCTGCCGCTCGAGGCCGGCGCTGTACTGGTAATAGAGCGGCGTTTTGAGTGTGCCGCTCGGAAACGTGTTCAGCGCGACGGCGAGGGGGCAGACCGGGGCGCCGGGAGCGATGCCTGCGCAAGGAGCAGCGCCGCTGCGGAAGCTGGTTTGCAGGGCGGTGTTGGCCGATGTCAAGGCATCGACGGCACTGCCTGGAACGCCTGGGAAGAGTGCCGTTCCGCCCACCTGCCCGCCCAGACCGCCGACAAAACTTGGCGCGTAAGGCGCGTTGGTGGACGCAAGATCGGCGATCTGCGCGGGAATGATATCGCTGAAAACACCGAAGCCCGCATGCAGGGCTGTTCGGTGCGAGATCTCATAGGCTGCCGAAACACGAGGCTGGTAGATGAACAAGGGCGTCGCCGGGAAGAGGGTGTGAACGCCGGTCAGGATCGCCTGATTCAGCGGCTGCGCGTTGCTGTGCTGAAGATCGAGAAATGAACCAGCAGGCCGAGCGAAGAGCTCCTGATCGTTCACGACATTCGTGTTCCAGGTGACGCGCATCCCAGCGGTGAGCGTCAACCTCGACGAAGGCTTATAGGTGTCCATCGCGTAGAACTCGAGATTGCCGTTGGCGACGCGCTCCCGCAAGCGCACCGGGAAGCTCTGCGTAGCCGTGTATGCCGCCCCGTAGGTGAACTGGGCCAGATCGTTCACCGTGACCAGCGGCACCGTCCCTTGCCCCAGGTCGTAGTTGCTTACATCCACGCGGCGCGTGTTGATGCCGAACTTCAACGTGTGCCGCTGCAGTGTCCAGATGAGGTTGTCGTTGATCTGCCACTGGGTGACCTTGCGCCCTTGTGGGTAGGTGCTGTTGTTGCCACCGAGGGTCGTGAACGGCACATTGGAGCTGCCGGCCTGTAGAACGATGGGGAACTGCTGCTGCACGGCGGCGAAGTTGTTCGGTTCAAAGACGCTCGCATACCAGCTCGCGCCCGGATTGAGCTGATTGACCAGGTTGGGCGTGAAAAGGTGCGTGTAGCCGAGCACCAGCGTCCGTTGCGGCTGCGGCGAGTAGCTGTTGAAGATGGGATTTATGGGGTCCGTGTAGGCCGCCTGCAACCCGGTGTCCTGCTGAAAGCGGTACCAGACGCTATCGTTGGGGTTGATCGTTTGGTCGACCTTCACGACCACGAGATCCTCGCGATCGCTGTTGTTCAACGATGCCTGGCGCTGGTTGGCGCATCCACTGCCGTCAAGCAGACTTCCTGCCGCGGGCACGGGAAGCAGCGCGCCATTGGCGTCAAACGGGCAGGTGCTCACCGGCACCGGCGTGCCCGCCGTGTTGCTGTACAGCGAAAACATGGAACGGTAGAGCGGCACCTCGGCCGGTTGCGCGGGGAGCACGGTGCCGGTACTCGGGTCGACGCCTCCTGTCGTCAACTGCTGCAACACATATTGCTGGTATGCCGGCGTCGGCGCGGTTACCTGCGACACCAAGGGCAGCGCGATGCGGATGCCCTCGTAATGCGCAAAGAAGAAGACCTTGTTCCGACGGATGGGACCGCCGACACTCACCCCGAATTCGTTCACCGTCGAGCGCGGCTTCTTCGCCACGTCGCCCGGCGTGTCGTTTGCATGAAGAAAGTAATTCTGCGCGTTCAGCAGCGAGCCGTTCCAGACCTCGTAGGCATCGCCATGGAAGCGGTTCGTGCCCGACTTGGTGAAGTAATTCACCTGCGACGCCGCGTAGCGCCCTTGATCGACGGTGTACGAATTGGTGTTGACCGTGGCTTCCTGCACCGCATCCAGGCCGATGACCAGGTTGGTCGAAAGCCCAATGTTCAGCCCCAGCCATGGGTCGTTGGTGTCGTACCCGTCCAGAATGTAGCCGTTGGAGGTCGCGGGCAGCCCGTTGAACTCCACATTGCCGTACCCTCCGGCAGCCTTGGCGTCGTTGGAGGAGCCGGCCGTGTTCATCAGCGCTCCCTGCGCAAACTGGGCCACAAAGGTGAGGTCCTGCCCGGGGTTGGGCAGGCTTTTGATTGTCTTCGCTTCGAGCGTCGTGGTCGTATTCGGATTGTCGAGGCTGAGCAGGCCTTGCTGCGCCGTCACCTCCACAGTCTGCGAGCTTGAGCTGATCGACAATGTGAAATTGAGCGTCTCCGTTCGCCCCACGCCCACCGCTGTCGGCTCAGAGCTGGCTGGAGCGAACCCGGCAGCGGTGATGGCGACTCGGTATGTGCCGGGGTTCACCTGGGACAGCAGATAATGCCCACCCGCATCCGTTGTCCCGGTGCGCGTGGCTTGGGTGTTGACCTCGGTCGCCGTCACCGCTGCCGCAGGGATGAACGCTCCCGAGCCATCCACCACCGTTCCCGCCACGGCGCTGGAGGTTCCGCTCTGCGCCAGGAGATGGCCACCCAGGGCGGCCCACAGCACAAGCCCAACCAGGAAGCAAAGCCAACGACGAAAAGATGGAACGAAAGTGCCACGATGGCAGGGCTTCATAATTAGGCTCACCTAAAAATATGATTTAGGCTAGCCTAAAAACACTGGAACAGCAATGACCGTGCTCGACATAACGAAATCCGAACAGCCATCGCGCAGAGGCAGTGAAGCGGTCGACGACTATCTGAAGGCCATTTATGCTCTCAGCGGCGATGGAGAGCGGCGCGTCGGAGGCATGGAACTCGCCGAGCGGCTTCAGGTTGCGCCCGCTTCCATCACCAACATGCTGCAGCGGCTTGCCGGGGAACCGGATTCGCTGATCGACTACGAACGCGGCCGCGGTGCCTGCCTGTCGGCTTTCGGGCGCAAGCGGGCTTTAGAGATCGTCCGGCATCATCGCCTGATCGAAACCTTTCTGTTCCAAATGCTGGATTACCCCATGGAGCAGCTCCACGCCGAAGCGGAGCGCTTAGAGCACTTCATCTCCGAACACTTCGAAGAGAGGATCGCGGTCAAGCTCGGCAACCCCCAAACCGACCCCCACGGTCATTGCATTCCCGCCCTGGATGGGTCCATGCCACCTTGCCATCGCATCTCTTGCAGGTGCGGCTCGTGAGCGTCTGCTCATTGCATAAACGAACGTTTACGCAACGATCTCAGGGCAGGCTCAAAGCCCAGCGTTCTTAGTTGCAAAAACGTATTGCAGTGATAAAGTCATTGGCGATACCTTTCCGCAACCATGCTCATCGGCTATGCCCGCGTTTCAACCAAAGAACAGGACACGACAGCACAGGCGTTCGCTTTGAAGGCGGCGGGGTGCGAGCGCATCTTCCGTGAGAAGGCCACCGGGGGGCGCTGGAATCGTCCTGAGCTGCAACGACTACTCGACCATCTCCGTAAAGCGGATGTCCTGGTCGTCTGGAAGCTGGACCGGCTTTCGCGGGCTCTGTTGCAAAGTTCCAGTGGCCGCGTGAAGATGGGCTGAACACGAGCGGAGCAGGTCATGACAGAGTTCAAGTGGCGTCAGTTTGAAGGCGAGATCGTCCTCTGGGCGGTGCGATGGTAATGCCGCTATGGCATCAGCTATCGCGATCTCGAGCAGATTATGGGCGAACGCGGCGTGCCAGTTGACCATTCCACGATCTACCGATGGGTTCAACGGTTTGCGCCGGAGATCGAAAAGCGGCTGCGCTGGCAGTGGAGGCGCCCGCAATCGACAAGCTGGCGAGTCGATGAGACTTACGTGAAAGTGCGGGGCAGATGGACCTACCTGTACCGGGCCGTCGACAAGGAAGGAAACACGATCGATTTATCTCTCACCGACACGGAACGCCAAAGCGGCCAGGCGTTTCCTCGGCAAGGCGCTGAACGGATTGAAGGCATGGGAGAAGCCGGAGGTCATTAACACCGACAAGGCGCCGACCTACGCTATCGCCATTTCAAAACTGAAGGCCGAGGGCAAATGCCCTCAGGACACCGTGCATCGGCAGGTCAAGTATCTGAACAACGTCATTGAGGCTGATCACGGCAAGCTGAAGCAGCTGATCCGCCCCGTGCGGGGCTTCAAGACGTTGAAGACAGCCTACGCAACCATCATGGGATTTGAGGTGATGCGTGCACTACGCAAGGGTCAGGCGGGCATCTTCAACCTCACCCAGGACATCCGGGGCGAGGCGGGCGTTGTCGAACGCGCCTTCGGCATCGGTGTCAGTGCGCTCACGGAAGCTATCGCGGTCTTCGGGGAAAAGCTTAACGTTCAGCCTGCTTGACGGCTGCGGCAGGGCAACGACTTGGACGTCCCTGTCCGAGCCTGATTGTTGCAACAGAGCCCGGGAAATTACCTTTTGCTACGACCGAGCTGATGTTGATGACGCTTCCGCCCTCTTCGCCAAATAGACTCAAGCCGTCCTGTAAGAACGGCGCAAGTTGTCGACGGCTGGAAGGCGGCGGAGCGGGAGAGGGACCCTGATCCTATACCGTCAGTACAATTTTCCCAGCGCCACCCTTTTCAAGCCGTTCATGAGCCGTGGCGACCTCGCTTAAGGGCAGGCGCTGGCTGATCGGCAGCACGAACAAGCCGTCGCGCGCGTCATCGGCGAACTCGCGAAGCTTGGACGCGTCCGGACGGGCGGACACCCGGCTCACCTCCACCGCAGAGTGTTGCTCAGCGGCACCGTCCGGAAGCACCGAGGTGTACCCGAAGCGCCCGCCGGCCCTCACCTTGCCCAGGAGTTTGGCCGCCGTTTCGCCGCCCACGGTGTCGGCCACACCGTCTATTGTTTCGAGTTTCGCAAGGGCGTCGTCGTCGTCCAGCCCGACGACGCGGTAGACCCCCAGGCTTTCAGCCTCGGCGACCTGACTTCGTCGCACACCCGCGATCACCCTGGCTCCAACCTTCTTGGCGGCATGCACAGCTGCCCTCCCCACGCTGCCGAGCGCGCCGGTCACCAAGATGGTCTGACCAGCCTGTACCTGGGTTGCGAGCCGAACGAGCTGCTCGCCCGTCAGCACCACGAGCGGCAGAGCCGCAGCGTCGGTCGGGTCCAGCCCGTCCGGAAGGTGGGTCGCCAGCGCGCCTGGAACGGCCACATACGTGGACGACAAAACCGGCTTTGCAGGAATGTTGGTCGAGTACCCTGCAGAAGCAGCAAACGACGTTAACGCTATCGAGATCGGCACCAAAGGTAAGCAGGCCTTCCTCCGAATGAGAGACACTCACAACGAGGTAAAGGCGTCTGCAGCTCTTGAGGATGGGATTCCGCGCTTGTCGGGGCTCGAACCTAAGGCGCAGACGGGCTCACATTGAGGTTCAGCGGATTAGTAATAATATGTCGCATTGTAGGAAGTAATCCGGCCGGGGTAGCCATTCTAGGCTCCCTGCAAATCTTCAACTTCCGCCAGCGGCGTTTGTCGGTAGTTATAAAGACTGGGATTCCGAATCGAATTGAGAGTGCCGCTCAAGCCCGATAGATCAGCGGAGCGGCGCGCAATCCTAATGTCTTAAACCAGGCTTTCCACAATTCCTCCATCCGCACGATAGGTACCGCCTGTCATCGCAGAGGAAAGTTCGGAACAAAGATAAACCACAAAGTTGGTGACCTCTTCAACCGTGTGAACTCGTCCATCGACGGAAGTCGGATACCGTTGCTTCACGGCGGCAGCGCCGAAGCTGTACAGATCCGTGTCCGGAGTGGGTAACATCGCTCTCAGCATGCTTTCCGTGCCTTCTGTCATCGTCACCCCGATAAGCACGGCATTGACTGTGACGCCGGAAGCTCCGGCGATCTTTGCTAGACCTCGGGAGAGATTTAAGACCGCTGCCCGAGTAAATGCATAGTCAAGGGAATCCGGATTTACATGGACTGCCTCTACAGAGCTGAGGAACAGAACACGTCCCCATCCTCGATCCATCATCTGTCGCAGGTAGCCTCGTGTACAGCGCACACCCGGCATGACGCTTGCCTGAAATGACGTTTCCCACTCTTCATCCGACGTGTCGAAAAAATCTTTGGGGGTCCAATTTTTTGCAAGGCTGTTCACAAGGATGTCGCACGAGGGCTCCGCCTTCACCAGCGAGGAACAGCCTGCGGCTGTAGTGAGATCCGCTACATGCAAGCGAACGGACGCCCCCGGAACAGCTTGAAGAAGACGCTCTTTTGCCGCTTGGAGCTTTTCGGTGTACCTTCCGGTGAGGACTACGGTCGCCCCGGCTGCGGCAAGCGCAACCGCGGAGCCCCAACCCAGCCCCGCAGATGAGCCGGTGACGATCGCGGTCTTCCCAGGGATCTCAATCTTCATATCAGTCTTCCTTTCGCAGGAAGTCTCGCCCTCACGGCTGTTTTACCCCGGAGCCAAGGACCTGCTTGTTCGCCTTCGCTAGGAGCGGTCACAACAATGTGTCCGCCCCTCGCTGAAGTCAGATTAGGCATGAGAAAAGACCGAGTCTTGGAGATTCTTGCGCCGTGGCGGGGATAGAAGCTGACCCGGTGTCACGCCGCAGATCTGCTTGACCCAGTAGTGTAGGTGGCTTTGATCGCTAAAGCCAGTCATCGCGGCAATCTCGGCCAGGGTATGCCTGCCGGAAGCGATCAACGTCCGAGCACGTTCGAGGCGCCTGCGCACCACGAATCTGTGCGGGGTTACGCCGACGCACCTGACAAATGCGCGCGCAAAGCGAAACTTTTCACATCCGGCGACGCGCGCCATATCGGCAAGATCGAACGACTCAGCCATCTGTTCCGCAATGTAGTGATTCAGACGCTGCAGAGCTTCGGAGCTGAGCGTGCCATAGGAAACAGGCCTTGTCTCACCGAGGCAGTGCTCGACCAAATGCCGTAGAAGCGCATCCACGACACTGCTCCAAAGGAGTGCACCATGAGGGTGGCCAGCCTGTACCTCAGATTCCAGCAAAGCCATGAGCCTTGACAGGCCGACATCGCCGCCGTTCATCTTCGGCAGCAGTTGCCGGTTATAGAAGCCGGATTGCGCCTGTACCATCGCAAGACATTCTGTGTTGACCTCGAGGACCACTCCACTCACCGGTCCAAGGAACTCAACACTGTAATCTGCTCCGGCAGGTCCGATGCACACCGATCCAGGACCAGTCTGGTGCTCAAGATGTTCCCCTGCCATGGTGTGTTGGGTGAGTACAGGCCGCAGGTACAACCCGCCAATCAGATGACTCTTGGACGTCCCTTTCAGAAGCACCTGACCAGAATAGGAAGCGCGAAGAAGGGTTATACCGTAGCTTCCGGTCGGACGGCTCCAGAGCGGAAGATTCGGTCGAATTCGATGAAGGGCGTCATTCGTGATGGAGAGCAGACTCGGCGAGAGGTTGAGCTCTTGCCATCTACTTGAATCGTAGCCAGCCATGTAGGACATTGTCGGTCATCTTGAGCTTGGAGTGTTGACCGGATGCGCTTGCTCCAGCCTCGTCCAGAACAAACGGCTCTGTTGCAAGTTTTGGTGGCCACGTGAATATGGGCTGAACACGAGCGGAGTTGGTCATGTCAGATTTCAAGTGTTGCCATTTTGAGGGCGAGATCATCCTTTGGGCGGTGCGTTGGTACTGCCGCTACAGAATCAGCTATCGCGATCTGGAGCAGATGATGGGCGAGCGCGGAATTCCCGTTGATCACTCCACGATCTATCGCTGAGTTCAGAGGTACGCGCCGGAGATCAAAAAGCGGCTACGCTGGCAGTGGCGGCGTCCACAATCAACCACTTGGAGAGTCGATGAAACCTATATCAAGGTTCGTGGTCAGTGGGCGTACGTGTACAGAGCTGTCGACAAGCATGGAAACACAATTGACTTTTATCTCTCGCCAACACGGAACGCCAAAGCGGCGAAGCGGTTTCTTGGCAAGGCGCTAAGTGGTTTGAAGGACTGGGAAAAACCGGAGCTCATTAACACCGACAAAGCGCCGACCTACGGTACCGCGATCTCAGAGCTGAAGGTCGAAGGCAAATGTCCTGAGAAGACGGTGCATCGACAGGTCAAGTATCTGAACAAAGTCGTAGAGGCTGATCATGGCAAGCTGAGGCAACTCATCCGTCCAGTGCGAGGTTTCAAGACGCTGAAGACAGCCTATGCGACGATCAGAGGGTTTGAGGTAATGCGTGCCTTACGCAAGGAGCAGGCGGCCGTCTTGAACCTCACCCATGACATCTGCGGCGAAGCGCGTATTGTCGAACGCGCCTTCGGCGTCGGTGCCAGTGTGCTCGCTGATGGCCACCAAAGTCTTGGTGAAAGGCTTAATGTCCAACCTGCTTGACGTCCACGGCCGGGCAACTCTAGCGCACCCCTGTCCGGCCTGATTGTTGCAACAGAGCCCCATCTTTTACCTACGCGACCGGCCCATTTTTGCCCATCCTCTCGAACCAGCCTCTGGGAAATGCGGGCACAGTTTGTCCGACCATGCGGATCACCGGTAGCTGGGGCGTTTTGGAGGCCAGCAACAGAGCCTTGATGAAACCCGACTGGAGCGCGGTGATCGTCCGCGCCCCGGCCGCGCCGAACGGCACGAGCATCAAGGGCGACGGGTGGACATTGGAGCTAAAGCCGGGTTGGAGGCCAGTCCCCGGTCCCCGGAAGGGAGATCTCATCCTCCAATGAGGCACGTAGCGACAAAACAAGCATCAGCCGGACCATCCCTCAGCCTTACCGTGCTCATTGTCCGTTTTCTGAAGGGACCCCTAGCTGGCGGCTGGCGAGAAGCAGAGCCACAAGCGCGGCTGAAAATCCGGCAGCAGCGCCAATGCCGAGTGCCCAGCGTGGACCGAAGTGACTCGCCACCCATCCGACCGTGGGAGCACCGATTGGGGTTCCTCCGAGCGCGACGCCGACACGCAAAGCCATCACCCTTCCGCGCATGGTCGGTTCCGTCGAAAGCTGCATCAGGCTGTTTGTACTATTGGTAAACGTCAGCCCGGCTGCCCCGATCACCGCTAGTGCGGCGGCAAACCACCAGTAGCCAGGCGCAAATGCAGCCAAGACGAAGCCGAGTCCGAAGACGGCGGCGCTGATCAAAAGAGCTGGTTGTCGTGGTCGAGCTTGTCTGGCCACAAGCAACGACCCGGACAAAGTACCTACGGTCATGATGGAAGAGAGCAGCCCGAATCCGCGCGCATCGGTGTGGAAGACATCCACGGCCATGGTGGAGATGAAGATGGGAAAGTTCAAGCCGAAGGTCCCGATCAGGAACATCATGATCAAGATGGCCCGCAGGTCTGGCCGCCCCCACACCTAATGCAGGCCTTCAACGAATCCGGATGCGGTGCGGTGGGCCCGTGCATTGGCCTTGAGTTCCGGCAGACGGAAGAATGACATCGAGAGGAGAACGCCGGCAAAGGACAAGCCATTCAGCACGAGACGAGGCCCGGCTCAAGGCTGCGGCGCAGAAGCAGACGCCGATGGATGTCCAGCGGAATGCCACCCACAACCAGCCCAGAAGCAGAGGGCCAAGGATGGGAAGGTAGATTCTAAATGTAGCAATGTACGAGAGGATAATAGTAAATCGTGATTGGACGTGGAAACATTCTACAAGGAAAAGCGTCTATTAAGATATTTCTTAGTGAAATTGTAAATTGTAAATATTCTCCTGCCTGTTTAGGCATTTGGCATGACAAAGCCTTGCGCTAGAACGCAGCTATGGTTCGTAGTAGATTTATAACGAAGCTCTTTCAGAGAAGCGTATTCTGAACTATTGTAGAATGTTAATGCTTTTTCTTCTGTATCAAATTTGATAACGACGTTCATGCTTGGTTTGGAACCTTCTAGAACTTTTGGATCGCCGCTTACTACTAGAACATCAGCCCCATACTTCATTAAAACTGGACCGACCTGAGCGACATACGAGCCGTATGTTGCTGCATCAGAGACGTCAAACTTGAATATTAGATATACCGACATCATTTAAATCCTTTTGAAATATTTAAACTTCGTGACTAGAGCAGCCAAATCCCGGTTGTGTGTACTCAGTAGTTCGTCTAGGGGGTGTCATCTAATTCACTATATGCGGCTGCTGTATTTGTTTTTAGCTTGAGGGGATGAGTATCAGGCGTTACGGTTTGCGGGACGATCAGTGGGATCGTGTGAAGGATTTGCTTCCTGGGCGTGCGGGCATGGTGGGCCGGCCTGCGCGAGATAACCGTTTGTTTGTCGAAGCGGTTCTGTATCGGTATCGTGCGGGGATTCCGTGGCGCGACCTCCCGGAGCGGTTCGGCGATTTCCGGGTGGTGCATACGCGGTTCAGCCGATGGGCCGTTGGCGGGGTGTGGAAGGCTGTTTTCGATCATCTGGCCGGCGACGCCGACAACGAGTATGCCATGATCGATTCCACCATCGTGCGCGCACACCAGCATAGCGCCGGGGCGCTCAAAAAAGGGGCGCATCGCAAGCCATCGGACGCAGCAAGGGTGGTTTGAGCACCAAAATCCACGCCACGGTCGATGCGCTCGGCAACCCGACCGGCTTTCACCTCACCGCAGGCCAGGCCTGCGAACTCGACGGCGCCGATGTGCTGCTGCCTTGCCTCGCGGCTCCGACGATCATCGCGGACAAGGGCTTCGACGCCGACCAGCGAGTGCTCGAACCCTTGCAGCAGGCCGGAAAACAGGCCGTCATCCCCTCCAAGGCCAACAGAAAAGTCCAGCGTGACTACGACAAGGAACTCTACAAAGCGCGACACCTCATCGAGAACTTCTTCGCCAAACTCAAGCTGTTCCGATGTATCGCCACCCGCTACGACAAAACTGCCAGAAACTTCCTCGCTGCTATACACCTCGCAGCTGCAACCATCTGGCTCATTTGATGACACACCCTAGCGCGAAATGACACGCTTTAGGCAGCGGTTGCGCCTCCCCGTTGGTGTCCGTCACTTGCCTCACCAGGCGCAGCGCCTTGGCGTAGAGATCATCCAAGTCGATGCGCTGCCGCACGGAGGGCGTGAAGCGGTCCTCCGCGTCGACGAGGAACACACCCGACCTCGTCACGCCAGTGCGCCGCAGCGATTTTACGAGTATACCGCCACACCATTCCCTCACAACGAGTTTTCTGGGTCCCCACGGCCATCGGGCAAGGCAAGCAAAGTCTCCCGCTTGGCGGCGGAGAGGATCGAGCGACGAGGCATAGATGGTCCTCTTGAAAACGTAGATGTGCGAGAGGACCGCCCGCGCGGTCGGCGCACCGGGCGGCATGCGGAGCCAGGAAAGAAGGCTGTACGGGGAGCCCTCGCGCTGCTCCAAGAGCGCATCGAGCCAGACACGCTGTTCGACGCTGAGATCTTTCGTGAGAAGAGAAAATAGCTTTCTCTGCGCCCGCGTCCCCGCTTCGGCCGCAATGCGTTCGATCACCGCGAGCGAAGGAAGGGCGATCAAACGCCTCCGCAACTCTTCCACAAGCGCCTGGGCGAGCGCCATGCCGCGCGTGGTTTGCAGAGCTATTGTTTCCAGCCACTCCACAAGCGACCGGTAGTGCCCGATGTTGAACTGCTGCATGCCCGTGCGCGCGACGGGCTCCAAAAGGTGCCCACGCCTTGTTTCATCGCGCTTGGCATATAAATCCCATGCCGCAACCGGAATCTCAAGCTGGGCAGCCAGCAGGTTGAGCACCGGTTCGTAGGGCGCTTCCCGTTCGCCGATCACCCGCCCCGGAAAGCGAAGATAAGCCATCTGCACGGCGATACCGAGCCGGTTGTGGTCGCCGCGATGCTGGCGGACGAAGGCCACGTCCTGCCGGATCAGCGTGTACAGACGAATCAACTCTGCCTCATCGGTTGGAAAGGCGAGCAGTTCCAAGCGCTCTGTAAAGGTCAGCAGCTCGCGGCGAGGCACTCAACGCCAACTTTTCCAGACGCCCTGTATTTCTTCCTCGAAACCAAGGTCGCCGGGGTAGCGATGGGTTTGCCTGATCAACCCAAGCACCGTCAGCATATCCCCTGGAATGTCTTCGTCCACGTTCCAGAGGTCGACAGGGTCCCAGCCCCCGTTCTCTTCGGCGTTATGCCAGGCAAGCAGGAAGTTGGCCACCCGGCGCGACTGCCCGGCATCTCGCCTGGCCACCTCAAATAACCGCGCCAGAGCCTCATGGGCCGGCTGCTGCTGGAAGTCGAACGGCATGGCTTTCCTTTGTAGCGAATACGCTGGTTTTCAGGACAACGCTGAACCGGCCTGGAACAACCCGCTCCAGCCCTCAGAAGTGTCTCACAACCTGTCCGACAATCTGTGTTGCATATACCCGTCATCCCGGTAGAATCCGGGACATGCACATTGGCTACGCTCGCGTTTCAACCGGAGATCAAACGCTCGACCTCCAGCGCGATGCGCTGCAGCAAGCAAAATGCCGCGAGATCTACGAAGAGCAGGCCAGCGGAAAGAACACCGGCAGACCGCAACTCGAAGGATGCCTGAAAAGCCTGCGCGAAGGCGACACGCTAGTCGTCTGGAGACTGGACCGGCTCGGTCGAAACCTCGCCGACCTCGTCCGACTGATTGCCGACCTCGAACAGCGCAAAATCAACTTCGCTTCATTGACCGAGCAGATCGAAACAGGTTCCCCGGCCGGCAAGCTCGTCTTTCATGTCTTCGCCGCTCTGGCGGAGTTTGAACGCAACCTCATCCGCGAAAGAACCGTCGCCGGCCTTAAAGCCGCTCGCGCCCGCGGCCGCAACGGGGGACGACCCTCCAAGCTGTCTCCCAAAGAGATCAGAACTATCCGCGCACTACTCAAAACCGCCGACATCCCCGTCAGCGAGATCGCCGCTCGCTTCAACGTCGCCCGCTCTACCCTCTACCGCACCGTCCTCAAATCGTCTGCCTAAGTCGCCACATGCGCCTCTCCGGTCCTTAGCGTACGTAATATTCCGTTTCTTGAGGTGCCCCCATATTCGCGTTCGGCGGTCCCACCGACGCTCCACCAGAAACGCCGAAGAAGGCTCTGGCTCCCGCGCTGGCTCCGACAGCGGCACAACCCGCATACTTCGCTACTGTCTTTGCAGTGTTCGCAGCGTTACTTGGGGTAAGTACATCAACACTTTCGTTAGCCTTCGTTGTACATCCAGAAACCGCGGTCATAGCCACATCATTCGCTGGGGATGAGGTAGAAGCCTTCCGCTATCCTGCTGACTATCTGCTGTGTGTTCACCGATGCGCCTTCCGGGAGCGGTCCTTGAGAACCTATTTCATATTTGATTGTTCCGTTGTGCGGCCGGCTCAACACTGCCACTACTAGAGTGACGATTGTGGGAGCATTGCCCTTCGTTTTGTCCACGCACTTTAAAGTCATTCGTTCGGCTGGCAACTTTCCTAACAGGGCAGGTTTGGTCGTCAGCTCCTGGCAGGCATCTCCCCACATTTGCCGTTCTGCCATGACCACTGCATGAAGGGAATCGTCATCAGTGTGCCGCTCGCCGTGGCGACCTTGTCGCGCTCGTTCAGAACCGAATAACCAAAGGTGGCGGTACTTCCATTATCGATGCTGATGAGATTGTTTTCCGCGTCGTACTGGTAGGAGTGGCCTGCGAAATCACCAATCATGTTTCCGGCATAGTCGTAGGGGATGCCTAATACCTGATTATTCGCAGTATGGAAGTCACTTACACCGGCGTGGGAGACGATCTGGATGCTTTCCTAAACAATTATGGAACTGGGGATCTCGGCGGTTGGATTCCAGTGTTCCTCAAGATTGTGGCGGAAAAAGTTCACCTTCAGAAGAAAAGCGAGTTTCCTCACGTTGATCCGAACGATCCATAGGCTCTGATTACTCTGCTGCCAGACAAGTGCAAGGTGATCCTGATTTCCGATTGGGGTGCCAATAACGACCACGCTGCCAACATACGGGATCTCATCAAGAAAGAGATTGAGCAGACGACGGTTCCCATTTATCTGGTTCACCTTGGCGATATCTACTACTCAGGTACACGTTCCGAGTGCCTGACGTTCTCAGGAATTGGCCTTTGCGCGATGAGAATGGGCCGGTGAAGGGACGTAGCTTTTCTCTCAATGGCAATCACGAAATGTATTCCGGGGGAGACGGGTACTTCAATGTGGTGCTTCCGGCGATGGATCAGAAGGCTAGCTACTTCGTGCTCCGCTCACCGAAATGGTGACTTTTATGGCTTAGATACCGCATATGTTAGCGGCTGTTTTCATAGCCCTGAAGATACGCGCCTCGATGCACAGTGGAAATGGCTGCAAAACCAGATGGACAGTTCGGTTGATCGGAAACACGTCTTTCTGACACACAATCAACCTTGTTCTGCAAACCTTGCGGAGCACAATGCCGGCGCAACGCTTCGCACTCAGGCGGCGGAACTGCAAGAGGGTAACCGGCGTCCTATTGGGGGATGGTTTTTTGGCCATCAACACAAGTGCTACATCTACGATGACGCACGGCTTCCCTATCGAGCACGGCTGATTGAACACGGTTCGTTTCCGCACGACATTCAGCATGAGCAATTTCTAGACAAAGATGAAGCAGGAAAGCCCCTAATGACGTTTGCACAACTCAAGTACAGAGGCTATGAGGGCGGCCTTGCGTATAACGGCTACGTCAGTATCGATGTAACGAATGATCTTCTTTCCGTCCGCTATGTCGACGAAGATGGCGAGCTTTTCCATCAGGAGGGATGGCTTTCTCACACAAATGCAGTCTGAAGCCTTGTCTAGAGAGTGCTTGGTCCTAGCTTGTATTTACTGAACGTGCGTTCCAGGCGGTGACCAGACGATCTTGTTACCCCTGAAACGAGCGTTCGGGCACCCTGTCAGCTCTGAAACGTCCGTCTCAGACACACCCGATCAGAGCTGCCAAAGGCTAAGGAACCTCTGCGCAGGAGCTTGATTTCCGGTTTGCGGTGAGGTAGGGAGCGAGTTGGGCATTTGAAGGCGAGTTCTGACGGGTTGGTTTGGTGGTTTGGGGTGGGAGGACTTGAACACTCAAGCTCACCAGACACACTACACCCCGAGCACGGCCAGGCGTTTGCGATGATCGTACAGGTTGATCAGCGCGAAGTTGGCGCACAGCCGGTGATGGTTCTTTCTGAGGCCGCGATAGCGCACCTTGTCGAAGCCGAACACGCGCTTGAGGATGCGGAACGGATGCTCGACCCGGGCGCGTACGCGGGATTTGGTCCGGCTTTTGCGGCGCTGGACCACGTCGACGATCTGCCGGAACCGGGTGCGACGGCAGGTCATGTCCTTGGCCTTCGGGGCCGCGGCTTTGATGGCTTCGGTCTGGCCCTGATAGCCGCCGTCGCCCCATACGTTGGTTTCTTTGCCGTGCAGCAGGTGCGGCAGCATGTGCGCGTCCGCGACCGACGCGGCCGTGGTGCAGACCGAGTGCACCGTGCCCTCTTTCGAGTCCACGCCGATGTGCGCCTTCAGCCCGAAATACCACTGCTGGCCCTTGCGCGTCTGGTGCATCTCCGGATCCCGTTCGCCAGATGCGTTCTTGGTCGACGACGGCGCATGCAGGAGAGTCGCGTCCACGATCGTGCCCGTCGCGATGCGGATGCCCCTGGCCTCCAGATGCAGGTTCACCGTTTCCAGCATCAGGCCGCCCAGATCATGTTTTTCCAGCAAATGACGAAACCGGCACACCGTCGTCTCGTCCGGCGCGGGCGCCACGCCGAGGTCCACACCCACGAACCGCCGCAAAGCCCACGACTCCTATAGCGCCTCTTCCACCCCAGGGTCCGACAAGTTGAACCACTGCTGCACAAAGTAGGTTCTGAGCATGATCGAAAGCCCTACCGGCTGGCGCCCGCTGCCCGACTTCGGATCATGCGGCCGTACTAAAGCCTCCAGCGCCGGCCACGGTACCACCCCTCCATCTCATCCAGAAACAACTCCCGCCGGCTCTTCCGCCCATACTTCTCGAACACACCCTGCGCCGCCAAACTCTGCTGCTTCATCACTACAACCCTCTGCTCTCAACATAAGCGATCAGGGTGTGCAGCGGAACCTGTGCAGAGGTTCCTTAAAGCTATGCTGCGCGGATGGGGCAAGCTTGCTGTATTGCATTGACTTCGGGTCTCTCCACTTCGCTGCGCTTCGGTCGAGATGACGATTTGTAAATCATCCTGACCTCTGCACCAAGCTTTTCGCTTCGGAGTACACCCCTCAGCAAAGTGCCCCAAGGGAGGTCTGATGTATCCCTCGATTGGTTGCTGCCGGAGGGACGCAGGCTCCCTGCGGGAGTAACAACAAAGTTGCAGACCGTTGCTGTCAGCAGAGTAGATCAGAGACTGCCTAACGCCCTGCCTCGAGCACGAGGCGCGTCACGCTGGCCGGGGGGAAGGTGTACGCAAAGCGGTCGCCGGCCACCACGCGCCGCGTGGTGGGCACCAGCGCGGTGGGGCGCTCGTCGGAGTTCGCGTCCCACAGGTCGTTCGAGACCATCTCGGTGACCTCCGCCTGCTGGCCACGGCGCGCTCCCGGCACGTGCAGCTGGGCGGTGATGGCTTTGGACAGCGAGCGGTTCAGGGCGAACAGCGTCACCGTGCGGCCGTCCCTGCCGGCCACGGCCACCACCTCCAGGTAGGGCACATGCGCGATCTCCGGCAGGCGTGAAACGCCGTTGTGCACGCTGTACTCACCGCCGTCGACGGTGGTGGTTAGCAGGTGGTCGGCGTCGGCGGTGGCATACATTTTAAAGACATAGGACGCGGGGGTGCCGTACACCTGCCCACGCTTCTTCCAGATGCCGGCGAACTCCACGACGCCCGTCATGTCGGAGATCGGCACCTGGTCGCTTTCGCGCAGCAGCATGTTGAAGTTGCCCGCCGTGACCAGCGCACCGGCGAAGTTCAGGAAGTCCGGCGTGTGGCCGCGCTCGCGTCCCGGGGTCCACAGCCACTCCGTAAAGGCGAGCTTTACCCTTCCGCGCTGATCGGTGCCGTTGATCTGCCCGGTCATCTCCTGAAACTGCCGGCCAAGCTGCACGGGCAGCGCCAGGCTGGCCTCGGTGCGGAAGTCGTCGGTGGCGCCGCGCCATTTGGTATCACCGGTACTGACCACAAAGTGCGCGGACAGATAGTTCTCCGTGCCCACCGGATTGGCCAGCTGCAGCGCGTCCCACTGCTGGAAGTGATCAGGGTCCTGCCCGGTGGCGATCAGCTTTGCCTGCGGGTCCACCGCGCGCACGGCCTGGCTGAAGGCGAGCGTTCGCGGGGCCAGCTGGCTTTCCGCGGGCCAGCCGGTGTTCCAGTCGCCCCAAAGCTCGTTGCCCAGCTCCCACAGCTGCCCGCCGCCGTGGCCCTTCCAGGCCGGGTCATCGTCGACATACTTGACCCAGTCCGCGGCCTCCTGCGGTGAGCCCGTGCCAAGATTCAGCGCGATCTGCGGCCTGGCGCCCACCAGATCGCAGAAGTGCAGAAACTCGTCGGTGCCGAAGGTGTTCAGCTCCGGAATGCCCCAGGCCACGTTGCGCAGGCTGACGCGCTTGTCGCGCGGGCCGATGCCGTCGCGCCAGTGGTAGCCGGAGGTGAAGTTGCCGCCAAACCGGATCAGCGGCGTGTGGAGGTCGCGCACCATGGCGACCATCTCCGGATCCAGGCCGCCCTCGTTGTCCGCCGGCATTAAGGAAAGCTCATCCACGCGCACCTGCTGCGGGCCGTCGATCTGCACGACGAAGTCGGCCGGCTCCAGGCGCTCCAGCGCGTCCTTGGGCAGGGTCAGCGTGGCCTCGTATTTGGTCCAGCTGTCGCCATGGACGGTGATCTCGGCCTTGGCCAGCGTCGCCTCGGGCTGGTCGCGGCGCCGGATCGCCAGCACCAGCGGCACATCGCCCGCCTCGGCCCTGGCATAGACGCTCACCGCATAGCTCAGCTCGCGGGTGGTGGGCAGGTAGACGAGCTGCTTGATGCCGACCGGCTTGCCGGGCAGGCCGATGATGGTGAGCGACTGGTCGGAGTTGGCCGCATCGTCGCGGCGCGGCTCGTAGCGGTTGCCCTCGGTGCGGTCCAGCGGCTCCCAGGGCAGCGGCAGCCCCAGTTGGGAGGCCTGCGCCAGGCTGGGCTCCTCCTTCAGCAGGCGCTGGACGTTGTCGGCGCTCCACAGCCCGGGCTCCAGGCTGGGGTTTCGCAGGATCTCCGCCCAAAGGCCGTTATAGGTCGAGTTGCCGATCGGCTCCAGAAAGGTCCCAAAGATTGTCCGCGGAACCGCATGCCCCGGCGTGCGCGTGTCCACCGTGATCTGGGTCTCGGCCGGAATGGGCTTGTCGACCGTGATCTGCGCTGCCGCGGAAAGGCTCAGCAGCGTGAACAGAAATACCGCCAAGGTGCAGTGGAAGCAGCGTGCGGGCGCGGCTAAACGGGCGAGAAAGGGCATGCGCGTGAATGTAACCGATTGCATCGTGCGCGGACAAGCAATTTCGCCTGGAATGAGCTGCGGAAAGTGCTGAGGCAGGCTGCTCGTAGCAATGTCTGTCCCTTTGTTGTCATTCCCGCAGGGAATCTGCGTCCTGCTGGATGCCGCAACGGACGCGTCGTCGTTCATTGACCAGACCGCAGGTCTCTCCACCTCCCCTTCGGCTGCGCTCAGGGTCCGGTCGAAGTGACGAGTCGTCTTGCGAACGGAGACTCATCACATGAGGGGAGGTCTGATTCACTTCTTGAAGTTTGTTGCCTCCGGGAGGAACGCAGATTCCCTGCGGGAAGGACAACAAAGGGCCGGAGCCTTCCAGGCACCCGCAGAAAGCGCCGTGACCCATTAGGATAAGCAGCACCCGCCTATGACCGTGACCCTTCAGCCAGCCGTTTCCCTTCAGGACATCGAGGCTGCCCGCGAGCGGCTGGGGGCCGCCGTCTCCCGCACCCCCTGCGCCCGCTCCGAGACGCTTTCCCGCCAAACCGGGCAGAGCATCTTCCTGAAGCTTGAGAACCTGCAGATGACCGGCAGCTTCAAGGAGCGCGGCGCGCTAAACCGCATCGCCACGCTCACGCCGGAGCAGGCCGGGCGCGGTGTGGTCGCCGCCTCTGCCGGCAACCATGCGCAGGGCGTGGCCTACCACGCCACCCGCCGCGGCATCCGCTCGGTCATCGTGATGCCCTTGGCCACGCCGCTGGTGAAGGTGCAGGCGACGCGCGGCTTTGGGGCGGAGGTGCTGCTGCATGGCGCCAACTACGACGAGGCCTGCGCCGAGGCCACGCGCCGCTGCAAGGCCGACGGCATGACCTTTATTCACCCCTTCGACGATCCGCTGGTCATTGCCGGCCAGGGCACCATCGGCCTGGAGCTGCTGGAGCAGGTCGACAACCTGGAAGCCGTGGTGGTGCCCGTCGGCGGCGGCGGGCTGATCGGCGGCCTGGCCTGCGCGCTTAAAGAACGCAGCGCTCGCAACGGGCAGGCGGTCCGCGTCATCGGCGTCCAGACCTCACGGCTGCCCAGCATGCAGCGCGCCGTGCGCGAGGGCCGTCCTGTGACGCTGGAGCCGGCCACCACGATTGCCGACGGCATCGCCGTCCGCCGCGCCGGCGACCTCACGCTGCCGCTGGTGCAGCGCTACGTCGACGAGATCGTCACCGTGGACGAGGACGAGATTGCCAGCGCCATCCTGACCCTGCTGGAGCGCGAAAAGACCCTGGCCGAGGGCGCCGGCGCCGCCGCGCTGGCCGCCATTCTGCAGCGCCGCACCAGCCTGCCCGCCTTTACGCGCATCGCCGTGCTGGTGTGCGGCGGCAACATCGACGTCACCCTGCTCAGCCGCATCATCGAGCGCGGCCTGGTGCAGGACGGCCGCCTGATCCGCCTGCGCATCCACCTCTTCGACCGCCCCGGCGCCCTCGCCGACCTCACCCAGATCATCGCCAAACATCGCGCAAACATCGTGGACACGCTCCATAACCGCGCCTACTATGGCGTCAACCTGGGCGATACGGTCATCGACATCACCATGGAAACCCGTGGACGCGAGCAGGTCGAAGAGCTGCTCCTCGCCCTCAGCGCCGCCGGCTACCGGCACAGCCGTGTGCTGTAACGAGGGCCGAACCCCAGGGCACAACAGCCCGCGACAACTTCGCGCCCGGCCATGCGTCTGAATAGGCATCCCGTTTCCGAAGTAGGCCCTATCCCAACCCGCATCCACCTCGCACTCCTGCTCGTTCTCACGCTTACGCTGGCAGCCGGGAAGGCCTCGGCACAGGTCGCCGTCTACGGCATGGGCAGCGGCGCGTTCCTCGGCTCCGGCAGCAGTAGCGGCGGCTTTTCCTCCTTCGGCTACACGGTCGGCCTGTACGACGACCTGGTGCGGCTCGGGCCCCTGAAGCTGGGCGGAGACGTCCGCTACCTGCAGGGGACGAGCTCCGGATCAAACAATCACCAGAACAAGGTGCGGGGCGGTTTGCTCGGTCCGCGCCTGTCCCTTGCGCTGCCGCTCGTCCCCTTTAAGCCCTACCTCCAGGCGGAGGTCGGCGATGTTGCGACCAACTACGGCACACTGTCCAATCTGCCCAACTCGTTTGCCTACCAGATCCAGGGCGGACTCGATTTCACCGTGTTTCCGCACCTGGACTTACGGGCGGAGTACGCCGGCGGGCAGATCAGGGATTACGGCTCTGGCGGCTTCCGCACCCTGCAGGGAGCCAGTTTTGGGCTCGTGGTTCGTTTTTAGTGGCTGGGTTATGTAGCCCCACCCGGTCCTTATAGAACGGGGCTTCAGTCCTTCGCGACGTTTCGGCCCCTAACCCAGGCCTTCGGCCTGGGCTGGTATAAATCGCGCCCTTGGCGCTTGGCACGGCAGAGTGTCCTACCTCTAAGCTGCATGGAGATAGAGCCAAAGAGGGTGTCATCTCGACCGGAACGAGACTGCTCCTTGTTTACGTGGAGTGGAGAGATCTGCAGCCCTGCCTGCCTTCTACAAAACGCCGCGCACCACCCGGCGCACCAGTTCCGTCGTGGCGCCGTACACCAGGTGCGAGACCAAGGGACTCACGTACGATGATGCCGGGAAGTCCTCTATCGGTTTGGAAAAACCTAGCGCCGGCACTGCGGTGAGATCGCCGCCCAGGAACAGGGCTACGCCATAGGCAGTGCCGAAGCCGGTCCGGACGAGTGAGGAGTACTCCGACAGACCACCGTAAAGTCCACCCATAAGCGCCGCAAAGGTGTAGTGGACGATGGGCCCGCCCTCTGCGCGCTGCGCATGCGTCAGGTGCTGGCCGCCGTCGACCTTACTCGCGATGGCATCGGCCGCCTTCATGGTGGAGTCCTCGCCGTCGCTGTTCTTTTTGACTTGCTGCTGGTCCTTGGGCGTTTCGAGCTTTTTGCTGAGCGCGGCGCCCGGCCCGGTGCTCCACTGATTCATCGCCCAGGCCGCCACCAGACCACCGGCTACACCTGCAAGCACGCCCCGTACTGGATGTTTCGCTGGCATCGCATCACTCCCTTACCCTTGTGTTCCCCGACGAGAGGATGGATGCGCGCTGAGGCAATGGGGGAAGTATGGCTGTGGCGTTTGGACATTGCGCCTGCGCCGGAAACGAGTCGATGTAGTCTACGAAGCCGGGATCGCGTCGACGTTGTCGATCGCCAGCAGGCCGGCGCTGTTGATCAGGATGGTGTCGAAGGTGCCGCTGTAGCTGATGCTCGCCTCTGGGCTGACAGAGTTTGCCGGAACCGCCGGGATCACGGTTTGGGTATTCACCGCCACGCCGTGGTTCAGGTAAGTCACCACAACCGGTACGGGATCGGCACCGTTTACCGCCACGGCAAAGGTCAGCTTGGACAGGCTTTGTGAGAATGACATGGTGACCGGGCCGTTGCTGGCCTGCTGGCAGAAGCCCTGCATCAGCGCATTGCCCGTGAGCCCGACAAAGATGTTGCCCGAGATGCCGGTCGCGGTGCACACCGCGGCGCCGCCGCCAAAGGTGGCCGTCAGCCCGTTGACGCTCAGAGCCAGCGGCAGATTGGTGCCGGGGGTGATGTTATCAAAGTTGTAGATCGACTCGCCGGAGGCGAGGGGGGCAGCGAGGCAAAGGCTTGCAATGGCGGCTTGGGCCCAGAAACGCATAGGGATGACGGACAACCTTTCTTTCGCACGGTCGACCCGTACTGCCATAGTTGTATCGTAAAATTGCAGCTTTTGCGCATCAGCGAGGAGGAAACCCTTCGCTCAGATGCGCATGGGCATCAGGATGTAGCGATACCGGACATCCTCGTTGGTCTCCTCAGGCCGCATCTGCCCCGCCGATTGTGCATCCTTGAACTCCAGGCGCACCTCACCGGTGTTGCCGATGGCTTTCAGGAACTCCACCAGGTAGCTGGAGTTGAAGCCGACCACCAGCGGATCGTAGCTGTAAGGCGTCTCGATCACGTCCTCGGACTCGCCGGCATCGGTGGACTGCGCGCTGAGTTTCAGCTCGTTCTGCTCCAGCCGGATGCGGATGGCGCCACTGCGCTCATCGGCAAACTGCGCGACGCGCTGGATGGAGCCCATCAGGTCCTCGGAGCGCACGATCACAAACTTGTTGTTGTCGCGCGGCAGCACCGCCTCGTAGTTGGGGAACTGCCCGGTGAGCTTGCGGCTGGTGAGCACCCGGCCGCCGATACGAAAATAGAGCGTCTGGTCGTCATCGGCAAACTCAATCTGCTCGGTCTCGCTGTTGCTGAGCAGCCCGTTCAGCTCCGCCAGCGCCTTGCGCGGGATCAGCGTCTTCTTTTCGCCGCTCAGGCCTTCCAGGTTTTCGCCCAGCTTTTCAATGTGCGCCAGGCGGTGGCCGTCGGTGGCCACCATGGCCATGGACTCCGGCTTGAGCACCAGCAGCGCACCATTCAGCGTGTAGCGCGACTCCTCGTTGGAAATGGCAAAGATCACTTTGGCAATCATGTTCCGCAGGGAGCCCGCCGCGATCCTGTAGCCCAGGCCCTGCGGAAACTCCGGCACCTGCGGGAAGTTGGCCCGCGCCATGCCGACCATCTTGGTGTTCGAGCGGCCGGCGCGGATCTGCACCCAGTGGTTGTCCATCAGCTTGATGGAGATGTCGCCTTCGGGCAGCAGGCGGATGTAGTCGTATAGCTTGCGCGCGGGGATGGTGCAGGCGCCGGCCTTTTTCACCTTGGCCGCGCAGCTGGTCCTGAGCGACTGGTCCAGATCGGTGGCGGTGATGGTCAGCCGGCCCGCGCCATCCGCGCCTTCAGCGGCCTCGAACAGGAAGTTCGACAGGATCGGGATCGTGGTCTTGCGCTCCACAACGGTCTGGGCGGCGGTGAGCTCGCGCAACAGCTCCGCGCGGGAAACCGTGATCTCCAGGTTGCCGGTGGGCACTGCGGTGACATCAGGTGTAAGCGTTGCGGTCGACACGGTGATTTCTCCTGCGATTGGGTTGATTCTAGGCGACAGACGGCCTTTGTGCAGCCAACCGGCTATGTGGATTTGTCCAGCACTTCTGTGGGCTTTCGGTCTGCGGGGTTTCCAGGCGGCCCGCGGCGATGGAAGGCTTCTAAGAAACCAGAGAAAGTCTTCTTTCTATCTCGTCATCATCATCGTTTGCGGTGGGAACGTGGATAAACGGCCTATCCTTCTCCGGTTCAGGCACTTAGGTCAGGTACACGAATTCCAAAACAGGCCTGGCCGTTAGGGAAGAATCCGGACTTCGCGTGCGGTCTGAGCCTTTTGAGGGATGGATCTCCTTCCTTCCCTGCGGTTGCGGACTGCCGGCCTGGGAAGACCGGGGACGAAATGTGAAAATCGCCCGAAAAACCGTTCAAAAGCTGGGCTTTCTGCAACGAAAGTTCTCAACAGCCTGCAACTTCGGCAACGGAAGACTAGACCTTTCGGGGGATGGACGGGCCGACCGGACGGCAAGGTTCGCGCATAGCCTGTGTACAACTCACAGCGAAAGCATTTACGCCATGGACGCCAAGGTTTAAGCCATGGACGCAAATAGTCCTTTGCGACCTCTGCGTGAACCATCGCGACCTTTGCGTGTGTGCTTTTGCACCCCTGCGCCTAAGCCGCCGCGGCTTCTGACGCCCGGCGCGGCAGCAACGCCCGAAGCACCAGCGACACCCCCAGGGAGATCAGAATGCCTTTCAGCAGCGGCATGGCGTTGAAGTCCCATCCAAAAGCCGCCAGCGTGATCACAACGCCCAGGAAGTAGCTTTCGCCCAGCATGGCGTACAACCAATGGCCGGGCTGACCGGCAGAAGGTACGGTGGGCCGGGGTGAGGGCAGAAACCGGGGAACACTGGCCATGTAGGCCACATAGCTGTGGCCGAAGCGCCGGGTCAGGACGGGCTCCTCCGCCAGTGCCAGGCGCACCAGCAGCACCCAGGTGGCGGCCACCGCGAACAGGGCGCCGGCAGGCGGCATCAGCAGCGCCAGGCTGACGGTGTGCAACAGGGTGCCGAGCAGCAGAGGGTTGCGGGTGCGGCGGTAGGGCCCGTCAGCAAGCAGCGTTTCGCCCTGCGGCCCAGGCGCGTTCACCAGGCCCGCGCCCGCGTACGCCGCTCCCCAGACGCGCAGGCCCGCCCCCAGCGCAGCCAACAGGATGGCAAGCACCAGCAGCACCATGGTGGCTGCTTGAAAGCTGAGCCATCCCTGCCGAGCCATGGCGGCACTCAGGGTCAGCCATGTGGACTTTGTCGTCAGATTCAGCCAGGGTTCCCAAAACGGCCAGAAACCCAGCACGCAGATCACAGCGCAAAGCAGGTAACGGAAGCGAAATTCAAAGCGGGTTGCGCCCATTTAAAAACTCGCCTGTGCCGCCGCCGGGGAGGAGGCTTTCGCGGCCATGGCGGGCCGTGGGACCTTGTCCGGCTGCGTTTCATCCTGATAGATGACGCCGCCCTTCATCACGAAGCTGACGTGTTGCAGCACACGCACATCGTGCAGTGGGTCGCCCTGCACGGCGATAACATCGGCCCATCTGCTGCCTTCCAGGGTGTCCACGCAGTCTGGCCAACCCATCAGGTCGGCGGCGTTGAGGGTCGCCGTTAGCAGCGCGGTGAAGGGGATGTTCGTCCGTTTACCGAACAAAAAGACATATCCAGGACGACTCAGAACTCCTGCAGCAGCTGTGGATCGCCTTCGGTGAGGCGCGGTGACGTTCATGCCGTTAGCTCCTTTAAGCTGATGGTCCGAGAGCGTTCAGGATCGCATCGAAATCGTCCACGCCGCTGTACTCAATGATCACGCGGCCTTTTCCGCGCTTGTCCTCAATGGTGACCTTGAGGCCTAGGCGTTGCCGTAGCTGATCCTGGGCGTGCCGGACGTTCGGATCGGTGCTCTTCGCTGTTTTTGCAGTGTTTGCCTTGCCTTCCGGATGGAGGAGGCCTTGCACCAGGCTTTCCGTAGCGCGAACGTTGAGCCCCAGGGCTAGAACACGCTGCGCCGCTGCGCCGATCGCCTCCGGGCTGGGGAGCGCCAGCAGGGCACGAGCGTGGCCAAAACTGAGCTGGCCGGCCTCCACCATCTGTTGTATGTCGTCCGGCAATCGCAGCAGGCGCAGGAAGTTGGCCACCGTCGCGCGATCCTTGCCGGTGCGCTCGGCCATCTGTTCCTGGGTAAGGTGGAACTCGCGACTGAGCCGTTCATACGCCCGGGCCTGCTCCATGGGGTTGAGGTCCGCGCGCTGGAGATTCTCAACGACCGTCATCTCCAGAGTCTGTAAGTCGGAGGCCTCACGGATGATGACGGGAACGGTTTCTTTGCCCGCTTGCCGGCTGGCCAGCAGTCTTCGCTCGCCAGCGATGAGGGTATAGCGCCCGTCCGCACCGGGGCGCACCACGAGTGGCTGCACCACGCCGGTGGCCTGAATCGAAGCCGCAAGTTCACTGAGCTTGGCCTCGTCGAAGCCGGCGCGGGTCTGAAACGGGTTGCGATCGATGCGGTCGATAGCGACGTCGAGCGGTTTACCTGCAGGGGCGGCCTCTTCCGCTGCGGCAATGGCCGGCACAGATACGGCCGGTTTGGGTGGGAGCAAGGATTCCAACCCCCTGCCGAGTGCTTTCCGCTTGGGATCCGGGCTGTGCGTGGTCATCAGTTACCTCCTTTCCCTGCTGCCGTGGGCAGGCGGGGGGTGAAGCCGTTACGTTTCAGAAGTTCCCGGGCGACCTCGCGGTACGCTTCCGCACCGCGGGAGCGGGGGTCGTAGGTTACTGCCGGCTGGCCATGGCTGGGCGCCTCGGCGAGGCGGACGTTGCGGGGAATCGTCGTGCCGAGCAGCTTATTGCCGAAAAAGGCCTGGAGATTGTCGCGGACCTGCTGGGAAAGGTTGGTGCGGTCGTCGTACATGGTGAGCAGGACCCCTTCGAGACCTAGCTGCGGGTTGAAGGTGGCGGAGATGCGATCCAGGGTGGAGATCAGCTCCGAGATGCCTTCGAGCGCGAAGTATTCGGCTTGCATGGGCACCAGCAGGCGATCTGCCGCCACCAGGGCATTTAGGGTGAGGAGGTCCAGGGCCGGCGGGCAATCCAGGAGAATGAAATCATAGGCGGTGCGGACGGGATCGAGCGCGTCGCGCAACTGAAACTCACGTCGTTCCACGCCCACCAGCTCAACGTTGGCACCGATGAGGTTACGCGTTCCGCAGACGAGGGACAGGCCGTCGATGCTTGTGGGCTGTTGCGCCTCTTGCACCGAAAGGTTGCCGAGCAGAACATCGTAGATAGAAGGGCGGTTGCTTTCACGGGCGACGCCTAGCCCGCTGGTGCTGTTCGCCTGCGGATCGCAGTCGAGGAGCAGCACAGACCGGCCTTCCAGCGCGAAGGCGGCGGCAAGGTTCAGGGCCGTTGTTGTTTTGCCGACCCCGCCCTTTTGGTTGACGACGGCGATGACGCGCGAGATCGGTTCGCGAACGGTTTGGGGGAGTGATGCTGGATTCCGGTGTGAAGCCATGGGTACCGGCCCAGCCTATCAGAGGTCGGCTTGCGGTGGTGAGGTGTTCCACGTGGAACAGAACACTCGTGGGCACTGTCGGTCTCTTCTTCCCCCTCCCGTGTTCCACGTGGAACACAAAACCTCAGTCAAACACCACGAAACTGCCCTCGCGATCCGGCACTGCTACAGCCTCCTCGCCTGCCACAGCGGCCACGAGTCGCATCAGAATCCCGCCCTCCCGTACCCGCGCTTCAGCCACCGCAACCATCGCCTCCATCCTGTCCACCGCCCGAAGCGCCACAGCATCGAACGTAGACCCCGCCGGCATCTCCTCCACCCGCCCGGCCCAAACAGCAGAAGGCAGATCCAAACTCCGCACCACCTCTCGCAAGAAAGCCGCCTTCTTGCCCTGCGACTCTGCCAGGGTCACACGCCAGGTCGGCATGAGCAGCTGCATGGGGACACCCGGAAACCCGGCTCCCGAACCCAGATCAAGCACTGTCGCCGTCGCCTCAATCCGTTCCGCCAGGCAGAAACCCGCAAACAAACTCTCCCCGAAGTGTCGACGGACGATCGCCTCAGGCTCACGGACCGATGTGAGGTTCGTTCTTGCATTCCATCGCAACAAGAGATCCAGGTAACGCAGAAGGCCCGTCAAGACCGCCCCATCCAGTCCCTCCGGTGCAAAGGGCTGCGTATACGGTGCAAGCAGCACCGCAAGTCGCTCAGCGGACAACGTCTGCACGATCCCGCCCCAAACCTTCGCGGCCCTGCCAATCATCAGCTTCCAGCACCAGCCAGCGGAATAATGCGCGGGACGCAGCCGAGTTCTGCAAGCTCCGTTCCGGATGCCACTGCACGCCCAGCATGGCAGCTTCCCCGATCCTGCCTTCCACGGCTTCGATCGTGCCATCCTCTGTCGCGTGTGCAACCACCGTCAGGTCGCCCCCCGCGCGCCCTATCGCCTGGTGATGACTGCTATTCACGGAAAGACGGCGCACCTCGCCCACCCGCGGCGCCTCGGCGACGGTAAGCAGGCCCGCTAAAAGGCTCTGCGGCTCAACCCCGACAGTGTGAGCCGCACCAACGCAGGGACCCGCCGCGTGATTTACGGGAATGGGCGACAGATGTTGCACCAGGGTTCCGCCTCGCCAGACATTCAGATTCTGCAGCCCGTAGCAGACGGCCAGTACGGGCTTTCCGCGCTGCTCGGCGTGCTCCAGCAGAAAGAGGTCGCAGCGGTCCCGCTCCGGATCGGGGCGTGCCGTGTGCTCCTCGATCTCCTGCCCATAACGGGCAGGGTCCACATCCGAGGGGCTGCCCGGGAGCAAAAAGCCGTCACAGGCCCCCGCCTTGACCCGCAGGTCCGCTTCGCCAGTGTCCAGCGGCAGAGACACAGCCTCCGCGCCAGCTTCACGGACCGCCTCGGCGTAGTCTGTCCAGTAGCGCAGGTTGTATTCCAGATCGAAGCTGGTAGGAACCGGAATCCCGATTACAACGGCCATATTCGAAGGCTTCCTCCATCTGCTTCCACTCAGATGCTACGCTGCGCTATGCGGATCTCGTTTCTGGCTTTCCTGCTCTCTGGCTGCCTCTTGGGCGGCATCGCTTCCGCGCAGCAGCCGGATGCGACGACTCAACTGCTACAACGCCTCGCGGACGCTCCCGGGCCGCCCGGCTACGAAGATCCCGTGCGCGCCATCATGGTGGCGGAGTTCAAGCCGCTGAGCACAGTTCCGATACGCTACGACGGCATGGGCTCCGTCGTGGCCCAGCTTGGCAGCACGGGCCCAAGAATCATGGTCGACGCCCATATGGATGAGCTTGGGGGCATGATTCGGCGCATTGCCCCCAACGGCCAATTGACCATGCAGATGCTGGGCGGATGGCTGGACCAGGCGCTCGTGGACCAGCGCTGGATCATCCTGGGCAGCAAGGGGCCGGTGGAAGCGGTAACCGGCATTCGCGACATCCACGTGACCCCCGCTGCGGAAAGATCGACCGTTTTCGCCCGGGACACGCTGTTTCTCGACACGGGTGCCCGTACCCCGGCCGAGGCTGCCGCCCTCGGTCTCGAACCGGGCGACCCGGTCGTCCCGGACTCGCCCTTTCAGGTCCTGAACGGGACCAACAACTATCTCGGTAAAGCCTGGGACGATCGCATCGGCTGCGCCGTGCTGATTGAGGCCATGCGCCGCCTGGCCAAGCTGCCGCACGCCAATCAGGTCTTCTTTGTGGCCACCACGCAGGAGGAGATTGGCCTGCGCGGTGCCCGCACCGCCGCCAATCTGGTTAAGCCGGACCTGGGCCTGGCCCTGGAGGGCGGCATCGCCAACGATCAGGGAGGCCACCCGGAGGAGACCCAGGCGCACCTCGGTGGCGGTCCTGGCATCTTTCTCTACGACTCCAGCGCCATTCCCAATCGCAAACTGGTGCGTTTTGTGGAGGACACTGCAAAGAGCCACCACATTCCGCTGCAGCTCGACCTGGTGCAGGGTTACGGCGACGATTCGGCAGAGATGCAGGAGTCCGGAACCGGGGCGCCCACGCTGAACATCGTGACACCTGTGCGGTATACGCACGCGCACAGCGGCATCGTGAACCGCAGCGACTTTGACCAGACTGTCGATCTTATGGTGAACCTGCTGCAGCACCTGGATCAGGCCACCGTGGACCACATCCGTGACTTCGCCCCAACGCCGTAAGGAGCTTCGTAGAACGCTCCGGTCGACCGAGGCCTGAGCGTCCTCGAAGGAAGGATTGACTGATTCCTTAAAGTTCGTCGCCGCCCGATCGGAACGCAGCTTCCCTGCGGGAATGACACCAAAGGGCAGTATTTTTACTCCATCGCCTCGGTCTCCCCGATGGGCATGCCCGGCGGGGCCTGGACCGGCGGCTGCGGCTTGAACTGCTCAGGATGCTCCTGAAACAGCGTGATCCGGGCGTCGATCTCTTCCGCGAAGTCCACTTCCTGCGGCGAAGGGCGGGGTCTGGCCGCGGACCGCAGCGTGGCCGCATAGCTCCGGGCCGCCCCGCGCACTTCGTCAGTCCCCTGCGGGTCCGAAGCCAGGCGCAGCAAAGCCTCCACGGCGCGGCCCTCCACCGCCCGACCCACCTCAGCCCGGAGGCTATTGTCGCGTGGTCGCTCCCCAAGGGCCTTGAACGTCGCGGCGATGACCTCATTCAGGCTGGGTGCCTCGGGGTCACGCGCATGGTATTGCACCAGTCTTGAGGCACGTTCGGGATTGAACAGCAGCGAGAGCGTCAGGTCAGCGGAGGCCTCCGCCGCCGCAATCGGGTCGAAGGTCGGCCCTGTGTGTGCCGGAAAGGACTCCTGCGTGCGGGGAAAGCCGGGCGGCTGCGGCGGTAGCACCGCCAGCAGGCTTTCCGGCAGCGTCAACACATCCGGGGAAAGCGTCCGCAGCACGGCTGCGAGCGCCTTACGCTGCGCAGCGGGACTCACCACCACGGGTGCGGGCTGCCCGTCCCCGCGCAGATTGTATGTGTACTGCAGGCCGCCGATCTCCTTGGCCGCGGCCTCGGTCTGGTAGCGGTGCAGCAGGTAGAGCGGCACCAGCGTCTCTTCCAGTTGGGCCATGGGGGTGCCGAGCTTGATCGCGCTGTCGCCAAAGCGCTCCAGCGCCGCTGCCCGCACCGCAAGCATGCGGTCCAGCTCGGCGGCCGAATCCGCTCCGTTATCCCAAAGGTGCGCGTGCGGATGTGCCGAGCCCAGCGGACGCGCGTCCTGATCCGTGATGTAGGGCATACCCCGCTGCTCCGCCGCGGTCAGGATGCCGCTCAGCGCCGTCGTCTCGTCAGCCTGGGAGAGACCCGGAGCCAGCTGACGGTAGCCGTAGTCGATCGCCACCTTGTCCCACGCGCCGATCCCCACCGCATAGGCATGGCTCAGGTTGGGTCGACCGTTCTTCAGCTCGATGAGCGGGTGCGGGTAGTCCATCACGCTGGTGCCCTGGCCGTAGCTGGAGGCCGCAAAGTTATGCGCCAATCCGAGCGTGTGACCGGTCTCATGGGCGCTGAGTTGCCGGATGCGGGCCAGCACCATCTGCAGCATCGGGTTGTCCTTGGCGTCGCCGCCAAAGCCTTTGGCGTGTGCGCCGGTATAGGGCGCCAGCAGAGCTTCGGCGATCAGGTAGTCTTGCCGCCCGCGCAGGCTGCCCAGGGTAACGTTACCCTTCAGAATCTCGCCCGTGCGCGGGTCTGTCACCGAGGCGCCATAGCTCCAGCCGCGGGTGTAGCGGTGCACCCACTGGATGATGTTGTAGCGAACGTCCATGGGGTCCGCGCCTTCGGGCAGCACCTTTACCTGGAAGGCATTGTGCCAGCCGGCGGCCGTAAAGGCCTGATTCCACCAGCTCGCGCCCTCTACCAGGGCTGAGCGGATGGGCTCCGGGGCGCCCCGGTCGACGTAGTAGACGATCGGCTCCACGGGATCGCAGTCCTGCCGGCAGGCTGGGTCCTTCTTGATCAGCCTATGGCGCTCAATCCATCGCTGGTCCAGATCGCCGCTCAGCGGGGCCGCGGTGTCACGGTACTGGAGGTCGAAATAGCCGGCGCGCGGGTCGAAACGGCGCGGCTGGAATCCGGGTTCCGGCAGGGCAATGAAGCTTTGCCGCTCCCGCAATGTGATGGCGTGCGGATCGGGGGTGACCTCTGCCACAAACTGTCCCTTGGGTGTCGCCTCGGTGGTGAAGGTCAGGATCGCTTCCACCTCGGTGTTCTTCGGGAATGCCCGGGAGGCGTCCATGACGATGGCGGAGCGGCTGGCATCCACCTTATAGCTGCCCTGCTGCGTGCGGGTCAGCGCCTCGGTCACGCCGTGGACGTCGCGCAGAAAGAAGTCGGTGGCATCCACCAGCAGCGCGCCATCCGGTCCGGCTGCCTCGATCTTGAAGCCCCACAGGACGCTCTCCGGGAAGCTCTGCCGCCCTGCCAGCGCCTCCGCCGGCTCGGTCGAGGAGCTGCGAAAGCGCTCGTTGCTCTGGATCAGCAGCACCTTGGGTCCCTGCTGCTCAAAGCGCACCAGTCTGGCGGGGGCGGTCTGCCCGCGGTCCAGCCCAAGGTCGTTCGAGCCGGTGCCGTAGGGCAGCGAGTCCGTATACAGCAGCTCGCTTCCCGGCCGGGCAATCTCCAGGTAGAGCCTGCCGGTGTGCGCGTCCCAGTCCAGCGGCAGGAAGCCGGGTAGATGCTGCATCCCGGCGATCCGCTGTCCCAGCGTAGGCCGCACTTTGGCCGGGGCGGAACCGACGGCCTCCTGCGCCCTCGCGGGCAAACAGAGCAAAAGCAGCGGCAACGCCGCAGCCAGGACACGAGCTTGAGGGAGCATAGGTGTTTGTATCATCCCCGGCCGCCTCTGCTTGACACGGCGGCATCGCTGCCGCATAGTTCGGGCATAGCCGCCTCGCTCCTTATGTCGCCTGACCGCACCGTTCGAAGCCGTCTGCTTGGCCTGTCGCTCTGCGGCCTGCTCACCGGCTGCGCCCTTTCGCTGCGGCCGCTGGAACGGAACACAGGCGCCTTTGCGGCAGCTACCGCAACCGCAACCCACAGCTCCGAAAGCGCTTACGAGCAAGCAAACCGGCTGCATGAGCAGGAGCAGGTCGCTCTTGCCGTGCTCAACTTTGACCGGGAGCCCTCCTGGAACCCCGCGGCCTACGCCAAACCCTTGCTCAGCCCGGCACAACTTGCCGCCCGCACCGCAACCCTGGCAGGCCTGCAGCAATATGCGGAGGCTATCGCCAGCCTTGGCTCCCGCCGCGATGCCGCTCTTTCCACCGCCTCAAACGAACTCGGCGGCAGCCTGCAGGCGCTCAGCCAATCCGTCGCCACGAGCTTTGCCACGGCGCTGCCCAACGCTCCCACGCTCTCCGGCAGCCAGGCAGCAACTCTCGGCAATGCCCTGGCTGGCCTGGCCGCGTTTCTGCGGCAGCGTGAGATCCGGCGAAAGCTCCCTGACGTGCTCGCCGCGCACGACCCGGACATTGCGGCCATCTGCGCCGTGCTGGTCAGCGACATCGGTGTACTTCGCAGCCAGGCGGACCGCGACTACCTCACGCTGGAAGAGGCGCAGGATCGTTTTATTCGCGACCCCGCAAGCCACCTTTCGCCCACGGAGCGGCGCGCGGAGATCGCCCGCCTGCCGGAGATGGTCCGCGCCCAGCAGAGCAACGACGCCCTCCTGGCACAGCTCGCGGAGGTCCTGCACATTGTCGCCGCAACCCATCACGCCCTGACGGTCTCCGCCCGCGACTCTCAGCCTCCTGCCGCCGTCCTCGCAAACATCCAGCAGCTCTCTCTGGACGCTGCGACGCTTCAAACCTGCGCGAATGCGACGGCGGTCGCCCCCACTCCCACAGCTCTTCCCTGAAAGGAGCCTCGATGGCCTACACTGCCGTTCCCTCGCCGCGAGACGTGGCCCCCAGTGACTTGCGCGCAGCTTATCAGGCCGTCTATGACGGCCTTGGAACACTGTATTGGGAGTGCACCGACGTCGCCTCAAAGGATCTCGTCTTTGGGGCCCGCGAGGCCGTGGGCCAGATCATCGACGCGCTCAATCAGCAGCAGCTCGAGGCCAACACGCAGGCACTCGTTGCCTTGCTCCCGAAGATCGAAGCGGCCAACACGGCGTTGGCCGAGATCCAAACGGGCATCACGCGCCTGACCCGCAATCTCAACACCGCCTCCAGCGTCGTCAACGCCATCAGCCTCGCACTTTCGCTCGTTCCAGTGCTCTGAGAGAGCCCTGACCCAGTCCGCTGGTCACTTTTCTTATTGTCATTCCCGTGGGGAATCTGCTTTCGCCGTTGTCAGCTGGTTGCTCTTTTGTTGTCCTTCCCGAAGGGAATCTGCGTTCCTCCCGGGCGGCAAATGACTTCGAGGACTTGATCAGACCTTCACCAAAGCTGTTTACATTCAGGTAGGGCTCACTTCTTTCGCGCTGAAGGCGCGGCACATAACAGCCTGGGCCAAAGGCCCAGGTAATTGCAGATAGAGGTTCGAGCGCTGAAGGCGCGACACATAAGCGCAGCTACGCCTGGAGGAAAACGGCTCTAAGCCGGCCAGACCAGGCAGCCACCAGGGCCGGAGTCCAGTCCCAGCTCAGTCGAAATCCCCCGAACTGCTCCATATACACACAGCCTGCCGCGGAATGGCAATCTTTGGTCATGTGACTCACCCGGCTAGCGTCCTCTCCTCCCCCATCGGTGGGATTCGCCGAACACAATTTACGGCTACTCTCACTTTGGTCAAGGGAGCCTGCGGACGCAGAAGGTCATCAGAATCAATTACTTAGGTACCTGATTCAACAGCCGCGAATCCAGCATGCCCTTGCTCAATCTGCTCGTTTGAGGTTTCAGTAATGCTGCCCTTTTCTCGCTTCGGTAACTTCCTCTTGTTTTGCGGTGTATGTGCCGGGTTGGCTCCCTTTGGGGTTCCGGCAAGTGCCCAGAAGGCTCCAAAAGGGCCCAAAACCTCACCAGATCTGGCCGTCATGAACTCCGCTACGGCCTCGGTGATTATTCAGTACGTGGCGGCGCCCACCTCTGCCGAGCTGCAACAGTTGCAATCCTTAGGGGGCAGCTCGCCGGTCTTTCTGAAGAGCATCAACGCTGTCCAGGTAAACCTGCCCTCCTCGGCAATAGCGATGCTGAGTGAAGACACCAACATCCGCTACGTCTCCCCGGATCGCAAGCTTGCCAGTCATGGCGACGTGACCCCTCCCCCTCCCCCGCCGCCCCCTGGATCGCTCACCTCCGTGGCCACCAATGCGGAATATGTGACGGAGCCCATCAACGCGGCGGCGGTCTGGTCGCAGGGTTACATCGGAACGGGCATCGGCGTCGCGGTCATTGATAGCGGCATTACGGTGACCCACGATCTGCAGCCGCTCCCGGGCATCAAGCCCACCCCTGGCGCGGTTGGACGCGTGGTCTATAACGCCTGCTTCCTCCCGGCTTGCGGCAAAGATATGGCCGATCACTTCGGACACGGCACGCATGTCGCCGGCCTCATCGGCGGCAACGGCGCGGCCTCGTCGGGCCAGCAGTATTTCCGCACCTTCACCGGCGTGGCACCGAACGTAAACCTGCTGAACCTCAAGGTTCTCGATAGCAACGGCCAGGGCACCGACACCGCCGTCATTCAGGCCATTCAAACGGCCATCCAGCTCAAGGACACCTACAACATCCGCGTCATCAATCTTTCTCTTGGCCGGCCCATCTTCGAAAGCTACACTCTGGACCCGCTCTGCCAGGCAGTGGAGCAGGCCTGGAAAGCTGGCATCGTGGTGGTCGCCGCAGCCGGCAACAGCGGTCGAAATCTTTCCCTCAACGGTGAGGGCTACGGCACCATTGAGGCCCCAGGCAACGACCCTTACGCGATCACCGTCGGGGCCCTTCGCACCAACGGGACCGCTGCCGCCACTGACGATGCCATGGCCAGCTACAGCTCCAAGGGCCCAAGCTTTATCGACCAGGTGGCCAAGCCGGATCTTGTGGCGCCCGGCAACCTCGTCACCAGCCTGAACGCAACCGGTAACTACCTGCAGAAGAACAACCCCACCTTCTTCACGCCGCACGCGTTCTATCAAACCGGTGGCAAATACGACGTTTCGCCGGACTACCTGCCGCTCAGCGGCACGAGCATGGCTACCGGTGTCGTCAGCGGTGCGGTTGCTCTGCTGGTGAATGCCAACGGTGCGCTCACCCCTGATCAGGTCAAGGCACTGCTGATGATCGACAGCAACAAGTCCGTTCTGCCCCAGACCAGCACGGTCGTCGCTGACGGTGTGACCTACACCGCACACAACGACGTGTTCACCGTCGGTGCGGGCTATCTGGACATCGGCGCTGCGGTCAACGACGCGAACTCACTCGGCATCCCTGACGGAACAGCGATGTCTCCCCTGGCTGCATACGACCCCAACAGCGGCCAGGTCAGTCTGGTCACCGACGACACCGCTCTGTGGGGAAGGACCGCTCTCTGGGGCAGAACTGCTCTCTGGGGAGCCTCCGACATCTACGGCACCAGCGCCTTTGTCAACGGCAGCACCGCCCTCTGGGGCAGGTCCGATCTCCAATCCTCCACCGCACTCTGGGGTCGCACCGCGCTCTGGGGCAGGGACGATCCCCAGGCCTTCACTGCACTCTGGGGCAGCACCGCGCTCTGGGGTCGGGGAACGCCAGAGGCAGCCACTGCGCTCTGGGGAAGCTCCACCCTGGACGGCTCCACCGCGCTCTGGGGTTCCTCCACGACCTCGGGCCAGACTGCACTGTGGGGTGCAACGTCGCTCAGCGGATCCACCGCGCTGTGGGGCACAAGCATCTTCGCCATCCAGTAATCAGCACTACTGCTCTTCGGCAGCCCCTCCCGGGGCTGCCTGCCTTCTTCAGCGCAGCTGCTCCGCAAACCGTGTGCATCGCCAAATCGGTGCAGCGCGCACCTTCGCATCAGGAATCGCGCATCAGATGCAGCAGAGGAAAACAGCGATGAAGGCAGTGGTTCTGCATGAGTATGGTGGGCCGTCCAAGCTCAAATACGAAGACTTCGACGACCCGCAGCCAGGTCCAGATGAAGTGCGCGTCCGCGTCTTGGCTGTCAGCATCAATCCGGTCGACTGGAAGCGGCGCTCCGGGGAAGCGAAAGAGCGCTTTCCGGTGGAGTTCCCCGGCATTCTCGGACGCGACGTGGCCGGGGTGGTCGACAGCCTCGGCACAGACGTGCAGGGTTTTGAGGAAGGACAGAAGGTCTTCGCCTCGGCGAACCATACCTATGCCCAATTTTGCGTGGTGAAGGCCTCCGATTTGGCTCACATCCCCGAAGGCCTGGACATGGTGGCGGCCTCAACGGTGCCGCTGGTAGCTCTCACGGGGGACCAGTTGATCCGCCGCGGCACGGAGGTGAAGGAGGGCCAGACCATTCTTCTTTCTGGCGCCACGGGCAGCGTCGGCCGGTGCGCCCTGTTTGCGGCTATTGAGATTGGGGCCAAGGTCATCGCAGGTGTGCGCAAGCAGCAGATCCAGGAAGCGCTCTCCCTTGGTGCCGTCGCCGCAATCGACATTGACGACGATCAAGAGCTTACTCGCATCGGTTTGCTGGACGGCGTCGCGGACACCGTTGGCGGAAAGCTCGGGCCCAAACTGCTGGCCAAAATCAAACCCGGCGGAGTTTATGGCTCCACCCTCGGGCCGCCGCAGGACGTCGCCCTCCACCCCCTCGTGCGCATCCAGCCCATCATGGCCGAACCAGACCCGAAGACCATCGTGCACTACGGAGAAGCTGTTCGCGACGGTCGGCTGACCATCCCCATCGAGCACACCCTGCCTCTCGCGGAAGCTGCCAAGGGCCAGGCTATGGCCGAGAAGGGCGGCGGCGGCAAGATCGTTCTCGTTCCCTAACTGGGATGCAGACGCTGTGGAAGCCCTCCCCTCTTGCTGTCAGCACCGAAGCAAGTTCGCCGTTGGAGGGCTCCACGCAGCGCACCGGCACGCCGGCCCTTACAGTTGAAGGAGCTCTGTCGAGGTGTCCGCGGAGGCCGACCCCTGAAACTGCGATGGCTCTGCATGTGCCAGGGCATCGGCCGCCCGTGCGCTTTCCAGCGCTTTGGAGTACACGCCCTCTTTCCAAGCCGTTTTGGCCGTCTGCCGCATGTCTTTGTACAGCTCCTTCAATTCACGCGCAGGCTTGCTTTCCTGAGCATCCCAACGCTCCGCCGCACGCTTCAAGCGGTGCGTCAACTCCGCTTTCAGCACCTGCCGAAGTTCTTTTCCGATCGTATCCCCGTCCACCCCCTCGGCCAAGCTACTGAAGGCGAGGTGTTCCGCGGCGCGCAGCAGGTCCGCAGCCTCCTTTGGCTGCTGCACATCCAGGGCTGTCTTGGCATAACGCGAAAGCAACTGCACCCCGTCCGCCGCGTTTCCGTCCAGCAAACGCCGCAGGGATCGCAGCCGGCATAGGTGTTCGTAGGCCCGACGCATCTCGTCGGCCGGCTCTTTCGCAACCTTTTTTGCGGCTTTGTGCGGCGCCTTGGCGGCCAACTTTTTGGCCGCCTTCTTCGCGACCTTCTTGGCTGCTTTGCCCGGTAACGTCTTTGTCATAGCGTTGTCTCACTCCGGCATGAGGGATGGCAGCAATCTCTGTTTCGACCCCTGTGCCCGTCTGAAGGTTTTAAGTCGTCGAGCGCCGTACCGGCCGCGTGTTGAGCTCCTGCGGTCCCGGCTCCACCACCAGATCTTCAGGCACAGGCACCGTGGCCTTCGCTTTACCTTCGATCACGGCCCGCATCCAGTACTGGCCCTCCGCGTCCACCTCAATGCCGTGCGTTTCCCGTTCAAAGCCCGGAAACCGCCGCCCGAACTGCTGCATCGCGAGAATGAGCTTCATCACCGGGCTGTTTGCATCGCCCAATCGCTCCCCGGGCATGCTCATCGGAATGCCCGGCGGATACGGCACCAGCATCACCGGCGCGATGCGCCCGGCCATCTCGCTGAACGGAATTTTTTCCGTCTCGCCGCGGACGAGTTTTTGATACGCCTGCGCCGGCGTCAGCACCGGGTCGAAGTCCTCATCGCAGGCCGCGTTCACCAGCCCCGGCAGGTTCAGCTCCACCATGGCGGCATGCATCTCGTCGGAAAGCTCGCGCAGCGTCTGCTTGCGATAACGCGCCGGAAAGCGCTGCACCAACTCCGGCATGGCCTCGGTGAGGTCGGCATCGGAGTCGTACAGGCGCTTGAACTCAAACAGATTTTCCAGCAATGCGCCCCACTTGCCCTTGCTGGTGCCCACCGAAAACAACACCAGCACCGTGTAGTCGCCGTTGCGGGCGATCTCCACGCGGCGACCGTCCAGAAACTCCACCAGGATGGCCGCGGGTATGCCCCACGCCTCGATCACGCCCTGGGCATTCTGTCCCGGCATCAGGATGGTGACCTTGGTCGGGTCCAGCATGCAGTATTCGTTGGCTACGTCCGAGTCCTGATAGCCGTGCCAGCTGTCTCCGGGCCTCAGCGTCCAGCAACTTGGCTCGGTCATCAGCAGCTTGTCGGGGGCCTCTTCCAGCACATAGCTCTGGTCGGTGTCCGGGTCCACCACCAGCTCCGGCTGGTACAGCCGAAAGAACCACCCATCACCATTGGAGGCAGCACGCCGCAGCCGGTGCGCCACCGAGCTCATCGCCTTGCGAAAGCTCACCGCATCGCCAATGGTCTCCTCCATCAGCGTGTGCCCGGCAGGCTCATCCATCATGGCCGCGGCCACATCCAGCGAGGCGATCAGCGGATAAAACGGCGAGGTCGTCCCATGCATCATGAACGCTTCGTTGAACTGGTCGAAGTCCATCGGCGCACGGTCACTCAGCTTCACATGCACCATGGAGCCCATGGAAAAGGCCGCCAGCATCTTGTGCGTGGACTGCACGGCGAAGATGGTGGGCCGGTCCGGCATCTCCTCCGGCACACCCATGGCGTAGCGGCCCTCATAAAGCTCATGAAACTTCGCGTAGGCGTACCAGGCCTCGTCAAAGTGCACGCGCGGCACGCTTTGCTTCAGCTGATTGACGACCTTATTCACGTCATAGCAGAGCCCGTCGTAGGTCGAGTTCGTGACCACCGCATAGGTCGGCTTGTCGGAGTGCGCCCCCGCGGCGAAGGGGCTCTTGGCGATCAGATCCCGCACGCTTTCTGGCGAAAAGCGCCACAGCGGCACAAGGCCGATCATGCCGTACCCGTTGCGTGTGGGCTTGAAGTACACCGGCCGCGCCCCGGTCACAGTGAGCACATGCGCGATCGATTTATGGCAATTCGCATCGGCCAGCACAATGTCGTCGTTGGCGATCACACCGTGCCCGACGATCTGGTTGGAGGTCGAGGAACCCCCCAGCACATAGAACGTCCAGTCCGCACCGAAGATGCGCGCGGCATTGCGTTCAGAGTCGCCCGGCGGCCCAATATGATCCAGCCACGAACCCAGTGGGGCCGTGGAGATGCCCAGGTCGGCGCGCAACAAATTCTCGCCAAAGAAGCGATGAAATTCCATGCCGATGGGGTGCTTCAGGAAGGCAACGCCGCCCATGTGCCCCGGCGCGTCCCAACTGTAGGCGCCCTGGTCGGTGTACTTTTGCAGCTCGCGAAAGTAGGGCGGCAGCAGCGACTCGTGGTAGCGCTCCACGGCAAAGTCGACGCGGTTCGCGATGAAGGCAGGCGTATCGCCGAAGAGGTGAATGTACTCGTGCACCTGGCGCACGACTTCAAGCGGCAGCTCGCTGACCAGGGTGCGGTCGGCGATCAGAAAAACCGGGACCTTTTTGTTCCGCTGTCGCACCGCACGCAGAATCTGCAGCGCGGCATGCTCGGCAAACTGGTTGTCGCCTTCCAGGTCCCAGTCCAGCAGGATGGCGCTGTAAGACGGGTCCGAGGTGACCAGCGCCAGCCCATCTTCCGGCGTATAGGTGCTCACCACCTCGTAGCCTTCATCCTTGATCGCGTCCACCAGCCGGCCCATGGCCCGGTCGGAGACCGACTCCGTCCCGCCCAACTCTCCCGCAATCAGCAATACCCAACGACGCTCATTCATCGCTGTCTATGCTACGCCCGATGGGGTCCGCAAAGATGAACGCGGCCCGGCCCACGCGCACGGGCTTGCACCTCATCAATGCAGCGTCTCCTGCAACTTGCCCAGCGTGCGCGCGAGGTCCTTGTCGTGCCGCCTCTGCTCGTCGATTTTGGCGATGGAGTGCATCACCGTGGTGTGATGCTTGCCCCCGAACTGACGGCCGATTTCGGGCAGTGAGGCTTCGGTCATCTGCTTGGCCAGGTACATCGCAATCTGGCGCGGCACCACGATCTGGCGGGAGTTGTTCTTCTGCTTCAGTTCGCCCACGCGCATGCCAAACTGCTCGGCAACGGCGCGCTGGATGGCCTCGATGGTGATCTTGCGAACCTGCGTGTCGATGAACTGCTTCAGGCACTGTTGTGCGGTGGGCAGCGTAATCTCCGTGCCGTGCAGGCTGCACCACGCCATCAGCCGCACCAGCGCGCCTTCAAGCTCGCGCACGTTGGTGCGCACATTACTCGCGATAAACAGCGCGACGTCCACCGGCAGATTGGCGTTTTCAATCTCCGCTTTGCGCTGCAGGATGGCGACCTTGGTTTCAAGGTCCGGCGGCTGCACGTCCACAACCAGCCCCCACTCAAAGCGGGAGCGCAACCGGTCCTCAAATCCGTTCATCTCCTTGGGCGGCCGGTCGCTGGCGACGACCACCTGCTTCATGCTCTCGTGCAGCGTGTTGAAGGTGTGAAAGAACTCTTCCTGCGTGCGCTCCTTGTTGGCAAGGAACTGCACATCGTCGATCAGCAACAGCTCCACGGACCGGTAGCGGTCGCGGAAGCCGGTCATGCGGTCGGTCGCATGACGTGTGGCATTGATCATGTCGTTGGTGAACGCTTCACCGGTGGTATACATCATCGAAATGTGCGGTTGGCGGCGCTTCACCTCGTGCCCGATCGCATGCATCAGGTGCGTTTTGCCCAGCCCCACACCGCCGTAGATGAACAGCGGGTTGTACATGCGGCCGGGCCGGTCGGCCACGCTTTGCGCGGCAGAGTGCGCGAACTCACTGCCAGACCCACGCACAAAATTTTCAAACGTGTAGCTTGGCTTGAGCTGTGTGGCCGAGCTCCAGTCGAAACGGCTCTGCTCCGGAGTCGGTGTCGCAGGCGCAGGCGGGGAAAGCGGGCGACCAGGCCGGGGAGCGCTCGCCGAATGCGTGGGCTGCGGGGCAAAGCCGCCGTCCTCGCGCACACGCGCCGCGGTGGGCTCAGCGGGCGGTGCCTGAAACTTCACCTCGTCGATCTCCAGACCGAGCGTGTCGATGGCTTCATGGATGTGATCGCCATAACGGTCGCCGACACTTTCGAAGTCGGCCGAGGGCACGCGGACATACAGCGTCCGCCCTTCCACGTGGGAAAACCGGGTGGGCTTCAACCAGGCCTCAAAGCTCTGCCGTTTGACCTTTTTTTCCAGCGCACCAAGGATGCGCAGCCACTGGTTCAGAACGGTGGTCGGGACCGGGACAAATGACATTGCGTGCAGTTTCCTTCATGTCAAAAAACATCGTTGGCAACACCCGGGGCCCGACCAAAAGGAGCCGGGGGTACGGGCGCAGTGGGCCTGTCGCGTCTCTTGCGGAGATCGCGGGCGGAAGCACCGATTCTTTGTTGAGCTCGGCCGGCAGCACGGCAGAGAAGATACAACTTGCGGGCCGTTGCGGTTTGCTTGCGGAACAACAGCCATTAGCAGAACGGAGTCGATGTTAGCACGTTGAAATGGGCCCGCCGGACCAGTTTTTCCGGTCTTTCGGCGCTTGCACCAGCTATGGTGAAACTCGTCTTTGGTTGCTCGCCGCACCGGAGAATCGCGGTGCCCCAGCCCGAAGTACACCGCGCAATCATTGCTCGTTTTCCTCAGCTTCGCTATACTTAGAACTTGCTGCCGAGCGGGTGATTGGTCTCCATCACTCCTCTGTGCGCCTGCTCTTTCAGCAGCCGCCGCGGCAGACGCGAGATCGAAACAGGACAACACTTATGCCCAAGCGCACTTTTCAGCCCAACCGTCGTCATCGCAGCAAGGTCCATGGCTTTTTGAGCCGTATGAAGACCAAGGCCGGAGCCGCCGTGCTCCGCCGTCGCCGCGCCAAGGGCCGTCACAAGATCGCCGTTTCCGCCGGTTACCGCGACTAAGCGCCCATCACTCTCACCGCCCCTCTATGCACCTCGAAACGGGAGTGAACACGATGCAAAAGCCGATCTCCCTCCAGGCTGCCTGTGCGGCCATCCCGGAGCTTTGGTCGCCGCGTGTCGTGGGCCGGGTCAACGACCAGTACATCAAGACGGCGCGGGTGCAGGGAACCTTTCCCTGGCATGCACACGCCGACGAGGACGAGATGTTTCTTGTGCTCAAGGGTGAACTGCGGATCGGGCGCGACCCCGCCGATGGCGGCGATGTCCATCTGCGCCCCGGCGAATTCTTTGTGATTCCGCGCGGTGTACGGCACTACACCGCAGCCGAGCAAGAAACCTGGATCGCCTTGATCGAAACCATCACCACCGAGCACACCGGCGGCGAGGTCACGCCGATGACCCGCACCCTCGCTGAACAGCTGGCCTGACCGCCTCACGCCCGCACGGCAACCCCATCCCATGTCGCAGAAAACTCAGCACCGGTTGCGCAAGCACCCCGACTATCAGCGCGTTTACAAGACCGCCGGGCGCAAGCAGTGGATGCGGCAGATGGCCTACTTCAGTGTGCTGCGTGAGCCCGGCAGTTTGGCTGCGCAGCGCAGCGAAACCGCAGGGCCGCGCATCGGCCTGACGGTGCCCAAGGCGCTTGGCAAAGCCGTGGACCGCAACCGCATCAAGCGCCGCCTGCGTGAGATCCTTCGGCGCGCGGTGCCGCTGCTGGCGGATCTCCCGGTGGACATCGTGCTCCACCCCAAGCGCACCGTGCTCGATGCGGAGTTCGCTGCGCTCGAAAAAGAGGTCGACCAGATCTTTCGCGTCGTGCGCAGCCGGTGCAAGCGGCCGGCTCCGTCTGGCAGCACGCAGGCGCCCCCGGCATGACCGCACCGCCTCCACTGCACGCTCCAACGCGGCCGGCGAGTGATTCCGTGCGTCAGCAGATCGCCCGCGGCCTGTATAGCGCCTATAAGTGCGGCCTTTCGCCCGCGCTGCACAGCGTTGGCGCATCGCAGTGCAAATATCTGCCCACCTGCAGCGAGTACGCCTATGTTGCCGTGGTGCGGCACGGCTGGATGCGCGGCTCCTGGCTGGCGGTTCGGCGCCTGGCTCGCTGCCATCCATTGGCCAAGGGCGGCCTTGACCCGGTGCCGTAACCGGAATGGAACCAAATCGCCGGGTCAAGCGTTTACCATGAGAGCAGCGTCCCTGCGCGTGATTCACTCAGCTTTGTGCGCGGGCGGAAGATAAGGAAGCACCTTGCCAGAGATTCGAAATCCCAATGCGGGCGGCGGCGCCGGCGCCGGCGGCTCATCCCAGGACAATCGCTCCTTTTTGCTCATGATGCTGGTCATCATGGGCGTCTTGTTTGGCCTGCAGTTCTGGCGGGCGCGGCACAACCCCCAGACCGCCAACCCGGACAGCTCCACCGCCATCAAGGCACCCGCCCAGACCAACCCCGGGGTGACCAACACGGCAGCGCCGGCGGCCGCGACCCCGGCGGGGGCAACCCCGCCCCAGACCGTCCAGGCCGCGAACCAGACCACCACCGTGGTTGAGAACGAGCTGTACCGGATCACCTTTTCCAACCGCGGCGGCGAAGCGACCTCCTGGATTCTGAAGCGCTATAAGGACAACACCGGCCATCCGCTGGACCTGGTGCACGAGGGCGCGTCCAGGCTGTACGGCTTTCCGCTGTCGCTTTACACCTACGATCCCAACCTGACCCGAACGCTGAGCCAGGCGATGTATGTGCCCTCGGCGACGGGCAATTTGTCCTCCCCCGCCTCGCTCAGCTTCCAATATCAGGCGGGCGACCTGAAGGTCACCAAGACCTTTCGCTTCGGCTCGGACTATGTCATTCACGCGGACACGCTGGTGCTGCGCAACGGCTCGCCCATCGCGGCGACGCTGGCCTGGCCCGCGGGCCTGGGCGACATGGAGAATGCGCAGGCCTACGCCGGGGCCACGGTCGACACCATGACCAACGGCAAGGAAGACCACACCGCGTTCAAGAAGGTCGTCGGTGGCGCCACGCTGAACGGCCCCTTCGACTGGGCCGGCACCGCTGATCAGTATTTCGCCGCGGTCTTTCTGCCGGATCACCCGGACAACGCCACGCTGGTCACGCTGCGCAATGAGATCGACGTCAACAAGGTGCAGCGCCGCGTGGGCCAGGGCGCTCCGGCCAAGGGCACGCTGAATGTGCCGGTGCTGGGCAGCGCCGTGGGCGACCGCACCGGCCACGTGGAGACCAGTCTTTTCGTGGGCCCCAAGGCCGTGCCCGTGCTGAAGTCCATCAAGTCGGCCAGCGGCCACAGCCTGGAGCCGCTGCTGGACTTCGGCTTCTTTGGTCCCATCGGCAAATGGCTGTTCCTTGGCCTCCAGTTCACCTATGCGCACATCGTGCACAACTGGGGCTGGGCCATCATTCTGTTCACGCTGATCATCAACCTGGTGCTGCTGCCGCTGCGGGTGAAGTCCATGCAGTCGGCGCTGAAGATGCAGCGCATCCAGCCGCAGATCGACGCCATCAAGAAAAAGTACGGCAACCCTGGGCCAACCGACGCAAAGACCGCGCAGATGAACCAGGAGGTCATGGCCTACCAGAAGGAGCAGGGCGTCAGCATGTTTGGCGGCTGCGTCCCGACGCTGGTGCAGTTGCCCCTGCTGTTTGCCTTTTTCACCATGATGACCAGGGTGGTGGAGCTGCGCCAGGCGCACTTTTGGTGGCTGCCGGATCTTTCCGCCGCTGACCCGTACCACATCCTGCCCATCGTGATGGTGGTGACCTCGTTTGCCGTGCAGTTCTTCACGCCCTCGCCGGGTGTGGACCCGCAGCAGCAGAAGATGATGGCCTTCATGATGCCGGCCTTTTCCGGCTGGATGACCTGGAACTACGCCTCCGGCCTGGCGCTCTACTGGAATGTCGGCAATATCATCATGATCGTGCAGCAGCAGGTGATGAACCGCACCAGCCTGGGCCAGCAGATGCGGGCCGCGCAGCTGGAGCGTGCCCGCGCCAAGCAGCTCAACAAGGGCAGCGGCGGCGGCAGCCGTGGACGCACCATCCAGGCCCGCCGATAGGTTCACCGTGCGGCCCGTTTCACCACCCCGCACTATAGACTTTGTGCATCACACAAGCGGCTCGAAAGGAGCCAAAGAAAGCTCATGGAAGACCTGGCGCAGGCTGCCGAAACCGTTGCCGACTTCATGCGAATGCTGACCACCACAGGTGGCCTCCGGCTGCGCTTTCGCATCACCGCCGGCGCGGGCGCTATGGATCCTGACGGCTTTGAGCGGCGCGACATCTACGTGGAGTGCAAAGGCCCCGACGCCGGCCTGCTGACTGAGCGCGACGGCGAGTTGCTGCGCGCGCTCGAACACATTGCCGCCAAGATGCTCGATCTCGACTCGGAAGACCATGACCGCGTCTCCTTCGACGCCAACGGCTTCAAGGCCGAACGCGCCCGGGCCATGCGCTCCAGCGCTCAGTTGGCCATAAAGGCCGTTGAAGATAGCGACGCGCCCTACAGCTTCCCGCCCATGAGCTCGCGCGAGCGCCGCATGCTGCACCTGTTTCTGCGCGACTCCGGCCTGCAGACCGCCAGCTCCGGCGAGGGCGCGCGACGCTTCGTGGTCCTTTATCCCGAGGGCTACCGCATCCCGCAGGAACGGGGCCAGGAGCGCGGCCAGGACCGCAGCCGGCGGCCCGGCGGCACCCGCCCCCGTTATTAGCGAGTTCGCTCGCTGAAACCACCCCTGCGCCAAGACAGGGGCGCGGTGACCTCTGGCGCGCTGGAGCATCTATTCCCTAGAGGTTCGCAACAGCATGCCAAGGCTCAAAGCATCCGCCGTTTTGCTTTCCCTGGCGACCGCGTTCGTGCCCGCTGCGCTTCCGGCGCAGAGCACGTACGGCGCCGCTCCGGGGTCCGTCAACTTTGTTCAAGGCCAAGCCAGCATCGATGGCCAAGCCGTCCAAGCCGCGCCGGGCCGCCAACTCAAAGGCGGCGACACCCTGGCCACAGCCGATGGCTCCGCGGACATCCTGCTTGCGCCCGGCGCGCTGCTGCGCCTCGGCCAGGACGCCACCGTGCGCATGGTCGCCGCGGACCACAACCGCACCGAGGTGCGGCTGGAGCGCGGGCTGGCCAACATCAGCGTGAACACCGTACGCCATGACGATCTGCTGCTGCTCGACCTGCCCCAGGGCCAGGTGCAGATTCTTTCGCATGGCCTGTACACACTCAATACCGCGACCGACACCGTGCGCGTCTTTAGCGGCGAAGCCTACGCCTTTCCGGGTGCGGACACCAGCACGAATGTGAAGCCGGAAAAGATCAAAGAGGGCCACGAGGTCATGCTGACAGCGGAACGGTCCAAACTCGCGTCGTTTGACCGAGACCTGTCGGACGCCGACCTGCTGCCCTGGACGGGGCCGCGGGAAAGCCAGGCTGCCCTTGCCGATGCCACCGTGCGCAGCAATGGCGACGGCAACGTGGTCTACGACAATGGCGCCTATAGCGGTGGTGGCTACCCCGGCGCCTACGGGTCTTCGGCTTATGGGGACCCGTATGCCGGTTACGCCTACCCGGGAGCCTTCGGGCCCTACGGCTTCTCCGGCTATCCGTTCTTTGGGGTGGGCTTCGGCTTTGGCGGCGTCTATGGTCCTGGCGTCTATGGTGGTTACCCGATTGGTCTGCCCATCCGCGGCCCGATTCGTGGTCCCATCCGTGGACCGATTCGGGGCCCGATCCACGGTCCTCTGCCGCACCCGGTGGGAGGTGGCTTCGCGGGTCACACCTTCGGTGGCGGCGCCCTGCGTGGCGGCCTGCGCCGCTGAGGCGGTCCAATCACACAGCTCGCCGTGCTTCAGGGGGAGTGCTCATCGGGCGCTCCCCTTTTTTGCGCCATGAAAGCGGCCTGGGCGAGCCGCGGCCGGTTTCTCATCCAATTGCGCTGTGAGCACCCACAACAACACACCCGTCGAACTGAACGACTCCCAGCGCAGGGACCAGCACCATGCCGATCTGGCCCAGCAACTCGCCGAGGACGCCTCCGTGCCGGCGGCTGTGCGGCAGCTGGCCGACGACAAGCGCGTGAGCGTGCGGCGCGCCGGCGCGCCCGACCCCAAAGGCAAGTGCATTGTGTACTGGATGCAGCGCGCCGAGCGCGGCCTGGACAACCATGCGCTCGACAAGGCCGTGGAGCTCGGCAACGCGCTCGGCCTGCCGGTGGTGGCGTACTTTGCGGGCCTCAACTACTTTCGCTCGTCCTATCTGCGCCACTATGTGTTTCTGAATCAGGGGCTGCGCGATGTGGCCGAAGACTGCGCCGAGCGCGGTGTCGGCTTTGTGCTGCGCAACTCGCCTAATGAAGACCACGAGCGCTTCTTTGCCGATGTGCATGCGGCCATGGTGGTCGGCGATGAAAATCCCATGCGCATGCCGGAGCGTTGGCGTGTGGACCGCGCCGAGCGCCTCACGGTGCCGTTCTGGACCGTGGACGCCGACGTGATCGTGCCGTCCAGGCTGCTCGAAAAGGCGCAATACTCCGGTGCCATTGCGCGCCCACGCATCCGCAAGCTGCTGCCGGAGTTCGTGAAGCCGTACAGCAACCCCAGACCGGATAAGGCGTGGCACAAGCCTCGAGGTCTATTCGTAGACGACCCGCACGAGGACATGACCGCGCACTGGCTGGACCTGGACCGCAGCGTGGGCCCGGTGGACTACTGGACAGGCGGCCGCAAGGAGGCCTGGCGGCGGCTGGAGGAGTTCGTCAACCACAAACTGATCAGCTACGCCGACGACCGCAAGCATCCGGAGCGCGACGCCACCAGCCGGCTTTCGCCCTACCTGCACTTCGGCCATATCGGGCCGCTCACCATCGCCAACGCGGTCAACGCCGCCGTGGAGCGCAACCCCAAGCTGGGTGAGGCGCGCGACAGCTACTTCAACGAGGTCATCACCTGGCGCGAGCTCAGCGTAAACTTCTGCCGCTACCAGCCGGACTACGACAACGTGGGCTGCGTCGACCATTGGGCCGCCGTCACTATTGAGAAGCACGACAAAGACAAGCGTCCCGTGCTATACACCCGCGATCAGCTCGAACAGGCGCAAACCTATGACGACCTGTGGAACGCCGCGCAAACGCAGATGGTGCGCCACGCCTGGATGCCCAACTACCTGCGCATGTACTGGGGCAAAAAGATCGTGGAATGGACCCCGGACGCGCCCACGGCGATGCAATGGATGATCTACCTGAACGACAAATACTTCCTCGACGGCCGCGACCCCAACGGCTACGCCTCGATCGCCTGGGCGGTGCTCGGCAAGTTTGACCGCCCCTGGCAGGAGCGCCCCATCTTCGGCAAACGCCGCTACATGAGCGGCGCCAGCGCAGCCAAAAAGTTCAACGCCAAAAGCTACATCCACGACGCGAACGAGCTGCCGAGGTGACCGCTGTTACGTGCTCCCAACCGCACGATTCACAGAGGGTCACCAAGGTACAACGGTCATACGCGAACGAGATTCAAATCTCGGCGCTGAGCCCGATACGCCTGCTCTTCGAACACTTGTACATACGGTACTTCCTGACGGCTGTGCATGAGATGAAAGACTTTCTGCAAAGCCGATAGAGTTGCAAAAAGCAGGAACACGGGCGAGGTCAGTGCCATGTACTTAGCTAGGGCTTTTTGTGTGTCGGCTAATAATCGCTGTACATCGGCCCTTGCTGGCTGCGGAAGCGAGTCTATGTGATCGAGCAATTCCCGGAAAGCACGATACCTATATGGCTCGCTATGCGAGGCATTCTTGCGTTCTTCGTTCACAGCCACCCGATAAGCATAGTAGCTTACCGTGTGGGCATACTGCACCAATCCGTTCAAGAGAATCTCTAGAGACCGGTACACATCGCTTTCGAAGGCCAATTCCCCAGCCATCCCCAGCGTGAACAGCTCAAACCGAAGCTGAAAAAGCCGATTTCTGTAGAAGGCGAGGACTAACTGCCGCAGACCAAGGTCATACACGAACCAAAGTACAGCGAGCGCAATCAACCCTGTCGGAAGAAAAAGTCTTTGTTCCATGGCTATTGATCCTCAATGCGAGTGTCACCGCTGGGTTGCAATCCACTCGACCGTTTACTTGGATCGATCCGTAACTGAAGAGAATTCACTTCGTTTGTTAGACGCTTGTTGACGCGCTTCCTGAGCATTCGTTCCCCTACTGCCCACGTTCCCGTGCTGAACGTAAGCAACCATGACGCGACAAGCCCGAAGGCCTTGTTCGCCCGCAGATCAGCCAAAACAACAAATTTCAGATCCGCTAGAGTCTGCCTCCCTGCAAGGGATCTCACCGTGAAGACAACGGCCACGCAGACAGCTATGACTGCGAGAAGCTGGCACGTTTGCCGCCACCCAGTGGCACGAGCCTGAAGCTTAGCCATTCGATATTGATGGTCAAGCTCAACGCGGGAAGGCGCCATCACACGAAGTGTAAGCATTGCACTTGGGTGCTGGCAATACAGCCCAAGTAACATCGGAAGATTACCTCCGAGCGCTCCGGGCCGACTATGGAAGGGTCTCGGGTTTGAAGCAACTTGCGTGCTCTTCTACACGCATCTCCTGAGGTGAGGACTGTATGGCAACCACTCACACAACACCTGATCAGGTCGGTGCAGTATCCCCACAGGTGAAGGAAGCGCTGCTGCGCGAGGCCGATCCCGAGCCTTTGGGCGATGCGGTGGCGGGCGGCCCTGCGGAGAGCCGGCTTTGGCGGCCGCGGCGGGTCTTTATTACGCCGGATGCCTTTGCGACCGCGCATGGCCGGCACGTGCTGGAGCGCGCGGAAAGCTTTGGCGCCGAGGTGATCCGGCTGAAGAGCAATCAGCTGCGCGGGTTGACCGATCCCGTGCCCAAGGACGCGCCCCCGGACAGCAAGGCCGCGCAGCGGGCGTATGCGCAGGCCAAAACGTCGCTGGCAATTGTGGTGTCGCCGCCTTCGGCGCGCAGGTTGCAGCCGATTCCGCCCTCGGCGGACTGGCAGTTTCACCTGGCGCAGGGCTGCCCAGCGCACTGCCAGTACTGCTATCTGGCAGGCTCGCTGAGCGGGCCGCCGGTGACGCGCGTGTATGCCAACCTGCCGGAGATCCTAGAAAATCTGCGCGGCTACCTGGGCACCGGCAGGGTCACCTCGGCGTCCGCCGAGCGCGCGCACGAGGGCACCACATTTGAGGCCTCCTGCTACACCGATCCGCTGGGCATTGAACATCTCACCGGTGCGCTGGCGGAGAGCATTCGTTTCTTTGGCGCGTGGGACGCGCCGGTGCAGCTGCGCTGGACGACCAAGTTCGACGGCGTGGGCTCGCTGCTGTCGCTGCCGCATCACGGGCGCACGCGCATTCGCTTCAGCGTGAATGCGGCCAGTGTTTCGCGCGGGTTTGAGGGTGGCACCGCCAACGTCGCGCAGCGTTTGCAGGCGCTGCGCCGCGTCGCGGAGGCAGGCTATCCCGTGGGCCTGACCATTGCGCCCATCATGCCGGTCGAAAACTGGCAGGCCGAGTACCAGGCGCTGCTGAGCGACGTGGCCGCCGCACTGCGCGGCCTTGAGCAGGTAGACCTCACCGCGGAGCTGATCACGCATCGCTTCACGCCGGGCAGCAAGGACGTGCTGCTGAGCTGGTATCCGAAGACGACGCTGGACCTGCGCGAAGAGGCGCGCACCCAGAAGCGCAACAAGTTCGGCGGCTTCAAGTATGTCTACCCCAAAGACCCCATGCGCGAGATGCGCGCCTGGTTTCAGCAGGCCCTCGGCCAAACGCTGCCCTTTGCCCGTATGCTGTACTGGACGTGAGACGCTCCTCTCTCTGCTGAGAGCAAGGTTCGCCTGCCTTGAGAGTCCATCAGCAAACGTCGCCATCTCGACCGGGGGCGAAGCCGAAGTGGAGAGACCCGCAGGCCGCGTGCGACACCGATCCTTTCTCACTCACGATGCTGCAGGCAGGCCCGTCCTCGGTTTGCTGACGCTGCTTTGCCTGTTGATGGGCATGTCGTCGGCCTTTGGCCAGCGAAACGCTCCATCGCAGTTCAAGGCCGGCCTGGTCACGCGGGACATCACGCCAGCCGTGCGGCGCAATTGGCGCGGCGCCGCGGAGCACAGCTTGCATGTCACGGTCTGGTACCCGGCCGCGGATACTGCCATCGAAACGCCTCAGACGATCGGCTCGCCCGCGCAACCGCTGTTTCGTGCGGGGCAGGCGGCACCCCATGCCGCGTTTGCGCCGGCCATGGAGCCGTTTCCGCTGGTCCTGCTGTCGCATAGCTCGGGCGCCTCCGCCCAGCAGATGGCCTGGCTGGGGACGGCGCTGGCCCGCGCGGGCTTCCTCGCGGCGGCGGTGGATCACCCCGGCAACAACGCCGTCACGGGCACCACGGCGGAGGGCTTTCTGCTGTGGTGGGAGCGCGCGACCGATCTTTCCGAGGTGCTGGACGGCCTGTTGGCGGACCCGGAGCTTGCGCCGCACATCGACCGCGCCCGCATCGGGGCGGCCGGCTTCTCGCTGGGCGGCACCACGGTGCTGGAGCTTGCGGGCGCTCGCTCCGATGTCGCTCCCTTCTACGACCTTTGCCGCCAGGCGCCGGACAACGCCAGCTGCCACGCGCCGGAGATGCACGACATGCCCCGCGGCGAGCAGCTGCTGCAGGCCGTGCGCAAGACCAGCGGCGAAAGCCTGGCACGCTCCGCGGAAAGCTACCGCGACCCCCGCCTCCGCGCCGTGTTTGCCCTGGCGCCGGCACTGGGCATCGTGCTCACACCGGAAAGCCTCCATGCGATCCGCCTGCCCGTGGAGCTTGTGGTGGGCGCCGCGGACCCCACCGCACCGGCGGCCGCCAATGCCACGGCGATCAAGAGCCACATCCGCGGCGCGCGCGAGGTCATCCTGCCCGGCGTGGCGCACTACACATTCCTGGACAGCTGCACCCCGGCCGGCGTGGCGGCGCTGCGCCCGGACTGCACCGACCCGCCGGGCACGGACCGCGACAGGGTGCACGCGGACGTGAGCGCGCTGGCGGTGCAGTTCTTCAGCAAAGTCCTGCGGTAGACCAAACTTCCTGCAGGTATAGTCCTGGGTTTATGTGTCAGGCCTTCAGTGTGTGCGTGAGTGCGGGTGGTTGAGTTTATCGCGGGTCGGTGAGATCGCGGGCATGTGATTCCGAGGGTTTTTGGGCCACTCCTGAGCGGGTTTGGGTCGGCGTCAGGAAGCTTGCTTTGGCGGTTGGGGTCAGCAGTTGACGGACCGGTGTAGGCGGGTGAGGTTGTAGGCCAGGGTGGCGAGAGTGAACTCAGCCGCGACGCGCTCCATGCCGCGGGTGCGGAACTGGCGCATGCCGCGTAGCTGTTTCAGGGTTCCGAAGACAGGTTCGACGACGGCTTTGCGGCGGGCGTAGGCGACCTGTCCGGCAGGGCTGCGCAGCCGAGCGCGCATGCGGCGATGGGCCGGGTCGGTGGCGCGTTTGCGGCAGCGCCGTCCCAGGTTCAGCTCACAAGCCAGGTTGGAGTCCGGTATATAGCCTTCGATGCCCTGCCGCTCCAACTCGTGGAGGTTGTCTTTGCTGAAGAATCCACTGTCGGCCAGCACCTGCGCGGGCCGCTCGCGCGTGCGGGCCTGAACCTGCTCGAGCACCGGCAGCAGCGAAGCGTTGTCGGTGGGGTTTTGCGTGACCTGCTGGGCCACGATCAGGTGGTCGTCGGAAACGGCGATCTCGGCCGTGTAGCCCAGCGCGAAGCCGCCGCGCTGTGCAGGAAACGGGCCTCCGGATCGGTGCGGCTCAGCCGTTTCAGACCGCTTTTGCGCAACGCTCGCAGACGCGGCTGCAGCTGGTCCAGGGCCCCCTTCAGGTCCGCGACGGCCACCGCCATACCGCCCGGTTCGGCGTCCTCGCGGTCGGCGGCCTGTTGCCACTGTCGGATCTCCACCCCAGCGAGCAAGCTCGTTGGGGGCCCCGGATCTTGCGGCGCAGCTGCGCGCGGGTGTCGCGCAACGCCTGCTCGCTGTCGGTGCGGTCCGGGCTGGCGTTGGCGCGGATACGCGTGGAGTCCATGGCCACCCGGCCCAGCTTGCCCATCCTCAGGCTACGCGCCAGCTCCAGAACCTGTGTGAAACAGTTGTTCAGAGCCCGCGCATGCCGCCGCCGAAATGCGCTCAAGGCCCAGTTGTCCACCCGCGTCCCGCCCGCCAGATAGCGCACCGCCAGGTCTTCGGCACAGCGCCGTTCCATCTGCCGCGCGCTGGTCATGCCCACCGCATACGCATACAGCCATAGCCCCAACATCATCTCCGGCGCATACAGCATCCCACCTTCGGCGCCGTACGCCTGCTCAAAAACGCTCAGGTCCAAACGCTCCACCACGCCGCGAACGAAGAAACACAGATGATCTGCCCCCAACTCATCGCGCACGCTGGGCGGCAACAAGTACGCCTGGTCAGGACTGTACGGCTTGAATCGGCTCATACCCTCTTGTCGCTCATCTGACCGGCATAAACAAGAGCCAAAAACAGTTCTCACGCACACACTAAAGGCCCTTGAGCGTTGCTTTGCGGCTACCTGGGGCTTGCGCCCCAGGCTGTTATGTACTGGGCATTCAGCCCTGAAAAACACAGCTACACCTACAGAGAAACAGCCGTAGATTTCCCCTGGCGCGCTCCGGGTTAGCCCTGAGCCGGGCTGGGCGCCGGAACGTGGGCTGTCTGCGCGTGTTCGCCCGCGGAAAGCGGCACGGGCACATGGCCGAACAGCGCATCGAGCACCCAGTCGCTGAGGACGCGGCCGCGCTGGGCCAGGTTGGGCATCTTGGCCAGGTACACCGCGCGCCACATGGCCCACGCCAGTACGCCGGAAAAGTTGAAGCCGAACACGCGCGCCACGCCCGTGTGACGGCCTACCAGCGCGAGCTCGCCTAGCGGCGTGAAGCGAAACGGCTGCGGCGCTTCACCGTGCAGTGTGGCGACGATGTTTTGCGCCACCAGCTTGCCTTCGCGCGTGGCGTTTTGGGCCGTGGTGGCGTAGGTGCCTTTGCCGTCGGGCTGGGGAATCTCCGCGCAGTCGCCCAGCGCCCAAACCCCGGCAAAGTCCTTCACCTGGCAGCTGCCGTCCACAACCAGGCCGTGATGTTTGCCCTTGGCCGCGGGCAGCGAGGCGATCAGCGGGTTCGGCGTGACACCGGCGGCCCATACCAGGGTGCGCGCGGCTATGCGCTCGCCATTCTTCAGCTCCACCGCGTTTTCTGCGACGCCGGAAACGCTGGCATCCAGGCGGATCTCCACGCCATGCTGCTTCAACTGTTCGGTCGCATAGCTGGCGAGTTCTTCGCTGAGCTCCGGCAGCAGGCGACTCTCCGGGCAGACCAGGATGGCGTGGATCTGCTCCGCCCTGAGCCCAGGCATTGACCGGGCGCTTTCCCGCAGGAAGTCGTTGATCGCGGCCATGGTTTCCACGCCCGTGTAGCCGCCGCCGGCCACCACAAAGGTCAACAGCTCCTTGCGACGGGCCTCATCGGGCTCAGCGCTGGCCCGCTCCAGGCAGGTGGAGACCTGTTGAAAGACCTTCCGCGCATCGGCCAGCGTCTTCATGCCCAACCCGTACTCCTCCACACCGGGCGTGCCGTGCGTATTCGTCACCGAACCCAGCGCCAGCACAAGGTGATCGCCGCTGAACCGCTCCGAGAGCTCCCCTTGCGCGTCCGGTCCCATCCGCACCTCCACCTCCCGCTTGCTGAGGTCCAGGCTCACGGCCCGCCCCTGCACAAAGCGCACCCGCGGCTCCAGCGAGCGCAGCGGGCTGACGATGTGCGCGGCTTCAATCGCACCGCCCGCGGCCTCGGTCAGCATGGGGGTAAACAGCAGGTAATTGTCCTCATCGATGAGCAGGATCTCGCCATTGCTCTGGTCCGGCAGCAGGCGCGCCAGTTCCTGCGCCACCGCGGCGCCGGCAAAGCCGCCGCCCAGGATCACGACGCGCTTGCCCTGGGCGACCCCGTTGTTTTCCAGCCGTTCGTCGGCCCGCTTTAACACGGTCTTCAAGGCATACACACTGGCCGTCGCCGCCGCCACTTGCAGGACGGAACGCACTACCGATTTGCTACTCATCTTGAAAGCTCCCTTTGCTTGCCTGCATGTGGTTACAGACTGCCGGCCTGGCGCAGCATGCCGCCATCGACAAAGTGCGTGCTGCCGGTGCAATAGCTGGCGTCGTCGGAGGCCAGAAAGACCGCCATCGCGCCGATGTCGGCGGGCGTGCCCCAGCGGTGCAGCGGGATCTCGGCCAGAATCGCGTCATTCAACTTCTTGTCGCTCTCCACATCCTTGTCGATCGGCGTGAAGACCGCACCCGGCCCGATGTTGTTCACGGTGATGTTGTGCGGTGCAAGCTCCACAGCAATGGTGCGCATCAGCATCCGCATCGCGCCCTTGCTGGCGCAGTACGGGGCGTTGGTGGGCATCGGCAAGTCTTCATGAACCGACGAAATGTTGATAATGCGCCCGCCCTTGCCCTGCGCGATCATCTGCTTGGCCGCCGCCTGCGCCCCCAGAAAGGCGCCAAACAGGTTCACAGACAGAATTTTCTGGAACTCGTCGGCGGGGAAATCGACAAAGGCTATCTTTTTCTCAATGCCGGCGTTGTTGACGATGATGTCGAGCTTGCCGAACTTGTCGACCGTCTGCTTGATCAGGTTGGCAATGTCGGTCGGGTTGGTGACGTCCGCATCCACGCCGATGGCATCGCCCCCAATATCGGAGATCTGCTTCAGCGTGTCGTCGGAGACCTGCGGCTTGCCGAAGTAGTCCACCACCACTTTTGCGCCTTCGCGCGCAAACGCCAGCGCAATCCCTTGCCCGATGCCTGTCGCGGCCCCTGTGACGATGGCCACCTTGCCTTGTAATCTCATGTACACCCTCCAGCACATGGGATGCGAAAGATGCCGTGCGGCACGGGCCTGCCCATGTGAATTGCGTACCGAAGAATTGTGGGGCCGAATTGCTGACAAACGTGTCCCGCTACTGGCAGAGTGGAGGGGCAGGTTCACCAGAGCAACTCGGCAGTCACAACGCTCGCGAACAGATCGCACATGCGGCGAGGGCGGTCAGGCTCGGGTGTTTGCGTTCTTTCAGGGAGAAAGCGATCGATGGCAGCAACGCGGCGTGAGTTTTTGAAGACAGGGCTGATTGCGGGAGCGGGCGTGGCCGCCATGCCGCGGCTGGCGTTTGGCGCGGAGGGGATCACCCCTGCGGAGGCCGGCAGCATCGCCGGCGCGCAGGCGTCGGCGGGTAGCTTGCCCACCGGCGGCTTCACGCGTGGCGTCGGCGTCTATCCCGGCGCCCCGGACGAGTTCTTCGGTCCGGCGCTGGTGCCGGACACCAGCGGCACCCGGCGCAACCTGGCACTGCTGCGGCCCGCCTATGCCTCCTCCAGCTACGACTACAACCTGACGCCGCAGCTGCTCACCGACGGCCTGGTCGACACGCAGATGCCCGAATGGATCGCCACCGTCATGAACGGCAGGGTGCTGCCCAAGTACGAGCGCGAAGCGCTGACCTCGCACAGCCCGGAGGCCGTGATCGAGCTCGCGGGCACGGACCCCAGCGTGGAGCTGCACCTGGGCGGCGGCACCGAGCTGCCCGAGGTGGATCGCCTTGTGCTGTTCCTCGTCACGCCGCAAAGTGTTGCGCCCTCTACACTCAGCTACGCGGTGTCCGTCTCCGACGACGGCTATACCTGGAAAAAAGCCGGCACCGGCGCGGGCTCGGAGCCGCTGGACCCGACCAACTACCCGCCGGACATGGTGCGCGATACCCACATCAGCATGCCCTCCATTCCGCTATACGCGGCGCACCGCAGCCGCTTCTATCGCGTGGATCTTTCTGCCAGTAACGGCGGCGAGAAATCCCCCTTCGGTTCCACTTTTCGGCTGGGCCAGGTGGAGTTTCACCATGGCGGCAAGCGCGTGCAGCTGGGCGGCCCGTACAGCTTCACCAGCGCCTGGAAGAGCGCCGGCAGCGACGAGGAGTGGGTGTATGTGGACCTCGGCGCCCATGCCAACTTCGACACCGTAAAGCTGCACTGGATCGCCCGCGCCGCCGAGGGCCGGCTCCAAATCTCCGACGACGCCCATCAGTGGCGCGACCTCCAGGCTGTGCCCGCCGGTCTGGGCAGCGGCGCCGACGAGATCAGGCTGAGCGCCCCCGTGCAGGGCCAATACCTCCGTGTGCTGATGACGCGCCCGGCCACCGCCGACGGCTACGTCCTTAGCGAAATCGAGGTCTGGGGCACGGGCGGGTACACCGTGCGGTCCCACGCGCCCGCCCCCGCCGACCATGACGGCCGCCAGGTGCTCTCCGGCGGCGCCTGGCGCCTGCAGCGCGGGCCACAGGTGCAGGCAGCGGGGGAGGCCATCTCGGCCCCGGGCTTTGCCGATGCGCTGTGGATTCCCGCCACCGTGCCCGGCACCACGCTCACCAGCTACCTGAACGTGGGCGCCATCCCCGACCCCAACTTCGGCCAGAACCAGCTGCACATCTCCGACTCCTTCTTCTACGCCGACTTCTGGTATCGCACCGAGTTTCAGGCGTCCGCTGCCAAAGCCGGCGAGCTGCAATGGCTGGACCTGCGAGGCATCAACTGGAAGGCCGATGTCTTCCTCAACGGCGCCAAACTGGGCCACATTGACGGTGCCTTTCTTCGCAGCCGCTTCAACGTCACGGGCAAGCTGCGACCCGGCACCAATGCCCTTGCCGTCCGCGTGATCAAGAACGACACGCCCTCCAGCTGCAAGCAAAAGACCTTCGAGGTGGCGTGCAAAAACGGCGGCGGCCTGGGCGCCGATAATCCCACCTTCCACGCCTCCGTGGGCTGGGACTGGATTCCCACCATCCGCGGCCGCAACACCGGTATCTGGGACGAGGTCGTGCTCGAAACCACCGGGCAGGCCACGCTGGAAGATCCGCTGGTCTCAAGCCTGCTGCCGCTGCCGGACGTAAGCCACGCGGACGTTTCGATGGAAGTCTTCGCGGTCAACCACGCCGCCAAACCCTTCACCGGCACCCTGCGCGGGCGCTTCGGCGAGGTCAGCTTTGAGCAGAAAGTCCAGCTCGCCGCCAACGAGCGTAAGGCCATCCAGCTCTCCCCCGCCACCCACAGGCAGCTGCGCCTCAGCCAGCCCGCGCTCTGGTGGCCGGTGGGCTACGGTGACCCGCACCTCTACGACGTAGAACTCCGCCTGGAAGGCCGCGGCTCCGCGGACCGCATGCAGTTCAAGGCCGGCATCCGGCAGATGACCGCCAATGAGGACGGCGGCGCGCTCCATCTGTTCATCAACGGCCGGCGCTTCATCCCCAAGGGAGGCAACTGGGGCTTCGGCGAAAGCATGCTGCGCTTCCGGGCCCGCGAGTACGACGCCGCCGTGCGCTACCACCGCGAGATGAACTTCAACATGGTGCGCAACTGGGTAGGGCAGATCGGCGATGAGGCCTTCTACGACGCCTGCGACCGTCATGGCGTGGTCGTCTGGCAGGACTTCTGGCTGGCCAATCCCTGGGATGGGCCCATCCCGGAGGACAACACCATGTTTCTCGCCAACGCGCGGGACTATGTGGCGCGCATCCGGAGCCACGCCTGCGTTGGCCTCTACTGCGGCCGCAATGAGTGGTTTCCGCCCGCGCCGCTGGACAAGGGCATCCGGCAGATCCTCGCGGAGCTGCATCCCGGCATCACCTACATCGGCAGCTCCGCCGACGGCCCCGTCAGCGGCCACGGCCCTTACCATGCGCTGCCCTCGGCGCAATACTTCGAGGTCGCGGACACCAGGCTGCACTCCGAGATCGGCGCGCCCGCCATTCCGCCGCTGGAAAGCGTGCAGGCCATGATGCCCGAGCAGGCCATCTGGCCGCAGGGCCTGGACTGGGGCCTGCATGACTTCACCCTGGACGGCGCCCAGGGCGGCGAGGCCTTCCGGACCCTGGTCGACGAGGCCTACGGCGGGGCCACCACCGGCGAAGACTGGGTCAAGCTGGGCGAAATCGTCAGCTATGAGGCCTACCGCGCCATGTTTGAGGCGCAAAGCGTCCACCGCATGGGCGTTCTGCTGTGGATGAGCCATCCCTGCTGGCCCTCGTTCGTTTGGCAGACCTACGACTTCTACTTCGCCCCGACCGCCGCCTACTTCGCCAGCAAAAAAGGTGCAGAACCGCTGCATATTCAGTGGAATAGCTCTGCGGATACGGTGGAAGTCGTCAACTACAGCGCCGGCGGCGTCAGCGGCCTCACGGCACAGGTCGAACTCCTAAACCTGGACGGCAGCAGCGTCGCCCGCAGGAGCTTGCCCGTGGCACAGTCGTCCGAGGACAGCACCACAACCGCCTGCACGGTGCAATATCCGGCCAACCTGAGCCGCCTGCACTTCCTCCGCCTGACACTGCTCCAGGGCCAAACCGTGCGCTCCAGCAACTTCTATCTGCGCGGCGTGGAACAGGGCGACTACACCGGGCTCCGCACGCTGGGCCACGCCACCGTCACCGCGGAAACCCGCACCGAGCCGCGCGGCGAGGCGCAGCTGCTGTCCACCACCTTGACGAACAGCTCCACCGTGCCCGCGCTCTTCCTGCGCCTCCACGCGGTAGGCGCACAAAGCGGCAGCCGCATCCTGCCCGCCATCTATGAAGATGGCTACTTCGCCCTGATGCCCGGCGAAACCCGCACCCTGACCACCGAACTCCGCACCGCGGACACCCGCGGCGAACAGGTCAAAATCGAAGTGAAGGGCTTCAATCTCGCCAGCGCTTAAGGGGACGGGAACCCGTAGGCGCAAGGGCACTCTTTTGGTTGTCATCCCGAAGGGAATCTGCACTTTCTTCCGTGGGGCCAAGGCCGCCGAGACCTGATCAGGCCTCTGTCAAGTCCGCCGCGCAGCCAGGAAACCGTCTCTGCCCATGACGGGGCAGAGACGGCTTCGGCACGCCCAAAGCCCGTTCCTATACCCTGTTGCTGATGCCTTTTAAAGCCTTCCGGATAGGCCCTGCCCAGCGGGTGGCTGCGGTGCTGCTGCTCATTCTGCTGGGCGAGTGCCTTTGGGTCATCGCCAACCAGCCGCTCAACTCCGACGACTACCGCTACGCCCACTGCGGGCGCGAGATGTGGGAGCGTCCGTCCCCGCTGCAGGGCTACTTCACCACCTGCGGCAACCTGAACGGCGACGGCACGCTCGCCTACCGGGTCGCCGGCCTGCCGCTGACGGTGCAGCGTCTGGTGCTGCAGGGCATCGACCATCTCCGCAAGCCGGAGGACCGGCTCTATACCGGCGGCTCGCTGAACGGCACCACATGGGAGGCCCGCCACGAGTTGACCGATGTCAAGTGGCTGATTCGACTGCCCTTTGTGCTGTTTGCCGTGTGGCTGGGCGGCGGCCTGTGGTGGGTGGCGCGGCGGCTGTTCGGCAACGAGGGCGGCGCCCTGGCGCTGGCGCTCTACGTCTTCTGCCCGGCTATCGTGCACTACGCGACCACGCCCAACAACGAAATTCTGGCGCTTTGGGGGCTGTATGGGCTCCTGTACACGGCCATCGGCGTGGCGCATGCCCTGCAGGGACCGCGCTCCAAGTGGAAGCCGCGCATCGCGCTGCTGACCCTGGCCCTGGGCCTGACGGCGACAGCGCATCTGCTGGCCGCGATCCTCGGTTTCCTCGCCGGCGGTGCCTTTTTCTACTACCTGGCCGAGCGGCGCAGGGCCTATGTGGCGCAGATCATGGTCTTTGCCGGGCTGGGGGCGGTTGTTATCGTGCTGGCCGGGTTTTCCTTTCGGCTGTCCGCCTTCAGCTATGTGCTTACCGGGGGCGCGGCTCGCTTCTGGTTTTCGCTGGGGGACGCCCGCCGCTTCGTCCACGACGGCATGAACGCGCCGATTGTCGTGGCGGCCGCCGTGGCGCTGGTCATTTACCTCACGGCGCGGCGCTCCCGCTACTTCGGCAACACCACACCGCTGCTGATGGTGCTGCTCCTGGTTCCGCTGTATACCACCCAGGTCTTTTCAGCGCCGTGGCTTTGGGCGCTGCCGTTTTTGTTCACCTTTATCGGCGGCGTCTTTGCCGATGTGCTGGAATCACGCCAGCGCCGGGTTTTTCTGCTGCTGACGGGAGCCACCGTGGTGGCGCAGGCCGTGCTGTGCTGGACGGCACTGCGCGCCTCCGTCGCTTGAGGGCGGCTGCCGTTCGGTCAGCGCGGTCGACGTTCCAGGCGGGCGGGTCGTTTTGGCTCCGGCCGCAGGGCCTCATCGTTCTCTTTTGCCGTAGGGTGCACACCAAACGGCCAAACATCCGCATTCACGGCGCGATCGTTTAGCACCTCCAGCAGCACATATTCTCCAAACTCCAGCGGCTGGACGGGCGTGAGCTTCAACCAGACAGCGCCGGGCAGGGTTTCCGCCCGCAGCTCGAGGACATCAGGCTGCGGCTGCCCGGTGCCCAGCAGAGTCAGCCGCAGGCTCGCCACCGCGCGCGCACCCTGGCGCACGTCCACGCGCTGGAGCACATAGCTGCTCCTGCCCGAGCCGCCCGAGGGTGTAGCCCTCCCAGCCTGCCCTTGCGTGTCGACGACAAACGTGCCGCCGCTGGCGTCTTCGCTGCTGTGAGGTCCCTGCAGGCGAACGTAAAACACCGGTTCGGGCACGTGGAGCTGCACATCGGCCTGCTCGTCCTTGAGCAGCAGCAGATCGTGCGGGCTGCTGGCCGGGTTGATCTCCCGCTTCTGCACGGCGTGGGCCGTTTCCGGATTTAGATCGCTGCCACTCTGGGGCAGCGGCACCAGTTCTGGTGTGCCGCGAAAGGTGTCCAGCACCAGCACACTGTCGTCCTCCGGCAGGCGCAGGTCTTTGGCCACCTCGGGCGTTTGCGCGGCGCGGGCCGCCTCTTCGCGGGCCAGCTCCGGGCTCAGCACCGGAGGCGCCTGCTGGGCCGTGCTGCTATTGGCCGGATCATGCGCCCGGGCCCATGCCTCCGTGGCCGGCAGGTCGACCAGCTTTAGCGGAATCTCCTCCTCTTCGCCGTCCCGCTCCGCGGAGCGATAGCGCACACGGCTGCCTGCCATTTGGTAGCTCAGCACCTCCTGGTAGGTGCCGTCCTTCAGGATCAATCGAGTGCGATGCTGCGGGGTTTCCGGCTGCGCGGCGATGGGCGGTTGCATGGGACGGCGCTGGGCCTGGGCCGGGGCATGCGCCAGCACAAGCGCCACCACCAGCGCCCAGACGCAAAGCCAGGGCGTCGGCTTCCCCTTGCCTGAACCAGCTCCGCTGTTGCACCGCATGGACGCTACGCCCCCCTGACCCGACCTTAGCAGGCTCTACCCCCTTGAGCGAACAGCTCCCGCTAAGCTGTATCGACCCTACGTTTTGTCATCTCGACCGGACCCTGAGCGTAGCCGAAGGGGAAGTGGAAAGATCTGCAGCTGGCCCAGCTAGAGCCGAAGTCTTGTAGCTGTACCCCGGCCGCCTATAGGGCGGGCTTTCAGCCCTTGCGGGTGCCCTGGCCATAAACCCAGGCCTTCGGCCTGGGCTGGTATAGGGCGCGCCCTTGGCGCTGGGTGTAACAGCTATGACTTCGCTCTAAGGTCTGATTTATTCCCTTCAAGTCGTTGCCGCCTGTGAGGAACGCAGATTCCCTGCGGAACGACAACAAAAAGTAGAACCGTTGCGGTTAGCAGGCTTGATCAGATCCCTAAAAATCCTGTGCAGTCGCATACAGGGGACAGCCCCCCAGCGCGCCGGGAGAACGCATAAGGGGCTGCCATGCCCTTACCTCAAAAATTCTGCGCGCGCAGCCACTCGCGGAAGTTCGGTCCGAGGTCGTCGCGCTTGAGCGCAAACTCAACGGTCGCTTTCAGGAAGCCGAGCTTGTCCCCCGCGTCGTGGCGCTGCCCCTCGTAGCAGAAGCCGTACACCCTTTCGTGGGCCAGCAGGGCCTTGATCGCATCCGTAAGCTGCAGCTCGCCACCCGCCCCGGGCGTCAGCTTTTCGATCATCTCGAAGATGCAGGGCGTGAGGATGTAGCGGCCGATAATGGCATTCTGGCTGGGCGCGTCTTCGGGTTTCGGCTTTTCGACCAGGTTGCGCACCTCCAGCAGCCGCGGATCGTTCGGGTCCGGCGTGGCGTCCAGACAGCCGTAGTTTGAGATCGCCGCGCCTTGCACCACTTCGGAAGCGATAATGGACGACTGCGTCTTTTCAAACGCCTGCATCATCTGTTGCATGCAGGGAATGGGCGCATCCACGATGTCGTCCGGCAGGATGACACAGAACGGCTCATTGCCCACCAGATTTTTTGCCTGCAGCACCGCATGCCCCAACCCCAGGGCCTCCGGCTGGCGGGTGTACGAGATGCGGGCAAGCCGCGACATGGACCGGGCCAGCTCCAGCAGCTCTTTTTTGCCACGCGCTTCCAGCTGGTATTCCAGCTCCGGTGCCCGGTCGAAGTGATCTTCGAGCGGCGTCTTGCCCCGCCCCGTGATGATGATCACCTCATCGCAACCCGCCGCCACCACCTCTTCCACCGCGTACTGAATCAGCGGCTTGTCCACCAGGGGCAACATCTCTTTCGGCACTGCCTTGGTCGCGGGCAGAAAACGCGTTCCCATCCCGGCAGCCGGGATCACCGCCTTACGAAGCTTCCTTACAGCCATCTCCAAACCTTCCTCTGTCCTTTTTGCCCTCAGCAAGGAGGACGATACCAGACATCATCGCTACTGCAGCAACACGATAGTCAACTTCTGGAGGTTACTTCCCGTTTTGGGCTTCAAGCAAAGAAGCGTCCCCAAATGGAATACGGTTATGCGGGCTTGCGGCACTCCACGCCCAGGCAGTTGGTCCAGCGGCCCTCGCTTTCCACATCGGCAAACAGCGGATCGCCCGAGTCCCCAAACGCGGCACGGCGAATGCCGTCAAAACCCGCCGCGCGAAGCTCCGGTTCAAAACTCTTGTAGTCCCACATCCAAAGGTGCTGGCTGCGGCCAAAGATGGCGCGGGGCAGCGACTTCAGGCCGCGCGCGCCGACCTTTTCCCCGAGATAGGTTTCGGCCATAAAGATCTGCGCGGCTTCCGGCGCATCGGAAGCCAGGTACTGCTTCGCGTAAAACTCCAGGTCGGGCACAACAAAGCGAAACACGCCACCGGGCCGCAGGTAGCTGAACACATGGCGCAGCGTGGTTCGGCAGTCTTCCAGTGCAAGGTGCTCCAGCACGTGCGAGCAATATACGCGCTTCGCGCTGCCCGGCGCGATGGGCAATCCTTTGATCACGTCGCCGTAGCGGATGTTGCCGGGGTAGTCCGGGAAGCCGCGCCGTACCAGCGTGCGCTTCAAAAAGGGGAAGCGCTTTTCCAGCAGAAACGCCGGTCCCGCATCGAAGTTGAGCCACGACGGCGGCGCGCAGGTGCCGCAGCCGAACTGCACATTCTGGCTCTGCATATGAACCTGATTATAGCTGCGGGCCGGGGCTGGCCCTATGACCCGCGCAACCTGCGGACGCGTCACAACACCGGCGAGTTGTTGTGCAGCATGGCCCTGCGCGCGACCTTGATCGGCACCGGGCCCATCTTCATCAGCGTGTCGTGGAACTGCTGCAGATTGAAGGCCGCGCCCTCCTTGGCTTTCACGTCGGCACGCAACTTCAGGATCTGCAGTTTGCCCAGCGTGTAGTAAAGGTAGAGCGCATCGCTGGTGCCGCGCTTGGTTTCCACCTCGGCGATGGGCCGCGACTGGTAGCCCTCGTGGACGAAGAAGTCCGCGGCCTGCCCGGTGGTGAGCGCGCCGCCCACGCCGGTGTGCATGCGGATGGCCACAACGAAGCGGGCGTCGCGCAGCAGCGCATCCTGCAGCTGGCCGAGGCGGATGAGCCTCGATTCGCGCTCATCCTTGGCGCCGATGCCGACGTTGTTATAGCCCTCGTCCAGCATCATCTGCTCGCAATAGTGCGCCCAGCCTTCGATGTACGTGTTGGCCCCGATGATCTTGCGAATCCTGGACGGGAACTGCGGCTGGTACAGAAACTGCACATAGTGACCGGGGTAGGCCTCGTGCACGCTGGTGCTCACGATGGTGCCTACGTTAAACGCGGCCATATATTCGCTGGTGCGCTGCGGGCTCCAGTTGGGCTCCGGCAGCGTGACATTAAACAGCGCCTTGGTGGAGTGCGTTTCAAACGGCCCTGGAGGGTCCATGCTGGCCTGCGTTGTGGCGCGCATGAACGGCGGCGTTTCTTCCAACGTGGGCTTCACCGTGCTCGGAATGGTGATGATGTTGTGGCTGTGGATGAAGCCGATCTCGCTGTTGAAGCGGTCATGGAAGGCCTGGAGCAGCTTGTCCGGCGCGGGGTGCATGGTGGCCAGCTCGGCCAGCTCCTGCTGCGGCGTTTTGCCGGGATCGATCTCCTTGGCCACGCGCGCAAACTCCGCCTGGTTTCTGTGCAGGTCGTCGAGGCCGATCTGCAGCAGATGATCGAGCGGGATGTCCACCATTTCGTTGTAAGCCAGAGCTTTGGAGTAGGTGTCCGCGCCCCAGCGGAAGTCGCCGTTCGAGCGTGGCAGCAGGTCTGTCTTCATCCACTGGCCGTAGCTTTGCAGCGCGCTGATGACGGCAGCGTTGGTTCGGGCGAACTCCGCCTTTGCCTCGGCGTCGTCGGCTGCGGCAAAGGCTTCCGGAACATCGTGCTGAAAAAAGCTGACCAGGCCGTCGATCTGTTCGAGCGCAATTTCGGTGTAGATTCTGGGCGGATTCTTCAGGTTCTTGCGGGCTTCGGCAAATACCTGCGGCATCTGCTTTTCCCGCGCGATCGCGGCGCGCAGACGGGTGTTCACCGGGGCGTAGGGCCGCTCCATCAGCGTAAAGATGGAGCCGGTGATGCCGCTGGAATAGTTATCCGGATTCTTTTCCCAGTTGCGAATGACGTCGAGGTACAACAGGTTGCTCTTGATCTGGTTGATCAGGATGTCGCGATCGGCGGCCGGCTCGGCATCGAGCGCCGCGGGATCGATGGCCTCGATTTTGTGCTGCCACTCATGCAGGGCCGCAATCTCACGCTGCAGGTTGGCCGCGGAATAGTCTTCCAGCTGCGTGTCGTACTGGTGCAGCCCGGCGGCGGTGCCGGCGGTGGGCGCGTACTTGAAGTAGACCTGATCGAAGTACTGGTTGGACAGCGTATCGAGAGTCTGTGCAGCGCCGTCGGCGGAGGGGTGCTGGGCGGATGCGAGCATGGGGCCTCCGCAAAGGAAGGAAAGGGCGAGGGCGGCAAAGATCTTCATCGCCTTTGAGTCTATGACGAAGCGGCGCTGCGCTCCCAGCGTTTCCTGCGGCAGGAGCTATTGCGGCAGCGGATGCAGCTCCACGGTGTGGCCGGTGCGCGCCGCTTCGCGCGCCGCGGTGAGGATCTGCATGACGACCATGTTGGTGTCCAGCGCGGAAAGATCGCCCTGATCCTTGATCTGCCCGTGCAGCACGCCGACGAGGTAGCCAAGCGAGCTGCTTTCGTCCTCCGGCAGCGCGGGCGCGGTCTGTTCGGTGGCGGCCTGCTGGCCCTTCAGACGAACCAGCACGTTATCGGCGGCGACGGTTTTCATGGAGCCGCCGGTGCCGTAAACCTCCATGTCCTTGCGCGCAAAGCTCCAGTCCCAGGAGGGCATCAGCACGGCCTGCGCGCCGGGGTAGCGCAGGATTACGGTGGCATCATCGTCCACATGCGGATAGATGTCCGGCTTGTCGGTTTGGGTGACGGCGGTGACGCTCAGGGGCGCCTGTCCGTTGCGCAGCACGGTCATCAGGTCGGCGCCGTAGCAGCCGAAATCAAACAGCGCGCCGGCGCCGTTCTGTTTGGGATCGGTGAGCCAGGGCAGCCACTCCGGACCGACGCCGATCTCCTTGGGGCCCTCGTGGCCGTCGTGCACGACGACTTTGCGCACCGTGCCGAGCTTGCCGTCGCGCACCGCGGTGAGCACCTCGGCGTTGCTGGGATACCAGGTGGTCTCGTAGTTGACCAGCACGTGCACGTGGTGCTCGCGCGCGGCGCGGCGAATGGCGAGCGCGTCGTCCATGGTCGTGGAGAGCGGCTTTTCAACCATGGACGAGATGCCGTACTGCGCCGCGGCCTCGATGACTCGGGCGTGGTCGAGAATGGTGGTGTACACCAGCACGGCATCGGGGTGAAGCTGCTTGAGGGTGCTGTCGAGGTCCGTGCGAAAGAGCGCCTGGTCGAGATGAAAGCGCTGCGCGTACTGCGCGGCAAGCGCCTTATTCGGCTCCACAATGGCCACAAGCTGCGCGTCATGGCTTTTGGCCAGCGCGGGCAGGAAGCCTTGCACGTGACCATGCACCAGGCCGACGATGACGACCCGCACAGGCCTGGGCTGCTGCGCGCGGCCGGCGGTGGCCGCAAACGCAAGGACGAAGACGAAGAGGGCGGCGGAGAGGCGGTTCACAAGGCGATTCATCGGCGTGCACACATACTAGACCCTGCGCGCCATGCCGTGCGCAGGTGTCGCTGGCGGGCGGAAGCTGATCGCTATGATTTCGCGATGATCCCCGTGTTGCCCGTACCATGCTGTGATGTCGACTAGCCGGGACGTTGGCGGCAAGGGCGCCGCCAGCCGCATGCTTTCAGACGAGCGCAGCTTCTGGCAGTTCGCCACCGGACTGTTCTGTGGCTTTGCCGTGCTGAAGGGCATCTTTGCGCCAAACAGCTGGGTGTACACGCAGGCCTTGCTGGACTACAGCCACGGCCTGATCAAGCGCGGCCTGCGCGGCGAGGTTTTTCTGCTGCTGCACATCACCACGCTGCCCGCGCTGACCGTGGCCTTCTTTGTGGAGCTGGCCGCGCTGTTGCTGCTGCTCGGCGAGCTGACGCGGCGCACCGGCGTGCAGCAGCGCTTTGGCAGCCTGGCGCCAGTTGCCGTGTTCGCCAGCAGCTATGCGCTTACCTACCTCACCACGCTGGTGGGATATACGGACATCCCGCTGGCCGCGTGCACCGTACTGTTGCTGCTCGTTCGTGAGGCGCGGCGCAGGTTTCTGTATGCCCTGGTGCTGGTGCCGCTGGCGCTGCTGGTACACGAGAACTACCTGCTGATGAGCCTGCCGCCATTGCTGTTCAGCTTCGTGGTGGACGCCTTTGCCGCGAGGACGGCGAAACGTCGTCATCAGGAACTGCTCATGGCATTGCTGCTTGGTGCGGCCGCTGTTGCGGTCACGCTGCTGATCGCGCGTCGGCCCAGTCTGCCGCCGGCGGAGGCTCTGCGGTTTGAAGCCGAGCTGCACGCCCGCGCCCATTTCGATCTGCACCCTGAGATCTTCCATGTGCTCAGCCGGCCGCTGGGCGACAGCATGCGCCAGGCATGGGAAGGCCTGCACGAGGCGCAGTGGCTGGTGCCCGGGCTGACCAGCCTGGCAAACCTTCTGCCACCGGTGATCTTCCTGCTTTACCTTTGCCGGCGTCTGATCCGGCAGGACCTGCAAGCGCAAAATGACCGCGCCGCAAGCCTGCTTTGGGCCGCGACGCTGACTGCTGTGCTGATGCCGCTGCTGATGTACGCGCTGGGCTTTGACTTCGGCCGATGGAACACAGCCAGCGCCCTTTGCGCTTATCTCTGCTTTCTGGTGCTGGCGCGCTCCGCGCCGGATGCGCAAATGCAGCTGTCCGCGGCGGAGCGCAATGTTGTGGTGCTGCTGCTGGCATTCAACATGGCCACTGGCTTTGGGCTGTTTGGCGACTCCATGACGCATCCCTTTCCGTTTCTGCCGGCGCTGTCAGACAGCCTGCGATGATGCGCGGCTGCCGGGCACCATCGAGCAATGCCAAGGCGCGATCGTGCTCTTTCTGCATACCTTAGAGCAAGATCACAACTGCTGTCCCCAGCGCCAAGGGCGCGCTCTATACCAGCCCAGGCCGAAGGCCTGGGTTGAGGGCCAGCACACCTGTAAGGGCTGTAAGCCCGCCCTATAGGCGACGGGGTACAGTCACGAGGCCTCCGCTCTCACCAGCCATGGCGTTTATCCGCCCGTGCTCAGATCCAGCGCGGTTAGCAGATCGCGGGTTTCGCGGATGACGTCGTCGGCTTTGGCGCTGGTCAGCGGCCAGCGCAGCACGCCTTGCGGCGTCAACTGGGCTCCGTCTTTGGCGTTGCGGCCCACCAGCTTCATCAGCGTGCCCACGTTGACGCCCTTGCCGGGCTCGGCGGGAGCGGCGTGCAGCTTGTCACTGAAGCTCAGGAAGAGCATGTCGCGCATGGCCCTCATCTGGCCGGCTTTGGCCACCACCGGCGCCGAGGTTTCGCGCACGGCTTTGCTGACGTTGCTTGCGCCGGTGTTGGCCAGCGCCGCGCGGCTGGAAAAGTTGAGGGCCGCCACCTGCGGGGCCTGCCCGTGACGTCCCGGCAGGGGCGCCTGGGGCCGCGCAGGCTGCGTTCCAAAGCGCGACGGCGTTCCCCACGCGGGCCGGGGAGGCGCCCCAGGGAGCCCCACCCTCGGCGCGGCTTTCGCGCCTGCGGCAGGTTGCGGCGCGGCGGCTTTCTTCGGCTCCTCCACGGCCACGCGCTTGCGCTCCAGATTGGCGATGCCCAGGCGCTCGCACAGCAGGCGCACCTCGCCCACGGCGAGCAGGTGCAGTACGCTTTCAGGCGGCTTGCCGAAGCGGTCTTCGAGCTCGCCGCGCACATCGGCCAGCACCGCCTCGGACTCCGCGCCAGCGATGCGCTTGTACATGCGGAGCCGCTGATTTTCTTCCGGGATGTAGCTGTCGTCGATGCGCAGCGAGACGCCGAGATTGACCGTAACGGCGGGCCGCTCTTCGCGGTTTTCGCCCTTCATGCGGCTCACGGCCTCTTCCAGCATCTGCGTGTACATCTCAAAGCCGATTGCTTCAATGTGCCCGCTCTGTTCACCACCGAGCATGTTGCCGGCGCCGCGCAGCTCCAGGTCCAGCGCGGCAATCTTGAAGCCGGCGCCGAGATCGCTGAACTCCTTGAGCGCGGCCAGGCGGCGGCGGGCAATCTCGGTCAGCTGCTGCTCCGGTGGAATCAGCAGATACGCGTAAGCGCGCCGGTTGGAGCGGCCCACGCGGCCGCGCAGCTGGTAAAGCTCGCTGAGGCCGTGACGGTCGGCGCGATTGATGATGATCGTGTTGGCGCGCGACACATCAAGGCCGTTTTCGACGATTGAGGTTGCGCACAGCACGTCAAAGTCGCCGTTCATAAAGCCCAGCATCACACGTTCCAGCTCAGCTTCGGCCATCTGCCCATGGCCCACGGCGACGCGTGCCTGCGGCACCAGCTCGCGGATTCGGGTGGCCATTTCATAGATGGTTTCCACGCGGTTGCTGACGAAGTAGCTTTGCCCTCCGCGCTCGAGCTCCAGCTCCAGCGCGGTGCGCAGCAGCTTGTCGTCGTATTTGGCGACCACGGTCTGGATGGCCATGCGGTCCTTGGGCGGCGTCTCGATGACACTCATGTCGCGCAGGCCGACAAGGCTCATGTGCAGCGTCCGCGGAATGGGCGTGGCGCTCATGCTCAGCACATCCACCGACGCGCGCATCTTCTTCAGCCGCTCCTTGTGCCGAACGCCGAATCGTTGTTCTTCGTCGACCACAAGGAGGCCGAGGTCCTGGAAGTGCACGCCTTCTGCAAGCAGGGCGTGCGTGCCGATGAGAATGTCCACCTTGCCCGCGGCGACCTGTTCCAGCACGTCTTTCTTTTCTTTGGGCGTGCGGAAGCGCGAGATCATCTCCACCTTGACCGGGAAGTTGGCAAAGCGCTTTTTGAAGCTCTCAAAGTGCTGGAAGCAGAGCACCGTTGTGGGCGTGAGCACAGCCACCTGCTTGGAATCTCCCACGGCCTTGAAGGCCGCGCGCATGGCGACCTCGGTTTTGCCGTAGCCGACATCGCCGCACAGCAGCCGGTCCATGGGCTGCAGGTTTTCCATGTCGCGCTTGATGTCGGCGATGGCGTTGATCTGGTCGTCGGTCTCGTTGAAGTCGAAGGCGTCCTCAAACTCGCGCATCATGGCGGTGTCGGGTGAGAACGCGAAGCCCAAAGCGGCGTGGCGCTGGGCGTAGAGCTTCAGCAGCTCTTCGGCCATGTCCTGCATGGCCTTTTTCACGCGCGCCTTGGTCTTCTGCCAAGCCGGGTTGCCCAGCTTGTTGAGCTGCGGCGCGGGGCCGCCCTCCGCGGAGCGGTACTTTTGGATCAGGTCAAGCCGTGTGAGCGGAACGTAGAGCTTTGCGTCGTCGGCGAAGTTCAGGATCATCAGCTCCAGCACGCTGCCGTCCGGCTGGTCCAGCGAGCGCAGGCCCTCATACTGCGCAATGCCGTGCTCCACGTGCACGACGTAATCCTTGACGGCAAGGTCGCGAAAGTCAGAGATGAATGCGGAGGCCTTGGATTTGCGCTGTGCCGGCCGTGCGGTCACGTCGGCGTCGTCGGAAAGATCGTTGGCGCCGAAGACCACAAACGGCCGCGCGCTGCGCTGCTCCATGTCCAGCAGCTGCACACCATTGCTAATGGCCGCGCGCACGATCACCGGGGTGCGCAGATCACCGGCCAGATAGCTGGATTCCGAGTAAACCGTGGCGGAGGCGCCTGTGGTCGAGTCCGCGCGCCAGCCCAGCCGGTAGGGCACGCCGTACTCCTGCAACAGGCCGGCTAGCCGCTCCACCTCGCCCTGGTTGGGCGCGGCAATCAGGATGCGGGCCTCGGCCTCCATCAGCTTTTTCAACTCGTCCACCATGGCCGGGATGGAGCCGTGAAAACGCATTGTGGGCCGCGTGGCAAATTCAATCTCCGAGCCCTCGCTGGTGTCGCTTTCGAGCACATCCACGGCGCCCAGCTGATCGAGCTCACACCCCGGCATGCGACGGATGCGATCCTCCAGCTCCCACGGCGACAGGTACAGGTCCTCGGCGCGCACCAGCGAGCCGATGCCGGAGCGCTCATGCCGCTGCTCCACCTTGTTCCACCAGCGCTCGCCCTGATTGCTCACCATGGCGGGCTCTTCCACAAACACGCGGGTCTGCGGGCCCAGCAGGTCCGTGAGACACGAGGTTGCGCCGGCCACAGGCGCATAGAACTCCCACCCGGCAAAGATGGTAGCGTTCGATTCTCGTCCGCTGGCGTGCTGCACGTGCGTTTGCAGCTCGCGTGGCATCTCTCCGCCTTCGAGGGCATCGCCGGCTACGGTGCCGGAGCGCGTCAGGCGCGCGTTGATGGCTTCCAGCAATTTTTCCGTCGCGGGCGTCTCGGTAAGCGGCAGCAGCAGCACGTGGTCAACAGGGTTGGAAGAGCGCTGCGTGTCGGGATCGAAGCGGCGGATGGACTCGATCTCGTCGCCAAAGAAATCGACCCGCACGGGGCGATCCATCTCCGGGCCGTAAACGTCCACAATGCCGCCGCGCACCGTGACCTGCCCGGGCATTTCGACGACGTCGACGCGCGTGTAGCCAACCTGCAGCAGGTGCTCCAGCAGCATCTCCGGGATGTGTTCCTCGCCGCGGCGCAGCTGCAGGGCGAGCGCGGCATAATGATCGCGGCCAAACAGGCGCATGCAGGCCGCTTCCACGGGCGCGATGACCAGGCGCGCCTGGCCGCTGGCGATCTTCCACAGCGCGGCGGCGCGCTGCTCCTGGATTTCACCGTGCGGCGAAAGATTCTCAAAGGGCAGCACGTCGTGCGCCGGCAGCCGCATCACCTCGTGCGGCTTCAGCGCGCCGGAAAGCTCGCAGGCGGCGAGCACGGCCGTGTGGAGCGTTTCGGCAGCCTTGTTGTCCGGCACCAGCACCAGCGCGGGCGCCGGCGCCGCCCGCACAAAGTACGGCAGATACAGCGCACGCGCAGTAGCGGTGAGGCCGGACACACGCCGGCGCCCCGTGCCGCCAGCCAAATGGCGACGCACACGCGCAAAGCTGTCAGGGGTCTCCAGATCCGCGAGCAGCTCGCGGACGAAGGGAAGAATCATGCAGTTCTTATTCTAGCCCTGCAGCTTCTGGCCCTGCATGCGGGCCGCCGTTGCTGCGGCGCTGGCGCTCCCTCGTGTGAGCCTTTCTATGATTTGTCACCGTCGGCCTGCCCTTCAATATTCTTCCCGTAGATGGCCTGCCCGTACTCCAGCAGGGTCACCATCAGGACGCCGCCGCACACGTTGCCGCCCACCGCCGGTCCGAGCCAGGCGCCATACGCCGACCATGGAATCCGGTGCGTCAGGGCTGCGGTCATGATCTCCCCGGAGCTGGCAATGCAGTGGGCGAAGTTGCCTGCGCCGACCACAAACGTCAGCAGCCAGATCAGTGCAACCGAGCCTGTCACCGAATGCGACCCGGAGACCATCCAGGCAGCCGTGGCGATGATCCACCCGCCCATCACGCCGGACCAGAACACGGTGGAAAGCGGCACCCCGGTGGCCTCCTGCCCAAGCTGCGCAATCGCCTGCACGATGGGCGCCGGCAGCGCGTGCGTCAGCGAGATAAGGCAGGCAAAGGCCAGCGCACCCAAAAGATTGCTGGGCAACACAATGGACCAAAGCCGAAGCGTGTTCCAAAGCTGCTTCCGTTCGGCCAGCACCAGCGCCACCGGGTACAGCGTGTTTTCCGTAAACAGCTGCGAGCGCCCGATGATGACCACGATGAAGCCCAGCGGGTACAGCATGCGCGACAGCAGAAACGCCCTGGGCCCCGTGCCCAGCATGGCCATCACAATGCCCACACCCAGCACGGAAAGCCCCATAAAGGTGCCGCCGGTGAAGCCGGACACAGCCAGCGAAACGCTGCGCCGCTTGAGCTCCTGCTTGGCATTGCGGGCAACCTGCTGATAAATCTCCTCCGCGCTGGGGCGCTCCAGGTTCTTCTGCGCGGCGGAGTTGTCGGGCTCGGGCATGTGGTCAGCCTCGTCGTTGGCGGGCTCCCGATGCAGTTCTAGACTCTCTCCCATTTCGGCACCCTTATCATCTTTCTCATCGCAAACCTGAAGCTCCGGTTCAAGCCTCTGATGCAGGACTCGTCTCACCAAGAACGAACGCCCGAAGGCTAAAGAGCTGCTTGAGCCTGCAAGAGGTTATATTTGATCCATGAACTCGGAAGCGGCGAAGCTCCATACGAGATCCAATGGCACCGGTGAAAACCGCTCAGGGTATAAGCCTGCACCGCCAAAAAATTATGTGCCGCCAGTACCGGTGAAGGTGCCACCGCCGGCAAAGGCAAAATAGTACGATCTAGCGTATGCCCCAAGGCTTACAAGCAGTTCTAGCGTTGCTTGTGCTCTTGCCTGGATTTGTAAGCGCGCGCATTTCGCGGAGCCTAAGCGCACCCTCATCCCAGAGTGACATCGAACGCATCATCGATGCGTTGATCTTCAGTTTTTTCATCTACATTGCCTATTTGTTTGTTTTTGGGGGAACACTGCCCCTGCTGTGGAGTGCGACACCGGATGCGGGTCACGTCCCGAACTACGCCCTCCGAGTCAGCTACGGGCGGTTGACCTTTCTCTGCCTTACCCCTGTTCTGTTCGGGCTCGCATGGGGTTCACTGCAACACCGGGATGCAATTCTGGCGCCCATGCGCAGATGCAAACTCACAGATCGTACAAATGACGTAAGTGTTTGGAATGGTGCACTCAAAGAGCATGGCGGAAGCGTGCAGGTCGGTCTCGCTGACGGCCGCGAAGTCGTCGGCTGGTTGCAGCAATATTCTGATTGTGAAGATGAGCGCTCTCTTTTTCTGGCGAGGGTAGCCTGGGTGAACGAGGATGGCAGCCGCACAATGGTTCCCGGCCCTGGCTTGTTGATCACCGATAAAGCTGAGATTCGCTTCATCATGTTCCTCGCCGAGAGCGGGACGGAAAACAAGGAAGAGGTATCGTCTTGACCGCAAACCTGCTCAGCCCTGACGTTTTCGCCAAGTACCAGCCCGTCATCGGCCTTGAGGTCCACGTTCAGCTGCTGACGGCGACCAAGAACTTCTGCGGCTGCAAAAATGAGTACGGCGGAGACCCGAATACGCACATCTGCCCCACCTGCCTCGGGCTGCCCGGGGCGCTGCCGGTGCTGAACCGCGACGCCGTGGAAAAGGCCGTGCTGGCGGCCGCGGCGATCGGCTGCCGCCTCAACCAGACCAGCATCTTTTCGCGCAAGAACTACTTCTACCCGGACTCGCCCAAGGGCTACCAGATCTCGCAGTTCGACAAGCCGCTCGCGGAGTTCGGCAAGATCGTCGTACCTGATGCGGAAGGCAATCCCAAAACCATCGGCATCACGCGGCTGCACCTGGAAGAGGACGCAGGCAAGAGCCTTCACGACGGCTTTCCGGACTCCAACACACGCACCTACATCGACCTGAACCGCTGCGGCACGCCGCTGATCGAGATCGTCTCCGAACCCGATCTGCGCACGCCGGACGAGGCCTTCGAATACCTCACCCGCCTCAAGGAAATCCTGCTCTACACCGGCGTCTCCGACTGCAACATGGAAGAGGGCAGCCTGCGCTGCGATGCCAACGTCAGTGTGATGCTGAAGGGTGCGGACCGCTTCGGCACCAAGGCCGAGGTCAAAAATGTCAACAGCTTCCGCCACATCCGCGCGGCGCTGGAGTACGAGATCGGGCGGCAGATCGGCGTGCTCGAGGAGGGCGGCCGCGTCGTGCAGGAGTCGCGGCTGTGGAACAACGCCGAGGGCCGCACCTTTTCCATGCGCTCAAAAGAGCAGGCGCACGACTATCGCTACTTCCCTGAGCCGGATCTGCCGCCGCTCGTGGTGGGCGAAGCCTGGCAGCGCGCGATCCTCGCCGCCATGCCGGAGCTGCCGGAGGCGCGACGTGCGCGTCTGGCCGCTGAGTACGGGCTTTCCACCCAGGACGCCGCGACCATTGCCGCCGACCGGGCCTTTGCCGATCGCTTTGAACTCGCGGCCAAACTGGCCAGGTCGCCCCGCCGCGTCGCCTCCATTCTGCTCAGCGAGATCACCGCGCGGCTGCGCGCTGCGGAGATCGACGACTCCTCCCAATCGCCTGTGACCCTTGAGGGCGTTGTACTGGCGGCCGACCTCACCGAGGCCGGCGAGATCAGCTCCAGGCAGCTCAAGCAGCTGCTGGACACCTGCTTCGCCGAGGGCCGGGACTTCGCCTTCGTTTACAACCGCGACAAGCCGCAGCAGATCTCCGACGCGAGTGCCATTGAGGGTCTGATCGACCAGGCCATCGCCGCCAACCCGGCGCAGGTGGCCCAGTTCAAGGGGGGCAAGCGCACCGTAGCGGCCTTCTTTGTAGGGCAGGTGATGAAGCTGAGCAAGGGCCAGGCCAACCCCGCGCTGCTCAACGACCTCGTGATCCAGAAGTTGGACGCGGCGTAGGCCCGGGCTCCAAGGCAGAGTTCCATGGCATGCTGCACTCTTATGCCGCGTACTGAGAACATGGGTTCTTTTCCCCTGATCGGTCAGGGTACTCTGTCGCGGGGATGCGAGAGCGGCTGCCTGCTGCACACACATTTGTGCATAAGTTGCGATTGGTTACGAAAACCAATCTGTCGCAGCAACTTAGATTCCGCTCCTAGGTTCCAGGCGTGGAACAGAGTCGATGTCACTGTAATCAGACAACTTAAACCTGGGGTGGGGAGGCGTTTTGGCCACCTAGCCGCACCGTCACGCTAGCACAGCAATGGGTGAAAGTGTCTCATTACGAGCCTGTTTAGTAACTATGACTTCAGTTTGTGACCAGAAGATGACCTTGAAGATGACCGGAGTGCGAAAAGCGGGACAACCCCGCGGAAAGCGCAGGTTTCGTTAAAGAAATGATATGTTTTCACTTTTTGCTTACACAACATACCGCCAAAGTGGTAGCTTGTGATCTATGGCTCTCTTTTGAAATCTTGCATACATCGAGTGTTCACAAACCGTACGGCGATACGGATGATGTAAAGACCAGAGTCGTTCACCACTTACCGTTGTACCTACATTCAGCTCCACGTCTTGGACAGGAAACGCACATGACAGCGCAAACCAAGAACCACGTTAGTTTAGCCGCCCTGGATGGTGTGATCAGCTTGACCATTGCAGCCTCCATCTTGCGGCCTGGTCTTCTTCATCGTCTTCCCTGGTTGTTTACGGGACACATCCGGGGCTACGACGCTTTGTTTGGTGTCACGTTCATCCTTGCGTGGCAGTACTGCTTCACGGTGCTGCACCTGTATGACCGTTTCGCGGCGGTTCCGAGCCGGCTCAAGGCTATCGCCAAGGGCGTTGGCCTGATGATGGTGCCGCTTGCCCTGCACCTTTATGCGTTTCATCGCACCCTGTTCACGCCTGGCGCGCTGCTGAAGGTGTTCACGGCGCTGTTTGTGTACCAGTTGGGCCGGTACGCGCTGGTGGGGCTGCTGGCGGAGCGGGCTGGCATGCGCAATCCGAGTCGCGTGCTGATTCTGGGTAGCGGACCGCGGGCCAGCAAAGCGTGGCGCGAGATCCGGACGCGCTTTGGGTCCTCCATCAACCTCATGGGCTTTGTTGACGACCGAAGTGCCGATCAGATGTGCCCGGACGTTGCCAAACGTTTTCTTGGGGAGGTGGATAGCCTCGGGGAACTGCTGGTATCGCAGATTGTAGACGTGCTGCTGGTGGCGATGCCGATGCAGTCTTGTTACTCCATCATGCAGCGGGCCATCCATGAAGCCGAGGCCGCGGGCGTCAAAGTGGTGTATCTGAACGACGTCTTCACCACGCGATCGCGCAATGGCAGCCTTAATGAGACCGTGTTGCGCGACCTGTTGCCGCGCGCCGAACGTCAGTTGATCTTTGCCGCCATGAAGCGCGCCCTGGACTTCACGCTCGCCCTGGTCGGCCTGATCCTGCTGTCGCCGGTGTTGCTGGTGCTTGCCATCTGCGTAAAACTGAGCAGCCCGGGGCCGGTGATCTTTGTGCAGCAGCGCTACGGTCATCGGCGCCGGCTCTTCCCCATGCTGAAGTTCCGCAGCATGGTGGCCGATGCGGAAGCGCTGATGCCTGCGCTGGAAAGCGCAAACGAGGCGGATGGACCGATCTTCAAGCTGAAGAACGATCCACGAGTCACTCGGCTGGGTGCCTTTATGCGCAAAACATCCCTGGATGAACTACCGCAGCTGATCAACGTACTGCAGGGTCACATGTCGCTGGTGGGCCCGCGGCCCATGAGCATCCGCGACGTTTCCCTGATGAGCGAGGCAGCCCTGATGCGGCGTTTCAGCGTGCGCCCGGGCATGACGGGTCTGTGGCAGGTCAACGGGCGCAGTTCCGTGGGCTTTGACCACTGGATCAAGATGGATAATAGCTATATCGACCGTTGGTCGCTGCTGTTGGACTTCGAGATCCTGGCCCGCACCTTTGTGGTCATCTTCCGCCGTTCTGGAGCAATGTAGAGCAGGTCCTTTGGGAAGAGCGACGACATGAAGATAGCAGTGGTCCACGATTATTTCACCCAGATGGGTGGAGCGGAGAAGGTAGCCGAAGAGCTTTACGGCATGATGCCCAATGCCGATCTTTTCGCTACGGTTGCGTTGCCGGGCAAAATGCCACCGTCGCTGCGCGACGTGCCCGTCCATACCTCGTGGATGCAGAAGCTGCCGAAGATGTCGTCGCTTTACCGGATCTACTTTCCGTTTTACCCGATGGCAGTGCGCTCGCTTAACCTCGAGCCCTACGACCTGATCGTTTCGAGCTCGTCAGGATATGTGAAAGGCGTTCGGACGCACCCGGATGCCATTCACGTGTGCTACTGCCATACCCCCATGCGCTGGGTCTGGAGCTACGATAGCTACTCCTCTCGCGAGTCGTTCGGGAAAGGTCTTCGTGCCGTGTTGCCGGCGATGATCGGCGGCCTGCGCATGTGGGACGAGGGCGCGGCGCGGCAGCCGGACCACTTTATCGCCAACTCCCGCACGGTCGCGGAGCGTATCTGGCGCGTGTACAACCGTGCAGCCGAGGTAATCGAGCCGCCTATCGACATTCACCGCTTCAGTGTGTCCAGCAAGCAGGAAGACTACTACATCATCCTGGCTCGGCTGGTTCCCTACAAGCGAATCGACCTTGCCGTGAGCGCGTTTACGAAGATGGGGAAGCGCTTGATCGTCCTGGGCGGCGGCCCGGCGATGGACAATCTCAAAACCCTGGCCGGTCCCACCATCGAATTTCTGGGCCGCGTCTCCGATGACGTCGTAGAGCGGTACGTTTCGGAGTGCCGCGCGCTGGTGTTTCCGGGTGAAGAGGACTTTGGCATGGCGCCCCTGGAGGTTGCCGCTGCCGGCCGGCCCACCATTGCCTACAAGGCCGGGGGCGCGGCGGAGACGGTGATCGATGGCGAAACGGGGGTCTTCTTTACCGAGCAGACCGTCGCCAGCCTGGTGGACGCTGTGCAGCGCTTTGAACGGCAGCAGACCTGGAATCCCGCGGCGATCCGCAAGTATGCGGAAGGCTTCAGCACCGAGGTCTTTCAGCAGCGGATCACGTCGTTTCTGCGCCGGGTGGGCGCCCCCATCGACTGAGGGCAGCTCGCCGAGGGCAGTTCTACTGCACCTCGGTATCCGCGCTGATCTTGATCATCGTAATTTGATTGTCCACGGTAAGTGCCGCGACCGTGCCGGCAGCCTGCGTTGTAATGGCCTCGCCTGCCTCATTGAAGTGGGTCGCCTGCTGCAGCAGGGGACCGTCGGCCACAGTCAGCAAAATGTGCTGCGGCACCACGGGCACAATGGTGTTGGTTGTGGTGTTGAAGCTGCTCTCTTCCGCCCAAAGGATGAGGTAAAAACTGCCATCCTGCTTTTGCAGCAGAACATGCCGCAACGTGGGCGTGTTGCCCGCAAGCGTGTAGTTCAGCTTGCCTGGAAAGAAGCTTGTTTCTGTGTCCTCTAGGAGCGACATCAGGTTGCGCACCGCGGTAAAGGCCGGCTTTTCGCTCAGGTCCGCACGGAGCAGGCCGTAGCCGGGAGAGGATACCTCATCCAGCAGCTCATACAGAAACGTGCGCTGGATGCCTGCACTGTAGGCCCCGAGCAGCGTTCGCGGAACATATGCAGCTTCGACGCTTTCGGGCAGCGTGCCAGCGGAGGCCGCTTGTGTGCTGATGTAGCCGGATTCCGTGATGATGGACGGGGCTGCCGCGGCGTAGGTCTGGCCCTGATCCATCCAATAGGCGAGGCTGCCATAGCGGTGTTGCTGCGCGTCGCCGCCGCCCCAGCCGTCGGTGCCCGGGGCGTTATTGCCGTAGTAGACATGCAGGTTGCTGAAGTCCACTTCGGAGCCCAGGTCGCCGACAGCGGCATAGGAGGATGCGATGGTGAAGGAGGGCCCAAGCACAGGGAGGTTCAGCGCCTTGCCTGCCTGCGCGAGCGTTGTCATCTCCAGGGCCGCATTGCGTATGCCCGTGGCGCCGCCGCCGCCACAGTTGCTGCCCGCATCGCACTCATTGGGGCCTTCCAGGGCTTCCATGTCCCCAGCCAGACTGGCAAAGGTTTGCAGTGCGGGCACGGTGGCGCTGGTCTCCCAACCGACCATGTACGTGGTGTGAATGCCGGCCGCGGCGAGTTGCCGATGCTCCGCGAGAAAGGGGGACGAGGCGGGCCAGGTACCGTACCCGTCCCGGAGGTGCCTGATGCCTGCCTGCTTCAGTTTGCTCAACACTGTATCCCAGGTGTTGTAGTAGGGCGTGTCGTCGTAGTTCAGGTGCGTGACCACGCCCACCGAATCCGTGAAGCTGAAGGCGCTGCGGGCCTGTTCCCCGGCCGTCGCGCTGGAGACCACGACGACGTTTGCGATGGGAGAGACCGACGCCGCGCCTGAAACGTCACCGTCATAAACGGCGTGCAGATGATGATGTCCGGCGCGCATGCCCGTAATCTTCAGTGTCGCCACACCCGCGTCGTCTGGCTGCGCAACGCCCATCAGCTTGCTGCCTTCATAAACACTCAGCCAGCCCGTGGACGTGTGCGTGTGCGTGTGGCCATGCACCGTGGCTGTGACCTGCACCTCCTCGCCCACGCTTGGATGGGCGGGGGACACGCTGATGCGTGTTCTGGTGCCGATCCTTTCCGCCCCTGCGCCTGCATGTGCATGCGCGGGGGCGGGGGCGGCCAGCGCGATGCTGAAGAAGAGGAGCCCGTTGAGAACACGAGCGACTTGCAAAAAGGTTCGCGAGCGGAAGCGTGCAGACATCCAAGAGGGAAGCAAATCAAGACAGTTTTTCAGGGCCGATCCTCACCGATACGTCGTTCTTGATCGTGAGTCTAGGGTGACCCCTGGCGGGAGCGCATTTGCACAAAGGTGGCCGTTACCCGTGCTGTTTGGGGCAGCCGTTCCATTTTGGGAAGCGGGTGCCTGGCATGGCATCCGAGCAAACGTCTCTTATGCAAATCTGCAGCAGAGGTGCGGCGCATGCGGGATAATGCAGTCACATGCTTTCGGCAACGGAACAAGACGAAACGCCTCTCAACAGCGCTCCGCATGGCGACCGGCAGCTCCACGTCTTTGTGCATTTGGCACACGGCTTTGGCCGCAGCTCCTGGAAGCAGCGTTGGGAGGCAGGTGAGATCGTCGGCATCAACGACGCCGATCCTTACGGCTATCAACACGCGGCATCGATGGGCTGTGTCGTGCAACAGTCCGAGGATTTCCCCGAGGGCCGTCTTGGCCGGTTGCTGCGGCTGGGCCTTCGCGCTGTGCTGGGCTTTGACCTGGTACACGCCTGGCGGAACCGCCGCGACATGTTCAACGCGGAGGTCATCTGGACCCATACGGAATCGCAGGCGCTTGCGGTGCTGACCCTGATGCGGCTAAGGGCGGGACCTCAGCCCCGGCTGATTGCCCAGACCGTATGGTTGATGGACGCGTGGGACGGCTATGCCGCGCCGCGACGGTGGTTTTACAAGCACCTGCTGCAATCAGCAGATATCCTTACCTTTCACTCCACGCTGGCACTGAAAAAAGCGCATAAGGTTCTGCCGCAGCGCCCCGTGCAGCTGGTGCGCTATGGCATCCGTGCCGACCAGGGCTTTGGTCACGAAGACCGTTCGGTGCACACGCCGCTGCGCCTGGTGATGATGGGCAACGACAAGCATCGGGATTGGCTCACGTTCATTAAGGCGTTTGCCAATCGCCCCAACTACGAGGCCAGGCTGATCACGCGGGCGGATCTGCGCGGCGCACTCGAAGGCGTGACCAACATCTCGCAGGAAAAATTTTCCAGCAACGAGGAGCTGTTTGCGCTGTTCACCTGGGCGGATGCGCTGGTGGTGTGCTTAAAACAGAACCTGCACGCTTCCGGCATCACGGTGATTGAGGAAGCTGTGCTTTGGAGTCTTCCGGTGATCTGCTCGGACCTGGGCGGGCTCGAAAGCTATTTCACCGCGGAAGAGATCACTTATGTGCCGGCCGGGGACCCCGATGCGGTGCGCGCAGCCGCCGACCGCCTCGCCGCCAACGACCACCTGCGCCACAGCAAAGCCGCGCGCGCCCTGGCCAAGATGAAGACTGGGAACATCAATGCGCGGGGCTTCGTCCGCGAGCACGTGGAGATTTCGCATCAGCTGCTTGGGCGCTAACTCGCTTGCATTCGGGCGCAGCGATGCCGGGCGACGCTGTGCCCGTCCCGCCGCGCGCCGCCGCATCGTGCCTGCTTTGGCGCTGTTCATCTCCGGTGCCCTGTGCTGCCGCGCTGCAACTGCCCGACCGGCTTCCATTGCCGGGCAAGCACAGGCGTCGGATGGAACGCATGAGCCGTTGGCGCCGGCCTTTGTGCGCGAGCAGGCTTCGCCGGCTGCCGCCTTTGTCGACACCGTGGGCGTGCAAACGCACATCTCCTATCTCGATACGCCCTATGCGCAATGGCCCAGAGTGCTGGCCGCAATCCATCATCTGGGCGTGCGGCACATCCGCGATGGCCTGCCCACAACCCCCACGTTTCTGCCGCAGCACCGGTCCCTGGCGGCAGCCGGCATTGGCTGCACCTGCGGCTTTGTCATCGACCCCGCCCTCACCGCCGACACCATCGTGAACGATGCACGAGAAGCTCGCGACGTGGAAGCGTTGGAGGCACCAAATGAGTGCGACGCGGACAAGAACTGTGGCGGTGGCGGGGCTGTGGGTGTGGCCCACGTGGTGTCCATGCTGCCGACGCTGCGGCAGGCAGCGCGTCGGCTCGACGTGCCCCTGATCGGGCCCTCGTTTACGATGCAGTCTGGGTACGCGACCAGCGGAGAGCTGGGTTCACTTATCGACCTGAACAATCTCCACGTGTACTTTGGTGATCGGCACCCCGGATCCGCAGGCTGGGGCGCAGGGGATGCGCAACAGCACCGTTACGGCAGCCTCGCCTGGTGGCAGGACCAGGCAGACCTGAACGCCAAAGGTATGCCCGACGTCATCACGGAAACGGGATACCGATCGGCTGCCGCCGTCCCCGATACCCTTCCGGAGACGGTCGAGGCCGCCTATGTGCCCCGTACGCTGCTGCTCGCGTACCAGGCCGGCATCCGGCGCACCTTTCTGTATGAACTGCTCGATGAGTTTCCCGACACGGGCTATGGCCTGTTGCGGCATGACCTCACGGAGAAGCCCGCCTTCACCGCGGTACACAACCTGCTGCAACTGCTCAGGGACGACCCTGCGCCCTTCCATCCCGCGCCCCTGCGTTTGGGCTTTCCGGCACGGAACGCCCCGCCGGCGTTGCACCATGTGTTGCTGGCCAAGCACGACGGCAGCTATGCGCTGCTGCTGTGGCTGGAGGTGAGCAGTTATGACCCGGACACGCACAAGGTGCTGCCGGTCACCCCGCAGGAGGTCACGCTGTCGTTGCCAGACGCACGCGTTACGCGGGAGCTGCACTTCACCGGCCAGGGCACGACGGTGCAGCGTTCCCTTCCCGCAGCCAAGGGGGCAGCGTTCACCGTTGCAGTCGATGAGCAGCTGTTGTATCTGGAAATCCGGGCGCCGCGCGAGGCTTCGTTTAAACCGAAACGGTCCCGGTAAACGTGGGCGCGGGGGGCCGCCGCGCAAGAAACAGCAGAGCCAGCCAATTCATGATGCCCAGCGAGCCGTCCGTAATCAGCGAGGCCCAGGCAGCGCCCAGCCAGGAGTAGCGAGGAATCAGGTAAAGGTTCAATACCAGGTTGGTGACCGCGGCCGTGGACTGCGTGAGGAGGCGGAACTTCTGGTCACCGGCACCGGAAAGCGCATCGCCCGCACTGAGATGGAAGCATCGGAAAAACGGGATCAGGCACAACCATCGCAGCGCGGAAACGGCCTCCGCATAGGACTTTCCGGCGAGGTACGGCAGTGCGGGCGCGAAAAAAAACATACCAACGGCGGCTGCCAGCCCAATCAATGCCGTGCGCTTCAGCAGTGTGCGCGCCATGGGCACGGTGGCGGCCGCGCCGTTGACGCCCACCTGGAAAAAGCGCGGAAACGCCGCTCCGACCAGCGACATAATGGGCATCGTGCCGATGTTCACCACGCGATAAGCCATGGAGTAAATACCGTTGGCGGCGTTCATCCCGTCGTGCGAGAGCACCACCTTGTCGATGTCGTTATAGACCGAGGTGGTGGACCCTGAGATCGAAAAGACGAAGCCCTCCCCGGAGTTTTTCATCAGCAGCCTGGGCACAAAGGAGGGAGCGCCGTAGGAGCGGGTCACAATCACGATAGCGGCCATCGACACGACTGCGGAAACGCCGAGCGAACCAACCGCCCACTGCCATGCCGTGGCCGTGTGCATCACCAGCAGCATACTTACAGCGAGAATGCAGCGCAGCAGACTGGTAAACAGCGCAAGCATGGCGCTGATGCGCATCTTCTCAAAGGTCTGGAAGACCATGCTGGCGCAGGTGGTCAGCTGTACAAAGATGCACTCCCCCAGCCCAATCAGGATGAGCACGGGAAGACTTTCCCTGCGGATCAGCCAGGGGCCGGCGATCCACAGGCCCAGCACAAGAAATCCACCGATGATCCCCACCGAAAGCAGAGCATTGCCCCAGTATTGGCGAAACCGGCCGTGGTCCGGACTGACATAGCGCATAAACAACTGCCCGGCGCCCAGCGAGCCGTACTGGCTCACGATGGTGACCAGGGCCACGGCACCGGCCAGAAGACCATATTGCGTGGTTCGCAGCAGCCGGGCCAGCACAATAAAGGAAACGGCCTGCAACACAAAGGACAAGCCCTGTCCCGCAAACAGCCACGCGGCGTTCTGGACAAAAACGCTGCCGCGCGCGCGCTGAACAAAGGAACGCAGCAAGGGTTAGCTCCTTTCCCGGGCGCGGGTTGGGGCTGTGGACGTCGTTGAGCGCATAAGAATGAAGGAAATCAAGCTTCTCGCAGCTTACCAGTTGCGATAGCAACTGTGTTGTTTCATAAAGGGGCAAAACAGCGGAGATAGGCAGAAGTTCGGAAAGAGTTCTTAGGAAAAAGGGGTAACGTGCCCTGATGGGCTTACCAAAGTTTTCCCCAATTTTTTCAAAAAGAAGTCAAAAGTTGTTGCAAGTGTTTACTATGGACACTGAACGCCTGAATGGGCTGGGAGGACACCTGATGCAGTATCGCGAACCCCACGCGGCATTGTCTTTGGAGCGAGCGGAACACGGGCCGCTGACTGTGGCCATGCCCGAGGTCGCGACGACGGGCGTGATTCGTATCTTTCTGCGCCATCGCTGGTTATTCGCGGCGGTGTTTCTGTTTATCTCCGCTGTGGGTGCGCTGTACATCTTCGCCAGCCACAAGAAGTATGCCTCGCACATGGAGATTCTGGTTCAGAATGGACGCGCGGAGAACGGCATCTCAGCTGGCCGGCAGGAAGCGCCGGCGGCTGTGCAGGAGGTCACCGAGGAGGAGTTGAACTCTGAAGCGGCCTTGCTGCAAAGCGCTGACGTGCTGGACGAGGTGGTGGACCCGAACTGGCATGCGATCGATCCGCAAAAGCGGCCCGCCGCGGTGCTGGAAAAGCATGAAGCCGCGGTGGGCGCTCTGCGCAAAGCGCTGAGCGTATCCGTTGTGCGCAAGTCCCATCTTTTGGCGATCGATCTCACCACCCGCAGCCCCCAAACCTCCACGGACGAACTCAACGCGTTGCTGGACGCTTTTATGCGTGAAAAGCGGAAGATCAGTCATCCCAAAGGTGTGGCGCAGATGTTTGCGCAGCAGGCCGACACATTTAAGCACCAGTGGGATGATGCGCAGCGCAGCCTGTCACAGTTTCAGCAGACCCGGGGAATGGTTTCGGTCAATGATCAGGAGCAGCTCGTGGAAAAGCAGATCCTGGACCTGGACACCCAGCTGCGCAACACCGAGGTGGCGGTCAATGAGCTGCAGAACAAGCTGAGCGGTGACAAGGTACAGCTCGCCAGCATACCCAGTCGGCGGCCCACGCGCGAAACGGCCATCCCTGCAACAGGGTCCATCGACCAGATGAACGGCAAGCTGAGCGAGTTGACGCTGCAACGTACCGAACTGCTCACCAAGTACAAGCCTGACGACCGGCTCGTCCGTGAGGTCGACCAAAAAATCGCCGACATCCGGAGTGCCCTGAAAAACTCCCAGTCGCTGTACTCTGCGGAGACAAGCAGCGATGTAAATCCTACCTGGCAGATGGCCGAGCAGGACCTGAGCGAAACTACGGCCAGGCTGGCCGGCGTTCTGGGTCGCCGTGATGCGCTTCGCAAGCAGGTGGCGAACTTGCAGCAGCAGCTTTCGTCCACCGAAAGCAGCACACAGAACTTCAACGCGCTGCAACAGCGTGCCACCGAGTTGCAGGCCAATTATCAGCTGTATGCCCAGAAGCGGGATGAGGCCTCCATGGCCGAGGTCATGGATGAGCACCAGCTGCTCAATGTGGCGGTGGTGGAGTCCCCGACCTTTTCGCTGGCGCCAGTTCGCCCACGACCCTTCATCGACGGTGTGCTTACCTTGATGACGGCCCTCTTTTTCGCCTCATTTGCGGTCTTTTTGGCTCACAACGGGCGCGCCACCGTTGCCGACGAAAGCGAACTGCGGTCCATTTCAAGCCTGCCCACTCTGGCCACGGTTCCGGTGCACAAGGCGCTGCGTGGGGAAGAGATTGCATGAACGGCTTGGCCACGAAGATAGCCGCCATCCGTTCTGGACGGTGTTTCGCATTCAGCCATGGGCCGAAGGTCTCAAATGCATGATGCGAAAGGATGCTGGGCCGGATCTTTCTCCGTATCGCACCCTGGTGTACCGCTTGCTGGCAATGCGCAGCAGGAAACCGGAAACAGGCGTTGCGTTCTGCCTCACCTCCGTCCGCACCGGCGATGGGGTGAGTCATGTGACAAAACATCTGACCCAGGCGCTGCAGCAGGCCTGCGAGGGTCGCATTCAGCAGATCACGTTCGCCGATCTGCAGGCACCCGGAAAAGGCATGGACCCGATCTCCAGCGCCGAAGCAGCTTTGTCGGAATTAGTCCAGCAGAACGACATTGTCCTGCTGGACTGCCCGGCGCTGCGCAGCGGGGGTGAAGCTCTTGCCATCGCTTCGCTGGTGGACGGTGTGCTGCTGGTGGTGCAGGCGGACCGAACGACCAAGGCGGAGGTCATGGTTGCCGAACAGACTCTCCACGATGTGGGGGGCACCATGTTCGGATTTGTACTGAACAGAAAGCCCGCGCGTTTGTGGCCGTTTCAACGCAAGTAATACCGGAAAGCAAGGCACGTTGCCTTGAAAAGGAGATCCAATGAACCGCCTCGTTTGCACGCTCTTGCTCCTGATTGGATTCGGCGCTCTTCCGATGCAGGCCCAGGATAATCCTGCCGCTCTGCACACGCGGGAGCGCTATCGGCTGCACACCGGCGACACGCTGCTGCTGGAATACAGGATCAGCCCTGAGTTGGACCAGACAGTCATTATCGGACCGGACGGCTACGTGGATCTGAACGTGGCGGGAGCCGTGCGGCTGGCAGGCCTTACCCTGGCACAAGCTCACGACCTCATCCTGCAAAAGGATTCCGCGCGCTTGAACCAGCCGGAGCTGAACCTGCAGCTCAAGGATTTCCAAAAGCCTTACGTCGTGGTTGCGGGCCAGGTGCAGAATCCCAGCCGCATCGAGATGCGCGAGGACATGACCGCGCTCCAGGCCGTCATGCTGGCGGGCGGCTTTCGCGACAGTGCCAAAGAGTCCAAGGTCGTTGTCTTCCGACGGCTCAACTCCAAAACGGACATGGCAGAGGTTCGGGTTCTGAACCTTCACCGGATCAACAAGACCAAGCAGCTCGAACAGGACCTGCCGCTCGACCCGGGTGACATCGTCTACGTCCCGGAAAACAACGCCACCCAGTTCGGAAAAATCATGCGCATCCCGAACTTCTCGATGTCGTCCGGCGTTCCGCTGTATTAGCGAATTCAGGGAGCGAGGTGCTGTTCGCGTTCGGCTGAGTTTTGGTAGGTGCGGGCGTAGGCCCATTCGCGCAGGGACGTCTGGATGAAGCGTTCGGCTATTCCGTTGGTATGTGGGGTGTAGGGCCGGGTGCGGCAGGGCTTAAGCCCAAGCTCGCGGCAGTGGTCGGCGGCACGTTGGAGCAAAGAGATATCGTCGTACGCTGTGCAAAGCGAATTTTTTCATCGTAAGACCGCCGTGGTCTGCGCGGTGTGTAATGTGGGAGCTGCCGTTCTTTGACGCTTTCCAACGTCTGTGGGAACGGTGGGACGGTTTTGTCGTTCGACGCGTTCCCTCAGGTCGTTAGCTCCATCGCGGCGCGCGAGCACGTTTTCTCGACGAAGTCCGGCCTATGAAACGGCAACCCTCCGGGGCTCCATCGCCGCGGTCCACAGCGGCCTGGGGAGAGTTCGTCCAGGTTTGGCTAAATGCGACACACGTTTGACCGGTATACAGATCTCGGGTTGATGCGGCAGTTAATCAGCAAAGGCTCATGCCGAAGCCACGGCGATATGTGATTCACGACGCAACCACATCACGAGCTCACCAGACAAAGAACAAAGGCGCCGGGAAGGGAGTGCAAGACCCCACTCATCAGCCCGCCACGGGACCTGAGGCTTTGCAAACTCGCGGCTAAGAGAACAGAAAGACAAACGATCCCTCTTGACGATCCAACCTATTGCAGGCTGTTTCCGGGGACACCACGCTAAAGCGGCGGTTTACGCTTTGCGGACTGAGGTGTCTTGCGCTGCACTTTGGGTTGTTCTTGCGCGTCTGGTGCATCTCCGGATCATGCTTGCCTTGTTTTCCCTTGGTTGAGAAAGGCGCTTCGATCAGCGTCTGTGTCCACGATCGTGCCCTTGCAAATTTGGACGCCTTAGCTTTCAGGTGCCGTTCACCTGTTTATCTGCGAGAAACTCCGCCCGCCGCGTACGCGCGTGCTTCCCAAACCTTGCCGCTATCGCCGCACCACCCTTGCCTGGAACTAAAAGCAAGAAACCAGAAAACAATAGGAGAAATCTCGAGTTGTATGACTGGCCGCGGAGGATTTGGCCAACAAGGAGATTGCTTGCCGGCAGGGCTGTTCGCAGCCGATGGCAGGGGCAAGTGGCGGCAGCGCATCTTCGATCACCGGTCCAGGGCCAACGCATCCTGATTGCTATAGGCGAGAGGTGTTTGGCTGGTTGAGATGTGGGAATGACTAATTCCCTGAGCTACTTTTCGGAGTTGCGCGGTCGCAGGTGGATCGGACGCGGGAACATGTTGGACGAGAACTGTTTCTGGGCGCTGGCGGCGATCTTGAGCGGGGCTAGCAGCCGGAACGAGGTCGAAGGCTATTGCAAGGCCAAGCGGGCATGGCTGAAGAGTTTTCTGAGTTGCCGGTGTCCATCGCACGAGTCACTCAACCGGCTCATTTCCGCGCTGGATCCGGAGGACTTCTAGGAGAGCTTCTGGCCTGGGTTGGATCGATTGCGCAGTTGAGCGAAGGCGAGGCGGTGGCCATCGCAGGCAAGGCGCTGTGCCGCACCCGTAAGGCGCCAGATATGAGCGCAGCTACACCTGGAGGAAGACGGCTGTAAGGGCGAAGTTGCCCATGATCACAGGCGATGTAGATACCTTCTGTCCATCGCGACGGGCTTCAGGTTTCAGGCTGCCAACCTGCAGGCGATCCGCACTGGAGCGCTGTGTGATCAGTTGTCTTCAGCGATTGCGGCGACGATGGCATCCATGGCGATGCGGTCCGCGGAGCTTCCCGGGGTGTGATCGTCGTCCAGGATGACTACGATTAGCTCCTGGCCGGAGGCGCAGCGGATGTACCCAGCGAGGGCGCGGCTTTCGCCCAGGGTTCCTGTTTTGGCAAAGATCTGGCCCTTGAGCGGCGGCGCGGTGAAGCGGGACGCCAGCGTACCGTCCACACCGCCCACCGGCAGCGCCGCCTTCCACTGGATGAACCAGGGCTGGCTGGCCGCGTAGGCCAGCAGTTGCGCCTCCGCGCGCGGAGTCACCAGGTCCTTGGTGCTCAGGCCTGAGCCGTCGTAGAAGATAAAATCGCCCTCGCGCAGGCCGGCATGGAGCAGAAAGGCGTGCAGCAGGCTGGCCCCGCTGACCGCAGGCGCTCCCGGGCAGGCCTTTTTCAGCGCAAGCTGGCGGAGCAGGATCTCCGCATGGAGCGTCCAAGGGCCATGTCCTTTTCCGCACGCCCGCGGTTCGATTGGCAGCTGCGCAGCCGCACGCTTTCACTGGGCGAGCGTACCCAGGTCGTGGCCATCCTGAACCTCACCCCCGATAGCTTCTCCGGCGATGGCCTCGCCGGACGGGGCGTGGAAACTGTCGTCGAGGTCGCCTGCCGGGCGCTGGACAGCGGAGCGGACGTTCTGGATATGGGGGCGGAGTCCACCCGCCCCGGCGCCCAGCCCATCAGCACGGATGAGGAGCAGGCGCGTCTGCTGCCGGCGCTCGAGGCGGTGCTGCGCGAGCGCCCGGCGACGCTGGTTTCCATCGACAGCTACCATGCCGCCACGGCGCTTGCCGCAGCCAGGGCCGGCGCTGAGATCATCAACGATGTTTCCGGCCTGCAATGGGACGCCGCGATGGCCCGAGCTGTCCAAACGACCGGCTGCGGCCTGATCCTGATGCACACCCGCGGCCGCCCCACGGAGTGGAAGACTGCCGCGCCGCTGGGGCCTCGGGCCGTGCTGCAGTACGTCTTCCAGGGGCTCGCCGAGGGCCTGGCATTGGCCGAGATGAGCGGCATTGCCACAAAGGCCATCGTGCTCGACCCGGGCTTCGCCTTTGGCAAGCTGGGGCCGGAGAACTTCGAGTTGCTGGCCGGCTTTGGCTCGCTGCACCAATTGGGGCGTCCGCTGCTGGCCGGGCTTTCGCGCAAAGGGTTCCTGGGGCAGGCCGTGCGGAACCTGCCGCGAACGGATCGGGGCTCCGCGCCTCCTGCCGTCGCGCGTCGCGATGCCACCCTTGCTGGGAACGTGGCCGCGGTGCTCGGCGGAGCGCACCTGCTCCGCGTCCATGATGTGCAGGCCACGCGAGAGGCCGCGGCGATTGCCGACGCGGTGCTGGCCGCCGGCGCCGCCTCCCTCGACTGCTTGCCCGTTCGTTAGCCAGCAGAACGCTATGACTCCATAGGCTGCTCCTTCCACCAGAGGTCATACATGCCTTCGAAAGCATCTTTCAGCGCTTTTGAAAGTCCGGCGCCGTCGCAGAGAACGCTTTGGGCCATCTCTTGCCGCAGACCACGCCGGGTCGCTTGGAGTTCTTCCCCGTCGGCTGCCAGCCTTCTCACGATGCCGGCGAACTCCGCCGCGCTGGAGGCGATCCACTCGCGCCGTCCCAACGCGCGCAGGACGGAGCCGGCCATTCGGCCGCCGATCCATGTTCCGTCCAGGGTGACCAGGGGAACGCCCATCCACAAGGCATCGAAGGCGGTGGTTCCGCTGTTGAAAGGAATCGTGTCCAGGGCAATGTCAATGCCGTTGTACAGCAGCATGTGCCGTTCGTGTCCCGGTTCATAAGGAATGAAGGAGATTCGGTCCGGCGCAATGCCATGTTGCTGGAGAGAGGTGCGGATACGGGTATGCGACTCTTCCGGGTGACTGCCCGCGTCTTCCAGCACCAGGCGGCTGTGTGGCAGCTCGCGCAGCACCTCAGCCCAGAGCGCCAGCGTTTCTTCCCGAATCTTGGAAAGCTTGTTGAAACAGCCGAGGCGCAGCGTGCCGTCCGTGGAAGGCGACCAGAGTGTGTCATTCAGCGAAGGGTCGCCGTGATAACAGACCGCCATGCGAGGAAGCCGCCACAGGCCCTCACTGAAGGCCGCCTGCGCGTCCTCCGGAGCGTCCTGATCGGAGAGAAACCAGTCCATCTCCGTCAGCCCCGTTGTGCTCCAGTAGCCGATATAACTGCACTGCACCGGTGCCGCGCGGCGCGCAAAGATTCCGAGCCGGTTGCCGGCAGTATGGCCCGAAGTGTCGATGAGCACGTCGATCGATTCGTTGCGGATATGATGGCTTGCTGCATCGTCTGGCAGACCGCTCAGAGGGACGATGCGGTCTGCCAACCCACGCAGACGATCGGCACGGGCATCGAAGCGGCCAATGGAGGGGAACAGGGTTACGTGGAAGCGTTCGCGATCGAAGTGGGTGAGCAAGGGTTCAAGGAACTCAGCGACGGCATGCGTTCCCAGTTCGGCTGAGACGATGCCCAAGCGCAGACGACGATGGCTCCGGGCCGTTCGGGGAAAGGCTCCTGGCGTTGTGCGTAGAGCAACTGCGTGCCGACGATGTTCCTCGGGCACGATCGCCCGCTCCCACCCGCGCGCGATCTGCAGCTCTTCTGCCGCGCTGAAGTTGCGCGTGAAGGCATGGGTGTAAAGAAGATTGCTGTACGCACTGGCGTAGTTGGGCTGAATTTCCAGGGCGCGCCTATAGGCAGAGATGGCTTCAGGGACGCGGCCTTGTTCCAGCAGCACTTGGCCAAGATTGGAGAAGAACCGTGGCTCACGCGGCCGCAGCGTTGCCGCCTGTTGCAAAACGGAGGCTGCTTCGGCGAGCCGGCCTTGCTGCAGGAGAGCGCCGCTTGTATTCAAGAGCGGGTCAAGGCTATCCGGCTTGAGTTGAAGAGCACGAACAGAAGCGTCGATTGCTTGCTGATACAGGCGACAGGTGTAGAAGGATGCACTCAGATGCACGTACGCATCCGCGAACTCAGGGTCGATGTGAACGGCCTGCAGCAGGCTTTCGATGGCCTCGCCGGTACGCCCGACCGCTTGCAGGGAGTAGCCCATGTTGCAAAGGGCTTTTGCGTAGTTAGGCCGCAGGCTGAGGGCTTTGGCGTAACACACGACAGCTCGCTGGTGCTCGCCCATCTCAGCCAGCGTGCGGCCCATGCTGTTCATGACCTCCGGATACTCCGGCCATAGGACGAGCGCCCTGGAGAAGGCTTTCAGGGCCTCGGTCCAGCGATTCTGGATCAGCAGGTCATTTCCGCGTTGAAAGGCTGACTGGGCGGCGAAGGGGATAGTCTCGCTAAGGGCCCCTTCTGCGGTGCGCGATGGAGTGCCGCCCTCGGGCAGGCTCCCGCCCGGGTTGCGATCCATACAACACAGCTTGTATTTCCGACCCGAGCCGCAAAAGCAACGTGCGTTCCGCCCTGGAGATCGCACGCGCGGCCCGCTTGTGCCGGTCAAACTGCGTTCATCGGCCACTTTCATTCATGCCACCTGCGGGCATGGTGCCACGAAGAAGTGGCGAGGACCATGCCACAAACAAGGCATTACCTTGGAATTTCTGTGCGCGATCGAGATGCACTCGGGGTGCGAATCTCGAGTTAAGACCGGATTTGCCGGTAGCCTGGGCGATGGCGCTGCGTCAACGGCCCGTATGGGGATTGGGCGGCACCTTGGCGCCCTCGCGCCGCGCCCTGGAAAGACCGATCGCGATCGCCTGCTTCGGGTTGGTCACCTTCTTGCCAGACTTGCCGATCCGCAGCTGGCCGCGCTTCATCTCCCGCATCTCTTCGGCGACATCCTGGCTGGCGCGGGGTCCATATTTGCGACCGCTTGTCTTTTTGGCGGCTGACTTTCTTGCAGATTTGTTCTTCTCGGAGGTCGTCTTGGCCGCCGACTTTTTCGCTGCGCTCTTTTTACTCGCCGGTCGACCCACCGGCCGCTTCGTCGCTGCCGTTTTTTTGCCCACTGTCTTCTTCGCGGCGGACTTTTTCGCTGAGGTTTTTTTCGCCGCGCTCTTCTTTGCAGGGGACTTCTTTGCGGTTGCCATCGCGTCTCCGCCTCCGCTGCCATTGGAGCACAGGTTGCCCAATTTCTGCGGCATAACTTTGGGCGGTGGGACCGCGCATTACGGCACTCTCTTACGCCGCTGGCGCCGCGTCCACCAGGCCAGCCCCAGCAATCCGGCGCACACGACCGCGACAACAACGAGGGAATACAGGTAGCTGTTGGTGCGCTCGAGCTGTCCATGCTGCCACACCTTGTAGGTCAGCTGCAGATTGGCGGCGAGGCCTGGAATCGTGATCGCCGCGAACGCTGCATTGTTGCCGGGTACTGTGGGCAGCGAGCCGAAGATGCGCTCGGGCTGTGGTTTTTGGCCTTCGCGGTCCTTGGGAATGGCCGCAAACAATGAGTTCACTTCGGCGTCGCGCGGGTCGTCGAACAGCGCGCTGTCCGCTGTGTTGGGAAACAGCGTGCTGTGGCCGGTCAGCTTCGTTTCCACGGCTGAAACCACATCCTGGCAGACGCCCAGCGTGTAATAGCCGCCAAAGGGCAGCGACGGACGCCTGGCGTGCTGGTGCATGTAGGCCAGCGTAATCAGCCCGACCAGCCGCGTCACTTCCACGGCCTGCGCAGCGGTGTAGACGTGGGCGTTGCGCTTCAGCACCCACGCCTGGTCCAGCGTGTCCATGGTGCGCCATTCAGCCTTGCCGTCCACGCCAAAGTAGTGGCTCACATCAGCGTCCATGTGCGGTCCGCGAATGTGCCATTCGAACTCGGCGTGCGACACCGGCACCAGCAGCGCACGCGGCCCGTGCAACAGCCCACCGCTGTGTGGCACCGCAAGTTGGGTATTGATCCAGAACGGCATCATCACATCCATGCCACGAAAGTGCAGGTGGCCGAAGTTGGCGAAGTACCGTGAATCCGTTACGCTGACCTGATAACCGCTGCCGATCAGCGCGGCGACCAGATCCTGCGGTGTGTGCACGGTGTGGCCTGCGATGGCCGCGGCAAACGGCTTTGCATCCTGCAGCGGGTTCACACTCAGCCGGTTCAGCACGTCGGCGAGACGCTGCGAGGCGGCATGCTCCGGCGCAAGGACGCTCGGTCCGTCGCCGCGAACCACACCATCCATAACGGGCGCTACGATGCCCCGCGTCGTAAACGGCGGCAGTGGTGAGGGCGTGTCCAGCGACACCGTTTGCGCCTCGTTCAGCGAGTAGGGACCGAGATCCAGAAAGACACGCGCCTGCGCATTGTTCAGTGCCGGCGCGGGCGCACCCGGGTGCGCAGCGCTCAGCCCTTCCAGCTTGCCATCCTTGCCGGCGATGTTGTCGGCCAGATGCACGGCGGGGTTGATCTCCCGCATGGTCCATCCGGGGAAGCGGTCCAGCCCCTGCCAGTCTTTGCCAAGAACGCGTTTGCGCAATTCGTTGAAGAGCGGGGCGGATAGCAGCGCCGGCCCTTTCTTCCCGCTCACCGCCTTGGCGCCGTCGAGCTCCGCCAGCAGCTTCTGGGCGAAGCCGGGCTGCGCGGAAAGCTCCCGCATCATCGCGGAAAGCAAGATCGTGTGGGGCGGCATCGGTTGCTCCGGAACGGCGGGGCGCCGGTGGCAGCCGGACACCGGCAGCATGGCCAAACACAGGGCCAGCTTCAGGAAGAGGCGCATAGAGCTAGCATACGATCGTGCCCTGCTGGCTTGGTGACGTGTCGAGGAGCACCGCTGGGGCGCGCCGCCAGACCTCAGCCGATACCGTCAGGGCAGAAACTCCGAAGCCGGTCCGGAGGTTTGCGGGGGCATTGCCAGGGGCCTGGGAACCACGGTCCGCCGTACCAGGACTGCAGCCTCCGCAGAGCGCGCGGGCATGGCCACCCGTGCAAGGCCGAGCCCCAGGCTCGACCAGGTAAGAAAAGCCACCGGCCCGCTCAGGATGTTGTCCAGCGGTGTTTCCGCCAGCAGGGCGATCACCACGGCCTGCAGCGTCAGCAGGTACGGTGCATAGCGCGCCGGCCGGGCCAGCAGGATGCGTTTGCTGATGGTGCCAAAGCCGAGCACAAACATCACCGACCCGAACACGCCCAGACTGAACAGCATATTGACGATGCTGCTGTCGTGCTTGGCGTCGCTCATGCCCATGCCGTTATCCACGCCAAGACCGTTGCCGAACGGCTGCACGGAGAGCTGGTTCAGCAGCATGTCGTAGGTTTCGGTGCGGTCGGCGGCACTGTTGTCCTGTGCGCCGCCGGACAGGCTTTCAAAGCGGCTGGACAGCGTGTCATTCACCGCGGGGATCAGCATGGACACGAAGATCAGCGCGGTGCAGGCGCCCACAAACGTCAACGTGCGCACACGGTCGCGCATGGACGAGCGAACAACGAGGTACAGGATGCCCACCACCAGCGCGATCCAGGCTGCACGCGCTGAGGACAGCGCCAGGGACATAAAACCCGCCCCCACAGCGGGCCAGCGATACACCAGCCGGGAGCGATACGCCACCAGAATGCCCACCATCAGAAACGCCGCCAGCACCTGCGGTGCGTTCAGGGTGCTGAAGACGCGAACCTCCAGCGGCTCCGGCAGCCCGATGGTGACCATCTCGGTTTGCACCATCCAGCTGGCATCCCACGCCGGCATGAGGAAGTACTGCACGAGGCCATACACGCCAGCGAACAGCGTACCGGCCACCATGGCACGCTCAAAGCCGGCATAAAACTGATCGACCCCCTCACGCTCAACAAACAGATACAGCCCCAGAGCAAGCGGCAACAGCCAGATGGGCAGTTCCGCCACAAGGCCGCTGACCTGAAAGCCGAGGCAGGCCAGCAGCGTCCCGTACAGCAACGCCAGCAGCACGTAGCCAAAGGGGGCGCTGTCGCGGGTCATCACCCGCCTCCAGCGTGTTAGGAGAAAGACCAAGGGCGCCAGCAGCACAAGCAGCGGGGTCGCCAACAGCACGGACTCGTTCACACCGCTGCGGTAATCCACCACGCGACGCACAAACGAGCAGGCGATATAGGACCAGCACAGCAGTTCGATATAGGCGGCGCGGTCCCGCCGGATCAAGCGGAACGCCAGCACCAGCGCCCCCAGCGGCGCCAGCACGATGACCCCGCGGGCAAGCGGCGTAAACATCAGCAGCCCCACCGCGAGGGCAAGGTACACGAGCCAGCGCCGCTCGGAAGTTTGCCAAGCGGTTTGCCAACGAGTTTGCCGTGCGCGGGTCAAGGTGTGCCTGTTTCGTTCTGGCTTGTGAATACACAGCAACAACGGTCAGGTCTATTATCCCGCCTTCGGAGCCCGGGGAGAAGAGAAACTCCTCTTTGCCGGAGCACGATAGTCACAGCTTCGGGATGACTTGTGATTTTTCCCAAGCCCTGCGCTTTCAAGTACCCTGAAGAGGTGAACCAACACTCAGGAAAGAACGAGGGTTCCACGCCTGTCCGTGTGCTTTTTTTGAATCACACGGCGAAGCTGGGCGGCGGGGAGTTGGCCCTGCGTGCGATGATTCGTCATCTTGACCCCGCGCGCGTGCAGCATGCGGCCCTGTTGCTGGCAGACGGCCCGCTGGCCGTGCAGCTCGCGGGAGACACCACCGTTCATGTGCTTCCGCTCGCCAGCACGCTGCTGGAAACGCGCAAGGACACGCTCGGATCGGTAGGGATGAAGCAGTTGCGGACACTGGGCCTGTTGCCGGGCTACCTCCTGCGGCTGCGGTCGCTGATCCGTAGCCTGGATGTCGACCTGGTGCATACCAACTCGCTGAAAGCGGACATTCTGGGCGGCCTGGCGGCGCGGCTGGCGGGCAAGCGTGTGCTGTGGCATGTGCGGGATCGTATCGAGACGGATTATCTGCCCGCCCGAGTCGTCAAGGTGTTCCGTCGGCTGGCGCGGCTGATTCCCCACGCTGTGATTGCGAACTCGCATGCCACGTTGGAAACGCTCCATTTGCCCGACGCTCCCGCAAAACGCGGGGCCCGCAAGCCGTGGCTGGCCCGTGTGGTGCATGACGGCTTCGACTTCGCTACCCAGCCCCGGCAGGCGCCGGCCGACGACGGCATCGTTCGTGTGGGGCTGGTCGGACGCATCTCCCCGTGGAAGGGCCAGGATATCTTTCTGCAGGCCATCCAGCAGATCCACGCCGAGTTCCCGGAGGTTCGCTTCCAGATCATTGGCGCCCCCCTGTTCGGTGAGGAGGCCCTGGAAGCGGAGCTGCGCGCCAACAGCGCGGCGTGGGGCCTCGCCCACTGCGTGGAGTTCTGCGGCTTCGTGTCCCGCGTGCAGGAGCACATGGCCACGCTCAGCCTAGTGGTGCACGCTTCCACCCTCGATGAGCCGTTTGGGCAGGTGGTCATCGAAGGCATGGCGGCTGGCGTCGCCGTCATCGCCACGCGTGGCGGCGGGGTCTCCGAGATTGTGGAGGACGGCGTTTCCGGCGTGCTTGTGCCCAAAAAGGATCCCACCGCGCTGGCCGCTGCCATGCGCAAGCTGCTGGCCGATCCAGAGCGGCGCCGAGAGCTCGGAACGCAGGGCCGCCGGCGCGTACAAGAGCACTTCCGCATTGAAGCCACCGCGCAAAAGGCAACCGCGGCTTACCAGCAACTCATGAGTTTGTAATCACTTCACACGCGTGCGCAGGGAAAGGGGGCAGGTCATCTCGCAGCAAATCAACACGCCGGCCAAATCATCACCCCTGGCCCTGCAGATCGGCATTCAGTTTGGGGGCGGCGGCGAGGGCCGCATCCTTTCCGAGCTGTACAAGTTTCTTCCCGGGGCTGGCTTTGAGGTCCTGGGCGCGGTCGCGGGGCCGGACGACGTCGGGGAGCTCACCCATGGCGCCTTTCTCAGCTTCGCCCCGGAAAATGGCCCCAAACTGGAGCGATTCCGCAGTGCGCGCCGCAAGCTGCTGCAACTCCTTGCACAGCGCAACCCCGATGTGGTCGCATCGCACTTCGCCCTGTACGCCATGCCGATCGTGGACAAGCTGAAGTCGCGTCCGCTGGTAAACCACTTCCACGGTCCCTGGGGAGCGGAGTCCGCGCAGGACGGCGCCGGGCAGCTGGCCAGCGCCGTGCGCTCCTGGGTGGAGCGCACCGTCTATGGCCGTGCCGACCGCGTCATCGTGCTTTCGGAGGCCTTTGCCAGGCTGGCCACCGAACGCTACGGCATCGCGCCGGACTGCCTGCGTATCGTGCCCGGCTGCGTGGACATCGATCGCTTTCGCGCGGGGGGCAGCAAGCAACAGGCGCGTGAGCGGCTCGGTTTGCCCGTTGACAGGCCCATCCTGCTCTCGGTCCGGCGCCTGGTCAAGCGCATGGGACTGCTGGAACTGGTAGACGCCATGCCGGAGATCGTGCAGCGGGTGCCGGAAACGCTGCTGTGCATCGGCGGCCGCGGCCTGCTGCAGGCGGAGTTGGAGGCGCGCGTCCGCGATCTTGGCCTCGAAGACCACGTCCGCTTTCTTGGCTATGTGAAGGATGAGGACTTGCCTTTTCTGTACCGCGCCGCGGACATCAACGTGGTGCCCACCAATGCGCTCGAAGGCTTCGGCCTGGTCGCAGCCGAAGCCCTGGCTGCGGGAACGCCGTCCATGGTCACGCGCGTGGGCGGATTGCCGGAGGTGGTCTCGGGTCTCTCCGAAGCGTTGATCTTTGAATCCTCCGACCCGGCCGTGCTTGCGGCCACCTTGGCCGCCGCGCTGCTGGGGCAGCGGCCCCTGCCGGACGCCGCCGCCTGTGCCGGCTATGCCGCCGCGCACTTCAGCTCCGGCCTGATGGCCGAGCGCACCGCCGCGGTCTATCGGGAGCTCTTATGAGTGTGAAAAGTCTGCACAAGTGCGACAGGCGCGCCAGCCATGTGGCGCAAACCATCGGCGTCCTGATCCCCACCTACAAGCGCACGCCGGACCTGCTGCGCTGCCTCGAATCGCTGAAGCATCAACAAAAAATGCCGGACGATGTGCTGCTCATCGTGCGCACGGACGACACAGCCACCCTCGCGGCGCTCGAAACCTTCGACCAAGGCGCCCTGCCCCTGCGCAAGATCGTCACCGATGTTCCCGGAACGGTGTACGCGCACAACGTGGGCATTGAAGCCTGCATCACCGACGTGCTGGCCATGATCGACGACGACACCGAGCCACAGCCGCAGTGGCTGCGCGTTCTGCTCCAGGACTTTCAGCAGGACGCTGCGCTGGGCGGTCTCGGCGGGCGGGATCGCTGCTTTGACGGCCAGAGCTTCGACGATCGTCAAGCCGAGCCCGTCGGCAAGCTGCAATGGTTCGGCCGCGCGGTTGGCAACCACCATTTGGGCTATGGTCCCCTACGCGAGGTGGATCTGCTCAAGGGCGCCAACATGAGCTTCCGTTGCGAGGCCCTGCAGCAGGCGCGCTGCGACGTGCGGCTGCGCGGGCGCGGCGCCCAGCCCAGCGAGGATGTCAGCCTGGCGCTGGCCGTCAAGCGCGAGGGGTGGAAGATCGCCTACGATCCGGCGGCGCTTGTGTATCACTACCAGGGCACACGCGAAGAGGCTCGGCATTACAGCGGTGTAGCTACGATCGTCGATCCGCAGTCGTTCAAGGATTTTGCCTACAACGAGGTCCTCAGCATCTGGGATTCGCTGTATAAAACCCAGAAGATGGTCTTTGTCGGCTGGTCGCTGCTGGTGGGCACCAGGGTGTGCCCGGGCCTTGTGCAGGCAATTCGCTTCACCCCCAGCATGGGCCGCCAGTCGTGGTATCGCTTCGGTCTGGCCATGCGCGCCAAAGGGGAAGCGCTGCGCGACCTGTTCCGGGTCGCTATCAACAGCCGCCGGAAACGTCCCGTGCCCTCACGCGCGGCGTAGGCCCCGCACCCCGCAAGGAGATTTTGTGCCCCATGCGCACCTCGCCTGAGACTTCGTCTGCCCGCCCTGGTACCTCCAACATCGCGTTCTTTCTCAGCGCGGACTCCTTTGAAGGCTTCTACGGCGGCATCTTCGGCTTGACGCGCGAAGAGTTTCTGGCCAGCTACCGCAACGACTTCGTGTGGGAATACGCGGACGGTCTGCGCCGCAACGGACACAACGTCATTCTGTACATTCTGTCCTACGGCAACCCGGAACTGCGCCGCCTGGAAGACGGCCTCAGCGTTCGCTTTCTTCCCCTCCCGCGCTGGCTGCGCCTGGTCGACCCGTTTACCTACAGGCTGCGCAAGGTGGCCAGGCTGCAGACCTGGCGAGACCGTGTGGCCTACGCCGGCTATGGCGCGGCGATGCAGGCCGCGCTTCGCGAAGACCGCATCACGGTGGTCTACCACCAGGAGATCTGGACGGCGCGTTTCGACGTGATCGTGGACAAAACACCGCTGCCCGTGGTGGGCGCCGAGCATGGGGCGGTTTACGAGCCGTGGATGGAGAGCGCCAAGCGCCGCTCCCTGCCCAGGGCAGCCTTTCTCACCTGCCAATCGCTGCAGGCACTGGAGCGGGCACGCCTGTTTGGGGGCAAGGCGGAGCTGTTTTATAACGGGATCGACACGGAGGTCTTCGCTCCGCCACCGGCCTCGCAACCAAGGCAGGCAAAGACCATCCTGACAGTGGGCCGCCTGGTGGAAGAACAGAAGCGCTTCACCGATCTGCTCCAGGCCATGGTGCTGCTGAAAGATTTCACCCTGCTGCTGGTGGGAAGCGGACCCGCCGAGGCGCAACTGCGCCAGACGGCGAAGCAGCTCGGCGTCGCCGACCGTGTGCAGTTCCTCGGCTTCATCTCGGATCGCCAACGGCTCCGTGAGCTGTACCAGCAGTGCAGCGTCTTCGTTTCCACCTCCGCCTGGGAGGCGGTGGCCCTGGTAGTGCTGGAAGCGATGAGCTGCGAGATGCCCGTCGTTTGCACGCGCATCCCCTCCTTTGAGGAGCTGCTCACCGGCGGCACCGACGGCCTGCTCGTGCCGCTGGCCGATCCACCGGCCGTGGCCAGGGCCGTGCGCCAAGCCGTGGAGCGCACCGCCACCCTTGGTCCGGCGGCCCGCAACACCGTGATGGAGCGCTACTCCGCGAAGGCTCTGTACGAGCGACTGGCCGCGCTGCTGTTCCTTGTGCAGGAGGCACCCTGAACTCGCCGCAGCCCCGATCTTCTTATCAGGAAGGGTCACGCCATGGTCGCCAAGGTTCACGCCATGGCCGCAGATGGATTGCGCTTGCCGCATTCACCCTGATGCTCCATCACATCGCGCCCTTTGCGTTACCCATCGCGACCTTCGCGTGAGCGCTCTTGCTTTTTGCCTTGACCAGGAGATCCATTTCAGCAGCCGGTCAGCAGGAGCGTTTTCATGCGGTCACCTGGTGCTGCCGTGGGGCAGCGCGAAAGGTCCACAGGCGCGTGCGGTCTGCGCTGCGAAACAGGTACACGGAAAAAATTGTAATCAGCGGCTCCAGCGGGTGCCGGAAGCGCGCCTGCACCGTGATGATGTAGTAGATCAAGGGCAACAGCGCAAACGCGGCTGCAAACAGCCCCGCCGCGGGCACCCGGCGATGCAGCGAGAGCGCAAGGCCCAGCAGGCCGGCGACGCTCAGGAAGCTGTAGTTCAGCTCCCGCAGCACCTCGCCGAGGACGCCGTGCTCATACGGGTGGGGCACGCCGGCCCAGTAGAACTGGAAGCGTAGCAGGACATCGCGGACGAAGCGCCAAGGGTCCGCGGCGATGATGGCCTTTGCGCGAGCGCCCTGCTCCTTGCTGTAGGCGAGCTCGCCCAGGCGAGCGTAGCGATGGAGCTCGGCGGACTCGCGGTTGACCACGAAGTGGGTACCCCAGGGAAAGCCTCCCTGAGACGGCAGGACCGCAACATAAAGCTCTGACCCGAAGTTTGCCCGCAGCGGGACAAAGGCGTGGAAGGTGCGCTGATTGCGCACGATCCAGGGCGCGAGGCAGGCCAGAAACACGATGGCGCCGAAGGCCGCGGGCGCCAGGAAGGCTGCCACGCTGCGCCGTGCCGGCCAAACGATCCAGCCAGCCTGCACCGGCAAAAAGATGAGCAGGGAGCTGTTGGAAAGCGCGATCAACCCCCAGAACAGGCCAAGGCCAGCCCATAGCGCCCGGCTGCGCTGCCTTGGGACGCCGCCGACGCCGCGCAGGCGCAGGCCGAGGGCAAGCGCCGCCGAGAAGAAGAAGGCGGTCAGCGCCATGTCCCACGGCCAGCGCACGGCGTACTGCATCGCAGCCGGGTAGAGCGCCCACAGCCAACCCGACCACAGGGCGACGCCCTGCCCGTCGCGCCGGCCGCCGTAGCAGCGGGCGGCGATTTCGGCGACCACAGGCGCTGTCGCCGCGGAGAAGACCGAGTTGATCGCCAGCAGGGACCACGCCGCCGCGTCGGTGTAGACGCCAAACAGCCGAAACATGGCGGCCATGAGCAGCGGATAAAGCGGCGGCGTCCAGGCGGTGGGGCCGGTGTGGCCCCAAAAGGGGTCCGCGAAGCCCCGGCCCTGCACCAGCGCGCGGGCGATGCGGCCCATCTCCCAGCCGAACTGGAAGTGGTCCTCCGTGGCGCGAAAACGGTAGGTGTGGGCCAGAGTCAGGTAAAGCAGCCGCACCAGAAGCCCCACCCAGAACATGCGCAGACCGGTGCGCAGAGGCAGTTGGCTGCTTGTTTCGGACGCACCGGCGGTAAAAAAGCGTCGCAAAGCCGCGCGTGTCTGCATCGGCTCTGATGATACAAGTGGTCTCACAGGTGCCCTTTCGGCTTCCAGGAAGTTTATGGAAGCCGCTTCGACGGCTGGTTCCATAGGTGCCGCTGAGAACGGTGTCGCTTGATGAGACCACTCCTCGTGGCACGTCACGCGGTGAACACGTTAAGCTGCCCTGAAGAACTACTCCGCTTACCGTTTCCATCACCGTGCGACGGAAAGCCGTGATAGCCTGCGCCGATGGGATCTCGGAGCAAACTCGGCTGCAACCATCCCAAGGTGGAGCGGCGCAGCCGCGCCGGTGTGATCGACGCGATCATGTATCGCTTCGGAAGGTACCCCTGGACGTGCCGCATGTGCGGCTGCCGCCTGTACTTCAAGGACCGGCGGCCCAGCCGCGGCGAGAGGGGCGTTGTTGCGGAGCAGGTGGCGAGTGCTCGCACCGAGCGACTGATCTCCGGCAACGACCTGAGCTGACCGGGGGCGGTTTACCCTCGCAGAAAGGCTTCCGCTGTCCGCAGGGACAGGGCCATGATGGTCAGCGCCGGATTGGCCGCGAGGGCGCTGGGAAACACCGAGTTGTCGCACACCCACAGGTTGGGAATCTGGTGGGATCGCCCTTTCCCGTTGATCACGGAGTGCTCAGGGTCATTGCCCATGCGGCAGGTGCCGATGGTGTGGGCGGTGCGCGGCATGGACCAGATGTCCCGGGCCCCGGCCGCCTTCCACGCCGCGGTCATCACCTGAATGGCGTGCCGTTCCATGGCCTTTTCGTTGGGCCCGTAGCTGAGCTCGATGATGGCCTTGGGCACCCCATGCTCATCGGTCTCGGTGGGGGAAAGCGACACGCAGTTGTGCTCGGTGGGAAGACTTTCGCCGTTGGCCCCAATGCCGGCAACGTAGTTGTAGTCGGCCAGGTAGCGGGTCAGCTCCGCGCCAAACAGACCGCGGGCACGCGCCACGCTGGTGGCCCAGGTCACGGGCACTACGCCCAGGCTCTGCGTGATGTAACCGCCGGCGAAATCCGCGTCTTTGGGGCGCATCGTGTCTTCGGAGATCACGGTGGCGGGAAAGCCCTTGTTCATGCGGACCGGCTGGTCAAAGGTGCCCCACACCTGCGGCGACACATGCCCCATAAAGTTCTTGCCCACCTCCCCCGAGCCGTTGGCGAGCCCGGTATGGAGCAGCAGGCGCGGCGTTTCGATGCCGCCGCCGCACAGAAATACGGCGCGGGTCCGCTGCCGGCGCTCGGCCGTGTGGGCGGGGTCGGCGTTGTCGCGATACACGACGGCGGTGAGGCGGCCGGCGCTGTCCTGCTCGAAGCCGGTGACGAAGCAGTGCGGCCGAATCTCCGCGCCGGAGCGGACCGCCCAGGGCAGGTAGGTCACGTCCATGGTGCCTTTGGCGCCGTTGCGGCAGCCCTGGTGGCAGAAGCCGCGGTTCACGCAGGCCAGCCGCGCGCCGTACTCGGGCCGGCTGTAGTTTTCACTCAGCGCGGCGATGGGCGCGGGGGCGGCGGTCATGCCGAGCTCGCGAAAGCCGCGCAGCATGAGCTGCCCGGGGCCGTTGATGGGCACCGGACCTGTGGGGTAGCGGCGCGTTTTGTCCCAAGGATAGGGGCTGGGACCGGAGACGCCGAGAAAGCTCTCGACCTCCTCGTAGAAGGGCAGCAGGTCCCTGTAGCTGAGCGGCCAGTCCGCGCCCAGGCCCGATTCGGTGCGCAGGCGCAGGTCGCGCTCGTCGGCGCGCGGGCAAAAGGCCCCCCAGTGCAGCATGGACCCGCCCACGCCGGAGCCGGAGGTGTTGGCGCCCTGCACCTGCGGCGTATCGCCGGCGGCCAGGCGTTCGCCCATCCAGTAGATGGGCGCGGCAAGCTCATCGGTGGGGAAGTCCTCGGCCGGGGACTCAAACCAGGCGCCGGCCTCCAGGGCGACGACACGGTGACCCGCGGCGGCAAGTTTGGCCAGCAGCGGGGCGCCGCCCGCGCCTGTGCCGATGATGACGGCATCTACCACGTCGCTGTCCTGGTGGTGCTGCATCGTGGGCCGCAGCCGCGCGAGCTCATTCTTGCCCAGGGTGGATTGGCGCACAGGTGAGGGCTGGGGGGCGGTGGTCTCGATCAACGTTCAAACTCCTCTTGCTGCCCGAGCTGGATCTGCGTGAAGCCCAGGTCGTCGGCGAAGCCGGTAAAGCCGATGCGGTCCATGGTGCGCGGGTCGGCGATATAAAGGCGCGTCAGTTCGCCGCGCACGTCCTCAAACCAGCTCTTCATCTGCTCCGCGGTAAAGGCCTGCGCAGCCTGCCCGAGGTGCAGGGTGCCGAGCAGGCCGGGGCCCAGCTTGCCCGCCGCGGCCTGCTGCAGCAGAGCGTGTTGTTGCCCTGGATGCAGCGCGAGGAACGAGACGTTATGGAGGCGGTCCGCAGCGAGGTCCAGGGAGCGCAAACCCTGTCGCCAGGCGTCCGCATCGGGCGGCAGGGCGGCAAAGCGCCAGCCGTCGCCGGGGCTTTCCGAGAGCTCGCGATCCAGGCAGGCGGCGAGATCGAAGCCGGCATCGGGCACCACCGCGGCAGCCAGCCCCCGCACCGAACGCTGCTCGGCGGCGGTGAAGGCCTTCGGTTTATGGTTCCAGTCCTGCGCACCGCGGAGGCGCTGCGTCATCACCTCCCGCGTCTGCGGGGAGGTTCGCTCGGAGCGCATGGCGTCGGCGACCACGGGGCCGGGTTGCGCCTCGGTGGTGGCGAGCGTCAGGCCGCAGCCTGCAAGAAACTGTGTCAGATACTCAGCGACCTCCTGCGGCCGCTCCAGCGGGGCAAGGTGCCCGGCTCCTTCGAGCGTCGCCAGCTCGGCCTTCGGCAGGTGCGGCAGTGTGCGCTCCCGCTGGGCGTCGGGGCCCAGGGCGGCGTCTTCGGTGCCGGCCACAATCAGCGCCGGCAGAGCCAGCGTTCCGATGCGCGCGCTCCAGTCCTCCTTGCTGCCCTGCTCCAGCCACAGGCGCAGGGCGGTGCGATTCATGTGCAACACACCCTCGACGGCCTGCGCGCGGACGTCCTCGGGAAGGGCGAGCTTGCCGGTGTTTTCGTCGAGGAACGCTTCGGCGTGCTTGCGATCCTTCGTCGCGTCGCCAGTGGATGCACCGAGGGATGCCAGCATGGCGGAGCGCTTGTGCTCCGGCATGGGTTCCGGGCCGGGCGTGGAAGGCGAAACCAGCGCAAGGCCGCGCAGGTTTTCGAGCCCGGCCTCGCCGTCCAAGGCGCGCCGGGCCACGATCATCGCTACCGCGCCGCCCATGGAGTGGCCGGCCAGGCACCAGGGTTCGCCCGCGGCGGCGGCCGACTCGCGGCGTAGCGCCTGCAGGGTGGCGACGACCTCGTCGGCCATCGCGGCTTTATTAAAGCCGCCTGTGGTGATGGCGTCGCCGAAGCCGGGCAGGTCGATGGCGATCGCTTGCACGCCGCGGGAACCCAGCACCTCGCTGACCTGGTCCCAGGTTTGCGCGCCGCCGCCGAGCCAGTGCAACAAAAAGAGCATGGGGCCACGTGAGCCCCTACGTCGTACAGGCAACATGATTTGAATAGACGCGCCGAGGCTCCACGAAATCTGCGACTTCTTGCGAATTCGCAGGCTTTCAGCCAGGCGAGTAGTGAAAGCGGGCACGGCATCAACGGTTTGCGTCACCCTTCGGATGCCACGAAAACGCGCCGCGCTCCGGAGAGGCCCCGCCCGCATGCGACACTGTTGCCCTCATCATGCCCGACGCCCGAACGCAGCCCACCATTCTTGTGCAACGACTCCACCCCGCGGCGCAGATGCCACGCTACGCGCACCTGGGGCCCTATGGCGATCTGGCTGCGGACCTGTTCGCGGCGGAGGCGGTGACGCTGGCGCCGGTGGGCCGCCACGGGGCGACGCAGGCCGTCAGCACGGGGCTGGCCATGGAGTTTCCAGAGACCCACGGCGCGCTGGTAGAAGACCGCTCCGGTCTGGCGGTGCGTGGCGTCACCACGCTGGCCGGCGTCATCGACTCGGGCTACCGCGGCGAGCTGAAGGTGGTGCTGACCAACCTGTCCACGGAGCCGCAGCTGGTCGCCCCCGGACACCGCATCGCGCAGCTGCGGGTGGTGGAGCGCATTCAGGCCGTGTTTGCCGAAACCGACGAGCTGGCCGAGGCTCCGCGCGGCGTCCGTGGCTTCGGCTCCACCGGACGCTGACGCGGAACCCTGGTTGCGCTTGCGAGCCCTGGACCAAATTTCCTGCAGGTACAGTCCTGCGTTGATGTGTCGGGCCTTCAGCCCTTGAGCGTTCCTGTGCGGCTAGCCTGGGGCTTGCGCCCCAGGCTGTTATGTAAAGGGCTTTCAGCCCTAAAAAAACCACAGCTACACCTACAGGGAAACAGCCCTAAAAGGAGAGCTTGATGGCGAACTGCATGTTGCGCGGTTCCCCCACGCCCAGACCCGGGGCGGAGGAGCCGTTGCGCGTTTGGGTGAGCACGCCAAAGGACGAGCTGGCGAGTGAGCCGCTGGGATTGGCGAAATTTGCCTGGTTGGCAATGTTGAAGATCTCCGCGCGGAGCTCGCTGTTCAGGCGCTCGGTGATCCTGGTGCGCTTTTCCAGCGTCAGGTCGATGGTGCCGAAGCCCGGACCGTACACGCTGTCGCGGCGCTCATTGCCGTAGCAGTAGCAGATGGTGGTGCCGGTTGCCGCGGGGGAGCTCCAGGCGCTCTTGTTGAGAAAGGCGTAGCTGCGCGAAGAACTCCTGCTGCCGGTCAGCTCCGTGCCGCCGCGGTAGCGGGCCACGCCCGACACCACATTGGGACGGTCCTTGTTTTCACCCGTGCCGCTGACGTTGGAACCGACAAGGACGTTGATGGGCTGTCCACCGGCGAAGGTGACGAGGGCTGTCGCCTGATACCCGTTGGTGAGCCGCTCCAGCCTGCTGGTGAAGCGGGGCACCGTGTAGGTGCCGAAGCCGGTGACCGTGTTGCGGGTGTCGAAAGTGGCGGGGCCGTAGTCCGCGCGCAGGTTGTAGCTGTTCATCGGCGTGGTCGTGGAAGAGACATAATCCATCACCCTCGACCACGTGTAATACAGGCTTGCGGAAAGGCCGTGCCATTGCGACTGCCGCAACGAGGCCTGCATGGAGTTGTAGTTGGAGGTGGCGCCGCCATTGACCTGATTGATCGCGAGCAGTGTGGGGTCCTGCGCGGCCAGCGGGCGAGTGTGCGTGGTCGCCGCATTGATCTGGTTGATGTCGCTGACATAAGCGAGACGACGACCCAGGCTGCCCACGTAAGCCAACGTGAACAACGTGCTCCTGGAGACCTGCTGCTCCACGTTGAGATTGAAATTTTCCAGGTAGGACTGCCGATAACCCGGATTGATGGCCAGCACACCGACGGAGGTGGTGGGACTGAGTGTGGTCGGGAAGGCGGATACGCCGAAGACGTAGTTGGCTACCGTGGTGTTGAAGACAGGGGAAGGACCGGCGGGGTTGGAGTAAATGCCGGTGGCACCCGTGTTGCCGATGTTGTTGTAAACGAACTGACCCACCGTGGGCTGGTCGTAGTAGAGCCCATAGGCCGCACGCAGCACGGTGGTGGCGTTGTTGGCAAACGGCTGCCAGGAAAAGCCCACGCGTGGAGCGACGTTGCCCAGGTTTTTTGCATACAGCGGCTCGCCGAAGAAGCCCCCGCCCGGCGTGAAGTTGTAGAGCGAATTGCGATCGTCGGAAACAACGCCCGGGTAGGTCCAGCGCGCGCCATAGTTGATGGTGAAGCGCTGCGACACGCGGTAGGAGTCCTGCCCGTACACGTCGAAGCTGTTGACCAGGTAAACGCGCTGCGGGTTGTTGCGCAGAATCTGCGCGCCGCTGGTGGCCTGCGGCAGGCCGGCGACAAAATCCGCCACCTGCTTCAGCGGGGAGCAGTTGTGGCCGGTGGGATCGCTGTTTGTGGCCGAATAACCGAGCGCGGTGCATTGCGCATTGGTATAGCCGCCCCTTGTGCCGTCAAAGGTGAACGAGCCGCGACCGTTGGTGTAGTAGGCGACGTTGAGGTTGGCGTGGCGGAACTCGCCGCCCAGCTTCAAATCGTGCAGCCCCACGGTCCAGTGCAGCGTGTCGGTGACGTGGCCGGTCACGTCCTGGCGGCCCAGCGGCGCGGTGGCGCCGGTGTAGTCAAAACTGCCGACGCTGAGCTTGGTGGCGCCGTGCGCAAGGATGCCCGCGAGGCCCAGGTTCAGGCCCGCCGCTTGCGGGTCGAAGTTCTGGTTGCGATCGTTAAAGGTCTGCAGAAAGGACTGGCCCGCAAACAAAAGCTGGTTGACCAGCTTGCTGGAGAAGACTGAGTTCTGCACCACAAGAAAGTTGTGGATGTGCATCGGGGCGGTCTGGAAGTAGTCCGAGTAGTGGGAGCCGACATCCGCCGACTGCGTGCCGGTAGTGCCCAGGTAGTGTGCGGAGATGGTGTATTTGTCTGTGAAGTGGTGATCCAGCTTGATGATGCCGTTGTAGCTGTTGTAGGTGTTGCGGCCGGCGCTGAGGTAGTTGCCCGTGGTGGCGGTGCCGCCCTTGCTATCGGCCGGAAACAGCTGCGCATACAGGTTGCGCGACACCTGGTTGGGGGTGAGGCCGGCGGCCTGCACCAGCCGGGCGGCGTCGTTGAACCAGGCATCGTTGATCACCGTATCGCCTACGCTGTTGTTGGCGTTGGCGATCTGGATCTCGCCGGCGAGAAACAGAAAGGTCTTGTCCTTGATGATGGGTCCACCCAGGGTAAAGCCGCCCTGGTGATTGCGGATCTCGGGCACGCGCGTGTGCGCCAGCTGCACGGGGCTCAACCAGGCGAAGAACTCGTTGCGGTCGTAGTAAAAAACATCGCCGTGCAGGGTGTTGGTGCCGCTTTTGAGCACCATGTTGCTGTTCGCGCCGCCGTTGCGCCCCTGATCGGATTCACCGGCCGACTGCATGGAGAACTGGTCGATGGCCTCGATCGGCACCAGGCCGCCCGCCACGCCCGCCACGCCGCCCTGGTTGGAGGCGACCGCGTTCGACCAGGGATCGTTGTTGTCCGCGCCGTCCAACTGGAAGTTCACGCCGGCGGTGCGGGAGCCGTTTACGGTGTTGCTGTACGCCCCTACCCCGGCCGACAGCTTGGTCATCTGCGTGAAGTTGCGGCCGTTGAGCGGGATGTTCTGCACCGAGGCTGAATCCACCACAGCGACCAGGGAACTGGTGGTGGTGTCCACGTTCACGCCCGAAGCATCCACGTTGACGATCGTGGACTCCGCGCCAACGTCCAGCTGCACCCTTTGGGTGTTGACCTTGGAGATCTCCACGGGAACCGCGTCAATGTTGCGCGTGGAAAAGCCCGGCGCGCTCACGGTGAGCTTGTAGCTGCCCACGGCCAGCTCCGGAAAATTGAAATCGCCTGCGCTGTTGGTTGTGGCTTTCAAGACCTCATTGGTCGCCGGGTTCAGCAACACGATCGAAGCCCCCGGAATCGCGGCGCCCGAAGCATCCGTCACCAAACCGGCGACGCTGCCACGAAAGGTTTGCGCACCGGCAACGGTGCTGAGAAGGACAACTGGAGCAACAAAAAGCCCGAAACGTCTGGAAGCCATACGCTTTTCTCTCCTGACTACGTGAGCGGACGCGAAGGCACTTCACGTCCGGATACGCGACACCGGGCACGCAAAAGGTATGCGTGCCCCGGGCCCATTGAGGAACCGAGAAGACGACTGCAGTTGTTGAGGTCTTCACAACATACGCAATCTTCGGGTGGATTGCAATTTTTCTTAACGCGGCATTGAAGCATCTGAGGACGACTCACATTGATATGCCCTGGCGAACCCACCCAGCCGGCAAGCGACCTCTAGTGCCACATCGTTACGGAGTGACTGCAGGGAGCAGTCCCCTATCCGGCGTCGCCGCGCGGAGCCACTTGCCGACAGCATCCAAACGCAGGGAGGTCTCTGATGGGGCGATGGTTGATCGGCGCAGGTCTTCTGCTCATCGTCGCCGGGCTGCTCGTGATGGCGCTCGGCCGCCTGGGCATCCCGTGGGGGCGCCTGCCCGGTGACCTGAGCTTTCGCGGCAAACACCTGCAGGTCTTCGCTCCCCTGGGCACCAGCCTTCTGCTCAGCATCCTGCTCACGCTGCTGCTGTTGCTGCTCAGCCGCCTGCGCCGCTAACGCTTTGGGCTGTTGCGGCTCGGTCCGGCCGCTGGCTGCCATCGCAGCTGCAACAGCGTAACGGACTCGTGTGGCAGCTCCAGGGGCACCTGCACCGTTCCCTCATGCACCTCCACCCACTGCGGCGAGGTGAGCTGCTGCAGCCCCGCGACCGCCTGCAGCCGTGCCGTCTGCTCCGGGGTGGGGTGGGCCGGCGAGCCCATCGCCTGCCAGGCCGTGTACGCGTTGCTGTGCGTCGTGTCGATGCGGAACTGCACGAGCTCCGCGCGGCGCAGCTCCCGCGGCAGGCCGCCAAAGCTGACCTGCGCAGCCGTGCCCGGCTCTGCCTGGGCTGCGTCGCGGTAGCTCCACACCAGCAGCGACGCCTCACCCGGCTGCGTGGCGGCGAAGCCATCCACATCCGGGCCCGCCGGGACGCCGGTGGCGAGCAGGTCGTCCAGCGCAACAGCCCCCGTACTGGTTACCGGCAGGCGGAGGCCCTCCATCAGGCCCAGCATCCGGAACAGGTTCAGGATGGGCTTGCCCACACCGTTGGTCGCCAGCGACCGGAAGCCCTCAAAGGAGTCCCTGCCCTCAAACTCAAACGACCAGCTCAGCATGGCGATCAGGTGCACGCGGTGCCGGGCCGCCAGGTCCAGCAGCCCGCGGTAGGCCGCCGCGGTATAGGCCGGGTACAGCGTGCCGTTGCGGTAGTTGTTGGCCGGATTGGTCTTGCTGGAGCAGGCGGCGCAGCCCTCCGGGTCGGCCTCGCTCAGGATGATGGGAAGCGCACGCAGCTTCGCATGGCTTGCGACGATGGCAAAGCCCCGGTCCGCATCCCGCAGCTCCTCCCGCAGCCCCATCGTGACCTCGTCGGCGCGGGTGGCGCCGTGGGGGATCGTGGGCTGGCCTTTGGCGTGGAACGAGATAAAGTCCAGCGGCACCGCGCCGCCTGTCGCCGCGCTGGTGCCGCTCTCCACGTGGGTGAGGAAGTCGTCCAGAAACCGGGCGGCCCGCCCGTTGCGCGGGCTGGTGGAGGCCGGTCCACCGACCTTGGCGTCGGGCAAGGCGGCACGGACGCCCGCCACGGCGTAGTCGTAGAGCTTCCAATACTCCTGCGGCGTGCCGTGCCAATAGTCGATATCGGGCTCGTTCCACACCTCAAAGGGCCATTGCCGCACCGTTTCGGCGCCATAGCGTGCCACCAGATGCGCCGTCACCGCCTGCACCAGGTCGCGCCACCGGCCGTAGTCCTTGGGAGGGTTGTTGGAGGCGCCAGAGATGGTGCTGCCCGGGAAGTGCACCTGGTAGGGCTCGTGGCGGTTGGGCAGCGTGGCCGCGAGGTCCTTGGGCATAAAGCCCAGCTCCACCATCGGCCGGACCCCGGCCGCTCGATACGCGTCGAAGATGCCGTCCAGGATCGTGAAGTCGTATACCGGCTTGCCCTGCGCGTCTTCGTGGTAGACCCCCGTGGAGCTCCATTTCAGCTCCGGGACGCCGTTGCCGGAGGTGAGCAGGTGGTGCGCGCGGATGTACACCGGCACCGCGCTCAGGGCGTGCAACTCGCCCAGCAGATCGCGGCCCAGCGGCGTTGTGGTGTAGTTCCCTTCGTCATAGCCGAACCAGGAAAACACCGGTGTGTACGGCTGCGAGGGCGCGGCCAGATCCACGCCGAGGCGGGTGACGGGCTGTCCGGCTGGTCCCTGCGCCTGCAGCAACGTCGCTGCGCCCAGAAAGCAGGCGGTATGCAAAACTGCGCGAACACCCACAGACACACTCCCCAAAACTGCAGAAACACATCATCGCATCCGGCTCAGTGTCTCGTTTCGAAACCAGTTTGGGGGCGATCTACGCCTTTGCGTCGGCATCCTACAACCTCTGTGGAATGTGTAACTTCCCTGGGCTGCCGAAACACTAGGGGAAGGGCTTTCACCATGGATTCTGCGATTGCGAACCGACCGGCTCCGCTGCCTGAAAACGAAGATGCGCGTCTGCTCGCCTTGCAAGGCTATTGCGTTATGGATACGCCACCGGAGCCGGTCTTCGATAACCTGACTGCTCTTGCCGCCGCTCTCTTTCAGGTGCCCATCACACTGATCTCCTTGGTTGGCGAGCACCGGCAATTCTTCAAGTCGGCCGTCGGCACTTCCGCACGGGAAACGGGGCGCGACGTTTCTTTTTGCAGCTACACGGTTTTCAGTTACGAGCCGCTTGTCATCCTGGACGCCACGCAGGACGAGCGCTTCTGCGGCAACGCCCTGGTTGTGGGGCCGCCGCACATCCGGTTTTATGCGGGTGCGCCCTTGATCGGTCGCGACGCGCTGTGCCTCGGCAGCTTTTGCGTGATCAGCGATCAACCGCGCGAGGCGTTCTCGCCTGAGGAGCAGTCCCAGCTGGCCCGCTTCGCCATGTTGGCCGTGGAGGCGCTGGAAGCCAGGCTGCATGTGGAGCGCATCGAACGCACCGAAAGAGCGGTACGGGAGGCCAACGAGCGCTATCGCCTGATGGCGCGCGCCACCACCGACGGCATCTGGGACTGGGACATCGGATCCGGCGAGGTCTACTTTTCTCCACGGCTCCGGGCCATTATGGGTGCCGAGGAAGCAGAGTATTGGGGCAGTTTGGAGGAGTTTGTGCGACGTTTGCATCCCGCGGACGCCGCCGCCGCCCAGGCCAACCTGCAGCACATCCTCACCACTCCTGTACCCGCCTTTGAGAGCCTGTATCGCATGCGTCATGAGGATGGCACATGGCGATGGCTTCACAACCGCGCCACCGTGGTGCGGGATGCAGACGGCAAGCTGCTGCGCCTGCTCGGCGCGGTCACCGACGTCACAGACCGCAAGGTGCGTGACGAACTGACAGGTCTCAGCACTCAAGTGTCGCTGTTGGCTGCCCTGGAAGAGCGCATGGCGAGCGCCGAACCTGGGGCCAGCCAGTTCGCTGTCCTTTCTCTTGATTTCGAACAGTTCCAGCGCTTAAATAACAGCCTTGGCCAACGCTGCGGTGATCTTTTCCTGAACGAAACCGCCGTGCGGCTGCGCCAATCGCTTGCAGTTGATCGCGGCGATCTGGCCGCCCGCCTCGTCGCCGACGAGTTTGGCATCCTTCTGCACCATGTTTCCGGGGTTGAGGACGCACTCGAACAGGCACAGCATCTACTGGCTATCGTGCAGGCCCCGACGACCTGCGAGAAGCACACCCTTAAGCTGACCGCAAGCCTTGGCGTTGTTCTGTGCAGCCCGGAATACACCAGTGCGGAAGAAATGCTCAGGGATGCTCATGCGGCCATGCATGAAGCCAAGGCGAAGGGCGGAGGACAGGTGCGCGTCTTTTCCCCGGATATACGAGAGCGCGCGCTGGAAAGCGTGTCCCTCGAAAGCGAACTGCGGGAGGCGCTGCGGGAAAACAAGGTCAGTCTGCACTATCAGCCCAAGATCCGAATGGATACAGGGGAACTGATCGGCTTCGAGGCGCTGATGCGGTGGCACCATCCCGAGCGCGGCACGATCTCCCCCGCGGTTTTCATCGGCCTTGCGGAGGAAAGCGATCTGATCCTGGAAATCGGGCGCTGGACACTTCTTGAAGCCTTGCGGCAACTGGCAGCCTGGCGGCAGGCCGGGCTGATTGGCGACGAAATCACCATGGCGGTGAATCTCTCAGCAAGGCAGTTCGGCGATGAGCATCTGATCGCCAATCTGCGCCGCAAGCTCGCTATGTTTGATCTCCCCGCCAGCTGCCTGGCCCTGGAGGTCACCGAGGGCATCCTGATCATGGATGTCGCCAGGGCGCAGCACATTCTCGATCAGCTCAAGGAGCTCGGGGTGGGCATCGACCTCGACGACTTCGGCACAGGCTACTCGTCCCTTGGCTATCTCACGCGCTTTCCATTTGACTCCCTCAAGGTGGATCAATCCTTTGTCCGGGACCTCGGCACCAGCCAGGAGGCGCTGGCAATCGCGCAGGCAATTGTAGGGCTCGGGAAGACGATGAACCTGAGGGTCATCGCAGAAGGTATCGAAACCCAAGCGCAGGCCACCGCGCTGCAAGCCATGGGCTGCACCTATGCGCAGGGCTACCTCTTCGCCCGGCCTTTACCCGCCGAGCAGATCCAGCAACACCTGATGCTCCGCTCCTGCTGGGTTCCAGAGGCGCAGCCGATCGCCTCCCTGCACCCCACCTCCGCATGACCCACAGTGTGCTGGAGGGACGCAGCTTGGCTCCGCACGGAGGAGGCCCGCCAAGCGCGGCGCAGGCCGAAGCATCCGACGAAGCTGCCTGGCATCCATCATCTGCTTAGCTATTCTGGCTCGAAGTCATCACCTCGGCGCGATCTGTACGCTTGCCATCACCGCATCCAGCTGCCGCTGCAGGGCTGCGGTCTCCTGGTTTGTGAGCGGGTGAGGAGCCGTCTTGTTTTGCACATAGGGGCAGTTGGTAATGAAGTCGCGCTCAAAGACCAGACATTGCTTGCCGCGCAGCGTGGTATCTACCGTGGCCTGCACCCGCGTGCACATGCCCGCATCCCCGCCGCGGGCCTCGCGGTACGGCACACCGTTGTAGGTGACCTGCCGGCTGCCGGTTGCGTTTGGCGATGCCTCGGCCGGCAGCGCGGCACAGCCGGCCGCGTTGCTGCCGTCCCGTACCGTGTAGCTGAAGGTGAGCGCCTGCAGGTTTGTGCGCGCGTACATGGTGCCCACGGGCGAAAACGCCTGCGTGATCCTGGCCGGGCCGGCCCTGGCGGCGAACTCCGGAGCGGGCAGCGTCCGGGCCTGAACAGGCCGCCACACGGTGGGGTACTGAAAATTCACGCCGTTTATGGGGTCTCGGTACGTTGTCAGGGTTGCGCTCTGCGACTCGGCCACCGAAGGGGCGTTGGGAGCGTCCGCGGCGTCGGTGGCTCCGGGCAGGGCGGCGCTTTTGCTGGATACGGTCGGCAGGTCCCTCCCCACGGGCGGCGGCTGGCCGTGGGTCCCGGAGCGTCCGCACCCCGCAAAAGCTGCCAGCAGCAGCAGGGGCACCGCCCTGCCGATATGCTGCCCCGCGTTGCTCCCGTTTCGCTGCATCCATTCCCCCTCGCAAGTAGACTAACGAAGTGGACACGACCAGCAGTTCGACCCTGGTGATTCTCGACTTCGGATCGCAGTACACGCAGCTGATTGCCCGCCGCATTCGTGAGCTGGATGTGTTTTCGGTGGTGCTGCCGTGCACCGTGCCGCTGGCCGAGGTGCTCGCGCTGAAACCGCGGGGCATCATCCTTTCCGGCGGCCCCTCCTCGGTGTATGACGCAAACGCTCCGCAGGCGGATCCCGCCGTGCTCGAAACCGGCGTTCCGCTGCTGGGCATCTGCTACGGCATGCAGTTCATGACCCACCACCTGGGGGGCCGCGTGGTGCCCGGCACCGCGCATGAGTACGGCCATGCCGAGGTGGAGGTCACAGGCGAGTCCGCGCTGCTGCACGGCCTGCCCGTGACGCTGGAGGTCTGGATGAGCCATGGCGACCACGCCGAAGCGCTCGCACCGGGGTTCCACGTCATCGCAAAGACCTCCAATGCCATCGCGGCCATCGAGGACAGCAGCCGGCAGATGTGGGCCGTGCAGTTTCATCCGGAGGTGGCGCACTCGCGGCAGGGCATGGAACTGCTGCGCAACTTCGTCGTCGACATCTGCGGCGCGACCCAGGATTGGACCCCCGCCCATTTCATCGAGACCACGGTGGAACGCATCCGGCAACAGGTGGGGCCGACAGGTCATGCCCTTTGTGCGCTCTCCGGCGGCGTCGACAGCTCGGTGGCCGCGGTGCTGGTGCAGCGCGCCCTCGGCGATCGCCTGACCTGCATCTTTGTGAACAACGGCGTGCTGCGCAAGGGCGAGTTTGAGGCCGTGCAGCGCACCATGCGCGAGGACCTTGGCCTGAACCTGGTGACGGTGGACGCCAGCGAGCGCTTTCTTTCCAAGCTCGCCGGCGTGACCGACCCGGAGCGCAAGCGCAAGCTCATCGGCGGCGAGTTCATCGGCGTCTTCGACGATGAGGCCAAAAAAATCTTCGAAGCGGAGCGCTCGGCAGGCGAGGAGATCGCCTGGCTCGTGCAGGGCACGCTGTATCCGGACGTCATCGAGTCAGCCAGCGTGCATGGGCCCTCGCACGTCATCAAAAGCCATCACAACGTGGGCGGGCTGCCGGCGGACATGAAGCTGAAGCTGATTGAGCCACTGCGCGATCTCTTCAAGGACGAGGTCCGGCGCGTGGGTCGCGATCTCGGCATGCCCGCGGCCATCCTGGAGCGCCAGCCCTTCCCGGGACCGGGACTCGCCGTACGCATTCTGGGCGAGGTCACCGCCGAGCGCGTGGCCACCCTGCAGGCGGCCGATGCGATCTGTACGGAGGAGATCCAGCGCGCCGGCCTGACCACCAAACTTTGGCAAAGCTTTGCCGTGCTGCTGCCCATCAAAACCGTGGGCGTAATGGGCGATCAGCGAACCTACGCGGCCACCTGCGCCATCCGCGCGGTGGAAAGCGAGGACGGCATGACCGCGGACTGGGCGGCGCTGCCCTATGACGTGCTGCGCACCCTCTCCAGCCGCATCGTGTCGGAGGTGCGCGGCATCAATCGCGTGGTGTACGACATCACGTCCAAGCCGCCGGGCACCATCGAGTGGGAGTAGCTTCCATGCGTGTGCTGTGGCGCGCTCTCGCCGTGCTCGCGGTCTTCCTCGGCGTGGGCTATGCGACCATGCACCTGCTGATTGCCCGCGGCATGGCCCACGGCACGCCGGAGTACGACCTGCGCCTGGGGGGGGCCATGGGTGGCCTGTTTGTGGGCGGAGCCGCTGCCAGCCTTGTAGCGCTGCTCTTCCTGCTCGGCGGCCGTCGCGCCCCCGCACAAGGCGACGAGCAGGATCCCGAGTAGCGCACTCGCCTTCAGGCCGGCTCGCGCTGACCAAAGATCGCCGTCCCCAACCGCACCATGGTGGAGCCTTCCTCAATAGCGATCTGAAAATCCCCCGACATGCCCATGGAAAGCTCGGTGAGCGTTGGAAACTGCGCCCGGTGCTCATCGCGCAGGGCCCGGAGTCGGCGAAAGTAGGGCCGGGCGGCCTCGCCCTCGGCAAACAGGGGCGGCACCGTCATTAGCCCCTCCACCCGCAGGTGCTGCAGCGGAGCCAGGGCCTGGAGCAGGGCGCCAAGCTCCTCCGGTGCAACCCCGTGCTTGGTGGCTTCCGGCGACAACTTTACCTCCACCAGGATCGACAACGCCTTGCCCAACGAGGCCGCCGCCGCATGGAGGCGTGCCGCGGTTTTGGCTGTGTCGAGCGTGTCCACGGCCTGGAACAGCTCGGCCGCCTTTGCCGTCTTGTTGTTTTGCAGCGGACCGATCAGGCGCATCTCCAGGTCCGGCAAGGCGCTGAGGCTTCCAGCTTTTTCCTGCATCTCCTGGACCCGATTTTCTCCAAACAGGCGTTGGCCGGCGGCATAGGCCTCCTGGATGGCACTGACCGGATGCGTTTTGCTAACGGCCATCAGCCGCACCTCGTCCGGGGAGCGCTCTGCGCGCGCGCAGGCCTGCTCCAACTCGCGGCGCGTCCTGTCCAGGTTGTCGGCTATGTTCACGTCTTCAAGTTTACGGGTGGCCTCCGTGGCGCGCGGCACAGGCGCGGTTGCATCCACTTCCGGGCTTTCTCCGTCTCACCTTATGTGAGGGCAGCGACCGCCAGCGAGCAACTACTGCCGCTGGTTGGGGTTAAAGCCGCCGAGAGAGTTTTCAGCGCGTCTTTCGCGCTTCAAGGAGTTTCAGCGATGTCCACATCCTTTCCGTTCTCCCATCGTTTCCGCCGCGGCCTGGGACTGGCTGCCCTGGTCGGCACCGGCCTGCTGGCCGCGTCCGCTCAAACGGCTGTTGGTTCATCCGCGCAGGCTGGCTCGCCGCTGCTGAACACCAACGCCGCACAGCCCTTGGATCTTCAGACCGCGGCGGCGCCGGCACTGCCGTCTGCCTCCCAACTCTTTTCTTCGAGCTCTTCTTCAGCGTTTTCGGACAGCTATGACCCAACCGAGCAGGCACAGACGCAGCTCGCCTCCCTGGAGAAAGGCCTGAGCCTGCCCGGCGTCAACGCTATGCAGTATGGGCAGCGCCGCCGCTACGGCGCACCGCGCTACCGTGGCGGCAATACCAACGCGGACGGCTCGCAGAAATACACCTTCTTCGCGGGCGCGGGCTTTACGGCGCCGGCGGGCAGCAATTCAAGCTATCTCGGACCCAGTTATTCCTTTCAGGTCGGCGCTGGACGTAACTTTAACGCGCACCTCGGCCTGAATCTGCAGTTTGATTGGGATAACTTCAGTGTTAGCGGCGACGCAATCAACAACTACGCAAACATCATCGCGGGCGATCCAACCAACACTAACGGCTTTGGCGCGCACAGCCACATCTGGTCCTTCACACTGAACCCAACCTACCAGATCTATTCGGGCCCGGGTCTTGGTGCCTATGTAGTGGTTGGCGGTGGCTTCTATCACAAAGAAACCACCTTCACCCTGCCTGAGATTGGCCAAGGGTACGACTATTACGGTTATCCCTATCAGTTTGAGGTGAACGTCCCCGTCCAGAACTACACCAGTAACTCGGGCGGTGTGAACGGCGGTATTGGCCTTACGTACAAATTTTCCCGCTTCTCAAACGAGCGTTTCTACGCGGAGGTGCGCGCGGTCCACACCTTCAACAGCTATCGGCCAGGGTCGACAGTTTACGCCGACGGCAGCGTGAGCGGATGGAACCTGTTCCCGCAAAACAGCGAAACGACGACCTATTTTCCGGTGAAGTTTGGCATTCGGTTCTAACTGTCTGCTCAATAAGAGAGTGGCCCGCTCACCGCGGGCCACCTTGTTCAGTTGATGGGATTGAACATGAAAGTCCCGTATAGATTGTCCTGAAACACCTGGAACTCTGGAGGACCGGAATAGCTGGGAGAACAGGGACTACTGAAGCAACTTGGTCCGGTAATCGAGAGCAGGTCGGTCTCACTGTTGGTATTGGTGATGGAGGAGTTGGTCGAATTCACCCACGTTAACGTTTGGTTCTGCTTGAGGTCGTTGGTAACCCCAAACCCAAATTTAGTACCGCCATACTTCTCCTCCAAGCCGAAAGCCTGTTGGTAGGTATAAGCTTGACCATTAGACAGGGTGGAAGTGTTTGTGTAGGTATTTGAGTATTGCTGAGTTAGTGCCCCGCCATTATTTGGAGCTTGCACGTAGTCGAAGCTCTGTGAAGCACCGTAGGATCCACCTGATAATGTGAAGCGGCCATCAGTTGTCGTGTTCGGTTGAGACCCGGAGAACACGACCGCGTAGGAAGGGTTTGTAAAAGGGTCCGCTCCCAAGATTGCTGCATAGTCGGCGTTTGTCAGAGCGGGACCTCCGCCGTTTGGCCAGCTTTGACCCGTCGCCCAGGATCGAGCCAACTCGGACTGAGTTGATGAGCCGATCTGAAAATGCCCGTTCATCTGGCCAACATAGACTGGGTAGATATCTATAATGTTGTTGTCTGCTGTGTCATAGGCATAACCGTTCCACGTTAAGCTGTGTGGATTACTTGGACTCACAGTCATCGCAAGAACAGGATTAAGCCATAGCCAGATGTTATTGCAGTCGTGATTTACTGGGCTGAAAGCGTTCGGTGTTCCCATCGTCTTGTCTGAAAAGCTGGTCTGCAGGCCCACCGTAACAGAATTTGAATTGTTCGACGCTTCAGTTGCTGTCGTTGTACACTTCAGCGCTCGCCAGAATGGTTCCGCCATTCGAAGCAGCACCTCCGACTATGAGAACTCTTCCGTCCTGGAGAAGCACCGCCGCGTGTGGAAGGCGCGCCACATTCATACTTCCTGTAGATGTGAAGGTGCGTGTTGCAGGGTTGTAGAGTTCCGCCGTGTTAACGCCGTTGCCATTGACGGCGCCTCCTGTCTTCGGCCGCCTCGCGACGAATCCGTTCAGGTAAGTTCCTGCTTGCATGGATCAGATCGCCGACAGTCATGAGGCGCATGTGCAAACCCTGTGCTCCTACAGCACGCGTCGTAAAGAAGGTTTCTGGCGTAAGCCATTTCTCGCCTTCCATAAAGAGTTGAAGGGCTTTCCCCTGCAAGATGCCTGACCGACCAATGAGGTCAGTCAGCGTTGCATGTGCCTTGACCAGCGCGGGAAACAGACCTGGGCGCGACTAATCCTCGGCGTCTCGCTTGGTGCGAAGCGTTTTCTGATTTGGTGCCGGGAGGGGGGGGTCGAACCCCCACGAGGTTGCCCTCGGCGGATTTTGAGTTGCTGGAGAAAACCGCAAGTCTAACAAAACAAACAATATGTGACCGTAATGCAGTGTAGGCGTAAGTAGTTGAGCGACCGTAATTTAGTGCAAATACGCCTTCTGTGGAAAAGCTGACGAGTGTACCGCTGCTGTACCTGAACGCGAGCCGTTCTGCTGTCTCGGCGAAAGCATGTGTCAATTGGGCAGCTAATCGAACCCGGGAGAGCTAGATCTCGTCAGGCGGAGTCGCTGGGTAGCTTGTCGGGAGGTCGCCCTCTTCGATGTCGACATTGAAGTTGTAATCGAGTTTTGGAAGCGTTGCGGAATGGACGTTATTGTCGTTGTAAGAGCGGAGATCAAGCTCAAGTTGCTGACAGTCATTCAAAGCCATGTTCCGTCTAAGTGCGCAAGATAACTGCATATGAGCGGGCGGAGCCTGAAAGATTGAGTACCACCGTGAACGTCTTTTAGGACCGTCCTGAGTCTGAACCTCGATTGGAATTGAGTGATTCTTGCGCACTCGGCGTTCCTGCGGATCAGTGACGTATTCGCTCTTCGAGTGACGCGCAAGATCGCGACGAAGCACTTCTTCCTGCGTTATGATCCGGGGTACAACAAGACCAATACTGATCGCCCATGGGGAGATGAGATGAGGCTCAACAGCTGAATCGGCATTCGGGTGCGCGAGCCGGTACTGATCAAGCACGTAGTCCAGTTGCGCTTTCTTCTTCATTCGCTTCGGCGTGGGCAGTACCTTCATCTGTTCACCTCATTTGAATAAAGCAATTTGGGCGACACGCTGTGTCCCCAGCCATCGGTCAGAGCCGTCCGGGTCGCGAGCTCACGAATTTTCACAATCAGCTTTCTATGCGAGCTATATCCAAGCTCGCCACGTTTTTGGAGCTGACCTAGCACAATACCTGGATGCATCTTCACTCGATTTGAAAACTGGATGATGCGCGCTTCTTGGTACAGGGGAGCAACACGCCGAACGAACGAATTTAGTTCTTCGCTCGGAATCAATAAGTTTGAGGCAAAATGATCAGCCCTTCTTTCAGCTTGGGAATCTCCTACTCGAAAACCTTCTTCTCCAAGGCTGTCGATGCTGTCGAAGGAATAAGCATCACCAGCGATTACATGCCCAAGTTCGTGAAAGAACGTAAACCAAAAATTGTCGTTTCTGTCAAAGCGCGCGCTCATGGCTATAGCCGGTGAGCCATCGATCCAAAATGTTGCTCCGTCTAGCCTCGCCCCCGCTAGAGGCTCTACGATCACAAACCTGATCCCATATTCCGCCAGCATCTGCGGCAGTCGTTTCACCTCTTCCGGGTAGGCTGCAACGATACGGAGCCGTTTAGCTAGATCAGAAAGGCGGCTGCAATCAAACTCTGCGATGGGGAGGGCCGTAGCTAGTTGCCTGGCTCTGAATGCCCACGCCTTTTCTCTCGAAGAGAGCTCTGTAAGCGGATCGCTTTTGCGAGCGGCGACCGGAAATGCAAGCTCCTCGTTCTCCTGCGGCCCAACAAAGGCTTCCAGCTCACGCTCCAACACGGAGGTGTCTGCACTAACGGCTATCCAGCCCCGCTTCTGCATCTCGCGAATGGGTAGTTCAGCAAACAGTTTTGCTCTTCTTCCGATTTCCTCTATGGGAGCGTCAACAAGAGACAATTCATACTGGCCACCTAATCTGAGCCATTCTTCAGGAGAATCTCCGAAAGCTGCGGAAAACACCACCGCGATCTCTGGCGAAATGCCGACCGTACCAGCAATGATCTTGGCGATTGTTGCGCGGCTCTTGCCTGTTATTGCTGCGAATTCATCCTGGGTCCAGCGAGCCGCCTCAAGTTTCTTCCTCAATACTGCGCCGGGATGTTGAACTGAGCTCACGTGTCAATGTATGACACATTTACACAATCGCTCCTCGTGACGAGCTGGGTACCTCTGGCGGCGCAACCAGCCGGGGGCCTTATTCATCCACTTCGAAATCGTAGGTGCTGAACTTGAGCGCGTCGCAGTTCTCGCGAACGGTGCGTTGCACGGCTTCGTCGAAACCGGCCTCAGACTGCGCTTGAATCTCCACTGTGATCTTAATTGTCCCCTCTACGCGGGTCGTAAATTGCTGAATCACCTCGTCAACTATGTCCGCGAACTGCTTCTTCGCCAGCAGAGGGTCGAGTGTAGCCGTGCTATAGAACCGCTTACGAACGGATCCCCTGGGCTTCGGATCGCCCAGCGGGGTTACTGTCTTCGATGCTGTTCTGGAAGAGGGCTGTGGGCCTGGAACTCCGGGCTGAAGGACGGGGGCCGGTAAAGCCTGCTTTCTCTCTTTGTCATACGAGGCTGCGGCGGCTGGCTCGATCAGCAAGTTAGAGTCGAGGTGGATCATCGTGCGGACGCCAAACGTGAACGCCTGGTACTTACCTTCTCTTTTCCCCTGAGCGATGCCGAAGAAATCTTCGCTGGCAGCTCCTTCAGCAACTGCCGCAGAAAAGACGTTGCTGTCTTTGAGGCGAGGCATGTAAAGAAATTGACACGTCTTCTGCCAAACATCCAAGGCATTCACATCGGTGACGCCGTCCTTCCAGAACCAAGCCCGAAGAAGACTGTCCAGGTGCACCGGAGCCCAACCGTCAATCACCAGCTCGTTCTCCTTTAAGACACGTTCAATCTCCTGAGAAAACGAAGTGGAGCTCGTGTTGAGAGCAAAAGGTTCCCAACGCATCGGCTGGATGCCGCCTCGTCCATCCGGTTCCTCCAAGGGCGCCAACAGCCATCTGTACGTCTCTCGAATGCTGCGATTTGCAGCCTCCGAGGCGCTGTCTCGGCTGCGTTGCGCTTGTGTGCTCTGGTAGGTATCCAGGTTCAATGCTCTTTCCTGGACGTCTTTGGTGATGGAGTCCCACGCCTTGAACGTACACACCAGATCGTCCAATCGTGCGGTGGCTTCCGCATCAGCGGCAAGGAAGAGCAAGCGATTTCGCTTGATGCGGGGCTGCTCACCCTTCTTTTCTAAAATGTTCAGGGCTTCCTTTGTCGCCAGAGGATTCGGCCCTTTGCTAAATGGAACTGACGGCGGAAGGACCACAAGATGCAGACCCCAGTCGTCGGCGATGTCACGGCTTTCGCTGAAGACATGAACGCCGATGCGAGGAATGGCCTGGATCAAGCCGCGAAGACGGCTCTGAATTTCCGGCAACAAGTGCTCCTTACTTTGAAAGCGGCGCTTGCGATCCTCCATCTCACGGCGCAAGTTGGGCCGCACATCGAACCAGAAGCGGTTGTTAGCCTGGCCTGCCCGGTCTTTTGTACCAAGTGAAGAGTTAGTGTAGCGCAGCTATTTCTGAGTTCAGATAGCCGCCGTCGGGGGTGTGGAGAAGTGGGAAGCGCGTAGCGGTTTCCACTTCTCCATGCCCCATGTTGTTTGTCAGCCACGCCTGGGGTGCCGGTGATCTGTAGCCCAGCGAGGAGTGTGGCCGGATGGTGTTGTAGTGGATGCGCCAGCGTTCGGCCAGCACGCGCAGTTCTTTGATCGAGAAGAAGATTTCACCGTTCAGGAACTCGTCCCTGAGCTTGGAGTTGAAGCTCTCGCAGTAGCCGTTCTCCCAAGGAGATCCGGGTTCGATGTATAACGTCTTCGCTCCTGTCTTGGCCAGCCATTTTCGTAAGTCTTTGGCCACGAACTCCGGGCCATTGTCCGAGCGAAGATGTTCCGGCACTCCCTTCATTACCATGACATCGGCCAGTGCAGAGATGACCCTGGCGGTGGACCATCGGCGTTCCGCACGCACCAGCAGGCTCTCGCGCGTGTGTTCATCGATCAGGTTGAGAAGCCGTACGCTGCGGCCATCATGCGTCCGTGCGCTGACGAAGTCGTAGCTCCACACATGGTTGCGATGTGTCGGTCTGAGCCGCACACACGAGCCATCGTTGAGCCACAGACGGCCTCGTGGCTTCTGCTTTTGTGGAACCTTCAGCCCCTCGCGACGCCAGATACGCTCCACGCGGTCCTTGCCTACCCGCCAGCCGGCTCGCTTGAGCAACGCCGTGATCCGGCGATAACCGTAACGACCGTACTGGCTGGCAAGCTGGACGATCGCCTGCGTGAGTGCATCTTCGTCTTCACGCCGTATCGCACGATAGCGCTGCGTGCCACGTGGCTGGTTGGCCAACCGGCACGCCCGCCGCTCCGTCATCCCATGCTTCCCCTGTGCATGGTTTGCTGCGATCCGTCGTCGCTCAGGGCTTAGAAGTTTCCCGAGGCGAAGTCCTTCAACACAAGGTTATCCAGGCTCAGGTTCGCGACCAGGCGCTTCAGCTTGGAGTTCTCCTGCTCCAACTCCTTCAGCCGTTTCGCCTGATCCACCTGAAGCCCACCGTACTCCTTGCGCCAGCGGAAGTACGTCTGCTCTACAATCCCGGCTTCCTTCGACGCCTGTGCCGTAGTTTTCCCATTCGATACGGCCACTTCGATCTGCCGCAACAGATTCACCACCTGCTCAGGCTGGTACTTCTTGCCCCGTCCCATACGCTCTCCTTGTCCAGTTCTCTCTCATCCACTGGCACATTTCAAGCCGGCCACTCCAATTTCCGTCGTCGTCGAAATGACGGTGATGTGCATTCTCCCTCCGCAGCCGCCTGTGAGTGTCTGCCCAGTCCGCCATGTGTAGACTCCGGATCGGGATATCCGAAGGCGGTGCGGCGTAACAGTCTTCCTGGTCTTCGCCGAAGGCAAAGTATAGAGGTTCGTTTTCGAGACTTATCGGCTCGTTCGCTGCACAGAAGTAGCTCCGCGCCATTCGCCGAGTTGTTGGATGAAGTGCCTGCTCTGCGATGTATAGGTCTGCGGCGGTCATCTGTCGTACTGTCTCGTAGGTCGAGCGGACAGATTTTAGAGTGGGGAACACTACTCCCTGACGGGAGTATTGCTCGACCATTCGTGACACGTCCGCAATCGGTTGGTCCTGAAGGCCGGACAGGAATTCGTCAAAGTAGAGCTCGTCGACGAGCATGGTCCCTGCACGACCGTGTGTGAAGGGAATTATGTTTTTCCAAAAGCTTAGGAGATCGATACGGAAGGCTAGCTGGTCAAGCCAAGCCGCTGGTTCTGTCATCATTCTGAAGCTTAAGTAGTTTTGCAGCCGAAACCAAGTAGGGATCGGCAGCTTATCATTGGCTTTACGGTTACCCATTTGTCAGCTCTGCAAGCGGCTTCCGGCTCTCAATTCGATGCGGCAGGTTATCGAGCCTCGAAACCAGATCTTCAGCCCTCAAATGCGTGTATCGCTTTAGCATCTGCATGGATTTGTGCCCACTGATAGCAGAAACTTCCTGATCGGAGAGGCCGGCTTCAACGAAACGGCTGACCGCTTCATGGCGTAAATCGTGGAAGTGAAAGTCCTTCAAGCCTTGCTTCTTCTTGATCTCCTGCCACACCCGATCAAAGGCGTAGGGGCCTCGGGTGCCTTGTCTGCCTGGTTCACCGAAGAAGATCAGATCGGTTCCGGCCGGTCGGACCGGATGATCCAGCGCACTCTGGAGAAGCTTCGCGGCCGTCGCCGTCAGTGGCACGGTGCGAGGATGCGTATTCTTCGTCTTCAGCAACCGAACTATACGCCGGTCGACCTCGACCTGCGCCCGTCGCAAGGTCACGATCTCTGAAGTCCGCATACCGGTTTCAAGAGCGATGCGCACGATCCAGCCGAGCATCGGGTTTGAGTGAGCGTCCACTGCCGCAAGAATGTTCGACTCTTCTTCAGAATTCATGCGCCGGTTTCGTCCTTGACCCGGTGCCGGCCTGCGGATGTTCATGACGGGATTGGCAGGCAGGCCGACACCCCACTCTTTGATCGCGACCGTGTAGAGATGCCCCAAAAGCGCAAGATCAAGGCGCACAGTGTTGTTTGCCCTTGGCTGAGGCTTGCCCGTCGGACTGAGGCGATCCTCGCCCGCCAGCCGCATGTCTCTAAACTTCGCGATGAGTTCTGGGGTAAGCGCGGCCAACGAATACTTGCCGAGATGCTTGACGAGGATGCGTGCGCGCTTTACATCCGCAAGTTGGGAGGTGGCGCGCTTCGTCGGGACCACCTCTGCAAGATATCGCTTCAGTGCCACTTCGACGGTCATGCGATCCGCCGTCGCACGCTGGATGTAGGCACCGCGCACCATCTCGTCTTCGCTGCGGCGCGACCAATCCTCGGCGTCTCGCTTGGTGCGAAACGTCTTCGCGGTTGTCGGCCATCCTGCTTTGCGGATGACCGCTTTCCAGGTGCCTGAGTCGGTTTTTACGAGGGTCGCCATGGCTCTCCGGTACAGCGCCTTGCGGCGTCACTGTACCGAAATTGTACCGAAGCGGCTCCGGTACACTCGTTAGCGGGTGTCTTTGAGTGGGCTCAAGGCACCACTTGTCAGCGCTAAACCATTCAAATTAGGCAAGTTATGATTTGGTGCCGGGAGGGGGGGTCGAACCCCCACGAGGTTGCCCTCGGCGGATTTTGAGTCCGCTGCGTCTGCCAGTTCCGCCATCCCGGCGCACTGGAGGCAGTTTACCTCAAGTGCCCGGCCGCCTACTGCACACGGGCTCCCGGCCGCAGCGCGGCAAGTTCCGCCGCGGCCATCACGGCGCTGCGGGCCACCAGGCGCAGGTTGTCCGCCGCCAGCGTCAGCCAGAAGGCGTTCGCCTGGGCACCCCGGCACTCGACGCTCACCAGCAGATCGCCCGTCGCGGTAGCCGCCTGGTTGCTGGGGAGCGTTTCTTCTTCCGCCACGATCACGCCGCCATGGAGCGCTGACCGCAGCGCATCCACGGATGCCGCCGTCGCGGTCTTTAGGTGGAGGCTGATGAGCGATCCATGAAACACGGGTGCCTGCAGCAGATGCAGCGAGATGGCGTGCTCCGCCGTAGCACCAAGCAGGGCCGCCATCTCCCGCTCAACCCGGCCCCGCGTCGTTTGCAGCGAGACCTGCGCCTCCTCGCCAAGCGTTTCCTGCAGATTGAAGGCGACCTGCGTGTCAAAGACGTGCTTGGGCACCTCTTGAAAGGAGAGCAGGCCCACGGTCTGCTGGTGCAGCTCATCGACACCCGCCGCGCCTGCCTGGGACGCGGGTTCCAGCGCGGTGGCGATCATCTCTACACGCCCGAAGGTGCTGCCCAATCTGCCCGCGATGAGCGCCAACATCAGGGACACAGGGTGGGGTCCGATCAGGCCGGCTGTGGTCAGGTCAGGTCGCTGGCCTGCCTCCACCCATGGCGAGCGGAGCAGGAAACCTTCGCGCCCTTCCGACGTTCCCGAAAGGTCGACCACGGCAGCGCCGGCCTGCACGGCGAGCGGCAGGTACTGCCTGGTCACCGCAGCCTCGCCGGCAAACAGCACCAGGTCCATGCCCGTGACCGCCTCCTTATTTAGCGTGTGCGTCACAAAGGGTTCATCACCGGCTGCCGTGAGGTGCCCTTCGACCTCGTCGCCTTCCTCAAGCAGCATCACGTTCCAGCTTGGGGGGGCGGACTGCACCAGCTCCTCCAGCACCTCTTTCCCCAAAAGCGTGGAGGCCCCCACAAGTGCTACACGCAAAATTTTGCCTGCCATATCCCCTTCCTCTCTGCCCTCAAGTGGCCCTCGCCCGTGTGGACTTCCGCTGCCATGAGTAGGCCAGTTGCGCGAACACCCCTGAAAGCAGGTACGCCATCGCCAGAATCATCAGAGCATAGTGTGATTCGAAAATCAGCACGGAGATAAACAGGGCGACCAGCACCAGCAGCCTTCCCGGCTGCCGCTGGTTGAAATCGAGCTCCTTGCCGCTCCAGAAGCGCCAGTTGCTGACCATCAGAAATCCCACGATGGCGATCAGGATGAGCCAAAGCGCAGACATCCATAGATTGTGGATGGGCGACCCCTCCTCAAAGTGCACCACGGCGGCCAGAATACCGGCGCCGGCCGGAATCGGCATGCCCACAAAGTATTTGCGGCCGGGCCGCCCCGGGTTGCGCGGCTGTGGATCCAGGCTGATGTTGAAGCGTGCCAGCCGGCAAGCGCCGCAAATCAGAAAAGAAAGCAGATGACCAGCCCGAACCGCATCAGCCTGGCCTGCAGATCCGGGTACGGCGAAGGCCACATCAACCGCACTCCCCACAGGTAAGCGAGAAAGCTGGGTGCAACGCCAAAGGTGATCACATCGGCCAGGGAATCCAGCTCGCGCCCAAACTCACTTTGCGTGTTGGTCATCCGTGCGATGCGGCCGTCGAGCGCGTCAAAAAACATGGCGAAGATGATGGCCAGAGCCGCATGATCGAATGCGATTGGGTCCCGCGCCGACATGCCGCGGATGCTCTGCACAATAGAGTAGTACCCGATGGCGATGTTGCCCGCGGTAAACGTGGACGGCAAGATGTACATGCCGCGCCGCGCAGGCCGCCGCCGTTGAGGCACACCGGCATCAGGCATCAGTGTTGTCCGGCTTGGCGCACGCCCTGCACCGTGGACGGAATCACAGCCAGGATGGAGCTGCCCCCTTTGACGCGATCGCCCGCCTTGACGCGCAACTCCACCGAGGCAGGGAGCAGCACGTCCGTGCGCGAACCGAACTTGATCAGGCCCATGCGCTGGCCGCGCGTCACGCGGTCGCCTTCGCGCAGATTGCACACGATGCGCCTGGCCAGCACGCCCGCGATCTGCTTAAAGCTCACACTGTAGTCGCCGGCGTCGATCGTGATCAGGGTCTGCTCATTGTGCACCGCCGACTCCGCGTTGAGCGCATTCAAAAACGCCCCTTCGCGATACTCCACCAGGCTGACCGTGCCGCTCACCGGCGAGCGATTCACATGCACATCAAAGACGTTCAGAAAGATGCTGATCCGCACCCGGCTGCCGGCGGAGGTTTCAATCCATTCAGCATCTTCCACCTTGCCGTCGGCCGGCGAAACGATGAGCCCGGGCTCGCGCGGGACGGTTCGCGGCGGGTCGCGGAAGAACCACATTAGAAACAGAGCCAGCAGCAAAGGAATCGCACTCAGCAGGACAAAGTGCGTGCCAAACCACACCACGGCGGTGACCACCAGCAGGGCTACCCCGTACAAAATACCGTCCCGGACCATACATCCCAGTATATCCGTCTAGGCGGACTGGCTTGCCGCGGCTGCGGCTGCAGATCCTGCATCGGGCGGAAGTCTCAATGTCATCAACACTGCGTCCTCCACAGGTTGGCGGTAATAACGCGGGCGCTTCCCCTGCACCGCAAATCCAAGCTCCCGGTAGAGCCGCAGCGCCGCGGCATTGCTTGCGCGCACCTCGAGTTGAACCTGCGCCGCACCGCGCCCTGCTGCCCACGCCGCCCACTCGCGCACAAGCTGGGCACCCAGACCTTTGCCGCGGTGGGCCGAACAGACATACACAAACTCAATCTCCGCCACCTCCAGAACCACCGTGCCGGCAATCCAGCCCTGGATGTGCCCTGCCTCGCCCCGCAGCAGATGGATGGCGCCGCGCTCTGCGATTTCCTCGCGCGCAAAGCGGTCCCATGCCGCATCGGGCCAGCGCGGACCATCCGCCGCGGCTGGCATGAGCTCGCGCAGCTCCAGGAGATCCTTCGGGGAAGCCTGATGCAAGCGCGCGGAGGCCTCCTGTTTCATACCGCAGGCCCCGTCTGCCGGGCGTAGATAGCCTGCTCGTTGCGGACATAGTTAGCATCCAGCGCGGATAAATCCGTGCCGCCCGCAGCGAGCACTGCCTGCACCAGCGGGTACGCGCTTTGGGCGTTCAGAGTAACCAGACGCTGGTGAATCCCATCCGGCAGCATAGGCTGCAGGGCCTCTTCCGCGTATACCACCTCGTCCCCTTCGCGGATCTCCACCGCGAGCGATGCCGCGGAGATGAGCCGTTCACGGGCAGGCTCTGCCCGGCGCTGCTCGCGCACGTATAGGTCATCTCTGCCGGCCCGCAGCGCAGCATAGCCTTGCTGCAAGCTGCCTGCATGCGCCAGAACGGCCAGTCGCGACACCGCCCCCACCGGCAGTTGCCCTGCCTCACACAGACCCTTGGTGACCGCAAGCCCCACCCGCAAGCCAGTGAACGACCCTGGTCCGTTCACCACGCCGATGCCGGCAAGCTGGTGCACCAAGAGATGCTGCGCTTGCAAAAGCTCCCTAACCACGCCGAGCAGACCGGCTGACGCGGTGCGCTCCTCGAGCATGCGAGTCGCCTGGAGGGTGTGCGCCCGGAAAAGTGCCACCGAGCCGCGTTCGCCACAGGTGTCGATCACCAGCAAGGACCCGGTCTCTCCTTCGTGCCTCATCTTCTTGAGCATAGCCGTGCCACCCCGAGCTGCGCGCATCCAAACTCAAGTGACGCAATTTACCTTCTCCTCCGATGGAAAGCCCATCCGCCTTGCAGCCCTGGAGCCCTCCCCCGAACCGACGGGCAGCTTTCCCGCCGTGGTGCTGCTCCACGGCGCAGGCGGCCATCTCGACTTCTGGACCTCACGCTTTGGCCCCCTGCTACAGCAGGCCGGCATCGCACTCTACGGTCCGCAGTACTTCGACAAAACAGATACTGGCCGCGCAGACCTGGCCAGCATCCGCGATGGCGTCCATGTGCCGCAGTGGCTTGCCACAGTGGACGAGGCGCTGCACTTCGTCGCCGCTCGTCCCGGGGTCGACCCGCAGCGCATCGTGCTGGCGGGCATCTCGCTGGGGGCCTTTCTGGCGCTGGCCTTTGCGGCACAGCTTTCCACCAGGCCGGAGCCGCAGGAACAGCGGCGTGTGCGCGCCGTCGTGGAGCTCTCTGGCGGCCTCGTGTCGCCCTATGTGGAACAGGCCACCTCGGCCTTCCCTCCCACGCTGATCCTGCATGGCGCCGAGGACGCCATTGTGCCTCAAAGCTACGCCACGTCACTCGACGCAAAGCTCACAGAGCTGGACGTGGCGCATCGCACGGAAATCCTCGCCGGCGAAAATCACTGGTTCAGCCCCGCCTCCATGCCACGGCTCCTGCATGCCGTCTCCGGCTTTATGGCCGAGCACCTGCTGGCACCGACCTCCACACACCGCGCGATGTAAACCAGCGAACGAGCCGGGCAGGTTCGCCCGGTCTCCTTCGCAGCTTTGTGAGCAGGCTGTCACGCGACCTCGGCCAGCACCTCTTCGCGCAGCTCCTCGTCCTGCACCGCCTCGCGTGCGGTCCTGGGCAGGGCCACATCCAGGACATCCTCAATCCGCGAGGCGTAGTGGATCGTGATCCCGTCTGTCTGGTCGGCCGTGAGGTCCTCCTCCACGTTGGAGCGAACGTCGATCGGCAGAATGACATCGCGCACACCGGCACGCTTGGCGGCAAGGAACTTTTCCTTGATGCCGCCCACCGGCAGCACATTGCCGCTCAGCGTGATCTCGCCGGTCATGGCCAGTAGCGGACGCACCGGTGTGTCCGTCAACAGGCTGACGATCGCCGTGGCCATGGTGACGCCGGCGCTGGGTCCGTCCTTCGGTATGGCTCCGGCCGGCACGTGAATGTGCAGATCAATGTCCTTCAGCACATCCTCATCCAGGCCCAGATCGGCCGCGTTCGAGCGCACCCAGGTGAGCGCCGCCTGCATGGACTCCTTCATCACGTCACCGATCTGCCCGGTGATGGTGAAGCCGCCCTTGCCCTTCATGCGATTGGCCTCGATGAAGAGCACATCACCGCCCACCGGCGTCCAGGCCAGGCCTACGGCCACGCCGGCGCGCTTGGTCCTTTCCGCTAGCTCCGTATCCACGCGCACCTTGATGCCTCCAAGGAAGTCGCGCACCACCTCCGCTGTGACCACCTGCTTTTCCCCGTTTTCCGGGTGCAGCGAACCTTCCGCCACGCGCCGCGCTGTTTTGCGCGCAATCGTGCCGATCAGCTGCTCCAGCCGCCGGACGCCGGCCTCGCGGGTGTAGTGCCGTGCAATCAGCGCGACAGACTCCGTGGACACCTCAAGCGTCTCGGGGGTCAGCCCGTTCTCCTTGATCTGCCGCGGAATCAGGTAACGCTCCGCGATGGCCACCTTTTCCTCTTCGGTGTAGCCGGTCAGCTCGATAATCTCCATGCGGTCGAGCAAAGGCGCGGGAATCGTGTCCAGCTGGTTGGCTGTGCAGATAAACAGCACTTTGCTCAAATCGAACGGCTGATCGAGATAGTTGTCCCGGAAGGTGTTGTTCTGCTCGGGGTCCAGCGTCTCCAGCAGGGCGCTCGCCGGATCACCCCGGAAGTCGCGCCCCAGCTTGTCGATCTCATCCAGCATGAAGACAGGGTCGTTCACCTCCACCCGCTTCAAGTGCTGAATAATTTGTCCCGGCAGCGCGCCGATATAGGTGCGGCGATGCCCGCGAATCTCGGCCTCATCGTGCATGCCGCCCAGGGAAATGCGGGAGAATTTGCGCCCCAGCGCCTTGGCGATGCTGCGGCCGAGCGAGGTTTTTCCTACGCCCGGAGGCCCGACAAAGCACAGGATCGGCCCCTTCATATCCGGCTTCAGGCGACGCACGCTGAGATAGTCCAGGATGCGCTCCTTCACCTTTTTCAGGCCATAGTGATCCGCGTCGAGCACCTCCTTGGCTTTGGCGATGTCCACCGCCTCAGACGAACTCTTGGACCAGGGCAGAACCGCCAGCCATTCCACATAGTTGCGCGTCAGCGAGTAATCGGCAGCCGCCGGATTCATGCGGCTCAGCCGGTTCAGCTCCTTTAGCGCATCTTTCTTGGTCTCTTCCGGCATCCCGGCCGCTTCGATCTTTTCGCGCAGGTCGGAGATGTCCTTTTGAGTCTCGTCCTGGTCGCCCAGCTCCTTCTGAATGGCCTTCATCTGCTCGCGCAGGTAGTAATCCCGCTGCGATTGCTGCACAGAGTCCTGGACCTCGCTCTGGATCTTGTTGCGCAGCTGCTGCACCTCAAGCTCCTTGGCCAGTTGCGCGGTCAAGCGCTCCAGCCGCAGCTTGGTGTCCGCGACTTCCAGCAGGTCCTGTTTCTCGGCGGTGTTCAAAAAGGGCAGGTTGGAAGCCACGAAGTCCGCCAGACGAGCTGGCTCGTCGATATTGAGCGCGATCGTCTGCAGGTCGTCCGACAGGGTCGAAGACGAGCTCACCACCTCCTGAAACTGGCTGAGTACATTGCGTTGCAGGGCTTCCATCTCCGGGGTAGCCTCCGGAATGACCTCTGCAATCGGCTCCGCCTCGGCGGCCAGGTAGGGCTGGGTCTGCGTGAACGCCCCGAGGCGCACCCTTTCCGTGCCTTCGGTGAATACAAACAGGCTTTGGTTGGGCATCTTGACGACTTTGTGAACCGTCGCGCGGGTACCCACGCTATACAGGTCTGCCCCCTCGGGCGCATCCTGGCGGGCATCTTTTTGCGCTACCACCAGGATTGTCTTGTCTTCGCCCAAAGACTGGATCAGCTGGATCGAACTTTCGCGACCAACAGTTAAAGGAAGCACCTGGTGCGGGAACAGAACAGTCTCGCGGACAGGAAGTACCGGATAGGCACGGCCCTTGCCTTCCCCTGCGGGCCGCCCTACGGTCGGCTTGATTACACTTACGAACTCATTCGGCATGGTTGAGCGCCTTTCCATCAGATTACATGCATTAAGATGCTGCAGCTTTTACATCGGTCGCAATTCCTCAAAAGCCGCACAGGCTTCGTGCGCTGGCTCTCTCTTGTAAGACGACGTTCGCTCCCTCGGCAGCAGGCCCGGCAATTGCTCCCGTACCGCCGTGTGCATTGCCCCTCGGGGCTGCTTGCAGCTAGGCTGGAAGGGCGCGGAAGTGGTGAAATGGCAGACACGCAGGTCTTAGAAGCCTGTGCCTCACGGCGTAAGGGTTCGAGTCCCTTCTTCCGCACCATCAAAACCGATCCGAAACCTGTTTGCGGGCCCGCGTGGCACGGCAAGCCACGAAAGAGACATCAATGAGCGATTCCAATCCCAATACCCCCCGTACCGAACCCACCATCACTGTGAGCAAAACCTCCGATTACCGCACCGGCTATGCCAACAGCGTGCAGGTGCGCCCTTCCGTGTGGGATTTTGCGCTGATCTTCGGCACCCTGAACCAGACCGGCCCCGATGTGCTCGAGGTGGAAAACTTCCAGGGCATCTACCTCAGCCCCCAGCAGACCAAGGCGTTGCACGGCCTTCTCGGCCAAAATCTGGCGCAGTATGAGGCGGCCTTTGGGACCATCTCCCTGGATGCGCCAAAGGCTGAGCCGCAGCGCTTCGCCCCCGCCGGCCCCCGTCCCGTTCAGTAAACAGTGTCTCCTCCTCCTCGATCTTCCGCGGTGCAGCAGTCCCTTTGGGAGCGGTGGGCGGCCTTGCCGCTGCCGCTCCTGTTCCTTCTTGTCTTCGCCGGTGTTGCGCTTTCGCACCTTTCCTTGCTGCATCTGCCCTATTTTTGGGATGAGGGCGGCTATTATGTCCCGGCGGCGCTGGACTTTTACCATTCCGGCACCCTGATCCCGCAGTTCACCAACGCCCACCCGCCATTGCCCAGCGTTGTGCTCGGAACACTGTGGCATCTATTTGGCTTTCACATCCTGGTTACCCGGTTGACGGCCTGCGCCTTTGCCGCCGCCGCCCTTTCCGCCTGCTTCCTCCTCGCCCGCCGTCTGCTTGGCCTCTCCGCCGCGGTCGCCCTCCTGGTCCTGACCGCGATCTATCCCATCTGGTTTGCGCAAAGCAGCCTGGCCCACGCGGACATCTTTGCCGCGGCTTTTACGCTGGCTGCCCTGACGCTGTTTCTCACGTCTCCAGAGCTTATCGGCAGAGATCCGGAAAACTTTAGCGGGAATCGCAAACTATTTGCGGCCAGTGCTTTTTTCTGCCTTGCCGTCCTGTCCAAAGAGACCGCCATCGTGCAGCCCGCGGCGCTGGCAGCCCTGGAGATTGTGGCACTGCTGCGCTCCCGTGCGGCGCCGCGGCAGCTCAGGGCGCATCGAAACTGGCTTTTGGCGCTGAGCGCTCCCCTTCCCGTTCTGGTGGCCTGGTATGCCTACCACTACAGCAAGACAGGCCATATCTTCGGCAATCCTGCCTTTCTGCGCTACAACGCTACGGACAATTTCACGCTGCTCCACTTCCTCAACGCCCTCCGTTTCCGCTGTGTGCACCTGTTCTGGCAACGAAACATCTGGTTGCCGCTCGTGCTGGCGGGGGCCTGCCTGCTTTTGCCCTCACGGGCGCGCGCCGGGGAGGACGCACGGACCCGTCTGGGCCTGCCAGCGGGCGTTACCACCACCATCGGAGTGCTGGTTCTTGCCAATCTGATAGCGTTTTCCCTGCTGGGCGGCGCTCTTCTGACTCGCTATCTGCTGCCGGTTTACCCCCTGCTGCTGCTGGTGTACCTTGCCGTCTGGCAGGACCGCACCTTCACATGGCCCTGGCTGGCCGGGCTGACCGGCGCCGCCTTTGCCAGCGCCCTTTGGCTCAATCCCCCGACATTCTTCGCCCCGGAGGACAACCTCACGTACAGCGACATGATCGTCGTGCAGCGGGACGCCATACGGTACCTCAACGATCACTTTCCGCAGGCGACGGTGCTCACGGCCTGGCCCGTCTCCGCAGACTTGTTCCGGCCCGAACTGGGCTATACGGAGCGCCGGTTTCGTGTCGTTTCGCTGGAAAACTTTACCCTGCCCGAGTTGACCCGGGCAGCCCAGGAGCCGGGCGATTTCGACACAGCCCTGGTCTTCACCACGCATTACACCACGCCGGTGTTTCGGCGCTTTCTGCTGACGCACCCGGATTCGTGGCGGGGACGTCACTATGCTGCAGACCTGGATCTTTCCCCTGCCCAGATCGCCGGGGTGCTCGGGGGCAGGGTGGTGTGGCAGGAGAACCACTATGGCGAGTGGGCGGCCATTCTGCGCTTTCCGCGCTCCTACAACGCTTGCCTGCACTTGCCTGCGCTGCCGAAGCTTACGGCGCAAGCCGTCAGCCCTGGCCAGCCGTAAGCACGCAGGCTACAGATGTGCTGCCAGGTTCCGGGTGATGTGCGTGGCCACCTCTTCGGTCTGCCGGGCCGCATCGTTGCGCGCCCGTTGCAGGCTGTTGAGGTATTTGCGGGTGATATCGCCGGTGATGTACTTGCCGTCAAACACCGAGGCCTCGAAATTGCAGATGTCGGGGCGGATCTCCTGCACGGCCTCCTGGAGGTCCTTCAGATCCTGAAAGATCACGCTGTCGGCGCCGATCTCCTCCGCCAGCTCCGGCACGGTGCGGCCGGAGGCGATCAGTTCCGAACGCGCCGGCATGTCGATGCCGTACACATTGGGGTAGCGCACCGGCGGTGCCGTGGAGGCCACAAACACCTTCTTCGCCCCCAGCTCGCGCGCCATGGAGATGATCTCCCGGATCGTGTTGCCGCGCACAATCGAGTCATCCACCAGCAGCACGTTACGGCCCTTGAACTCCTGGGGAATGGGGCTGAGCTTGCGCCGGATGCTCTGCTTGCGCTGCGCCTGCCCGGGCATAATGAACGTCCGGCCGATGTAGCGGTTCTTCATGAATCCCTCGCGGTAGGGCTTGTTCAACCGCTGCGCGATCTCGAGCGCCGCCGTGCGACTTGTCTCCGGTATCGGGATGACCACATCGATGGGCACGCCTTTCCACTCGCGTTGGATCTTTTCCGCAAGCTTGATGCCCATGTTGGTGCGCGCCTGATAGACCGAGATGCCGTCGATAATGGAGTCGGGCCGGGCAAGGTAGACGTACTCAAACAGGCACGGCGCCACCGGCTGCGCCAGCCTGGATTTTTTGTGCCAAAGCTTGCCCTTGATGTCGATAAACACGGCCTCGCCGGCCTCGACGTCGCGCTCCAGGTGGAAGTCGTTGACGCCCAGCGCCACGCTTTCGCTGGCCACGATATAGTCCTTCAGCCTTGCCTTGCCTTTGCCCTCTACCATGCGGCTGCCCATCACCAGCGGCCGGATGCCGTGCGGGTCGCGAAAGGCTAGCATGCCCACGCCGGCGATCATCGCCACCACGGCATAGCCGCCCTTGCAGCGCTCATGCACCTCTTCCACCGCGGCAAAGATGTCCGCGGGCTTGGGTGTCACCACGCGCTTGCGCGCCAGGGCATGCGCAAAGACGTTCAGCATCACCTCGCTGTCGGAAGTCGTGTTCAGATGTCGCCGATCGTTCTGGTGCACGTTGCCGACGATCTCCTGCACGTTGGTCAGGTTGCCGTTGTGCGCAAACACGATGCCATACGGCGAGTTCACATAAAACGGCTGGGCCTCCGCCACCGACGCACAGCCGGCCGTTGGGTAGCGCACGTGCCCGATGCCCATGGTGCCCAGCAAACGAGCCATGTTGGCCCCGTTGAACACGTTGGTGACCAGTCCGTTCTCTTTGTGGAGGTAAAAACGATCCTGGTAGCAGGTGGCGATACCCGCCGCATCCTGCCCTCGGTGCTGCAGCATGGAAAGCGAATCATAGATGATTCCGCTGACCGGATGGTGCCCGAAGACCCCGACGATCCCGCACATAATCCCTCGTTCTCCGCTGGCTAGATCGCAACCTGCTCGCCGCCCGGAGCCGACATCACTAGCATCTCACGACCCGGTGTGCAGGGCAGCAAAGCGTTCCGGGTCAACAAGGATTGGATGAGCCAGCTTCAGGCACGATGCGGCGTTCCGGGCATCTTGGATCGGGTGTCCCCGCGATTGTTGTTGCATTTGGTGCGCAAATATAGGCATCCTATGAGGTGTCAGTTCGCCTGTGTGAATGTCGGCTGCATGCCGTTGCCCCTTCGGTGGGGCTTAGCCCAGGGGACTGACCTTTTCAATGTGAAACGGATTTTTCCTTGTAAACATCGTCGAACCCAGGGCCTTTCGTGTGGAAAAGTCATAGATGTCCCAAACGACCTCGAACTTCGCCGCCAAGAACTCAAAATAGCGCATCTCCCCTCGCTCATACGCCCGCTGGACAGACCACAAGGCATAGTCCACAGCCTGCAGCAGCGGATCTTCCAAGGAGTACGCGGTGGCAATGCCGACTGAGGTCGCCGTAGCTCCGGGATACTTATGGCGAAATGCCTCCACACCGGACTGAACGGCTGACCGTAAAGCGTGCTGCTTCGCTTTGTCGCCACGTCGTGCAAAAGTGATTGTGTTTCGATGTGCTAAGTGGAGTTGACGCTCAAACAGACGCGAGGTGAGGTCGTCGTAGAAGCGATCCTGCGATTGCTGATGCCGCCCGATGAAGATACTTTCTAACTTGCGCGCGACAACTACCTGAACGGAAAAGTTCAATCGGTCGAGGCACTCGAAAACAAGCTTTCTTACTTCCGGGCAGTCGTCTTTCGCATGAAAGCCTCGCAGCGTCTTCTCCATCGATGGAATCGACTTCAGGTAGCGGTCCCTGGAAATGACGGCGCGGAGCTCGAGCAGTTCACGGCGTAGCGAGTCGGGTGCAGAAGTGCGAAGGAAACCCAGTGCGAAGGTTCGCGAACAGCCGGGCTCGCCGACGATGAGCTTCTTGCCTTTCGCGTAGAAATTGGGATCGCCGGCTTCATCAACAAAGAAATAACGATGCTCATCCTGGGCCTGCTGCATGCATTATTAGCCTACGAAGCTGTGGGACTAATGTGCTGTGGATTCGCCGCGAGATACAGCAGCAAGGCAATCGTCCGCACATCACGGACCTCGCCCGTACCGATCTGCCGGACGGCCTCATCCAGCGCGATCTCGACAACCTCGATGTCCTCGCCCTCCCCCCGATTGCCGCCCCCGCCGCCAACCCGCTCCCCGGCACGGTAGGGGGCGATGAAGTAGTGAACCAACTCACACACCGATCCCGGCGTGGAGTACGCCTCGAAGACCTTTTCGACCTGCCCAAGCTCCAGGCCAAGCTCGTCCAGCGCCTCGTGCCGCACGGTCACCAGGGGGTCGGCCGCGTCCAGGATGCCGCCGCACACCTCCAGTAGCATCGACTCGGCGGGCCGCTTCAAGTACACCGGCATCCGGAACTGCCGTGTCAGCAACACTTTGCCGGTCTCCCGGCAAAAGGGCAGAAGGGCGATGGCGTCGCCGCGGTCGAGAAACTCGCGCTCCTGGACAATCCAGCTGCCGTCCAGGCCACGCACCCGGTAACCGATGCGGTGAAAGATCGACCACGCGGAGCGGTCCTCGAAATGGTCGAGGATCTCCACAGTGGGAGAGCCGTTTTGCAGCGTGGCGGGGGCTTGAGACCCAGGACCGGGAGCAGCGGGATGCATACCTTCCAGACTACCCGCGACCCGAAGGGAACATCTCTCTGACCCGTTCGTGCGTTACGGAAGTGATGCATACGAATGCGCCGCCGGGAGGGTACATTGGAGTCTGAACCAAATCGACAGCACGCAGGGCAGCGGGAGTTCGCATGAAAAAGGCGCTGATCACAGGCGTCACAGGGCAGGATGGCGCGTATCTGGCAGAATTTCTGCTGGATAAGGGCTATGAGGTGCACGGGATCAAGCGGCGGTCATCGCTGTTCAACACCGGCCGCATCGACCACATTTACGAGGATCCGCACCAGCCGCACCAGCGCTTCAAACTCCACTACGGCGACATGACGGACAGCTCCTCGCTGCTGCACATCGTGCAAAAAGTGCAGCCGGACGAAATTTACAACCTGGCCGCGCAGTCGCACGTGCAGGTCTCGTTTGAGGAGCCGGAATACACCGCCAACTCCGATGCCCTGGGCGTTTTGCGGCTCCTGGAGGCCGTGCGCAGCCTGGGCCTGGGTGAGAAGACGCGCTTTTACCAGGCTTCCACCTCGGAGCTCTACGGCCTGGTGCAGGAAACGCCCCAAAAGGAGACCACGCCTTTCTATCCGCGCTCGCCGTACGGCGTAGCCAAGCTGTACGGCTACTGGATCACGGTGAACTACCGCGAGGCGTATGGCATGTATGCCTGCAACGGCATCCTGTTCAACCACGAGTCGCCCACCCGCGGCGAAACCTTTGTGACCCGCAAAATCACCCGCGGCCTGGCCCGCATCAAGGTCGGCCTGCAGGACAAGCTCTTTATGGGCAACCTGGATGCGCGCCGCGACTGGGGCCACGCCCGCGACTACGTCGAGATGCAGTGGCTGATGCTGCAACAGGACAAGCCGCAGGACTTTGTGATCGCCACCGGCCAGCAGTATTCGGTGCGCGACTTCATCCAGCGCTGCGCCGAGCAACTGGATCTGAGGCTGACCTGGAGCGGTAAAGGCGTGGACGAAAAAGCCGTGGACAGCAAGGGCGAGGTGGTGGTAGCCGTTGATCCGCGCTACTTCCGTCCGGCGGAGGTGGAAACGCTGCTGGGCGACCCCAGCAAGGCCAAACGGGAGCTCGGCTGGACGCCTCGCATCAGCTTTGACGACCTGGTCCGGGAGATGGTGACCAAAGACCTCGAAGCCGCCGAACGAGACGCCCTGGTGATGCGCCACGGCTACCAGGCCTACAACGTCCGGGAGACCTAAGACCAATATGCAGACCGTCATGCAGACCGCAGCCCCATTGCCGGAGACGTCGCGGGGCGTTACCGGGGCCATGCCCCTGGACGCCCGCGTGTACATCGCCGGGCACCGCGGCCTGGTCGGGTCGGCGCTCACCCGCGCCTTTGCGCGTGCAGGCTACACGCACCTGATCCAGCGCACGCACGCCGAACTCGACCTCACCGACACCGCGGCCGTGGACCGCTTCTTCGACGCACAACGGCCGGAATACGTCATTCTGGCCGCGGCCAAGGTGGGCGGCATCCTGGCCAACAACACCTATCCCGCCGATTTCCTGCGCGAAAATCTTGCCATTCAGATGAATGTCATCGAGGCCGCGCGTCGGGTGGGCGTCCACCGCCTCCTGTTCCTTGGCTCCTCCTGCATTTATCCCAAGATGGCGCCGCAGCCGCTGCGGGAGGACGCCCTGCTCACCGGGCCGCTTGAGCCTACCAATCGCCCCTACGCCCTCGCCAAGATCGCCGGCATCGAGATGTGCTGGAGCTACAACCGGCAGTACGGCACCCGCTATCTGGCGGCGATGCCCACCAACCTGTACGGCCCGGATGACAACTTCGACCTCAACACCTCCCATGTGCTCCCGGCGTTGCTGCGCAAGGCCGCCGTCGCCGTTGCGCGCGGCGAGCCGGAGTTGGTGGTGTGGGGCTCGGGGACGCCGCGGCGTGAGTTCCTCCACGCCGACGACCTTGCAGCCGCCTGCCTGTTTCTCCTCAACCTTCCTGAAGACCGCTACGGCCGCTTTCTGAACGAAACCGATGCGCCTTTGGTCAACATCGGCACCGGCGAGGACCTCACCATTCGGGAACTGGCCGAGATTATGGCGGAAGTGACCGGCTTTCACGGCCAGCTCGTCTTCGATGCCTCCAAGCCCGACGGGACCCCACGCAAGCTCATGGACGTAAGGCGCATCCACGAGCTCGGCTGGAAACACACCATCGATCTAAAGCAGGGCATCCGTGCAGTCTATGCAGCCGTAAAGGATCGTCTCTAGTGCAAAATCACAGCTATGGTACCGAGCGCCAACGGCGCACTCTATACCAGCCCAGGCCAAAGGCCTGGGAGTCGGACGATCGCAAGGGCTGAAAGCTCGCTCTATAGCCGACCGGCTACAGCCACAACACGTCCGCTTTAAGCAAAGCCCACAGCGACTTCAGAATGCACTATGACTCTGGAGCGAAGCCGTCTACTGCAGACGCAAATCCCTTTGTTTGCCGGCGCGGATCTCCGAAGGATCGTAGTCCAGGAAGACCTGATTCGACCCGACGCCAACATGCTCGCGCAGAAATCCCTGCGGGAAGTAGGTGAGAACACCGTCGCTGAAGCGAACCATGATGCCGTCGCTGACGATCTGTACGGACTGAATCGGCCTTTCCACGTGCCATCTCCTGAAACAAGCAAGGTAAGTGCTGCAACACCAAAAAGGTGATCAGGCTTGTCCAAGCTACAACATCATGCGGTCGGAAGGAAAGCGCGCCTCTGTTCCCTAAGATTCCAGCTGTCGCAAGCAGGAGCCGTGGTCAGCAGTGCACCCGAGCGGACCACGGCTCTGTTTCAGTTGCGGACATCCACGGAAACAGTACCGGAAAGAATCATGTTGTTGCCGATGTCGTGCCCCCAGAGCTGCAGAGTGTGCGGCCCGTTGGAAAGCGTCGTTGTGTCCAGGGCGTAGACGTACGGGGCGTTGGTGAGCCGGGTGTTAAGCAGGTCATACCCATCGACGATGAGGTGCGAGCCGGCGGCATCCAGCGCATCATTGACCACGCCCTGCACCGCAATCGCCCCGGAAACGGTCTGCCCGGCGGAAGGGTAAGCGATGCCAATCAGGCTGGGCGTGAGAGGCACCTGCGGTGCCGTCGGCACGGTTACGACGGGGGTCACCACCACGGGCGGAGGTGGAACAGGCTCCGGGACCACCGGAGCGGTCACGACCGGCGGGGTTGGTACAGGCTCCGGGACCACCGGCGGTCCCGGTTGCGTTGGGACCGGCGTGGGAACGACCGGTACTGTCGGCGCGGGCGCGCTGACAGGTGTGCCGACGCCGGCCGCCTGGTAGATCGCAACGATTGTGGGATTGTTGGCCTGCCAGTAATCGACGTGCGCCATCAGGATGTCGCCCTGCTTCACCTGCGCTACCAGCTGGCCCTGGGCCGCGGCCAGCTTGCCGGCGTCGACATCATTGACCAGAACGGCACTGAAGGCGTGGGGGTAGTAAAGTAGCACGCTGGGGTCGGTGCCCAGGGCGCCCAGGTCGATAAAGCTCTTAAACGGCGCGGTATACGCATAGTCCAGGGGCGTGGTCTCTTCCGGGATAAAAAGCGAATCCGGCATCGCGGCCTCGAGCTGTTGAAAGATGGCGGCAGGCAGCACTCCGCCATCCTTGTCCACCGTGGAATCGACATAGAACAGCGTCACGCCCCAGCGGTCATGTGCATACTTTGCCTTGCGGGTCAGCTCCGCCGCGATCGCCTGCGGCGGCAGGTAGGCCTGATTCGCCGTGCCGTTCTGGTTCAGAGTGAAATGCTGCGGACGGACGCACACCCCCACGCGCAGCCCAGCCTGCTTCAGAACCGAAAAATACGCATCGTCTAGCTTTTGTCCATTGAAAGGCGATCCCGGGACAGACACCGCGCTTTCCATCTCCGGGGCGACCTGGGCAATCGCATCGGGCTCACACACATAGCTGGTCGCCTGGGGATACTGCTCGCCTTCGATATCCCAGGTGATCACCCCCTGGGCGTTCATCAGCTTGGAATTGGCGACAATCTCGGCTGCTTTGCTCAAGATCTGCCCCTGGAACTGGGCCAAACCCGCGGGTGTGGTCACATCCACGCTGCCGGAGTTGAAGTATCGTCGGGGATTGGTTGGAAAGCCGCCCGGCTGCGTGGGGTCGCCGCTCTGGGGCGAACTCGCCAAAAATGCCGTGCCGATGGCCCGGCGATCCGTCCAGTTCAGCGTCGACGGAAAGTGCGCGGCCCAGCTGCCATAAGCATCCGACGCCAGCTGGGCCGTGGAGGTTCCGCTGGGCGCAAAACGCAGCGACACCGTGTAGGTGTCCGTCTGTCCCGGGTAGACCGGGCGGTCGTTGTGCGGCTGAAAGGTGGCCAAACCATCGGGTGTGGTGCCGCTGATCTCCGGCGAGTAAGGCACGCCTCCCGAGCTTTGCCCTGGCCAGAAGCCGCTGTAGAGCGGTTTGCTCGCATCCGGGACAACGGCGACCACCTCGCCACCGCCCCAGTCGGCGACGGTCACGCTGGGACCGGTCGTGTTGAAGGCCATCTGCGGGTAGTTGGGCTGCCCAAAGCCGTTGGGCAACTGCGGGAAGTGCAGCACCAGCGGAAACACCGCGGCGCCGTCAAAGATGATTCCGGAGTTGCCGTTATTGCTTACCGTTGTGGTGATGTTCAGATGGGTGCCGCTTTGCGCATAGTGCACGGAGATGGCGCCCCAGGAAAAGCTGTACTCCCAGCTCCGGGCGGCCGCGTTCCAACGCTTGCCGTTGTTGTTTTCCCCCCAGCCGTACTGTCCAGTGGTCAGCACGTTGCCATTCAGATCGGTGGCTTTCATGTGGCCGATGTAGAAGCCGTCACCGGGATGCGCGCCCAGGTCCGACAGGGTCGTGCCGTTGAAGGACAACATTTGCAGGCCACTGTTGCCGAAGCTGACCTGCAAAGGGGACTGCCCTTTGCTTTGGCAGGATCCGCTGCCCCACACCAACAGCGCGCTCATGAACAATCCGGAAAAAAACTGACGACCCATCGCTTCTTGCATCAATCGACCTTTCTCGCAAACAGCCTTCCATGCCCGTATACGGGCGTAAAGTCACGCGGGCCGGAGCACGGCGGCTGCCTGTCCCATTCTTGTTTCTTTTGCGTGTTCACGGCCACACACGAAGGTTTGATACACCTGCAACTTTTTGTGTAAAGCGAGAACGTTGCAACGTCTTGCAGAACGTCCGGTGTGCGCGCACGAAGGAAGTGGCGTCGCAGACGACCGAGGCAATCTTCGCCGTGCGCAGCGGGCGAAGGGTCGTGTTCCGATCGGACTCACGCAGTGGAGCGAAGAGCCAAAAACCACCAACAGTAACACAATCAACCCTTTTCTAGTTTTCGCGAAGGAACACCAATGGTTCCGCAGATTCCCTAACACCCGTGTTTCTCGGCAGATACGAGCCGATGTCAGAAGTTGCATGAAAGGGTGTCGACAGAAGGCGACACGCTGTGTCGCACATCTTTGCGAAGATGGGAATGGACGATCTGGACACTCATGATGCGGTTGAAACCATTGCTTACTGTTGCACTTCTCGCGGCCCTGCCGATGTGCGCTCAAACCACCCTGCTGCAGCGCCGCACCGAGACGGTGCCGGAGTACGTGCTTGGTCCCGGGGACCAGATTGTGCTCCATGTGGACGACATGGACGATGTGCCGCAGGGGCCGATTCGCATCGATCCCAGCGGGCAGATCGACCTGCCCCTGGTAGGGCGAGTGCAGGCTGGCGGCCTCACCGTGGAGCAACTGCATGACCAGCTGGCGAGCAAGCTAAGCAAATATATCAGCCACCCGGATGTCACCATCAACTTGACGGGGATGGAAAGCCGTCCTGTTTCGGTGGTCGGTGAGGTCGCCAATCCGGGCATGCACCAGATCTCTGGCCCGACGCGGCTCCTGGACGTGGTGTCCCTGTCCGGCGGACTGAAGCCGGATGCCGGCCCAAACATCCTGGTGACCCGCCAGCCTCGCTGGGGCAAGCTGGAAGGCCCTGAGGTCAAGGTCGATCCGGCGACGGGGGCCACCACGGCCAGGTATCCGCTGGACACGCTCACCAGCCTGAAGGACCCGGCGAACAACATCCCCATACGCCCCGGCGATGTCGTTTCCGTGCCCAAGGGGGAACTGGTGTATGTGGTGGGGGATGTAAAAAAGGCGGGTGGCTTTGTGCTTTCCACTCACCGGACGATGTCGGTTCTGGAAGCGGTGACCCTGGCAGAGGGTTTGGGGCCGGACTCAGCCGCCGGCAGCGCGCGCATTCTGCGCCCGAGCCCGAACGGCGATGGGGAGCACACCCTGATTCCGGTGAATGTTGGCAAGATCTTTGCGGGCAAGGCGCCCGATGTTCGCCTGTACGCCGACGACATTCTGTTTGTTCCGCACAGCGGGTTCAAGGTGGGGTCGCGGCGCGCCGTGGAAGCAGCCATTGGCATCACCACCGGCATTCTTGTCTACCGCTAGCCTGAACCCGCCCCCGGTACAAAAGTTTGACTCACTGCACGGCTGCGACAGCCCGGCAAGTTAAGAGGACATCATGAGAGAGCGCTTCCCCCGCCGGTTGGAACAGGCCCCCGTAACGTACGCCACCGCCATACCCGCAATGCACCCCATGGATCTTGGGGCTGAGCCGCCGGCTGAAACCGTCGGGCTCCTGCAGGAGTACCTGCAAACGGTTCGCCGCTACAAGTGGATGCTGCTGGCCTTTGCCGCCGCGGGCATGGTGCTGAGTCTCCTGTTTGGCCTGCGCACGCTGCCGGTTTACCGCACGCGTACCTCGCTGGACATTCGGCCGCTCAATGCTGACTTTCTGGACATCAAGTCCGTGAATCAGACCAGCAGCGACGGCGGCCCGGAAGGGGACACCAATCTGCAAACGCAGATCAAGCTGCTGGAAAGCGACACGGCGCTCGGGGACACGCAAACCCGGCTGTTGGGAGAGCCGCACCCGGCGACGATCGAACGCAACGACCTGCTTTCGCGCTTGCAGCGGACGCTGCACCTCGGTCACCCCGCCCTCATCCCCTACACGGTCGCGCTGGCCGATGCCGCAAAAAATGTCAAGGTGAAGCCGCTGGGGGTGACCCGTCTGGTCGAGATCACCTGCGAGGGCTGGTCGCCGCAGCTGGCGTCGAGCTTCTGTAATCAGCTCGAGTCGACCTTTCAGGAGAACGACCTGCAAGCCCGCAGTAAAGAGGCCTCCAAGACCAGCGCCTGGCTGACCCGGCAGGTGGCCGACGTGAAGCAGCGCGCGCAGGAAACCCAGGCCAGGCTGGAGGTGGCCACGGGCGGCAACGGCATGCTGCTCAATCCCAACAACGGTGTGGGGGAAGACCGGCTGCGTGCGCTCCAGGACGAGCTGGTCAAGGCGCAGGCGGACCGCATCGCCAAAGAGGCCGAGGCGGGCATGGACCGTACCGCGCAGCCCGGCACCGCGCCTGCGGTGCTGGACAGCCCCGCCCACCGGCAGTATGAGAGCCAGCTGGCCGATTTGCGCACCCAGTTGGCCAAGCTCACGCCAGTCCTCACCGAAGCAGCCCCCGCCGTGCAAAAGCTTCGCGCGCAGATCCGCGCGGCCGAGCAGGGCATGCAGGAGGCCGATGCGACCAGCCTGACGCGGCAGAACAATGAGCTTTCCTCGGCACGCCATCGCGAAGCGCTGCTGAATGTTACGTATTCGGCGGAGTTGGCGCGGGTCTCAAGCGACCTGCAGCGGGCGGCCAAGGCCAGCCTGCTGCGCTCCGAACTGGACAGCGAACAGCAGCTCTACCAGACCCTGTTGCAGCGCGCCAAGGAGGCCGGTTTCGCCTCCGCCATGCAGGCGGCCACCATCCGGGTTGTCGATCCGGCCAGGACGCCGTCAGCGCCGGTTTCTCCCCAACCCAAGATCGCCGCGGGCGTGGGGCTGTTTCTGGGGGGGCTGCTGGGTACGGCGTTTGCGTTCTACCGCGAGCGCACCCTGAACGTCTTCCGCAAGCCGGGCGACGTGCAGCGCTTTCTCCACGTGCAGGAGCTGGGAACCATTCCGGCACTGCGCGAGTTTTCGGCCGACCTGTCCAGTCCGGCGACGCTGATGGGAACCGCCAAGGCACGCGGGCTATTGCCTGGCGCGGCGCAGCCGACCCCGCTGGCGCATTGGAAGGACGAATTTTCCCTGGCCGCCGAGGCTTATCGCAACACCACGCTGTCCATCCTGATCGCCGAAGCGCGCAAGGGCTCGCGCACCTATGTGGTGGCCAGCCCCAACGCCGGGGAAGGCAAGACCACGGTGACCTCCAATCTGGGCGTGGCGCTGAGCAAGTCCAAGATGCGCGTGGTGCTGGTGGACGGCGACCTGCGTAAACCCAACCTGCACAACGCGTTTGCGATGGAAAACAATGTCGGGCTCCGCAACGTTTTGCGCGGCGAGTTCGACATGAAGACGGTTCCGTTGGCCACGCTGCTCCGTGCCACCGAGCAGCCCAACGTCAGCGTGCTGTCCGCAGGTCACGGCAATGAGGAGCTGATGGAGCTGCTGCATTCGCCGGCGTTGCCGGAGTTGCTGAACCGGCTGTCGGCGGAGTTCGACATGGTGCTGATCGACACCCCGCCCACCCTGCACATGGCGGATACGCGCATCCTGGCCCGCGAGGCCGACGGCGTCATCCTGGTCTTCCGCGCTTCCACCACCACGCTCGACGCCGCGGCCATGGCCCGGGATCAGTTTGACCGCGACGGTATCCCGCTGGTGGGCACCATCCTGAACGACTTCGATCCGCAGCGCGAGGGCTGGACCGGCTATTACAAGGATTACTACCGCTACCAGCGCAAGGGCGGCAACGCCAAGGCGGTTACCGCTGCATGAGCACCTCGATTGCAGATACGGGCGAACGCGTTGAGCTGGAGGGCGTTCCCGGAGCTGGGTCCAAAGCCGCGCCTTCGGCCGGGTCCACGCCCGCGCCGCTGGCCGAGCCGCTGGCCGAGCCCCTGGTCGAGGCCGACAACTCTACCTGGCCGCCGGTAGCCGCGCCGCTGCCGGAACTCGGTGGCGGGGCAGGGTTTGAGGCCGGGCTGGAAGCTCTGCCGGCTCCCGCATCGAGTACCGCTCTGGGCGGTGAGGTGACGCGCCATCTGGTGGGCGGAACCTCGGCCCTGGGCCTGAGCGTCGCGGTGGAGCGCGGGGTGGGGCTCCTGGCCAACATCCTGGCGGCGCGGTTTGGCGGCAAAGCGGTGTTTGGGGCGTACTCCTTCGCCATCAGCACAGCCAACCAGATTTCGATGTACGCGGCCGGCGGCATAGGGGCGACCGCGACGCGGTTTTCGGGCAAGTATCCGCAGGGCTCGGCCGGCTACCCGACCCTGCGGCGCGCGCTGCTGATCGTGTCAATCGCCTCGGCCGCGCTGGCCGCGCTGGGCCTGTGGCTGGGCGCGGCGCCCATCGCGCATCTGGTCGGCAAGGCCAGCATGACGGGTCTGCTGCGCTGGGCGGCGATCAGCTCGGTGGGCATCATTCTGCTGGAATGTACGCGAGGCTTTTTTGTGGGGCAACGGCACCTGCTCGCCCTGCTAAGCCTTTCGCTGCTGGTGGGCCTGGGCATGGTGACCCTGCTGCCCACCATGGCCTACCGCCACGATCCGCGGGCGATGCTGGTCGCGCAGGGATCGGTGGCCATTCTGGCGGTGCTGACGTGCCTGCTCCTGGGCCGGCGTTTGGGGTTGCGTTTGCCCCCGTCCACGGTGCCGGCCGTGCCGCTGCGGTCAATGCTGCGGGAGGTGTGGACCTTTGGCGGCATCCAGCTGGGCAGCCTGATCGGCAGCAACATCTCCGGCTGGTGGCTCAGCGCGGTGGTGGCGCGCAATGATACGTCGCTGGTGCAGATCAGCTTCCTGACCATTGCCAACCAGCTGCGCAATCTGGTGGCGCTGGCGCCGTCGCTGTTGACCGAGGGCAGCTATGCGGTGATGGCCGACCCGCGACATGAGGGGAGTCAAACGCCGCAGCGCGTGATGGCTCTGTGCAGCTACGCCTCGATTGCCATTTCGCTGGCGCTGGCCCTGGCGGGCATGACCGTGGTGCCCTGGCTGCTCGCGCTGTTGTATGGCCGCTCCTACACCGGCGCGGCCGCCACGATCGCCCTGGCGCTGGCCACGGCAGTGGCGCACATGGGCAACGCCCCGGCGGCGGCACGGCTGACCATCGTGTCGCTGCGATCCACGGCGGTGATTAATACGATCTGGGCGGTCCTGGTGGCCGCAGCGGCGACGCTGCTGCTGGTGCGCGGGGGCAGCGCCTGGGAGGCCATGGCCGTGTACTTTCTGGCGCACATCGTTTCCGCCACGCTGGTGCTGCTGACGCTGCGGCGCAAGGACAACCTGCCCGCCGGCATGCTGCCCCTGTTTGCGACGGCTATCGCGGCGGTGGGCGTGGGCGCGGTGCTTGCCCTGCTGCGCAGCGCCGCTCCCGCCACCACGCTGGCCACCACCGGCGGCATGCTGGGACTGATGCTTTTGAGCGGCGCGGCGCTTTGGCTGCTGGGCAAGCGCCATGACCTGCTGCCGCCGCGCGCCGCGGTGGCGGCGCTGCTGGCCCGCGTGCAGGCGATGGTCGGAGGGAGGCTGCGCCGTGTTTGAGCTCCTTCTGATTCTGGCTGCCCTGATCGCGCTGGGCGGCGCGCTGATCGCCTTTGACGGCAGCCGCGACGTGTTTCATCCGCTGGTATTTATCGGCCCCATGCTGGCGTTTTTGTACGCCTGGATGCCGTTCAAGCTGTGGCATGCCAACGGCCTGGCGCGCTTTTTTGACGACGACCAGCTGCGCCACGTGCAGCTGCTGAATGTGTGCGGCGTGCTTGCCTTTGTGATCGGCTGCCTAGCGGCCGGCGTGCGCATCCGCAAGACGCGCTTTGCGCAGCGGCGCCTGAGCGAGCGGGGCGCCCGGCGCCTGCTGGTCGCCTCGGCCATCATCGGCTCGCTGGGGCTGAGCTGCTGGCTGATCAGTATTCACAACGTGGGCGGCTTTACCAACGCCTTCAGCACGTCCTATTCCGGGGGCTGGGACGACAGCGGCTACATCCGCGACGGCAGCCTTCTGCTGCTGGTTGGGGTCATGCTGGCCATCACGTCCATGGCGTCGACCGGACCGCGGCTGGTAGGGGTGGCGCTGCTGCTGACCTTTGCCCTGCCCTGGAGTGCCAGCGCACTGCTGATGGGCCGCCGCGGCCCCACCTTTGCGCTGTCGGTGGTGCTGCTGATGAGCTGGTATTTCAATCGCGGCAAGCGGCCTCCGCTGTTCACCTTTGGGGTGGGCGGGATCTGCCTGGGCTGGCTGGTGCTGTTTCTGGTCACCAACCGGCAGAACATCTATCTCGGCTCGGACTTCCACATGAAGACCGACGTCAGCAACATCGTCGACAAGCCGGACACGGGCAACGAGTTTATCTACGGTTCGGGCACGGTGATCAGCACCGAACAGCGCGACCACTACTTCTGGATGAGGCGCTACCTCGCCCAGATTATGGTGCGGCCCATCCCCAGCGCCATCTGGCCGACCAAATATGAGGACTTCGGTGTTCCGGAGCTGCTGCACAACGCCGGCACAGGCGAGGGCTTTGCCGACGCCCTGGGTTGGCGCGGCGCGCCCGGCTCCGCGCCCGGCATTGTGGCGGATCTGTTTATCGAGGTTTGGTATTTTGCAGTGCCGCTGATGGCTCTGCTGGGCTGGACCTATGGCCGGGTGTGGCGCAAGGCGGCCACCCTGGGAGGCGTCTGGACGTGCCAGTACATTGTGCTGTCGGCGCTGTCGATTTATCTGGTCATGCAGACCATGGAGGCGGTCATCTTTCGCACCCTGTTGCTGTCCATCCCGTGCTGGCTGGCCTTCCGCCAGGTAGAAAAGCGGGTGCGCAGCCGGTCGCGGCGACGGCTGGTTTTGCCGCGTTCGGAAGCCTATGTCCGCCGTGCCCGCAGTCTTGGGCCGCGGCTGATCGATGCCTTTCGGGAGGTGCCCGATGCCTAGGCCCCATGCCGCCGCGCGCTGTCGCGTGGCTGTGATCTGGATTGACTGGTACCCGTACCACGTGGCCCGCTTCCGTGGGCTGGACGCCGCACCGTCGCTGCACGGGGAGGTCGTTGGCCTGGAGCTGGTGGGCGGCGTCGGCGTGCACCAGGGCCTCAAGTTCCGCGAAACCCTGCCGGCGGATCTTCGCGTGGAGACGCTTTTGCCCGAGACGAGCTGGCGTGAGGCGAACCAGCTGCAGCTGGCGCGACGGCTCTGGCAGCGACTCACGGCGCTCGACCCGGAGGTGGTGCTGGTGCCGGGTTATTACACCCTGCCCGCCCTGGCCGCGGCGGTGTGGGCGCGGGTGCACGGCCGCGCGGGCGTGCTGATGACCGAAAGCACCGCCGGCGACCACCCCCGCACTTGGTGGAAGGAGCTGCCCAAGCGCCTGGCCCTGCGCGTGCTGTTTGGGTGGGCCGTTACCGGGGGCAAGGCGCACGTGCAGTACCTGCGCCAGCTCGGGTTTCCCGCCAAGCGCATCGTGGGCTCGTATGACGTGGTGGACAACGCCGGCATTGCGCAGGGCGTGGCCGAGATTCGCAGTGGACGAACCCCCGCGGGCCCATCTGTTTCCCCCGCGCAGCCGTTCTTCTTGTACGTGGGACGCCTGGCTGAGGAGAAAAACGTGAGGGGTCTGCTGGACGCCTGGACCGCCTACCGGAGCCGCGGTGGCAGCTGGCCGCTGGTGCTCTGCGGCGACGGGCCGGAGCGCCCGGGCCTCGAGCGCGCTGCCCAGGCCAGCATCTTTGGGCAGGAGGTCGTCTTTCCCGGCCTGAAGACCGCGCGCGAGCTCCACTCGTTCTACGCACAGGCCGGCTGTTTTGTGCTGCCCAGCACGCGCGAGCCCTGGGGTCTGGTGGTCAATGAGGCCATGGCCGCGGCGCTGCCCGTGCTGGTGTCCCAACGCTGCGGCTGCGTCCCGGACCTGGTGCACAGCGGGGAAAATGGCTACAGCTTCGACCCCTCGAATCAGGAACAGCTCACGGAGCTTCTTTTGCAGGTGGAAATGATGGCCGCCGGCGAGCGGGCGGCCATGGGGCAGCGTTCCCGTGAGCTCATCCGCCGGTATTCGCCCGAGGGCTTCGGGGAGGCCATCGCTGCCATCGCCGCGGCCTCAACCCCCAGGCGAGCCGCCGGCCCACTGGAAGAGGTGCTCCCATGACGGCAGGCACCATGACCCGCATCGAAAACTCCTGCACGCCTCGCCCCGCTGCCCAGTCGGGCGGACGCTGGCTGCACGTGGTCTCCCACACCGACCCCCGCTACGGTGGCCTGAGCTCGGCCGTTCCCGCGCTGGCCGGGAGCCTCGCCCAGGAGCAGGCGCTGGCCGTGGCAGTCGCCGCTTTCTGCGCGCCGGGCGAGAACTTTCTGCCTTCGCAGCTCGGCAGCGAACAGGTCAGCTTCTGGCCCACCTCACGCGTGTCCTGGCGCCTTGACCGCGATCTTCAGCGCAGCTTCCGCGACGCTGTCGAGCAGGCGGACGGTCTCCATATTCACGGTTTGTGGGAAGAAAGCACGGCCGTGGCCTGCCGCACGGCGCGACAGCTGGGCAAACCCTATGTGCTCTCCGCTCACGGCATGCTGGAACCCTGGGCCCTGGCCACCAAGAGCCTCAAAAAGCGTGTCTACGCCGCGCTGGGGGAGCGCCGCAACGTCGCCGGTGCCGGCTGCCTTCATGCGCTCACCCTCGCTGAGGCTGAGCAGTATCGCCGTTTTGGCGCACGCGGCCCCATCGCCGTGATCCCCAACGCGGTGGACCTCCCCGAGGACATCCATCCCGAGCTCTTTCTGGACCGCTTTCCAGAGCTTGCGGGCAGACGGATCGTATTGTTTCTTTCCCGGCTCCACCCCAAAAAGGGACTGGACCTGCTGCTGGCCAGCTGGGCCGCCGTCGCGCCCCTGTACCCGGACGCACATCTCGTGATCGCTGGGCCGGACAGTGAAGGCCTGCAATCCGCTCTGCAAAGCGAGGCCGTGAGGCGCGGCATCGCCGAGCAGGTCTCCTTTCCCGGCATGCTAACCGGCGCCCTGAAGTGGAGCGCGCTGGAGGCGGCCGAAGGCTACGTTCTGCCTTCCTACTCGGAAGGTCTCAGCATGGCGCTGCTGGAGGCCATGGGCGTCGGTTTGCCCGTGATTGCTACCCGCCACTGCAACATGCCCGAGATCACCGCCGTGGACGCCGGCTGGGAGATCGAGGCCGAGGCACCGGCGCTGGCGGCGACGCTTCAAGCGCTGTTGTCCAGCGCGCGGGAGGCCAACTGGACCCGGGGCCGCAACGGCGCCCGCCTGATCGCGGATCGGTACACCCCCCAGGCCATCGCGCAACAGATGGCCGAGGTCTACGCCCATCTGCAGGGCGGACCCGCGCCCCGGCACACCCACTTTCTCCCCGGAGGTGCACGATGAGCCTTGTCGACCTTTCCCGCTACGACAACTCCTGGTATCAGCCGGGCGGCTCCTTTGCCAGGCGCGCGCTGTGGATGCTGATCGCGCAACCGGTTTTTGCCTCGCCGTGGCTGTCTTCCTCGCTGCGTATCCGTCTGCTGCGGGCCTTTGGCGCCCGCGTGGGGCAGGGCGTGGTGATCAAGCCGGCCGTGCAGGTGAAGTATCCCTGGCACCTGGAACTGGGCGACCACTGCTGGATTGGCGAGCACGCCTGGATCGACAACCTCACCACCGTGCGCATCGGCGCGAACTGCTGCATCTCGCAGGGGGCCTACCTGTGCACCGGCAACCATGACTGGAGCGAGCCCGGCTTCGGCCTGATGATCGCCCCGATTCAGCTGTGTGAAGGCTCCTGGGCCGGCGCCAAATCCATCCTGATGCCGGGCACCACGCTGGGCTGCTATGCCATCGCGGCGGCCGGGGCGGTGGTTCGCGGCAACGTGCCGGACTTTGAGATCCATGCGGGTAACCCCGCCCAGTTTGCCAAGACACGCACCATCCGCTCGGCAACGGTGGCGGCGCCGCCTGTGGAGGTGCGTTGATGCGCATGCTGTTTGTAAACCAGTTCTTTTGGCCGGACTCCTCGGCCACCAGCCAGCAGCTCACCGATCTGGTCGTCGGCTTGGCGGCGCGCGGCGAGGACATCGAAGTGCTCTGTGGCGACAGCGGCGGGTATGCCGCGGCGGCCGGCGCCCTGGCGCCCCGGGCCACCGTGTACCGGGTCAAGGCGGCGCCGTTTACGCGCGGCAAGCTGGGCCGCGTCGTCTCGTACCTCTCCTTCTATGCTTCCGCCTTTGTGCGCGGCCTGACAGTGCCTCGGCCGGACGTGGTCGTCTCCATGACGACCCCGCCGCTCATCTCGCTGCTGGGCAACTGCCTGCAGATCCTGCGCGGCTCCCGGCACTTTATCTGGGAGCAGGACGTGTATCCGGACATCGCCGTGGACCTGGCCCACATTCGCCGCGGCAGCCTGCTGCACCGCATCACGGGCGCGCTGGCGGACTGGTCGCGCCGCCGGGCCGACGGCATCATCGTGCTGGGCGAGTGCATGCGCGACCGCCTGATCGCGCGCGGCGTCGCCCCGGAAAAGATCTACATCGCCGAACACTGGGCCAACAGCCGCAGCATCACGCCCATGCCCCGGCCCGGCGACCCCAACGAGCTCGTGCTGCTGTACTCCGGCAACCTGGGCCTGGCGCATGACCTCGACACCCTGCTGGGAACGATGCTGGCGCTCAAAGACGACCCGCGCTTCCGCTTCCTGTTTGTCGGCACCGGCGGTCGCCGCGAGGCGCTGACCAGCTTCATCACGGCCCATGACCTCCTTTCCGCCGAAATGCGGCCCTTTGTGGCGCGCGACAAGCTCAGCGAGGGCCTGGCGGCGGGCGACATCGGCCTGGTCACGCAGCAGGAAAGCTCGTGCGGCTCCGTGGTGCCCAGCAAGGTGTACGGCATCCTGGCCGCCGGCCGGCCGCTGCTGTTCATCGGGCCGGCGGCCGCCACCCCGGCCCGCATCATCCGCCGCCACGGCTGTGGCTGGCACTTCAACGTCGGCGATGTTCGCGGCGTTACCCAACAGCTCAAGCATCTGGCAGAACACCGGGAACTCGTCCACGAGGCGGGTCAACGTGCGCGTCAGGCGCTTGTGGAATTTTACGATCTGCCGCAAAGTGTCGACCGTGTGGGCGACATCCTTGGCGCCGCGCCTCACACCGGGCAACAGACCCGGGGAGATGCGGAGCTGTCCCAACTGAAGCAGGTACGCCCGCTTCCAAACTGACCTTGGTGAAAGCCCAGGAGAATCTGTCATGTACGTTCTTCTAGCTTTAGGAACAATTTCCTTCTTGTTGTGCTTTGCAATGACGCCCGTTGCGCGCGATCTCTTCAAGCGCTGGGAGTTGGTCGACCTGCCCGATGGCGGCCGCAAATCTCACAAGCTCGCGGTGCCGCGCATCGGCGGTCTGCCGATCGTGCTGGCCTGCGCCCTTTCCTTCGCGTTTTTGTACTGGTTCCATGGTGGCAGGATCTACGTCCAGCATGACCAGGTGCTGAAGGCGGTGCTGCCTGCCGCCGGCGTCATGTTTCTGGTCGGCTTTCTGGACGACATTGTCGAGCTGCGCCCGGTTCACAAGCTGCTCGGCCAAGTCGTCGCCGCATCGCTGGCCGTGGGTCTCGGCGTACGCTTGCAAATTCATCACCTGCCGCCCGCGGCCGGCATCGTGCTCAGCGTCGCCTGGCTGATCTGCTGCACCAACGCGGTCAACCTGATCGATGGCATGGACGGTCTGGCGACCGGCGTCAGCCTGCTGGCGACCCTGACCGTGCTTGGCATCGCGATCCTCTACGGCCACTACGGCCTGGCGCTGGTCACGGCGCCACTGGCCGGCGCGCTGCTCGCCTTTCTCCGCTACAACTTCGCCCCGGCCTCGGTCTTTCTGGGCGACTGCGGCAGTCTCACCATCGGCTTCCTTCTGGGTTGCTTTGGCCTGGTCTGGTCGCAGCACGCGCAAAGCGTCCTTGGTCTCACGGCGCCGCTGATGGCGCTGGCTCTGCCGCTCACCGATGTCGGGCTCGCCATTGGACGCCGCTTTCTGCGCAACGTGCCGATCTTGAAAGGCGATCGCGGGCATATCCACCATCGCGTGCTGGCCATGGGTTTTTCCACTCGCCATACCGCACTGATTCTGTACGGGGTCTGCTGCGCCTTTGCCGCGCTGGCCGTTTTGGCCACCGTCAGCAACAAGGCCCTACCGTTTCTGGTGTTGTTGCTGGTGCTAATCGTTCTGGGCATCAGCCGGCTGGGCTATCCCGAGTTCATCGCCGTGGCTCGCGAGGCACTCACCCTCCGTACCATCCGCAGCTCCATCCGCGGCACCATCTGCGTCGAGGATTTCTATCTCGCCATTCGCTCCGCCGATTCCCTCGAGGCGTGCTGGGAGGTCCTGCGCACTGCCTGTCACGATCTCCACTTCGCCTCAGCCGAGCTGGAAATCCAGGGCATGCGCTTCCGCGAGGTCTTCTTCGAGTGCTCGCCCCACACCGCCTCCTTCGGCATCGAGCTGCGCCTCGGCGAGGGCAGTACCCTCTATCTCACCCGCATCTCCGAGGAGAACGCCCCGCGGATCACCATGAACGTCCTGCACCGGTTGCAGTCCGTCACGCGCGTGCGCATCGAGCAACTCGCCCGCGTGTCCCCGGCGGTGACCTCCGTCGCCTGAGGAGGTCTGCCGCAGGGGGAGCCGCCGGCAAGCTGGTGAACCGAGCCTGCTGCTCATCCTTTTGTTGTCATTCCCGAAGGGGATCCGCTTCTTGCGGCGACCTTACTCAGTTGTCACCGGTCATCCTGAGCAACGCGAAGGAGGTCTGTATTGCCTCCGAGAGCTCGGGCTGTTTTCGTGTAGGTACTTGTTTAGGGCTGAAAGCCCATGACATAACAGCCTGGGGCGCAAGCCCCAGGTAGCCGCAGAGGAACGCTCAAGGGCTGAAGGCCCGACACATAAACCTGTAGGAAATTTGGTCTACAGGCAAATGGTCATCAGTTCTACAGTCGTCATCTCGACCGGAGCGCAGCGAAGAGATCTGCAGATTCCGGCAGAGTCAGTCACATACCATTCCGACGAGCTGCCCTAGCGAGCCTCGCCGGCCACGCTGACCAGATGCCCGCGCACGATAAAGCGCTTGGGGGCGGCGCCGATGAAGTCGAACGGGTAGCAGGTGATCAGAGTCATCTCTGGTCGATCTCCGATGTCCAAAACGTCCACGTCCTCGGGAAGCACGATACTGGTCGCATCCACCTGGTAGTCAAAGCTGCCCTCGCCGGTGATCACGCGCATCATCATTCCCGGATGCACCCGGCGCAGGGGGCGGAAGTAGGTATCCCGGTGCCCCGCCACCACAAAGTTCCCCAGGCCGCCGGGGACCGCCGTGCCGCGAATGCGCCCAACGCCTTTGCGCAGCGAGTTGGGGTCGTAGTCGTTCAGAATGGGCACGCTCAGCCCGAGAGCCGGCACGTCCAAACGGCCGATCACCCCATTAAAGGTGGAAAGGTCCCTCTCAGTGGGTTGATCCGCCGCTTCGGGAACGGCCACGGCAGCCTCACCTAAACGGCGAGCGGTCTGCTGTGCCCGGACAGCCTCCCCGTGAACTACGAGGAGAGTGAGCAGACACAGCAGACCGGCACACCAAGCAACTATTTCCAGGGAGACAAGCCTCTTTCGCATGGGCAGGCTTAGCGCTCCAACGCCACCCGCCGGAAGCTCAGAAGCCCACCGGTCAGCAGCGAAAGCCCCGTGCTCAGCCACAGCCAGGGCATAAGGCTCGCGGTGTGGGGCAGCGCCTTTACGTTGGCCGGGCGGACGTGGGTGCGCACCGGCGGCGCTTGCGGAGTTTCATTCTGGGCAATCTGCGCTGGACGTTGGCGACGGCTGGAGGTCCGCAGCGGAGCCGCATACGGGCTTCTGGGCGTCGCTGCACCCTGGGCTTCCGTGGTGGCCGACGCGGTGGCGGGCGGCTGCACCTGCGCTGTTTCCACAGGGGCCGGCGTGGCGGTCTGCGGCGCCTGGTAACGGGCCGCGGTGATGCCCGGCTTGGCGTCAGCCGGACCCACACGGGAAGGCTCCAGCATCCAGAGCGTAATCATCTGCATGTCCGTCTGATTCAGCTTTTCGGCGGGTACGCGACCCTCCGACGCAGGGTCGATCGCCATCACGCGCGTGTCATTGGCCTGGGCAATCGAGACCGCATCGTTCTTCGGGTAGACGAACTCCACCGCAACGCCGCCGGGAAACGAAAAGCCCTTCAGCGCTGCTCTGCCTTTGGGGCCGCTGGCGTAAGGAATGGGACCCACAGGGGCGTTGGCCATCGTTGAGGCGGGAATGGCCAGAAATGTGCTGGCGACGTGGTTGCTCTTGCTGGACACCTGCAGGATGACCCGATCCCGCAGGTGATCAAGAATCCTGATCGAATAGTTGCCGGGCTGCAAGGTCGTATTCGGGACCTCGGTCTTTTGCCGCACCTGAAATTGCTCAGGGGAGGACGGAACCGCAGGATCCGCTGCTACCGCAGCAGGAACCAGCGAGGTGAAGAGTGAAGCACACACAAGAACAAGAAGCCTGGGCTTCATGAATTCCTCCATCATTGCGCAAAGGCGCAGCAGCTTGAGTAGCGGCTTATTCAGATGGGCGTTTCGAAGGACGCGGCTGCTTATTTCGTCGATAGCCGACAAAATAAGCAGCAAGCGCCCAGGCTGTACCCAAATTGTCCCGGCTCATGGGAGCTGGCCCCGGCCCTTAGATGTCGCGCAACAGCTCGGACAGGCTGAGACGAAAGCCAAGTGCAAGCACTTCCAACATGGGCAGCGAAATGGACTTGCGCCCACGCTCCACATCCGAGATAAAGGTGCGATCAATGCCAAACTCCACGGCCATGCGCAGCTGGGTCATGTTGCGATCGCGGCGTAACTCCCGGAGGCGCAGCCCGAAGCGGCTGCTTACGTCCCTGGGCAGGTAAAAGTCTTCCGGTCTCCGGCTGGCAGCACTGTTGGGTGACCGTTGCACGAAAAAGGGTGAGGTTGTGGGCTGAACATAGCCTTGCATCATCTGCTCCTAACATTGCGTATTCACCCGTTTCGGCTATTGCCATGGTGCCCTGGGGGGCGGGGTGCCGTGCAGAAACGCCTTTACTGTACGTTTCCGGGCGTGGGGCGGATTGCATCAACCCGACCATTGCCCAGAAAGAGAATTCCACTTCTGCTGTCGACCCAAGCACTCAGGATGTGGAATGTCGTCTGGTGTCGTCTTCCGCCGTGCAGCTTATCCATTCTCAAGCCGGGCAGTCCGTGCGTAAAGTTACGGCGGACTAACCTGAAGTTCGGACTCGAGGTTACTAAAGCTGCATTAGATCTGCAGCAAACCTGCCGCTTTTCCCAGCTTCGATGGGAAGGCCTTGCGCAGCGTCCCGAACGGGAGCTCCTTCACGAAGTTGTGACAAATCTGCGCGCTGCAAGCTATGTTGTTCATCCTGTTGGAAGGTTTGGGGGCTGGTTCATCCGTCTGTGCGTTCCGCGGCGCAGAAGGCGTACGCCGGGAGAACGAGCGGCTGCTGCTGCCGCTGGGCAACCCGGCGGGAGACAAGTTCAGGGCCGCTGTTCTGGCAGAGGCAGTTCAGTTTCGTCGCGTCGCCCGCTACCGTAACCCGGCTTCACGAATCAGCCCGTAGGGTCTGGTTGGAAGCATCCGTGCCAGGCGTGGCGAAGCGCACGGTCGAAAGCCTGCCATCCGGGTTCGTTACCGAAAGGGTATACGGGCCCGTGGTCACGTTGGGCAGGGTCAGGGTGAAGGCTGTCGGTTTCGCCGAGCCCACAGTGACGCCCTCCACATTCTGACCGACGCCGTTTTGGACCGCGACGGTGAATCCCTGGGCAAAGTTGTCACCCTCCACCGAGTACACGGTGGCGCTCACGGGCTCCACGCTGATCACATTGGGCCCAAGCGGGCCAAGGCTGCTTCCTGCTGCCATCCCATCCTCCTTGTGCTTGCTGCAAGGATGAGATGCGCGTCGCGGGCCACCTTACTTTTCGCTGCTCGGCGGCGTGAGCCCTTTCAGGCGCATATACAGGGCCAGGGTGGCGTATTGCTCATTGTCGTGGGACACCGTTCCCCACAGCAGCCCGATGCGCGAGCGCTTGCGCGGCCCAACGGTCAGCATTTCGGTCGCGTTCGCGTCCGTAACGGAGGCGAATGCCGTGTCACAGGCGGCAAAAGCCTTCCCGAGCGCCGCCACGATGGTGGCCTTTTCCGCGGTCTCGTCCGGCACCTTGGGCAAAGCGCTCATGGGCGTCCCGTTCACGGCACCGCAGCTGTGCAGTTGGGCTTCGGTGACGTGGTTTACTACGCGGGCAAAGGTGCGGATGTCCGGCGTGGGCTTAAAGCTGTAGTCCGCGGCGGGCATGTTGTCGGCGGCCTTCAGGATGTTGGCCTTCACGCCGTTATAGGCTCGCTGCGCTTCCATTGCCGGCCCACCCGCAGACTGCCCGGCCTGTGCCCAGGCGCCAACTGTTAACCCAACGGCCACCATTCCGCCCATCAATCTCGCTTGCACTCGCATTGCTGTTCCTCCCCCTGCTACCCAAAGCCTACGCGCAGGTGAGGGCATGCGACGAATCAATCAACGGGTGTGCTGGCCCAGGCCGGCGAATCTTCCGCTTCGGCCTGCGGCCATCGGTCGAGCAAACAGCCGCTGCGCTAGCCCTCCAGCGCCGGGTTGGGACGGAGCAGCGAGCGGACGCTGCCCAGGGTGTGGCTCCAGGCCCCGCGCACCAGCACGGTGTAGGCGGCCACGAGGCGGCGAAAGGACATCCCGGTGATCTCCACTTCGAAATAACCTTCAGCCATCTCGTGTTCCATTCTGGCGAACAGCGTTTGGCTATCTTCAACAGAGCTCAGCATCTGACGACGTGCGGTTTTGGACATGATCAGTACCTTTGAGGAAGTGTGTTGGCCGTAGGGGGACACCTGGCACAACGGCTCGGAGAAGCGAAAAGGAACCACCGGGTTCGCGGCGGTCACGAGGGAGCGAAAAGGAAGAATTCGGGCAGCCAAGCAAAGTCTCCGAGTCGGCGCACGGCAAAGCCAGCGACGAAATCTGACACAAGGTACAGGTTCGAGCTGATTGCCGTCACCTGCACCGAGTGCGTAGGTTGAGCATGGAGGAACCTCGGGTGAGTCGCCATACCTCTTCTGCGGGGTCACATTACCACCCGTGCCAGATCGCCTGCGACCTTCGTTGGAGTCCCGAAAAGCCTCGCGATACACTCAATGCCTATGCTGATCCGCCGCGATTTGCCCCTAGCCGATGTCGACCCCGCGATTGCCCGCGCGATCGAAAGTGAGACAGTGCGCCAGCACGACGGCCTGGAGATGATCGCCAGCGAGAACTTTGTTTCCCGCGCCGTGCTGGAGGCAGCGGGTTCGGTGTTCACCAACAAGTACGCCGAGGGTTACCCGGGCAAACGCTACTATGGCGGCTGCGAATACGCGGATGTGGTCGAAAATCTGGCTCGCGACCGCGCTCGGGAGCTGTTCGGCGCCGAACACGTCAACGTGCAGCCGCACTCCGGCTCCCAGGCCAACGCGGCCGCTTATATGACCCTGCTGGAGCCCGGCGACACCATCCTGGGCCTCGACCTGGCCCACGGCGGCCACCTCACCCACGGGCACAAGCTCAACTTTTCCGGCAAGCTGTACCGCATCGCCGGGTACAAGGTGAGGCGGGACACCGAGGTCATCGACTACGACCAGCTGGAAGAGCAGGCCGAGCTGGAAAAGCCCAGGCTGATCGTCGGCGGCGGCTCCGCGTACCCCCGGCAGTTCGACTTCATCCGGCTGCGCGCCATTGCCGACAAGGTGGGCGCCCGGCTGATGATCGACATGGCCCACTTCGCCGGCCTGGTCGCCGGGGGCGTTCACCCCTCGCCCGTGCCGCACGCGCATGTGGTCACCACCACCACGCACAAGACCCTGCGCGGTCCCCGTGCCGGCCTGATCCTGTGTCATCAGGACCTCGCCCAGGGTATGGACCGCAGCGTCTTTCCGGGCCAGCAGGGCGGGCCGCTGATGCACGTGATCGCGGCCAAGGCGGTCGCTTTTGGCGAAGCGCTGCGCCCCGAGTTCAAGACCTATGCCGCGCAGGTTGTCGCTAATGCCAAGGCGCTCGCCGAAGCGCTGGCCGGCCAGGGCTTCCGGGTGATCTCCGGCGGAACCGACACCCACGTGGTCCTGATCGACGTCTTCGCGAACGGCACCGGGATGCTCGGCTCCGAAGCCGAGCACGCCCTGGGGCAGGCCGGCATCACGGTGAACAAGAATGCCATTCCGTATGACACCAACCCACCGCTGAAGCCCTCCGGCGTCCGGCTGGGCACGCCGGCGCTGACCACGCGCGGCATGGGCGAGCGGGAGATGCGCACCATCGCCGGCTGGATCGCCGAAGCGCTCACCCACCGCACCGACGACGGCCGTGTGCAGGCCATTCGGCACCGCGTCCGCGAACTAGCCGAAGATTTTCCGCTGTACGGCTGGTTGCGGCAGGAGGAAGCCGAGCCTGCTGTGCTGCTGGCCTGAGATTCTCGCAAGCGCCGCGGTCAGGGGGTTTCTTCCAGCCGCTGCAGCTGCTCGGGGTCCATCTCACCGCGAATCTGCAACAGGTAATGCATGTTGGCCTTTTCCAGCTCAGCTCGCGCTTGGGCGACCCGGTCGATCTGCTGATTCAGGGCTCCCTCGTCCAGATTCGGGGAGCGGATCAGGGCTTCCATGCGGTTCTGCTGCAGCTGCAGCTCGCCGAAGCGCTGGAGCAGCACAGGCTTGTTGGCCTCAAAGATGGCGTCCATGCGGTGCTGCTGGTCGGGGCGTACCTTCAGGCCTTTGGCGAAATGCCTGTCGTCCCACCAGCGGCCGGGCGGCCCCAGTTGCAGACCGCGCCGCATGGGGCTCCCGCCGGCGTCCGGCGTTCGACCGAACGAAGCGCCGCCGCCGGGAAAGCCGGGCCTTCCGCGGCCGGGTATGCCGAAGCCGCCCGCTCGTCCTCTGCCACCGCCATGCTGCGCGAAGGCCGCCGGGCAAAGCCACAAGAAGACTGCCAGCAGAGCCGAAACCCGACCGTGGCTGCATACGCGATGCATCGTTGGCCTAATCTACCAGAGGTTCAGAGCCGTGGCGCCCGGCAGGGCAGACGGCGTTATGGAGCTCCGCGATGGGCACCGCCGGCTGTGCCTGGGAGCTGAGCTCCTGGTCAATGGAGCGCATCAACTGGTTGTCCTGGGCCAGCTCTGCCCTGTCCGGCGCGACTACCGTCAGCGTGGCCGCCGCAGTCGCGGGGGGCGCCAGGTCGGCCTTCGGCGCGGTGTAGTGGAAAGCGATGATGCCGGAGAGCGTCATCGCGGCAAGACCGGCACGCCATGAGGGCAGACGTCCAAGTCCCAGTGCCCAGCGGGACGGCACCGGGACACAGGACGGAGCCTTGGCGCGCGCCCAGGCCGTACCCAGGTTTTGCCAGCTCCCCAGCGAGCTCCGGACGGCTTGCAGCTCTCCACGGCAGTGCGTGCAGGCATCCACGTGGGCCGCCGCCTGGCTCCCGGCCGGCTCGCCCGCGAGCAGCTCGCTAAACTCCGCGTCGGTCAGGTGCTGCTTGGAAACATAGCTCATCGCGCTCCCCCCACCTTGCTGCGTACCGCTTTGACGGCCCGGTGCAGATGCGTTTTGACGGTGTTTACGGGCATCTTCATCGCTTTGGCGATGTCGGCCAGCTCCATCTCCTCGGAAAATCGCATCAGGAAAACAGCTCGCTGATTGCCGGAAAGGGTTTGGAGCGAACGTGCCACGGCAGCGGCTTGTTCCCGCGCCAGCAGCTGCCGTTCGGGGGAGCTTTCGTGCCCGGGCAGAGTGGAGGCAATCTCCATCACATCCAGCGAGGACTTGGCGGCCTTGCGCTAGAACTGCAGTTTGCGGGTGCGCTGATGGTTCCGCACCAGGTTGACGGCAATGGAGGTCAGCCATGTGGCCACGCTGGCCTCCCCGCGAAAACGCGCCCGGTTGGACCACGCTTTCAGGAAGCAGTCCTGCACGATGGAGGCCGCTACATCCTCGTCGCCGACCGAGAAGGTCACAAAACGCAGCAGCCGGGCGCGATGCGTCCTCACCAGCAGGTCAATATCGTCCAGCTCGGCGAGCCCGCGTTCCCGCCTCCCCACCCCAAGCAGGTTCGCTGTGCTGATGGCCGTTTGCATGTCGTCCATAGACGGTTGACGCGCTCCCCTGGATTACACCCAGTCTACGCAGTGCCCGATACGTTGGCCGGCTGCACTCAGCCCGCGAGGGCGCCCGTCTATGACCCCCCAGGCGGACCGACGGCTGACGGCCTGTCGCCCCCAGGTTCCGGTGGGAGCTGAGACCGCGGCGGGCAGACGCCCGCGAGCATACAATTCCCCGATGGCCCTGTTGTACGCCGCCGGCTCCCCCGGCACCGAGCTTTCCGAGGAGGACCTGCGCCACGGGCTCGAGCACGCCTTTGCGCAGCTGGGCCCCCGCCGCAGGGTGCTGGCCGTGCCGCCGGACTTGACCCGGCTCCACTCCCATGCAGGACAGCTTACGGAGATGGTCTGGGAGCACTTTGGCGAGGCCCTGACCGACGTGCTGCCCGCGCTGGGCACGCACAAGCCCATGACAGAGGCAGAGATCGCGCGCATGTTCGGCAGGGTGCCGCGCGGGCTCTTCCGCGTGCACGACTGGCGCCACGACGTCGTCACCCTGGGCGAGGTGCCGGCCTCCCTGGTGTACGAGGTTTCGGAGGGCAGGCTGAACTTTCCGTGGCCGGCGCAGGTGAATCGCCTGCTGGTGGAAGGCGGCCACGACCTCATCCTGTCCATCGGCCAGGTGGTGCCGCATGAGGTGGTGGGCATGGCCAATGGGGTCAAAAACATACTGATCGGCACCGGCGGCCCGCTGGGCATCAACCGCTCGCACTTCCTGGGCGCGGTGTACGGTATGGAGCGCATGATGGGCCGCGCGGATACGCCGGTGCGCCGCGTGCTGCGCTACGCCGCCGAGCACTTCACGCGGGGGCTGCCGGTGGTGTACGTGCAGACCGTGATCGCCAAAAACGCGGCCGGCGAGCTGGCCGTGCGCGGGCTGCATATCTCCGACGATGACCAGGCCTTTCAGCAGGCAGCCGCGCTCAGCGTCCAGTGCAACTTCCAGCGGCTGCCGCGCGAGATCCGCAAGGCGATCGTATATCTCGATCCGCTGGAGTTTCGCTCCACCTGGCTGGGTAATAAGAGCATTTATCGCACCCGCATGGCGCTGGCTGACGACGCCGAGTTGATTGTTCTGGCGCCCGGCGTGCGCGAGTTCGGCGAAGACCCCACCATCGACCGGCTGATCCGGCGCTACGGCTATTGCGGCACGCCGGCGACGCTCGAAGCGGTGGAGCGCGACCCCGAGCTGGCGGCGAACCTGAGCGCGGCCGCGCACCTGATCCACGGCTCCAGCGAGGGCCGGTTCACCATTCGCTACTGCCCCGGGCACCTGACCGAGGCGGAGATCGAGGGCGTTCAATACCAGTACGGTGATCTGGAAACCTACCTGCGGCGCTATCGCCCGGCAACGCTGCAGGACGGCTGGAATGTCGTGGACGGGGAAGAGATCTTCTTTGTCTCGAATCCGGGGCTGGGTCTTTGGGCCTACGAGGGCCGTCTGCCGGCCTGAGGGCAGCCTGTTACACCGTGGCCGCGACGGCAGGCATAGCAGGAACAGAAGCTGTCCGAACCGCCCTCACCACGGTCCAGAGCAGCAGAACAAAGAGCGCCACCACGGGCAACACGCGATCCAGCCGCACCAGGGCCAGCGTGCCCATGCTCGGGCTTGCGCTTTGGCTGAAAATGTACAGGCTGGGCAGCCAGGCACAGGCGCCCAGCGCCAGCGCCCACAGCCACACCCGCCGGCTCCCCAGAAGGCCGGGGCCCCGGACCAGCAGGGTGGCCGTGATCGGCAGCACCGCCGTATATTGGTACTCCCAGACGGTGGGGTAGGCGACGAAAAAGTCCAGCGACGCGGCCATCACGAGCAGCAGGGCGGCGTCCCGGCGCAGCCTGCCCTCGCGGAGGCGGGGCACAGCCAGCGAAAGCGCCAGCACCGTGAGTGTCGGCAGCAGATACAGCCAGCCGGACGTGCGGGCACCCAGCAGCCCGTCCAGAAACACCGGCAGCGAGTCCACATCGATGTGCTGCAGGCGATAACCGGATTGCGCCACAAGGTTGAACCAGTGAATGCTGTTGTCGCGCATATCCGGCGTCAGGCGCAGGCCGTTGGCGTAGAGGTTCATGTGGCTGCGCACAAAGCCCGGGTGCCACCCCAGCCAGAAGATGCGCCCCAGGCTGATGCGCTCCGGGTTGAGCTCCGGCACGGTCTGGCACAGCAGCGAAACGGGCACGTACACGGCCAGGGCATCGAAGGCGGAGCGCCGCGTCTCCCTGAGCAGCAACAGCAGCGGAAACAGGAGCAGCACCACGGGCTTGGTGAACAGCGACAGCAGCAGGCCGGCGCGCAGCAGCCAGGGCCCATCCCGCTTCCACTTGAAGATGTGCTGTATCCCCACCAGTACCAGCGTGAGCCCCAGCACCGTAAACGCCTGCACATTGCCCACCCAAAGCATCAGAAAACCCGGAAAGGACCCCAACAGCAGCAGCCAGATCAGCCGGCGGTGCAAGGGGTTCGAGGTTTCGCGCGCCAGCAGCCAGGCGCAGGCAGCCATGACGGCCACGGAGAGCAGCGTGAACACACCATAGCTATCCATCGGCTGCAGCCGGCTCAGCGGGCCGCCCAGCGCGATGGCCAGCACCGGGTGGGCCAGATACCACGTGAAATGCGGCCCATAGGCGGGCGGATCAAAGGTGCCATACAGGCTGCGACCGGCCTGGAGGTTCAGCCATGCCTTCGGCAGCGAAAAGTAGTCGATGCCCTGCACATCGGCCTGCAACGTGTCGTAAAAAAAGCCGCGCAGCAGCGGCAGGCGCAGGCTAAGCAGCTGCACCAGAACCAGAGCCGCGGTGAGGAACGGGAGGATGCGCGTCACCCGCTCGCGCCATGTGGTCATACCGCGTAGGGGTGGGGCTCGGTCGGGGCGGGACGGCGCAACGTAGCTCCACGACGGGCGCTCAGCAGGGCCCCAAACACCAGCAGGGAGTCGTGGAAAGGGCGGAAGTGCGAGCCGCGGTTGCCTTCGAGGTACACCGTCTGGACCGGCAGCTGGGTGATGGGTACCGCGGCCCGGCAAAGATGGGCGAGCATCACCATCTCATACTCGTAGCGCTCGCCGGGCAGCTGTTCGAGTTCCTGCAGCAGAAACTTCGGTAGTCCGCGCAGGCCCGTTTGCGTGTCCTGCAGCAACGATCCGCTGGTGAGCGCGAAGAGCCGCCGAGTGAGCCGGTTGCCGAGCCGGCTGCGCCAGGGCACCCCCTTCCCGAAGCTGCGCACACCCAGCACGGCCGCCTCCGGCTGCCCCTGCAACTGCCTTGCGATCCGGACGATGTCCTCGGCCAGGTGCTGCCCGTCCGCGTCGGCGGTTACCACGGCTCGTGCCTGCGGCATGGTCTCCAGCACCCAGCGGAACGCGGTCTTCAGCGCGCGGCCCTTGCCCAGGTTGCGCGCATGGTGACGAATCTGTACCCCGGGCACCTGGGCGAGATGCGCAAAAAGAGGCGCAAAGCCAGGCCCGCTGCCGTCGTCGACCAGGACGATCCTTTCGACCGCAAGTTCGCGCAACTGATGCAACAGGGCCGTCAACCGCGCCTCCGGCTGCCACGCCGGAATCACCACAACCACCCCGCTCAGCCCGGAGGGTGACGGACCTTCGCCTGCCGATGACGTGCTCGCCGCTGGATCACCGCCCATGCTCGCCATGCTATCCCCTTGTCGCTGTGACGGGTATGCCACATTCAGGGGATGCCGCCCGGAGGCGAAATTCACGGATTGGGCAGTTTGTACAACGTCGCCGCGTTGCCGCGCAGCACCATGCGGGCCAGCTCCTGCGCCCGCGCGGGGGAGATCTCGCCGTCCCGCTCCATGCCGTTAAGCGCCAGCCCCAGGGCCACGCGCTCATTGCGCGACGCAATCCAGGTGGACTCTTCCCAGCCCAGCGCCGGCGAGTACGGGTAGCCATCCGTGCCAAAAAGCACCTTGTCCGGATAGGTTTCCATCCACTCCCGCAGCCAGCCGGCCAGCGTGCGCGCTGGAAAGATCAGCGCCTGCTGCGACAGGTCCAGGTAGAAGTTGGTCTTCTGCAGCAGCGCGCCGGCCTCCCGTACATAGGGCCAGCCGCCGTGCAGCAGCACAAAATTCGTGCCTTTCAGTCGCGGGTCGTTCAGCAGCGGTTCCAGCAGCAGGGGGTTGACGCCCGCCACGGAAAAGTACCGTCCCGCGCCGGCCATGCCGTGGAGGTGCACCGCCAGGCCCAGCCTGCCGGCTTCGGCGGCCATCGCGCGGAACAGAAAGTCCTGGAGCGCCTTGTACTCGGCCGGCGGCGGCGTGCCAGCCTCGTTCACAAAGCGGGCGTACACCGCCGCGGCCTGCGCTTCGGGCACATCCGCAAAGCCAAACGAGCGCAGGTAGGCCACCTCAAACTTGATCGCGAGCGCGCCACCGGCTTTTTGCCGCTCCAGCGTGGGCGTCACCACCTGCCGCAGGTAGCCTTCCAGCGTGGGCGGCAGATGCGGGAGGCCCGCCGCCTGCAGGTAGCGGGCGCGCAGCTTGTCTTCCAGCGGAAAAAAGGCCGCGCGGTCCGGCGAGTCCGCCGCGAGGCCCGCGTTGTCCAGCGGAAACAGCAGCGCATCGTCGTAGGGTACCCAGCGGAAGCGCGGCGGTTCCACGCCGGTCCCCATGGCAACGCGGTTGGCCAGCATGGTGCCGATGCCGGCCTGGTCCAGTACCCAAACGCTGTAGCGCTCCCGCTCACGTGCCCGAACGCGCTGCCGGGCGGCCTCCAACTGCGTCTGCTGTGCGTCGCTGAAGGGCGCCTGCGCCTGAAACCCCCGCAGGGCCGCCCATGCGGCGGGCAGGGCCGGCGCGTCTGCGCGCCAGCCCACGGGGTCGGTCTCGGGCTCCATGTTGTCGACCGGCAGGGCGTCGAACTCGCGGTCCGCCGCCATCGCTGGCGGGGAAAGCACCGGGTGCGCGTGGTTGTCGATGGCCGGCGTTGCCATGATCAGCTGCCGCAATGCCGGGTCGATCTCCCGCAACTCCGCCGCCCAAAGGTCCGAGCGAGGCGCGGGTTGCTGCGCCCAGGCACCCGCCAACAGCAGAAAACCGCACAGCAGTGCGAAGTAGCGCCAAACCTTTGCCATGGTTCCAGCCTAGCGTGTTTGCCGGCAGACAAATCGCTGTAGAAATCGGCGTTGGCAAAAATCATCCGCGAAAAGCACAAGCCCACCGCCGGGGCGGTGGGCTTGCAGCAAAGCATGAGGTAGAAAGCCGTGAGCAGAGATCGTGGCCAGCCGTGCGCCGGACCATAACGCTCAGGCGGCCTGGGTGCGGCGGCTCAGGCGGCCTGAGCCCGCCGGCGCAGCAGCACGCCGCCGATCAGACCGGTAGCGAGCAGGAGCCAGGTGCCGGGTTCGGGGGTAACAGCAGCGGCGCTGCCTGCGGTTACCTGAAAGCTGGCGTTCGCCTCGACTGGATTGCCCGCGGCATCACTCAACGAAACGTCGAAGAATCCGTTGTACAGGCCATTCGGTGTCGTCGACGGAAGTGTCACGGTGAACAGGGGGCCGGTATAAGTGCTCCCGGGGCTGAGAAAAAAGGGCGTGTCGAAATAAAAATCGGTGTCGTCCAGCACCAGCGGGCTATCCACGCTGAAGCTGTCGGACAGAATCGCAAGGTCGCCGGCATTGGTGAGGGGCGCGGCGAGCGAGCCGTTAAAGGTCATGCTGTTACCCGCCGCCACGGTCGGGTCGATCGTGGTCAGGCTGTAGTTGACGGTGTCAGCAAGAGCGGGAACCGCGGTCAGCACAGCGGCAGCGGTGGAAAGAAGTGCAAGTTTCAGAGCGGTCTTGTTCATTATGGGATGCGCCTTTGGCTGGGGAGATTGCGGGGGCCTGTGGCGGCGGTCGCCGTGGCGCCTCGGGTTGTGTTGCGCCCCGGATCGTTGCGCGATCCGGGGCATGGTTGCTGGTTTCTCTTGTCTGGCCTAGGGCAGTACGGTGCGCTGACTGCCACCGAACGTCCCACCAGTGTAGGTGCCGCTCAGTTGTTCCACCGCAGCGGTGTGGTCCGCACCTGCCGCCGCGGGGAAGAACAGCGTCAGGGTGGCACTGGTATTCGGCGCGAGGTCCCCGAGGCTGGCGGGCAGCGAACTGCCCACCGCCCCGCCGAGCCTGGCGGAGGTCAGCGTGACATGGGGGGCGATGCCGGTGCCCTTGTTCGCCACCGTTACGGTCTCCTGGTAACCCGAAGCCGTCCTGGTGATGGCGACCGAGGTGAGGAGGTTCACCGTGCCGGAAGCAGAGGGCACGGTGAAGTACGCCAGCGCGGGATCGTGGTCGCTGATCCGCAGCGGCAGCGTGGCGTCATCTTCGTCGATCAGCGGGAAGTCCGCGTCGATGTGGGCGAAGTTGAGGTGGTCAAAGGTGGGCAGCAGATCCTGGGTAACCAGCACATGGTCCAGGACCTGGGCGCTGCCGGCCTCCACATAGCTCTGCTGTTGGTCGGCCGGCAACAAGGTGACCAGATCGACCAGGTTGGGGGTGACGAGGTTGGGTACCGGCGCCAGAATCACCTGATCTGCCGGCACCGGATTGCCCTTGGTAACGCCGATGGTGTCGACAAAGCCGTCGCTGAACTGAAAGGCGTTAAAGTCGCCGACCGTGATCACGTGTTCGCCCGCCGCCTGGTAGCCCTGGATGAGCCTGGCCAGGAACTCGGCCTGGGCTTCCCGCTTCAGTCGCACGGTTTGCCCGGTGGATGTGGGGTCATCCACATTGATTAGCGAGCGCTGGTGCACATCGATGACGGTAACAGGGTAGTCCGCGGCGCCTGGGCGCTGGATGCCGGCGTGCAGCACCAGCGGCGTGCGGTCATTCAGAATGGCCTGGGCGCCGGTGGAGTTGGTAAAAGTGGTGTTCAGGCCGGCCTGGTCCACCTTCAGGGTGTCCACCGTGGAGCTCTTGACCAGAAAGCCCGTGTTAATCGCCGAAATGTCATTGGCGAGGAACAGATAAGGGACATATTGCGGATTGGGGAGGTTGTTGGCGAGGCTGTCCGCATTGAGTCGATTGGCCAGGTCGGTCAGGACGTTCAGGTTTTCGACCTCCTGGGTGCCGATGATGTCCGGCTCATGCAGCACGGTGCGGATCGCGAGCGAGGCCTTGGCGAGCCGGCGCTGGTAAGCCTCCGTGGTGACCACAACGGCGCTGCTGCCGGGGTTGTCCTGGTCGGCTATGTCGTTGTAGAAGCGCTCCATGTTGAAGCTGGCCACGGTGAACTCAGCCGCGGTCTGCACCGGCAGGGTGGGGAGGGTGAGGCCGCCCGTGACCGTGGGGCGGTTGGTGGCGTCCAGCAGGATCTCCGGGGCGCCGCTGCTGAAGTCCATGACCCCCACAACCCCGGTCAGGGTGGTCTCGGAGGTCAGGTTGATCGGCATGCCGCCCAGGGCGTCGCTGTCGATCTGGAGCAACTCGGGGTTGGAATCCCAGCGCGGAACCGAGGCGGGGACGGGGCCAAACGCGAGGTCGGTGATCGAGATGCCGGGCTCCCGGAAGGGCCGCGGAACGCCGGTCACCACGCCGTAAAAGGTGCCGTTCGAGGTTTGTGTTTCCGTGCGCTCGTTCAGCAGGCCGCCGGTGCCGCTGGTGGTCGTCACCGAATCCACCGCGACACGCATGCCCTCAAACCGGGTGAACTGGTAGATGCCGCCGGACGGGGAGTCCTCCGCCGCCGTAATCTGCACAGGCGCCGGCAACGGATTGCCGGTGGAAAGCAGCGTAAACGTCTGCGGACCGTCGATCTCGGTGTCGGGCGTCGGCGAGCTACCGGGGTAGTTGGCCACCTTGCCGATGACCTGCACCTCCGCGCCGACCGCGATGTACGCGGGCAGTGTTGTGGAGCCGGTGTAGATCAGAATGCCTTCCGGCGTGGCGGGGTGCGTATCCGCATCCCTGGTCTCCAGGTAAAAGCCGCTTGACTTCACGCCGATCACGATGCCGCTGGTGCTGATCGTCTGGCCGGCGTAGGGCGAAGGCTTGGCCGATTGGAGGCTGCGAATGCTTGCCGTTGGCGGCGCCAGCTGCACGGCGAGGCTGATCGAAGCCGAGGCGCTCCGAAGCTGGGTATCCCTTACCGTTACGGGCAGCGTGGTGTCACCAGTGGTGGCCGGGGTTATGGCGTAGCTGAAGGTGCCGTCGCCCGCGGTGATGTCCCCGTGGGTGCCGTCGTCATAGAAGGGCTGCGCGGTGTAGCCGCCCACGCTGCTCAGGTCTGCGGTGACCGCGATGCCGGTGCTGAGGGGTGCACTGGCCGGCTTCACCGTAACCGTCAGCAGCGTCTGGTTGCCGGCGTATACAGAGGCCGGGGTCGCCTTGGCGCTGGCCGAAAGGCTGGCGCCCGTGTTGGAGCAGGGCATTGCCGCCACGGCGGTGTTGCGCGGGTTCGGCGCACCGGTCGAGAAATCCGCACCGTTGTCGCGGGTGTTTGCGCAAACATTGGATCGCAGGGCAGCCGTGGTGTTGGAAAGGGTCGCCGTCGGGTTGCCGAGCGAGCAGCTGGCAGAGCTGCCGAAACCAACGAAATCCACCACGCTCGGGTCGGCCGTTGGGCATCCCGTTGTGCCGGAAAGAGCCGTGGTGCTGCTTACCAGCGCCACCTTGCCGCTGGTGGAGGCCAGGGCCAGCGTGGTCACCGCGTCCGGCGCCGGCAGGGCCCGGGTTCCGCCGCTGCCCTGCGATGCTTGAATCAGAAAGAACTGACCGGGCTGCAGGGTCGCGGCCGGCAGACTGACCGCCTGGTAGCTTGTGCCGGCGGCGCTGGCGTACTGAATGCTGTAACCGCTCAGGCTTTGCGGACTCGCGGATTCATTGAAGAGCTCGATGAAATCATTGGTGTACGTGGCGCCAGAATTGCCGCCGCCGCCATACACCTGCGAGATGACGAGGCCGGGCACTGTGGATTGCGCGCCGGCCAGGGTCGCACACATACCGGCGAGAACAAACAGCCTTACCGTGAGCGTGCCAAGGAGCCGGCGCGTGGCCCGGAAACAGGTTCTATGGGTGAGCATGGGGGCAAGCCTATCCCACAAAGGCATCACCCCTCAGCAAAAGTTTGTTGAATTTCCTCCCCTTCGCAAACCTGACGGGCTGCCCGTGAGGCAAATGCCCGAGGGTCCTGGTGCCCCTTGCAAGCAAGTGGCAGGTGCTTGCCGGGCGGTGCCGAGGCTGCGGGCAACCGTCCCTTAATTGCGGGGATGATGCTTTTTGCCGCCGCTGGAAGCGCCCGCGGGAGGAGCCGAGACCGTGGAGCCCGGTTTGAGCGCGGCGACGATCCCTGTCCCAATGGGCGAGCCAAGGCCCGTGCAGGCGTCCCACCCAACGGTCGCCTGAAAGGCGCCGTTGCTGCCGGAGGTGATGTCTCGAAAGGCCGCGCTGGGGTTCGTGGCATACAGAACGGGATTCAGAAAGCCAGCATTTTTTCCGTTCTGCGCGTTGGCAAAGGCAATCAGGCCTGCCCACAGCGGAGCGACCGCGCTGGTGCCGCCGATGACCAGACTTTGACCGTCGACACGCACCACATAACCGGTCGCGGGGTCCGCATCGCCAGCCACATCGGGCAGGCCGCGGCCGCCGGTGCGGCCCGTGGGCGCGGGTACGTGGACGTTGTTTTGCCAGCTGGGCTTGGCCCACACCGTGGAAACGCCGCCGCCGGTGGCGCCTGCGTTCGCGGCAAGCTCATTCCACACGGTTTCGCTGGAGATGGTGCCGCCGGCGGCGCGCAGCGCCGTTCCTCCGCAGGCCAGCACATGCGGGCTGGAAGCCGGAAAATCGACGTGGTTAGCCCTGTCCGCCACGCCGTCCGTTGCGCCATTGTCTCCGCAGGCCACCGTAACGCTGATGCCCAGAGCGGCCGCGGCCTGGAAGGCGTTGTCCATCGCTGTGAAGGCCTGCTGCGTCCAGGAGGACTCCGGTCCGCCCCAGGAGATCGAGATCACGGAGGGCTTGCGTGCGGAGTCGTGCACCGCCGTGGTGATCGCATCCACAAAGCCCTGATCGGTGTTTGGGGCAAAATACACAGCCAGGGCCGCGCCGGGAGCCACCGCGCCAGCGACCTCGATGTCCAGCAGCACCTCGCCGTCGGCTCCGTTGGGGTCCTTGCCGGGCACATTCTTCGCCTTGTCGACGGAAACCGCATTGACCACAGGCGGGTTCAGGCCCAGGCCGCGGAAGTAGGTTTCCACGTCCGCGTTGGCGAAGCCGCCCCCAAGCTCGATGATGGCAATGGTCTGCCCGGCGGCGCTGCCGGTCGGGAACTGGTAAGCCTGCGTTACCTGCACCGGCGTGTACGAGGTGTTGCTTGCGCGGGGACGGGCAACCCGGTGCTGCGGCTTGGCCTGCGGACGGTTGTCCAGACCCAGAACCGCAGACACATGGGGCGCGAGCTCTTCCGGCACGGTCAGCGGACCCTGCCGCACGCGCAGCTTGCCATGCGCTGTGCTTTCGGTTTGGAGCTCCGTCCCAAAGGCCCGTTCCAGATTCGTGACCGAGCCGGTAAGCTGCACCATGGCCGCGGCCTGGGCATTGTCCGGTTCCCCGACCTGCAGCTCATATTCCCGGGCAAAGGCCCTCACAAGATCGAGGGAGGCCGGATCCACGCCGTGCCGCTTCGTAAACTCCGCATGCGTGAGGTGTTGACCCTCCACCGATGGCAGCTCAACCGGGTTCTGGCGCCGCAAAAAAACAGACACGGTGATGTGTTCGCCCTTGGAATGCACCTTGCCGGAGATCTGGTCAGGTGTGGCGAACGGCAGCCGCGTGTTGTGCTCCGTGCTGAAGGGCTTGCGATCGCTGCCTGGGAGGGGAACGCGGGTCTGCTCGGCGAAGTGGGACGTTGGCATAGTCGTGAGGTCCTCTGCGGTCTAGGATGCGCTCCCCCCTGCCCAAGGGGACGCCAGCTGTGCGGCTGGAGATTGAGTGTATCGCAGAAAAGCGAAAGCAAAGCGAAGATTGCATGACTATTTCGTGCCCAGCGATGACCGCAGAAATGACTCCGCGGCGGCCAGGTTCGGCCCATACCAGCGACGGCTTCGCCAATAGCTGTGCCCCGCGCCGGCAGCGGCGTAGGGTGTGACCGGGTCCTGTGCCTTTTGCAGAAGGGCGATGAACGTCGTGGCCTGGGCGTAGGGGATCAGGTGGTCATGCGTGCCGTGGCCGACAAAGATGGGCGGCGCCCCGGGGTGCACATGGAAGTCCGGCGAGGCGTCGTTGCACACGTCGGGGATCTCGTCGCAGTTGCCGCCCAGGTAGCGGCGCAGCAGCCAGTGGCGCGGGTGCAGGTCATAGCCGCCGTTGAAGAGCACCGCCGCCGCGACCGGTTCGGGGGTGCCGGCCGCCGGCGGTGCGGGCGCGGCT
>CBDCLP010000010.1:0-112143 GCA_965218675.1 Granulicella sp.
ATCGTCATCGCCTCCCACCTGTCCCCCGAATTCGGCGCCACCGTGCGCGAGATCGAGGCCGACGGCCTGCCCATCGCCGCCCGTCTGGAGTGCCTGCTCAGCTCGGACACAGATGTGGGCATGGCCAAAAGCATCGGCGTCGGCGTGCTTTCGCTCGCCGACTGCCTCGGCGCCATGCGGCCCGACCTCCTGCTGCTCATCGCCGACCGCTACGAGATGCTCGCGCCTGCCTCCGTCGCCCTCGCCCTGCGCATCCCAGTCGCCCACATTGAGGGCGGCGAGCGCAGCGGCGGCGCCATCGACGACGCCGTCCGCAACGCCCTCACCAAGCTCAGCCACCTCCACTTCACCTCCACCGAGGCCGCCCGCGAGCGCGTCCTCAGCATGGGCGAAGAGCCCTGGCGCGTCCACCGCGCCGGCGCGCCCTCGCTCGATCACCTCCGCCGCAGCCGCCTGAGCGGCAGGGAAGAGCTGGCCGCCACTCTCGGCGTCGACCTGTCCGTGCCCTCCGCCGTCGTCGCCTACCACCCCGTCACGCTGCTCGCCAACACCCTCGCGGAGACTGATGCGCTCTTTGCCGCTCTCGCGCAAACCCCGCTGCAGCTGCTGTTCTGCTACCCCAACGCCGATGCGGGCAGCCGCGAGCTCATGCGGCGCACCCGCCAATTTCTCGCCGAACGCGGCCACGGAAAGGTCTTCGTCAACCTGCCCGCCACCACCTACTGGAGCCTGCTGCGCAGCGTCGATCTGATGATCGGCAACTCCAGCTCCGGCATCATGGAAAGCGGCTCCTTCGCGCTGCCCACCGTCGACGTTGGGCTGCGCCAGCTCGGCCGCGAGCGCGGCCCCAATGTGCTCGACGGCGGCAGCTCCGCCAGCTCCATCCTCGCCGCGCTGCAGCATGCACAAAGCAGCAGCTTCCGCCAGGAGATCGCGGGCATGCAAAATCCCTACGGCGACGGCCACGCCGCCGAGCGCATCGTCAAGGTCCTGACCGCGCTGCCCGCGCGCGACCGGCTGCTGATGAAGCGCGGGTAGGGAACCCGCCGACATGAATATCCCGCTCTCCAAACCGGACATCACCGCGGTCGAAACCAGCGCCGTGCTCGCGGTGCTGAACAGCTCGCAGCTGAGCCTCGGCCCGCAGATGCAGGCCTTTGAGGCCGCCATGGCCGCAACCATCGGCCTGCCCCATGCCGTGGCCGTCAGCTCCGGGACGGCGGGTCTGCACCTGTGCCTGCTCGCGCTCGGCATCGGTCCCGGTGATGAGGTCATCGTGCCGTCGTTCACCTTTATCGCCGCCGCCAACGCCATTCGCTACGTCGGCGCCACGCCGGTCTTTATCGACATCGACGCAGGGACCCTCAACATGGACCCGGCCTGCGTCGCCGCCGCCCTCACCCCGCGCACCCGCGCCCTCATGGTGGTGCACACCTTCGGCTACCCCGCGGATCTCGACGCGCTCGAGGCCATCGCCCGCGCCCACCGGCTGCTCGTCATCGAGGACGCCTGCGAGGCCCTCGGCGCAACCTGGCGCGACCAGCGCGTCGGCTCCTTCGGCGACTGCGCCGTCTTCGCCTTCTACCCCAACAAACAGATCACCACCGGCGAGGGCGGCATGGTGCTCACGCGCGACCCGGCGCTGGCCCGGGAGCTGCGGCGGCCTCCGCAACCAGGGCCGCTACGACAGCGACGACTGGTTTCAGCACTCCCGGCTCGGCTACAACTACCGGCTCTCCGAGCTCGCCTGCGCCCTCGGCGTGGCCCAAATGTCGCGCCTCGACGCCATCCTGGCGCAGCGCGCCCGCGTGGCCGCCGCTTACACCGCGCAGCTCGGCTCCAGCGAGGCCTTCATCCTTCCTCCCCAGCCCCGGCCACACCTCCGCATCAGCTGGTTCGTGTATGTGCTCCGCTTGGCGGAAAGCATCCCGTGCAGCCGCGACCAGGTGCTCGCCCGCATGCAGGCCCGTGGCATCCAGTGCGGACGCTACTTCGCGCCCGTCCACCGCCAGCCCGCCTACGCCGATCTTCCAGTCACGGCCAGCCTTCCGGTCACCGACGCCGTCAGTGCCCGCACGCTCGCCCTGCCGTTTTACACCGCCCTGAGCGAGCGCGAAATCCGCTACGTTGTCGAGGCGCTCTTTGCCTCTATCCACCCCTAAGATTTGCGCCCCGCGCCCCGCCGCCGCACCCCAAAATCCGCCATCCCGCAAGACGAATCACCGCCGCGCGCTGCAGAATGCAGGCATGCAGCGCAAGTTTCCGCATCTCCTCCTTGCAGGCCTTCTGTATGCCACCGCGATGACCAGCTCCTCCCAAACCGCAGCCGGCAGCAGGGTCCCGCAGACCGACTCCAGCACCATCGCACCGGACGGCACCGCGCACATCACCCGTGTCATTCCCGTGCCGCAAACGGTCAGCCCGGAGGCTCAGCGCATGCTGGCCCGCCCCGCCTCGGACAAGCCCGCCCCGCAGTCGCTCGCCCAGCGCCGCGCCGGCACCGACGCCTGGCAGGCGGGCGCCGGCAAAGCCTTTCGCGCCCTGTACCCGGTCGACATCCAGGGGGGCACCCTCGCCGGGGTCCCGGTCCGCCGCATCACCCCGCCCGGCGTCGCCGCCGGGCAGCATCGCATCCTGATCGACCTCCATGGCGGCGGCTTCAACGTCGACTCCGGCTCCTTGTCCGAGTCCATCCCCGTGGCCGCCCTTTCCGGCATCCCGGTCGTCGCCGTCCTTTACCGGCTCGCCCCCGAGCACAAGTTTCCCGCCGCCGTGGACGATGCCATCGCCGTCTACCGCGAGCTTCTAAAGACCCACAAGCCCGCGCAGATCGGCATCTTCGGCACCTCCGCCGGCGCCGTGCTCACCGCGGAGGTTGCAGTCGCCCTGCGTCAGCAGAACCTGCCACTGCCGGCCGCGCTCGGCATCTTTTCCGGCATGGGCGACTTCAGCAAAAACGGCGATTCCACCGCCATGTACGCCCTGAACGGCCTTTCCGGCTATCTCGCACCGCCGCAGCCGCCGGTTCCCGGCCACGGCGAGTACACCGGCACCACCGACCTGCACGATCCCGTGCTCTCGCCGGTCTACGCGGACCTCCGCGGCATGCCGCCAACCCTGTTCCTGACCAGCGGCCGCGACCTTCTGCTCAGCGGCACCACCATCCTGCACCGCGCCTTTTTGCGCGCCGGCGTCGATGCCCGCCTGGTCGTCTTCGAGGCCCTGCCCCACGCCTTCTGGAACGATCCAACCCTCCCGGAAACCAGGGAAGCCAACCAGCTCATGGCCAACTTCTTCGCCCGCGAGGTGAAGCCCTGAAACAACCTGCATTTGGTTGCAACTCCCACACGAAACGGCATACTGGCTGACCGGAAGGGAATCGCCAAAACGAAATTGCGCAGGGACTCCGTAGAGTGTCCCTGCGCAATTCCTGACAGCTCAAGCCGCATACCCAAACCTTCGCGACCTCCGCGTGAACCTTTGCGACCTCCGCGTGAAAGCCTTTGCGACCTCCGCGTGAAAGCCTTTCAGCTCCCCGCAGAAGCATCCGCCGTCCTAGCTGGCCAACTGATCGCGGAACATCTTGACCTTGTCATGCGAGGCCTGAATGTGCGCCTGCTGCCGGGTCAGCACGGAACGGACGTTGCTGTCCAGGTTATTGCTCTCCAGCACTTCCTTGTACGCCTTCTTGGAAGCGTCCTCACCTTGTTCGGCGGTCACCAGCAGCGTATGGTCGCCCCCACCCAGGCTGGCCTTCAGATCGCCCCAGACACGGTGCACGGACCCGGCCGCGGTGCCGCCCACATCTTCACCAAGGCCCGCCGCCGCCTGCAACTCACGAGCAAACTGCGCGCGCGTGTTGCTTTCTTCAATGAAGTACGTCTTCAGCTCGGGACTTTGCAGATGATCTCCGATATCGGAAAACCCGCGGGCTCCGTCATGAAGAACCTCAATAACACCCTTGACCAGCTCATTGGAATCAGCCATTTGCGATACACCTTTCAAATTTTGTCTGCGTCAATACGCGAATGTGCAGTTGGATGCGGCCCAGCCCGAACATCGGTGGCCAGCAGGTCCGCCGCGGCGTTCCGGATTGATCCCATCCACACAGCATCGGAGAATTTCAAATCGCAAAACACACCAACGAGTGGTGAGCCCACGCCCAAATCTCTCGCACGATCTATGTCCGATAACGGATATTCTGTACACCTGGCCTATTCATGCTCCTCCAAAGCGTCCTGCTCTGCCTTTGTAAAACTGCCAGGCGCGCACGAAACCCCGATCACCTGAGTCGTCATATAGCTTTGGCACAGCAGCACAAGGTGTTTCCGCAGCTTGGCGACCATGGCGGGGGTTGCGCCTGCTTCCAAAACGGAACGCACCGCACCGGACATGGCTGAAAGCATCATTTCGATGGCGAACCTGTCCGGCGGCCGGGCGATCTCTGGCGCTGTCTGAAGGACCGCCTCCAAGGCCTTGCGCGACCGGTCAACCGTCCTCTTCACGACTGCCGGTCCACCGACATCCGTTGAAATCCGGTAGAGCGCCGTCGATATGTCGGCGCGTACCATCTTGGCGTCGACGAAACGCTGCACCACGTCACGCAGCATCGCCGGGAGCGGTTTGCCACGCGCTTCTTCGCAAGCCCTCTCTACGGCAAGGGACGCCTTGTTCATGTGGTTATCCAGCAAGGCATACAGCAACGCCTGCTTGTTCGGGTAGTACTGATACAGCGTTCCGACAGAAACGCCAGCCCGCTCGGCCACCCGGTTGGTTGTCAAACGATCCGGTCCCATTGTTAGCAAAACCTGAATCGTCGCTTCGGCGATCGCCTCGACAGTGATCGCTGAGCGCGCCTGAATGGGCGTCTTTCTTGGCTGAAACGCAAGTGCGGTCGATGTCTTCATAATGCGAGCTTTAAAACTGAAGGATTGCTCATCTAATCGTCAAGTATCGCAGAAAAACAGCAGTCCCTAAAGAAAGATTGCCGATACAAACCAGACCGGGAGAGCATATGCCAACGATAGAAGAACGCATCCAGACACTGGAAGATGAAGCCGCGATCCGCAATCTTGCGGCCGCCTTCGCCGATGCAGCCACTCGCCACAGCATGGAGGAACTCGCCGCTACCTACAAGCACGATGGAGTTCTCACCATCGGAGCTCCGCTCCTGAACTCAGCCAGGGGCGTTGAAGCAGTCGTGGCCTTTATCAGCAGACTGCGCAGCGACAAGGAGTTCTTTGTTCAGTTCGTGCACTCCGGTGTGATCAAGCTGGATGGAAACAACGCGAGTGCCCAATGGCTGATCGAAGAAGCGGCCAAAGGCGGAGAGAAGTATTACCACAACTACTGTGTCGTCTCCGATCGCATGGAGAAGGTCGATGGAAAGTGGCTGTTTGCGGAAAGATACTTTCACTTCGCATATTTGGACTTCTCTCCATTTACCGGGAACGCGCACGTCCTTCCCCCCGTGCTCTTGACCAGCTAAAAAGACATGGCTTCGAATCCTAGCGCAGCTCCTGGCTGAGGCGGGCTATCACCTCAGCCAGCTGCGCCGCCGGGCACACCATCTGTGCGGTTTGCGGGCTGCCTCCGCCCCGCAGACCGAAGCGCTCCGCGACGCCGCGAACCAGGTTTCCCGCATGGTACGGGCTGCCCTGGGGCACACTCAGGTGGACGCTGGCGTCCGCGCCGTTGCGTACGGAAACCAGAGCCGTCCGGCCTGCGGCGGCCAATTTCAGCGCCACACGTCCGGCAAACGCAGCCGGCTTGGCCTGAATCTCGGCCCGGATGACCTCTCCTTTGGTGGAGTCACGCAGCAAGGTGGCCAGGAAAAGGTCCGCAAGCTCCTCCAGCAGCTCCTCGCGCCCCTTCGCGGCTGCCTTGTTTTCCGCCTGCAGCGAGGCGACGCGCGCCGGCACGTCCTCCGCGCCCACACTCAGCTGCCGCGCGGTCGCCTGCAGCAAATCCCCATCACGCCGGGCCGCCTGCAGCGCCCGCAAGCCGCACACAAAGGACACCCGCCAGCCCTGTTTAAACTTTTCGGCGCCCCGCAACAGCACCACCCCGATGCCGGCAGTGGATCCAACATGCGTCCCGCCGCATGCATTCCACTCGACCCCCTCGATCTCCACCACGCGCAGCGGACCACTCCTGTCCGGCAGCTTACGCAGCATTCCCTGCGCCAGCATGGCCTCGGCCTCCCCGCGTGTGTGCCAGGAGACAGCCACCGCCCGCCCTGCCGCAATCAGCTCATTGGTGGACAGCTCGACCCGGCGCAGCTGCTCCGCGGTGAGCGCTCCTCCCTCCTCCATCCTCAGATCGATCGTGCAAACCTCTGCACCCAGATGAAAGGAAACGGTACTCGCACCCAGCTCCGCCAGAAACACCGCAGAAAGCAGGTGCTGCCCGGTGTGCTGCTGAGTGTGGTCCAGCCGCCACTGCGCGTCCACCCGCCCTTCCACCGCCGTGCCTTCCACCAGGGGCTTGCGAACGGTGTGCCATACCTCCCCGGCGGCGTCCTCGTCCACCCGCTCCACGGCCACTTCCAGCACGGCGCCGCTGCGCGCCCTGGCAATCAGAACGCCCGTATCCCAGGGCTGCCCTCCGCTTTCCGGGTAAAACGCCGTCCGATCCAACGCCACCTGCCAAAGCTGGCTTCGTTCGCCCGTCGCCGTATGCTCCTGGGCCAGGAGCCGCACATCGGTCACCCGCGCGGCAAACGTCAGCTCTGCGGAGTCGTAATACAGCCTCTCAGCGACGCCGCCCTCTGCCCCAACGCCGTTCATGCCCGCGCTCCCCGCACCATGCGCTGCAACAGCTCTACCTCGCGCCGGCTGCCCAGCACCAGCGGCGTCCGCGCGTGGACGCCGGCTCCCCGCAACTCCAGGATGCGCTCCGCCCCATCCACGGCCGCGCCGCCCGCGGCCTCCGCGATCATGGCCAGCGGATTGGCCTCATACTGGAGCCGCAGCTTGCCCCCCAGAGCCTTGTCCGTTGGCGGGTACAGAAACACGCCGCCCTTCAACAGCGTGCGATGGAAATCGGCAACCAGGCTCCCGATGTACCGTGCGCTGTACGGTTTGGCCCCCAGCTCTCCCGCGAGCAACCGGCCCAGATACTCCCGATACACCGGCGGCCAGCTCGCGGCATTCGCCTCATTGGCCGAGTAATACGGGCCCTGCTCCGGCATGCGCATCGCCCCGGCGCTCTGCTGAAAGCTGCCGCCCTCGTCCAGCGTGAACGCGCTCACGCCCAACCCATGCACCGCGGCCACAAACACCACCGACGGACCGTACACCACATACCCCGCCGCCACCTGCTCCGTCCCGGGCTGCAGCACCGTCGCCGTCAGGTCGCCACCGCGCACCTCCCGCACCCCGAAGATCGTCCCCACATTGACATTCACGTCGATATTGGACGACCCATCCAGCGGATCGAAGCTCAGCACATACCCGGCGCCTGCCTCGCTTCGGTCGGCAAAAATCACCGGCTCCTCATCCTCCTCACTCACCAGCCCACGCACCGCGACGCAGCGGCGCAGGGCCTCGGTCATCTCCTCATTCGCAAACACATCCAGCTTTTGCTGTTGTTCGCCCTGCACATTGGTGGCCCCGGCGGCCCCGTACGCATCGTCCAGTCCGGCCAGCCGGATCTTGGCCGCAATCTGCGCCGCGGCCTCGGCCACCGCCCCAAAGATCTCGCCCAGCGCGGGTGCGCTGCTCCCGCCTGCCCACGCCTGCACTGTCATGTTCTTGCTCATACTCCCCTTTGACGCGGAAACCGACCCCATCACCGCCATCCCGTCCGCACCGTGTGCGGCGACCCGGGCGCGGTGCTCCGCAACCCACGCCGTACAATCGGCCCATGCTTTCGCGCCGCCGCTTTGTGCTCACCGCCGCCGCAGCCGCCCCCGCACTCTCCGCCCAGCGCCCGGCGCCGTCACCGGGCACGGCGGACTGCGCTCCCCTGCCCCCGCCCATCCTCGCCCTCGCGAACCGCCGCGCCGACGTCCACCCCATCTCCGCCGACGAGCGCGCCGCCCGCCACGACCGCGCCCGCGAGCTCATGAAAGAGTACGGCATCGACGCCATTCTGCTCACCACCGGCGCCTCGCTCTTCTATTTCACCGGCACCCACTGGGGCCAGTCCGAGCGCCTCTTCGCCTACATCCTGCCCCAGGCCGCCGCGCCCTTCATCCTGTGCCCCGCTCTTGAGCGCGATCACCTCGCCGAGGTCCTCACCGGCTTCCCGGAGCGCGAAACCACCCTCACCTACCTTTGGCAGGAGAACGAAGATCCCTTCACCATCCTTCGCCGCGGCCTGGGGAGGTCAACATCACCACCGGCACCCTCGGCATCGACGACCAGACCTCCTTTGCTTTCGCCAACGCCATCGCCCACGCCGCCCCCGCGCTCAAGCTCACCTCCGCCCGGCCCGTCGTCGCCGGCTGCCGCTCCATCAAGTCCCCCGCCGAGATCGCCCTGCTGCGCCTTGCCAACCAGATCACCTTCGACGTCTATCGCGCCGTCTTCCAGTCCTGCCACCCCGGCGACACCAACCACCACGTCGAGGAGCTCATCGCCCGCGCCTACGAGCGCTGCGGCGTGCGCGGCGAAGGGAGCTGCAACGTCGGCGTCGCCACCGCCAGCCCCCACGGCTCCGCCCTGCCCCAGACCATCCACCCCAACGAAATCGTCGCCGTCGACGACGGCTGCAGCGTGGAAGGCTACACCTCCGACATCACCCGCACCTGGGTCTACGGCACCGCCACCGACCCGCAGCGCAAAATCTTCGACACCGTCCGCACCGCCCAATCCGCCGCGCTCGCCGCCGCCCGCCCGGGCGTGGAAATGCAGGCCGTCGACGCCGCCGCCCGCAAGGTCATCACCGGTGCCGGCTACGGCCCCAACTATGACGCCTTTCTGCACCGCGTCGGCCACGGCATCGGCCTCGACATGCATGAATCCCCCTATCTGGTCGGCGGCAACCACGCCGCGCTCAAACCCGGAATGACCTTCTCCGACGAGCCCGGCATCTACCTCCACGGCAAATTCGGCATCCGCCTCGAAGACTGCATGGTCCTCACCGACACCGCCGCCGAACTCTTCACCCCCCAAAGCCCCAGCCTCGAAAACCCCTTCAACACAGCTTCCGCAAGCTAAAACTGTTTACATTCAGAGAAGATTCAGCTTTTTTCGCGCTGAAGGCGAGACCCATAAGCGCAGGTGCATCCGGAAGGAATGGGCCTTGAATAATTCCTGATCAAGTCTGCTGGCCTCAACGGCTCGCTCTGCCTTTTTTGTTATCCATTCCCGCAGGAAATCTGCGTTTCTCTCGGGCGGGAACGAACTTCGAGGACTTGATCAGACATTCCCTGGGGCGTGTTCACATTCAGATATGGCCTCGTTCTTCGCGCTGAAGGCGCGATCCATAACAGCCTGGGCCGAAGGCCCAGGGAAAGGCCAATCAAGGCCCAAGCGCTGAAGGCGCGACACAGAAGTGCGGCCAAACGTGTAAAGAAACGGCTCTGGAGGCTGTATCGACATAGGCTATGGCTATATGGAGCGCGAATGCAGAACCCACTGATCAAATCTGCTGGCCGCCACGGTTCTGCTGTTTCTTGTTGCCATCCCGCAAGGAATCCGCGTTCGTCCCGGGCGGGGACCAACCACAAGGACTTGATCAGACACCGATTAAAGTGTTCCCCCGATCGAAACGAGACGCTTTCTCGTCTCGTGAGGGAATGAAGACAGGCGAGGACATCTGCATGCATACGGAACTCAGCACACATCTCCGCGGCCTGGAAGAGCGTCTCCTCGACCCCACCATCCGCAGCAACCCAAATGCCGTAGCCGCTCTGCTTACCGAAGACTTCCGCGAATTCGGCAGCTCAGGCCGCGTCTACACGAAGCCTGAAATCCTCGACGCACTCGCAAACGAAGCCCCGGTCGCCCTTCACCTCACCGACTTCACCTGCCAACTCCTCAGTCCTGGCGTGGCGCTTGTCACCTATCGCTCCCACCGGGTCCATCCCGACGGCCAGGCCACCTCCGCCCTGCGCAGCTCCCTTTGGCTTCACGGCCGGGATGGTTGGCGCCTGCATTTCCATCAGGGCACAAAGGGGTAGCAGCCGCCCGCCTACAATCAGCCTGTGCCCTTTCTGCACCGCGTCGCTCTAGGTCTGTCCTCCTGGCATCTGCCAGTGGACGCCAGCGCACACGGCCCCGCGCTCGACGGGCACCTGCGCCTCAATCTCTGGGTCATCCTGGCCCTGTTCGCGCTCGCCCATCTGCTGCTCTTCGCCGGCCTTGCGTTTCGCCGGCGCGCGCCTCGCCTTATCCACAAACTCACGCTGGAATACCTTCCGCTGGCCGCCTTCACCGTGCTCTTTGCCTGGCTGGGCTTCCGCGCTCAGCAGCTTTGGGCCGCACAGCGCTTTACTGGCGCTGACCCCGCGGCCATGCAGGTCGACGTCGTCGGCATGCAGTTCCTCTGGTACTTTCGCTACCCCGGCCGGGACCGTGCCTTTGGCCACACCAGCCTTGCCCTGGCCGACCCCGCCGCCGCCAACCCCCTGGGGCTCGACCCGAAGGACCCCTACGGCCGCGACGACCTCGTCACCGGCCAACTCGTGCTGCCCGCCAACCGCGAGGTCGACCTGAACCTCCGCTCCCACGACGTCATCCACGGCTTCGACATACCGCAGCTCCGCATCCAGCAAAACGCCATTCCCGGTCAGGACACCCATATCCACTTCACCCCCACGACGCCGGGCACCTACGCCATTTTGTGCAACCAGGTGTGCGGCCTGGGCCACTACCGCATGCAGGCGGTCCTCCGTGTGCTTTCGCAGCCTGACTTCGACCGCTGGCTCGCCTCTCAGGAAGCCGCCAAAGCGCTCTCACCTCCATAAATCACACCGGCGCTCGCCACATCGCCGCGTCGTCCCTTTGCTCGCCTTTCCGCAAACCTGCTTCCGTCACTCCTTCAACCGCATGCCCAAGCCTCCCAACCCGGTCGCCGCAACCCGCCCGTCATCGCCCCCCTTCCGGCGCGGAGCGGGCACCCGTCACTGGCCGGCAACGCTGCGCCGATCGATCTTCACAACCCATCACCGCGCTATCGGCTTCGGCTACCTCCTCCTCTCCTCAACCGCCCTCCTTCTCGGCACCGCGCTTTCGCTGCTGATGCGCCTTCACCTCACCTGGCCGGCCTCCTCGCTGCCGCTGCACGGCCCCGTGCTGCCCGAGGAATACCTCGCCCTGGTCACCATGCACGGCACCCTGATGCTCTTCTTTGTGATGACCGTCGCTCCGCAGGCCGGCTTTGGCAACCTGATCCTACCCGCGCAGATCGGCGCCGACCGCATGAGCTTCCCGCGCTTGAACGCCTTTTCGCTCTGGATCACCGCCGCCGGCCTGCTCACCCTCCTTGCCGCCTTCTTCGTCCCGGGCGGCGCCCCCATCTCCGGCTGGACCGCCTACCCTCCCCTTTCCGCAACGCCGCTGGCAGGCCCCGGCCAGGGCGACGGCCTCGACCTCTGGCTCGCCTCGCTCTCCCTCTTCGCCATCGGCTCCACCGCCGGCGCCGTCAACTTCCTCACCACCGTCATCAAGCGCCGCTGCGACGGCATGACCTGGCAGCGCATGCCCCTCACCGTATGGGCCTGGTTCACGTCCTCGCTACTCTCCGTGCTGGCCTTTTCCGTGCTTCTCGCAGCCATTCTGCTCCTGTTCTGCGACCGTCACCTCCACACCGGCTTCTTTTTACCCGCGCAGGTCCTCGTCAACGGCGTCCTGCTCCAGCATCGCGGCGACGGCTCGCCCCTGCTCTGGCTGCACCTGTTCTGGTTCTTCGGCCACCCCGAAATCTACATCGCCATCCTCCCCGGCATGGGCCTCACCTCCATGGTGTTAGCCAACTTCGCCCGCCGTCCCGTCTTCGCCTACCACCTCATGATCGCGACCACCCTGCTCATCGGCCTGCTGGGCATCGTGGTCTGGGGTCACCACATGTTTGTCGCCGGCCTCAATCCCTTCGCCAGCACCGTCTTTTCCGTAAGCTCGCTGGCCATCGCCGTCCCCTCGGCGGCCAAGGTCCTCAGCTGGATTGCCACCACCTGGCGCTCGCGCCCACGGCTCACCACACCCATGCTGTTCGCCCTGGGCTTCGTCTCGCTCTTCATCGCTGGCGGCCTCAGCGGCCCCATCCTTGCTCAGCCCATCCTGGACGAATACCTCCACAACACCTTTTTCGTCGTCGCCCACTTCCACCTGATCATGGCCATGGCCGGCATCTTTGGCCTGTTCTGTGCCGTGTACTACTGGTCCCCTTTGCTTTTTCATCGTCGCCTGAACGAGCCACTCGGCAAATGGCACTTCTGGGGCACACTCTTCTTCGCCTATAACACCTTCGTACCCATGCACCTCACCGGCCTCGCCTCCGAGCCCCGTCATTACGCTCAGCTTCACGGCATCGCCGCCCCGGCCAACGCGCTGCTGGAGGCAACCATGCCTCTGCAACGCCACATCACCACCTCCGCCCTGCTTCTGGCCGCCTTCCAGCTGCCCTTTCTGGTCAATCTGCTCCTGCTCTGGCGCCGTCCAGCCGATCGCGAACAGAACCCCTGGCAGGCCACCACCCTCGAGTGGGCCCCCGCCGCCGCCCCCCATCTGCCCGCTCCCCCGCCCCGGGCCTATCGCATGCCCTGCGCCTATAGCCTCGACGACGATTCCTTCGCACCACAATGGACCCCGGATTCTGTTGCGGAACACGACATTCGACCCCCAACACCCTCCACAACCGATCCCAAACCGGAGTAAGCTGGAATCGGAAGTATCCCCCGTTCACTCCAAAGGCACCCATGCCCACGATCCTCACGCCCCCCGAGATCGAGCGCCGCCAAGGCCACCACGGCGGTAACCACACCGGCGAAGGCGACAACGGCTCCGGCCGCAAACCGCCCACCGACAAGCGCACCGGCGGCAACGGCGACGGCGACAACTGGTCCGACCGCCCCCAGGGCCGCCGCGGCCCCCGCGAACGCCTCGCCCAGGCCCGCGTCGGCCTCTTCTTCGCCCTCGGCGGCGACCTCATGTTCTTTGTCGCCCTGGTCAGCGTCTTCTTTGTCACCAAGGCCACCGGGCACTTCGACGCCTACGACCGCTACATCAACGAGTGGCTCCCCACCGCCATCCCGTCCATCCTCTGGCTCAACACCGCGGTCCTCATCCTCAGCTCCGCCACCGCCGAGTTCGCCCGCCGCGCCATGTTCCACGAGCACCACGTCATGGACGAGTGGTTTGGCTTCGGCCGCCCCACCTCCAAGCGCGCCATGCTCTGGCTCACGGCCACCCTTGCCCTAGGCCTGCTCTTCCTCCTCGGCCAGTGGGTGGCCTGGAATCAGCTCGCCAGCTCCCACGTCTATTTCCGCTCCAACCCTTCCAGCCACTTCTTCTACCTCATCACCTTCACCCACGCCGCCCACCTCTTTCTCGGCATCGGCGCGGTCATCTGGGCCCTCTGGCTGCTCTACAGCTCCCGCCAGATGGCCACCCGCCAGGTCGTCGTCGACTCCACCGTCTGGTACTGGCACACCATGGGCGTCCTCTGGATCTTCCTCTTCGCCCTGCTCGAATACGCCCAATAACACCCTCGGCCTTTCTTTGTCATTCCCCGAACGGGGAACCTGCTTCTCGCCGTTGCCTTTCTTTCTGTCATTCCCGAAGGGAATCCGCTTTCTGACCCAACCGCAACAACCCCGGATGCCCCACCTCCGCGCACGAAGCGCACGCAGGTTGGCCCTCGCCACCGCCCTCCTCCTCACCCCCATTTCCTACGCCCACGCCCAGGGCTGCACCCAGTGCCTAGACTCCACCCGCGCCACCCCACCGCAGGTCCAGTCCGCCTACCGCCACGCCATCTTTCTCCTCGGCGGCGCAGCTACGACCTTCTTTCTCGCCGGCACCTTCCTCCTCTGCAGCAAACGTAAACCCAGCCGCAACTTGCCGCGATGACCTCCAACCGTCAACAATAGCCAGGAATGCCTCAAGACATCACCTCCTTCGTGCGCCGATGGCAGCAAAGCCAGCGCACCGAACGTGCCGGTTACCAGGAACACTTTCGCGACCTCTGCGAGTCCCTTGGCGTCCCCCCGCCCTCGCAGGTCGACGAGATCGGCAACAACTACACCTTTGAGCGCCGCGTCACCAAGGCCGGGGGCGGCCAGGGCTTCGCCGATGTCTGGCGCCGCGGCTGGTTCGCCTGGGAGTACAAATCCAAAGGCGGCGACCTCAATGCCGCCTATCGCCAGCTCAACGAGTACCACGAAGCCCTCGACAACCCTCTCCTCCTCATCGTCTGCGACTTCGAACGCTTCGAGGTCCACACCAAGTTCGAAAATGTACCCTCTCGCGTCTTCCGCTTCACCCTCACGGACCTCCTTTATAACCGCGACACCGCCGAGTCCGCCCTCCCGCCCCTCGACGTCCTCCATGCCGTCTTCGGCGACTTCAACCAGCTCCGTCCCGGCAACACCGCCCCCCGCGTCACCCGCGCCGCCGCCGGAGATTTTCTCAAGCTCGCCCAGCGCCTCGAGCTCGAACGCGCCGCCGCGACCGAACATCCCTCTAAGGAAGACATCGCGCACTTCCTCATGCGCCTCGTCTTCTGCCTCTTCGCGGACTCCGTCGAGCTCCTCCCCAATCACACCTTCCGCACCCTCGTCACCAATCACCGCTTCTCCCCACGCAACTTCAATCGCGCTCTCCCCCAGCTCTTCCGCGCTATGAGCGAGCCAGACTCGCTCTTCGGCACCGAAACCATCCCCTTCTTCAACGGCGGCCTTTTTCGCCCTGACGATCCCTCCATCGAGCTCGATCAGCGCGATCTCGGCATCCTCTACGACGCCACCCAGCACGACTGGTCCCACATCGAACCCGCCATCTTCGGCACCCTCTTCGAGCGCTCCCTCGATGCCGCCAAACGCTCCATGATCGGCGCCCACTACACCTCCCCCGACGACATCCTCCTCCTCATCGAACCCGTCATCATCGACCACCTCCGCCGTCGCTGGGAGACCGTCGAAGCCCAGGTCTGCGCCGCCCTCGCCGAAGAAACTCGCGCGCTCAGCGCCATCGCCACGCGCCCATACCAACCTGGGGCGAAGCCCCAGGAAACGGCACCGTTATCCGACAAAAGGCTGAAGGCCCGTCCCAAAGAAAGCGCACGCCTCCCCCAACCCAACCTCCCCCTCCACCGCCCCGCCCTCGACCTCCTCCAATCCTGGGCCGCCGAGCTCAGCCGCGTCCGCATCCTCGACCCCGCCTGCGGCTCCGGCAACTTCCTCTATCTCGCCCTCACACGCCTCCTCGACCTCTGGCATGAGGCCCGCACCTTCGGCATCGCCAACGGCCTCTCCCTCTCCCTAGACCCCATCCCAAACCCCACCCAACTCTTCGGCATCGAGCGCGACTTCTACGCCCACGAGATCGCTTCCGTCGTCGTCTGGATCGGCTTTCTCCAATGGCAGCGAGACCACGGCATCCGCGACCAAAAACAACCCATCCTCCGCAAACTCTCCAACATCCAGCACAACGACGCCATCCTCCGCTACAACGAAGAAGGCCAACCCTACGAACCCGAATGGCCCGAAGCCGAATACATCGTCGGCAATCCGCCCTTTCTCGGCGACAAATTGATGCGCGCGGAGCTAGACACTATTGGCCAGCCTCTGTATGTAGATCAGCTGCGCGCTTTGTACGAAGGAAGAGTGCCCGGAGGTGCGGACCTGGTGGCTTACTGGTTTGAAAAAGCTAGAGAAGCCGTAATCCGCAACCGAGGTTATAGAGCGGGTCTAGTCGCAACTCAAGGAATCCGTGGAGGACTCAATAGAACGGTACTAGAGAGAATTAAGAAAACTGGAGATATCTTCTTTGCTGTTTCAGACCATGATTGGGTCCTGGAAGGAGCAAGCGTCCACATCTCGCTTATCGCATTCGATGACGGTTCCGAAACACGCAAGAAGGTAGACGGGATTTCCGTGCCTACCGTAAACCCTGATTTAAGTTTTGGTGTCGATCTCACAAGCAGCTTACGCTTGATAGAAAATTTGAACCTTGCGTACATCGGTGATCAGAAGGGCGGTCCCTTCGAGATTTCTAAAGCAACTGCGCGGAAGTTATGCAGCGCACCACTGAACCCGAACGGCAGGCCCAATAGCGATGTGATCCACCCCTGGGTCAACGCTGCGGGATTAACTGGAACGCCGCAGAACAAATTCATAATCGATTTCGGCACCGACGCGACTGAGGCAGAAGTAGCCTTATACGAACTGCCATTTGAGTTCGTTAAGAGCAACGTCTACCCAAAGAGAGCGAGCCTGCGACGTTCTAATCACCGCGAGCGCTGGTTTATTCACGCGGAAGCTAGACCGGGTTTCCGTAAGCGAGTGAGGAGGTTGCAGCGGTTTATTGCCACTCCCCGGCATTCCAAGCACCGGATCTTCGACTGGCTACCTAGCCATGTCTTACCAGATTCAGCGCTTACTGTGATTGTGCGCGAGGACGACCTTACATTCGGCGTGCTTAGTAGTCGAGCTCACGAGCTTTGGTCAAAAAAAACGGGAACTCAGGTACGTGAAGCCGAAAGTGGCTTTCGGTATACACCTCAATCCTGCTTTAACACTTTCCCGTTCCCATGGCCGCCCGGCACCGAACCCGCTGAAGACGCCGACCCGCGCGTCAAACCCATCTCCGACGCCGCTCGCGAGCTCGTCCGCCTGCGCGACAACTGGCTCAACCCGTCCGACGCCTCCGAACAGGAGCTCAAGAGGCGCACCCTCACCAACCTTTACAATTCCCGCGCCGCCGGGCAATGCACCTGGCTCGAAAACGCCCACCGCACACTCGACCGCGCCGTCTTCGCCGCCTACGGCTGGCCCGAAAACCCCACCAACCTCCCCGATCAGGAGATCCTCGCCCGCCTTCTTGCCCTCAATCACCAGCGCGCTGCCGCCCAGTCCCCCGAGGGAACATCGACCTAGTTTCGGCAAAAAACACTGTCATTTCGACCGGAGCAGACGCCTATGTCCTGCGGAGTGGAGAGACCTGCAATTTGCATCCGGCTCGCAAAACTGCAGGCCTCTCAGTCGCCCCTTTGGCTACGCTCGGGACCTGGAAACCAGAACGTGGAGTTTCAACTGCCCCACATTGTCATTTGTTGCCATTTCCGAAGGAAATCTACGTCTTGTCCGGCAGCCGACCTGCCCGCGTGCCGCTTCCTGCACAGGCCCATCGCGCAGGGACAACTCTTACCCGCATGGGCTTGCATGGAATTACACCCGCAATCGCTACACTGCAATCAGTCAGCTTTCAGCCGAAGACTCGATGGCGATTTGCGTATGGTGTGCAGGCGTCGTTACTTCTTCTGTTGTTCGGGAGGGAGGTCTGCTTTTTCGCCTTAAAACCTGCAGGCCAACCGCTCTCGACCCGGAACCACCACAGGTGCTGCCCCACACCTAAACGTCGCAAAGTACCTCGCTAACTCTTTGATTGAGCGTACTTTGAAGCAAAAGTACCCCCGGGGGAGGCTCCCTTACAGCTTCAACACCACCTTCATCGAATCCGCCTGCGGATGCGATGCCAGCGAAATCGCCTCGCTCGCCTCCTCCACGCTGAACCGGTGCGAGATCAGCTGGGTCAGGTCAAGCTTCCCCGAGCGATAGCCCTCAAACACCAGGTCGATTCCCTCCTGCTGAACCGCCACCGACGCCGAATACGACCCCATCAGCGTCTTTTCGTCCATGCAAACCGCCGCCGGATCGAATGGCGCCGTGCCATGCTGCGTCGAGGCGAACAGCATCACGCGCCCACCGGGCCGAATCGCCTCCATCGCCTGCGCAATCAGCGCATCCGCGCCCACCGCCACCAGCGCCACATCAGCGCCACGCCCGTCCGTGGCTGCCTTGCACGCTGCCACCACATCGCCCCGAGCATCCAGCGGATGCTCCAGCCCAAACTGCGCCGCCACCCGATGCCGCTCGGGGTACATATCCGAGGTCAGCACCGTCGCGCCGGTCTGCCGCGCCAGCGCCGCCAGCAGGATGCCGATGCTCCCCTGCCCGATGACCAGCACCGTATCGTCCGGCTCTAGGTGCAGCAGCCGCACCGCCTTGAAGCACGTGTTCACCGGCTCGATCCACGCAGCCTGCTCAAACGGGATGTCGTCCGGCACATGGATCAAACCCGCCGGCGTCACGCCATCCCCCACAATCCAGTCCATCACGCGGATGTACTGCGCAAACCCACCACCCGCCGCCGCCCCGACCCCCGCCGTCGTGCCGACCTTCTTATACTGCTCGCACTGCGCAAAGGTCTGCTTGCGGCAGTAATAGCACTTGCCGCAGGGGATGTGGTGGAAGGCCATCACGCGATCCCCCACCGCAAACCCGCGCACACCCTCACCCACGCGCGCGATGATGCCCGCCATCTCATGACCAAATACCCGCGGTGCACTGTGCGAACCCGTGTGAATCTTCTTCAGGTCCGTACCGCAGATGCCGCACGTGTCAATGCGGACCAGCACCTCGCCCGGCCCAATCTCCGGAACAGGCACCGTCTCTGGAACCACCTCATCGACCGCGCGGTACACCGCCGCACGCATAGTGCTCGGAACAGCTTCAACCATCACAGAATCTAAGTCTAGGCGATCTTGCCACGCGCCCGCATTACGAACGCCCAACCAGCCAAACTCCCGCGACCAGCAACGCGCAGCCGATCCAGCGTCCCACGGAAGCCGGGTGCTGCTTCAACCCCAGTACCCCGAACTGATCCAGCAGCACAGAAACCACCAGCGAGGCTGTCACGCTCAAGCTGGTAAAGATGCCCGACCCAAGCTTCTGGACGAACATCAAACCGGCCACGGTGGACGCAATGCTGATTAACCCACCCGTCCAGGCCCACCAGCTGACCCTGGCCAGGTTCCCCGCCGGCAGCGGCTGCCGCGCAAACGCCTCAACCACCAGCATGCCAGCGAGGCCAATCACATAGATTGCCACGCCTGCCCAAACCGGCTGCTGCAACTGCTTGTTCAACTGCCCATTGGTCGCCGACTGAAACGGATTGGCCGCCCCGCCCAGCACAGACATCAGCACCGCAAACCAAGCCAAAGCATCACCTCGCGCGGTCTGCTGCCCTCACCGCTGCTCCGTTGGACGCCGCAACGCCCTCCCTCGGGATTGCCGGCTACACACCCATCTTTTCAAAACACCCGGTGCAATTGGTGTATGCCCAGTCCTTATGCTCCAGAAACAGGCGCAGCTTCTCAGCCAACGCAGCGGAAGCCAACCTGCTGCCTCGCGCCAAACCCGCAACCGCGCCCCAATACCGCGGACGCAGCGCCACATGCGCAACAAAACGGCCAGTCTGCAGTTGCCCCTCACTGTTTACAAAGCGGTCAATGTTCGGCAGAACCGCATCGGCAGCATCCGACACAGCCTTGAAGGCGCACATGGGCAGGCTCCGCATGGCTGCCAGTCGCGCCACCGTTGCCGCCTCCATGTCCACCAACACCGCCCCGTACGTTGCGGCCAGGCGAGCCTTCTCGGCGGCATCCGCTGTGTGCGCCACCGTCGCCAGCCGCAGCTTCCGCTTCCCCTCCGTGAGGGCAAACCGCTCGCCCGTCTGCACGTCAATCACCTCGCTCAGGCAGCTCACCTCGCCCAGGCCGGTCGCGGCTCCCGTCGCCCCAGCCAGTCCCACACTCATCACCAGATCCAGCGCCCCATCCGTCTCCGCGGCCCCAAACGCACGCCGCGCAGCGTCAGCCCCCATCCCGGCACACACGGCAAGGAGCTCATCCCCATCCCTATCAACATGGGTCCACACAGACACGTGACGAGGAGCCATCTCCCGCTTCCACCCCTTCACCAGCGGCTTCAACTCACTCGGCAGCGCCGCCAGGATCGCAATGCGCCGGCTCAAGGCTGCACCGGCGGCGCAGGCGCATAGCCATTGGCCACAAACCAGCGACAAGCCTCGCGCAATGCGTCCTCGACCGGCAGCACCTGGAAACCGAGCTCCCGCTCCGCCTTCGCTGAGCTCGCAAACATCATCTTCTTGCCCATTCGCACAGCCTCCACGGTCGCGCGAGGCTCCCGGCCGCGCAGCTTGCCGGTGATCGTTTCATCGAAAAACGCAAATGCCATCGCCACCGCATGCGGGACTTTGACCTTGGGCGATGGCAGCCCGGTCATCGCCCCCAGCCGGTCCAGAATCTGCTTCAGGGTGAGGTTTTCACCGCCCAGGATGTAGCGCTCGCCCGGCCGCCCCACCTCCAAGGCCCGCAGATGCATGCGGGCAATTTCGCGAACGTCTACGAGATTCAGCCCTGTCTCCACATAGGCCGGGAAGTTGCGATTTAGGAAGTCCACCACGATGCGCCCCGTGGGCGTGGGCTTCACGTCCAGGGCCCCGATCGGCGTCGTAGGGTTCAGGATCATTACATGCTGCCCCGCACGCGCCGCCGCCAGAGCCACCTGCTCGGCCATCCACTTGGAGCGCTTGTAGTGGCCGATCATATTCGCCTCGCCCACCGGCGTTTGCTCGTCCACCACCGTGCCATCCTTGCGAAACCCCATGGTGGCCACGCTGGAGGTGTACACCACTCGCTGCACCCCGGCCTCCCGCGCCAGCCGCAGCAGCTCCCGCGTGCCCTCCACGTTGGCCTGGTACATCTCCGCAGGATCAGGCACCCACAGCCGGTAGTCCGCCGCCACATGGATCAGGGCATCGCAGCCGCGCAGCGCCTGAGCAAATCCGGCAGGCGCACGCAGGTCCCCCACAACCTGCTCCGCCCCGGGGGCAAGGTGTGCCTTGTTTGAGCTCGGCCGCACCAACACACGAAGCTCCGCCCCCGCCTCGGCCGCCGCCCGCGCCACATGCGCGCCCACAAACCCGGTCGCGCCGGTGATGAACAGCTTCACGCGCCCACCCAATGAAGGCTAAGAACCCGTTGCGCTTCCAGGACGCGGAACTCCGCGTCCCCCGTCACGAGCGGGACGTTCAGACGTATGGCCAAAGCTGCGGCAAAGGCGTCAGCAAAGGAAAAGGCATATTTGGATTTGAGATCTACTGCCTCATCGACCAACACATCGTCTACGGTGTGTAAGCGGATGGGAGCAGAATCCAACCTCCTCAGCGCCTCTGCGGAATCCACGATCTCGGGCGCTTTGCGTATGATGTAGATCGCCTCACCGTAGTTGATCCGGGACATGTGAAACGAAACAAGCCCTTTTGCGGCTCTTTGCGCCAAAAGGCTGAAGCGCGTACGGGCGGGCTCACGACCTTTAATCCATTCCAGCAACGGCCACGAATCCAGAACCAACATCTCAGGCTCTAGCTGCGCGCCCATTCAGCCTCTTGCTCCAACTCGCGTTGCTTCTCTTTCTCAAGCTCAAGATTCGGATCGAACTCAGAGTGGGCCAACATGCCTCCGAGGCTCAGAAACTCCTGCCAAGCTTCCAGCGTTTCCGTCCTTGGCTGTGTGGGCACTTCAAAAGACACCGGAACAAGCTGCAAGCGAGCTCCGTCACGAAAGCGCGGGTCGCTTCGCAGTTCCTGGGGAATATCTACCCTGCCGTGATCGATGACCACTGTTGGATGTGCAGCCATACTGCCTCACTCTCAGTCTAACGTTTCCGCCTCAATCCCAATATCTTTCTCCCCCGCCGCCTTCTTTTCCCAGTACTTCTTCACCCAGGCCTCAAAGGTCTTCCCCGCAGCGGTATCGCGTCCGGAGAACTTCAGAGCGGCTACGTCCCCGTAGGCGATGTTGACCCGCTCGACCGCCGTTCCCGCAGGGGCACCCCTGGCCGGCACCGGGATCAATCGCACCACCGACTGCGCAAGATCGGCGCCCGTCCGGCGGTCATACAGGTAGCCCTCCACCACCGATCCATCCTTGCGTGTGATGGTCACGTCGCCACGATAGTCAAAGGCCTTTTCCAGCGCCTCGCGGATTTCTGCATCGGACGCAAGCGCGGGAATCCAGCCCTCCAGGTTTTCGCGGTCGCGGCCCGCGGCGTGTTCCAGCTCATCCGGGCTGGTGTGGGCCAGCTGTTCGGCTTTGCCGTTTTCCTGATCCAGGGTTGCCATCGATCAGTCCCCCGCCACTTCGCTGTAGGCGCTCTCTACCGAGGTGGTCACCACCACCGGCGTGGGCTTCACTCCGCCGCCGGCGATCTGCACCAGGGGCACATGACCTTCCGGCTTCCACTCATTCAGTAGCTTCTGCCCCAACGCATCCTCATAGGTGCGATTGAAGAACGCCTTGGCCGTCTGCAGCAGCCCACTGAAGGAGCTGAACGTGTAGTTCACCCCCGAAGCCTCATACCCGGAGTGCACCATGCAGTTGGCGCAGCGCGGGTTGCCGCTTTCGGTGCCGTAGTTGGCCCACTCGACCGACTCCATCAGCTCCGCAAAGGTATCGGCGTAGCCGTCCTGCAGCAGGTAACAGGGCTTTTGCCAGCCGAAGATGGAGTAGGTCGGCATGCCCCAAGGGGTGCAGCGCAGCTCCTTGTGCCCCATCAGGAACTCCATGAACATGGGCGAAGCGTTGAACTCCCAGCTCTTTTTGCGGTTCGACAGCAGCGCCCGAAAGAGCCTCCGGCTCTTGGCGCGGCCCAGAAAATGATTCTGGTCCGGGGCCTTGTCGTAGGTGTAACCGGGCGAAACCATCATCGACTCCACGCCCGCGGCCATCAGCTCGTCAAAGTGCGCGCGCACCGAATTAGGGTCGGCGCCATCAAACAGCGTCGTGTTGGTAGTCACGCGAAAGCCCGCTGCCACCGCGGCCCGCACGCCCTCCATGGCGATGTCGTGGCCGCCCTCGCGGCACACGGAAAAGTCATGGTGCTCCTTTTGCCCGTCCACGTGCACGGAAAACGACAGGTATTTGGACGGCTTGAACAGGTGCAGCTTTTCCTTGAGCAGCAACGCGTTGGTGCACATATAGACGTATTTTTTGCGCTCCACCAGGCCGGCTACGATCTCCGGCATGCGCGGGTGCAGCAGCGGCTCCCCGCCCGGAATGGCCACCATGGGCGTGCCGCACTCCGCCACGGCCTGGAAGCACTGCTCCGGCGTCAGCTCCGCCTTCAGGATGTGCGCCGGGTACTGAATCTTGCCGCAGCCGGCGCAGGCCAGGTTGCAGCGAAACAGCGGCTCCAGCATCAGCACCAGCGGATAACGCTTGCGCCCCTTGAGCTTCTGCTTCAAAACGTAGCTGGCCACGGTAAGCGCTTGCGATACGGGAACTGCCATATTTAAACTCCTTTGCAGGGCGCCTCACCAAGCGAACCCAAGCTGTGATCCGCTTAAACCTTCGCGGTGACGGCAAGCCCCAGATCAACGGCTGCCACTGCAAACACCACAAACCACACCCAACCCGACCATGGGCCAGCATTTGGCAATCGTCGCTTTCTACGCCGGGTGTACAGATTTAGTGATACTGTCTCCAGACCGATCAGCAGACCGACCGTGCCGAGGTGCATCATGCCACCTCCCTCGCCCGGCCGGCATCCACTGCCTCGCTTTCCATGCACTTCCGGTACGTCGACAGCGCCAAAAGCGGAAAGTATTGCTTATATAGATGATAGCCAAGATAAAACACCGTCGGAAAACCCGTTCCGGTGTAATAACTTTCGCCGTTGCGGCCCGGCATCAGCTCGCTCCACGACCCATCCTCGGCCTGGTGCTCGGTCAGCCAGCGCACACCTTTGGCCACGGAATCCGAGCGGGTATCGTTGGCCGCCAGCAGACCCAGCAGCGCCCACGCGGTCTGCGACGGCGTGGACGGCCCAACGCCCTTCTGGTTGGGATCGTCGTAGGTGCCGCAGGTCTCGCCCCAGCCGCCGTCCGGGTTCTGCACCATGCGAATCCACTCCGCCGCCTGCTGCACCGCTGGCTCCAGGTAGCTGTAGTCCATGGCCTGCAGCCCGCGCAGCACCAGAAACGTGCCATACAGGTAATTCACGCCCCAACGCCCAAACCACGAACCGTCCGACTCCTGGTTTGCCAGGATGAACTGAATCGCCCGCTCCACCGGTCTGTCCCGGCGCGTGTAACCGTAGCTGGCCAGCATCTCCAGGATGCGCCCGGTGATGTCCACCGTGGGCGGGTCGATCATCGCGTTGTGGTCGGCAAACGGGATCGACTCGAAGATCTTCTTCGTGTTGTCCTTGTCAAACGACGCCCATCCACCGTTCTTGCACTGCATCGCCAACACCCACTGGATCCCGCGCTGCGTCACCTCATGCTGGTAGCGCTCCCGCGGGTTATCGACGGCCCTGAGCGCCAGCAGCACCTCGCCGGTATCGTCCACATCGGGCTGGTGATCGTTGTTGAAGAAAAAGCACCAGCAGCTCGGGTCGATGTCCTCCACGTTGTGCGACCAGTCGCCCTTGTAGCGGATCTCCTTGGAAAGCAGCCAGTCGGCCGCTTTGACCAGGCGCGGATCGGTGCGCGACAGCCCCACCTCGCCCAGCGTGGACAGCACCTGCGCCGTATCCCACACCGGGGAAAAGCAGGGCTGCATCCGAAACGTCGGGGTGGGGTACTCCGGCGTGCCCTCCGGCTGATCGATGCCCAGACGCTCGAACTCATACATGGCCCGGATCATTTGCGGGTCATCCTGCGAGTAGCCCAGGTAGCGCAGCGCCACAATGGCATTCAGCATGGCCGGGTAAATGGCACCAAGGCCGTCGGAGCGCTCAAAATGGTCCAGCATCCAGCGCTCGGCCTTTTTCAAGGCCATCTTGCGCAGGGGGCGGATGTGGACGCGCTCAGCCAGATGCGCCACGCGATCCCAGAACAGGAAAAAATTGCGCCACGAGACCGGGCGCTTTCGGTCCCAGCGCAGATGGAGATCCGCGCTCTCCCGGCCGCCGACGAACAGCTCGTCGATGCCCTGCTCCGGGGCGAGTTTCTTGAAAGGCTTCTTGGCATAAATGATCGAGAGCGGCACCAGAATCGCCCGCGACCACGCACTGATCGCATAGATGTTGAAATAGAACCAGTTCGGGAAAAGTACGATCTCCGGCGGCACCGCCGGCACCGCGTCATACTCGTACTGGCCCATGGCGCAGAGGTAGATCTTGGTGAAGGTATTGCACTCCACCACGCCGCCCAGCGAAAGCACGTTCTGCCGCGCACGCGCCAGGACCTCGTCGTCGGCCTTCCAGCCCATGAGCTTCAGGGCCAGATAGCACTTCACGCCATAGTTCACATTGGAGGGGCCACCCGGATACAGGCTCCAGCCCCCATCGGCGTTCTGATGACGCAGAATCTCGTTTACGCAGCGCCGCATCCGGCCCGGATCGCCGGTGCCCAGCAGTGTGTGCACAAAGATATAGTCGGCCTCCAGCATGGAGTCGGCTTCTAGCTCCCCGCACCAGTAGCCGTCCTTGTGCTGCTGGCCAAAGAGCCAGCCGATGGATTTGTCGATGGTCCGCCGTACCTGATCCATCCCAAGATCGAGCCGGCCAAACCGCGGCTGCTGCGTCCCTTGCGGATTCAGACTAGATGCGCTCATGTACTCTCGTGGGTTGAAGGAAAGATTTTGACGGACCGGGCGACAGAAGGGGCCAATCTAGGATGCCGGCTGCACCGCGGGCGCCGCCGCGATCGCCTGCACAATCTCCGGCGGCAGGCCAAACCGCACATTTTCCGGCATGACCTCGACCTCCTCCACCGACGAGAAGCCCTTGTCCTGCAGAAAGTTCACCACCTCCTGCACCAGAATCTCCGGCGCCGAGGCACCCGCGGTGATGGCCACTGTCGCCACCGAGGCCAACCACTCGGGACGGATATCCTCCGCCTTATCGATCAGGTACGACCCCGTGCCGAGATTTTTCGAAACCTCCACCAGGCGGTTGGAGTTGGAGCTGTTACGCGATCCCACCACCAGCACCAGATCGGCCCCGTGCGCCACATTTTTCACCGCCGTCTGCCGATTCTCCGTGGCGTAGCAGATGTCCTGCGCGTGGGGGCCGGCGATGTGGGGGAACTTGCGCTTGAGCGCGGCGATCATGGTCCCCGCCTCGTCCAGCGAAAGCGTGGTCTGGGTTAGGTAGGCCACCTTGTCGGGGTCCGGCACCACCAGCGCCTCCACCTCTTCCGGCGTAGAAACCACCTGGGTCACCGCGGGCGCCTCGCCCTGGGTGCCCTCCACCTCTTCATGGTCGCGGTGGCCGACCAGAACCAGAGAGTAGCCCTGCTTGGCGAACTTGATCGCCTCGACATGCACCTTGGTCACCAGCGGGCAGGTTGCGTCGATCACCTTGAGCCCGCGCTCCTTGGCCCGCGCCCTCACCGCCGGCGAAACGCCATGCGCGGAGTAGATCACCCGCGCGCCCTCCGGCACCTCATCCAGCTCGTTGACAAAGATGGCACCCTTTTGCGCCAGATCGTTCACCACATAGCTGTTGTGGACGATCTCCTTGCGGACATAGATCGGCGCCCCAAACGTATCCAGCGCGATCCGCACAATGTCGATCGCCCGGACCACGCCGGCACAAAAGCCACGGGGTTTGAGCAGAAGTACCTTCTTGGTCGCCGCAGACGGACTCACCTGCTGCGCTTCCACGGGCTCGAGAATGCTGGTATCCACAAGGCCCAGTATATCGCGTCCGGGGCCTGGAGCGATCCCTCGGGAGCATCACTTAGTGTGCACCCCAGGGCACCGCGCCGATCAACCTTCACTAAATTGCATGTCCTGTGCAGCTGGGGTGCAGGCAATCGCAGCCGAGCGTGGTTGTGGACGCTGAGTCCTCACACTGTTGCGAGCAATACTTCTTGTCGGTCACCGTACAACTGCAGAGCTGGTGCGCACACTTCTTGGTATCTGCCATAAAATCCTCCTTGTTTTCATTCCATTGGAGGCCAAAACACAGGCCCGCTGTTGCCCGCCAGGCTCAGCGGCTCGCGTCGATCATCTGCCGGGCGTGGGTGCGCGAGGCCTCCGTGAGGCTGGCACCGGAAAGCATGCGCGCCACCTCCTCCACGCGCTCCCCGTCACCCATGCTGCGCACGCCGGTGCGCGTCCGGCCCGCCTTTTCGCTCTTCTCAATCAGCAGATGCTGGTCCGCGAAGGCCGCAATCTGCGGCAGATGCGTAATGCAGATCACCTGCTGCGTGCGCGACAGCTGCTTGAGCTTGTTGCCGACCGCCTCCGCCGCCCTGCCTCCAATGCCAATGTCAATCTCATCGAAGACCAGCGTGCGCGGCAGCGCCGCCCCGCGCTTTTTCGCCGCTGCCCCCGACTGCTCCTCCACCGCCGCCTTCAGCGCCAACATCACCCGCGACATCTCGCCGCCCGAGGCGATCTCCGTGAGCGGCTTCATGGGTTCGCCCGGGTTGGTCGCGATCCGGCACTCCACCGCATCCCAACCCGCCGCCGTCCAGGCCGGTTCGCCCGTCCCCGGCACCACCTCCACGGCAAACTTCGAGCGCATGGCCAGGTCGTTGATCTGCTGCCCTGCCGCTTTGGACAACCTGCCCGCGGCCGCGCGGCGCGCCTCGGTCAGCTGCGCGGCAACCGCCCTGTAGCGCTCCGCCGCCGCCGCCAGCTCGCCTTCCAGGCTTTGCAGCCGCGCGTCGCGGTTTTCCAGCTCCGCCACCTTGCCCGCCGCCGCGGCCCCAAAGGCGATCACGTCCTCCAGCCGGGGACCATACTTCCGCTTCAGCCGGTCCAGCTGCGCCAGCCGGTCTTCCACCGCCGCCAGCCGCTCCGGCGAGGCCGTCGCCTCGTCGGCGAAATCCCGCAACGTCGCCGCCACATCCTCCACCGCCACCCGCGCCGAGCGCAGCTGCCCCACCGCCTCGGTCAGCGACTCCTGAAAGCGCTGCAAGTCCTCCACGTGCCGCAGCGCCCCGCCCAGCAGGCCTTCGGCGGAAACCTCGCCCTCATACAGCAGCTCAAGAGCGGCATTGGCGCCGGTAAAGATCCGCTCCGCGTTGGCCAGCAGCTTTTTCTCCCCTTCCAGTCGCACATCCTCTTCCGCATCGGCGAGGGCCGCGGCCTCCACCTCGCGGGCCTGAAAGCTCCACAGGTCCATCTGCCGCAGGCGATCCCCTTCGGCGCCGCGCAGCTGCTCCAGTTCGTCCCACAGCGCGCGCCAGGCCGCAAAGGCCGCCGCCACCAGCTCGGTGCTGATCTGCGCGGAGCGGTCCAGCAGCAGGCGCTGCTGCGCGGCGTCAAAGGCCACCAGCGTTTCGCTCTGCGCATGCACCAGGGCCAGCTCCGGAGCCAGCTGCCGCAGCACCCCCACCGTGGCCGGCTGGTTGTTCACAAACACCCGCCCCTTGCCGCTGGCCCCAATCTCGCGCCGCAGCAGAATCTCCTCGCCGGCCACATCGATCCCGTTGTCTTCCAGGATCGCCTCCGCCCCCGGCGTCGTCTCAAAAACACAACCCACCACCGCGCGCTCGGCCCCAAACCGCACCATATCGCTGGACCCCTTGCCGCCCAGCAGCAGCACCAGCGCGTCAATCAGAATGGACTTGCCCGCGCCCGTCTCCCCCGTCAACAAATTCAGCCCGGGCCCAAACTCCGCGACGGTGTGGTCGATGACCGCGTAATTTTCAACTCGCAACTCCAACAGCATTCAGCTTCGACCCTTCGCCACGGCTTCGCCTCGCCAGCGTAGCACGGCAACGCACCCGGCCTCGCGCACCAGACGAGGTTCACGCCGCCTCAATCCTCCCCCCGCAGCGGCCGGGCTGCAGCCGAAACGCCGCCGCCGCCGTACACTGGACAGGTACACATGACTGCGCTGCTCGCCTTTTTCCAGGATTTCCCCGCCGCGGCCAATCCCGCACTCGCCCAAGGTCCCCTGCCTGCCGGAGCGCACTCCAGCGCGCTTGCTGAGATGCTGCACAACAGCGGCCCTATGGCACTGACCGTGCTCCTGCTGCTGCTGGTTGCCAGCATCTTCAGCTGGGCCGTCATGATTACCAAGTGGCGTGCCTTCCGCGACGCCGATGTGCAAAATCGTCGCTTTGTCCGCGCCTTTCGCAAGTCCGGCCGCCTGAGCGAGGTGGCCGCCGTGGCCGAACAGTTCCGCCCCAGCCCGCTGGTCGCGGTCTTCAACGAGATCTATGACGAGTACCAGCGCCAGGCCGGCGGCCGCGGCACCCCGCCCAACCCGCAGGCGCTCGAGCGCGCCGCCCAAACCGCCGCCAGCGAGTCCCTGACCCTGATGGAGGCGCGCATGACCTGGCTGGCCACCATCGCCCAGGTCGCCCCCTTTATCGGTCTCTTCGGCACCGTGATGGGCATCATCGACGCCTTTCACGGCCTCGGCACCGCCGGCGCGGCCACGCTGCGCGCCGTCGCCCCGGGCATCTCGGAGGCCCTGATCACCACCGCCGCCGGCCTGGTGGTCGCCGTGCCCGCCGTGGTGGGCTACAACCAGCTCACCGCCCGGCTGCGCGACTTCGCCGCCCGCATGGACGACTTCGGCCGCGAACTGCTCAACGCCATCGAAAACGCCGCCCTCGTGACACCCCAGCCGGCATCCCCGCAACCCCCAGCCGCCTCCACGCCGGCCTACGCGGGCGAAGAGCGCCGGAGGACCTTCTAAGCCATGGCCTTCACCGCCAAGGGGCGCACCCAGACCGCGTTGGCCGACATCAACATCACCCCGCTGGTGGACGTGGTGCTGGTGCTGCTGCTCATCTTCATGGTCACCGCGCCGGTGCTGCAAAGCGGCATCGAGGTCGCCGTGCCGCAGACCCGCACCGTCAACCAGGCCGTCGAGCAGCGCCGCGTGCTGACCCTGGACAAGGAGCAGAACGTCTTCCTCGATGACAAGCCCGTGAACGTGCATGACCTGCCCGCCGTGCTGGCCCGTGGCGCCGACGCCAAACAAACCGTCTACATTCGCGCCGACCAGCGCGTTCCCTTTGGTGCCTTCGCCTCCGTCATGGATGCCGTCAAACAGGCCGGCATCAGCAACATCAGCATTGTGACCCAGCCCTTTGACCGTTAGCCATCCCCCGATCGAGCCATGACCTCCGTACCCCATCCCCACGTCGACGAGATTCGCGATTTCGACCGCCTCGGCGGGGGCATGGCCGGCGCCGTCGGCCTCCACGCCCTGCTCGCCGCCGTGCTCATCGGCGCCGCGTACCTCGGCAGCAGCCAGCACGACCGCTGGGGAGAACACGCCGCCTCGGTGGGCTCCATTCAGGCCTCCATGGTCGCCGCCATCCCGCTGCCCTCGCACGCCAAACCCGTGGAAAAGCAGGTCCTCGCCTCCGAAGACGAGAATCAGGCGCCCCTTCCACCCCCCAAAGCCGCCACCCAGCCCCCACCCCGGCCGACCGACATCCTGATCAAGGCCAAAACGCCCGAAAAACCGGCCCCACCCGCGCCCGTCCACAGCACCGCGCCCCCCAAACCCGAGCCCCGGGCCAGGCCCACTGAGGCTCCGCCCCTGAAGCATCCGCAGCCCACGCCGGAAAGCCCCAAAGCCCGCACCGGCGAGACCACCGCCACGCAGCTGCCCGAAGCCGTTTCCCAGGCCAAAAACGGCACCGCGACGGCCACCGTGCAGGACCGCGCCTTTGGCGTGCGCTACGCCTACTACCTCCGCGGCGTCAGCCAGCGCGTCTCGCAGAACTGGTTTTCCGGCGAGGTGGACCCCCACAGCTCGCAGGGCAAACGCGTCACCCTGCTGTTTGACATCGACCGCGACGGCAGCCCGGAAAACATCCGCCTCGCCGACCGCAGCGGCTCCCCCACGCTGGACCAGTCCGCCCTGCGCGCCGTCCAGCGCGTGGACGGCTTCGGCCCCCTGCCCGCCGGCGACAAGATCACCATCGAGTTCGCCTTCGACTACAAACAGCCCTGAGCTCCGCGCCCGCGCCGGGCACCAGCGACGGTACGGCCTCAACCAACTTCGCCCTCGGGCGTCATACAGTGGATGGCAATGACAGGATCGAGCAGCACGCACGTCGGGTGGAAGCGCAGGTCTCCAGCCTCAGGTTCTCGGCAACCCAACGCATCGTCCTCTCGACCGGAGCCGCCGCCGCAGCGGGGGTATCTGCAGCTCGCCCTGTCAACCCTCCTCGTGCTCCTCGCCCTCGCCCTTCTCACCCCTGCCGCCCGCGCGCAGGACCCCTTCCATCTGGAAACCAGCACCGGCGCCGAGCGGCTCCGGCTGGCCGCGGCCAACTTCAAACCCGCCGGCGAGGGCGCCAACCTCGTCCAAACCTTCGACACCACGCTCTATAACGACCTCGGCAGCGCCGGCATCTTTGATCTGGTCTCCCGCAGCATGGAGCCGGCCGCGCAGCCCGGTTCCCCCGCCGAAATCAACCTCGGCCAGTGGGCCGCCGCCCCCTCCAGCGCCGGCATGGTCGCCTTTGGCAGCCTCGGCGTCACCGGCGGCCGCCTCACCGTCAACGGCTACCTGGATGACGTCCGCAACACCCAGTTCCCGCAGGTCTTCGCCAAGCGCTACGACGACACCGCCAGTGAGGAGAGCGCCCGCCAGATCGCTCACAAGTTCGCCGACGAGATCATCTTTCGCCTCGGCGGCGGCATCCAGGGCATCGCCGAATCCAAAATCTTCTACGTCCACTTCACCGGCAATGGCAATAAAGAGATCTGGGGCATGGACTACGATGGCGCCAACCAGCACGCCATCACCCACCTGGGCGAGATCGCCCTGTCCCCGCGCGTCTCCCCGGACAACGCCCGCATCGCCTTCGCCGCCCTGGGCCGCGACGGCTTCCAACTCAAGATGTACTCCCTTCTGCTCGGCCGCATGGTCGCCTTCAACTCCCCGGGCAGCACCAACATCTCGCCGGCTTGGGCGCCGGACGGCCAGCATCTCGCCTTCTCCTCTTCCCGCTCCGGCGACCCGGAGATCTGGGTCTCCGACCCGCAGGGGGCTGCCGCCCGCAAGCTCACCAGCTTTCGCGGACCCGATGTTTCGCCCACCTGGAACCCCAAAACCGGTGCCCAGATCGCCTGGATTAGCGGCCGCACCGGCCTGCCCCAGCTTTACATCATGGACGCCGACGGCTCCGGCGTGCAGCGTATGACCGACGGCGGCTACGCGACCTCGCCCTCCTGGTCGCCCAACGGGCAGTTCCTCGCCTACGCCTGGAATCGCAAGTACGGCCCCGGCGCGCCCGGCGGCCAGGACATCTACGTCATGGAGATTGCCACCAAGCGCTGGATCCAGCTGACGCACGATATCGGCCGCTGCGACTTCCCGTCCTGGTCGCCCGACGGCCGCCACATCGTCTTCGCGAACTCGCCCGACGGCCGCGCCGACCACACCCGCCTGATGACCGTGCTGGCCGACGGCACCGCCCGCAAAGCCCTCACCGGCAGCGGCAACGACATGCCCAACTGGAGCTTTCGCTAAGCCATCCCATCCAACATGTCGCGTTACGATGAGAGTGACAGCATCGTAGGCTTACATGTGGTTTCAGTCCCAACCCCGGTTGCATCAGAAAGAGGAAAACGGAATGAACTTAAGCCGATTGCTCACAGGCTCCACCTCGACAGGGCGAACGTTGCGACGGACCGCCTGCGTCTTGAGCCTGACGGTGCTGACCCTGGCCGGCTGCCACAAAAAGCCGGCACCCGTGGCCACCAACGCCCTGCCGCCGGCTACCGGCCCCGCGCCCACGGCCAGCCTCACCGCCGAGCCACCGGCCATCGATCTCGGCCAGTCGGTTGTGCTGAACTGGCGCACCACCAACGCCACCAGCGTCTCAATCGACGGCATCGGCGACGTTCCGGTGAACGGCACCCAGACAGTTTCCCCGGCGAACTCGACCAACTTCCATTTGGTCGCCAAGGGTGACGGCGGCAGCACTGAGGCTAACGTGCGCGTCACCGTGCGCGTGCCCACCGTACCCGGCGGCGGCAACGCCAACACCGGCGCCAATACCGGCGACATGGGCTCCGATGCGGCCTTCCACGGTGCCGTGCAGGACCTCTTCTTCGACTACGACAGCTACAACGTCCGCCCCGACGCCGAGGCCGGCATCGCCTCCGCCGCCCGCTACCTGGACGCCCACCCGGCCGTGAAGGTGCTCATCGGCGGCTACTGCGACGACCGCGGCTCGGCCGAATACAACATCACCCTCGGCGAAAACCGCGCCAATGCCGCCAAGGAAGCCCTGGTCAGCGCCGGCGTCCCCGCCGGCCGCATCCGCGTGGTCAGCTACGGCAAAGAGCGCCAGTTCTGCACCGAAGAAACCGAGAGTTGCTGGCAACAGAACCGCCGCGCTCAGTTCATGATCGACCGCTAGGGAAGCCTTGATCCGCGGTGGCTGTCGCTGTTGCCCTTGCCTTTCTTGTTGTCATTCCCGAAGGGAATCTGCTTTTTACCGCAGGTTCCATTCATAGCTCCAATCATGTGCGCCGGAACAAGCTGACTCCGACGCAACGAACCTCCCCAGAGTGCCCAAGATGCCGATCCGCTCCACTGTCCGCCGCTTGCTCCCTGCCCTGGCCGTCGTCGCTCTCCTTGCGGCCCGGCCGGCCTTTGCCGCCAACAAGGACATGATTCAGCTGCAAACCCAGGTGCAGCAGCTGATCGACTCGCTGGCCCGCATGCAGCAGTCCAACGACCAGCAGATGGGCGTGCTCAAGGACCTGGTGCAGCAGGACGTGGACGCCGTCAACAAGATGTCCACCACCGTCAGCGCCCTGCAGCTCAAGCTGCAGAACGGCAGCGACGCCCAGGCTCAGCGCAATGACCAGATCTCCGGCCAGGTGCAGGCGCTCAACGACTCGCTCGACGAGCTGAAGGCCCGCATGCAGCGCATGGAAAAGACCCTGACCGACCTGCAGGGTCAGGCGCAGTCGACCAACGCCATCCTGGGCAACTTGCCCGGGGCCAACGGTGCCGCCGCCGGTGCCTCTGCCCCGGCGAGCGCTCCCCCTGCCGCGAAACCCGGCCCTGGCGGGGCGGCAACCGATCTTTCCCCAACGCCGGCCAACGGCGGCCTGGCCAACGCGCCCGCCCTCGCGGCAAGCGCCCCGGCCGGTCCTTCCGCAGCTGAAATGTACCGCTCCGCCTACAGTGACTACATGGCCGCCAAGTACACCCTCGCCAGCTCCGAATTTTCAGACCTGATCAAGGCGCACCCGGACGACAACCTGTCCGGCAACGCGCTCTTCTACACCGGCGAGATCAACCGGCGCGCCAACAAGCCCAGCGCCGCCATCCGGGACTACGACCAGCTCCTGGAACACTATCCCGACAACGTGAAAATTCCTGCGGCCCACCTCCACAAGGGCGAAGCGCTACTCGCCGAACGGCAAAATGAGGCCGGCACACGTGAACTGCGCGCCCTGATCCAGCGCTTCCCCAACTCCCCCGAAGCCGCCCAGGCCCACGCGCGCCTGGCCGCCCTCGGGGCCGGCCGGCGCTGACGCCGCCATCCGTGCCGTCCTCCCTGGTCCATGGCGATCCGCCTCATCGCATTCAACCCAGCGGCGAAAATCTCAGGACTTCGTCCCCAATTCAGACCAGCGCGGGACCCCGGTGATGCGTGGTTGAAGCTGGCGTGGCGGGATGGAAGTTGTGGTCATGCAGGCAGAGGTTGAGCCGGTCTTTGCGCTGGACTGAGGTTTTGGGTGCGCGCGAGTGCCTTTGTGCTGCTGGTGACGGTTTTTCTAAACAACCTCTGATTTATTCGGGTTTTCGGAAGGGGCATAGCTTTAGCTATGCCGTAACTGCTTGATAACACGCCGGGCTTTAGCCCCTGAGGCAAGCTTTTTTGAATAAATCAGACCCTCCCTAACACCCACCCGCAATACTCGGAATCAACATCACCTCATCCCCATCCGCAAACGGGTGCGTCTCGCCACCAAGAAACCGTATGTCCTCATCATTGACGTACACGTTGATAAACCGGCGAAGCTTGCCCGCATCATCCTTCAGGTTCTGCGCCAACGCCGGATATTTCGTATCGATCTCGCTCAGCAAGGTCTGCAAATTCGAAGCATCCGAAGCAAAGCTCTTCTGCCCATCCGTATGCCGTGCCAACGCCGTTGGCAACACCACCTTCACGCTCACCGCACCCCTCCCGCAAGTTCAAGCTCGGCTGCCTGGCCGCCCAGCAGATCCGCATCCGTGGCCCGCATGTACGCATCAAAGTCCGCCAGCCGCGGCCGCACCGGCACAGCCGTGTCGAAGCGACCCGCCAGCACATCGGTCGTTTTCAGTCCATTGCCGGTAATGCAGATCACGGTTGTGTCCTCGCGCCCAATGCGCCCTTCTGCATAAAGACGCGCCGTGACCGCCGTGGTGACACCGCCCGCGGTTTCTGTGAAGATCCCCTCCGTCTCCGCGAGCTCCTGGATGCCGGCGACCACCTCCACATCGGACACATCTTCCGCAAAGCCGCCCGACTCCGCAATCATCTTGGCCGCCATCGGTCCGTCCGCCGGGTTGCCGATCGCCAGTGAGCGCGCAATCGTGTTGGGCCGTTGCGGCTCAATGTAGTCCCATCCCTGCTTCACCGCATGCGCGATCGGCGAACACCCCGTCGCCTGCGCGCCGAAGAAGCGCACCGGCTTGTCTTCGACCAGCCCCAACGTGATCAGTTCCTTGAACGCCTTCCGAATCTTGCGAATCAACGATCCGCCAGCCATCGGCACCACCACGTTGTCCGGCAGCCGCCACCCAAGCTGCTCGGCAATCTCGTACCCCACCGTCTTCGAGCCTTCCGCGTAATAGGGCCGCAGGTTCACATTCACCAGGCCCCATCCATACTCATCGGCAATCAGCGTGCACAGCCGGTTCACGTGGTCATAGTTGCCATCAATGCGCACCAGCCGCGCTCCGTACACCTGTGTGGCAACAACCTTTGCGGGCTCAAGGTCCGCCGGAATCAGAATGCATGCCTTCAGGCCCAGACGCGCGGCCTGCGCCGCCACAGAGTTCGCCAGGTTACCTGTGGATGAGCAGCCCACCACATCGAATCCAAAGGCCTGCGCGTTGGCTAGAGCCACCGCCACAACGCGATCCTTGAAGCTCAGCGTCGGAAAGCAGACCGCATCGTTCTTCACATAAAGATGGCTCGCGCCGATGCGCTTGCCCAGCGACTTCGCCTTCACCAGCGGCGTGAAGCCGACGGGCAGGTCAGGGCAAAAGCCCTCAGGAATGGGGAGAAGATCCTTGTACCGCCAAATGTTGACCGGGCCCGCCGCAACGCTCGCGCGCGTGAAGTGCCCTTGCATCTTGGCCAGGTTGTATTGCACCTCAAGCGGTGCCAGGCAGTCTTCGCATGCTGATTGCGCACGATTGCCAAAACTTTTGCCGCACTCATTGCAGCGCAGTTGGTAAAACGTGTCAGGGCCCGTACAGGAACTCTCCGTCATCATCGTCTCCGATGGCCCAGGGGTCCTGCTTGTCTGCGAAAGCCGCTCTCGTCAGGCTTCAGGCTGCGAGATATGCGGCATTGCCAGCATCAACGTCGACGCTTGCTCCACCGAATCTCATGTGTCCTGTCGCCAGGCGAGAGTTGACACCGGTACTGTACGCTGTCCGGTTGTCGTGGCGTCACAGGGCTCGTCCCTCGACCACTCTGCATGAAACTCGACCCGCTCATCACGGGAGGATTGAAACTACTTGTAACACGCGGTCAGATGCCGCGCAAGCGGATGCGTGTTGCACCCGCGAACTCAATCGTTTTTCTCCGCATGCCGCCGCGCCTCGCTGGCCTCCGGCGTGTTCGCCACAAACTGCTTGCCCTTGCGCGAACCGCGCACCTTCTTCTCGTCCGTCGCCTTGCGCTCCGCCGGCGAAAGCTCCTTCCACGCGGCATCGGGCAGGTAGCGGTGCGTCTCTTCGCCCCTAATCGCTTTCTCGCCATTGGCGGTGTGCCAGTGCTCGTCGCCCCAGTCCTTCAGGCTCTGCTGCGCCTCGTCGCGAGGATGCTTGTACCCGCCGCCTTCGGCCGCGTACTCATGCGCGACCAGCTGCGCCTTGCGCGCCGACCACTGCCCGGCACGTCCCCCCTTGTCACCCGCGATGACCTCCTGCTTGATCTTTTCGCGCAGCTCCGGCCTGGTGTAGTTGTCCTCGCTATTGTGCTTCGCCGCATGCTTCCTGGCGGGCACCTTCTTCGCCGTTGCCTCTTTTCCGGCTGTCTTCTTCGCAGCTGTCTTCTTCGCAGCTGTCTTCTTCGCAGCTGTCTTCTTCGCAGCTGTTCTCTTGGCCGGAGCATTTTTCGCAGCACTCTTCTTCGCAGCTGTCTTCTTTGCCGAAGCCTTCTTCGCAGGAGCCATGACCGCATCGGATGCGCCCAGGTCGGCTCACGCCAACGTCCATCGGGGAACGCATCACCCCAATCAAATCCAGCGCAACCCACCGACTACGAAACCAAAACAAGCCCAACCGCTCGCAACAAAAGCTGACAACTTACAACCTACAACCCTACGCCGGGTCGTAATTCAAATTCGGCGCAAGCCACCGTTCCGCTTCGGCCACGCGCCAGCCCTTGCGCCCGGCGTAGTCTTCCACCTGGTCGCGGCCAATCTTGCCCAGGCTGAAGTAGCGCGACTCCGGATGCGCAAAGTACAGCCCGCTCACGCTGGAACCGGGCCACATGGCAAAGTTTTCCGTCAGCTTGATCCCCGTGTTGGCCTCCGCATCCAGCAGCCGCCAGATGGTGCCCTTTTCCGTGTGGTCCGGGCTGGACGGATACCCGGGCGCCGGCCGAATGCCGCGATAGCCCTCCTGGATTAACTGTTGCGGCGACAGGTTTTCGCCGCGGCCAAAGCCCCAGTCGTCGCGCACCTGCTTGTGCAGGCACTCGGCAAAGGCCTCGGCGAGCCGGTCCGCGATCGCCTCCGCCATGATAGCGCTGTAATCATCGTGCCTGGTGCGAAAGCCGTCCCCAAGCTCCCTCAGGCCGATGCCGCTGGTCACCGCAAACGCCCCGACGGAATCCAGCAACCCCGTCTGCTTTGGCGCGACGAAATCCGCCAGCGATCGGCATGGCTCCGCGCCCTCGCGGTTGGCCTGTTGCCGCAGGCAATGCAGGCGCGCCTTCGCCTTACCCGTCGCGTCATCGGCATACACCTCGATGTCATCGCCGGCCGCATTGGCGCGCCACAGCCCATACACACCGCGCGCCCTCAGCAGCTTGTCACGCACAATGCAGTCCAGCATCTCCCTGCCGTCGTGCAGCAGTTTGCGCGCCTCTGTGCCCTGCTTTGCATCATCGAGAATGCGCGGATACACGCCGCGCAGGCCCCACGTATGGAAGAACGGTGTCCAGTCGATAAACTCGCGCAGCGTCGCGAGCGGGAAGTCTTCCAGCACACGCACGCCGGTAAACTCTGGCTGAGCAAGGTCCTCTGCACGCCACGCGATAGGCGTATGTCGTGCCCGCGCCTGCGCCAGGGGGACGAGTGTCTGCGCGGGTGCGGCGTGCCGCCTGCGTAGCGCTTCATAGTCGGCCCGGTGCTGGGCCACAAAGTCCGCCTTGCCCTCTTCGCTCAGCAGGCTTGTGGTGACCGGCACCGCGCGGCTCGCATCCAGCACATGCACCACAGGCTCCGAGTAGTGCGGTGCAATCTTTACCGCCGTGTGCGCGCGGCTGGTCGTCGCGCCGCCCACCAGCAGCGGAATCTTGAAGCCCTGTCGCTCCATCTCGCGCGCCACCTGCACCATCTCATCCAGCGACGGCGTGATCAACCCGCTCAGCCCAATGATGTCGGCCTTCACCTCTTTGGCGCGCTCCAAAATCTTCTCCGCCGCCACCATCACGCCCATGTCGATCACTTCATAGTTGTTGCACGCCAGCACCACACCGACGATGTTCTTGCCGATGTCATGCACATCGCCCTTCACCGTTGCCAGCACAATCTTGCCCTGCGCCCGCACCTCTTCGCCCGCTGCCGCCGCCGCCGCCTTTTCCGCTTCCATGTACGGCGTCAGATAGGCCACAGCCTTCTTCATCACACGCGCCGACTTCACCACCTGCGGCAGAAACATCTTGCCCGCACCGAACAGGTCGCCCACCACGCTCATCCCCGCCATCAGCGGGCCTTCAATCACCAGCAGCGGCCGCCCCAGCTTGGCGCGCGCCTCTTCCGTGTCCTCGTCGATGTACTGATCGATCCCCTTCACCAGCGCATGGCTCAACCGATCTTCGACAGTCCCCGACCGCCACTCCTCTTTCTTGTCATTCCCCGCACGGGAAATCTGCTGTCCTGCGGCCTCCGCCTTCAGCCGCTCCCCAAACTCCACCAGCCGCTCCGTCGCATCCGGCCGCCGGTTCAGCAGCACATCCTCCACCAGCACCTTCAGCTCCGGCTCAATCTCCTCATACACCTCCAGCATGCCTGCATTCACAATGCCCATGTCCATGCCGGCCGCGATCGCGTGGTATAAAAACGCCGAGTGCATCGCCTCGCGCACCGTGTTGTTGCCGCGAAAGCTAAAGCTGATGTTCGACACGCCGCCGCTCACCTTGGCATGCGGCAGGTTCTGCTTGATCCAGCGCGTGGCCTCGATAAAGTCCACGGCATAGTTGTTGTGCTCCTCCATCCCTGTCGCGACCGTCAGGATGTTCGGATCGAAGATGATGTCCTCGGGCGGAAAGCCAATCTCATCAACCAGCAACGAATACGCCCGCGCACAGATGCGAATCTTCTCCTCAAACGTGGCCGCCTGCCCCTGCTCATCAAAGGCCATCACCACCGCAGCCGCACCGTACTTCAGCACCGCCCGCGCACGCTGCCTGAATGTCTCCTCGCCCTCCTTCAGCGAGATCGAGTTCACGATGCCCTTGCCCTGCAGCGTCTTCAGCCCCGCCTCAATGACCTCCCACTTCGACGAGTCCACCATGAAGGGCACCTTGGCCACCTCCGGCTCACTCGCCAGCAGCTGCAGATAACGCATCATCGCGGCCACGCCGTCGGTCATGCCCTCGTCCATGCAGATGTCGATCACATTGGCGCCGTTCTCCACCTGCTGCCGCGCCACGCCCACGGCCTCTTCAAACTTGCCCTCGCGGATCAGCTTGGCAAAGCGCGGCGACCCCGCCACATTGGTCCGCTCGCCGATCATCATGTACACGCCCGGCTGCTGCGTAAACGGCTGCGACCCCGACAACCGGAGCGGCTTCACCTGCGGAATGGCTTTGGTCTCTTGCACTACGGTTCAGTCCTTCATCCTTGTTGTCATTCCCGAAGGGAATCTGCGTTTGCTTTTTGTTGTCATCCCCGCAGGGGATCTGTACTTGCTTTTCTAGTTGTCATTCCCCGAACGGGGAACCCGCTGTTTAGCCCCTCAAGCCGCCACCAACCCCCGCGGCGCCACACCCTCCAGCGCCCGCGCGATCGCCGCAATATGCTCCGGCGTATTCCCGCAACACCCACCCGCAATATTGATCAACCCATCCCCCGCAAAGCCACCCAGAAACCGCGCCATATCCTCCGGCCCCAGATCAAACCCCGTCGCCGACAACGGATTCGGCAAACCCGCATTCGGATAACAGCTGATCGCCACATCCGCCTTCGCACTCAGCTCACGCAAAAACGGATACATCAAATCCGGCCCCAGCGAACAGTTCAACCCCACACTCAGCGGCCGCACATGCCGCACCGCCGTCCAAAACGCCTCGGTCGTCTGCGCCGAAATCAGCGTCTCCCCACCCCGCCCCACCGCTGCGGAGATCATCACCGGCAACTCCATCTCATCCTCGTCAAACACCTCGCGAATGGCCACCAGCGCCGCCTTCGCATTCAACGAGTCGAAGATCGTCTCCACCAGCAACAGGTCGCTCCCACCCGCGATCAGCGCGCGCGTCTGCTGCTTGTACGCCGTCCGCACCTGGTCAAACGTCACCACGCGGAACCCCGGATCATCCGCATCCGGCGAGTTGGATAAACTCACCGTCATCGGCCCAATCGCCCCCGCCACAAACCGCTGCCGCCCCGTCGCGTTGCCCACACGATCCGCCCACTCCCGGCACTGCCGCGCGCTCTGCTCGTTGATCTCCCACGCCAGCAACTCCAACGCCGGGTCCTCAATAATCCCCTGGTAAAACGCCGGATCCTTGCGCCCGCCGCGCTCCCGCGGGTCCTCCACAAAAAACTCGCTCTGCGTAATGCTCGTCGCGCCAAACGTATTGGTCTCGATGATGTCCGCGCCAGCCTCCAGAAAGCGCCGATGGATGTCACAGATCATCTTCGGCTGCGTCAGCGAAAACAGGTCGCCGTTGTTCAGCAGGTCCTTGTCCGCATCCTTGAACCGATGCCCGCGGATGTCCGCCTCGGTCATGCCATAGGTGCGAATGGTCGTGCCCATCGCGCCATCGATGATGGCAATCCGCTCCTCCATCACCGCTTCCAGCGCATGCTTCGCCCGCTTCACCATCGCCGACCTCACCTCACAGCAGCGGCGAGCCCCTCAAGGCTCGCCGCTGTACAAAACCTACAACCTAGAACTTAGAACCTAGAACTCTTACCGCAGCACCTCAACCTCTTCATGCGCCGTCCCCGGCAGCGCCTTGGGCACCGGCACCAGCAGATCTTCCTTGCGCATCACCATGTTGGTTGCGTTCAGGCTGGCCAGCTCAAACCCATGCCCGTGCGTGATCGCATCGGTGGGGCAGGCCTCCACGCAGTACCCGCAAAAGATGCAGCGGTTGTAGTCGATGTTGTACACCTTCGCATAGCGCTCCGCCGAGCTGATGCGCTGCTCCGCCGTGTTGTCCGCCGCCTCAATGTAAATGCAGTTGGCCGGGCACGCGGCCGCGCACAAAAAGCAGGCCACGCACTTTTCCAGGCCGTTCTCATCGCGCTGCAGCTGGTGTTTGCCGCGAAAGCGCTCCTGAAACACCGCGCCCCGCAAGGGCCCCTTGCCGTCCGGGTAGTTCTCGACCTCGGTGGGCTGAAAGCTCTCGCGCAGGGTGATGCCCATGCCCTTCGCAATCGCGGCTGCATTGCCTAGAATCGACATGCTCTCAGTATACGTCCCGCAACGCCGGGCGCACGTCCCCGTCAGCCGGTTCTGCCTTTGCCTTTTGTGTCGTCACTCCCGAAGGGAACCCGCTCCTCGCCTTTGCCTTTGCCTTTCTAGTTGTCATTCCCCGAAGGGAACCTGCTTCTCGCCTTTGCCTTTGCCTTTCTTGTTGTCATTCCCGCAGGGAACCTGCGTTCTTCCCGGGCGACAACGAACTCCAGGCAATCGACCAAACCCCACCTGAGCGAAAATAAGCCCAGATGCCGCGCCTGCTCCACCTCGCCCCTTTCCTGCTCAGCCTTCCCCTCGCCGCCCAGCAGCCCGCGCCGGATCCGCGCCAGACCGCCGCCGCCAAGGCCCAGGGCGACGCGCTGCGCCATGCCGAAGACCTCCTCGAGCAGGGCGACTTCAAGGCCGCCGAGCCCGCCCTGGCCGCCCTGGTCAAAGCCGACCCCGGCAACGCCCGCCTCCAGTTCGATCTCGGCTTCACCCAGGAGCACAACAACGAGGACGACCGCGCCGCCGCCAGCTACGCCGCAGCCATCGCCGCCGACAGCGCCATGGCCGAGCCCCGCGTCGCGCTCGGGCTGCTGGAGGCCCGCGCCGGGGACGACGCCAAAGCGCGCACCCAGCTGCGTGCGGCCGTCGCCCTGACCGCCGCCCCCAGGGAGCTCCGCGGCCGCGCCCTGCGCGCCCTGGCCAGGCTGGACCAGACCGCCAGCCCCAAAGAGGCCCGCGCCGACCTGGCGGAGGCCATGGAGCTCACCGGCAAGCAGCCGGGCGACGCCGAGCTCACCGCCAGCCTCACCGAGGGCTCCGGCTCCCCGGCCGACTCCGAAGCCGCGCTGCGGGCGGCGCTCGCGCAACACCCCGGGCGACATCACCGCCACCGTCGAGCTCGCGAGCCTGCTCCAGCGCCAAAACCAGCTGGCCGCCGCCGACGCCCTGCTCGCCCCCGCGCTCGCCGCGCACCCGGAGGACCCCCGGCTGGTTGCCCAAACCGCCACCGTCGACGCCGCCGAAGACAAAACCGCCGACGCGCTTGCGCTGCTGCAAAAGCTGCGCTCGGCCAACGCGCAGGCCGCCGCCAACCCCACCCTCACCCGGCTCTACGCGCATCTGCTGCTCCTCTCCGGCGACGCCGCAGAGGCCGAGCCACTGTACCGCTCGCTCGACGCCGCCGCGCCGGGCGACCCAACCCTCCTCGACGACCTCGGCAGCACCCTGGTGCGCGAGCAAAAGTTCGCCGACGCCCAAACCGTCCTCACCCAGGCGGTCGCCCAGCGCGCAGCCTTTCACGACCGACGCCGCCTGGGGCGAAACCGCCGGCCATCTGGCCTTTGCAGCCTCACGCAACCACCAGCCGCAGGTTGTATTGCAGGCGTTGCAGGCGCGTGCTACAGTTCTGCCAAACTCTCCAGCAACTCTCTTTCTGGAGGCGACCGCGCACGACGCCCTTCACCAGAGGAAAGAGGCTGAGCGAGCCTACCGCGCCTTTTTGGCCGCGGCGAGCGGCAAACTTCCCGACGAGGAGTTTGAAGCCCGCCACCGGCTCATCGCCCTGGAGCACGAACACTAGGGATTTTCTGATCAAGTCTGCCGATCGCAATAGTTCTGCCTTTTTGTTGTCATTCCCGCAGGGAATCTGCGTTCCTTCCGGGCGGCAATGACTTTCGAGGCCTTCATCAGATCTTCCCTAAGCCTGGACTGCCGCACCCGAGGTCACCATGGGTTTCCACGCTCGCTCTGCACGCCGCCTCCCTGCTTTGCTTGCCCTCAGCGCCCTTCTGCTCGCCGGCTTCGGCGCCCTTCCGGCCCATGCCGGCGGCACGGACGAGATGCCCATGGACGCTCTCGCGCTCACCAACCTGGAGCAGCGCGCCGCCACCGCCGAGCCCCGCGAGCGCTGTTTCCTTTACAGCGAGTTGCTCAACGGCTGGACCGAGCTGGCCAGCCGCAGCATGGCCGCGGGCGACGACGCCACCACGACCTCCGCCATCACCCACGCCGACGCCGACGCCATGCAACTCAAAGCCACCCTTGCCCAAAACTCCAAGCGCCTCAAAAATGCGGAACAGCTGCTGGAGCACACCGCGCGCCGGCTCTCCGACATGGTGCGCGTTTCCCCCTGGACCAGCACGACACCATGCAATCCGTGCTGAAACACCTGAACAAGGTGCATGATGCCCTCCTGGCGCAAATCTTTGCCCACTAGCCGCCGCCGCCTCACCGGACGAGCGCTGTGCCTGGCCCTGGCGTGCCTGCTGGGCCTGTTCGCCAGCACCCCGCCCGCCCGGGGGCAGGCCGCCGAGGACATCCTGAGCCAGAAGGAGGTGGACACCCTCCGCGATGCCGCCTTCGTGCCCAACGAGCGCATCCTTGCCTTTGAGCAGTTCCTCAACGACCGCCAAAAGCGCATCGCCGAGCTCGTCAGCAAACGCCGCGGCCACACTGACTTTGGCGGCGACATGCACGACGTGCTCGACCAGTTCGGCCAGATCGTCGATGAGCTCAACGACAATCTGGACGAGTACGCCAAACAGCATCGCGACGTCCGCAAAGCGCTTCCCCAGCTGCTCCAGGCCACCGACCGCTGGTCCGCCACCCTGCAGCTTCCCGCCGACAACGAGGCCTACAACATCGTCCGCCGCCTCGCGCTCGACAACCTGAAAGACACCCACGAGCTCACCCAACAGCTCCAGACCGATCTCGCCGCCTACTTCAAAGCCCACCCCGAAGCCGAAAAAGCCGAAAAAAAGCGCAACGCCGACCCCCACGCCATCCGCCCCGATTGAGCCTTTTCCTGCGCCCGGCGTGGTAGCCTGACCGCAACGTGCCGTCCGCCCCCCCGCTGCCCGTCGCCTCCCCTGCTCTGCTGGCCATCTTTGAGGAGCAATACCGCAACCTCCGCCCGCGCGCCCCCCTGCCCGCGCTCGACATCCGCTTCCGGCGCTTCACCAGCCTCAACACCACCATCCGTCTGCGCGAAGGCCGGCTCCTGGTCCGCCTTTCCGATCTGCTGGAGTCCGCTCCCGAAAGTGTCCACCACGCCATCGCCCACATCCTGCTGGCCAAGCTCTACCGCAAGCCCATCGCCGCCCACCACGCCGACCGCTACCGCCGCTACACGCAGTCCGAGGCGGTCTCCCGCCAGGCCGAACACATCCGCCAAACCCGCGGACGCAAGCGCATCAGCACCGCCCAGGGCCGCTTCTACAACCTTGACGAGGTCTTCGAGGCCATCAACGGACGCTTCTTCCACGGCCTCCTCGGCCGCCCCACCCTCACCTGGAGCGCCCACGCCGCACGCCGCATGCTCGGCCACTACGACGCCGCCCACAACACCATCGTCGTCAGCCGCGTCTTCGACCGCGCCTCCACCCCGCGCTGCGCCATCGAATATCTGCTCTACCACGAGATGCTGCACCTCAAGCATCCCGTCAAAGTCCGCGCCGGCCGCCGCTGCGTCCACAGCCGCGAGTTCCAGGCCGAAGAACGCCTCTTCCCTGAACTCGACCAGGCCCGCGCATACCTCAAGCGGCTCTGATCTCGCTCCACCCCGCTCCTCCCCGCCACCAGCAAAAACCGCGCCCTTTGCGCAACCTCCGCGCCCTCCGCGTTCCCGCTTCTTCCCTGCCCACCACCGATCCTAGGCCGCCCGCGTCACCGCAGACCCTGCCTCGACCCTCGCTGGCTCGGGCGCCACGCTCACGTTGCCGCGGCAAAGCAGCATCATCCCCGCCCCCACTACCACACTCCCCAGCGCTGCCACCTGCGCGTTCGACATGCCCCAGTACAGCCGCGGGTTGATCCGCACAAACTCCACCAAAAAACGCCCAATCCCGCTCAGCACCAGGTATTCGCCGGTCAGCACGCCCAGGGGCACCGGCTTCGCGCCCCGCTTCCACAGCCACCACCCCACCGCCAGCGCAAACAGCAGCTCATAGATGGGCGTCGGCTGTACCAGCAGGCCTGGCGGGTCGGGCTGCGGCGGGTCCAGCGCATCCGGCCGGATGTGCACGCCCCACGGCAGCGTCGTGATGATGCCGTAGTCGCCATCCCCCGAAGTCAGGCACCCGATGCGGCCCACGCCGTAGCCCACCGCCGCCGCCGGCGCCGCCAGGTCCAGAATGCGCAGCGCCGCCTGGCTGCCGCGCAGGCCGTTGGGTCGCCCGGCCAAACCCTGCGCCACCAGCGTCGCCACCCCCGCCACCAGCCCCCCAAACCACGCAAACCCCGCCTTGAACCAGGCAAAAAAACCGAGCGCGATCTCCCACGGGTGTGCGGCCCCGGGCAGCATGATCTGCCGCCACGCCGTCAGCATCTCCCCCGGGTTCTGCAGTTCGTGCCACGCCTTGGCGCCCAGAATGCCAACTATCACCGTGGCCACGACAATATTCAGCGCATCCAGACCCACACCGTTGCGCAGAAAATTGCGGTGCAGCACATACGTGCCCACCACCGCCGCCAGCCACAGCAACAACCCAAACGTGCCCAGGTGCAATGGCCCAAGATTCAGATACGGAAGCATCGCTTTCCAGTATCGCATCGCCGCCGGCGCACCCCCGCGGGCACACAATCAGACCCGATTTCCGCAACCCGGAATCGGCCCTCGCGACCCTTTCGCGCTACCCTTCTCGCATGAACGCAACATCGCCCGAGTCCGTCGCGCCCGACACCATGGACATCCTCTTCTCGCACCAACAGATCCAGGCGCGCGTCGCCGAAATCGGCCAGCAGATCAGCACCGACTACGCCGGCCAGTCCGTCGTCCTCATCGGTGTGCTCAAAGGCGCTGCCATCTTTCTCGCCGACCTCGCCCGCTCCATCTCCGTCGACAACACCTTTGACTTCGTCGCCGTTTCCAGCTACGGCCGCGCCCGCGTCAGCTCCGGCGCCGTCAAGCTCATCAAGGACATCGACAACCCCATCGAGGGTCGCCACGTCATCCTGGTCGAGGACATTCTCGACACCGGCCTCACCCTCAGCTACCTGCGCCAACTCATGTTGCAGCACAAGCCCGCCTCGCTCAAAATCGCCACCTGCCTCGACAAGCCCGAGCGCCGCCTGGTCCCCATCGAAGCCGATTATGTTGGCTTTTCCATCCCCAACCGCTTCGTCGTCGGCTACGGCATGGACTTCGCCGAACGCTACCGCGGCATCGCCGACATCCGCATCTACCCCGAAACCCCTGCGGGTCACTAGGCTGCATCGACACCCTGGGGCGCCTCGGTGCATAGCCAAACAGGGTGTTCTCTCAACCAAAGCGAGACGGTTTCCGGTCTCGTGAAGCGGAAAGACCCCTGCACCTTGCCGCGGTGGACACAACTTCCAGCCAGGGCGGAACACAGGGGTCTCTCGGTCTCCTCTTCGGCTACGCTCAGGGACCGGTCGAGACGACGAACGTACCGGTCGGTGCAGGCCCTAGCCCCGCAGCGCCATCTGCTCGGTCACAATCTGCGTCAGGTCCGGCTTCTTCAGCCCATGCACCTCTTCGTTGAACTTGTCCACCTTGCTGGACCAGTTCATGGAGCAGAACTTCGGTCCGCACATGGAGCAAAACGCCGCTTCCTTGTAGTAATCATCCGGCAGTGTCTCGTCGTGCATGCCACGGGCCGTTTCCGGATCCAGCGACAGGGCAAACTGCTTGTCCCAGTCAAAGGTGTAGCGCGCATGGCTGATCGCGTCATCGCGGTCCCGCGCACCCGGCCGGTGCCGCGCAATATCCGCCGCATGCGCCGAAATCTTGTACGCGATAATGCCGTCCTTGACGTCCTTTTCGTTGGGCAGCCCAAGGTGCTCCTTGGGGGTGACGTAGCAGAGCATCGCGGCGCCGTGCCAGCCGATCATGGCCGCTCCGATCGCCGAGGTGATGTGGTCATAGCCGGGAGCGATGTCCGTGACCAGCGGCCCCAGCACATAAAACGGCGCGCCGTCGCAGAGCTCGACCTCCTTGTCCACCTGCTCCTTGATCTTGTCCATGGGCACGTGGCCAGGGCCTTCGATCATCACCTGCACGTCATCCTTCCAGGCCTGCCGTGTCAGCTCACCCAGGGTCTTCAGCTCCGCAAACTGCGCCTCGTCGGAGGCATCGGCCACCGATCCCGGCCGCAGGCCGTCGCCCAGCGAATAGCTGACGTCGTACTTCGCCATGATCTTCGTAATGCGGTCGAAGTTCTCGTACAGGAAGTTCTGCTTGTGGTGCGCCGTCATCCACTGCGCCAGAATCGCGCCGCCGCGGCTTACAATGCCCGTAATTCGCCTTGACACCATGGGGATGTACTGCACCAGAACGCCCGCGTGAATGGTGAAATAATCCACACCCTGCTGCGCCTGCTCCTCGATGACCTCGAGATAAAGGTCGATGTTGAGATCCTCCACCCGCTTTACCCGCGAAAGCGCCTCATACAGCGGCACCGTGCCGATGGGCACCGGGCTGTGGCGCAGAATGGCCTCGCGGATCATGGGGATGTCGCCGCCCGTGGAAAGGTCCATCACCGTATCCGCGCCGTAGTGCACGGCCGTGTGCAGCTTGCGCAGCTCCTCCTCCACATTGGATACCAGCGCAGAATTGCCGATATTGGCATTGATCTTGCACAGCGACTCCACGCCGATCGCCATCGGTTCCAGCTCGGGGTGGTTGATGTTCGCCGGGATAATCATGGTCCCTTTGGCGATCTCCGAGCGCACCAGCTCCGGCTCCAGCCTTTCCTTGTGCGCCACAAAGGCCATCTCTTCGGTGATCATCCCTTTGCGCGCAAAGTGCATCTGGCTCATGTTCCAGTCGCCTGTGCGCGCGGCCTCTTCCTTGCGCTTCACAATCCACTCGCGGCGCGGCTGCGGTACGCCGTAGCGCGTTTCCGCATCCTGCACCTGACCGTTTCGGTTCATCGCCGCTATTCCGTTGTCCACTGTGCTCATCGACTGAGGTCCCCCGCTCGGATCCGCCCGCGTGCCACGCGAATGCCCGTTGTTTGGCCAAAGTATACGCCGCGCGCCCGCAGCCGTTACGATGAGCCATGCCGCGCGCCCTGTTCGTTGCCGCCACTCTTTTCGCCGCTTCCGTTTCAGCCAGTGCTCAAGCCAGGGGCGTCCAGGGCAACTGGCGCACCCCGGGGGGCGCCGTCGTTCGCATCGCCCCCTGCGGCTCTGACCTGTGCGCCACCCTGCTGCAGCTGGAGCCGGACTCCCCCACCCAGTTCGACATCAAGGACCCCGACCCGGCCAAACATACCCAAAGGCTCTGCGGCATGCGCATCGGCTACGGCTTCCAGCTCAAAGACCCCGACCACGCCGAGGACGGTCATTTGTACGACCCCAAGAACGGCAAAACCTATCGCGGCGCCATGTCCAGCGACGGCGATCATCTTTCACTGCGCGGCTACATCGGTATCAAGGCCTTCGGCCGCAGCGAACACTGGACCCGCACCACTGCCCGGATTAGGGCCTGTGATTAGAGGGGCACCGGGTCGTGCTGCCCATCACAGAGTCGAGTTTGAGTTCCGAACCGACTGCAGGGCCCACATAAGTGAGCCCTGGCAATCAGTCCTGACCGCTATCGCATGGCAGTAACCTGCTTGGCTTCGCTGTACCTGACGTGGTCTTTGGTTTTGCCGCCGTCCACAAACGAGATAGGGATCTCCAGATTCACAGGCGCCTCTCCGGAGTAGCGAGACAGCCGGTCCCGAAGATCCATATCGACAATGCTGTAGATATGAACAAAATAGGAGTTGCCGTCACGACCGGTCGCCATGCCAAAGCCACGTGACGGCCGGTAAGTATTCAAAATACCGCGCATCTCCTTGCTGCCTTTGTCTCCCATAAGGGCACGGGAAAGAGCTTCAGCATCAAGGTTCACATCTGATGCAGCCTCCGGCGCTTTTACCTGCTTGCCATCCGTTGTTCCGACAACAGGCCGCTCCGAATTGGTCCTGTGTTGTACATGGGATGCGATGGCTTTTTTCAGATCGAAAAACTCATATGTAATGTCGTCATAGATATGCGCGCCAAGCACCTTCGACGATTGCAGCTGCCTGTCAGCTTGAAACTGTCGAAGAACGAGCGCGACAAGATCAACTCCGCCTTCATCCAGTGGCACGCCCGGGTCTACCTGGATGTATATCGCCCGGTCAACGATGGAGCGGCCTGATTCTTGCGCTTGTAAAAATTCGCTCATCTTCTCGAAAGCGTTTACGCGCTGCGTAATTTGAACTCCTGTGGGTCTGGGTCGAAAACCTGGAATCGAGTAAACAATGAAGTCAACTTTGTGTTTGTGGTCCCACTGACTGTTGGTGTCCAGCCGGAAGCCGTGATGCCGCTCAAGTGCTGATATGGTGTGATTCTCAAGTGTGAATCCTGCCGCAAAAGTCATTGCCGATCTCCTTACCGGGATTTCCGGTAGCGAAATTATAGGCGCCAAGCCAAATGGCATTGATACCATTGGGGATGTGAACACAGCGGCGTCTCGGCCTGTTTCTCTCTATCAAAGCACTCTCCCCCTCGGTTTCCGCTGGTCGTCCACGACCGCCGGCATCAAAACCAGCGGCAAGCCGGATATGGCGCTCGCGGTGTGTGAGGCTGGGGCCAGCGCCGCTGCGCTGTTCACCAGCAATCAGGTAGTGGCCGCGCCGGTCACCGTCGGCCGCCGGCATCTGGCCACCACCGGCGGCCGCGTCACAGCCGTTCTGGTCAACTCCGGCAACGCCAACTGCGCCACCGGCGAGGCCGGCATCGAGGCCTGCCGGCGCTCGTGCGTCGCGGTTGCCGAGCACTTCGGGGGCGTCTTCGACGAGGTCTTTCCCTCCTCCACCGGCATCATCGGCGTGCCCCTGCCCGCGGAAAAGCTAATCGCCGCTATCCCCCAGGCCAGGGCAGGCCTGGGCAACTCCCCCGAACACATGCTCGCCTTCGCCAACGCCATCCTGACCACCGACACCAAACGCAAGGTCGCCCGCGCCACTCTGGAGCCGGAAGGCCAGCCGGTGCAGCTCTTCGGCTGCGCCAAGGGCGCCGGCATGATCGGCCCGCAGCTGGTGCCGCACGCCACCATGCTGGTGTATCTCTTTACCGATCTCCAGGCGAGCGCAGCGCAGCTCCAAAGCGTGCTCGGCCCGGCCGTGGAAGCCAGCTTCAACGCCATCTCCATCGACGGCGACATGTCCACCAACGACACGGTGCTGCTGCTGGCCAGCGGCAGAAGCGGGGTCGCCGCCTCCGACAAGGTCCTGGCGGCCTTTGCCGAGGCCCTGCGGCTGGTGTGCCAGTCGCTCGCCCACCAGATCGTGGACGACGGCGAGGGCGTCACCCACGTCGTCACCCTCGACATCACGGGAACGCGCGAAGACGCCGAAGCCACGCAGATTGCGCGCAGCATCGCCCGCTCGCCCCTGTGCAAGACCGCCTGGTCCTCCGCCGACCCGAACTGGGGACGTCTGCTGGCGGCCGCTGGCTATGCGGGCGTCCGCTTCGACCCCGCGCTTGTCTCCATCCACATCGCCGGCCTGCCCGTCTTCGCCCACGGCGTCCGCTCGCCACAATTCGACGAGGCCGCCACCCACGCCGCCATGAGCGTCCGCGAATACACCATCGCGCTCAACTTCGGACAGGGCGCCGGCCAGTGCCGCTTCATCACCTGCGACCTCACCCACGAGTACGTTTCGATCAACGCCGATTACTCCACCTGAACTCAGGAAGGGCCGTGTGGTGTATAGTGACACTGAACGGATCGGAGGCAGGCAGTTTGATTCGTTCTTTTCGTCACAAGGGCATGGAGACATTCTTTACCGTGGGTTCAAAGTCCGGCATCAACCCTGCTCATGCCAAACGACTCCGGCAGCAGATCTTTGCTCTTGATAGTGCAGCAGGACCCCAGGATATGGACTTTGCAGGATGGCATCTCCACCCGCTCAAGGCCGATCTGGAGGGTCGTTGGTCAGTTCGTGTCAGCGGAAACTGGAGGCTCACCTTCCGTTTCGACGGAGAAGACGCGGAAGTTGTCGATTACCAGGACTACCACTAGGAGGAAGGCCGATGCGCATGTTTGATCCACCTCACCCAGGCGAAATCATTCGTGTAGCAATGGGCGATGCAATCTCTGTCACAGCCCTCGCCAGGCACCTTGGCGTGACGCGCTCTCACCTGTCCATGATCCTCAATGGCCGCTCTGGCATCTCTCCCCTTATGTCGATCAAGCTGGATGAAGCCTTCAACAAATCCGACGGTTTCTGGTCCCGTCTTCAATACACCTACGATCTGGCCCAGGCGCACAAGATCAAGCGCCCCAGGATCGAACCGATCTTTTCGGCGGCGCCTCTCGATCACGCCGCCTAGACCTTCAGAGATCAACCTTCCAAAGTCGTAGCCTCCGTTTCGGATCGATCTCAACGCCTCAAGGATCATTGTTCGTTGGGTCACCGGAATCGGCGAACACGTCAAGGAGCTGCATGTTCACGTGGGCACGGGAAGGCGCTTGGACGGCACAAAGCGCGACCAGCAGCTCATTGTGTTGCTGGCCGTTTCTGCGCAGGACTCGGTGTGTGTCTTGTTGCCCAGGCTGTCCATCCCCCCACGGACGTTGCTGGGCGTGAGGAGACACCGCCCGAGACAACCCATTTCGCACGAAGGTAACTAGCGCTCCGTCACAAGCGCCATTTATCGTAGAAAGCGTCAGACGTCGCGCACGAAAGGACTCCCCCACGCCATGGCAGCCAAGCTCGAAGAAGCCGTTCAACAGGACCTCACCGCCGAGCTCGCGGAGTGGATTGAGGCCTTCGACCAGGTGGTGGCCAACGACTGGGAGCAGGGCGCCGCTGTTCTGGCAGCCCTGCGCACCCGCGCCCGCGAGGCCGGCGTCCCTGCCGCCGGCGAGGTGACCACCCCCTACCTGAACACCATTCCCCGGCACGACGAGGTGCCCTACCCGGGCGACCGCAATCTGGAGCGGCGCGTCGAAGCCCTGATCCGCTGGAACGCCATGGCCATGGTGCATCGGCAGAACAAGTACGACCCCGGCATCGGCGGCCACATCTCCACCTATTCCTCCCTCGCCACGCTGCTGGAGGTGGGCTTCAACCACTTCTTCCGCGCCAACTACCCCAGCGACAAGGGCGATCAGCCCGGCGACTTCATCTATTTTCAGGGCCACGCCTCCCCCGGCGTCTACGCGCGAGCCTACCTGGAAGGCCGCTTCGACGAGAGCCGCCTCAAGAATTTCCGCCACGAACTGCGCGACGAACCCGGCCTGTCCAGCTACCCGCACCCCTGGCTCATGCAGGATTTCTGGCAGTTCCCCACCGTTTCCATGGGCATCGGCCCTTTGAACGCCATCTACCAGGCACGCTTCATGAAGTACCTGGAAAATCGCAGCCTCATCCCGCACACCGGGCGCAAGGTGTGGGCCTTTGTCGGCGACGGCGAAACCGATGAGGTCGATACCCTCGGCGCCATCTCGCTGGCCTCGCGCGAGGACCTGGACAACCTCATCTTCGTGGTGAACTGCAACCTCCAGCGCCTCGACGGGCCCGTGCGCGGCAACAAACGCATCATCGACGAGCTCGAAGGCATGTTCCGCGGCGCCGGCTGGAACGTCATCAAGGTCATCTGGGGGTCGGACTGGGATGAGCTCTTCGAGCGCGATCACCAGGGCCTGCTGCTCAAGCGCATGGAAGAGTGCGTCGACGGCGACTTCCAGGCCTTCAAGGCCAAGGGTGGCGACTATCTGCGCCGCGAGTTCTTCGGCAAATACCCCGAACTGCTCAAGTTAGTAGAAGACAAAACGGACCAGCAGCTGGCTCGGCTGCACCGCGGCGGCCACGACCCGCTCAAGATCTTCAACGCCTACAAGCGCGCCCTGGAGCACAAGGGCGGCCCCACGGTCATTCTCGCCAAGACCGTCAAGGGTTACGGCATCGCCTCCGCGCAGGCCCGCAACGCCACGCATTCGGAAAAGAAGCTCACCGACGAGGGCCTGGCCGCCTTTGTGCAACGCTTCGAGATCCCACTGCCCGAAGGCGCGGCCAAGGACGCCACCTTCTATCGTCCCGCGACAGAAGACCCGGCAATCGCCTACATGCAGGCCCGGCGCGCCGCCCTCGGTGGCTACTTACCCGCGCGCGAGGTCCCCAAACTGGACTTCACCGCCCCCCCGGTGGACTTCTTTAAGGAGTGGATGGCTGGCTCCAAAGGCCGGGCCGTCTCCACCACCACCGCCTTTGTCGGCGGCATCCTGCGCGCGCTGCTCAAGGAGCCGAACATCGGCAAGCTGATCGTGCCCATCGTCCCCGACGAGGGTCGCACCTTCGGCATGGAGTCGGTCATCTCGCAGGTCGGCATCTACGCCCCCGAGGGCCAGAAATACACCCCGCACGACTCCGACATGCTGCTCAAGTACCGCGAGGAAAAGGGCGGCCAGATCCTTGAAGAGGGGATCACCGAAGCCGGTTCCATGGCCAGCTTCACGGCTGCGGGCACCGCCTACACGAACTACCGCGTCCCGACAGTTCCCTTCTATCTCTACTACTCCATGTTCGGCTTCCAGCGCATCGGCGACATGGCCTGGGCGTTTGCCGACTCGCGCGGCAAGGGCTTCCTGATGGGCGGCACCGCCGGGCGCACCACCATGCTGGGCGAGGGCCTGCAACACCAGGACGGCCACTCCCACGTGCTGGCCAGCACCATCCCCACCTGCCTTACCTACGACCCGGCCTACGCCTTTGAGATGGCCATCATCCTGCAGGACGGCCTGCGCCGCATGTACGAGGCCGGCGAAAACGTCTTCTACTACATCACTATGTACAACGAGGATTACGTGCAGCCGCCCATGCCCGAAGGCGAAGGCGTGCGGGAGGGCATTCTGCGCGGCCTGTACCGGTTCAAGCCGGCGACCTCCGGCCCGGCTACCGTCCAGCTCTTCGGCTCCGGGCCCATCCTGAATGAGGCCGTGCGCGCCCAGCAGCTCCTGGCCGAAAAATACAACATCGCCGCTGATGTTTGGAGCGTCCCGAGCTATGTGGAGCTGCGCCGCGACTGCCTCGATGTGGAGCGCTGGAACCGTCTGCACCCCTCCGAACCCGAGCGCAAACCCTTTCTGCTCAAGGCCTTGGCCGAAGCCAATGGGCCGATCATCGCCGCCAGCGACTACATGAAGGCGCTGCCCGATGGCCTGGCGCCCTGGCTGGGCAACCGTCTGGTCACCCTAGGCACCGACGGCTTTGGGCGCTCCGACAACCGCGAGCACCTCCGCCGCTTTTTCGAGGTGGACGCCGCGTCCATTGTCGCGACCACGCTTTCCAGGCTCGCCCGCGAGGGCGCACTCTCGCCCGAGCTCGCCAAATCCGCACTGGAAGACCTCGGCCTGTCCGCCGAGGCGCCCAGCGCAGCGCACGCTTAGGAGACCTCCGATCGAGTCTGCCCGCCTCCCGATTCCTCCTCTTTTGTTGTCATTCCCGCAGGGAATCTGCCTTTTCTGCGGTGCCGCAACAGAGAGCGGCACCTCATTGGCAGCAAGATCACAGTTGCTTCCTTCAGCGCCGAAGGCGCGTCCTATACCAGCCCAGGCCGAAGGCCTGGGTTGGGAACCAGTACAACCGCAAGGGCTGAAGGCCCGCCCCAATAGCCGGACGGGGACAGCTACAAAAACTCCGCTCCAGACCGCCCTCGCGCTGCCATCGTGGCACCCTGAAGCGACGTTCCTACACCCTGTTCGCCCGGAGATCCGTCCTTGGCTGAAAATCCTTTGCTGCCCGACGCCGAACTCCGCGCCCTCCACACTCTGTTAAAGCAGGCCACGCACCTGGGCAAAGCCGGGCGCCGCGGGTCCAGCGGCCATCAGCAGTTCGTCAGCCCGGAAGCGATCGGCAACCCGGAGCCCGCGGCCCTGCTCGCCGGAACCCTCCTGCAGCTTGCGGCCGGCGACACCCTGGTCGCGCGCACCGATGCAGTGCTCCCCCTGGCTCTGCTCGCGAAGAGAGCCAACTTCGACCCGCACAGCCTTTCCGTGCTGCGCACCGGCACAGGGCAGGCCCGCCTGCTCGCCGCGGCGGCGCTCGCCGAGGCCTACCGCCGCCAAAAAGCCGACCGGCTTGTCCTCGCCCTCGTGCATGCGGGCGAGGACCAGCCCGATTGGGTCCCGGCTCTGCAGTGGGCCCAGGCAGAGCAGCTTCCCCTCATCGTGGCCTGCGCGGACCCGAGCGGCGAGGCCGCTTTCCGCCTCGATCCGGCGCGCCCAGGCCAAAGCCTGACCTGGACCAACCTGCGCAACCCCGCCGCCAAAATGAAGCTGCCTGTGCTCACGGTGGACGGCGAAGACGCTGTGGCCGTGTACCGCGTCATGCAGGAATCCGTGCTGCGGGCCCGCAGCGGCGGCGGCCCCGCAGTCCTTTGGGCAGCGCTGCCTGCACCCTCTCGGGAAGCCGTAGCCCGGCCCAGGAACGAGGCGCCACTGGCGCGGCTCGCACACTTCCTGCGCTCCCGAAACATCCCTCTCCGCACCCCGGGCCAGCAGACAAAGTAGGCCCCGCTGCGCCAGAAATCCCACCCCCAACCGACTACACTGAACGTATGCACTTCCGGCAGTATGTTCAGCATCACCGTAGTTTTGCTTTGGGTCTCGCTCTGCTCGGTTCTGCCTCGCTTTCGCTGCACAGCGGGGCGCAGGCCGTGAGCTATCCCGCGGTGCCAGTTCCGCAGCCGGTGTCACCAGACGCGTTTCCGTCGCTGCCGGCCCCCGGCCAACCTTTGCAGCCGCGTGAGGTGCAAACCCCGGCCCAGGCGCCGCAACCGGGCCCCGCCACGGGCCCGTCCATACAACAGGCCCCGGCTGGGCAGCAGGCGACGCCGCCAAATCCCTTGGACACCCCAAGCGCTCCCGCCGCCGCGCCCGCCATCCAGCAACCCTCCCCCACCGCGCCGCTGGAATCCCCTACGCCGATTCCGCCCTCCCCCCGGAACGCACCGGCTCCCTACAACTACCCGCTCGAGCAGCCCGTCACGGTACAACCAGCGCAGCCGCCCCCGGTCGCTCCGGTAGCCATCGAGCCTCCCTCCCCGGTCGCCTCCCTGCCCTCGTTTCCGACCGAATTCCCCATCGCGGAGATCGTACACCGGGATCACCTCGGCTCCACCTACATCCCGGTCGACAGCTGGGTCTACCCGGAAGCGCTGCGGCTGTATTCGCTGGGCTATCTTGATTCCGCGTTCATCAGCATGCGACCCTGGACACGGCGCAGCCTCCTGCACATGCTCGAACTTTCCGCCCCTGCCATTCAGGACGGCGGCGACGAACAGGCCCAGCAGATCTATGCCAAGCTGACCGCCTATCTCAGCGACGAGGTGCCCGGGCCAGCGGGAACCCTGAGCACCGCCATGACCCGCGGAGCTGTTTACGGCGTGCAAAATGTCTACACACGACTGATGGGCATCAGCGGCCTGACGCTGCGCGACAGCTACCATCTCGGCCAAACCATCGTGAACGACTACGGCCGCCCCTACCAACCGGGCTTCAACAATCTCACCGGGTTCAGTTCGGTGAACGAGTGGAACCGGTTCTCCTTGTACGTGCGCGGGGAATACCAGCGCGCCCCCTCGGCCGCGGGCTACAATTACGACCTGTCCAGCCTGCTTTCGGGCATCGATGAGATTGCGCCCTTTGCGCCCCCAAACCTGCCCCAGGCCACCATCCCCTACGGCCCCGTCGCCCCCGCGAATCCCTTTCGCCTGCAGGAGGCCGCGCTCTCCTTCCACATCGTGGGCCACGAGATCTCCGGTGGCAAAACCGACGCCTGGCTCGGTCCCGGTGCCGGCGGCGCCATGGCCTGGAGCAACAACGCGCAAAACATCTACTCCTTCCGCATCAACCGCGTCGAACCCATGCACATTCCGTACTTCAGCAACATCTTCGGCCCGCTGCGCTACGACTTCTTCGTCGGCTCCCTCAAGGGCCACACCTTTCCCAACCACCCCTGGGTACATTCGGAGATGTTTTCCCTCCGCCCGACCAGCAACTTCGAGTTCAGCTTCCAGCGCACCGTCATCTGGGGCGGAGCCGGCCACGAACCCGTCACCCTCCACACCTTCTTCCGCAGCTTCTTTTCAACGCAGGATACGCAGGCGGATCCGAACTCGAAAAACAGCGCCAACGACCCCGGCGCCCGCTATAGCGACTTCAGCTTCTCCTGGCGGCTACCCTTTCTGCGCCACTCGGTCACCCTTTACACCGACTCCATCGCCCACGACGACGTAACCCCGATCAGTGCGCCGCGCCGCGCCGCCTACCGGCCCGGGGTGTACATCTCGCACCTGCCCGGCATCCCGCAGATGGACTTCCGGGTCGAAGCCTCCAGCACGGATTGCTCCACGCTGCGTTGCATCCTGGGCGTCTTCAACTACTTCGAGGCCATTCAGCGCAACGGCTACACCAATCAGGGCTTCATCATGGGCGACTGGGTCGGCCGAGAGGCCAAAGCCGGCCAGGCGTGGCTGACCTACCACCTTTCCGGCAATGAATGGATTCAGCTGGAATATCTCTACAAGAAGACCGCCAAAGACTTCATCCCGGACGGCACCACCCAGAATCAGATCAAGCTCGACGTCGTCAAACGCCTGCGTCCCGACATCGAACTGAACGCCTGGTGGCAGTATGAGCACTGGATCGCGCCAATCTACCAGAGCACCCACCAGAACGACAACGTGTTCGCCTTTCAGTTCACCTTCTACCCCAAACTGCGCTCCACGGGCGCCCACCTCAACGGCAAATAAAGCTCGGTTTAGCTTCCACCAAAGCTGTTTTCATCAGCTATGGCTCACTTTGTCGCGCTGAAGACGCGACATAGAACAGCTTGGGCCAAAGGCCCAGGGAACTGCCGATAGGGCTGTTTCCTGTAGGTGTGTCTGTGGTATTTGAGGGCTGAAAGCCCCTTACATAAAAGCCTGGGGCGCAAGCCCAGGTAGCCTCTGTAGATGTAGCTGTGGTTCTTTAGGGCTGAAAGCCCCTCACATAACAGCCTGGGGCGCAAGCCCCAGAGGAACTCAAGGGCTGAAAGCCCGACACATAAAGGCAGGACAATACCTGCAGGAATCTTGGTCTAAGTGTGTCTGAGGTTTTTGAGGGCTGAAAGCCCCTTACATAAAAGCCTGGGGCGCAAGCCCCAGGTAGCCGCAGAGGAACGCTCAAGGGCTGAAGGCCCGATACAGAAACGCAGGACGAAACCTGCAGGAATTTTGGTCTAGAATCCAAGCGTTAAAGGCGCCACACACAAGCGCAACTACACATGCAGGGAAACGGCTCCAGCAAACGCGGGCAATGCTTTTTCTGGGCAAGCGCACAGCAGTATCCCCAGCGACACGGACGCGACGTACACCAGCCCAGGCCGAAGGTTTGAGGCTCAGTTTCCCTGAGATCTGAAAGCTCGCTCCATAAAACAACCGGCTCCACCTACGAACTTGAACGCTATGCGCTCGCAACGGGCTGGCGCTCGGCCTCCACACAGCTGCGGAAATAGTCCAGGGAAAGCGTAAGTCCTTCGCGCAGCGTCACCTTGGGCTCCCAGCCGAGAAGGCGGCGCGCCTTGGTGATGTCCGGTTTGCGCTGCTTCGGATCGTCCTGGGGTAGTGGTTTGAAGAGGATCTCGGCCCGCGATCCCAGCAGATCCTGAATCTCACGCGCGCACTCCAGAATGGTCCACTCCACGGGATTGCCGATGTTGGTGGGGTCATGCTCGTCGCTTCTGGAAAGACGCACGATCCCGTCGATCAGGTCGGAAACATAGGTGAAACTCCGGGTCTGCGATCCATCGCCATAGACCGTCAGCGGCTCGCCGCGCAGTGCCTGCATCATTAGGTTGGAGATGACGCGCCCGTCATTGGCCTGCAACCGCGGCCCGTAGGTGTTGAAGATGCGCACCATGTGGGTGTTCACGTTGTGGTAACGCCCGTAGGCCGCAACCGCCGCCTCGGAAAAGCGTTTGGCTTCGTCGTACACCGACCGCGGCCCGATCGGGTTCACATTGCCCCAGTAACTTTCCACCTGCGGATGCACCTCGGGGTCGCCGTAGCATTCGGAGGTGGAGGCATGCAGGTAGCCCGCGTTATAGCGTCGCGCAACCTCCAGGGTGTTCAGCGTTCCGGCCGAGCCGACCCGCAGGGTTTCAATGCCCAGCCGCATGTAATCCACGGGACTGGCCGGGGAGGCGAAGTTGAAGACGTAGTCCACGTGCCCGGGATCGAAGGGGGCGCAGATGTCCAGCTCCTCGAAGCGAAAGCGCGGCTCCCCCCCAAGATGCTTCAGGTTGGCCAGATTGCCCGTGGCGAGATTGTCGACGCCCAGGACCTGGAACTCCTCGGCGAGTAGCGCATCGCACAGGTGCGACCCCAGGAAGCCCGCGGCGCCGGTGACCAGAACCAGTTGCCCCCTCATGCGCCCACCGCGGCAGCTTCACGAACCGGCGTCACCGCGGCCCTCCCCACGCTAATGTAGGTGAAGCCGTGCTCCAGCATGGTCCGTGGGTCATACAGATTGCGGCCGTCCACGATGATGGGATAGCGCATCGCTTCGTGCAGCCGCTGCAAATCCAGCTGCCCGAACTGGTGCCAGTCGGTAAGAATCAACAGCGCGTCGGCGTCCTCGGCCGCCTCGTCCACCGACCCCACATAGCGCAGGTGCTTGCTTTCCGGGAGTTCCAGCTTGGCGCGTTCCATCGCCGCCGGGTCGAAGGCGTCGATGCTGCAGCCCTCGCCGAGCAGCATCTCGATAAGGTCAATGGCTGGGGACTCGCGCACGTCGTCGGTTTCCCCCTTGAAGGCCAGACCCAACACCCCGAGACGCTTGCCGCGCAGCGTCCAAAGGGCCGACCGCACCTTGCCAAGAAAGCGCTTCTTCTGTGAAATGTTGATCTTTTCAACCTCGTGCAGCAGTTGGAAGTCGACCCCGAGCTGCGCGGCCACCGAACGGAACGCCGCCACATCCTTGGGAAAGCATGATCCACCGTAGCCGATGCCCGGGCGCAGGAACTTGGGGCCGATGCGGCTGTCCAGCCCAATGCCGCGGGCTACCTGCTCCACGTTGGCGTCGGCCGCCTCGCACAAATTGGATACCGCGTTGATGAAAGAAATCTTCAGCGCCAAAAAGGCATTCGAAGCGTGTTTGATGATCTCCGCGCTCTTGGTGGAGGTCAGCAGCAGCGGCGGCGGCTGGTGTGCCGCGCAAGCGCCCGGGATTGCGCTATCCGAGGTGTAATAGTCGCCGTTGGTCAGGGGCGCATAGATGGCCTGCAGCAGCCTGGCCGCGCGCTCGCTGTCGGCGCCCACCACAATCCGGTCCGGGTGCAGAAAGTCCTCCACCGCCGTGCCCTCGCGCAGGAATTCCGGGTTGGATACGACATCGAACAGGTCGCGCCGCACCCCATTGCGCTCGATCACCCGCCGAATCCACTCATTGGTGTACACGGGGACAGTGCTTTTTTCCACAATCACCTTGTAGGAGGTGATGTGCCGCGCGATTTCGCTGGCAACTGCCTCAACATAGGACAGATCCGCGTCGCCGGTCTCCGACTGTGGCGTCCCCACAGCGATAAAAATGGCGTCGCTGCTTTGCGTGGCCTCGGCCAGGTCCGTGGTAAAGCGCACACGTCCGTTGCAATAACGGGCCATGAGCTCCGGAAGGTGGTTTTCGTGGATCAGGGTGTCGCCACCGCGCAGCGCCGCCACTTTGCGCTCATCGTTATCAACACAAACGACCTGGTGTCCCATTTCGGCAAAGCACATGGCTGCCACCAGCCCAACGTACCCCGACCCCACAACTGCAATCTGATTTCCTGGCTGCATGACTCTCCGGCCCCGGTTGCCCGGGGTAGACATCTGACAAAATTAGCCTTATGGTACAGCCCCCCCGTGGCGCCCGCCATCCCCCATAAGGTGGTTACCTTGTCGGCGCGAGGCCGCATTCTCGCGTAAACTACAAGCAATGATCTCGGATCGTGTCGAGTCCAGTTCCAGACCCTCGGGGTTCCCTGCGCCCGCGGCTGTCATCGACGGACCTCGAGCCGACACCACCCTTTCCGATACCTTTCTTGTTCTCCGCAAGCGCAAGTGGCTGATTCTTCTGGCCGCGCTGCTGGGCTTTGCCTATGGCTATTACAAGGCCTCCATCCAGCCCCGGCTGTATATCGCCTACGGCGACATCGAGATCCGCAGCGGCGCCAACGGCGAATACCGCGTGAGCGCGGCTCCGCTCGCGGAAGACACCTACGACATCCCCACACAAACCGCCATTCTGAAGAGCGACACGCTGCTGCTCAACGTCGCCCGCGACCTCGACCTGCCCAACAACCCGGCCTTTACCGGGGTGCACCCGCACGTCAGCATCGACGACCCCGTCATCCGTCAAAACATGCTCGACGCCCTCCAGGGCGACATCACCATCAGCCCGCTGCCGCGCACCGACATCGTCAAAATCTCCTGCAGCACCCTGGACCCCAAGCTGTCCGCCGACATCGTCAACAAGCTCATCCGCGAATACCGGCAATACAGCTTTCAATCGCGCTTCGACTCCACCAAGGCCGTTTCCAACTGGCTCAGCACGCAGCTGGGCGACCTGAAGCAGCAGGTGGAAACCGCCCAGGAGCAGATGATCGACATGGGCAAGCACCTGGGCGTCCTGGGCTTTGACACCAGTCACAACGAGATCACCGCGGGCATCGACGACCTGACCCGCGCCGCCAGCCAGGCGCAGATCAACCGCATCGTCGTGGAGTCGCGCTACCGCGTGCTCACCGGCATGGACCCCAACGCGCTGGACGTCTCGGTGGGCGCGATCGCCGGGCAGGCCAGTCAGGCGCTCGGTAACCTGCGCGCGCAACGCCAAGCTATCCGCACCCAGCTGGGCGGCCTGGACGTGACCGCCGGCCCCAACCTGCCGCGCGAAAAGGCCCTGCGGGCCCAGCTGGCTGAGTTGGACCGGCAGATCAACGAGGAACAGAACCGCGTCCTGGAACAGGCCAAACAGGACCTGGTCGCTGCCCGCGCCGACGAGAACCAGACCCGCGGTGCGCTGGAAGCCGCCAAGGCCAACGCCTACAAGCTCCGCGACGACTTGGTGGAGTACACCATCCGCCAGCGCGAGTTCGAGTCCAGCCGCAGCCTCTATGAAGGCCTTCTGCAGCGGCTGCGCACCGCTGGCGTCCAGGCCGGTCTGGAGTCGCAGGAGATCGACATCGTGGACAACGCGGTGCCGCCGATCGGGCCGTCGCTGCAACCCAAGGGGTCCATGCTGGTGGTCAACACGGTCACCTTTGCCGGCGTGGCCATCATCCTCGCCTTCATCCTGGAAAGCCTCGACACCAGTCTGAGCAGCGTCGCAGAGATCGAGGAGATTTCCGGCCTGCCCTCGCTGGCGCTCATTCCCAAGGCGCGCCGCCCGGCCGACCCCTCCACGCAAACGCCCGCCCAGCGCAACCTCCTGGTGCTCACCAGCCCCAAAAGTCAGTTTGCCGAGGCCTTCCGTGCCCTCAGGACCTCACTTCTGCTGAGCATCGCCGGGCGCGAGCCGCAAAATATCCTGCTCACCAGCGCAACGCCCTCCGAAGGCAAAACCACGGCCTCCCTCAATCTGGCGGCGGTTTTGGCCCAGCGCGACGTCCGCGTTCTGCTGATCGATGCCGACCTCCGCCGCCCAACCGTGCACCACCGCTTCGGCCTGAACGGCAAGGTGGGGCTCACTTCGGTGCTGACCGGCAGCCTGTCCTTAAAGGAGGCAGTACAAAGCATCCCCGAGTTGCCCAATCTCGATGTTCTGGCCAGCGGTCCCATCCCTCCCTTCCCCACGGAAATGCTCAGCTCGGACGCCATGCGGCGACTCCTGGAAGAATGCCGCACTCTGTACACGCACGTGGTGATGGATTCGCCGCCGCTGCTCTCGGTCACCGACAGCGTGGTGCTGGCCCGGGAAGCCGACGCGGTGGTGCTGATTGTGCGTCACGGCAAATCCACCAAACACGCCGTCCGCCGCGCACGCGACCTGCTGCTGCGCTCCGGGGCCAAGCTGGCCGGCATCGCCCTGAACGCGGTCGACCTCAGCTCGCCCGAGTATTACTCCTATTACGGCTATTCGGGTTACGCCGGCTATGCCTCCGCAGGCGTGGACAGCAACGCGTGGGAGGCCCAGAGCAGCGGAAACCCAAACCCGCCTCAGGATGAATCAAAATGACCCGTATGCAAAAGCTGAAACAAGCCCGCGTCCGACTTTCCGGCGTCAGGCTGCTGGGCGTGATCCTGGCGACGCTGCTCTTTGCCGGACCCTGCGCGCTCGCGCAATACAACGGTCCGCCCACGTCCGCCGATCGCAGCTATGTGACCTCGACCACAACCGACCGGACCGTGCTGTACCCCACCACTCCCGAGCCGCTGCTGGCGCCGGGCGACCAGATCGCCGTTCGCCTCTTCAGTGACTCCGAGTACGCCTTTGCAGGCCGGCTCTCCCTGGACGGCACCGTGCTGCTGCCCTTGCTGGGCGTGGTTCCCCTGAACGGGCTGAGCATCACGCAGGCGGAACAGGACATCGCGCAACGACTTCAGGCCGCCGGCATGTACCGTGACCCCCAGGTCATCCTGACGCTGACCGAGGGACGCAACGCCCTCATCACCCTCACCGGCGAAATGCACGCCGTGGTGCCAGTGGTTGGCTCCAAGCCGCTCTACACCGTCCTTGCAGCCGGAGGCGGCCTGCCCAACAGTGCCAGTCGCAACCTCACTATCCTCCGTCCGGGGCGCGCGGAACCCATCTCGGTCGACATCGGCAACGATCCGCTGCACAGCGCGGCGGCCAACATCCCGCTGCTGCCCGGGGATACCGTGGTGGTTTCCCGCATCGGTGTGGTATACGTTTCCGGCGAGTTCCGCAGCCCGGGCGTGGTGCCCATCACCAACTTCGGCCCCTTGACGCTCACCCAGGTCTCCGCCATTGTGGGCGGTCCGCAGTGGGATGCGCGCTACGGCCAACTGCACATCATCCGGACCGTTGGCGACCACCGTACCGTGACCACCCTGGACATCAAAAAGGTGCTCTATGGCAAGGCCCCCGACCCCATCATGCAGCCCAACGACATCGTCTTTCTGCCGCCCAGTCCCATCAAAACCCCCCTGGCAAACGGCAGCCTGGGGTCGGTGCTGGGTGTGCTCTCCTTTGCCCTGGCGACGTTTTACACCCTGCGCTAAACGTGAAGGCGACCGTGAAGCCCCGCCTCAGGCTCGCCTACCTGGTCAGCCACCCCATCCAGTACCAGGCGCCGCTGCTGCGCCGCCTGAGTCGCGAGCCCGATCTCGACCTCACCGTGCTGTTTGGCTCTGACTTTTCCGCCCGCGGCTACCGGGACCAGGGCTTTGGCGTCGAGGTAGCCTGGGACGTGCCGCTGCTTGAGGGCTACCGCTGGCGCGTGCTGCCGGCGTTGCGCGACAACGGCACCGTCACGGCGACCACACCGCTCAGCCGGGGCCTGCTCCGCGCCCTCCGCGGCCCCTCCGGCGAGGCCGCCTTTGACGCGCTCTGGGTGCACGGCTATGCCAGCGTGAACGCGCTGCACGGCATGGCCGCCGCTCATCTGCTGGGCATCCCTGTGCTGTTGCGGGCCGAAAGCTGGTCCGGAGATCGTCCGCGCGGCGCCCTGAAGAGCGCAGCCAAAAAAGCATTCTTCCGCATGCTGCGCCCCCTGGTCACGGCGACCCTGCCCATCGGCTCCCGCAATGCGGCCTACTGGGCCGAGGCCTTCGGGCCGGCGATGCCCCAGTTCCCTGTTCCCTACACGGTGGACAACGCCTTCTTTGCGGAAAAGGCCAGGGCCGCTCGCCCGGCCATGCCGCAGCTCCGCGAGCAGCTTGGCCTCGAACCCGGGCGCCCGGTGATCCTGTTCGCCTCCAAGCTGCAGGCCCGCAAACAGGCCGGCGACCTGATTGAGGCCTTGGCTTTGCTGGCCGATCGGCTACCCTCGCGCCCTTATCTGCTCATCGCCGGCGACGGTGAAGAGCGGCCCCGGCTGGAGCAGCTTTGCCGCGAGCGCGGCCTGGACAACGTGCGTTTTCTGGGCTTCCGCAACCAGACCGAGCTCCCCGGCCTGTTCGCCCTCAGCGATGTCTTCGTGCTGCCCTCGCGCCATGAGCCGTGGGGCCTGATCGTGAACGAGGCCATGGCCTCCGGCTGCGCCGTGATCGCCTCCTCGGATGTTGGGGCCGCCCCCGACCTCATCACCGGCGGCGTGGAAGGCTTTACCTTCCCCGTGGGCGACGTCCCCGCGCTGGCCGAGGCGCTCGCCGCCGTTCTGTCCACCCCCGAAATCGCCGCGCGCATGGGGCAGGCCGCCGCCCGGCGTATGACCTCCTGGGACTTCGAGGCCGATGTGCGCGGGCTGCGGCGGGCGCTCGCCTTTGCCACACGGAGGCTTCGGGCATGAGCCGCCGTTGCTATGCTGGAACCTGCACCCTCGCATGAAGATTCTGCACATCGTGGGCACCATCAACCCTGCCGCGGGCGGTCCCAGCGAGGCCATTCGCATGCTGGTGCGCTACGCCCCCGCGGGCCACACGGCAGAGCTCGTCACCCTGGACGACCCCGCCGCGCCGTTTCTCCCCGATCTGCCCTTCCCGGTTCACGCCCTGGGCGGCCCGCGGCGGCGCTGGTACGCGCCCCGTTTTGTGCCCTGGCTGCGGGCCAATCGGCACCGCTTTGACGGGGTCATCGTGCACGGCCTGTGGGAGTACACCGGGCTTGGGGCCATGCGCGCCTTTGCCGGCCGGGTGCCCTACGTCGTCTTCGCGCACGGCATGCTGGACCCATGGTTCAAGCGCACCTATCCCCGCAAGCACCTCAAAAAGTGGCTGTACTGGCTTTCGGGCGAGTATTGGGTGCTGCGCCGCGCCTTCCGTGTACTCTTCACTACCGCGCTGGAGCGCGATCTGGCCGCGCAGAGCTTCTTTCTGTACCGGTGGCACCCGCTGGTCGTGCCGCTCGGCGCAGAAGCACCCCCTGCCGACCCCGACACCCTGCTGCGCGCCTTCCAGCAACGCTGCCCCGAGCTCGCCGGCAAGCGATTCCTGCTGTTTCTCGGCCGCATCCACCCCAAAAAGGGCTGCGACCTGCTCCTGGAAGCCTTCGCGGAGGTCGCCGCCGCCGACCCGGAGCTCCACCTGGTCATGGCCGGCCCGGACCCAACCGGCTGGCGACCCTCCCTCCAAGCCCCCCTCTCCCACCTGGGATTAGCGCCCCGGGTGCACTGGCCGGGCATGCTGCAGGGCGAGGCGAAATGGGGCGCCTTTGCCGCCTGTGAGGCCTTTGTGCTGCCCTCGCACCAGGAAAACTTCGGCATCGCCGCCGTGGAAGCGCTCGGCTCCGGCAAGCCGGTTCTGCTGGCCGACCCGGTCAACATCGCCCCTGACGTCGCCGCGGCCGGCTGCGCGCTGGTGGAGCCCGACACACCCGAAGGCACCCTGCGGCTGCTCGCGCGCTGGCTCGCGCTCAGCCCCGCCCAGCGAGCGGCCATGGGCGAGCGCGCCCGGGCCACCTTTGCGCTGCACTACGACATGCGCCGCAACGCCGAGGCCATCCTGCGCGTCTTCGAACAGGCGCCCCCGGCAAAGGAGGCCCGCTGATGCCCCGGCCGGCGGACTACCGCGCCTCCGAGCACATCGGCGCGGAGCACGGCGCGGACGCCTACACCCGGCCCGCGTTTTCCGCCGGCAACCGCGCCCGCCGCGCCGTCTGGAACCTGTGCTGGCTGTTGCTCTACCGGCCCTCCCCGCGGCCGCTGCATGCCTGGCGCGCCTCCTTGCTGCGAGCCTTTGGAGCCACCCTGGGCCCCCACTGCCACTTCTACCCCGGCTCCCGCGTCTGGGCACCCTGGAATCTCCGCTGCGCCGACCACGTCGCCGCAGGCGACGGCGCGGAAATCTACAACCCCTCCCCCATGGAGCTCGCCTCGCACGTCATCCTGTCGCAGGGCTCCTTTCTTTGCGGCGCCACCCACGACTACAACGACCCATCCTTCCCCCTGCTGGCCTACCGGATGTCGCTGGGGGCCTACAGCTGGATCTGCGCCCGCGCCGTGGTCGGGCCCGGCGTGGCGGTCGGCCAAGGCGCCGTGCTCGGCCTTGCGGCGGTGGCCACGCGCGATCTGCTGCCCTGGACGGTGTACGGCGGCAACCCGGCGCAGCCCCTGCGCGAGCGGACACGGCACCCGGACGCGACCGAAGCGGAGGCCGCGCCATGATCTCGGTCCTGATCCTGACCCGCAACGAGGAACAGGACCTGCCCGGGTGCCTGGACTCAATCGCCTGGTCCGACGACGTGCACCTCTTCGACTCCGAAAGCACCGACCGCACCCGTGAGATCGCCGCGGCCTGGGGCGCCCGCGTCACCGTCCGCCCCTTCGACGGCTACGCCCGCCAGCGCAACGCGGCGCTGCAGCTGCCCTTCCGCCACCCCTGGCTGCTGGTGCTGGACGCCGACGAGCGCCCCACCGCAGAGCTTTCTGCGGAGATGCAGCGCGTCGTACAACACGCGCCGGCCCAAATCGCCGGCTTTCGCCTGCGCCGCCGCGACTTCCTGTGGGGCACCTGGCTGCGGCACGCCCAGATGACGCCCTTCTACGTCCGCCTGATCCGCCCGGAGCGGGTCCACTACACCCGCGACATCAACGAGGTCGTCGAGGTGGAGGGCGCCATCGGCGAACTCGCCGCCCCGCTCGATCACCACGCCTTTTCCAAGGGCCTCAGCCACTGGGTCGCCAAACACAACGTGTATTCCACCAAGGAAGCCGAGCTGCTGGCCAGCGGCGACGCCGTCCAGGCCGCCTCCTGGCGCCAGGCACTCACGGCCTCAAACTTCCACCAGCGGCGCGTCGCCCAGAAAGCCATCTTCTACAAGCTTCCTGGGCGACCCCTGATCAAGTGGGCCTACATGGTCTTTGTTCGTGGGGCGATGCTCGATGGCCGCGCAGGCCTCACCTACGCCACGCTGCAGGCCTTTTACGAGTACCTGATCGAGATCAAGTGCCGGGAAATGCTGCGCCGGCGTCGCGGCCTGCCCATCTAAACGTGGGCAGGCTTATGCCCGCAGCTTGGCGAGCAGATCGGTGGGATGAACGGGCTTGGCCAGGATCTCGAACTCATGACCCTGCGTACGCGCCCGCTCCAGCAGGTCCGCCGTGGCTGCCTGCCCGGAAAACAGCAGAATCTTGCATTTGGGGAGCTTGGAGCGGGTCTGGATGGCCGCTTCAATTCCCGTCATACCGGTCATGATGACATCGCTGATCAGCATGTCCGGCTGAAAGGTGTCCAGCGCGTCGATGGCTTTTTCGCCGCTGTACACCGCGCGCGCTTCAAACCCCGCCTGGTTAAGAATGATCGCCAGGGTGTTGGCGATCACCTGTTCGTCGTCCGCGACAAGAACGCGAGGTTTGCTGCCGGTCGTGGTGGTATCTGCCATGGCTAAAGTCTTCCTGCTTGTCCCTTCTGAAAACGCGATGGAAACCCCGCGGGTCGCAATCGCAACACACAGTGCCCTAGCCATCTTACGCTGCCCAACGTGTTTAGAGTAGGCAACATCTTTCGTCCGCTTGCACGCGTCCCCGGACGCGCGCGGCTTCGCTCCAGCCACCGCGCCGATGGTACCCTTGAGCCGATGGTCGATCTCCATAACCATCTGCTTCCAGGTCTGGATGACGGCTCTCCCGACATGGCCACCTCGATCGAGATGGCACGCATCGCCGTGGCAGACGGCATCACGCACATGGTGTGCACCCCCCACGCCAGCAGCCGCTACCGCTTCGATCCCGCGCTGGTGAACGAACGTGCCGCGCAGCTGCGGCAGGCACTCGCCGACGCGGGTGTGCCGCTAACCCTCGGGCTGGGGTGCGACTTCCACATCAACTACGACAATGTGCTCGATGCGCTGGCGCATCCCGCCCGCTACACCATCAACGGCTTCGAATACCTGCTCGTGGAACTGCCCGACTACAGCCTTTCCCCGGGTCTGCAGGAGACCTTTTTTGAGCTGCGCCGCGCCGGCCTAACGCCCATCCTGACCCACCCTGAACGCAACCCCGTGCTGCAGCGCGATCCACAAAAAATGCTGCCCTGGCTGCGCGATGGGCTGCTCACCCAGGTCACCGCGGGCTCGCTCCTCGGAACCATGGGCAAACGCGCCCAGCGCACAGCCGAGCGCATGCTCGCCAATCGCTGGGTCCACTTCCTCGCCACCGACGCCCATGGCACCAAACGCCGCCCACCCCAGATGCGCGCCGCCCGCGAGCTGGTCGGCAAGCGCCACAGCACCCTCTACGCCGACCTGCTCTGCCGCGACAACCCCATGGCCGTCTTCCAGGGCCAGCCCCTCAGCGAGCAGGAAGAGGCCACCGGCCTCTTCGACCCCAAACCCTTCAAGGAACACTGGTGGCAGCGGCTGCTCGGAACCTGAAGGCGCCGCTCCCTTTCGCTGTCATGCCCGTCTATCAACGCTGTTTCCATTCAGAGATGGCTTCGCTTTTTTCGCGCTGAAGGCGCGATACATAACAGCCTGGGCCAAAGGCCCAGGTAACTGCCGATAAAGATCGAGCGCTGAAGGCGCGACACATAAGCGCAGCTACGCCTGGAGGGAAACGGCTCTAAGGAACCTCTGATTATTCGGGCTTTCGGAAGGGGCATAGCTTTAGCTATGCCGTAAGTGCTTGATAACACGCCGGGCTTTAGCCCCTGAGGCAAGCTTTCTTGAATAAACCAGACCCTTCCAAACCTCTGATTTATTCGGGCTTTCGGAAGGGGCATAGCTTTAGCTATGCCGTAAGTGCTTGATAACACGCCGGGCTTTAGCCCCTGAGGCAAGCTTTCTTGAATAAATCAGACCCTTCCTAAGGAACCTCTGATTTATTCGGGCTTTCGGAAGGGGCATAGCTTTAGCTATGCCGTAAGTGCTTGATAACACGCCGGGCTTTAGCCCCTGAGGCAAGCTTTCTTGAATAAATCAGACCCTTCCCAATTGTCATTCCCGCAGGAAATCTGCATTCCCTGGGCGTCATGCCCTCCAGGGACTTGATCAGACCATTCTTTCCAGCAACATCCCAGCGGCTCTACCCAGCGCCAAGGGCGCGCCTACCCCAGCCCAGGCCCAAGGTCTGGGTCGAGACCCGTATAACCGCAAGGGCCGAAAACCCGTTCCATAGCCGACCGGGTACACCCACGAGCCCTCCGCTCTGGCCCCCCTACAGCCCCAAACCGCCATCCACCGCCAGCAGCTGCCCGGTGATGAACTGCGGCGCCATCGCAAAAAACAGCACCGCCGCGGCCACATCGTCCGGCCGCCCATTGCGCTGCATCGGGGTCTTGGCCGCGAAGTGCTCGTACCCTGCGCTCGACTCGCCTGTGGTCACAATCATCCCCGGAGCCACGCAGTTCACGCTGATCTCCGGCGCCCACGCCTTGGCCATGGTCTGCGACAGCATGTGCAGCGCCGCCTTGGAGGTGCAGTAATGGGCATGGGTCGCCCAGGGATGCACGCCGCCCAGCGACCCAATGTTCACAATCCGTCCGCGGGCCGCCTTCAGGTGCGGATACGCCGCCTGCGCCACCAGAAAGGGCCCCCGCGTATTGGTCGCAAACATGCGGTCCCATTGCGCCACCGTGATCGCCTCCAGCGGCGCTGTCTCAAAGGCACCGGCGTTGTTCACCAGCAGGTCCAGGCCGCCCAGGGTTTCCACCACGGTGGCCACCGCCCCGGTCACGCTGGCAGGCTCTTCCACATCGCAAAACACCGAGCTGGCCCGCACACCCCTGGCCCGCAGCGCCTCCACCGTCTCCCCCGCCTCGGCCACGGAGCCCCGGAAGGTGATCGCCACATCTGCTCCGGCCTCGGCCAGCGCCAGTGCCAGCGCCCGCCCAATCCGCTTGGCCGCCCCGGTCACCAGCACCCGCCGCCCCTGCATCAACGGTGCGCCCGAACTTTCGTTGCCGGCGCTCACTGCGGCGCCCCGGGCTGCGCTCCTGCCTTCGCCCCGGGCTGCGCTCCAGTCGGCACGGTGTTGGCCGGCGTGTTGGCTGGAGGTGTGGTCTGCAGAGGTGTCTTCGGCGAAGCGGCCACCGGCGGGTGCGACGTCGCCGGCGCCCTGTGCTCCTGCACCCCGGGCTGCACCGCGGCCGCCCGGTCCGTGTTCTCCTCGTACTGGGAAACCTGCGCGCGCGGGCGCTGCAGCTTCACCAGCATCTGCTTGCCGTCGCTGCCCAGGTCAAACTCGGACGCATAGGTGGAAAACCCGTTCGCAATCACCTGCACCGTGACGTGGCTGCCCACCTCCAGCAGATCCAGCGAGGCACGTCCGTCGGGGTCCGTCTTGGTCTCCAGATTCGCAGTCAGCCTGTCATCCCGGGTGGAGCGAAAGATCACGGAAACATTGGGGAGCGGCTTGCTATTGAAGCCTTTTTCCACCGTGACCACCACCGGCGCGGTTGGCGGCAGCGGCTTGTAGCCCCGGCCATGCCGCTCCACCTGACCGGCGGCCAGGAGCGAAAACGCGCTGACACCCGAAGCAAGGGTCCAGCAGAGCAAAGGACGAACCGACCGTGTCATGGGCCAGATTCTACCGGGTCAGGCAAGGCGCTGTCGCGTGCCGCCATGCCATCAAGGCACGCTGAAGAGCTGAGCGACTTTCACGCAGATTTCACCGCTTCGCGTTGACACGCACCCCGTCCGAGGCGTACATTAGCACTCGGTGGCAGAGAGTGCCAACACAGCGCGATCCAACGCGCGCCCTCGCCGCACAGCACAACGACATACCAAGGAGACACACGAATGGCTTCCAACAAGTTCACGCCGCTCCACGACCGCATCCTGGTCCAGCGCCTCGAAGATAACGAGACGATGCGCGGCGGCATCATCATCCCCGACTCGGCCAAGGAAAAGCCCCAGCAGGGCAAGGTCATCTCCGTCGGCAAGGGTAAGTCAAACGACGAAGGCAAGGTATTTCCGCTCGACGTGAAGGCCGGCGATACCGTGCTCTTCGGCAAGTATTCCGGCACCGAAATCAAGCTGGACAGCGAAGACTTCCTGATCATGCGTGAGGAAGAGGTCCTCGGCATCCTGGCCTAAAGCAGAAGGCCGTTGTTCGTAAGGACATCGTTGTTCGTCGCAGTCGTGGCGAAGGTACGGTTCACGAACAACAATTCTTGACGAGGAACGATCTCTTCACGAACAACGATTTTTCACCACGAACAACGTTTTTACGGAGCTCATCATGGCAAAGCAAATTCTTCACGGAGAGGATTCCCGTCAGGCAATCCTCCGCGGCGTCAACACCCTCGCCAACGCCGTCAAGGTCACCCTCGGCCCCAAGGGCCGCAACGTCGTTATCGAAAAAAAATTCGGTTCCCCCACCATCACCAAGGACGGCGTCACCGTCGCCAAGGAGATTGAGCTGCCCGAGGGCCTCGAGAACATGGGCGCCCAGATGGTGAAGGAAGTCGCCTCCAAGACCTCCGACGTCGCCGGCGACGGCACCACCACCGCCACCGTGCTCGCCCAGGCCATCTTCCGCGAGGGCGTCAAGACCGTCGCCGCCGGCGCCAACCCGATGGCCCTCAAGCGCGGCATCGACAAGGCCGTCGAGGCCATCATCGGCAAGCGTGATGAGCACGGTCAGGTCCAGGGCGGCGCGCTCGCCGAGTTCTCGAAGCCCGTCACCGGCGACATGATCGCCCAGGTCGGCACCATCTCCGCCAACGCGGACGAGCAGATCGGCACCATCATCGCCGAAGCGATGAAGAAGGTCGGCAAGGACGGCGTCATCACCGTCGAAGAAAGCCGCACCATGGAAACTCAGTTGGACGTCGTCGAAGGCATGCAGTTTGACCGCGGCTACCTGAGCCCCTACTTCGTCACCGATGCCGAGCGCATGGAAGCCGCCCTCGAGAACCCCTACATCCTTATCTACGAGAAGAAAATCTCCACGATGAAGGATCTGCTCCCCCTGCTCGAGCAGATCGCCCGCACCGCCAAGCCCCTGGTCATCATCGCCGAGGACGTGGACGGTGAAGCGCTGGCCACCCTCGTGGTCAACAAGCTGCGCGGCACCCTGAACGTCGCAGCCGTTAAGGCCCCCGGCTTCGGCGACCGTCGCAAGGCCATGCTCGAGGACATCGCCGTCCTCACCGGCGGCAAGGCCATCACTGAAGATCTCGGCATCAAGCTCGAGGGCGTCAAGATCGAAGACCTCGGCACCGCCAAGCGCGTCACCATCGACAAGGACAACACCACCATCGTCGACGGCGGCGGGCAGGATGAGAAGATCTCCGGCCGCGTCAAGGAGATCCGCGCCCAGGTCGAGAAGACCACCTCCGACTACGACCGCGAGAAGCTCCAGGAGCGCCTCGCCAAGCTCGTCGGCGGCGTCGCCGTCATCAAGGTCGGTGCCGCCACCGAAACCGAGATGAAGGAGAAGAAGGCCCGTGTCGAAGACGCCATGCACGCCACCCGTGCAGCGGTCGAGGAAGGCATCGTCCCCGGCGGCGGTGTGGCCCTCGTTCGCGCGGCCAAGGCCGTGGACAAACTCGTCGAGTCGCTTCAGGGCGATGAAAAGATCGGTGCGCAGATCATCCGTCGCGCCGTGGAAGAGCCGCTGCGCATGATCGCCCACAACGCGGGCGAAGAGGGCGCCGTGGTCATCAACCAGATCCAGGGCAATGGCGACACCAACTTCGGCTACAACGCTGGCACCGGCAAGTACGAGGACCTGGTCGCGGCCGGCGTCATCGACCCGACCAAGGTGACGCGCACTGCCCTGCAGAACGCAGCCTCCATCGCCGGCCTCATGCTCACCACCGAAGCCATGATCTCCGAAATCCCGGAGAAAAAGGAATCGGCCGGCGCAGGCCACCAGCACGGCGGCGGCATGGACGGCATGTACTAGTCCTAGGCGGACGGCCACACGCGGCTTCGCCGCAAAAACAGAAGCACCAGCAAAGCCCCGGAGCAATCCGGGGCTTTTTGTTGCCGCGTTCTTGCCTTTTTGTTTTCATTCCCGCTGGGAATCTGCGCTGCCTCCAGGGCGGCAATGAACATCGAGGCCTCCACCAGGCCTTTCTTGGCGCACCTTTGCGTCCTTTGCGTCCTCCGCGTTGGTCTTTCAGGACAGAAGCAAACGACCAACGCCACGTCCGCCACGGGCGCAAAGTTTCGCAACGAAATCCTTGAGGGCACCCTTCTCACTTGCATTTGGACACACAGCTGCTATCATGAAATCCATGACAACCACGACATCCATGACATCACTGGAGCTCTCCGCCGCCGATGCAGTCTGGGTTGCAACCGCTCTCCTGCATCGTGAACAGCCGGATCGCAGCGGTTTCACGGTGAAAGCCATCACAGACCGGGTAGCCGCCGAGCACCTCAGTTCGCGCAACAGTATGAGCATCTATCAGCACGCCAATCAGCACTGCGTGGCCAACCGCCCACCCAATGCGGCGAAGTTGCGCATGCTGATCGAGACAGCCGAAGGTCTCAGACGGCTGTATCGCGAAGGCGATCCCACCGATCCGCGGCGCGCCGGCTCCCGCAGCACACCCGAGCGTCTGCCCGAACCCTACAGCGAGCTGGTGAACTGGTATGGGCAATGGGCCAGGGAGCAGGACCAGGCGGCAAGGGAGGACGACGATCCGCTGGCGCTGCTGGCAGGGACCTGGCACTATGGCGACGGCGACGCCTATGTCAACAGCCTGCGGGACGGCTGGGAGTGACGCGTTTCTTCTGGGACACCAACATCTTCATCTACCTGCTCGACGCCAAAGGGGAGTGGAACGAGGCGGCCAGGCTGCTGCGAAACAGCATGAAGCAGCACGGCATTCAGCTGGTCACCTCGACCATGACCCTCGGTGAACTGCAGGTGGGTGCAAGAAAGGCCGGCGATGCGGCCATGGCCCTGCGCTACAGGGCCGCCCTGCTGCGCACCGCAACCATCGTTCCCTTCGACGAAGACGCCGCGGCTCACTACGCAGAGGTCCGTGCCACCACAAGCGTCCGTGGTCCCGACGCCATCCAGCTCGCCTGCGCGGCAGCCCACGGCATTGAACTCTTCGTCACCAATGACAATCGCCTGCACAAGGCTCGCGTCGCCGGCATTCACTTCATCGTGCCAATCGCGACAGCCGTGCAGCTCGCAACGTAAAAAGGGCGACGCACCCAGCGTCGCCCCCTGATCCGATGTCCCATATCCGGCCTCCCGCGCTTACTCCGCCGCCTCCTCCACCAGCCCCGGATGCACCTCGTGCGGTGCGTGCACCTTGATGCCCGGCTGCGCTGAGGTGACCTTGATGGTCGTCAGCGTGCTCTTTTTCTCGTGGTTGGCGTTGGCGTTGAAGGTCACCAGATAGCTTTCCGTGATGGCCTGCCGGAACTGCCGCAGGTAGGGCGCAATACTGGGCGGCGTGATGCGGCCCTGGTAGAACGAGATGCCGCCGGTGGCCTCGGCAACCTGGTTCAGGTAGTTTTGCCCGCTGAAGTTGGCAAAGCCGCCGCGAATGCCCGCGTCGCCCCAGTAAATCGAGTACACCGCGACCCCGGCGCGCTCGGCATCGCGCTGAGCACTGAGCACGTAGGGGCTGTCCTGGTTCAGCGGCGACACGCTGCCGTTGTACAGGTCCACGCCGTTGGTGATCATCAGCACCATGCGCGCGGCATTGCCCTGCCCCGGCCAGTGCTTCACCAAATCCTGCAGGCAAAAGTACGGGCTCGCGCTCACACCGGGAGAGGAGAGCGGGATGCGCACCGTCTTCGCCGCGGCGCGATGATCCGCCGTAAAGCCACCCTCATGCCGCACCATGCCGTTCTGCATGTAGCCCACCAGCACCTGCACGTTTGGGGGCAAGCCGGTAATGAAGTGCTGCAGATCCTTCAACTGCACCCCAAAGTTGCCGCGCAGCCCATCGTCGATCAGAATGGCCACCTGCGCGCCGTTTCTGGCCACGGGGGCCACGGAGGCGATGGCGGCATCATGGCCGTTCACTTCGAGCTTCAGCGCCCCGGTGTTCAGGGCGGCATTGGATTTGGACTCCACATTGATCAAAGCCGTGGTGGGCACCGGGCCTTCCACGGGCAGCTCCTGCGCGACCAGCGGCCCCGCACACAGGCTGGCCATCGTCCATGCCGCCGCTGCAATGTACTTCCGATTCAGGGACATAAGCACCTCACAAAAATTAGATGTGACCGCGCAACCACCGGTGCACCGCGGCGAGTCGTTCTTTGCGCCTCGCGGAAAGAGCAGGGCCGCCCATCTTCACGGACGGCCCACCGCATCGCACATACCCCTCTGCCGCAAACCCACCAGCATCTCCCCAAGAATTCAAAACCGCGACCATAGCGTGAACCTCCGCGACCATAGCGTGAACGCTTTTCCCACAAGCTCCAGCCATCTGCCCGCAGTCCCAGCAAAACTCAATCGCCGCCCAGCCGCACCTTCAACCCCGCCCGCACCGTAAGCGGCAGCCCGGGGTAGCCGATCGGGCCAATGTGCTGATTATTCAGCAGATTATTCACCTGCGCAAACACCGACACGTTGTGCTGCACCTGGTAGCTCGCGCCGAGGTCCAGCTTCAAATACCCAAAGTCCAGATCGCGGTTGGGCAGCAGCAGCGAGTTGTCAAAGCTCGGCGTCAGGCCGTCCAGATACGTCGAGTCATCGCTGCGGCTGGCAAAGGCGCCCTTCAGCGCCACACTGTAGCGCGGCTGCGTGTAGTCGACCGCAAAGAAGCCGGAGTTGGGCGGCCGGCGAAACGGCCGCGCGCCCACCAGCGGGCTTTGCGCCCCGATGGCGACCCCGGGAAAGTTCGGGTTCTCCGTGGGCGTGCCCTGGTTGGCCAGCAGCGCGTCCGAGGCAAAGGACTGCAGCACCCGCGCCGCGAGATAGGTGTACCCCGCCCGCACCAGCAGGCGGTGCCGCGCCTGCCAGTCCAGCTCCGCCTCCGCGCCCTGCGCCCGGTACGCCAGCGAGTTCACATAGAGCGGCAGGAAGTAATAGCTCGGCAGCGGAATGCCAAAGTACCGCGACACCGCCGTGCTGGTCAGGCCCTCCAGCTGCCGGTCGAAGACGTTATGAAAATAGCCGGCCTTCAGCACCAGCCGGTCGCCCAGGATGTTCTGGTCGACCCCGGCGTCGTAGGTGCGCGAGCGCTCCGCGGCCGGCGGCCCCACGCGGTAGGCGGCGAGCTCGGCGGTATCGCCGTTCTGCACCAGCTGGTCGTAAAGGCTGAAGTATTCCAGCGCCAGCGTGGGCTCCTGCACGCCGGTGGCAGCGTTGAAGCGCAGCCGCGTACCGCGCAGCCGTCGCAGCCCCGGACGCACCGGAACGAAGGCCAGGCCGAAGCGCGGCGTGCCCGCGATGCCATACAGATGATTCTTTTCCACGGCGCCGCCCAGCGAGTAAAACAGCCGGCTGAAAAACTCGCCCTGAAACTGCAGGTTGTACTCAAAGTTGGTGCGTTGGGTGACCTCCCGCGCGCCGCCCGACAGCGCACTCGGCGGCTGGTTGAACACGCCGCGCTCGTTGTGATAGCGAAAGCCAAACAGGCCGTTGAAGTGGCGCGACGGTCCCCAATCGCTCTGCAGGTAGAGCTGGTCGCGGTTGGAGGCCAGGTCGTCGTTGCCGGTCAAAAAAGCCACCTGGCCCGTGGCGCTGTAGCCGTTCGCGCCGCGGATCGTCACCACGTTGCCGAAGTATTCAGTAAACAGAAACGGGTCCTCCGCGGTGCCGAAGTTATAGGTGATGGGATTGCCCTGATCACTGAAATACCGGGCCTGTTCCCGCTTGCGGGCGATGCCGTAGCGCAGCAGATTGTGCCAGTTGGCTTCCGTGCGATGCTCCAGCGTGGCCGTCGAGTACAGGTCCTGGTCAGACTCTTTTCCATCGGCGCTGAGACCAAAAAAGTCATGCGCTCCCGGCAGTCCCGTGGCGGAATCCTTGTTGCGCAGCGTGAAGCGCAGCGTGGTGTTGCCGTTGAAGTTATACCCCGCGTTCGCCACCGCCGTGGCATTGTGGTATTGGTCGCGCGGCAGCGCGTTGGAGGTGTCCTGGCGATCAAAGCCGGCGAAGTAGTCGAGCTTGCGCAGCGTGCCGCCGGCGGTCACCCCGTTCTGGTAGGTGTGCAGATTGCCGGCGTCGCCCGTGTAGTTCAGCACCGGCTTCAGCGTGGTGCCGCGCGGCGTCGTGATGGTGACCACGGCGGCTCCCGCATCTGTGCCATAGATCGCTGAATCGGGTCCGCGATAGATCTCCATCCGCCCGATGCCCGTGGCGCTCACCGTGCCGTAATCAAACGTGCCGCCCACATCCTCAGCCGGCATGCCGTCGATCAGCACAAGGTTCGCCGTCGAGTTGCCACCCCGCACAAACAGCGAGGTCACCCCGCCGGTCTGCCCGCTCTGCACCACAAAGGTCCCCATGCTTTGCCGCAGCTCATCCACCACGCCCCATCGCGTCGCAAACGCGCTTCCTGGCAGGATGGTCACCGGCGCGGTCAGCTGCGGCAGCGGTGTGGGGATCTCCGTGGCGCTGACGCTCACCTGCTGCTGCACTGTGGAGGTGGACAGGACCACATCCTGCGCCACGACATCAGTGGCACCCCCATAAAAATCGTGCCCGATGCCGGGCAGATAACCCCCGGCGGAGCCCAGCAGCGTAAACCGGCCCGCATCGCCGGAGCGCAGCTCATAGCTGCCGTCCGGGTTGGCCGTGGCGACCGCGATCACCTTGCCGCTCTCCACCAGCTGCACCCGGCCGCCGGCGATGCCCTTGCCCAGCGGATCGGTGACACGGCCCCGCACCACCACGGCAAAGGCCGGCACGGCGCTGCAAAGGGCAAGAACCGCGACAACGCCCGCACGTGTGACCGACAGAGCTTGATGTTGGCTGGCTTGTTCGAGCGCGGCGCGCAATCGTGTAGACAGCAGAGCTTCAGTTTGGCTGGGTTGTTTGAGCGCGGCGCGCAGCAGGGCAAACGCAGCGCCGGGGCGGCGCTTCTGGATCGACATGGGGCTTCTCCTCCGCTCTCCCTCCGAGAGCGTGGCGATGGATCGACGCAAACGGAACCGGTCTCCTGACTGGCGCGATTTCAAGACGGCTGCATCCTCTGGCAGCTCCTTCCCAAACGCCCGTGGACGTTCAGTGAGGCTGCCGGCAGCCGTCTCACCTCCGCTGCATTTCAACGGGGGTGCGCGCTTCACAGTTGCGGGGCAGTGGCGGAGTTTCACCGCGCTTCCCGAACATTCCCAAGCGGTATCGGTGATGGACACACGCAGAAACAGCGCCCTGCGCACAAAGTTGCGGTGAGGTCTTCAGTCTACGTCAACTGCATAGGCACATCGCCGCCGTTTACGTGCCACGCTGCCGCGCATCTTCCCAAGCCGCCACGCCCCGCCTCCCCTGTTGTCATTCCCGCAGGGAATCTGTCTTTGCCTTTGCCTTTGCCTTTCTTGTTTGTCATTCCCGCAGGGAATCTGCGTTTGCCTTCGCCTCTGCCTTTCTAGTTGTCATTCCCGAAGGGAACCTGCTTTTGCCTTTGCCTTTGCCTTTCTAGTTGTCATTCCCGAAGGGAACCTGCTTCTGCCGTCGCCTCTGCCTTTCCTGTTGTCATTCCCGAAGGGAACCTGCTTCTGCCTTTGCCTTTCTAGTTGTCATTCCCGAAGGGAACCTGCTTCTGCCGTCGCCTCTGCCTTTCCTGTTGTCATTCCCGAAGGGAACCTGCTTCTGCCTTTGCCTTTGCCTTTCTAGTTGTCATTCCCGCAGGGAATCTGCGTTCCTCCCGGGCGGCAACGAATCCCAAGGCCCAATCAACCCCTCCCTACAGCGTCAGCAACACCTTCCCCGTCGTCCGCCGCCCCTCCAACGCCCGGTGCGCCTCGGCCGCCTCTTCCAGCCGGTAGCGGTGCCCAACTCGCACCGCCACCTCGCCTCGCGCCACCCAACCAAAGACCTCGTTCGCCCGCCGCTCCAGCTCGTCGCGCGTCGCCACATAATCCTTCAGCGTCGGCCGCGTCACATACAGCGATCCCATCGTCGACAACCGGATCAGATCAAACGGCGGCACCGCGCCGCTCGACGCTCCATAGAGCGCCAGCAGGCCGCGCGGGTGCAGGCACATCAGCGAGTCCTCAAACGTCGTCTTCCCCACCGAGTCGAACACCACCGGCAAACCCTTCCCCGCGGTCTCCTCCATCACCGCCTCGACAAAACTCGCCTGCGTATACAGCACCACCCGGTCGGCTCCCGCCGCGCGCGACAACGCCGCCTTTTCCTCGGTCGAAACCGTGGTCAGCACCCGCGCCCCCAGCCGCTTGGCCATCTGCGTCAACAGCAAACCCACCCCGCCCGCGCCCGCGTGCACCAACACCGTATCGCCGGGCTGGATGGCGTAGGTGTCATGCGCCAGATAATGCGCGGTAAGACCCTGCAGCAGCACCGCCGCCGCCTGCTCAAAGCTCATGTCGTCAGGCAGCCTCAGCAGATCGCTGGCCGGTGCCAGCGCAAACTCCGCATAGGTGCCCCGCGTTCCGTTCCAGGCCACACGTTCGCCCCGCGTGAAGCTCTTCACTCCTTCGCCCACCGCCTCCACCACCCCGGCGGCCTCCTGCCCCGGGATGAACGGCAGCGGCGCCGGGTAGCGGCCTTCGCGCAGGTAGGTGTCGATAAAATTAACGCCCGCCGCCCGTACTCGCACAAGCACCTGCCCGGGGCCCGGCTCGGGTGTGGGGAGGTCTACCAGCTCCAGGACCTCAGGTCCGCCTGTCCGCTGCATCTGTATGGCGCGCATCTCGCCATTACACACCAGCGCCCACCGGATTGCGTACCATTCCGCGCCGATGCGTACACTGAACTCAGCGCACACAGCACCCATCCATCATGCGGCCCAGACATAGGCAGCCGCACTTCGAATTACCCGTCTGAAATAAATTCGCACCTGCTGCAGCCAGCGCCAAAGGCGCGCCCTATACCAGCCCAGGCCGAAGGCCTGGGTCACGGCCAGTACACCCGCAAAGGGCTGAAAGCCCGACCTATAACCGCCCCGGGTACCCGCCTAAGCCCTTACAACGACGTACTTTGCAGCAAAAGTACACCGGGGCGGTACCCTTACCGGATCAGCGGCTCCTCACTCGGCCGCATCCGCACCACGCGATCGATCGCGTACGGCGAGCGCTGGCCCTGCGCAAAGAAGTGCCGCACCTGCAGCTCGCCCAGCAGGCCGATGCCGATCATCTGGATGCCGCCCAGGATCAGCACCGCCGCAATCGCAAACCACGGTGCATGCTCCGCGCCCACAGCGCGATGCGACAGCAGCTTGTCCAGCAGCAGCCACAGCGCAACGGCGCCGCCCGAAAGCACGCCCAGCGCTCCCACGCCGCCAAACAGGTGCAGCGGCCGGGTCATGTACCGCAGCAGAAAGCGAATCGTGACCAGATCAAAGATGACCCGAAAGGTGCGGCCCAGGCCGTAATGGCTGCGCCCCGACTCGCGCGCCGGATTGGAAATGGGCACCTCGCAGATCGTGGCGCCATACCAGCTCGCCAGCGCGGGGATGAAGCGGTGCATCTCGCCATACAGCGGGATGTTCTGGATGACCTCGCGCCGGTAAGCCTTGAAGGTGGTGCCGAAGTCGTGGATGGCGACGCCGGAAAGCCAGCGCACGAGGCCGTTGGCCGCGCGCGACGGCAGCTGCCGCAGCACCACGTTGTCGGCCCGCTGCGACCGCCAGCCGCTCACCACGTCGTAGCCCTCTTCGAGCTTGGCCATAAACAGCGGGATCTCCGCGGGGTCGTGCTGCAGGTCACCGTCCATGGACAGGATGTAGTCGCCCGCGGCATGGTCAAAGCCCGCGGCCAGCGCGGAGGTTTGCCCGAAGTTCCGCCGCAGCTTGATCAGCAGCACACGCGAGTCCACCGCCGCGATCTCCTCCAGCAGCCGGTAGGTCCGGTCCCGCGAGCCGTCGTCCACAAACACCAGCTCAAAGCTGTCGCCAACCTCTTCCATTACGTCCTTCACGCGGTCATACAGCCGCGTGACGTTCTGTTCCTCGTTGTGGAAGGGCACGACGATGGAGTATTTGGGCACGGTCATATTCTACCGTGACGCCAGACAGCTCTCGCCACAAGGTACGGAGCTTGCGCGATCGACCGCGATACACTGGAAGCCATGGCCCGGTAGCTCAGATGCATAGAGCGGCGCACTCCTAAGGCGAAGGTCGCAGGTTGGACTCCTGCCCGGGCCACCACGCTCCCCCAGGACCGCGGCCGCGCAGCACCTCCCCTAACAGCATGTGCGGAACCGTCAGGGCGCTCAACAGGATAAACAGCAGCGCCGTATAGGCCAGCAACTGCCGCGGCGCCCACAGGCAAAGGCCACCCAACGCAGCCAGCGTGAGGAGCCAGGGCAGCAGACCTGCGCGCAGATGTCGCCAAAGCCTCCCCGCGGAAAAGCGGCCCCGGGCATCTTCGCTGGTCGCCAGCAGATGCTCCGGGGTGTGCCAGGTGCAGAAAAACACGGCAAACGCCACCAGCGGCGAGCAGACCCGAAACAGCACCAGCGTGACCGCCAGGTAGCCCAGCGAAGAAACGGCGCCGGCACGGCGTCGCACCAGGCTTACGAGCCCCAGGACGAGCACCAAAGCCGCACTCGGCCAGAGCAAGAACCCGGAAAGCGCCGACAAGTGCGCGGCCATGTGATGATCCGCGCCGCCACGCAGCATCGTGCGGAAGATGGATGTCGTGACGGACCCGTGCCAGGCGCACGCCGCCGCAATGGGCAGCGTGCCAGCGGCCACACCGCACAGCGCGGTGAAAGGTGTGATGTGGTCCAGCATCTCCGTCCCGAAGTGCCAGGCCGAGTACAGCAGAAAGGCACACAACGCCAGGGCCGGCGCCATCCACCACAGCAGGGCCACCAGTCCCACCAGCAGCAGATACCCGCCGCCAAAGATCGGCAGCCACCACCGGCCGAGGCGTGAAGCAAGCACCTCCTGCGCCAGCGCGCCATCAAAGGCGCCATGCCAGATGGCCACGGCGATCGCCACAAGGGAAAGCGCGAGCAAAGGATCGACTGTGGCAGGCGACAGCGCCTGTGCCGCCACGGCCAGGGACGCACCGAGCAGGTACAGCCCAAGCTTGATCCACGGGATCTTACCGGCTTCGCCAATCCAGAGGCGCGATGGATGGAATTGAGACCTCATGCGCGTCCCGATGCCGCGAAACGCGCAGCCGCGGCGAGAAAGGGCAGCTTGGGCAGGCTCGCTGCCACAAAGGCTGTCTCGCCCAGCGAGGCGGTTTCCCCGAGAAAGCGCACCAGGCGATCCGGCGGGGTTGCCTCAAAGAGGCGGCAGAAGTACGCGGGCGTGCGCTCCGGCGCCGCGCGCAAAGCCTGGAGGAAGACCCCGTCCATCCATGCGAACACGCCCGGCTCGAAGCTCCGGGGTGGAGCGGCGCCCCGGCCCAGCGCCCCGGCGATGGCCGCAGCCTGACGCTGGATGCGCAGAAAGGCGTAGCCGGAGGCAGCCTTCACCCGGCCGCCCGGCGTGCCGATAGGGATCGTGCCGTCCGGCGGGCCGACGCTCGCCTGCTGGGAATCCACGCTCATGGGCAGGCATCCGTGCTCGGTGAAGAGCACCTCAAAACCAGCGCCTCCTGTGAGTGCGGCCAGGTGCTCGCGCAGCAGGCCGGCCGCATCCGATGGGGGCAGGTGCGGCGCATCCAGAAACGTCGCCTCCACCAGCGCCTCATTCGCCGAGAACGGCAGTGTGTAGAAGAAAACGGTGCGCCCCTGCACCGGGGAAGGCACAAAATCCATCAGCCCCACCACCTCCGGCTGAAACGGATAATTTTGGGTTCTGACGTGCCAGCCCTCAAAGCGCTGCAGCAGGCCCGATTGGCATTCCGGGGCGCCCGTTGCGCTGCGCGGCCGCGAATCAAAGACCCACGGCGCTTCCATGGCTCCCATGCTGGTTTGGACGCGCGTACCGGCGGTGGTGCGCTCGGTCGCTTCCACCTGCACGCCCATCGTCAGCACCTGGTTCGGCGTCGCCGCAACGCGGTCCACCGCGGCCTGATAAAAGCGATCGGCCGGGATGTGCTGATACGCAAAGCGCTGGCTCGACCGAACGATCGACCGCGGCCCCTGGCTGACGCGCCATTGATTCCAGCGATGGGAGACGCAGTTCTCAAACGCATGCGGCTCCGTGTTCCAAAAGCACCAGGTGCGGTCGCGTTGATACGCCTCGCGCGCTTCCAGCAGATGCACGCGCAGCTGCGGTGCATGCTGGCCCAGCGCCACGGCCAGGCTGAGCCCGGCGCACCCCGCACCCAGGATGAGCACATCGGCATCGGCCATCAAAGCGAAACTCCCGCCTCGGCAAGCTGCGGCGCAAGCAGGCCCAGCCACGCAGGACGTTTCGGCCGCGCTTTGCGCCAATAACGGGGCAGCAACAGCCGAAGCGCGGCCAAGCCGATCAGCACGAGCTTGCGCGCGGTGGAGACGACGGTGCGCTGCTGCCAGGAGCGCGCGACATCGCGCGAGGTCTTGATGCCGATCTCCCGATAGCACAGCGCAGCCGCCAGAATGCCCCAGCGCACACGCCAGGGCAGAAAGGCGATGCCGTCAAAGGACTGCTCGTAGAGCTGATCGGCCAGGGCGACGACCCGCTCCGTTGCATCTACCAGCTGCTGCGCAGCCGAGGGCTCCTGTGTCGTCAGCGCTGCAAAGACTGCATCTTGGCCGATCCAGTCGGCGGGCAAATAGATGCGGCCGTTGCGCCAGTCTTCCGCCACGTCTCTGGCGATGTTGCTCAGCTGCATGGCCATGCCCAGGGCAATGGCCGCGGCCCGTGCCACACTGTCGGCTCCCAGCAGTTCGGCCAGCATCAGGCCGACCGTGCCGGCCACGCCAAAGGTGTACCGCAGCAAGGCATCGAGGCAAGCGGGCTGCTGTTGCGCGACATCGGCCGCGGCGGCGCCCACCAGCGCCGCCGCCGCTCGCGCCAGCAGCGCACGTCGCGCGTCCCCCGCAAAGGACCAGCCCAACGCCAGGCTGCGCTCACCGCCACCATGCCGCAGCTCCTGCGCTACAGCCTGAAGTTGGTAAAAATTCTGCGCGGCAGGGCCCTCCGGCTCGTCGGCGAGGTCATCGACACGGCGGCAAAAGGCATACAGGGCGACGATGTCCTCGCGCACGGCGGGCGGTAACAGGCGGGCGGCTCTGTAGAACGTCTTGCCGGAGTGTGCCATCACCGCCGCAGCACCGCTTTGCGCTGCGGCGGTCAACGCGCCACCTCCGACGGCTGACGCGAAAGCGAGCCTGCGGAGGCGCCGCTTCCCTGCCCCTTGTCACCCAACGCGAGCATCTCTGGGATGTAATGCTCCAGCACCTTTGCGGAGCACAGAACGCCCGGCAGCCCTGCGCCGGGGTGCGTTCCCGCGCCCACCAGGTACAAGCCCTCAACGTCCTCTGAGCGGTTATGAAACCGGAACCAGGCCGACTGCAACAGCGTAGGCTGGATGGAAAAGCCCGTGCCGTGGTGCGTGTGCAGCTTGTCGCGAAAGTGCTCCGGGGTGACGTAAAACTTTACCTCCAGCGCGTCACGAAGTCCCGGGCACACGGTGCTTTCCAGCACGTCGAGGATGCGCTGTTCGAGTCGCGGGCCCTCGACCTGCCAGTCGAGGCCGGCGCGCAGGTTCGGCACGGGCGCCAGCACATAAAGGCTTTCGCAGCCGGGCGGCGCAAGCGTGGGGTCGGTGCGTGTGGGGGCATGCAGATACAGGCTCAGGTCGTCGCTGATGGCCTGCCCTTCGAAGATCTCTTCCAACAGCTCGCGATAGCGCTTGCCCAGCAGGATGGTGTGGTGCGCCAGCTCCGGATACTGCCGCCGGACGCCCAGGTACATGACAAACAGGCCCATGGAGTACTTCTTGCTTTCAATGCGCGCATCGGTCCACTTGCGCCGTGCTTCGGCGGGCACGAGATCGCGATAAAGAGCCGGTGCGTCCGCATTCGCGATCACCACGTCCGCGTCGATCTGTTGTCCGTCTGCAAGCACAACGCCTGTCGCTCGCCCGTCTTCCACGCGGATCTGCTTCACAGCCCGGTTAAGGTGCAGCGAGATGCCTTCCTCCTGCATGAGCTGGACCAACGCCGCGACCAGCTGCGCGGTGCCCCCCATCGCAAAGTGCACGCCGTCCTTGCGTTCCAGGTGCTGGATGAGCGCGTAGATCGAGGTGGTGTGGAAGGGATTGCCTCCCACCAGCAGCGGCTGAAAGGAAAACACCCGTCGCAAAGCTTCATCCTGCAGAAAGCCTGCGACGAAGCTGTAAACAGAGCGGTCGCTGCGCAGCGCAAGCATCCTGGGCAACACGCGCAACATGCTCACCGCGGAGTCGAAGGGTTGGTCGCCCAATTGCTCGAAGCCGACCTTGTAGATCTCTTCAACCGCGGCCAACATGCGGCGGTAGCCGGGCAGATCCCCCGGGGAAAACCGACGGACCGCTTCGAACAGCTCGTCATCTGTGCCGCCGTAGTCGAAGCAGCGCCCATCCGCAAAGCGAATCCGGTACCAGGGCGTCAGTGGCTGAAACTCTACATAGTTGTGACGCTGTTTGCCGAAGAGCGCAAACAGCTCGTCAAAGAGAAAGGGCGCCGTGATCACCGTAGGGCCCGCGTCAAACGTGTAACCCTGCCGCCGGTATACGCTGGCGCGTCCGCCAGCCACGGCACCGCTATCGTAAATGTCCACCTGAAAGTCATGGGAACGGAGTCGCAGTGCTGCCGCCATACCCCCGAAGCCCGCTCCGATAATGACGGCCCGCTGCATCAAGGGTGAGATGCAAGCAGGGTGCCCACGCCGGGCACCCCCTCACAATTACGCCTCGCGAGCGAGACGGTCGCCGCTTTCGGGCAGCTCGTCCTTGACGCTTCTGGTGGATTGCACCATGCTGACCGCCCACAGACCATAGGCGACCTTGGCGGTCAGGTCGAGAATGGTAAACAAAGCAGCATCTACCACCGGGCTCCACAGGCGCAAACCTTCCTGCCCCAGCAGAAAGACCACCGGATAGAAGAACCATACGATGGAAAGCGCGGTCGCTTTGCGTCGATACAGATCGCCCTTGGGGCTATCCTGCGAAAGCCGCCGGAAAGATCCCCAGAGCAGCCCATACAACGCCAGAAACGCCAGGCAGCTGAGCACATAAAACCACCACTTCAGCGTGGGGTCGTCGGTCCAGCCGGCGACCAGGCCGGTAGCGATCATATAAACATCCGATAGCACCAGGCCAGCAATCAACGCGCCCCGCTTGTTGGATTGACCGTACACGGCGGAAGAAACCAGGCTCAACAGCAGCAGCGGCGTGGTGATGGACCAGTCGATGTAACGTGCATAGTAGAAAACACGGCCCGAAGGCAAAGTGACCGAGCCATGCCCCAAGGACATCAGCAGGTACAAGGTCAACGCCACCATCGGCACCAGAAAGTGCGCAATGGAGTCGCCCTGCTCGGACACGGACTCGTTTTTCTGCATCGGGAAAAACAGAAGGATGAGGCCGACGGACATACCGATCGTTCCGATCCATAACCAAAGCTGAACTGTCATCGCGGTAGCTCCGCAAAAGGAATACGTACGTGAGTCAGTCAGTTAGGATGCGCTGTGTGCGCGGGCAGTGCTGATTATTTTCGAAGATGGTGCAACAAAGTGCGTCTTCAGCGTGTAGCTGACACGGTGAAGGGCCATGCACCCGCCCACGGCCAACAACGAAAGTCCAAGCGCCAGAACAGCCCAACGTCGCCTGTCGCCAGGGCCCGGCAGCCACCGCATCCGGGGAGCGTCCATCGGCGAAGAGGCCTCCGGACCTGCCCGGGGATGGGACGGCGGTTCGCTTTCGTTCGGGATGTCCGTGGCCGCTGCCCCGGTTCTGGTCTCGGCCGTTGCCGCGCCCTCGGCCACCAGCGCTGAAGGCGGGTGGCCTGCCAGCCATGCATCCAGCTCCGTGGTGAACGCATACACGGTGGACCTTCCGCTCCCGAGTAACCGGTGAACGGGCAAGGAGCGCCGCTCTTCCCAGCGCTCCACCGTGCGGGGGTCGCGCCCCAGATAGGCGGCGATCTCCTTCCATCCGTTTAACAAATCTCTGCGGACCCGGGGCACGGAATACTCCTTGACGAAGCAGGGCCCGGAAACTGCCCAGCATACACTCAGTACCTCGACGCTGCGGCTCGGTTTGCTGAGCAGCGTTCATGTCGCCAAATCCAACTTCACCGGGGGTGAAACGATGCCGTCCGCGGCGCCACGCAGACGCTTTTCAAGAGCACCACCGGTAAACTTGAGGCATCTTTTGTTCCTTCCCCGCATCTTTTCTTTCAAAGACATACAAAGGTGCATCCTTTGCCGCAGCATGCAACGGGCAGGATGCAGGATCTGCCCCTGCATCCCTTTTCCCGAGAAAAATTCGACAGAACGGCAGCCGCGCTCCGATGTTGCCGGCAAGCGGCAACTTTGTGCGCGCTTGCGTTGCTGTGCGGTCGCGGTTGGTCACAAGCGCCGTCGCAGCAGGTTACCGGACCGCCGCCGCACACAGCTTTGCCGCTTTCCGGCATGCAGCTGCCTACCAACGGTGTCACGATCACGCAGCAGACCTCGCCTTCGTCCGGCAACGGAAGCGCCAACGTCATCAACAGCACGGTCACGGTGCTGCCGCCCTACACGGGCAGTGTGCCCTCAGGCTCGGTGGAGCAAAACACGGTCGCCCTCACGCTGCAACAGGCACTGGCCATGGGGCTGAAGGCCAATCTCGGGGCGGTGGAACAGAGCGCCGGCGTGCTGCAGGCACAGGGCGCGCGCACGATCGCCCGTAGCGGCCTGCTGCCCAATCTGAATACAGGCATCAGCGAGGTGTTTGAGCGCGAAAACCTCCGCACCCTGGGCGTTTCCATCCCCATCATCCCGGAAAGCGTGCAGTTCAACTACTTTGACGCGCGCGCCGTGCGCCTGCAGCAGGCCGTGCTGGACGTGGCCCGCCTGGAAAGCCTGCACACCGCCACCGAAACACTGAAGGCCAGCCTGATCTCCGCCCGCAATACGCGCGACCTCATCGTGCTGGCGGTCGCGGGCAGCTATCTGCAGCTGCAAAGCACCAACGCGCGGGTCAAGGCCGCCGAAGGCCAGGTCGCGACCACCCAGGCCATCTTCAAGCAGGCCGCGGATCGCTTCGCGGCGGGCCTGGCGGCCCGCGTGGACGCGGACCGCGCGCAGGTACAGTACCAGACGGAGAAACAACGTCTCCGCTCGTTGCAAGCCGACCGCGACAGCCAAAAGCTTAAGCTCGCGCGGCTGATCGGCCTTCCACTGGGGCAGGCGTTTCAAGCCACCGATGAGTACCGCTTCACGCCGCTGCCCGACGTTACACTGGACGCCGCGCTGGCCCGCGCACAGGGCGGGCGCGCCGATCTGCAGGCCGCGGCCTCCAGCGTAAAAGCCGCCCAAAACAATCTCAAGGCCACCCATGCCGAACGCATCCCGACGCTCAACGTCGACGCAACCTTCGGCGCGGCGGGCACCACGCCCAGCTTTCATTCCACCGGGGTGTATACCGTGTCCGGAACGCTTACCATTCCGCTTTACGAGGGCGGTCGCATCCGCGGCGATATCCAACAGGCCAACGCCGCGCTGAAACAGCGCCAGGCGGAGCTTTCCGACGCGCACGCGCAGGTGGACCAGGATGTGCGGCAGGCCTTTATCGACCTGAACGCGGCAACCGACCAGGTCGGCGTCGCGCAAAGCAACGTCGACCTTTCGCACGAGGCGCTGCAGCAGTCGCAGGACCGTTTCAACGCCGGCGTGACCAACACCGTTGAGGTGGTGCAGGCCGAACAGGCTGTGGTACAGGCCGATAACGATCTGATCTCCGCCGTTTTCGAACACAATCTCGCCAAAGTCTCGCTCGCACGCGCCATGGGCAATGCCGAACAAACGCTTCCCCAAATGCTCAGGAAATAATCGATGCCCGACAACACGCCGCCCCCTGAATTTCCCCAAACCGCCGGTGAACCGCACAACGACCTTGCCTTGCGCATGCTGTACGACGAGCAGTCCCGTTTGCGCGCAGAGCTCGACCAGCTGCGCCAAAAGGAAGAGCAGGCCAAACAGGGCGGCGGCGACCAGGAACAGGAAGGCGAAGACAAAGACAGCAAGGAGGGCGGCGAGGAGGACGACAAGGACAAAAAGAAGGACCCCAACAAGCCTCCCGCGAGCCAGCGCATCCGGAGCTGGGTGCGCACCCACCCCCTGGTCACCATTGGCAGCATCCTGGGTCTGATTGTCCTCGTGATCGCCGCTTTCATCCTGTTCAGCTACCTGAGCAGCTATGAGTCCACCGACGACGCCTTTGTGGATGGCCACACGGACCCCATCGCCGCACGGATCAACGGCTATGTTGCCTCTGTCTATGTGGAAAACACCTTCCATGTGAAAAAGGGTCAGCTGCTGGTGCAAATCGATCCGCGCGACAACCAGGTGGCCAAGGAGACCTCGGCCGCGCAGTTGTCACAGGCCAATGCCGCGGTCGCCGCGCAGGAGCCCAACGTTCCCCTGACCAGCATCAACCAGTCCACGCAGGTGGTGAATGCCGAGCTGAATGTGAACAGCTCGGAGGCCAACCTCGCGGCCGCGCAGGAGCGGTATCAATCGTCGCTTGCCGATCTGCATCAGGCCGAGGCCAACGAGATGAACGCCGCCCGCGAAGAAGAACGCTACCGCCTGCTGGTGGTCAAGGAAGAGATCTCCCGCGAGCAATACGATCAGCAGGCCACCAATGAGCGCGCACAGGCAGCGGTGGTGGTCGGACGCCGCGAAACCGCCAACGCCAGCGCCAAGCAGGTGCTCACCGCCCAGGCCTCCCTCGGGCAGGCGCAGCAGCAGCTACGGCAGGCCCAGGCCGTGCTTCCGCGCCAGGTCGCCATCCAGAAAGCGACGCTGATGCAGCGCAAAGCCAACGCCCAGGCGGCGCAGGCCCAGGCCGACCAGTCGGAACTGAACCTGCAGTACACCCGCATCTACGCGCCGGAAGACGGCATCATCGGCGACAAGCAGGTGCAGGTGGCCTCGCAGGTAGCCCCCGGTCAGGAGCTGTTTGCCCTGACCCAGACCAACGACATCTGGGTGACCGCCAACTTCAAAGAAACCGCCATCCAGAACATGCGTCCAGGACAGTCCGTCAGCATCTACGTCGATGCCCTGAAGACGACCTTTGCAGGCTGGGTAGAGGCTCTGCCGGGCGGAACCGGTGCCATTTACAGCCTGCTGCCACCGGAAAACGCCACCGGCAACTACGTCAAGGTTGTACAGCGACTGCCTGTCCGTATCCGCTTTCGCCCCAACCAGCAAGGCCTCGACCGGCTCGCCCCGGGCATGAGCGTTGAACCCAAGGTTTGGGTGAAGTGACCGTGCCCGCCGCCCCGCGGAGATCCGCGTAATGCCCAGTGCCAAGTCAAAACAGAGCCCCTGGCTCATCGCCATCGCGGTCATGCTCACCACCTTCATGGAGGTCATGGACACCTCCATCGCCGCGGTGGCCGTTCCCTACATCGCCGGCTCCACCGCGTCCACCACCGATGAAGCCGAGTGGGTGCTCACCGTCTACCTCGTCGCCAACGCCGCCTTCCTGCTCGCCTCCAATTACTTCGCCGAGCGCTTTGGCCGCAAACGCTATCTCATGTTTTCGGTCGCCACCTTTACCGTGGCGTCCTTTCTGTGCGGTATCTCCCCCACGCTGGGCTTAATTCTGCTTGCGCGCATCCTGCAGGGAGCCGCCGGCGGCGCTTTGCAGCCGCTTTCACAATCCATCCTGCTGGACGCTTTTCCGCCGGCCAAGCAGGGCATGGCCCTTGGCGTCTTCGCCCTCGGCGTCGTCATCGCTCCCGTGGTCGGCCCGATCTTTGGCGGCTATCTCACCGACACCATCTCGTGGCGCTGGGCCTTCTACATCAATATCCCCATCGGTATTGTCGCCCTGTTGCTGCAATCCCGCGTTCTGGAAGATCCGCCCGAGCTGAAAAAGGCCAAGCCCGGCAAGTTCGACACGATCGGCTTCGGCCTGCTCGGCATCTGGATCGCCTGCCTTCAGTTCGTGCTCGACAAGGGTCAGGAGCAGGACTGGTTCGGCGACATCCGCATCCGCTGGGGCGTGGCTCTCTGCGTTACGTTCTTCATCGCTTACATCGTCTATCAGCTGCGCGCCAAGAATCCTCTTGTGAATCTTCGTTCCCTTGGGGACCGCAACCTCGCCTGGGGCTGCTTCCTTGTCTTCGCTCTCGGCGGTGTCTTGTATGGCCTTACCACGATTCTGCCGGTCTTCTTCCAGGACCTGCTTGGTTATTCCGCCACCCGATCAGGCCTTTCCGTCAGCCCGCGCGGCATTGGCGCCTTCGCCGCCGCGCTTATCGTCGGCGCCGCCGTTTCCCGCATGGACCCCCGCTGGATCGTGGCCTGCGGCTTCGCGTTGCTCGGTTACTCCGGCCTGATGCTCGGGGATCTCACCCTGAACATCGCGCCCTGGACGCTGTTCTGGCCCTTGACGCTTTCCGGCGTTGGCTTGTCCATGATCTTTGTCCCGCTCACCCAGGTGGCGCTCGGCACCGTACCCAAATCCCAATCCGGCAACGCCAGCGGCATCTTCAACTTCCTGCGCAACGTCGGCGGCAGCATCGGCATTTCCGTCGCAAACACCATCTCGCAACGCCACACCCAGTCTCATCGCTTCGAGCTGCTGCATTGGTTTTCGGGCGCCAGCTATCTTCTGCGCCGGCAGCTCAATGGCCTCACGCTCAGCATGAGCCGTCATGTCGGTCCGCGCTTTTCCAGCCTGCGCGCCCTGGAGATGACCAGCAACATGCTCACGCAGCAGGCCTCCGTCTACGCCTACGTGGATGTCCTGCGTTACTTCGGCTTCCTCTGCATCGCCTGCGCTCCCCTCGCCTTCTTTCTTAAAAAAGCGCAGTCCTCCTCTGGCGCTGGCTAGAGCCGTTTTCCTGTAGGTATAGCTGTGGTTTTTTAGGGCTGAAAGCCCATTACATAACAGCCTGGGGCGCAAGCCCCAGGTAGCCGCAAAGGAACGCTCAAGGGCTGAAGGCCCGACACATAGACGCAGAACTATACCTGCAGGAAATTTGGGCTAGAACGGCGCCCGGCTACAGACCCGCAAACCAGTCGTACCCAAGCTCCGTCCAGTAATCGTCGGGCTTGTCATTGGTGTACGCGATCAAGCCAATGCGCTTGATCTGTTTATAGCCATACTTCGTGGGCATGTGGACGCGCAATGGCGCCCCATGACTCTGGGTCAACGGTGCGCCCATCATCTCTGTCACCAGCAGCGTCTGCGGATGACGGCAGACCTCCATGTCGTAACCCACATAGTAGTCACCATCCGGGGTCTCCATATAGACATAGCGAGGCTCCTTCCCGTCGATGGGCGCGGGCGGGTACAGCGCAAGAAAGTCGGCCATGCGAACGCCGGCCCAGTGCACGATCTGGCTCCACCCTTCAATGCACTTGAATTGCGTGACCAGCTCATGCCGCGGCAACTTGGGAACGATATCGTCCAGGGTCAGCAGCAGCCCAGGCGTTCCCGGCCGCAGCGTTGAGTAGCTTTCCCCCGACTCTTCCAGGCCGCGAGGCTTCCGGCCAGTGTGCAACTCGTCTTCCTCAGCCTTGCCCTGCATGGGAGCGGGCGCCATTTTGGCGGAGCTCTCCTGTTCCGGATCGACCTTGGTATCGTGCCCCTGGTCCCCGCCGCTTTTGCCAGCGTAGCGGTACTCCCAGGTCGTGACATCGGGCACATACCTGGGATGGCTCGGGGCATCCTTGACACCCACAAGCTGCAGCCGATAGCTGTCCAGCGCGAGCTCCTTTTTCAAGCCGTAAACCCCGTTGATACGCAGTGTCTCCGCGCGACTCAGGGGGTAGGTGGGCGCCAACGCGTGATCGCGAAACACCGCACGGGAAACGCTCGCGTTCACGTCGTAGGTGCGATCCACCAGCGTCGGCAGCATGTCCTCATGCGGTCCATAGTCAAGCCAATGGTAGAAGCCATAGGCGAGCGTGGCAGCGGCTCCGCTGAACAGAAAAGCGCGCCGGGTGCGCTGTCGCGAAGCCGCCAACACCGCTGCATCCGCGGCCTGACGGCTGGCATCCTCCTCGGCATTTGGTTGCGTCGGCAACTTGCGTGCGAGCACATCGTCCGCAGACTGCGGATCTGCGGGTCTGGCCTCGTGGGCCTGCACGCGCACGTTCTCCTGTTCGGGCGATGCACTCTGCGCAGGCGGTTTAGCGGCCTGCGTCTCCTGGTTGGGCTCTTTCATTGCCAGCTCTTCCTTTCCGCTTCGAGCGAAGGCGCCTCAACCCGCTGCACCTCATAGCCGCTCACCATGGCCCGGAAGTTGTTCCATCCGGCGAGCACAACCTGAACGACGTGAACGAGAAAAAACCCCAAAAAGGCCATCGTGGTCCAGAAGTGGAGCCAGCGCGCCATTTCGTATCCGCCCAGCGCGGAGGTAAGCCAGTGCAGCTGCGTAGGCTTGTAGATCGCAAGTCCTGTCAGCAGCATGAACGCCCCCATCACGACGCAGGACGTATAGGCGATGCGCTGCGCTCCGTTGTACTTGGTCTGGCGCGGCAGCCCCTTGCGCAGGTGCAGATCGACCAGCGTGACCTGGATGGCCTCACGAAGGCTCTGACGCTGGGGCAGCAGAAAGCGCCACTCCCCGGAAAGCCAGGTGTACAGCACCCATGCCACCCCGTTCAGCGCAAAGATCCACATAAAGAAGAAGTGGTAACTAAGTCCCAGCGTCACGTGGTACGGCACATGGAAGAGCTTGTAAAACCAGTCCGGAAAAAAGCGGAACAGTGTCACCTTGCCCACACCAACCCGGTACACACGATGAGGATGCCTGTACGCGTTGTCCGAGTCATTCCAGTAGATAAGAAGGCCGCTCCAGACCATCGTGAACAATACGGGAAAGTTCACCCAGTGCATCCATCGAATGGCCAGCGGATGCTTGCGCTCCAGGCGGATGGAGGCACCGGCTTCCGGGGAGGCCTCACGGGTGTGCGGCGGCTCAATGCTGGAGCTGGTGGCCATGCATGCATCCTTTCAAAGAAGCAGAAACAGCGGTGGATCGATACGTTCTTGCTGGTAATCCTCATCGAGGTCGCGCGTCAGCAGCTGTTCCATAACACGCGATGCGATGTTCCGGGGTTAAAGACCCATCCCGCGCAGAAACACGTCGATCTGCCGCTCGAATTTGGGACGATCATATGAGAGCAGGGCCATTCTCCACAGCCCCTGCATATACGTCAGAATCACCGAAGCCACGATGCAGGGGTCCAGCCCGTCCGGCAAACGGCCTGTTTGCTGATCCACGGTGAGCCGCTCGGTCATCGCCCTGACCAGTGTCGCAATCTGCTCCTCGACATAGGCCCGCAGATCGGGGTCTTCCAGCACCTCCGGCGTCACGGTTCCAGCCATCAGGCAGATCTGCGAGGGCGTCGCGGGATCGTCCAGGCAATCGAGCATGGTTCCGAAAAGCGCGCGCACACCCTCTGAGGCTGTCGGAGCTGACAGGAAGGCCTGGGCTCGACGCGCTCCAACCGTTGCGTTGTAGTGCTTCAGGGCGGCCAGGTAGGCGTGCTTTTTGCTCTTCAGCGTGTTGTAAAACGAACTTTCGCCAATGCCCATACCCTTCAGCAGATCGCGCAGGGAGGTATTCGCATAGCCGCCCTGCCAGAACAGCCGCGTCGCTTCTTCAATGGCTGTGGTGTGATCGAACTGGAGTGTGCGCGCCACGGATCGTCTCGCCTCGTTGCAAATCCTCACACCGTCACTTGACAGAACGGTGCGTCGTCTTCATTCTGAAGCAGTTGCTACAATTCGTCAATCTGCAGCACCGAGGAGAGATCCATGCCCCTTTTTCAGGCGTCAGTGGAAGGCAAAGCCAAGGCACAGCCGAGGCTTCAACTGCGAACAGGCAAGACGCGTTGGCGGGTACGCGCATACACGGCAAGGCTGGCCCTTGTCTGCGGTCCCGTGCTTGGCGGCCAGGCGATGGCACAGACACCTGCTGTCGGGGCGAAGGCTCCGGACTTCACGCTTTCCACGCCAGTGGGCAAGCCGGTGTCGCTCGCCAGCGAAACGGGCCGGGGCGACCTTGTGCTGGTCGTGTTGCGCGGCTTCCCTGGCTACCAATGCCCGTACTGCCAAAAGCAGGTGCACGACATCACCGACCATGCCCAGGAGTTCGCGGCCAAAGGGGCGCAGGTGTTGCTCGTGTATCCGGGTCCGCCCGCTGAACTTGACGCGCACGCCAAGGAGTTTCTTGCCAGGCAGGCATCCCTGCCGCCCAACGTCACCCTGGTCGTCGATCCCGATTACAAGATGACCAACCTTTACGGCCTGCGCTGGGAAGGCGAGCACGAAACGGCGTACCCTTCCACATTCATTCTCGACAAGGCCGGAAAGGTCCAGTACGAGAAGATCAGTCACTCCCACGGCGACCGCACAACAGCCGAGGAGATCCTGAATCACCTCTAAAACGAGAAAGTGAGGAGCGCTCAGCTCCTCACTTCGCGTGTGGACTTTTTCAGAATGCGGCTGCCGTGCAAGATGGCGGAGAGTGAGGGATTCGAACCCCCGATAGCCTTGCGACTATGTCTGATTTCGAGTCAGGTGCATTCAACCGGGCTCTGCCAACTCTCCTCAAGCACAGTCTACCGACGCCGATGCCCGGTGGCAATACGTTGCCACCCGCCCGCGGGGTGGGCGGCGTTCAGCAGAATGTCAATGGCTATCGCCGCACCGGGTTCCCTGCTCCGTCCGTGGTCCAGCTCTGGGTTTGAAAGGCAAGAAACAACCCCGTCCACGTGCCCTGCCCAGGCAGGCTCACAAACACCGCACCGTCCTGCCAAATGCCGTTGTCGTTGCCGTGGTCATCGGGGGGATTGCCCTGGTTCATATGGATGTTGTGAATGCCATCCACCACGCCGCGATCGGCAAACGCGCTCCCGAACGCGTATAGCAGAGCATTGGGATCCGCGACGGCCTGATCCAGCAGCTGCACGACGGCGTTTTGCAACGCATGGGCTTCGTCCTGTCGCTCGCTCGCGTCCTCGGCCAGGGACTGCTGAAGGAACAGCGAGGGATTGGACCCCAGCGGCAGTAGCGACATCTCCCTTGCGGTGATCATGGGCTGCCCGGCAATGGTTTCCCGCACAAAGTCCAGCGCCAGGCCACCCGGCTCCCGCTTCAGCCCTCCGATGCCAGGCTGCAATGCCGCCAGCCCTGCGGGGTCGGGCGGCAGAAAACCTGGCTTGATGGCGTACAGAACCTCACTCCCACTCACGCTTTGGATGTTCACCGCCACGGTGTACTCCCTGTCCGCTGCCAGCGTGATCAGGTAGTGCGCGCTGGCACCCGCCACAACCTTACCCGCCGTCGGGCGACCCTTCAGAACGCTGTAGTTCGCAATCGGCACACGCCCTCCACATCATCTCAGTCGCTGTCCACAAAACAGACGTCAGCTACAGAAAAGCGCCTCGCTCCGCAGTGGAACGAGGCGCAGATTGCATTCGTAGGTCTACCGAGTGGAGTGGAAATACCGCGCCACTGTATGCACAAAGGGCTGCGCGGCGGGCGGTGTTGGGACATCACCCTTCAGGATCTCCTCATAGGATTTGGGTGCGCCACCATAGAAGGCATTGGTGTCGTCCTGGTTTTGCGAGATGGTCGCGCCATTCAGATCGACGCCCGCGAAAGCACCTTTCGCCCGCGAATACGTGAGCAACTCAGCGCTCAGCAGGATGTCGGTCGAAGCCGCCGCATGACGCCCCACGGGACCAGCCGCCGCCGAAGCGTCTGCACCGATCTTCACCTTGGAGTGCAACAGATCCTGAAAACCTTTCTGGTTTACCGAAACGAGCACGAGGTCGGTTGCCTGGCCCCCAATCTGGAAGCCAAAGCTCGCGCCCGCCAGACGGATAAACACCGGCGCGCTCCATCCATGCCCCGTGCGGCACGTCACCACACCCTGACCATAGGAAGCACCCACCAAAAACGCGCCCTTCTTGACGCTCGGGATCACGCCAATACAGTTCGCCTTGGCGACAATGTAATCCGGAATGCCGCCATCCGGCACGTTTTCAATTTCTTTGATGACCTGTGTTGCGTCGTTTAACCGCTCTTTCAGATCAGCCTTGTTTTGCGCCTGCACCGGCAAAGTGGAAACACAAACAACCGCAGCTACTGCCGTCGCCCAGCCTAACGTTTTCATAACCATCCTTTAGTCAAACTGCCCTTTCGACCTTGGCCCCAGGACACAGGAAGTACGATGCACAATTTCAGCAACTCGTGCAGTATTTTCACTGCTAGCAAAAAAGCCTGTGCATCCTCCCCGGAGGACAATCGGGGACGTTAGCCAGGCTTGATTGCATACACGCCGGACGAGACCAAAGCCGGCCCGTTCCGGTCGAAGGATGACTTGCTCGGCTACAGGTCGATATGCCTCAGCTTGCGGTGCTTGCCTCCTTGAACACCTGTTCGGCGCTTGTGGTGCCCTGGACGCTCTCCGTACCCGCAACGCCGAAGCCAATCCAGCCGGAGTTCACGCCCTCGACCATCTCTTCGTAGCCCCAGGTGCTGCCCTTGGGCATGCCCATGTGCTCCAGGGCGGAGGTCCACGCCTCGCGGGGAACAACCTGCGCCTTGACCTCGCGGCCGAGCACCTCCCCGAGCTCTGCCGCCAGATCATCGGAGCTCACCATCGAGCCGAGTTCGATATAGCGTTTGCCAGTCCAGTCGCTCGTGAGCAGTTTCGCGACTTCGGCGCCGATGTCCTCGGTGGCGATCATGGGCAGCTTGCGGTCGGCGGGGGCGTAGAAGGTCGGCAGGGTTCCGCCTTTGCCTGCCTGCAGGCCAAAAAGGTAGTTCTCGTAAAACGAGCCCGCGCGGACGAAGGCCACAGGAATTGGAAGTGTTTTCAGGGCCTCTTCCATCAGGTGCGTGGAGGTGATCAGCCCCAGGCCGCTGGTCTGCTGCGAGCCCATGGAAGACAGCGCCACCACCTTGGGCGGCATGGCCTTGCCCAGCGCCTCCATGTAGCTTGCGATCACGGCTTTGGCCTCGCGGAAGTCCCGCGAGGGCGCCTGGAGGGGAGGCATCATCAGGTAGACCCCTTCGACGCCCTCCAGAGCGCGGGTCAGGGCCCCGGCGTCTTCCCATTCGCCTTTCACCAGCTCCACGCCCTGGCCGGCCCACGCCGCGGCCTTGCCCTCATCGCGCACCAAGGCCCTGACCGCTTTTCCCTGCGCGAGCAGATGCCGCGCGGCGGCTCCCCCAACATGACCCGTGATGCCGGTGACCAGAAACATAGCGCAAATCCCCCAATGCAGCTCAGATGTCGCTGCTCTCGCAGGGGTCGCAGAGAAACATTCGCCCCAGACCAGCGCGTAGGATGAAGCAGTCACGCGTACCCCCACATAGGAACAGGCCTCATGCCCGGCAGCATCATGGAAATCTACGAATCGATGGAGTACGGCCCAGCCCCCGAAGCCGCAGGCGAGGTGATGCGCTGGCTCGACGGGCACAACCGCACCTTCAGTCACTTCATCAACGGACGCTGGACCGGGGGCAACGGCGCGAGCTTCCAGACCAAGGATCCGGCCACGGGCGAGCTCCTGGCCACCGTCGCCGAGGCCGACGCCGCGGAGGTGGAGCATGCGGTGCGCAGCGCGCGGGCGGCGCTGCCGGGTTGGCAGGCGCTCAGCGGGCACCAGCGGGCGCGGTTCCTGTATGCGCTCGCCCGGCAGGTGCAGAAGCATGCGCGCCGGCTGGCTGTGCTGGAAACGCTGGACAACGGCAAGCCCATCCGCGAGTCGCGCGAGGTGGATGTGCCTCTGGTGGCGCGGCATTTTTACTACCACGCCGGCTGGGCGCAGCTGCTCGGCTCGCTTGGCGAAGCCGGCTTTCGCGGCGAGGACTTCCGCGGCACGGTGCCCGTGGGCGTGGTGGGCGCCATCATTCCCTGGAACTTCCCGCTGCTGATGTTGGCCTGGAAGGTGGCGCCGGCGCTGGCCGCGGGCTGCACGGTCGTGATCAAGCCCGCCGAGTACACCCCGCTGACCGCCCTTGCGCTGGCCGAGATCGCAGAGGAGATCGGCCTGCCCCCGGGCGTGCTCAACGTGGTCAACGGCAAGGGCGACACCGGCGCCGCGCTGGCCGCGCACCCCGGGGTGGACAAGATCGCCTTCACAGGCTCCACCGAGGTGGGGCGGCGCATCCGGCAGGAGACCGCAGGCAGCGGCAAAAAGCTGTCGCTGGAACTCGGCGGCAAGAGCCCCTTTATCGTCTTCGACGATGCCGACCTGGACTCCGCCGTGGAGGGCCTGGTGGATGGCATCTGGTTCAACGGCGGGCAGGTGTGCTGCGCCGGGTCGCGGCTGCTGGTGCAGGAGCGCGTGGCCGAGCGCCTCTATGACAAGCTGCGCGCCCGCATGCGCACGCTGCGTGTGGGCTCGCCGCTGGACAAGGCCATCGACCTGGGCGCGATTGCGGATCAGGTGCAGGTGGAGCGCATCGATCGCTACATCCAGGCCGGGGTCCGCGACGGCGCCAGCTGCTGGCAGCCGGAGATGACGCTGCCCGGCCAAGGGCTTTTTGTGAAGCCCACACTGCTCACCGGGGTCAGCCCGTCCAGCAGCGTCGCGCAGGAGGAGATCTTCGGCCCTGTGCTGGCGGCGATGACCTTTCGCACCCCGGCCGAGGCCGTGGAGCTCGCCAACAACACCGTATACGGCCTGGCGGCCTCCATCTGGAGCGAAAACATCAACGTCGCGCTTGATGTGGCGGCGCAGGTCAAGGCCGGCGTGGTCTGGGTGAACGCGACCAACGTCTTTGACGCGGCCTGCGGCTTTGGCGGCTATCGCGAGTCCGGCTTTGGCCGCGAAGGCGGCCCCGAGGGCATGTGGGAATACCTGCAGCCCGCGTGGCTGCGGGGTGCCGGGCAGGACGGCCCCGCCGCTCCGCTCCCGGAGCCCACGGCCGGCTCGGAGTTTGCCGCTTCCGCCGCGCCCGGTGTAGATGCATCCAGGCCAGAGGTCGCCGCCGCGGGCCCGCCGATCGATCGCACCGTGAAGCAGTACATCGGCGGCAAGCAGGTGCGGCCGGACTCGGGCTACAGCGTTCCCGTGTTCGCGGCGGATGGATCGCTGGCAGGCCACGCGCCCGCGGGCAGCCGCAAGGACATCCGCAACGCCGTGGAGGCCGCCCGCGCCGCCGCTTCGAGGTGGGGGAAGCAAACGGCTCACGGGCGCGCGCAGGTGCTGTACTTCCTGGCCGAAAATCTTGCCCAGCGCCGCGACGAGATCGTCCGCAAGCTCGGGGCTTTTGTGGGCGAGAGCGAGGCCGCCGTGGAACTCGACGCGGCCGTGGAGCGCACCTTCAGCTACGCCGCGTGGGCCGACAAGTTCGAGGGCACGGTGCACCATCCGCCCTTTCGCATGGTGGCCATGGCGCTCCATGAGCCGCTGGGCGTGGTCGGCGTGCTCGCGCCGGAGGCGTCGCCGCTGCTCGGCCTGCTATCGCTGGCGCTGCCGCTCGTGGCCATGGGCAACGCCGTGGTGGCGATTCCCGGCGAGCGCGGGGCGACGCCCATGGCCGAGCTGTACCAGGTGCTGGATACCAGCGACGTGCCCGCCGGTGTGCTCAACCTGGTCGCCGGTAAAGCGATGGAGCTGGGCAGAACGCTTGCCGAACATGATGACGTGGACGCGGTGTGGAGCTTCGGCGACAGCGCCGCCGCCACGATGGTGCAGGCGGCTTCCACCGGCAACCTGAAGCAGGTGTGGACCAACGAGGGCCGGGCCGTGGACTGGCTCGACCCGGCGCAGGCCGAAGGGCGCTGGTATCTGCGCCATGCCACGCAGATCAAAAACATTTGGGTGCCCTACGGCGAATAGCGGCCTTGTCGAAGCTGCGGAAACGACCAACGCAAAGCACGCCAGGAACGCAAAGGTACGCCACGGATCTCGTTGCGGAACTTTGCGTTATTCGCGGCTTTGGCGTTGGTCTTTTTCGGGCAGAGAACTCAGTGCCGCAGCAGCAGCACGGAAAGCAGGCCAAACACGGCCACGCCCGTGGTCAGCCAGACCACATAGTCACCAGGGTGGCCGCTTTGCAGGTCGCGCAGCGGCTGCAGGCCGGTCTCCAGGTACGCGCCCAGCCGCAGGGACTTGCGGATGCGATGGCGATACACGCTGTTGAAGGCCAGCCCCAGCGCCAGCAGCGTCGCCAGGGCGCCGTGCAGCGCGGCGCTGCGCAGCTCCTCCGCGGCCGGGAGGCCATCACGGAGCGACCCGCCGAGAGCGGCTGCCTCCCCGGTGTAGACCGTGTGCCAGTAGCCCGGCTGGTTGTTGAAGCGCAGCGCGGCCTCGGCCATCCAGGGACGAAACGGTGGCCAAAGAAAGAGGCCGCCCGCCAGCACCAGGCACACCAGCGGCGGCAGAAAGTGGTAGGCGCGAACGGTGCGGTTTTCCTCCCGGGTCTCGGGCAGCTCGTCCACCGAGGCAGCATGATCGGTCAGCGGCGCGCTGCCCAGCCCGGCGAAGATATGCAGCCCCACGCGAAAGACCGCGGCCGCCGTCATGGTTTCACCAAAGAGGAACAAAAGCGTCAGCCCATGCAGGCCGGTGTCTTTCGCCGCGCCTTCGGCCAGGGCCTCGCCCATCCAGGTGCCGAAGGGAGGAACGCCCGCCAGGCCGAGGCCGCCCAGAAACCACAACACGCCCGTCCAGCGCAGCACGCGCCGCCGCTGCCACAGCAGCTGCTCGCTCATGGAACGGAGGCGATGCAGCACAACGCCCGCGCACAGAAACAGCGCTGCCTTCACAAAGGCATGGCCGATCACGTAGGTGAAAAAGCCCGCGGTGGCCGCCGCGCCCGGCAGCGACATGGTTGCGAGCATCAGCCCGGCGTGGCAGATGGTCGAAAAGGCGAGGATGCGCTTCAGGTGATGTTGGGCGTAGCACATCAGCCCGCCGACCACCACGGTGACCACGGCAAAGCCAAGCAGGATGCCGCGCAGCGCTACCGCGTGCGGCGCCAACACCTGGGCGAAGATCACCTTCTGGAGGCGCAGCACAGCGTACAGCCCAAGTTCCACCATCAGCCCGGAGAACAGCACGCAGACGGCGGTCGGAGCGACCGCGTGCGCATCGGGCAGCCACAGGTGAAACGGCACAATCGCGGCCTTGATCAGAAAGCAGCACACCAGCAGCGTGAAGGCAAACAGCACCAGCGGATCATGCCGCGGGCCGCCGGCGGAGTTGGACAGCAGCAGTCCGATCTGGCTCATGTTCAGCGCGCCGGTCACTGCATACAACAGCGCAATGCCCGTAAGCACCAGAAAGGCGGCGACCGTGTTGGTCACCGCGAAGTTGAACGAGCCCTGCAGCGGCGCCGGCTCGCTGGTCTTTAGGCCGCACAGCGCAAAGGCCGCCGTGCTCATCAACTCAAACCACACAAACAGGTTGAACAGGTCGCCGGTGAGCACAAAGCCGCTCATGGCGGCGAGAAAGACTAGCATCAGCGAGTGAAAGTGCTGGCCCCCTGACTCCACAAAGCGCCAACTGAACGCAAAGGCCATCAGAAACAACACGCCCGCCAGCAGTGCGAGCGCGGCGCCCAGCGGATCAACGGCAAATCCGATGCCCAGCGCCACCGATCCGCGCGGAAACCAGTTGCCAGCCCACGTGATGAGCGTGTGCGCATTGGCCGCGCGCAGCAGCAAGCAACACAGCACCACCTGCAGCGACACCAGGGTCAGCGCCAGCGCATCCATGGCGCGCCGCGGCAACACGGACCGCAGGGCCGCGGTGAGCGCGGCACCAAGCAGCGGCACCGCAACCGGCAGGGTGGGCAGGGAGATGGCGGCGGCGGGCGACATGAGCGAAAGCAGATGCATGGGGTCTGGTAAAGCCTTAGCGCTGCATGGTGCGCAGGTCGTCGGGTGAGACGGAGCCGGCCTTCTCGTGCGCCTTGACGACCATGGCCAGCAGCAGGGCGACCACCACCGCCTCCACCACCACATCGGTCAGCATCAGCGCCTGCACCACGGGGTCGACGGTTCGCTCCCCCGGCGCGAGCCAGTCCGCAAACACCGGAGCGGCGCCGCCCACACGGTAGCCGATGGCCAGCAACAGCACATAGGTGCTGCTCTGCAGCACCGCCAGGCACATCACCGAATGCACAAGATCGCGGCTGGTCACCAGGCCGTACAGCCCGCAGCAAAACAGCCAGGCAGCCACGAGATACGGAAAGAGATGGAGAATATGCGGCATAGGGATCTAGTCTTCGGGGGCCTCGCCGCTGATGATCTCCTGGAGATAGGTGGACATGACCAGCAAAAAGGCCGCGGTCACCTCCACGCCCACCGTGACGCTGATCAGTGCGATATTGCCGGAAGCGAAAGGGTCGCCGGTCTTGCCCAGCGGCAGCCAGTTGGTCAACAGCGGCAGGCCAAGGCACAGCGGCGCCAGCCCGATCAGCGCATAAGCTCCCGCGCCGATCGCCTCGATGAGCTCCACGACCGCGTGCGAGGTGAGGCGCTGAAAGGCCTCCGTGTTTTCCGCCAGGTACACCAGAAACATGGCCGTGGCCAGGATCACGCCGGCCTGAAAGCCACCACCCGGCGTCATCTGACCGTGCAGCCCGATGTAGAAGCCAAACACGATGGTCAGCACAATGGCCGGCACGTTGGCCAGGCGCACCGCGATGCCCAGCGTGGGGCGGTCGCGCACCGCGCCGGGCTGTCGCAGGGGACGCGTCGGCTGGTCCTCTTCGCGGCGCAGCAGCATCATCACGCCCACCACCGCGGTGAACAGGATGAACTCCTCACCGAGCGTGTCCAGGGCGCGGTAATCGTAGTTGATGGCGTTCACCGTATCCGTGGCATGGCGTTGGTAGACAGCCAGCCGGGTCACGGCATCGCCAAACGGGCCGCGGTATCCGCCCCAGGCGGGCATGTCCAGCGAGGCATAGCAAAACAGCCCGAAGAAGACCGAGCCGGACACCGCGAACATGCGCTTGCGCGTGCGCTCAGTCACGGGTCGGCCCTTTACCTGGTTTGCCGGCCTCGCGGGCCCGCATGCGCGAAATCGCCAGCATGATCATCAGCGGCAAAGCGACCGCGCCCACCGTGATCTGCGACAGGGCCACATCCGGCGCTTCAAAGAAAAAGAACACCAGCGCGGTCAGCAGGCCGTAGAAGCTGAGCGAGATCACCTGCTCGGTGGTGTCGCGGGTGGTGACCACGCGCGCGCCGCCGATGGCCATCAGCAGTAACAGACCGGCTCCGATCCACACGCGCATCATGCGTCAGCCCTCCCGGCGTGCACGCGTTCCACGGCGTCGCCGGGCCTTGGCTGCCAGTGCCCGGCGTCGCGGGTGCGAAAGGCGCGCGAGGTCGCATGCGTCACCACGGAGTTGAACGCAAACAGGATCAGGCAGATCAGCACCGTCTTCCAGGCGGCCTGCGTGTTGCCGGTCTGGAGAAACACAGCAGCTACCAGCGCCGCCGATCCCAGGCACGCCGGCACCGCGAGAAAGTGCAGCGCCTGCATGGGCTCGCGCATGCGCCACATGCCCACGGCGCCCACCCAGCAGCTGAGCACCACCACGCCCAAAGCGCAGCCCGCCAGAACCTCGCGGGGGCTCACAGGTGCTTCTCCAGAAAGCGGGCAAAGACCAGGCCGCCGCCAAAGCTCATCACCGCCGCGGCCAGGCCGATGTCCACCAGAAACAACCGGCCGGACGCGATGGCAAATATCACCATGGCCAGGATGATCATCAGGCTGGTCATCTGCACGCCCACCAGCCGGCGCTCGGCGCTGCCCCACAGCGACACGGCCGCGCACGGCACCAATGCGCAGCACACGCCCGCGCCCGCCAGCAGCCAAAGGTTCATCGCTGCGCCCCAAGACGACGTGCCACCTCGGGCACCACTTCCCGCTGCAGTTGGTGAAAGATCATCAGGCTTTGGTCCGGGTCGATGCCGATGACGAGCATGTTCGGCGACATCGTGCTGTACATGACGGCCAGGGCACCGCGGCCCAACCGCAGCGGATTGCGCTTGCCCGACTGAAAGCCGCATGCCCGGTAAAACGAGCCGGCGCGCTCCACCCCGGCCAGGTCCTTGCACAGCACTTTTGTCACCAGATAGCAGTCGCGCAGAATGTCCCCGGGGACGCGCCAGCAGAGGGCAAGGTCGCGCAGTTGCAAGTGCACCACCAGCTTCCGCGTGTTTAAAAGGCTCGCGAGCACAACCGCCGCGCACAGGGTGGTCACCACTCCAAGAATCAACTCCGAAGCTTTGCCGCTGCCGGTGAGCAGCAGCCACAGCAAAAACAGCGCCCCTGCCGATGCCGTCACTGCAAAGCCCCCTGCCCTGGCCGAACCATGCTTTGCTGCGCGCGCTTTGCCCATGATCGTCAGTTTCTCTCCGGAGGTGAATTGCTGGTGTGATGGGAGCTTGCGACTCTTTGGCTGTATCCACAAGGGGATCGCAGAGGATGCTGCTTGCGAGGTTTTCACCAGACGCGTTCGTTGCGCTCGCCGCCGTTGCGGGACAAACTTTTCAGGCCTCTTGCGCGACGGCCCCCAGCAGCTCCAGGGCGCCGCGGGCGCGCAGTTGCTCGGCCACCATCTCGCCAAACTCCGCAGGGGCGATGCCCTCGGGCGCGCTGTGCTCCACATAGGCGATGGCCTCGCCATCGGCGGCGGCCGCCATGGCGTGGAGGTGCCAGCGGCCGTCCACCGCATGGCAAAAGGCCCCCAGCGGCAGGTTGCAGCCGCCGCCCATGGCCGCCAGCACAGCACGCTCCGCGGCCGTGGCAAAGCAGGTCCGCTCATCGTTCAGGGAGCGCACGGCTTCCTGCACATGGCGGGCATGGCCGGCGCCATCCTGCGCGGCTACCCCGGGGTGGGTTAGCAGTGTTTCCAACGCCAGCGCGCCCTGACCCGGCGCGGGGCAAAGCTCGTCCACGCGGAAGCGCTGGTGCACGTGCTCGGTGTGATGCAGGCGGTCCAGCCCCGCGCAGGCCAGCACCAAGGCGTCGGCCTCGCCCGCCGCCCACTTGCGCAGCCGGGTATCGATGTTGCCGCGCATGGGCACAAACTCGATGTCGGGGCGCAACGCCAGCAGCATGGCCTGCCGCCGCGGGCTGGTGGTGCCCACCCGGCTGCCGGTGGGCAGCATGTGCAACCCCCAATAGCTCTCACAAACAAACGCGTCGCGCGCATCGGCACGGGCCGGGACCGCACCCAGCGTGAACCGCGGGTCCAGCGTGGTGGGCAGGTCCTTTAACGAGTGCACCGCGACGTCGATGCGCCTGTCCAGCAGCGCGTCCTCGATCTCCTTGATAAAGATGCCCTTGGCGTCGAGCGGCGTGCCGTCCGCAAAGGTCGTCGGGGCCGCAAAACGCGGGTCCTGCATGCGGTCCCCAATGGTGCGGATCACCTCCAGCTCGACCGTGTGGCTCCTGTCCCGCAGCGCTTCCGCGATGTGGTTTGCCTGCCACAGGGCCAGTTGGGAACCGCGCGTGCCGATGCGAATGGGTTGCGTGCTCATCGCTGATTAGCATACGCCCGCAATGCACAAAGCCCCGCCGAAGCGGGGCTTTGCGCGGGGCTGCGGAGATCAAGGCTGGCGTGCCCGGCAGCAGCAGCCAGGCAAGCGCGAGCTTATCTGCCCTTCTTGGCGGCCTTCTTGCCTGTGGTCTTCTTGGCCGTGGCCTTGTTGCTCGCCTTGGCCGCGATCTTTTTGGCGACCGTCTTTTTGGACGCAACCTTCTTGGCCGCAACCTTTTTGGCGACGCCCTTTTTAGCGGCCGTCTTCTTCACCGCAGTCTTCTTCGCGGCTGCCTTCTTTCCCGCGCTCTTGGGAGTCGCGGTTTTTTTGGCCGCCACCTTCTTGGCCGCGGTTCGCCCGGCGCTCTTGGGGCTTGCCTTCTTGCCGGCGGTCTTCTTGCCTGCGGCCTTTTTGGCGGAGCGCTTGGCCGCGGTCTTCCGAAGCAGGCTCTTGCCTTCCCTGGACTCGGGCTCCGGATAGATCAGCTTGTTGAAGTTGGAAAGCTCACCCTCGGCGGTCTCTTCCTGGTAAAGGAACTCCAGGCCGCTCGCGTCGAACTTCTCGAAGAAGTCATCCCATTCGATTGCCTTGAGCGCATCGTCGTTGGCGTTGGGTGCGTCCGGAAACTCGAGCCGCAAAATGCCGGTCTGGCCATCGTGCTCGGTGCTGGCGACCTCGGCGGGTTTGGCGCCGCGCTTTTCTGCCCACTCGCGGATGAAATCGTGATCTTGCGTCGTGTTCGATGCCATGGTCCTGACCTTGCCTTCTCGAAGTGTTGAAGCCGTCTGTGGCTTGGGATGAGAGATCATCGCACGACGCTGTCTATCCCTGCACACTTTTTTGTGCGCCCCACTCTGTCGAGCTGCTACACCTCATCTGTGCGGCGATTCTTCACCGCGGCGATCTGCCCATGCAGCAGCTTGGCCGTCAACGAGCGCGTCAGACCGTCCACCGCGGCCATCTGCTCCGGGGTCAGAGGATGCGGCGCAAGCCGCGCCAGCGAGCGTGCCAGCTCGGCCTGTCGCGTGGCCTCGGCTTCGGCGAGCAGCTGCTTGATGACCTCGGTAGCGGGCGCCTGCGCCAAACGCTCGGCGTAGCGCTCCACCTCGGCCTGCACAATCTGCTCGGCGGCGTCGGCCTCTTGCGAGCGCCCGGCGCGGTTGCCCTGCGCCACCTGCTGCAGGTCGTCGATGTCGTACACAAAGCAGCCTTCGATCTCGTTAACCTCAGGCGCCACGTCGCGCGGCACGGCGATGTCGATGAAAAACACGGGCCGGTTGCGCCGCCGGCTCAGGATGGCGCGCGCCTGGGCGGGCGTGATGATGTGCGCGTCGCCACCGCCCGCTCCCCCGGCTCCGGTGGAGGTGATGATGATGTCCGCGCGGTGCGCTTCCCGGTGCAATTGCTCGAACGGGATAACGCCGGTGGTGATGGCCGGCGTGCGCAGGTTGTCGGCGATGCGCTCGGCGCGTGCCTCGGTGCGGTTCGAGACGAGCAGCGTGGTCGCGCCCTGCTGAATCAGGTGCCGCGCGGCCAGATCGCTCATCTTGCCCGCGCCTACCAGCAGCACCGTCTTGCTGGCCAGCGTGCCGAAGATCTTGCGGGCCAGATCCGCGGCGATGGAGGCGACGGAAACGGTGGACGCCCCGATCTGGGTTTCGGTGCGCACCCGCTTGGCCACCGAAAAGGCGCGCTGCAGCAGCGGGTCCAGCGTGGACTTCACCGCGCCGACCTCGCGTGCCACGGCAAAGGACTGTTTCACCTGCCCCAGAATCTGCGGCTCGCCGACGACCATGGAGTCCAGCGAGCAGGCCACGCGAAACAGGTGCCGCACCGCCTCCTGCCCGCGAAACTGGTACAGGTGCGGCTCCACGTCAGCCGGGCGCAGGTGCAGAAAGCGCTCCAAAAACGTCGCGGGCACCGCCGTGGGCTCGTGCACCGTGAGCAGTTCCACGCGGTTGCAGGTGGAAAGAATCAGGCCCTCATGGATGCCCGGCTCGTGCACCAGGGTGCGCGTGGCCTCGGCCAGCCGGTCGGAAGGGATGGCGAGCCGTTCCCGCACGGCGAGGGGGGCGGTGGTGTGGTTGACGCCGATCAGCGCCAGCGCGCCGGCGTCCGCGAGCTCCTTCATGGCGCCTTGAACCTGTGTACCACCGACATCTGGTTGGCCGCCCACACTGCCAGCACGAAAAACAGCGCAAGGCTGGACAGATACACCGCCCGCCGCCCCCGCAGCCCGGAGTGTTTGCGGATAAAGATCATCAGCATATACGCCACCCAGAGCAGCAGTGACAGCAGCACCTTGGGGTCGGCAAAAAAGGCCGGGCCCACCGTTTCCAGCGCCACCACCGAGCCGATCAGCAGGCCGGCGGTCATGCAGGGCAGCCCCCACAGCAGCGCCTTGAGCGCAATGGCGTCGGTGGTCTCAAGCGGCGGCAGCCAGCCCTTGCGCGCGTCCAGGCGTTTCTGTTTCAGGCCGCGCTCCTGAATGAGGTAGAGCACGCTGGCCAGCAGCGAAACCAGCAGCGCCGCATAGGCTGCCAGCAGCAGCGCCACATGCAAAAACAGCCACCAGCCGGAACCGAGATAGGGATAGCTGATCATCTCCGCCCCGGGGCGAAAGGCCGGCGTGAGCGACACCAGCACCGCCACGGGCAGCAGAAAGATGCCAAAGGCCACGGTTTTGTAACGCACTGCAAGGCCCAGAAAAGCCGCCACCAGCAGCAGGCCCAGGAGCGACAGGCTCTCATGCGTGTCCACCGGCAGCGCATGGTGCGCGGCGGCCATCATCTCCGTAAAGGCGACAAAGTGAAAGAACAGCCCACCCAGCGCCGCGGGCATGGCCAGATAGCGCCAGCGCGGACGGTTATACAGCGCCGCCGGCAGCACCGCGAGGGCGGCCACAGCGTACAGCAGAACCGCCAGTCGGAGCCAAAGAAGGGACATGCGTAAAAGCGCGGGCGCGATGTGCACGCGCCTCCCAGTATAGATGTTCGGGTGATGCGGACAGGCTCGTCAGCCGGCGGCCAGGCTCTGTTCCAGGTAGGCCCTCAACCGGCCTTCGATCAGACTTTCAGGCAGCAGAAACGGCTTGTCCAGGATGGTGATGCGCAGAACATCCGCCGCATGCTCATAGCGGGCCGTGATGCCGTCCTTGCTCAAGGTGCCTGTGGAGCCGGTCAGGGTGATGCCGTTGGCGGCCAGGCGGCGCGTGGCGGTGGCAAACTGGGCCTCGGTCATCGGGACTTCGATCATGCTTTGCAGTGTACGCGCGAAGGCACTGCCTGCGATGGGGTCGGGGTGGGAGCATAGGGAACCTCTGATCAAGTCTGCTGGCGCCAACGGTTCTGCATTTTTGTTGTCATTCCCGCAGGGAATCTGCGTTCCTTCCGGGCGGCAACGAACTTTAGGAATAAATCAGACCTTCCA
>CBDCLP010000011.1:0-119592 GCA_965218675.1 Granulicella sp.
GGCGCGACATAGGTCGCGGAGAAGATATTCCTCCCTGAGCCTGAATAGACCAGGCCCTCGGTGCGCAGCATCGCTGTCTGGTCCAGCGTGGGGTCGAGACTGGCGGAGGTGCTCGCCAGCCGCTGCGCCCCCACTCCCGGAATGGCCGTGTTGCCGCCGCGGTTGCTGGCGTAGGGCGAGGCTGCGGCAACGCCGGTAGACCGCCCGGCGTTGCCCCGTACCGGCGCCGGTTGATTGCCCACCGGAGCCACCGCGGCCGGGGGCGTGGAGGTGCCGCCGAACAACATGGACATGTTGTACAGCACGCCGCACAGGGCCACCGCGCCCAGTACGCCCAGCAGAATGGTCTTTTGCCGATTTTCCGCGCCGGCCTTCATCGCACGCCTCCCGTGGTGACGGCCGGGGCTTCTGGCGCAGCTTCCACGCCCACGGGCGCAGCCGTCGTCGCGGCCTCGTTCGGCCCCGGCGCGCGCAGGTAGCTGGTCAAGCGCAGCCGCAGGTTCACCTGCCCGGTCTGCTGCCCGGTCAGGGTGATGCTGCTGATCACGAAAAACAGGCGGTCGCGCTCCAACGCGTTGACCGCCCGCACCACGGAGCGGTATTCCCCGGAGATGGAGGCGTCCATGCGCACCTCGGTCAGCTCATACGGTCCGCTCAGCACGGGAGTATAGGCGTAGCGCACGGTGCTCAGCTTGACACCCTCGCGCGCGGTCAGTGCGCCGAGCTCGGTGAGCAGCTGCGAAAATGCGTAGGGCAGGCGCTGCTCATAGAACACGTCGGCCTGCCCCGTGGAGTTCTGGAGCTTCTCGTCGATGCCCTCCAACGGGCGCCCAGCAATGCGCGCAGCCGTCAGCATCGTGCGCTGCTGCGCGATGGCCTCGCCGTCGCTGGTGGTGACCGCCTGCCAGGCAAGAAACAGGTGCGCCAGCAGAAACAGGTCCAGAATGATCAGTGCCGCGACGGCGGCAAAGTGGAGGTTCACCGCCGTCAGCAGTTCGCGCGCCCGCGCGGTCAGCCGAGGCAGCCGACGCAGCACCGACGAGCTGTTTGGCGGAGGAATCACAACGGCGGTACTCATGGGGTGCTCCCTTCCGCCGCTGCCGCGATGGGTCCGTGGTAGGGCTCCAGCTGGGCGCCGTTCAAGGGGAAACTGGCCTCCATCGGGTAGGCCGCTGCCGCGCTCGGGCGCGCCGCGGAGCTGGTCTTCACCGGCCTGCCATGACCCACAGCGTAGGGCTCGCCGGGCGGCAGCGGGTTGTAGTTGGCCAGGATGTCAAATTCCACGCCCGGGGGCGCGGTGGGCAGCCCGCCCGGCGCATTGAACCCCGAACGAGCGCCAGCGCCGGCGTTTTCCTTGGCCTGCGAGGTTTCACCGGAAAGCCGCGGCTGCCGGAAGCGGCGGGAGCGCTCCAGGTTGCGCACCAGCTGCACCGCATTGGCGCGCTCGCCGGCCACGCGCAGGCGGATGATCACATTACCGTCCGGCGCCACCTGCGGCTCCAGCGAGGTGACCTGGACGCCGTTGGGCAGCACGTTTTCCAGGTCCATCATCACCGCGGTCCAGGAGAAACTCTTCTTCAGAAACAGGGTGTTCAGGAAGTGCGCGCGGTCCAGCACGCGCGCATTGGGGGCCTCGCGCATGCGCTGCTCGGTGCGCAGTTTGGCCTGCTGGAAGGCGATGGTCTTTTCCCGCAACCCATCGAGCTCCGCCTGTTGGGTGGCCGCGCGGGCGGCGAGCAGGTGCGCGCCGATGGCCAGTGCCAGGCCGGCCAGGACCAGAACCGCCATCGTGATCCGCAGCCGCTGGAAGAAGGGTCGCAGCTCCACAAACGGCCGTGTCGCGAGATTGACTTGAATGCGCATCGTTCTAGCTCTTCAGCGCTCCTGTCACCCCGGCCAGCCAGCTCCGCGGCACCGACGCAGAGATCGCACCGGACGCCAGGGCCACGCTGTCCACCAGCTCACGCACCCGGACGCCCTCCTCCACCGCCACGCCCTGCTCGCGCAGCAGGCGATTCAGCGCATCAGCCCCCATGGGCCCCGCGCTCAGCAGCACCTCGGGCATCACGGAAAGCGAATCTTCGAAATAAGCCACCGTCACCGACACCGCCCGCGCAATCTCTTCGGCATGGGCGTCAGGAGCCAGCGAATGGACCGGCGGCTCCGCCTCATCAGCATAGGCGCCGTCCGCTGCAAAGGCCGGCCCCTCCGGGACGGAAGGCTGATCAAAGCCATACGGCAGGGAGGGCGTGGTCACGGTCTCCTCAAAGTGCGCCTGCAGCTCATTCTGCAGGCCGGGTGAGGCATAGGGCGAGCGGCCAACGGCGGCCTGCTCCTGTTCCTGTTTCTGTGTCTGTGCCTGGGCATACAGATCGACTCGGTACGGATCGGACGACCGGCCGCCATCATAAACCGCCGGTGAGCCCTGGCCGACAGCAAACGGCGTGGGCAGCGCGGTGATGGCGTCCTGATCCTGGTTCGCCGATTCCGCAGCGATCTGATCCGCATAGGGGTTGCGGCCGTGCTCGGGCAGCGGCTCCTGTGCGGCCCACTCCGCCTCCGTGGTGTCGCGGTCCACCAGCGGCAGCAGCGCCGGCCCGGTCGCGGCAGAGCTTTCAAACAGCGCGGCGGGAAAGTTGGCCGGCACAGGTGCGGCAAACTCCCCCAGTTCAATGGCCCGGTGCAGCAGAAGGATGCCGCCGCGCACAATCGCCGTGGTCACACCTCCCGGATGCGCGTTGACCACCAGCGACGCGCCTTCGCCTTCTTCCAGCGCCGCCAGGGCCGCCAGGGTGCTGGGCAGCACGGCACCGGGCTCAAAGCCGGCCTCGCGCGCCGCGGACTCATACTCGCTCAGCACGTCGCGCGGAACCGCCACCGCAAGCACCCGAATCATGCTGCGGCTGGTGCTCATCACCTGAAAGCTGATCATGGCGTTATCGGCGTCAAAGGGCACCAGCTTTTTCAGGCGAAAGCGAACAATCGGCAGCGCTTCGGACAGTTTGGCCGGCAGCGCATCGAAGTCCAGCAGCGAAACCCGGACCGCCGCATCGGGGATAATCAGCGTCAGCTCGGCATTGCGCGCGTTGGATCGCATGCCCACCTGCTCCAGCGCCCGGCGGATGGCCGCAATCACTGCCACGCGATCGGCCAGGTTTCCCGGCTTCAGCCCGGGAGCCACCGCATTGGGCGCTAGCTCCACCCGGGCCACCGCGGCCAGCGGCAGACCCGGCTCCGGCGACCGGCCCACCACGACCCCGCCCGCGGAGATCTCACACGCCAGGCGGGGGCGGCTTCCAGAGGCTTTGGGGAGCAGGTTCATGGGGCTCTTTCTAGAATAATCGTGCAGCCTCGGTTTGTGCGGCCTGGCTGTGGTTTGGACGGGGGAGAACCGCACTGGTTTGCTGCCACCTTTGGGGGAGACGCGCTGCCCCGCCGCCGGAAACCGCCCGCTCCCCGCCACCCGGAGCCGGTCCCAACGCATCCAACGGCTCTGTACGCGCAAAAGGAGATCCGTGGAGCGTCGAACCTTTTTGAAGACCGCGACCGCTGCCGGGGTGGCAGCCACCGGTGTCGTCAGCAACGCCCAACAGCCCACCGGCGATGGCCGCACCTCCAAAGAGGCTCCGGAAAAGCGCCCCGAAGCGCCGGGGATGATCTATCGCGAGCTCGGCACCACCGGCGAGCGCGTCTCCGCCATCGGCCTCGGCGGGTACCATCTCGCGAAACGACCCGAGACGACACAGCAGAACGCCATTAACCTGGTGCGCTCGGCCATCGACGGCGGCATCACCTTCATGGATAACTGCTGGGACTACAACGACGGCATCTCCGAAGTCCGCATGGGCCAGGCCCTCAAAGACGGCTACCGGCACAAGGTCTTCCTGATGTCCAAGATGGACGCCCGCACCGCCAAGGACTACAACAAGCAGCTGGAACAGTCGCTCGGACGACTGGACACCGACGTGATCGACCTCGTCCAGTTCCACGAGATCCTCCGCTTTGAAGACCCCGACCGCATCTTCGCCGAAAACGGCGCCATCCACGCCGCCATGGACGCCCGCAAGGCCGGCAAAATCCGCTATATCGGCTTCACCGGCCACAAGGACCCGGCCATTCACCTGCGCATGTTCGAGATCGCTGACCAGCACGGCTTCAAGTTCGACACCGTGCAGATGCCCGTCAACGCCATGGACGCCCACTTCCGCTCCTTCACCAACCAGGTGATTCCTGTGGCGGTGAAACACGGCACCGGCGTGCTGGCGATGAAGACCTTTGGCGACGGCTACATCCTGAAGTCAGGCACCATCGACCCCGTGGAGGCCCTGCACTACGGCCTGTCGGTTCCGGGCGTCTCCGTGGTCATCACGGGCATGGACAAGCCGGAAATCGTGCAACAGGCGCTGAGCGCGGCCAAAAGCTTTCAGCCCATGAGCGCGGAAGCCAAGCAGGCCTTTCTTGCCAAAACACAGCAGGCGGCCCTGACCGGCAAATACGAGCCCTTCAAGACAACCAATATCTTCGACGGCACCGCCCAGAACCCGAAGTGGCTGGGCGGCGAATCGGGCACCGACATCAAGCCGTCCTCGCCCGGCGAGGAGCAGAAGCGCCTCAAAAAGGCGACGCCAAGCGCGGCCTAAGCGCGAGGGTCCCTTGACGAGGCATTTACACTGAAAATGCCATGGGCGAGACCGAAAATATCCTGCAAACTATCAAATCCACACTCCAAGATATTGTGGCGCCCGACGTGCGCGAACTGAAGGCTCGTATGGGCGCGCTCGAAGCGCGTATGGGAGGGCTGGAAGGCCGTATAGGTGGGGTGGAAGGCCGTATGGGCTCCCTGGAGCACGAGGTCAAGACCCAATTCGAGGCCTTTCAGCGGCAGTCCGATGCACAGTTCCGGGCTCTGATGGCAGCAATTCAGCAGAGCAGGGCCGAGGTGGAACTTTCCACCTACAGGCAGATAGCCGCCCTGAGTGAGCGTGTGTCCGCGCTGGAAGCGCACCGGCAGTAAAGCTTCGAAAGCGGCCCAGAGCCTGGCGGGGCTGCTTTGACTCAAATTCCTGTCGGCCGCTACCGCCCCGTCTCGATAAACGTCACCTTATTGATCTCCCGCAACGTCGTAATTCCCGCCCGCACCCGCTGCAGCGCCGAATCCCGAAGGAAGTTCATGCCCTTGTCGCGGGCCTTTTTGCGAATCTCGGAGCCGGGCCGCTTTTCCAGCAGCATCTCGCGGACCTCGTCGTCCAGCTCCAGCAGCTCGTGAATGGCAGACCGGCCCCGGAAGCCCGTGCCGCCGCACTCGATGCAGCCCGTGCCCTCGCGAAAGCGGAAGCCCTGCCACTCCGCAGGTTCGAGGCCATTTTCCAGCAGCTCGGCGTCGCTGTAGGTCCGCTCCGTGGCGCAGAAATCGCAGATCTGCCGCACCAGCCGCTGCGCCAGGATGCAGTTCAGCGCGGAAACGAAGTTGTACGGCTCCACACCCATGTTCAAGAAGCGCCCCAGCACGTCGACGACGTTGTTGGCGTGGACCGTGGTAAACACCAGGTGCCCGGTTAGCGCGGAGTTGATGGCGATCTGCGCAGTTTCTGCATCGCGGATTTCGCCGACCAGAATCTTGTCCGGATCGTGGCGCAGGATGGAGCGCAAACCGCGCGCAAAGGTCAGCCCCTTCTTCTCGTTCACCGGAATCTGCGTGATGCCGCGGATCTGGTACTCGACCGGGTCCTCGATGGTGATGATCTTGTCTTCTTCGCTCTTGATCTCGTTCAGCGCCGCATAGAGCGTGGTCGTCTTGCCGGAGCCGGTCGGCCCGGTGACCAGCACCATCCCGTAAGGCTCCTTGATGTAGCGGCGAAAGCGGCGCAGGTCCTCCGGATCGAAGCCCACCACGTCCAGCGAGAGCTTCACAAACTTCTCGCTCATCGACTCCTTGTCGAGCACGCGGAGCACCGCATTTTCGCCGTGCACCGTCGGCATGATGCTGACGCGAAAGTCGATCAGCCGCCCCTTGTAGCGCACGCGGAAGCGACCGTCCTGCGGCACGCGGCGCTCAGCGATGTCGAGCTCGCTCATCACCTTGATGCGGCTCAGAATGGTCTGGTGGTGCTCGCGCGCGATGGGCGCCATGGCCTGCTGCAGCACACCATCGATGCGGTACTTCACCAGCAGCGAGTCGTCATAGGTTTCCAGGTGAATATCCGACGCCCGGCGCTCCAGCGCCGTGTACACCGTGGTGTCGACCAGCCGGATGATGGGCGAAATATCGTCATCGCCGGTCAGCTTCTCGATCGAGATGCTCTCGTCGGCGCTCTCATCGGCGCCGACCACATCGAACGCTAGGCCCTCGGTCGCCTCGTCCAGCACACGCTGCGACTGCTCGGACTTTTTCAGCAGATCGGTAATCTGCGAGAGCGTGGCCACGCGCGTCACCAGCCGGGTGCCCAGCAGCCCGGAGATCTCATCCAGCATCATCAGCTTGGAAGGATCGGCGACGGCGATCGCCAGCTTGTTGCCCGTCTGCTCCAGCGGCACAAAGTTGTACCGGAACATGATGTCCACGGGCACAGATTTGAACAGCTCGTGCTGGATTTTGAAGTGCTTCAGGTCGACAAATTCGGCGTGGTAGCGCCGCGCCAGCAGCTGTGCCCGCTCCTGCTCGGAAAGCTGGTCGTTGGAGTACAGGTTGGCGACGGGCGGTGCGGTAGCGGCCATGGTGTGTTGGACTCCTGAGGTGAGTAGCGGTTTACCAGATACAGGGGACTTCGCCTGAGGCGCGAATCGCATGGTCTGCGGTCACAAACGGCATGCCGCTCACAAGAGCTGTCGCTCCGATTTGCCTGTCAGCAGGATCTTTCGGATACGCGGCGGAAAAGCGGGCACCCACAAGAGCAATCTCGCGCGTCATCGAAAATACATGGTAGGTGCGCTCCACTTGCTGCAAAAAGGCATCGACCGATGGGGAAAAACTCAGCTTTCCTTTGCTTGCGAGTAGAGCGATCTCCCAGAGAGTCGTCGCAGCGATTGCGAGACCTGAGCCTTGAACCCGCACATCAGCCATCGCCTTCTCTGCCGGGCGTGAAATCTTCTCGCCAGCAGCCAGCCACAGGACGATATTGGTATCAACAAGCAGCAATCAGTCGTACTCCCAGTCTTCCGGATTGTCTGCCGGGGCAACAATGTCACCCAGGATGGTCACCCCCCCAAACTTGTACATGGCTAACGGATCAGTCTGCGACTCTTCGGGCATCGGAACAATCTGCACCATCGCACGGCCTTTCTTCGTGATGATGACTGCCTCTCGTCTGCTGGCTACCTGATCCACCACGCTTAAGAAGTGAGCCTTTGCCTTAGCTGCGCCCATGACACTCATGTTCACCTCACGTGACCACTCTACCATGGTCACCTGCCCCTAACTTCCTACCCCACTCAGGCTGAAGATGGGCGCGTACAGCGCGATCAGGATGAACACCACCACTACGCCCATCACGATCAGCATGATGGGCTCGATCAGGCTCATGATGGCGGCCAGCGAGGTTTGCACGTCCTCCTCGAAGAACTCGGCGACTGAGTTGAGCATCTGCGGCAGCGCGCCGGTGGACTCGCCGACCTCGACCATTTCGACCGAAAGCTCCGGAAAGACCCTGGTCATCTCCAGCGATTGCGACAGGCCCTTGCCTTCGCGGACGCCCTCCACCGAGCTCGCGACGGCGCGGCCGATCTGGCGCGAGTCAATGGAGCGGGCCGCCGTTTCCAGGCTCGGCACCAGCGGCAGCCCGCCGGTGAGCAGCGTCGACAGGGTTCGAGAAAACAGCCCCACCTGGTACTTGAGCCAGACCGGGCCGACCACCGGGGTCGCGATGCGCACCCGGTCGACAAAATTGGCCCCCGCCTCCGATTGGGTCCAGCGATAGATACCAAAGGCGGCCGCGGCGACCAGAATGGCGATCCACCAGCCGTCGTGCTGCGCGGTCTTGCCCAGCGTCAGCAGAAACAGCGTCAGTGAGGGCAGCTTGGTGCCCAGTTGGTCATACAGCTCCGCAAAGCGCGGCACCACAAAGGTGATCAGAAAGATAAACAGCGCAAAGATCATGACCAGCAGAAACACCGGATAGATCAGCGAAGACCGGATCTTTTTGCGGAAGGTCAGGCTGACGCGCTGAAACGCCAGATAGCGCTGCAGCACCTCTTCCAGGTTGCCGGAGCGCTCGCCTGCCAGCAGCGTGGTGGTATACACCGTGGGGATGTTGCCCTGCGCCTCAAAGGCTTCAGAAAGCGACTGCCCCGTGCGCACGCGGCTGGCCACGTCCTCCAACTGCGCCCGAAAGGCCGGATCCTTTTGCCGCTTGGCCAGCAGATCGATCGAGCCCAAAATGGGCAGGCCGGCGCGGATCAGGGTGAGGAACTGCTGGTTGAACACCAGAAACATGTCCAGCTTGATCTTCTTTTTGCCGCTGCCGGCAAAGGTGGAGCGCGGCTTGACCGAGTAGACCAGATAACCGGCCTGCGTGAAGCGCGCGCGCAACTCCTCCGCCGTCGCGGCAGCGTGGGTCTGCTCCAGGACGCGGCCGCGTTCGTCGGCAAGGCGGATGAGAAATTCGGTCATTCGCTCGCTGGAAGCTCCACTTTTTAATAACTGCCCGCCACGGATTGTTCGACGGCCCGAAGAATGGTTTCGTAACCGGATCGAATCGTCTTCCGCGAGTTCGTGCTAAGGACTACAAGGGCGATTTTCCGTTTTGCATTGTTCTGCTGGTCAATCAGATCTTTGTCATTTGTGATCAGCACGTCGAAACGTTCACTTTCCGCTTTTGGCAAAAGTTCGTGATCAGGCATGGTTGACCAGCCTAGGTCGTAAACATGAACGGCAAGATGTCCCCGCAGCAACTTTCGCAGCACCTTCGGCATATTGTTATCCAGCAACACACGCATTCAAGCTGCGGTACGCCGGTCCGACCGGCGAGCGAACTCCAGGACTCCCATCACTGCTTCGACAGGCGAGCCGAACTCCTCAGCGATCTCCTCGGCAGACATGCCTTCGTCAGCATTGAGCAGAACACCATCGGCGTCCATGCGCGAGTTCAACACCACAGGGGTTCCATGCATGCGGCCCGGGATACTCTCCACCCAAACGCAGCCAGTCCAGTCCATGCGCTTTGTTATGACATTCGAGCTCATTCTGCCCTCCGGCTCTGCTTCATCACAATACATGTTGCTGGCGGGATCGCAATCACCAAAACGTGCAATGCAGAAAAGCGGACCGATCGGTCCGCTTTTGACTAGCCTTAACTGCCCGTCTTTAAACGCTGAAGCTCGATCCGCAGCCGCAGGTGGACTTTACCTGGGGATTGTCGAACTTGAATCCGGCGGCTTCCAGGGTTTCCACATAGTCCACCGTGCAGCCGTTCAGGTACATCGCGCTGGTGGCGTCCACGAACACCTTCAGGTCGTCGAAGCGAACGATTTTGTCCATCATGCCGGCGGCGTTCTCAAAACTCATGGAGTATTGGAAGCCGGAACAGCCGCCGCCCACGACGCCGATGCGCAGACCCGCGGGCAGCGGGTCCTGGGTGGCCATGATCTCCTTGACCTTGACGATCGCCGCATCCGTCAGGTTCACGGGGTTGGTCTTGGTGGGGGCCGGACCGGTAACGATCTCTGGGGTGGGCATTGCGGCAGTTGCCATCGTTTCTCCTTTGCCCGCTGGCGCGCCGCCGTTGGGATTTCCTCTTTAGTGTAGTAGCTGGCTGACAGGATCAACAAGCCCGCCTCAACCGCTGTTGGATGCGCCGGACCACGCCGAAGGTGCGCCCATTCCTTAGACTGAAGCGATGCGGCTTCTGGAAGCCTTTGCGGCAGGATTCATCAATACCTTCGGCATCACGCAGCCGACCGAGGCGGAGCGGCGCCGCGCCGCCTGGTTCATCCTTGCGGTGCTGGTGCTGACCCTTTTCGTGGTCGCCGCGGTCGGGTACGCCTTTTCCCTCGCGCTGCATCGCTGATTTCTACCCTTCCCGGACTACAACTTTCGTGTTGACAGAGGTCTCGTGGGGGCTGGGACAAGCCCCTCCGACGACGGTCCCGTGCTCTTGAAGAGCTGGACCTGTCCCCCGGAAGTGGCAGAGCCTGCCCCGTGCCAGGACGCTATCTTGACTGAGCGAACCCCCTTGCGGGGCGGTTTGCTTTATATCGCTGCGAGCGAGAAGCAGTTGGATTCTCCAAGGGGGAAGGAACTTCACCATGCAAATCAACTCGGGCCTAGTCCTTACCTGGGCTGTTCTTTTGTTGGCCACCACCGTCGTAATGGTGTGCCGCGGCACTGTGACGCAACACGAACAGGATCAGCTGTTTCTGGGCGATGAGGAGCGGGTCAGCTTGAATCAGCGCGAGCACCACCGCCTGTTGCGCGTGGTCAGCTACCTCAAGCCGGCCTACCTTTTCCTGCTGGTCGCCACCATTGCCGTTTCGGCTTTCATCGCGGGCATCTATGTGGTGCAGGTGTGGCCCTATGTGCACCTTTTGCCCCAGCGCTGAGGCGCCCGCCGCCGCTGCGCATCGGGAGTTGAGTGGTACGCCCGTTCCGCGAGGATGCGCCTGGAGTCCGAGTTGTCAAATCGCCCACAGGATGTCCGTGTGCGACGCGCTTCGGCGCCAGTTCAGGGCGCCATGGGCAGATCGGCGGCAGGGTAGCGTCCCAGCTCTTTCACCATGGTCGCGGTCGCGGTCAGGGCGTCCAGAGCGGCGTTCGCGCCTGCCTGTCCGTCGCCGAAGCGAAGATCCACAAAGAAGATGTACTCCCATGGTCTGCCAGGGACTGGCCGCGATTCGAGCTTGGTCAGGTTGGCGCCTGTGCCGGCGAGCCGCGCCAGGGCGCGCACCAGGGTGCCGGGCCGATGCTCCAGCGCGAAGGCGACACTGAGCTTGTTGGCCCGCAGGGCCGCGGCGCCAGCCGGTGTTTGCCCACGCTCTATCAGGTGAAAGCGGGTGAAGTTGTCCGCATGATCTTCGATGTTCGCCTGCAGAATGTCGCCGCCGTAGAGCTCCGCTGCCAGCCGCGGCGCCACGCCCGCGCTGTCCCTTAGGCCCTCGCTGACGACGTGCTGTACGCTGCCGGCGGTGTCGTAGAACGGCTGCGCTCGCGCCTGTGTAAAGCCGGCAAGGAAGCTGCGGCACTGGGAAAGGGCCACCGGATGCGAAAGAATGTGCCGGACGTCCCCCAGCCCCACGCCGGGAACGGCAATGAGATGGTGCTCGATGCGAAGCTGATATTCGGCATCGATGCGCAGCGGATGGTGCAGCAGCAGGTCATAATGCTCCGCCACGGAGCCGTGGAGGCTGTTTTCGATGGGCAGCACGGCATTGTCAGCGCGGCCTTCCAGCACCGCCGCGACCACCTCTGAAGACAAGTTGCAAGGCAGAATCGTGATTGCGGGACCCAGCATGGCGCGTGCGGCGATATGACTGTTGGACCCCCGTTCGCCCTGAATTGCAACCGTCTGCATTGGCCTCCGCAGGTGCCCTGGCTTTCTAATTTTGCTAAGGGCTGTCCCGATCGGAATTAAACAGTTTTGAGGACAACCAAGGAACTTCGCCCAGCAACCTACCATAGCAAATACCGCGTGATTTCGCGCGGAGTTTGGAACGACCGCGTGCGGCATTGGCCCATGCGCACTCAGGAGAACTTATGCTTTGGACGATCACCATCATTCTTGTCATCCTTTGGGCCGTTGGTTTCATCGGCTTTCACATTGTCGGCTGGTGGATCAACCTCCTGCTGGTGCTGGCGGTGATCGTGCTGATCTTCAGTGTGATCGGCGGACGACGAGGCGTCTAGTTTCTCGCTGCAACCTGATCCCGGGTATCCAGGCTCGAAGCCGCGAAACCCTCTTCCCGTAGTCAACACAAGGTAAGGAGCATTTTCATGAGCACAAGTGACAGCACAGTAAAAGGCAAGTTCGACGAAATCGCAGGCAAAACCAAGCAGGGGTTCGGTGAGCTGATCGACGACCAGTCTACCGCCAACAGCGGCGCTGCCCAGCAGGTTAAGGGAAGTGGCGAACAGGCGTTGGGCTCCGTAAAGGAGGCCGTCCACGATGCGGACAATACCCCAGCAGCCACAGATACTCGCAGAAGCATGGACGAAGACGCCCACGACGCACGGCAGTCCGCAACCTCGACGGCGTCCAGCATGAAGGATCACGTCCGCAACGCGGTTGATGATCTGAAGCGATAGTTGCCTCCCCCAGACCTCACCCGGTTGCGCAGGAATTAGCCAGCCGGACGTAACAGTGTGAGGATCGCCTTGGCAACGGATCGAGGCGATCCCCCACAGGCATCCACGGCGTATGTTGCGATGGCGGCATACGCCGTTTGCCGTCTGGTGTAGCGCGCCAGGGCGTCTTCCCGGGTGCCGAGCAAGGGCCGGGGAGTGGCAGTCGGGTCCTTGATCTGAGTCTGGCAGCGGTTATAGAGCGTCTGGAACTCACCGCGCAGGTGTATTACCGCTGTCTTGTTATTCGCACCGAGCAGATCGCGGACGGCGCTGATCTCCGGGGCACCGCCTCCCAGCGCGATGACTCGTCTCTCGTGCCGCAGCAGATCGCCGAGGCACCGGGTTTCGAGATCGCGAAATGTTGCCTCGCCATGCCGGGCAAAGATCTCTGGGATGGACAGGCCAGCAGCCGCAGCAACCACCACATCCAGGTCAGCAAATTGCCAGCCCAGGCACTCGGCCAGCAACCGGCCGACCGTGGTTTTGCCCGCGCCCATAAAGCCAACGAGCACCAAACGATCAAAGGCTACGGGCGGGTCGGCATGCATACGGGCTTTCGTGCGCGGGTTCGGGGCCCCGTTTGTCGAACGAGCCTGGAACTGCCACCCGGAACAGCGAAAGGCAGATTTCCTTCAGGAACGACAACAAAAAACGTTAGTTGGCCATATCCGTGGCGCCGCCGTTTTCGCTTGTCTCTTCCCTCAGTTTGTCCGCGATGTTGGACCAGACGGCGTCGCTGGGTTCGTGGGTGGGCTCAAACAGGCTTCGGGCGGTTTCGGCGATGGTTTCCAGGTCACGGACCAGCGCGGCGCAGTCCGGGTTGCGGTCAAGGAAGCGGACGAGCCGAGGATCGTCGCTCAACTTGCCGCCGCTCAAAAACAGCTCCGGGAGGTGTTGTTCGAACTCCGCCGGGGTCAGGTCGTCAAAGTTGATCTCGCTCATTGGACCATCTCCCGTGCGTTGGCGATGGGCGGGGGCAGTTGCTCTGGATGGCGCAGCAGCTCGCGGAGCCGCAGGCGAGCCTTGTGCAGCTGGCTCTTGCTGTTGCCCGTCGAGCATTCCAGCATGGTCGCGATCTCGTTGTGCTCAAAGCCTTCTACGTCATGCAGCACAAAAACCATGCGGTAGCCGGGGGGCAGTGAGGCGACGGCGCGTTCCAGGGTGACGCGATCCACCGAGCCGGACAGCTGCGGGTCGCGGGAGCCGAAGTCGCGCTTGGGCGCGTCTTCTTCGCTGGGGTTGATGGTTTCTTCGAGCGACACCAGCTGCAGGCCCTTTTTGCGCAGGTGCATCAGCACCAGATTGACGGTCAGGCGGTGCAGCCAGGTGGAAAAGGCGCTTTCACCGCGAAAGCTGCCGAGCTTCCGGAAAAGGTGCAGAAAGGCTTCCTGGGTCATGTCTTCGGCTTCGGAGACGTTGCCCAGCATGCGCAGGCAAAGGGTGTAGACACGGCGTTTGTGCAGCGCATAGAGCTTGGAAAATGCGTCAGGGTCGCCCTGCTTGGCCCGCTCGATCGCTTCGGCTTCGCCGGCGATGGGAGGGTTTCGCTTGAACAACCCGGGAGTCGGTTTCGATTGCATCGTTTGTTGACCTTGTTCTCTCATGGCGCGCGTCCCAGTCGAACTCTCCGTACATGCCGGCGCGATTGCCCTATTAAGCCTAACGCAAATCCGCTGCATGAATCTTTGGGTTGGAAGGACCAGGGGGGCTTTGCAGTTGTCCCAGCCCCGATCTTCGGCCTAGCTTCCCAGAAAGCGAGCGTAGAGCGAGCGGGCCAGTCCCACATCGGTGGTGCCCTGCACCAGGGCGCGGCCGTCCGGAAAAACTGTCAGCGTGTAGGGCGGGTAGCGGAAGCGCAGCAGAAGCCCGTTGGCGCGCACCTCGCCCAGCGGAGCCAGCCGCCGCTCCAGCGCCCCAAGGTCCAGGGGCCGGCTCCGTTCGTGGATCTGCACCGCGTTCCGGCCGCACAGGGTGATCTGCGGGCGGCCTGTGCCGGCCAGCGCCCGGAAATCGCGCCCGCCGCACACCGGGCAGTCCTTGCGCGGGTGGCTGGCTCGGACCTCGGACCGCTCGCCGCTCCACAGATCCATGGAAAGCAGCGAGCGGCGCATGCGCTCCGGCTGGCCGGTCAGGAATTTGAGTGCTTCGGCCGTGGCAAGCGAGGCGGCCAGGTTGACCGCCGGCCCCAGGACACCGGCGGTCTCGCAGGTTTCCACCTCGCCCTGCGGCGCGGCCGGAAACAGGCAGGCCAGGCAGGCAGTAGGCTCCGCGCTGGCGCGCCAGGCGGGCCGGGGGGCCTCGTCTGGCGTTTGGGGCAGGATGTTCATGGTGGCCGCATAGCTCCCGACCGCGGCCACGTAGATCCACGGCCGGCAATCCCGGACGCAAAGGTCGTTCAGCAGATAGCGGGTTTCAAAGTTGTCCGTCCCATCGACGACCAGATCGGCACCGGCGAGCAGTGACTCCGCGTTGGCTGGCGTCAGGTCGGCGATGTGTGCCTGCACGGCGACGTCGGCGTTGATCCCGGCGAGGTGGCGGCGGGCGGCCTCGGCCTTGGGCAGCGCGGCGCGGGCGTCGTCCTCGTCAAAGAGCACCTGCCGCTGCAGGTTACTGGGCTCCACGAAGTCGCGGTCCACCACCGTAAGCCGCCCCACCCCGGCGCGAGCCAGCAGACCGGCGGCGGCGGCACCGGTGGCCCCCACGCCCACCACGGCCACGTGACTTCCCAGCAGCCGCTGCTGCCCCGCCGCGCCGATGCCCACAAAGAGCACCTGGCGGGAATAGCGTTCCTCTGCCGGCAATCGGGCGGCGGAGGGCGCCGCCGAGCGGTTATGCTCAACGGTGTTGTTTGAAAGGGATGGCGCAGACGACAGCATGGGTTTGAGTATAGGGAGGGTGGCAGCGCCAGTTCGATGCCGCCGGAATGGGCCCACCCCAGGCACTTCCGCCGTGCCCCAGCGTGCGCTATTCTGAGCGCCTGCAGGCAATTTGTGTACGCCGCCTGGCCGGTCCCCCAAGGGTCGGCTTTGCCATGAGCTATGGAGCCTCGAAAGCCGTAGCAACATAGCTGGACACTCGGGGTTTATGGGACAGAAGGGAAACACGTGTCGGGCAGGATCAGGCGAAAGCAAGGGCGAGCGATGGAAGCGCGAAGGGGAGCACAGGGCATCGTGACGCGGCGCGGGCTTCGACGCGGGCTTCTGTTGGCGTCGCTGACGTCGCTGCTGCCGGCCGGTACCGTGTGCGCCCAGATCGCAACCGGGGCGGGCAGCGTATCTGTCGGGCAGGCCGCACCGGCGACGCCGTCGGCCAATCCCAGCGCGCCGGAGGCGGTGCCGGAGGCCAGTCAGACGGCCACCGCCACCACGTCCACCGTTGCCCAGATTCCGCCCGTGGTCACCAATCCGATGCCCGCGCTGAACACTTCGGTGTGGAATGAGGCCGGCATGCGGGTGACCGGGATCCGCTTCGTGGGCGTCAAATTCGCCAAAGACGATCCCACGATCACGCGGCTGACCCAGGGCGTTGACCAGCCGCTGGACCCGGAAAAGGTCCGATCCGATCTGACGCACCTGTTCAACAGCGGGCGTTACCGCAACATCAGCCTGAGCGCGGAGCGCACCGCCGGCGGCCTGACCCTGATCTACGCCGGCGTGCCGCGCTTTTATGTGGGCCGGGTGCAGATTGGGGGGGTCGCCTCGGAGCGACTCGCTTCGCTGCTGGAATTCGCCACCAAGCTGGACCCCGGGGCCCCCTACACCGAGATGGACCTGCCCGCGGCCCTGGACGGGGTAAAGGAGTCCCTGGCGGCCAACGGCTACTACCAGCCCACGGTCAATCTGCTGACCGAAATGGACCACCTGGGTCACCAGGTCAACGTCACCGTCGAGGTCCAGATCGGGCCGCAGGCCCGCGTCGGCGCGGTCGCGGTGGTCGGCAAGGACCCAGGCATCTCCGTGGAGCAGTTCCGCAAAAAGGGCAACCTGAACTGCTCGCGTCTGGTCACGTTATTCGACAAGAGTTGCGAGCCCAAAATCACACGCACCACCGCCAGCGACGCCCTTACCGGTGTACGAAACTTCTACATCAAGGAAAACAGGCTGGAAGGCACCATCATTCTGCAGAAGGAGACCTACCAGCCACCGCAAAAGGCGCTGGACCTCACCTTCAACGCGGAACAGGGGCCGGTGGTGGATGTCGTCATCAAGGGCACCAAGGTTTCCAACGCGCGCAAAAAGCTGCTGGTGCCGGTCTACGAAGAAGGCGCGGTGGACAACGATCTGCTCAATGAGGGCGCCTTCAACATACGCGACTACATGCAGCAGCAGGGCTTCTTCAACGTCACCGACTCGGTAAAGCTGCTCAACGCCAACACACAGCACGTCACGGTGGAGTACGACGTGGTGCCCGGCGAGAAGCACAAGGTCGTTTCTGTCGACATCAAGGGCAATCATTACTTCGACACGGAAACGCTGCAAGAGCGTTTGCGGGTGAAAAAGGCCAGCCTGTACGTGCGCAACGGCGCCTACAGCACCCAGCTGCGCAACGCCGACCGGGACTCCATCCAGGCGCTTTACCGGGCCAGCGGCTTCCTGAACGCCAAGGTGACCGCCACCGCCACCGATGTCGACAAAACCAACAAAAAGGGCAAGGTGACCGCCGAGATCGCCGTGACCTACACCGTCGATGAGGGCGACCAGCAGAAGTTCGGCAGCGTGGATGTAGCCGGCGCCGACCCGGCCCGCGAGCAGGCGGTCTATGACATGCTCACCTCCGAGCCCGGCCAGCCCTTTTCGCTGATCACCCTTTCCCAGGACCGCGACACGGTGCTGAGCTACTACATCGCGCAGGGTTTCGACCACGCCCAGGTTGAGGTCAATCCGGTGGTGGACCCCAACAACAAGCAGCTCACCACCGTGACCTTCAACATCGTGGAAGGCCAGCAGGTCACCATCGATCATGTGCTGCTTTCCGGCATCCAGCACACCCGGCGCTCCGTGGTGGAGCGCGAACTGCTGGTGCATGCGGGTGATCCGCTGGACCAGGCCGCGCTGCTGCAAACTCAGCGCAACCTGTACAACCTTGCCCTGTTCAATGAGGTCAACGCGGCCGTCCAGAACCCCAAAGGCGATGCGCTGGAAAAGAACGTGCTGGTGCAGCTCACCGAGGCCAAGCGCTGGGACGTCACCTATGGCTTCGGCTTTGAGGCGCAGCTTTCCCAGCCCGGCGTGATCCCCGGGCAGACCCGCGGCCGGACCGCGGCGCAGAACGGCCAGGCCGGCGCCAGCCCGCGGGTTTCGCTGGATGTGTCGCGCATCAACCTGTTTGGCACGCAAAAGTCGCTGACCCTGCATGCGACCTACGGCCTGCTCGAGCAGATTGAGTCGTTGAGCTTCAACAACCCGAACCTGCTCGGCAACCCCAATCTGACCGCCACCGTTTCCGGCGGCTACAGCAACGTCCAGAACATCACGACCTTTCAGGCGCAAACGCTGCAGTTCGACTTCCGCGTGACGCAAAAGATCAAGCTGGCCGACAATCTCATCTACGACTTCCAGTACCGGCGCATCAATGTGGACGCCAACTCGCTGGAAATCTCGCCCAACCTGATCCCGCAGCTTTCCGAGCCCGTGCGCGTCGGCGGCCCCGGCGTCACCTACTTCCACGACACCCGCGACCCCAGCCCGCTCAACGCCACCCGCGGCGTGTATTACTCGGTGCAGGAGTTCATCGCCAGCTCCTATTTCGGCTCGCAGACCAACTTCAACCGCCTGGACCTGTCGCACTCCAGCTATTACACCTTTGGCAATCCAAGCCACCCATTTACGTTTGCCCGCAACCTGCGCGTCGGGTTTGAAAACACCTTTGGCAACGCCGTGAATGGGACCAGCCAGGTCGTCGGCGAAGGCACAAACTCCTGCGCTCCGCAGTACGCCGCGCAGAACGCCACCTGCAACCCCATTCCGCTGCCCGAGCGCCTGTACGCGGGCGGCTCGCAGTCGCATCGCGGCTTCGGCATTAACGACGCCGGCCCGCGCGACTTGACCACCGGCTACCCTGTCGGCGGCTCCGGCGTGGTGGTCAATCAATTTGAACTGCGCTTGCCCCCCACCACGCTGCCCTTTGTGGGCAACAACGTCAACTTCGTGCTGTTTCACGACATGGGCAACGTGTTTCGCTACCCCAGCGACATGTTTACCAGCATCAAGAACTTCCGCCAGCCCAATGAGTCCACCTGCCGCAACGTGGCCATTCCCCCGGGCACCCCGGGCACGTCGGGCGTCCCAAACCCGCAGGGCCAGCAGCCCAACGCGGTGGGCACCTGCAACTTCAACTACTATTCGCATGCCGTGGGCCTGGGCGTCCGGTACAACACGCCGGTGGGACCGATCCGGCTGGATCTGGCCTACAACCTGAACCCGCCCGTGTACCCGGTCTTTGACGACTACACCACCAGGCCGCCCTATGTCGGCCAGGCGAGCCACTTCCAGTTCTTTTTCTCGATCGGGCAGGCCTTTTAGCGCATGTATCCCGCCGCTTTCAAACCGACCCTGCCGCGTGCGCTCCGTCCGACGCGCACCCTGCTCGCCTTGCTGCTCCTGGGCGCCCTGTTGGCCGGCGCTGCCGCGCTGCGGGCGCAGACCACCGCTCCGCTGCCGGCCAAACCCGCCGACCAGACCACGCCCCAAAACCAGGCGCCCACCAGCATTCCGCCCACCGCCGGCCAGCAAAAGCCGCCGGAAGAGCCCGTGCCGCAGCTGGAAGCCACCCCTGGCACCGTCCCCGTACCCAAGGCCCTGCCCTCCCAGATGCCGACGGTGCCCGGCGACGCCATCGACCGGGTGGTGGCCATCGTCAACGGCGAACCCGTGCTGGACTCCGATGTCAACGAGGAGCATCGCTTCGAGGACATTCAGCCCTACCCGAACTCTTCGCCGGACTCCACCACGCGGGAGCGCGAGATCGAGCGCCTGATCAACCGCGACCTGATCCTGCAGCAGAGCAAGCTGGAAACCCAGCTCACCGTCTCCGACGCCGACGTGGAAAAACAGATCGCCAGCCTGAGCAAGACCCTGCCCGGCTGCAAGGCCGGCAAGTGCGCCACGAACGCCGGCTGGGCTGCCTATCTCCACTCGAAAGGGTTCTCACCGGAAGAGTTCCGCACCCGCTGGAAGGAGCGCATGGAGGTGCTCGCCTTTATCCAGGAGCGCTTCGCCACGGGCGCCTCGGTCACCCCGGGCCAAATCCGCGAGTTTTACCAGAACACCATGCTGCCGCAGTACAAAAAGGCCGGCGCCAAACCCGCGCCCCTGCGGTCGGTGGTGCCCCGCATTCGCGAAATCCTGCAGCAGCGGCAGGTCACCAGCCTGCTCCGCGACTGGCTGCAAAGCCTGCGCGCGCAGGGCAGCATCACCGTGCTGCACCCCGGGGAGGAGGCGCCATGAGCGAGCCCACGCCGCCGCCCCAGCCCACAGAAGCCGCCGAGCCCGCACGCCACCCGCATCACCGTCACCGCATCGCGCGCTTCTTCGGCTGGGTGTTCATCTCCCTGTCCGTCCTGATTCTGCTCATTCTCTTCGGCCTGAGCTGGTACACCACCACGGCCGATTTCCAGCGCCGCGTGGGCGGTGAGGTGAAGTCCGTCCTTGAAGACTCCACCGGTGGCAAGGTCGACATCGGCCACATCGGCTTCAACCTGTGGCACCTCGCCATTGAGGTCGACAACCTCGTCATTCACGGCACCGAGGCTCCCGGGCAGGCGCCCTACGTTTCCATTGCCAAGCTGCTGGTGCGGCTCAAGATCAACACCTTTATCTCGCACACCGTGGGCAAAGGAGCGCAATCGCACCTCGGCTTCAACTACCTGCGCGCGGATCAGCCGCACATCCACCTGATCATCGACAAGGACGGCAAAACCAACCAGCCCGTCCCCAAGCACCCGTCCACCAGCACCGAACCGCTGCAGGACACGCTGCTGGACCTGCAGATCAAGCGCACCGAGCTCGCCGACGGCCTCATTCTGGTCAACGACCGCCCGATCCCCTTCAACGTCGCCGCGCGTGACCTGGACGCCCACGTCAACTACCTGCCCTCCATGGATCGCTACGGCATCAGCCTGAACCTGGCCAACCTCCAGACCCAGATCGACAAGCAGCCCGTGGAACAGTCCAGGCTGCACCTGGAGCTGCAGTTCGGTCGCAACATGGCCGAGCTGTCCAGCCTGGACTTCTATACCGGCCTGAACTCCCACGTCGGCGCCACCGCGCTGATTGAAAACTTCGCCCACCCCGCCTGGCAGGCGCACGTGCAGGGCGCCCTGGCACTGCAGCAAATCGGCTACCTGGGCGGCATCGAGGGCTTCACCTCCGGTGTCCTGAACCTGGACATCCACGGCCGCAACTGCCAGGTCACCCCGCAGGTTGCGCAAAAGAATCCACACTTCTGGGAGCGCAAAAACAAGGCCGTCGCGCCCACCGAGACCATGCTGCCCCCCAGCCCTAACTGCGAGTCGGGCTACCTGCTTCTGGGCAACGTGAACCTCCGCGGCGCCGGCTTCCGCAACGCCTCCGTCCGCCTGCAGGACGTCAACGCCGACTCGCAGCTGCGCGTCACCCCCACGGAGCTGCTCTTCAGCGCCCTGACCGGCCGGCTGCCGGGCGGCGGCACCGTGAATGGCGAGCTGAAGATCGAAAATTGGCTCGGCGAAGTGCCCCCCAGCGCGCCGGCGACCTCCCCCACCACGGTGGCCGCGGCCAAAACCGCCAACAACGCCGCTAAAAACGTCGGCGCGGCGCCTCCGGTCCAGAACGTCAACGTCACGCCCGTGCAGCGCGCCCACGCCTTTGCCAAGGTGAACGTCAAGGGCATCACCCTGCGCACCGTGATGGAGATCACCGGCAACCGCATCAACGACCTGGGCCTGGACACGCAGGTCAGCGGCCCCGTGACTGCCGAGTGGGGCGGCCCCGCCACCAACATCGCGGACACTGTCCAGGTAGAGGCCGATCTCACCCTCACGCCCACCGGCCGCCGCACGCCGGGTGTGCAAAACACCCCCGTCAGCGGCCGCCTCAAGGCCCACTACGACGGCGCCAACCAGCTGGTGCAGCTCGAAGACGTGCACCTGAACGCTCCCGGCACCACGCTGGTCACCACCGGTACCCTGGCGCTCAATAGCGGCAACCCGCGCACAAATCTCGCGGTCAATTTGCAGGCCCGCGACCTGAGCCAGTTCAACGGCGTGCTGCGGGCCGCCGGCGTCGGCTCCAACGGCAAGACCGGCACGGCGGCCCTGCCCGTCGCGCTGCACGGTGCGGTCGCCTTCAACGGCACGGTCAAGGGCGCGCTGAGCAACGTGGACGTGAAGGGCCATCTCGAGGCCAACGACCTGGAAGCGCGGCTAAGCCCCACCAGCGATGTTCACATTGACTCCCTCAAGGCCGATGCCGAATACAGCCCCAGCGGCGGCATCACCCTGAGCGACGCAGTCGTCCAGCGCGGCACGGCCACCCTGCACCTGGCCGGCGCCATCCGGCCGCACCGGGTCGTCTCCCGCAACGGCACGGTTTCTTACAAGTTCGATAACACCGTCAGCATCGACACCAACGTCGACCTGGCAAACGCGCAGGTGCCGGACCTGCTCCAGATCGCGGGCATCCAGGCCAGCGTTCCCCTCACCGGCACGGTGGACCTCCACGCCCACATCACAGGCACGCTGAAAAACCTGAGCGGCAGCGCCCACCTGCAGCTCAGCAACGGCGTCGCCTACGGCGAACCCTACCAGCTCATTTCGCTGGACGCGGTAGCGCAGGGCCAGCAGATCAACGCCAGCCGGCTCTACGTCAAAGCGCAGGATGGCCAGGTCACCGCGGATGGCAGCTTCAACCTGACCACCAAACAGGCCGTCGTCAACCACATTCTGGTGCAGTCCGGGCCCAACCAGATCACCGGCTCCGGCAGCTACAACCTCACCACCCAGCGGCTCTCGGCCAGGCTGTCCGGGCAGAATATCCGGCTTTCGACCATCGGCTATCTGAGCAAGAACTACCCCGGCTATGACGCGGTAGTGAACCTGAACCTGAACGCCGACGGCACGCTGCAGCAGCCCAATCTGCAGGCCCGGATCAGCGCCACCGACGTCACCGTGCAGCAAAAGGTGCTCGGCGCGCTCGAACTCACGGCGCACACCACGGGCAGCACGGCGTTCTACGATCTCCATTCGCAACTGGTGGGCGCGCAGATCGCGGGCGTCGGCCAAACCTTGCTCACCGGCGACTACCAGACCCAGGCCAAACTGACGCTTTCCGGCGTGGACGTCGCCAAAGCCGTCGCCCTGTTCTCCCCCGGTGCCACGGATGCCACCTCCAACATTGCCGGCACCATCACCGTGAACGGCCCCGCTGCCAAGCCGGAGCTGCTGGCCGGTTCGGCCACCTTCTCCAGCTTCAGCGTCACCGCCCAGGGCGTCACCCTGCAGCAGGCGCAGCCCATTCAGCTCAGCCTGAACAAGGGCGTGGTGACCGTGGATACCCTGGATCTGGAAGGCCCGGATACCACGCTGCGCGCCTCCGGCCGTGCCCGGGTCTTCGGCGCCACCAACCCGGACGGCGGCCTGCTCAACCTCCACCTCGACGGCAGCGTGAACCTTGCGCTGGCGCACGTCATCGATCCGCAGCTGATCACCTCCGGCAAGATCACCCTCAACGCCGGCGTCAGCGGGCACCTGAAAAACCCGGTACTGAACGGCGAGGTCCGCTTCGACAACGCCAACCTCGCCATCGACGGCATCCCGAATGGCCTCAGCAACCTGCAGGGCACGATGATCTTCAACCAGAACCGGCTTGAGGTGAAAAATCTCAGCGGCACCTCGGGCGGCGGCAAGATCACCCTGACCGGCTACATCGGCTACCAGCACGGGCTCTTTTCCGACCTGATCGCGCATGTGGACCATGTGCGGGTGCGCTACGCCGGCCTGTCCACCACGGCGGACGCCACCATCCGCCTCCAGGGCGGCGGCCAGGCGCTGTTTCTTTCCGGCAACGTGCTGATCACGCGCTTTGGCATCGGCGCGGACGTCGACTTCGCCCGCTTCGCCGGCACCGGCGGCGTTTCCATTCCGCCCGACCCGACCTCCATCCTGAACAAGATCCGGATGGACATTCACCTCACCAGCTCGCCGCAGCTGGACTTCCAGAACAGCTACGCCAAGATCTCCGGCACCGTGGACCTAAACATCCGCGGCACCGTGGCCGTGCCTTCCGTGCTCGGCACCATCCGCATCACCGACGGCAGCGCCACCTTCGCAGGCACCAAATACCAGCTGGAGCGCGGCGTTATCTACTTCACTGACCCCGTCCGCATCAACCCCATCATCGATCTCGACGTCACCACGCGTGTGGGCAACTACAACATCACCGTGGGCGTGCACGGCGACAGCACCAACCTGAAGCCGATCTACCGCTCCTCCCCGCCACTTACGGAATCCGACATCTTCAGCCTGCTCGCCCTCGGCAAAACGCAGGAGCAGTCGCAGATCGCTAACCAGCAGCAGGTGCAGGCCGGCACCGATCCCGCCACCAGCGCCATTCTTTCCGGCGCCCTGAACGCCACGGTCGGCAGTCGTGTGGGCAAGCTGTTCGGCGCCGGTTCGGTCAAAATCGATCCGTCCTACACCGGCTCGCTCGGCAACTCCACCGCCCGCATCACGGTGTCCGAGCCGCTGACCAACCAGATCACCCTGGTCTTCGCCACCAACATCAACGAGAGCGCGCAACAGCTCATCCAGGTCCAATACCAGCTCTCTGACAACACCACCATCGTCGCCACCCGCGACGAAAACGGTGTCTTCTCCATCGTGTACAAGCTGCGCAAGCGCTACCGCTAGCGGCAACCGCACTTGCGCAACCGCTCCCTGCCGGCTTTCGACAGAAATTCAGCTCCGGACCGCGACATGCAGAGTGGCCTTCGCGTCTCAAGAAGGTGATTGTGGACGCAGACGTGTCTTGCGCCACCTCATGGGAGCTCGCATGTTCACCAAATCACTTCGCCATTTGCCCACCTTGGCCCTGGGCGCCCTGCTGCTCACCGGCCCCGCCTTCGCGCAGGCCGACAATGCCAAGCTGCAAGCAGATGTGCAGCATCAGCTGGACAAAAAAGAGTTCCGCGACGTGCAGGCGCAGGTGCAGGGCGGCACCGTCACCCTCACCGGCTCCGTAAAGCTGCTCAGCGACAAGATGGACGCGGAAAAACGCGTCAAAAAGACACACGAGGTCAGCTCGATCAACAACCAGATCCAGGTCCGTGTGCCGGAAAATGTGAGCGACCAGGAGCTGTTCAACAAGATCGGCAAGCAGCTCGCCTACGATCGCCAGGGCTACGGAACCCTGCCCTTCAACAGCATTACCCTGCAGATTCACAACGGCGTCGTGCTGCTGGGCGGCGAGGTCGTCGAACCCACCGACAAGGAATCCGCCATCGGCATCGTCACCAACACTCCCGGCGTGCGCGGCTTCATCGACAAGCTGCAGGTGGCGCCCGTTTCCCCGCAGGACTGGCAGATTCGGCGCGCCATGTACCAGGCGCTCTACGGCTCGTCGGTGGGCACCAAGTACGCCGTGGACCCGGGCAAGCCCATTCGCATCATGGTGATCAACGGCCACGTCACCCTGACCGGCGTCGTCAACAGCGAACTGGACAAAAACCTGCTCGGCGTCCGGGCGCAGTCTGTCCCCTTCGTGTTTTCCGTCAACAACGACCTGCAGGTCGCAGGCCAGCATTCGGAATCCAGCCACTGAGCCGTTTAGCAGACCCTGGACTGCCTTTCCCGCAAGGGCATCTGCTTTACAGCTAAACTTTCCCTATATGGAAAGGGTTCTCCGCAGCACCCGCATCACGCTGGAGATGATTAAGTGGGAGCACTCGGTCTTTGCGCTCCCCTTTGCGCTGACCGCGGCGGTGCTGGCCGCGGACGGCTGGCCCACGCCCCGCACGCTGCTGCTCATCGTGCTGTGCATGGTGAGCGCGCGCTCCGCGGCCATGGCCTTTAACCGCTACGCCGATGCCGACCTGGACGCCGCCAACCCGCGCACGGCCGCCCGCGCCCTGCCCGCGGGCCAGCTCAGCCGCAACTTCGTTTTGCTGTTCACCGTGGCTGCGGCAGCGGTCTTCATCCTGTGTGCCGCGCTGCTGAACCACCTCACGCTGCTGCTCTCCCCTGTCGCGCTGGGCGTGGTGCTCGCTTACAGCTACATGAAGCGCCTTACGCGCTGGTCGCACCTGGTGCTGGGGCTGGCGCTGGGCATCGCGCCGGCCGCAGCCTGGATCGCCGTGCGCGGCAGCCTGGACCCGCGCATCCTCCTGCTGACTGCCATCGTCCTGCTCTGGGTCGGCGGCTTCGATGTGCTCTACGCCTGCCAGGACTTCCAGCACGACCGCACCGTGGGCCTGCGCAGCGTGCCCGCCGCCTTTGGTCTCGAGGGCGCCTTCTGGATCGCCCGCCTCATGCACCTGGCCGTCGCCGTCCTGTTGTTCGTCTTTGCGCACCTGTTCGGTCTGGGGCCAATCGCGCTGGTGGGCATGGCGCTTGTGGTGCTACTGCTGGGTTATGAACACGCCATCATCAGCCCGCACGACCTCCGCCGCATGAACGCCGCCTTCTTTACCCTGAACGGCGTCATCTCGGTGGTCTTCTTCCTGTTTGTCGCCGCGGATGTCTTTTATCGCCGCTAAAACGGCTAGGGAACCTCTGATTTATTCGGGATTTCGGAAGGGGCATAGCTTTAGCTATGCCGTAAGTGCTTGATAACACGCCGGGCTTTAGCCCCTGAGGCAAGCTTTTTTGAATAAATCAGACCCTCCCTAGGGCCGTTCCCCTGTAGGTGTAGCTGTGGTTTTTTAGGGCTGAAAGCCCGTTTACATAACAGCCTGGGGCGCAAGCCCCAGGTAGCCGCAGAGGAACGCTCAAGGGCTGAAGGCCCGACACATCAACGCAAAACGATACCTGCAGGAAATTTGGCCTAAACCGTCGTAAACGTCCACCGCGTGTTGCTGCGCATCGTCTCACCCGGACGCAGCACCGTGCTGGGAAACTCCGGACGGTTGGGTGAGTCTGGAAAGTGCTGGGTTTCCAGGCAAAACGCGCTGCGCCACAGGTACGGGCTGCCGCCTTTGCCCACTGTGCTCCCGTCCAGGTAGTTGCCCGTATAGAACTGCACACCCGGCTCGGTGGTGGCGACTTCCAGCTTGCGCCCCGTCAGCGGGTGCACTGCCGTGGCCGCCGGATGCAGGCTTCCCGGTTCCCCCCGGAGCACGAAATTGTGGTCGTAGCCGCGACCGTTCTTGAGCTGAGGATGTTCTTCGCGGATGCGTGACCCGATGATCCGTGGCGTCCGGAAGTCAAAGGGAGTGGCCTCTACGGGCTGATTCCCGCCCAGGGGCAGGGCGCTGGCGTCGATGGGCGTAAAGGCGTCGGCCTCGATCTGCAGTTCGTGATCCAGCACCGTGTCCACACCCTCTCCGGCCAGATTGAAGTAGGCGTGATTGGTCAAGTTCAGCACCGTCAGCTGGTCTGTGGTGGCCTCGTACTCCAGGCACACTGTGTTGCCCTCAAGCCGGTAGCGCGCGGTCACCTCCACGGTTCCGGGAAAGCCCTGCGCCCCGGCCGGGCTGCGCAGTTTCAGCTCCACCCCGTCGGGCAAAACTTGGGTGGCCCAGTTCTGGTGCCAAAGGCCGTCCGCGCCGCCGTGCAGCGTGTTGGCGCCGTCGTTCCGGTTCAGCGCATAGGTGCTGCCGTCCAGGCTGAAGCGTCCGTTTGCGATGCGATTGGCATAGCGGCCCACCGTGCAGCCCAAAAAGGCCGTATCCGCCTCATAAGCCTCCATGCCGGGGTAGCCCAGCACCACGTCGGAAAGGTTGCCGTCGCGGTCCGGCGCCCACAACGAGACCAGGCGGCCGCCAAAGGTGATCACCTCCAGCCGCAGCTCGTCGTTAGCGATCGTGAAGCACTGCACAAGGGAGCCATCGGCGGCGGCAATGCCAAAGGGGCGAGAGCTGACGGTGGTGCGCGAAGCGGCCATAGCAGTCAGAATAGACCGAAGCAGCAGACCCCGGACAGCGCCGGGGTCTGCTTTCCAGGGTGAGGCTTACTTCAGCTCATAACCGGCAAAGAAGTAGCCAATCTCAAAGGCGGCCGTCTCTTCGGCATCGGAGCCGTGAACGGCATTCTCTTCAATGGAGTCGGCAAACATCTTGCGGAGGGTGCCCTCTTCGGCGTTGGCCGGATTGGTCGCACCCATCAGCTTGCGCAGGTCGGCGATCGCGTTTTCCTTCTCCAGCACCATGGGAAACATCGGTCCCGAGGTCATGAACTGGGTCAGCGAGCCAAAAAACGGCCGCTCCTGATGCACGTAATAGAAGCCCTTGGCCTGGTCCTGCGTCAGCGAAATCTTCTTAATGGCGACGATCTTGAATCCGGCCTTTTCAACCTGGGCCAGAATGGCGCCCGCGAGGCCCTTGCGAACGGCGTCGGGCTTGATGATGCTGAAGGTGCGTTGCGACACGAGAATCTCCTGTTGCTGCGGAAAGGCGCAGCCCTTCCAGTGTAGCGAACTCGAAGCCCACGCCTGTGCTCGAGGCGGCGTTGCGCGTCAGTACCGCCAGCTGGTCAGGTCCGCGCCGGCCGGCGCTGTTTTTTTGATCCGCTCCAGAATCTGCGGCATGTACATCTGGTTGTAGTGGAGGCGGCTGTACCAATTGGGCTTGTCCGGATCGCCGTTCCAGCAGTGCTCTGCGCGCGGCCCGTACTTCACCTCGCCCTCATAAGGAACGCCGTGCCCCGGCGTTCCGGTCTGCTTCAGGAAGTCCTCCATGAGGTACACAGCGTCGTTCAAAAAGTAGGTGTCGTCCGAGCCGACGTACAGGTGCAGCTTGCCCTGCAACTTGGGACCCAGCGTGTTCCAGTCGCGCTGCAGCATGGCATCCAGATCGTAGTGCTGCCGCCAGTAAGCTGCGGTCGTGTGGTCGATCGCACCGGTCCGCTTGTCGAAGATCGGCTCAGGATATCCGTCCTTGCCAACCGGCGAGTACACCGCCTGCCAGATGTCGAACTGGTCGCCGGAACGGCCGCGATCCCCCAGCGCCGCCTCGTACTGCACGTTGCCGCGCACGGAGATCAACGTTTGGCCCAGGTAGTTGCGCATCGCCGGCTGCTCCACGCGCTTGTTCGCGCCCTGCAGATAAAACACGTTGTCCTGCTGGTACAAATCCACCGTCGAGTAGGCGTGAAAGTCCACGGGATCCGGGCAGGCCACAAAGGCGCCGTTGTAGTGCTCCGGATAAAACATCTGCACGGCCAGCGACTCCCATCCACCCGTGGACCCGCCATACACAAACCGCGCCCAGCCCTGCCCGATGCCACGGAACTGCCTTTCAATCGCCGGCACCAGCTCCGTTTCAATCGCATCGCCATAGGGCCCCAGGTTGGCCGAGTTCACCGCATAGCTGTCGTCGTAAAACGGATTGGCGTGCTGCAGCTTTACGATAAGAACACGCGGCTGGTTGGGCGCAATCCAGGCCAGGTAGTTCTTGTAGGTTTCTTGCTGCTGAATGCGGTTGTAGCCTGCGAGGTGAAAGCGCTCGGAATAGTCCGGTTTCAGGTTCGGGTCGGGCGGCGTTTCGCGGAAGTCGTTGAAGCCGGAAGCGAAGTGGTCATGGAAGATGATCAGCGGGTAATGCGCGTTCGGGTGCGCGTCGAAGCCCTCCGGCACCATCACCACGGCGCTCAAAAACATCGGCGTTCCCCAGAACGTCGTCAGTAGCTGACTCTGGATGCGGATGTGCCGGATGTAGCGGGTGTCTGGCTCGGGCGGAATGGGCGGCATCACCCCGTCCAGCACAAGGTGGACTGCCGGCGCGCCCGGGCCGATGTGGACCCGTTGCGGCGTGCTCAGCAGGTTGCCCGGTTTGATGTTCCAGTGTTGCCCTTCACCGCGGTCCGGCGGCAGCTTGACCACCGCGCCGTCCGCTCGATGGAAGGTTTGGTAGAGGTTCAGCACGGCCTGGACGGTGTAGTCGCCCGGCGGCACGGCACTGAGCCTGGTCATCGGGTAGCCCGTCGCCGCATCGGTCACCTGCAGGGGGGTATCCGGCCGCCAGCCGTCGACGGTGACGCCAAAGACCTGCTGCGATTTGGGCGTGTCGTCGATGGCCGTGCGCGGCTCCACGCCGGGGTCGTTGGAGAGCAACAGCAGCAGGCGGCCATCCAACGGCTGCCCCGAGCGAGCCGCTGGAAAGCGCACCTCAAAGCGCTGCGCCATCGCGGCACACGAAAACAACGCAAGCAACAGGACCGTACGGAAGAGGGACATAGCCGTGACTATAGCGCGCGCACTTCCAGTGCTTCCACAGCTTTCTCCCTAACCCAAGAAAACCGGCTAAGCACCATCGCAGGTGCCATCGGGCAGCCAATCGCTCCTCAAGCGGCATTACGCCGGTTTGGGTCCTGCCTTCTGCTGGGCACTCCTTTGAGCACCCGCCCGGGTATCAGGACCAGCGGTCGCAGCACGGGCACTTCCTGATTTTCCGGCTGCAGAAAGAAGGCCACCAGGGTTTCCACGGCGAACACAAGCGTGGCACAAGCGGCGATCGCACCCACGCAAATCAGCAAAACACCGGTGAAGGTCATACTCTGTGGGATGCCACCGGCGGCACGGAGTTGGAAGTCACGTTACGTTACGAAAGTCGCTATGGAGCATCCCCCGCGACCGGCCCCCCGGACCGCGTCTAACGGGCATGCGGAAGACAGCGTGGATCTGGCTTGTGGGCTGCATTGCCTGGACAGTCGATGGGCTGGCCAACGTGGTTCGGCGCGCTCCGCAGCACGCCGAACTGGGCTTCCTGATGGGGTTGCTCTTCGGCATTGCCTGGCTGTTCTATCGCAATCAGCCGCGTTAGCACGCGATGCCTTTTAGCCGGCCGGCGAACTCCTTCAGCGGCTTTACTTCTTCGCCGCCTCTACATCCAGCTCCAGCGTCACGTCGTCGCCCAGCATGGCATCGCCGCTCTTGAGCGTGCCATTCCAGGTCAGGCCGAAGTCCTGCCGGTGAATGGTGGTCGTCGCCGTAAAGCCGCGATGGATCACCTTCTCAACGCCGATCTGCTCTTTGCTGGGTGGCTCCAGGTGCAGGGTGACCGGCTTGGTGACGCCGTGTAGCGTAAGTTCGCCCACAACCTCGAACCCCTCACCTGCCTGCGTCACCCTCGTGCTCTTGAAGGTCGCTGTCGGGTACTTGGCCGTGTCGAAGAAATCGGGGCTGCGCAGATGCGCGTCGCGCTGGCCAACCCCGGTATCCACGCTGCTGACGTCGATGGTCGCCACAACGGACGACTGCGCGACGTTCTCCGGGTCCAGTTCAATGGTGCCGTCCTTGATGGCGAAGCGGCCATGCACCGTGGAGATGCCCATGTGCTTAATGCCAAAGTCCACCTGCGAGTGTGCCGGATCAATGGCATAGGTGGTGCGCTGCGCCATCAGCGACGAGGCTGGCAAGAGCACGGCGGCGAGGACGGCGAAGCCAATAAAAGAGCGCATGAACGTACCTTTCAGAAAACGAGGAGGCGCATCCACCGGCAGAATCCCGGTGGCGTGTGCTGGCGCAGCAGGTTGGGCCCGTTAACCTGCGGGTAAAGATGCGCGTGAGATGTTGAGGTCGCAAAGAAAGCGGCCTGGGGAGGCCGCCTCTTCTGCTGTTTGCCTTGCAGAAAGCTCAGACCCGGAGGGCGCAACCATTGCGCCCCCACCGGGGCCACTGGAGAGCAACCATTGCGGTTTCTCCCCGGACCCCTCTTCCCTACTCCCCAAAGAACAAACAACAGCAAACTAAGGGGGTGCGACCCCCTCGCGCCCGCAAGAGCCACCTTTATCTTCCGCGCTCCGCTTGTGCAGACCGGCCTTTGGCCGCCCTTCGGGAAAGGAATCCGGCTCTTGCACTTGCTACCCCTCGCTGGCGTGGGCCAGGGCCAAGGCGTGTTTGAGAACAAACACGGCCAAACCATTGCAACAGCAACCCACCATTTACACTCACAGGAGAAGAACCGTTATGGCCGACACCGAAAACATCCTTCAGACCGTCAAGACCACCATTCAGGACATCGTGGCCCCCGATGTACGCGAATTGAAGGTACGCATGACCTCGCTTGAAGATCAGGGCAAGGTTCACTTTGAGGCTTTAAAGAGCCAGGCAGAAGCACAGTTCAAGGCGATTGTGGCCGCGATCAGCCAGAGCAGGGCCGAGTCAGAGCTTTCTACCTACAAGCAGATCGCCGCTCTCAGCGAGCGCGTTGCCGCACTGGAAGCCCGCCACCAATAATGCTCAGCAGACATCCCAGAGGCCCCAGCCGAGTGCTGGGGCTTTTGCTTGCCTACTCTGAGGGTCCAACTGTGGCGGTGGTGTTTCCTTCCCTGTTCCAAATCTCGTTAAACCGTCTCTCAAACGCCTCGACTGTTTCCGAAGACGCTTCATAAAGCACATCGTTGTCCTGGCGTTTGAGTCCAGTGGGTGACCAGTTCGCGGAGCCGGTACGCAGCAGGCGTCCGTCGATAGCGTAGCTCTTGAGGTGCATGAGATCTCTCACACCCTTGACTCGGACCTGAATGCCGGCCGCAAGCAGGATGGCGGTGGTTGTTATGCCGCCCCGCTGCGTTTCCTGCCGGAACTGTTCGCGGTCCCGGTATACGCGAACATGGACACCTTTGTGGGCAAGCGAGGCCAACTCATCCGCCAGGTATCGGTCGGTGAAGCTGTACATCGCCACATCCACCGTGCGGGTAGCGTTTTCCAGCTGAGCCAGCTCAGCCTGTTCCAGGTTCGTTCCTGGCGAGTACAGGTGCCCCACGGTCTGCGCCGTTGTTGGCAAGGCTGCGAACACCAGACCAAGCAGGGGTCACTACACCAAACGTCAAAAATCGTACGCTAAGGAAATCGGATCACTCGTTTGAGGCTGCGAAGGGTCGTAGCGGCCTGAAAGAACCCTTGCGGAGGCTTCCAGCGGCTTGCCAGGTGTAGTCTCCGGTGAGGTTGATGTGTTCCCAGCCGATGGGTGAGAGGTGGGCCAGAGCTTCGTCGTCGATGGCGATCCCATGTTCTCGGAGAGCGGTGACAGCGCGTTCCAGGTAGACCGTGTTCCAGAGGATTATGGCGGCAACGATCAGATTGAGCCCGCTGGCGCGGTAGCGCTGATTCTCGAAGGAGCGGTCGCGCAGGTCACCCTGCCGGTTGAAGAACACGGCTCGCGCGAGCGCATTTCTGGCCTCGCCCTTGTTGAGCCCGACCTGGACACGTCTGCGCAGCTCCGGGTCTTTCATCCATTCCAGCATGAATAGGGACCGCTCGATGCGCCCAACTTCCCGAAGCTCGGTGTGGAGGCTGTTTTGACGCGGGTAGCTGGCGAGCTTGCGGATGATTAGGGAGGCGGTGACTGTGCCGTGGCGAATGGACGCCGCCAATCGCAAGATCTCTTCCCACTGCGTTCGGACGAGCTTCAGATTGAGCTTGCCGCCGATCAGCGGAGCGAGCGTTGGGTGGTCGCGCTCTTTGCCCGGCACGTAAAGCCGCTTGTCGGCGAGATCGCGAATGCGCGGCGCGAAACGGAATCCCAAAAGGTGGCAAAGCGCGAAGACATGATCGGTGAAGCCGGCGGTGTCGGTGTAGTGCTCCTCGATCCGCAGATCGGACTCATGGTAGAGCAGACCATCGAGAACGTGCGTGGCATCGCGGGCGTTCGCGGCGATGACTTTGGTATAGAAGGGCGTGTACTGGTCGGAAACGTGGGTGTAGAAGAGGACACCCGGTTCGTTCCCATAGCGCAGGTTCACCTGCCCGGACTGTTCTCCGCGCCCGCTGGCGCGGAAGCGTTGTCCATCGGAGGATGACGTGGAACCCTCGCCCCAGTGCCCCGAGAATGGGTGGCGATGATGATGGTTGACCAGTTCGGCGAGAGCCTTCGTGTACGCCTCATCCCGGATGTGCAGCGATGCGAGCCAATCGAGCTTCCGCGCCGTCGTGCCCGGACAGGCTTCGGCCATCTTGGAGATGCCGAGATTGATGCCGTCCGCGAGTATCGCGGTGAGCAGCAAGATCTGATCCTTTGCCGGCTCGCCCGTCTTCAAATTGGAGTGGCCGGCTTGAAATGTGCCAGTGGATGAGAGAGAACTGGACAAGGAGAGCGTATGGGACGGGGCAAGAAGTACCAGCCTGAGCAGGTGGTGAATCTGTTGCGGCAGATCGAAGTGGCCGTATCGAATGGGAAAACTACGGCACAGGCGTCGAAGGAAGCCGGGATTGTAGAGCAGACGTACTTCCGCTGGCGCAAGGAGTACGGTGGGCTTCAGGTGGATCAGGCGAAACGGCTGAAGGAGTTGGAGCAGGAGAACTCCAAGCTGAAGCGCCTGGTCGCGAACCTGAGCCTGGATAACCTTGTGTTGAAGGACTTCGCCTCGGGAAACTTCTAAGCCCTGAGCGACGACGGATCGCAGCAAACCATGCACAGGGGAAGCATGGGATGACGGAGCGGCGGGCGTGCCGGTTGGCCAACCAGCCACGTGGCACGCAGCGCTATCGTGCGATACGGCGTGAAGACGAAGATGCACTCACGCAGGCGATCGTCCAGCTTGCCAGCCAGTACGGTCGTTACGGTTATCGCCGGATCACGGCGTTGCTCAAGCGAGCCGGCTGGCGGGTAGGCAAGGACCGCGTGGAGCGTATCTGGCGTCGCGAGGGGCTGAAGGTTCCACAAAAGCAGAAGCCACGAGGCCGTCTGTGGCTCAACGATGGCTCGTGTGTGCGGCTCAGACCGACACATCGCAACCATGTGTGGAGCTACGACTTCGTCAGCGCACGGACGCATGATGGCCGCAGCGTACGGCTTCTCAACCTGATCGATGAACACACGCGCGAGAGCCTGCTGGTGCGTGCGGAACGCCGATGGTCCACCGCCAGGGTCATCTCTGCACTGGCCGATGTCATGGTAATGAAGGGAGTGCCGGAACATCTTCGCTCGGACAATGGCCCGGAGTTCGTGGCCAAAGACTTACGAAAATGGCTGGCCAAGACAGGAGCGAAGACGTTATACATCGAACCCGGATCTCCTTGGGAGAACGGCTACTGCGAGAGCTTCAACTCCAAGCTCAGGGACGAGTTCCTGAACGGTGAAATCTTCTTCTCGATCAAAGAACTGCGCGTGCTGGCCGAACGCTGGCGCATCCACTACAACACCATCCGGCCACACTCCTCGCTGGGCTACAGATCACCGGCACCCCAGGCGTGGCTGACAAACAACATGGGGCATGGAGAAGTGGAAACCGCTACGCGCTTCCCACTTCTCCACACCCCCGACGGCGGCTATCTGAACTCAGAAATAGCTGCGCTACACTAACTCTTCACTTGGTACAAAAGACCGGGCAGGCCAGCCGCATCAAGGGACTGGAGGCCGACAAGCGCAAGCAGGAACGCATCATTGCGGAATCGGCTAAGTTTCAGAAGGTATGGAACCACGAGGGACTCACCGAAGTACAAGCCAAGCTGATTGCGAACCGCGATCATCTCTCCTTCAGCTTTACCACCGCCAGCTATCCCACATCCACCTATGAAGGTTCGCAGAGCCTTTGGAGTGCGTTGAATTCCGGCGTGATCGACGCGGCCCAAGCGGCAGAGCTTGCAGCCCCCGCCCACGCCCGTATCATCGCCCACGCTTCCCGCTGGATTGCTCACATCAGCAACCGGCTCGCCTATGAGCGGGCCATGCTTGCCGAGGATGGCGGAACGCTCGCAGACCAGAACAAGCCGGAGAAAGGCGGCGCTTGCCGCTGCTGGGCCTCTCCGCGCGGCGGTTGGTCCTACATCCAGAAGGTGAACAGGGTTACCGTGTCCGTGCTGCACAACTACAGCCATGGCGGGCAGGCATTCCCCCTTACCGTCCCCTTCGACAAGCTCACTGGCATCATGAGCGCCGCCGTCGTCGAGCAGAAGCGCAGTGCGGGCCTCGTGATCGAGTCTGACAAAGGCATCGGCTTCTATCTCGCGCCGACCCCAACCAAGCCCGAGGAGCCGACCGAGGCGGCGCAGATCGAGAAGCCAGCCACGGAACCCGAGGCATTCATCGCAGACCAGGAGGCAGAACCCGCCACGGCCCCGCCGTGCGCGGCCTGCCAGCGGCCATGGTCCGCTCACGCGACCCACCCGGCCACTACGTGCGGGTACTACTGGAGTGCCGACGAATGGGCCAAGGAACAGGCCCGCGTCGCCCCTTCCACTACCGGCGATCAGATCGAGGCTATGCGCAAGACGCTACGGAGCGGCGGCGTTGCCGTCGTCTCTGCCCCGCAACTCTTCCCTACCCCGGCCACCCTTGCAGCCCGCATGGTCGAGCTGGCCGACATTGAACCCGGCCAGGAGGTGCTAGAGCCGAGCGCCGGAACCGGCATTCTCTGCCGGGCAATCCAGGCCGCACAACCCACGGCCCGCGTCTTCGCCGTTGAGATCAATCACCGGCTCTGCGAACTTCTCTCGCAAACGGTGACGCCCCCCGAAGATGCCGCGCAAGGCATCTGCCGGAACGTATTGCAGAGTGATTTCTTGGAATGTTTCGGGCTGGGCCGATTCGACCGCATTGTGATGAATCCCCCGTTTGCCGATGGTGCCGACATCCAGCACATCACTCATGCCCTGCGTCTCTTGAAGCCAGGCGGGCGGATTGTTGCTCTTTGCGCCAACGGACCACGCCAGAACACCAAGCTGCGCTCCATTATTGAGGAGATGGGTGGCAAGTGGGAGGAGCTACCAGCCAACACCTTCGCAGCCGCAGGAACCAGCGTCCGCACCGTCCTCCTCACAGCGACTCAGCCCCATTGAGAGGTCCCAGGCCAGGCCGGGAAAAGCTCAGCGACCCAGTACCCGCGCCATGGTCTCGCCAATCTCCGCGGGCGACTTCACGACGTGGATGCCCGCCGCGCTCATGGCTTCCATCTTGCTTTCCGCCGTGCCCTCACCGCCGGAGATGATGGCGCCGGCATGGCCCATGCGGCGGCCTGGCGGCGCGGTCTGCCCGGCGATAAAGCCCACCACGGGCTTCTTCACGTTGGCCTTGATGTACTCGGCAGCCTGTTCTTCGTTGGTGCCGCCGATCTCGCCGATCATGATGATGGCCTCGGTCTCCGGGTCTTCGTTGAGCATCCTGAGCGCGTCGATGTGCGTGGTGCCGACGATGGGGTCGCCGCCAATGCCGATGGCCGTGGACTGCCCGATGCCGCGCGTCGTGAGCTGGTACACGGCCTCATAGGTCAGCGTGCCCGAGCGCGAAACGATGCCCACCGAGCCTTCCTTGTGAATGCGGCCGGGCATGATGCCGATCTTGGCCTTGCCGGGGGAGATCACGCCGGGGCAGTTGGGGCCGATCAGCGTGGAGCCCTTGCCCTGAATGGCGTCCCAGGTCTTCACCATATCCAACACCGGGATGCCCTCCGTGATGCACACCACCAGCGGGATGCCGGCATCGACGGCCTCCAGAATGCCGTCAGCCGCGGCCGGCGGCGGCACAAAGATCACGGTGGCGTTGGCGCCGGTCGCCTTCACGGCCTCCGCCACGGTGTTAAACACCGGCCAGCCCTCATGCGTGGTGCCGCCCTTGCCCGGGGTCACACCGCCAACCACCTGCGTTCCATACTCCGCGCAGCCCTTGGCATGAAAGGTGCCCTCACGGCCCGTGATGCCCTGCACAATGAGGCGGGTGTTTTTGTCGACCAGGACTGACATGAGGATTCTCCGTTGTTGGTTCTAAGTTCTAAGTTCTAAGTTCTAAGTTCTAAGTTCTAAGTTCTAAGTTCTAAGTTCTAAGTTCTAAGTTCTAAGTTCTAAGTTCTAAGTTCTAAGTTCTAAGTTCTAAGTTCTAAGTTGTTCGTTGTTCGTTGTTCGTTGTTCGTTGTTCGTTGTTCGTTGTTCGTTGTTCGTTGTTCGTTGTTCGTTGTTCGTTGTTCGTTGTGAGTGGTGAGTGGTGAGTGGTGAGTGGTGAGTGCTTCTTGTTGTCATTCCCGAAGGGAATCTGCGTTTGCTTTTGCGTTTGCCCTTCTTGTTGTCATCCCCGCAGGGAATCTGCTTTTACCGTTGCCCGCTAGACCGCCCCCAGCATCCGTGCCAGATGCTCAAAGTCGTCGACCACGTAATCGAAGCTGCCCTCAACCTTCTGATCCTCTGTAGGGCGGTGGACGAAGCAGGTGCGTAGCCCCTGCTTCTGCGCGGCCTGGAGATCCTCATTGTGCGCGGCGACCATGAGCACCTCTTTGGGCTGCAAGCCGAGCAGGGCGACAGCGCCGTTGTAGATCGCCGGTGCGGGCTTATACGTGCGAAACATGTCCGCGCCAAACACCACATGCCACGGCAGATTCGCATAGCGCGCAATGTCGACGAGCTGCCGCGTGGTGCCGTTCGACAGCGGCCCGATGATGAAGTGCTTGGCCAAACGATGCAGCGCCCCCGGCACCTCCGGCCACGCCTTCAGCTCGTGCCAGCCGTGCGTGAGGCGGTTGCGCTGATCGTCCGTAAGCTCCCCCGCCCCGTACTTGTTCACGACCTTGTCGAGCTCTTCACGATGCAACTCGTCAAAGCCGGTCCACGGCCGCTTGCCCTCGCGAACAGGTTTGACGGCCGGCTTGTAGTGCGCGCGCCACGCCTTGACAAGGCCGGGCCAGTCAGCATGCATATAGGTCTCTGCGCCAATGCGCTCGGCATGGGCCAGCATGCTCGAATACCAGTCGACGGTGGTGCCGAACGTGTCGAAGAGAAGAGCTCGAAGTTGAGGACGAAGGTTCATTCGTTATTCGTTGTTCGTTGTTCGTTATTCGTTGTTCGTTGTTCGTTGTTCGTTGTTCGTTGTTCGTTGTTCGTTGTTCGTTGTTCGTAAACGATGATCATGCTTCACAGGGCTAGGGTGATGGTTGAGCTAGATGCTGAGCTAATTTCGTGAGCATTTGGCCGACCCTCGTGGCATTCCGGTACGCCTCCCGAACCTCACTGTCACTGCTATACCCGAGGCGTCCTGCAAGGATCAGCTGTGTCTGCAGTTCTGCTGTTGAGCCTCGAGCCATAACGACGAAGTGGCGAAAATCTTTGCGTGTGCTCCGCGCACTGCCTTCTGCGATGTTGCTCGGCACAGACACCGCAGCTCGTCGCATCTGCGACGAAAGCCCATACGTCTCGGATCGCGGGAAGTTCTCTGCTAAGCGATAAATCGCAAGACACAGGTCCATGCTCCTTTGCCAAACCACCAGATCATGAAAGGCTTTGCCCATATACAACTCCGCAAGGCACGTAAGACCACAACGAACAACGAACAACGAACAACGAACAACGAACAACGAACAACGAACAACGATCAGCCTTTCGCCGCCGCGACCACCAGATCCGCGGCATCCTTCATCGTCTCGCCAATCTGGAACTTCAGCCCTGACTCGGCGATGATCTTGCGGCCTTCTTCGACGTTGGTGCCTTCGAGGCGAAGCACGATGGGAATCTGCACGTTCAGCTTTTTCGCTGCGGCGACTACGGCGGTGGCCAGCACATCCACGCGCAGGATGCCGCCGAAGATGTTGATGAAAATGGCCTTCACGTTGGGGTCGGAGAGCAGGATGCCGAAGGCGTTTTCGATCTGTTCCTGGTTGGCGCCGCCGCCTACGTCGAGGAAGTTCGCCGGGGAGCCGCCGGCGTACTGAATGATGTCCATGGTCGCCATGGCGAGGCCGGCGCCATTGACCATGCAGGCGATGTTGCCGTCGAGCTTGATGTAGTTCAGCGAAAACTTGGACGCTTCGACCTCGAGCGGGTCTTCTTCGGCTAGGTCGCGGAGGTCTTTGAGGTCCTTGTGGCGGAACAGGGCGTTGTCGTCGAAGTTGATCTTGCAGTCCAGCGCGGCGAGCTTGCCGTCCCTGGTGGTAATGAAGGGGTTGATCTCCATCAGGGAGGCGTCGGTGTCGAGGTAGGCCTTGTAGAGCCCGATCATGAAGCGCACAGCTTCGGGCACCTGCGCGGGTTCAAGGCCAAGCTGGAAGGCGAGCCGGCGGGCCTGGAACGGCGCGAGCCCGATGGCCGGGTTGATGGTCTCCTTGTAGATGGCCTCCGGGGTGTTGTGCGCGACCTCTTCAATCTCCATGCCGCCGGCCTGCGAGGCCATGAACACCACCTTGCCCGTAGCGCGGTCGAGGACGATGCCGAGGTACAGCTCGCGGGCGATGGCCGAACCGGCTTCAACCAGCAGACGCTGCACCTTTTGGCCCTGCGGTCCGGTCTGGTGCGTGATGAGCTGCATGCCGAGGATGTCTTTGGAGTGCTGCTCGGCCTCCGTGCGGCTTTTTGCGAGCTTTACGCCGCCGCCTTTGCCGCGGCCGCCGGCGTGAATCTGCGCCTTGACCACGACAACGCCATGGCCTGCGGAAAAGAGCTGCTGGGCGGCCGCATCGGCCTCCTCAAATGTGACCGCCACCTGGCCGTCGGGCACACTGACGCCGTAGCGGCGAAGGATCTCTTTGGCCTGGTACTCATGAATCTTCATGCGCGCTCCTGCGGTGCGGATGGGGCAAAGCGGTTGCGCAGTCATGGTAGCGAGTGGCCGTGAAGAGCGGCAAGGCGGATACGGCGATAATCGCCTACCCTGGCCGAAGATCACCCAAAAGACGCAGCCGGCCCCGGCCGGAGCCGGCGGCTCCGATGCGGCGCTGTGTCGTAGCCTGCTGTGTTGTAGCCTCTAAGGCGTGGCCATCACGGCAGAGCTGCGCTACGTCACCGAAGATCGTGGCATCCTGACGGTCGCTGCCGCGCGGCAGCTGATGCAGGATCTGCTGGCGGGCAAAGCCTCCGAGATGGAGGTCGCCGCCCTGCTGGGCGCCATGTCCGCCCGCGGCGAAACCGCCGAAGAGATCGCCGGCTTTGCCCTGGCCATGCGCGAGGTGGCCACCACGCTTCCGCTGGCCGACGACGAGCGCGAGCATCTGGTAGACACCTGCGGCACCGGCGGCGATGGCAGCGGTACCTTTAACATCTCCACCGCAGCCGCGCTTGTGGCCGCGGCCGCCGGAGCCACCGTGGCCAAGCACGGCAACCGCGCGGTGACCAGCCGGTGCGGCTCAGCCGATGTGCTGGAAGCGTTGGGCATTCCCATCTCGCTCGCCCCCGCGGCGGCGGCGGCGGCCCTGCGGCGCCATCGCTTCTGCTTTCTGCTCGCCTCAGGCCACCACCCGGGCATGCGGGCAGTGATGCCGGTGCGCCGCGGTCTCGGCGTCCGGACCATCTTTAACCTGCTTGGGCCGTTGATGAATCCCGCGGGCGCGCGGCGGCAGGTGATGGGCGTCTACAGCCGCTCCGCCCTGCGGCCTGTGGCCGAGGCGATGCCGATGCTGGGCGTGCGCCGCGCCCTGGTGGTTCACGGCGACGGCGGCCTGGACGAGCTTTCGCTCAGCGGACCGAGCGAAACCACGCTGGTGGAAACCTCGCTGGTGGCAGCGGGCGACCCCGGCGGCGCCACGCTTCTTGACGCGACCGTCAACCCGGAACAGCTCGGCTTTTCCCGCGCGCCGCTGGATGCGCTCGCCGGCGGCATCAGTGCGCACGAGAACGCGGCGATGCTGCGGGCTATCTTCGACGGAGAGCGCGGCCCGCGGCGCGATGTGGTGCTGCTGAACGCGGGGGCGGTGCTCACCGTAGCCGGGCAGGCGCAGGATTTGCGCGCCGGTGTGGCGCTCGCGGAGAAAGCGATCGACGCGGGCGCTGTTCGGCGGCTCGTCGCGGCCCTATCGTATTAAGTGTGGTCTCATCTATGCCGTTTCGGCTCCATGAATTTCATAGAAGACGCTTCGACGGCGGGGTTCCAAATGTGCCGTTGGGAGCAGTGTCGCTTGATGAGGCGACTGATAACGTAGGAGCGCTGGAAGGAGGCGCATGGCAATGCAAACAGGTGCGAGCAAGCCGCGTGTGGAACATGCCATGGTGACCACGGCGTTTGAGCTGCCGGGCTACCGGGTGGAGCGCAACCTGGGGCTGGTGCGCGGCATTGTGGTCCGCTCGCGGTCGGTCTTCGGTTCGATTGGCGCGAGCCTGCAGACCATCGTCGGCGGCAACATCACGCTGTTCACGGAGTTGTGCGAAAAAACCCGCGAAGACTCGCTGGACCTGATGCTGGAGCACGCGGCGGCGCTGGGCGCCAACGCCGTCATCGGCGCACGCTACGACGCCAACGAACTGACGCAGGGGGTCACGGAGGTACTGGCCTACGGCACGGCCGTCGTGGTCGCGGAGGCGGGCTAACAATGGTGCGTGTCACAGGTGTGGGTGGCGTGTCTTTGCCACAATTGCCTTATTTGCTCAGCTCCATGGACAGGATCTGGCCGGCGACCGTGGGGTCATCCACGCTGCCATAGGTCACCTTGGCTCTCATGCCGTTGAAGTCAAGGCAGGGGTTCAGATCCTTGGTGGGCGTGAAGTTTCCAGCCGTGTAGGTGATGCCATACATGTCGTTGCTGTAGAGGGTGATGGGCCTGCTGGCCGCATCGACTTTGAGCGTCATGCCCTTGGGATAGAAACAACCCACATCGTGAAGTTTCCCGGTGATCGTGTGCCTGGACCCGCTGGGCAGCCCTTCCGGGAATTTGTGGTCAGGCGTGATGAGGGCATAGGTGTGGACGACGTGGCCTGTAAGATCCCGCACCTCGGCCGGCCCTGATGAGAGTGGCGGCGCTTTGGCTTCGGTCATCCCAGTGGCGGCTACGGTCATCTCAGCGGCGCCTTCTGTTCGCAGGGCCTGCACTCTTTGCGTCTCGTCCTGGAAGCGTTGGATCTGTTCCAGCCGCGCGGTCACATGCTCCCGGTCTTCGGAGGTCTTGGCCAGCTTCGCCGCTACCTGAAGACCGGAGATCGCGGACGGCACCTCCCCGCGCACCATGCGGACCTCCGCGGCGTTCAGGCGATACTGCGTATTTTCCCGATCGGTCTGCACTGCCCGCAGGCTCATCTGCAGAGCCTCGTCCAGGTTTTCCTTGTGCGCCGCATCGAACTGCGCCAGAGACTCCAGCGCCGGTCCGAAGGTGGGGTTGCGCGAGATGGCTTGCAGAAGGTTGTTCCTGGCAGTCTCCGGGGCTGCGGCACCGTTCCGCAAAGCCAACGAGCCGGCATAGTAGTAGGCCAGAAAGCTGTCTGAACGCAGAGCTACAGCCTCGTTGTACCACTTACTCGCAGCAGCCATGTCGCCTGCCCGCAAGCGCATCAGGCCCATCGTTTCGTGTGCCTCGGCGTTGTCCGGGGCCGCCGCGAGCACCTCTTTCAGGAGCGCTTCGGCGTCCCCGATGCGGCCCTCCCTGGCGAGCACATCGGCCCGGACCGCATCGGCGTCCGCCACGGGCAGCGGCTCCACGGCGAGTGCCTTCTCCTCAACGCCGTCCTTCAGCTGCGTTGTGAGCATCTTGTAGTCCCCGTGCTGAATATAAGCATCGAGATCTTTTTGCAGCTGTTTGAGGTCGCCAAAGGCATGCTGCGCCGCGGTTACGGCATCCTCGCCACGCGCCAGGTTGAGCGCATAGGCATGAAGGCGACCCTCAGGTTTGCCGAAGTCCTGCGTAAACAGGAAGTGCGTCAGGGCCCAGCTTTCGCCATAGAACACATTGCCCTTGTCCTGCTCGTGATAGTAAGGCGAGTCGTAGCCAATCCGGAACAGCGTTCCAAGCGGGATCAGCCGTTGCTGCCGCAGGTACAGGATTTCGTTGGCATCCGGCTGCCCGAGCCGGACATCCCGGTCGCCGATGTCCGTGTTTTGGTAGAACTGCGCAAGGCCCTCGTTGAGCCACAGCGGCAGGAACTCCGCATGACGCACCATGTAATGCGTGTACTCGTGGTAAACGGTGGAGTAGGGATGGTTTCCAGCGTTGTCCAGGCGCAATAGGATATAGCTGCGGTCCTCCCCACGCTGAAACAGGCCGGCCAGTTCCAGCGATCCTTTGGCAAGGTAGGCCGCCGGCTCGACAGCCTGAAAGCCCTTGCGATCATGGAACGCCAACACCACGATGCGCGCGCCGTTGTCATCCCGGGCTCCCGGCAGCAGCTTGGCGAAGACATCGTGCATGCGCTCCAGCTGCGCCGCCGTGTGGCGCGCCTGCCCCGCGCTGCCGTCCGTGAGCACGGTGAAGTGGGCCGTCTTCACCTCCAGCCAATGGGGGGTTGACTCAGCCAGGGCAGAGACCGCTGAGGCCAGCAAACAGAGGATGGCGAAGAGTCGCAACATACCAATGGCGCAAGCGTAATCGAAGGGCAGGCGAAATGGCACCTACACTTTGGTTACTTACCAACAGCTGGTTCCAAAACGGGATCAGGCAGCTGCATTTGTTCGGAGCCGAATGCGTCCCGGTGGGGGTGGAAGTGGGCACGGCAACGGGCCTCGTACAGGCCTGTGACGCCGACCACCACAAGTTCCTGCGACTGCCCCAGCCGCTGGGTGTGGATGGCACTGGCTCCGCACACCATGCACACCGCGGACAGCTTGGTGACCTGGTCGGCCAGCGCCATCAGCGCCGGCACCGGCCCAAATGGCTCGGCGGTAAAGGTCATGTCCAGCCCGGCGGCGAGGACGCGCTTGCCCAGGCCCACCAGTTCGGTCAGCAGTGGAACGATCTCCGGCGTAAGAAACTGCACTTCATCGATGCCGATGACTTCCACCCGCTCCAGCTGCGGAAACAGGGAGGCGCGCAGGTGCTCGACGGAGCTGACCGGGCAGGCCTCGTGCGTCTGCGCGGAGTGCGACGCGATGTGGGTCCGGTGGTACCGCAGGTCGATGTCGGGCTTGTAACAGACCACACGCTGCCGGGCGATCCTCGCGCGCTTCAGGCGACGGATCAGCTCCTCGCTCTTGCCGGAAAACATGGGACCGGTGATCACCTCAAGCGCACCGGGCGGGTTGGAAAGAGCTGGGAGGGAAAAGACCATGCTTCCGCTGATGGTAGCTGGAATTGGAAGAAGATTGCGGCCCCGAACGCCTCGCGGGGGGAAGCCTCCGGCGCCGGGAACAGGGTATGCTGGCCCTACTTAAACTCCCCCGGGTGTGGCACAGGAGCAAACGATGCGCAGGCAGATCAGGTTGGGTGCAGTGACGGCGAGCTGCGGATTGCTGGCGGCTTTGGCAGGAAGTGCTGGTGCGCAGCAGCCGCCATCAGTCAAGATGATCAAGGTAAAGCTGATCAACAGCAAAGGGCAGCCCGCTGGGAAGGCGGTCCTGAAGCAGAAAAAGGACGGCGTCCAGGTCAAAATCTCGCTGGAAAATGTGCCTTTCGGTGAGCACGGTGTGCACATCCACCAGAATGCCGTTTGCGATGCGCCCGATTTCAAATCGGCAGGGGGGCACTTCAATCCGGACGGCAAGCAGCACGGCTTCCAGAATCCCGAAGGTCACCATGCGGGCGACACGCCCAGCAACGTCAGCGTGGGCGAGGATCATCGCGGATCGGCGACCTGGATGCTGACTGCCGTAACATTACAGCCGGGCGCCCCAAACTCGCTACTGTCCCATGGTGGGACATCGCTCATGGTTCATGAGCATGCGGACGATATGAAGACAGACCCCAGCGGCAACTCCGGCAACCGGATTGCCTGCGGGGTGATTCGGCAGTAGGCTCCAAACGGCGCGGCGCTCCTGGCAGACCGGCGGGCTGGAACAAGTTGGGGCGAGCCTGCGTATGGCTAGGCATGGCGTCGATGGTGGTGCATCCGGGAAGGATCGGGCTGACCAGAACCTATGTGGGGCGGATCAGCCATGCCGCGCAGGGCCGGGCGGGAGGGACCGCAGTGGCTGAACACGAAAACACGGCCCGCGCCTCGGCTCCAGCCGCCGCTCCTTTAGTTGCGGGGTCCGCGCCACCGGCGGAGCGATCAACCGCAGGCACCCCCTTTCGCAAAACCGCGACGGAGCCCCCAACTCCGGTCGGAAGCACCGCCGCTGGCGCAGCTGACCAGCAGCGCCTGGCGGAGCTGGCCCACAGCTGCCTGCTGGGCGACCCCTACGCATGGGAGGCTTTGGTCCGGCACCAGCAGCGGCGGGTGTATGCCCTCTGCTACCGCTTTACCGGCTCCGCCACGGAGGCCGAAGACCTGACTCAGGAGGTTTTCCTCAAGGTCTACCGTAACCTGCGCAGCTTCGATCCGGCCAAGGCCAGCTTCGGTGTGTGGCTCACGGCGCTGACGCGCAACCTGCTGGTGGATCACTACCGGCGCTCGCGCATGGACCGCGCCAGCGATTCCCTGGACGAGCCGCTGGCGGGGGAGGAAGAAGGACCCACGCGGTCCGAACGGCTGGCCGACACGCGCATGAATCAGGAGCGACACGTGGCCGGGGTGGAGCTTCGCGCCCACATCCAGGCAGCCCTGGCGAAGGTTTCGCCGGAGCTCCGGGAGGCGGTTATCCTGCGTGACCTGGAAGATATGGACTACCGGGACATCGCGGAAACACTTTGCATCCCACAGGGAACGGTGAAAAGCCGCATCAGCCGCGGCAGGGCCGAGCTGGCCCGCCTGCTGAAAGGCATGGAAGGACAGGTGGTGTAGCCATGACATCTCGAGACCCGCGACACCTGATCAAAAAGGGGGCCAAGGTGGCCGCACAAGCCAACGCTGCCTGCGCTGCCTGGGCCATGTTGCTGCCGGAGGCCGCGGACGGCCTGCTGAGCGAGGCGGAACAGATGGCCCTGGAGGCGCACCTGGCAGTCTGCCCCTCGTGCATGGAAGAACTGGCCGAAGCACAACGGGGCCTGGCCTGGCTCACGGTTTTGAAAGAGCAGACACCCAAGCCCCCCGGGCACCTTTTGGCCAACATCCTGGCGCAGACAACGGGGATGGCCGAAGCTGGCGTGATGATGCCGCCACCTCAGCCGCAACCCGCCTATGCTCATGGGCAGCCTGGCTTTGGCTCACCCAAAGGGCCGGAGACGTGGGACTCTACGCCGCAACCCGCTCCCAGTCTGACAGAACGTCTCCAGGATGTCTGGGCAGGCATGCGGCAGCCGCGGCTGGCGATGACCGGCGCGATGGCCTTCTTTTCCATCTGCCTCACGCTGAATCTGCTGGGCGTTTCCGTGTCGCGGCTTGATGCACAGACATTACGGGGTGGCGGGCTGCATCGCACCGTTGCCGATACCGGAGCGACGATCGTCCGGTCCATCCAGGGCATCCGGCTGGTGTACCGGGTGGAGTCCCGCGTCACCGAGATGCGGGCACAGGCGGACAATCCCGCAGCCGCCACCTCTCATTGATCGCTCCCCCTGTACAGGGGAGACAAACTGGCGCGCAGCCGCGGAGAAGGAGGAACCTATGATCGACAACATCCATCAGAACGGCGGGAGCAGCGGTTCTTCTGTGCCTCCCGAAAGTTCTTCAGGATCGGCTGGCTTCTGTCAGGAGTGCGGCCGTGCGCTGACCACTGCCACGGTACGCCGGGTGGGCGGTGGCGTCTTTTGCCCGCCCTGTGCCTCGCACCAGGCACCGACCACTGGATGGCAGGCCGTCCACGCCAGCTCCCCTCCCCAGGGCGGGCGGCCTTACACGCCGCGCGCCGGCGAGCCGAATCCGGTGCTGGCCGGCTTTTTCGGCGCTATTCCAGGCGTGGGAGCCATGTACAACGGGCAGTATGCCAAGGGCGCAATGCACCTGCTGATCTTTGTCGTGCTCGTAACATTGGCGGACAACCTGAACTGGGTTTTGTGGTGGCTGGTTTGGGGCTGGGTCTTTTACCAAATCTTCGAGGCCTATCACACAGCAAGGGCGCGTCGCGACCATCTGCCGCTCCCGAATGCCTTTGGCTGGAATGACTTGGGAGAACGCCTCGGCTTCCAACACCCTGTCCCTCCGGTCCCGCCAACTGAAACTCCCTTTGCGGCTACAGAAACCTCGTCGCGGTCTCCATGGGCGGCCTACTCAGCCCCCACCGAGCCTACGCCAGCGCCGAGCTACGCAGACCCCGCCTACAACCCCTATACCGGTCCGGGTGGGGTTCGACCTCCCGTTGTGCCGATCTCCCCGCAGCCGGCGACCAATATCCCCTACGCACCGACCTACACCGGACAAGCTCCTGGCCAACCCTCCGTTCCTGCCAGTGCTGTGTCCGCAGGCGCCGCCCGCTTCCCGGTGGGCGCGCTTTGGCTCATCGGTCTCGGGGGGCTTTTCTTGGTAGGTAATGTTATGCCGGCATGGCGCCTTTCCGGTCGTTGGGTTGCACCGGTGTTTCTGGCCGCAGTCGCCGCGTGGAGCGCCTTTCGCCGCTGGGAGCAGTTCCACGCCACCCCCTTGACAGCCGGCGCAGGCACATCGCTAGCGGGAGCCATGGCCGGCCCTGTTCTCTTTGGCACGGTCGCCGCACTGCTTGCATTTCAGGCGGCCCACCTGTTCAGCCTGCGGCGCAGTTGGCCAGTTCTTCTTGTCATTTGGGGAGGCATGCTCCTCTTAAGGCGATCCGCTCCCGCGCGGCTTCCCTTGCAGCCCACCGCCGTCCCGGATCCGGTAGCGCCCCCTGTCCGCTCCACCTCCGGCACCGGGTCCTACGGCCTTTAGCCCTCCATCGCACACGCCCCTGGAGTCCTCCCCGTGACCGCGCCACCACCGCCACCGCCACCGCCACCACCGCCACCCGCTCCCCCGCCCCCGGCAGGCCCGTACCGGAGCAAGGCGGAGGAAAGGCGCGCATTTCGGCAGCAACGGCGCACGGCCGCGCGAGCGCTCAAACAGGAGCGATCTCTTTTTCGCGCTCAGCTTCGCGTCACACGGCGCCGGTCCGTACTCGGTCCTCTCCTGCTAATGGCCATGGGCATTGGATTCCTCGTCGCGGAGTCTACGGGAACCAGCCTTCAATGGGCGTTCCTGACTCTCGCCCACCGCTGGCCCCTTCTCCTGGTCATCTCCGGCCTGGTGCTGTTGGCGGAGTGGGCCTTGGACCGGCGCGCCCTTGCTCGCGATGGCATTGTCGCTCCACGACGATCGCTTGGCGCCCTGCCTGTGCTTCTTTTGCTACTCCTGGTGGTCGTCGGCGCGATGCACCTTCCTTGGAACGATGCCCAACAATGGGGAACCCAGCTCTGGGCAGGTGACCTCACGGAAGACGGTTGGGGCCTCAGCCAACTCTTTGCGCAGCACAGCGTGGCGGTGCGGGAGCTCAGCGGCCCCTTGGCACCGGGTGGCCTCTTGGTCATCTCAAATTACCGCGGCGGCATCACCATTTCAGGCTCCAGCCAGGACGGTCAGGTGCACATTTCGGCGCGCCAACGCACCTCGGCGTGGCAACGGAACGACCTGCGCAGACGCCAACAGCGCAACCTGCCCTCGCTCACCCAGACCGGCTCCGGCCTTGCGCTCACGGTGAGCGGAGAAGACCAGGACCAGACGGACCTGACCATTGAAGCGCCTCATACCTCCGGGATTCAGATCATGCCGGAAACCGGCGAGATCACCGTCTCTGAGCTCCGAGGCCCAGTGAACATCGAGAATCATCGCGGCAACGTGGATCTCACAGCACTCACCGGACCTGTCAAGCTGGTTATGGAGGACGATAACGCCGATGTACGCGCCCATAGCCTTACTGGCGACCTCTCGCTGCACGGACGCGCCGGTGACCTGTCCCTTTCTGACCTCCACGGCAGCGTGCAGCTCGCGGGCGATTTTTTCGGCACAACGCATCTGGAAGACCTGCACGGTTCCGTCAATTTTCAGAGCAGCTTCACCAAGCTCACCTGCGCCGGCATCGCGGGAGACATCGACATCGAAGGCCGCAGCGAACTGCACGCATCCAACATTGACGGTCCCTTGGTCGTCAGCACAACCGACCGGAATCTCCACTTGGAGGGCATCCGATCGGGCGTCAACATTTCGGATCAGAATGGGTCTGTTGACCTCTCCCTGCTTTCGCCGGTCGGACCAGTCAGTGTTATCACCAGCGCCGGTTCAATCGAGGTCAAGCTGCCGCCCAGCGTCCCTCTTCACCTCGCAGCAGAAACCGCAGATGGCAACATCTCCGCCAATTTCCTGCACGCGGTCGCCCGCCGCTCCGGAGAAAGAACAGTGTTGGAGGGTCAAGTCGGTGTCGCCGGGCCTCTTGTGCGACTACGGACAACTCAGGGCGACATTACGGCGATGGCAGAACAGCCGGACATCGAGTAGATCTGGTGTCAGAGAGCAGCGCCTGCAAACTCTTTCGAGCCTGCTTGTGGCATCGATTCTGCTGAGATTGTTGTCATTTTCGGAAGCGACATCTGCAGTCTTCTCATCCAGCATTCATTCCGTAAGTGTGGTCAAACCTTCCTAAACCGTCAATGTCTCCCCTTGTGGGTTTGACTCGACCTCGCTTTTTGCTTTGCGTTGCCCCCCTTGCGGCCACCACCCATTCGCGGCACAAAGGTAGAGCAATAACATCAGCAACAGCGTGAGATAAAAATATCCGTCAACCAGCACGTTCAGAGGAATAAAGATCGCCAGTGCGATGGCCATCCAGCGCAAAGTGTCGCAGAGGCTGCGGCATGCACCGCGCCAAACAGACAGAACAAATAGAGTAGAAAGCACTATGGCCTGCACCCACCGGAGTTGAGCTGGTCGAATCAAGTAGGTCAGCCAGAATGACAGGTTCATCGGCTCAGCGATTGCATGCGGCATGCGACTCCATTGACCCACGGTGTTACTTGCGACCTGTGCCGCTGCTACGGGCAAAAAGGGCCCAGCAATGCAAAGAAATCCAGCGGTCGCTGGCGCCACAAGCTTGAACAGTTCCCGCCATGATCCGCGTTGGTAGGCATTCAGGAAGAAGAAGGGCAGGACCACCCAGCTGAGTTGATAAATTCCACAACCCATTCCCCAAACAAAAGCCGACCAGTTGTAACGGCCCCGTTGCATGAGCACGACCGCCAGCGTTAGAGCCAGCCAATGCGGCTGAAGGTAAAGATCGTGGCGGTACTGCAGGAACGGACACAGCAAGAAGAGGCCGATACTGAAAGCCACATACCATCGCGATCGCGGCAAACTACAGCCAAAGATCAGTGCGACAGTGAAAAGCACGTAACACAACGTCGCCCATCGGAGGTCGACCCCGATCCATGCTGCCGGAAGGAAAGCTACAGGCATGCCCGGCAGATAAGGAAAGTCGTAAAGGCGCGCACCTACGTGCATCGTGCCGTAAGGATTGAGCCGATGAAGAAGCCGACCATCCGCCCATCCGATAACGGGCAACATGTCCGAACGTAAGTAATTCAGCGGAAAATCACGAATCGCCAAAAGGAGACCCGCCGCATAGGCGCCCGCGACCAAATAAAGCAGCGCCAGTCCCGTCCGTACACGGAAATAGTTCCAGGTAAGAGCTCCGATAACTGCGCAGACCAGGAAGCACGAAACATAGGTCAAATGGTATCCGAACTGCCGGAAGTGTCGCCCCTCGGCAACAAACAGCAGACCGGAGAGGAGCTCACAAATGAGGAGCGCCAAGATCCAGTCAGTCCGTCGGCTTGAAGGTGGCACTGTGATTGCGACTTGTCTAGGCTCAGGCCAAAGGATTGCGAGAAGCACCCACACAAACGCAAAACTGACCGGCAGGAGAAGCACTTGATGGAGCACCGGAGATGGCTTGTCCGACCAGCCGTCGCTCACAAGTGAGACCAGAGCCACAGCTGCTGCAAAGCCTGACAACCTGCGGGTTCCAGAGTCGTGTACAAGGCCAGAAAACACCCCATCAGTCTCTCATGCTTGGCCTGCGGTCAACTGCGGGGCTGAACCTACTCCCAGATTCGCTGGGCCGACGCAGCAAAGCCCCACCCTTGTGGGTGGGGCTTTGGGTGGAGATTCTGCCGGCGATCACCTAATCTCCCACACACTTGCGCGTGCAGTACCATCGGCCCAACGAGGCTTAACTTCCGTGTTCGGGATGGGAACGGGTGGAACCCTCGCGGTAAACTCACCGGCAAACTTGTCAAGATCAGACGCGCGCGTCGATGCCTGGCAACTGCATAGATTGGTGTACAACATTGTTGCTGACAACTACAGGGCTTGTAGTCAAGAGCTCCTCAGAACAGCGGCACGCGCTGCGCAGAGTAAATTCTATGGACAAGCCGAACGGGCGATTAGTACTGGTAAGCTGCACACATTACTGCGCTTCCACCTCCAGCCTATCAACCAGGTCGTCTTCCTGGGCCCTTCTTTTCCCTTACGGGTTGGGAGATCTCATCTCAGGGCATGCTTCCCGCTTATATGCATTCAGCGGTTATCATAACCGAACTTCGCTACCCAGCCGTGCCCTTGGCAGGACAACTGGAACACAAGAGGTTCGTCCATCCCGGTCCTCTCGTACTAAGGACAGCCCCCTTCAAATCTCCTACGCCCACAGCAGATAGAGACCGAACTGTCTCGCGACGTTCTGAACCCAGCTCACGTACCGCTTTAATAGGCGAACAGCCTAACCCTTGGAACCTTCTACAGCTCCAGGATGCGATGAGCCGACATCGAGGTGCCAAACCGGAGCGTCGATATGAACTCTTGGCTCCGATCAGCCTGTTATCCCCGGCGTACCTTTTATCCGTTGAGCGATGGCCCTTCCATACAGAACCACCGGATCACTAAGGCCTGCTTTCGCATCTGCTCGACTTGTAAGTCTCGCAGTGAACCACACTTATGCCTTTGCACTCGACGGTCGATTTCCAAACGACCTGAGTGTAGCTTCGCGCGCCTCCGTTACAATTTAGGAGGCGACCGCCCCAGTCAAACTACCCGCCTTACAATGTCCCTCTTCCGGATCACGGAAGCAGGTTAGGATCACAACAATCGCAGGGTGGTATCTCACCGTTGGCTCCACCAAACCCAAAAGCCTGGTATCAAAGCCTCCCACCTATCCTGCGCAGCAATTGCCGTAACCCACTGTAAAGGTATAGTAAAGGTGCACGGGGTCTTTTCGTCTAGCTGCGGGTAACCGGCATCTTCACCGGTACTACAAGTTCGCCGAGCAACTCGTTAAGACAGTCGTACGATCGTTACTCCATTCGTGCAGGTCGGAACTTACCCGACAAGGAATTTCGCTACCTTAGGACCGTTATAGTTACGGCCGCCGTTCACCGGGGCTTCAGTTCGCAGCTTCGGCTTGCGCCTAACCGCTCCCTTTAACCTTCCGGCACCGGGCAGGAGTCAGCCCCTATACGTCGTTTTCGACTTTGCAGAGACCTGTGTTTTTGTTAAACAGTCGCCGTACGCGTTTCACTGCGGCCCACCTTGCGGTGGGCGACCCTTCTCCCGAAGTTACGGGTCTAATTTGCCGAGTTCCTTAACAAGCCTTCACTCGAGCGCCTTTGGATATTCTCCTCGTCTACCTGTGTCGGTTTGGGGTACGGTTCCCAATCTCTCTCCTTAGAGGTTTTTCTTGGCAGCTTGAACTCAGCAGCTTCCACCCTGTACGGGCTTGCTTTACACCTCACCGTTATGCCCCGACGGATTTACCTGTCGGAACCGGCTTCACGTGTATCGACCGCCATAGCCATATGACGACCTGCTTATCCTTCTGCGTCACCCCATCGTCCAAACGAAAAATCGGGAGGTCCGGAATATTAACCGGATGTCCATCGCCTACGCCTTTCGGCCTCGGCTTAGGGACCGCCTAACCCTGAGCGGATTAACCTTCCTCAGGAAACCTTAGACTTTCGGCGGGAAGGGTTCGCACCTTCCTTATCGCTACTTATGCCGGCAGGGTCTCTTCCCATCCCTCCACGCATCTTCTCAGTTGCGCTTCCATGAGATGGGAATGCTCTCCTACCACGCACACACAAAATGTGTGCATCCGCTGCTTCGGTATACAGTTTTAGCCCCGTTGTATTGTCGGCACCGGACCGCTTGACCAGTGAGCTATTACGCTTTCTTTAAAGGATGGCTGCTTCTAAGCCAACCTCCTGGCTGTCTGAGCGTTCCGACTTCCTTTCCCACTTAACTGTAATTTGGGGACCTTAGCAGGCGGTCTGGACTGTTTTCCTCTCGACTGTGAAGCTTAGCCCCCACAGTCTGACTGCCGGGCTGGATGTGATCGGCATTCGAAGTTTGGTTAGATTCAGTAAGCCGGAAAGCCCCCTAGTCTATCCATGTCTCTACCACCGATCCAAATCACCCGACGCTAGCCCTAAAGCTATTTCGGAGAGAACGAGCTATCACGGAATTTGATTAGCCTTTCACCCCTACCCTCAGCTCATCCGAGCTTTTTTCAACAAACACCGGTTCGGTCCTCCAATGGGTGTTACCCCATCTTCAACCTGGCCAAGGGTAGATCATCCCGCTTCGCGTCTATTCCTGCCAACTCATACGCCCTTTTCAGACTCGCTTTCGCTGCGGCTCGCTCACGCTTAACCTCGCTGACAAGAATAACTAGCCGGCTCATTATGCAATAGGCACGCGGTCAGACATTCGTCTCGCGACGCATAGTCCTCCCACTGCTTGTAGGCACACGGTTTCAGGTACTATTTCACTCCCCTTCCGGGGTTCTTTTCGCCTTTCCCTCACGGTACTGGTTCACTATCGGTCAGAAACGAGTATTTAGCCTTACGGGATGGTCCCCGTGGATTCAAGCAGGGTTTCTCGTGCCCCGCCTTACTCAGGTACCGGCTTCGAGTCCAGGTGAATTTCGCCTACGCGCCTGTCACGCTCTTTGGGACGTCTTTCCAAACGTCTTCAGCTATCCACTGGTTTGGTAACTCTACTGTTGCCGGCCCTACAACCCCCGAAATACCGAAATATCACGGGTTTGGGCTACCTCCGATTTCGCTCGCCACTACTCTCGGAATCGAGGTTTCTTTCTTCTCCTGGAGGTACTGAGATGGTTCACTTCCCTCCGTTCGCCTGTTCCTGCCTATGTATTCAGCAGGACATCGCATGGGATCGCCATGCGGGGTTTCCCCATTCGGAAATCTCCGGATCAACGCCTGTGTGCGGCTCCCCGAAGCTTATCGCAGCTTGCCACGTCCTTCATCGCCTGTTTCTGCCAAGGCATCCACCGTGCGCCCTTAGTAGCTTGACCATAGAATTTACTCCAGCACAGCGGCACCCACCCACTCCACCAAAGCGTCCATGTACTTATTCGCCTGGCTGCCTCTGAAAGGCAGCCTATCTAAAGACACTCTTTTCTACATGACCAGCTCAACATCCCTCCGAAACCACCAGAGGTCCGCGGCTGCTCAGCCTTGTAGTTATCTTTACCCAATCTATGCAGTTGTCAAATGTCGTCACGCAATCCCAAAGATCGCTACGCGCCCTCAAGCGCACTTGAGCTCACACCCAAGGGTCAGCACTACTGACCGTCGGAGGCGTCTCAATACCTTTTGTTAGCGTTCGAGGCATGGTTGAACGTGCACACCAGCTAAGCTGGTGTTGACTACCGTGAGAAGAAAGAGACCGAAAGAGGTGGCTTAGCTTGGACTCTCGACCTTCAGGGCCGAGGTGATGGACGCAAGCACCGCATCAGCGAAGGCTGATGGCCACAATGTGTGACTGGTGCTGGCGGACATCCGTTTCTCTCTTAGAAAGGAGGTGATCCAGCCGCAGGTTCTCCTACGGCTACCTTGTTACGACTTCACCCCAATCATGAATTACACCTTGGGCGGCTGCTCCCTTGCGGTTAGCCCACCGACTTCTAGTGCAACCCACTTTCGTGATGTGACGGGCGGTGTGTACAAGGCCCGGGAACGTATTCACCGCGGCGTGCTGATCCGCGATTACTAGCGATTCCAGCTTCATGGAGTCGAGTTGCAGACTCCAATCCGAACTGAGGCCGGCTTTTTCCGATTAGCTCCCCCTCACGGGTTTGCAACGGTTTGTACCGGCCATTGTAGCACGTGTGTAGCCCTGGACATAAAGGCCATGAGGACTTGACGTCATCCCCACCTTCCTCCCCGTTATCCGAGGCGGTTTCGCCAGAGTGCTCAACTAAATGGTAGCAACTGGAGATAAGGGTTGCGCTCGTTGCGGGACTTAACCCAACATCTCACGACACGAGCTGACGACAGCCATGCAGCACCTATATACAGATCCCTTGCGGGACGCCGATGTTTCCACCGGATTCCTGTACATTTCGAGCCCAGGTAAGGTTCTTCGCGTTGCGTCGAATTAAACCACATGCTCCACCGCTTGTGCGGGCCCCCGTCAATTCCTTTGAGTTTCAGCCTTGCGACCGTACTCCCCAGGCGGATTGCTTATCGCGTTAGCTTCGACACGGAAGGATTGGGTACCCTCCACATCAAGCAATCATCGTTTAGGGCTAGGACTACCAGGGTATCTAATCCTGTTTGCTCCCCTAGCTTTCGTGCATCAGCGTCAGAAATGGTCCAGTGAGCCGCTTTCGCCACAGGTGTTCCTTCCGATATCTACGCATTTCACCGCTACACCGGAAATTCCACTCACCTCTCCCACTCTCAAGCCCGACAGTTTCCCGTGCAGGCTCTGGGTTGAGCCCAGAGATTTCACACAAGACTTATTAAACCGCCTACGCACCCTTTACGCCCAATAATTCCGAACAACGCTTGCCCCCCTCGTATTACCGCGGCTGCTGGCACGAAGTTAGCCGGGGCTTCTTCTATCGGTACCGTCATTATCGTCCCGATCGAAAGGAGTTTACATCCCAAGGGATTTCATCCTCCACGCGGCGTTGCTGCGTCAGGGTTTCCCCCATTGCGCAAAATTCCCCACTGCTGCCTCCCGTAGGAGTCTGGACCGTGTTTCAGTTCCAGTGTGTCCGTGCGCCCTCTCAGGCCGGATACAGATCATCGTCTTGGTGAGCCATTACCTCACCAACTAACTAATCTGCCGCGACCCCCTCCTTAAGTGCGATTGCTCGCTTTGACCCGTAGGTATTATGCGGTATTAGCCCAGGTTTCCCTAGGTTATCCCCCGCTCAAGGGTAGGTTAGTCACGTGTTACTCACCCGTGCGCCACTTTACTCAGGCCCGAAAGCCCTTTCTCGTTCGACTTGCATGTGTTAGGCACGCCGCCAGCGTTGATTCTGAGCCAGGATCAAACTCTCGTTTAATCTTGCTCGCCCAGTGCCTCAGGACGGAGGTCCGAGGACATCTGAGCCACTCCACTCACTCGAAATGAGTGGAGGTAAAACTGTGTGAGAACTGGCTAAACCGAAACGGTCTCGCCTTCTCACGATTGGCACGTTCAACCATGTTGTCAAAGATCCACATCAGATCAGGCGTATGCCGTCTGCTTTGGATCAAGGCTGAAAGCTTAACGCTCTCATCCTCGAACTTTTGGCCGCTGCGATTCAAATCGCTTAGCCTTCTCAATTGCAGTAGCTTGGGTTGGTGGTGATCGGAGGTAACCCCTCTTAACGATCTACACATGCAACACTTGGACTGCGAGGCTCAGGATCGCTCCCTCGACTCATTCGCAACTCGTTTAGATTACTAAAACCCTGACCCTATGTCAACCTGCGGTCAACGAAATCTTTTTGAGTCACTCGCCGCGTTGTTCGCGACTTCTCTACTGTAGGGCATCTTCCCCTTGCCGTCAACCCTCGCCGCGCAGCCCCCGCAAATCGGAAACTAGATTTGGTTGCCCCCCAGGGATTCGAACCCCGATTGATCGGTTCAGAGCCGACTGTCCTACCATTGAACGAGGGGGCAACGCATTTGTAGAAAAACGGCGGTCGGAGCCCTGGCGGGGTAGCGGGCAACATCGACCACCGACCCCGAGAGTACAGGCAGCCCGTTGTCGAAGTCAACCCTCCTCATTCTTCCCGCAAAACCTCAAGGGGCTTTTGCCCCAGCACACGAAAGCTTGCTAGCCAGCCGCAGGCGGTTGTCAGCAGGCCTGCCCCAATCCAAAATGCCAGCATCAGCCCTGGCTGGAAGTGGTAATCGAAGTGCAAAGCTCGCCGCAACAGCAGACGTGCGGCAATATTTGCAAAGAGCAGCCCGGTCAGCCCGGCGATCAGCCCGAGCGTGGCAAACTCCAACGAAAAGATGGCCGCGATGCGGGGCCGGGTCGCCCCCAGGGTCTTCAGCACCACCACCTCACGAACCCGTCGATACCGTGTTCCCGCGATGGCACTGGCCAGAATCACAATCCCGGCAAACACTGAAAACGCTGCAAGAAACTGAATCACATCCACAATCTGCAGCACCGACTGCCGGACGGTCTCCACCGTGGCCGCCACATCAATCACCGTAATCGACGGGAAGCGCCGATACAGCAGCCGGCGGACCTCGGCGGTGGTTCCGGGCACCGCATGCACACCGCCGTACCAGACAGCCGGCAGCCCCCGCAGTTCCGGCTCCGGCAGCACAAAGGATGCCCGCGAAAACGCGTGTTGCGAGTCCGGCTCAAACACCGCTGCCACCGTGGCATCCAGGTCGCGTCCCTGGGCGGTGAGCCGCAGGTGGTCGCCGGGTTTGACCTGCAAAAATTTCGCCTCGGAGCGGGCCAGGGCAATGAGCGGCTGCCGCGCGGCCGCTTCAGCCTCGCCAGCGGCCGTCCACCACTGGCCATCGAAGACCCGATCGCCCGGCGGAGGCTTTCCCGATGTGAGCGAGTATGTCAGGTTAATGTTGCCAAAGCTGCGCCGGCGCATCTGCGGCAGCTTGAGCTGGTCCAGCGGAACGCCTTTGACCGCGGTAATGCGCCCTGCGATGACGGGCAGCACCTCGGGCGTGCCCTGCACGTGGGGGTCGGCGGCCAGCAGCGCCTCCACGGGAGCGACCTCCTCCGGACTGATGTCGATCAAAAAGAGATTGGGCAGCTTGCTGAGCGAGGTCGTAGAGATCTCACTGACCACCGCATGCTGCACCGTATACACCGTAGCGATCTGCATCACGCCCAGGCCCAGTGCCGCCAGCAGCGCCGCCGATGGATTGCCGGGCCGGTACAGATTCGCCAGGCCGTGGCGCAGGGTTGACGGCAAACGGAAGCGATAGCGGTCCAGCAACCGGCGCAGCAGCGCCAGTAGCGCCGCCGCCAGCCCCAGCAGGACCACCAGCGCCGCCGCCAGGCCGAGCCCGAAGATGCTGCCGATCTCGCGCGAGGCCGCAATTTGCGACGCCAACAGCACCAGCCCGAGCAGGATCACCGCAAACGCACCCACCTGCACGCCCGACCCGCGCAAACGGCGCACAAAGCGCTGCCCAAACGGATCTTCCGCCCCCTCCACCGCCCGGCGCAGGATCAGGATGGGCCGCACGCCGCGGATGTCCAGCAGCGGCGGCAGGCTGAAGAGCAGCGTCGTGAGCACGCCTGCGGTCAAGCCCAGCCACAGCGCACGGGCATCCAGGTGAAACGATGGCGCCAAATGCAACAGCCGCGCCAAAAACAGCGGCATCGCCAGCTGCACGCCAAAGCCCAGCAGAATCCCCAGCACGCCGCCCGCCAGCCCCAGCAGCACCGTTTGCAGCAGGTAGATCTTGATCACCTGCGACGATCCCGCCCCCAGCGCCTTCATAATCGCGATGGAATCCAGGCGCTGCGCCAGATGCGCGCGGATGGCCATGGCCACGCCAATGGCACCCAGCACCAACGCCACCAGCGACATCAGCGAAAGCAGGCCCGTCGCGCCATCCAGGGCCCGGGTGAGCCCCTGGTTGGCCTCGCGGTAGTCGGCAACCTGCGTATCCGGCAAGGCATTCTGCAGGGCGGTCTTGGCCTGGCCGAGAGCATCATCGCTCGCCGCCTTCCCGGGTGCCGGGCCCGGCAGCCGCACCAGGATGCGGCGCGTCGCGCGGGAGCCCGGCGCCAAAAGCCCCGTCTCCTCAAGAGCATGCTGCGAGATCAGCACCCGTGGACCGGCGGCAAAGGCGCCGCTCAGCCGGTCCGGCTCGTCTTCCACCACCGCCGCAATGCGGTACAGCCGGTCGTTCAGCCGGATCGAGTCCCCCAGCTTCAGGTGCAGCCGCAGCAGCAGGTCATCGCCCACGGCCACCGAGGTATCGGTCAGCGCCTGCCGCAAAGGGATCTCCGGCCGCAGCACCACGGCGCCATAGAACGGATACCGCGACGGGTCCACCGCCTTCAGCGACACCAGCAGCGGATCGAGCGACGTCGACGCCGAAGCCATGGAGAGCAACTCGGTTACCGGCGTGGCCTCCACCCGGCCGCTGGCGGTGAAGCGCCCGAGCGCGGCGGTCTCCTCCGGCGTCAGCGCCTGGTTGGAGCGCGCTGAAAGGTCGGCGGCCATGATGCTTCGTGCGCGCACCTCCAGCAGCGACCGAAACGCCGCGGAAAAGCCCCGCACCCCGGTGAGCGCCCCCACGCCGATCGCCACCGAAAGCACCACAAACGCGAACTTGCCCCGCGACGAGCGCAGTTCGCGCCAGGCAATGCGCAGGGCCGTGCTGAAGCTCAGTTTGCCCAAACCCTCAGGCTCCAACCGGGGCCGTGCTGCCCCCGGATGCGCCGCGCTCATCGGCAATCACCACGCCATCGCGCAGCACAATGCGGCGGCCTGCATGCGCCGCCAGCGCAGGGTCGTGCGTCACCAGCACCAGCGTTGTGCCTTCGGCCTGGTTCAAGCCGAGCAGCAGCTTCAGGATGTGCTGGCCATTCACCGAGTCGAGGTTGCCGGTGGGCTCATCGGCCAGCACCAGCGGCGGCCGCAGCATAAAGGCCCGCGCCAGCGCCACCCGCTGCTGCTCGCCTCCGGAAAGCTGAATCGGATAATGGTCGCTGCGCCCGCTCAACCCCACGGAGTCCAACAGCCCGCGCGCCCGCTCCAGCCCCGCTGCCAGGTCATGGCCCTCATCGTTTAGCTCAAAGGGCAGCAACACATTTTCAAGCGCCGTCAGAGTCGGGATGAGCTGATAGCTCTGAAACACAAAGCCCACCTTGCGTCCGCGCAGCTGCGCCAGCTGGTTCTCGGGCAAATCGCTGATCACCGTGCCGTCCAGGGCCACGCTGCCGGAGGTGGGGTTATCCAACCCCGCCAGCAAACCCAGCAGCGTGGACTTTCCTGAGCCGGAAGCGCCCATGATCGCGACAAACTCCCCCTGCAGCACCGTGAAGCTGATGCCCTTCAGGATCTCCACCGTGGCCGAGCCGGTGCGCAGGGATTTGCGCAGCTCCTGCACGGTGATCACGGGGGGCAGCGCTGCCCCGCCCGGCGACGTCTCGCGCACTGTGTGCTCGCCTACCTGCAAACGATCCGATCCTCTGTCTAAAATTGAAATGTGCGCCCTTCCCGTTCTCCCCTTATCTTAGCGACAATCGCCGCCGCGCTTCTGCTGATCCGCCCGCCGCTGCGTGCCATCGAGGCGCCGTTGCCGCCTGTTCGTCAGGCCGAAGCCACCGGTACGCAGGTTTCGCAACCCATTCTGGCCTGCTTTGGCGACAGCCTCACCGCTGGCGCGGGCGTGGCCACCGATGAGGCCTACCCCGCCTACCTCCAGCAGCGGCTCGACGCCCAGGGCTTCCATTACCGCGTGGTCAACGACGGCGTGAACGGCAATACCACCAAGGACGGCGTGGACCGCCTGAGGGAGGTGCTGGCGCAGCACCCGCAGGTGGTGGTCCTGGAGTTCGGCGGCAACGACGGCCTGCGCGGCCTTTCCACCGTGCAGGCGCAGCGCAATCTGGAAACCATGGTGCGCCGCCTCAAAGCCAGCGGCGCCAGGGTGGCCCTGGCCGGCATCACGCTCCCGCCCCAGTACGGCGGCCCCTACATCCGCGGCTTCAATGCCATGTTCCCCGCGGTAGCGCACAAATACCACGTGCCCCTGCTGCCCTTCATCCTGCAGGACGTCTACGGCGTCCCCGGCGACATCCAGGACGACGGCGTTCACGCCACCCCGCAAGGCAATCGCCAGGTCGCCACCAACATCGAAAAGCTGGTGACCCCGTTGCTCAAGAAGTAACGAGCGAGCAACGCTGCCCGTGCCGCTAGCGCTTCTGGTTTGTCATTCCCGCTGGTAATCTGCGTTCTTTGCCTGAGCCGCTAGCGCTTCTGGGTTGTCATTCCCGCAGGGAATCTGCGTTTGGCCGCCACGAACGGCCTACCCCAACACCACCTGCGGCTGCACCAGCGTGCCCGCCACGCGCCGCGCAATCGCCAGCAACTTCCGTGGCCCGGTGAACAGCTTGACCAGCGGCGCCCGGCTGAACTCCGGCACATTCACCTGCATGCCGTTGCGCACACGGCCGGCGGTGGCCTCGTCCACATACACCGACGGCATGGCCGGCAACAGCAGCCGCGGATGCACCAGGCGCTCCTCCACCGCGCCCGGCGGAAGCGCTTTCAGGTCATGGAGACTCGCCGCCTGCTCCAGCGTGAAAGGCCCCGCCGCCGTCCGGCGCAGGCTGGCCAGGTGCGCTCCGCAGCCCGCCAGCTGCCCCAACTCATGCGCCACCGAGCGCACATACCCACCCGCCGACACGTGCATGCGAAAGCAGGCCACCTCCCCTTCCAGCCCCGTCAGCTCAAAGCTGTGGATGTGAATGCGGGCAGGCTTTACCGGCACCTCCGCCCCGGCACGGGCCAGCTTGTAGGCCGGCACCCCGTTGATCTTTTTCGCGGAAAACACCGGCGGCAACTGGTCGATATCGCCATGAAACCGCTCCGCCAGCTCACGCAACTCCGGGAGCGACCGCTGCAACGGCATCGGCTGGGATTGCGGCTCGCCTTCGGCGTCAAAGGTGTTCGTACACCAACCGAAGCGGACCGTGCCGGTGTACACCTTTTCCGCCGCGTTGAAGAACTGCGCCAGCCGCGTGTACCTGCCCAGCAGCAGCGGCAGCACGCCGGTCGCCATCGGGTCCAGCGTGCCCAGGTGCCCCACCGAGCGCTCACCCGTCACCCGCCGCACCACCGACACCACATCATGCGAGGTCATGCCCCCCGGTTTATCCACCACAAGCAGGCCGTTCATGCTCCCCCATCAACTCTTCTGTTTCCATTCCCGCGTCTCTTTTGTTGTCATTCCCGAAGGGAATCTGCGTTCTTGCTTTCGCTCTTTTGTTGTCATTCCCGAAGGGAACCTGCGTTTTGCGACGCCACAACCCATCGAACCGGACGCGCCCGCCGCCCCTAACGCGGATGCGGCCCCAGCAGCGAAAGAAACTCATTCCGCGTCTGCGGCTGCGTCTTGAACACCCCCAGCATCGCGCTGGTCACCGTGTGCGAGCTTTGCTTTTCCACCCCGCGCATCATCATGCACAGGTGCTGCGCTTCCATAATCACCGCCACACCCTGCGGCTGGACAGCATCCTCAATGGCCTCGGCCACCTGTCGCGTCAGCCGCTCCTGCACCTGCAGGCGGCGCGCAAACACGTCCACAATGCGCGGAATCTTGCTCAGCCCGATCACCTTGCCCCGCGGCACATACGCAATGTGCGCGCGGCCAAAGAACGGCAGCAGATGGTGCTCGCATTGCGAGTAAAACTCGATGTCGCGCACAATCACCATCTCGTCGTAGTCCACATCGAACAGCGCACCGTGGATGGCCTCGGCCACGGTCTGGGAGTAGCCGCGCGTCAGGAAATGGAGCGCCTTTTCCATGCGCAGCGGCGTGTTCACCAGGCCGTCGCGCGCCGTGTCTTCGCCAATGCGCGTCAACACCTCGGCATAGATCTGCTGCAGGCTGGCATCGCGCAGCACAAGCCCTTCGGCCGCATGTGCCTGCACGGCAGCGGTCTCGCCCGGATGCAGCGGGCTGGGCGCTTCAAGGGGAGCTTTGGTCGTCATGCCGTCTGGGGTCGATCTCCAATCCTCGCCATCGGTCGCACCGGCACGCGGCTCAGGCCGTCGCCGCCGCCGAAGTAGTCGAAAGCATTGTTATACGTCTCTTCCACACGCACCCGAACCAGCCGCAGCGAAGCCTGCGCGGCAGCAAACGGCGCCAGCAGCTGCCACAACACCGTTGCCAGATTCTCCGTGCTCGGCACACAACGCGCAAACGCCTCGTCCGTGTTCAAGTTCACTTGATCGAACCGTTCCAGCACCTCACGGCGCACAAAATCATCCATGTCGCCAAGGTTCACCACCATACCGCTGTGCGCGTCGATCGGCCCCGCCACCGTGATCTGCACGGTGTAGTTGTGCCCATGCCCAAAGGGGTTGTTGCACTTGCCAAACAGCTCGCGGTTGCGGTCGTCCGTCAGCTGGTCCACGTGCAAACGATGCGACGCGCTGAAGCGGTAGCGGCGGCTCAGGTGCGCCACCGGCGCTGGCTTGCTCACATTGCCTCCTGCGCATACACATCGGCAAACAGGTCCGGCGCCTCATACACGCGCACCCGGTGCAGCGCGGCGTTCGGCACCTTGCCGTCGAGCCGCCGCCAGATGGCCAGCGCGATGTTTTCCGTCGTGGGCTGCATCGTCTGGAACTCCGGCACCTCATGGTTCAGGTGGCGATGATCAAACACGCTCACCACCTCCGTCTCCATAATCTCCTTCAGCTCCTTCAGGTCCACCACAAAGCCGGTTACCGGGTCCATTTCGCCCTTCACCGTAACCTCCAGGGTGTAGTTGTGGCCGTGCCCCTGCCGGTTGGCGCACTTCCCAAACACGCGGCGGTTCTGCTCCTCCGTCCAGGCAGGGTTCCAGTAAAAGTGGGCAGCGGCGAAGTCGGCTTTGCGCGTAAGCAGAATCATGAAGAACAAGTCCGTTGATGCAACGTGTTGGATGCGTGGGCTGCGGCGACGATGCGAGCCCTAAGGAACCTCTGATCAAGTCTGCTGGCCGCAACGGTTCTGCCTTTTTTTGTTGTCATTCCCGCAGGGAATCTGCGTTCCTCCCAGGCGGCAACGAACTTCAAGCAATAAACCAGGCCTTCCCCCAAAGCAAGATCACAGCGGCTATACGGAGCGCCAAAGGCGCGCTCGATACCAGCCCAGGCCGAAGGCCTGGGTCTGAGACCGGTACACCCCAAGGGCTGAAAGCCCGTTCTATAGTCGAATCGGGTACAGCACGAGCTTCCACCCTAAACCCGGTACTCCCGGCCCTTCCAACTCACCGTGTGCGCCACGCGGTGACGCACAAAACTGGCCAGCAGCAGATAAATAAACAGCGGCAGTCCCAGCGGCGACAGCGCTGACTCCAGCACCGGGAAGTGCGCTCGCGCCACGCGCTGGTAAAACCGCAGCAGCGTCCGCGCCCAGAGCGCCAGAATCGCCACGCGCTGCCAGGTCACCAGATACGGCAGCAGCCACAACAGCAGCGGCAACAGCAGCAGCAGCACATCCAGCAGCCGCCACAGCGCCATGCGCAGCGCCTGCGGAAACAGCAGCGCCAGATTCTTCGTCCAGCCCTCCACCATGTCGCCAAACCCGCGATACATGTGCGTGGAAAGCGCTTCCGGCGCGTAGCGCAGCCGAATGCCGTACTTCGCCCGCTTGAGATTGCTGGCCAGCGCCACATCCTCCAGCACCGAGCGGCCCACCGCCCGATGGCCGCCCACGGCGAAGTACGCCTCGCGCTCCACCAACAGAAACTGCCCGTTGGCCGCCGCCGTGCGGTCCGCCGGGTCATTCACCTTGGCCGGCGGGTACGTGCTGGCCAGCTCGCTGAACACCAGCGGCATCAGCACGCATTGCGCCAGCCCCGTCGTCACCTGCCGCGGCGAGTAGGAAAGCAGCGCCACCTCGTTTCGGCCGGCCTCGTGCAGCGCACGGCGCAGATCGCCGGGCTCATGCCGCGTATCCGCATCGGTAAACAGCAGCCAGCGGCCCCCCGCGGCCTGCGCGCCTGCCCAGCACGCGTTGGTCTTGCCCGTAAACGCCCGCTGTGGGCCACGCAACTCCAGCGCCGGCGCCGGCAGCACCTGGACGCCCGGCAAACGCGCCGCAAACTCCGCCGCCACCGCGCCCGTCCGGTCGTCGGAGTGGTCATCGACCACCAAAATCTCCCAGTCCCGCCCCAGCGCAAAAATATCCTCGTCCTGCGCAACCAGCGTCTCCAAACACGCCGGCAGATTCGCTTCCTCGTTGCGCGCTGGCACAATTACCGACAGCTCCAACGGCGCCGCCGGCCTGGGCTCGGCAGCCTGCGCCGGCTTCGGCAGCGGGCGCGGCTCCCCTTCCGCAAACAGCCCCAGCACAGGCGTATACCCCGCGCCGGCGGGCCGGGGAGGCCTGGGCGCGTCATCGCTCTTGCCAGGGGGGTTGGGCACAACTTCGTATTATAGAAAGCGGTGCGGTTCAGGATGCCCATCTCGAAAGTCCCCACGATCGCCCGCGGCGGCGCCCTGCTTCTGCTCACCGCCCTCGTCGCCACCGGCTGCGACCGCGGCGACCGCCCCGACCAGCTGGGCCGCCCCGCGCCCCAAATCGCCCTCAACGACGGCCAGCACACGGTAAACCTCCACGACCTGCGCGGCCACGTGGTTCTGCTCAACTTTTGGGCCTCCTGGTGCGCCCCCTGCATCGCCGAAATGCCCAGCCTCGAACAGCTTCAACTCGACGTGCCCCAAGTCAAAATCGTCCTGATCGCCTTTGACGAGGACCCCGCCACCTACGCGGCCTATCTCCAGCGTCACCCCCTGCCCCTGCTTTCCGTGCTCGACACCGCCGGGGTGGCCCACACCCGCTTCGGCACCTTTCGCCCGCCGGAAAGCTACCTCCTCGACAAAACCGGCACCATCCGCCGCAAGTTCATCGGCGCCCAGGACTGGACCAGCCCCGAGATCGAAGACAGCCTGCGCAAACTGGCAGCGCGGAGGTAGTAGGTTCTACGTTGTAGTCGTTGCTCGTTGCTCGTTGCTCGTTGCTCGTTGCTCGTTGCTCGTAGAACCTAGAACCTAGAACCTAGAACCAACAACGAACAACGAACAACCACCAACTTCCCTGCTACCATCCTCCCTATGACCCAGTTGGACACAATGTATCGCTACGGCCAGCAGCCGGGCGAAGCCACCGGCATGGCCCTGGCCAAGGTGCGCGAGGTGTACGGCATCCGCAGCCTTTCTGTGAATGAGGACAAGCACACCGTGCGCGTGGAGTTCGACGCGTCCCGCCTTACCGAAGCGGTGATCCACGGCCTGCTGCGCCGCACCGGCCTCGATCTCATCGAGCGCCTTTCCCTGCTCCCCGACCAGACCCCCGCAGAACCCGCCACCACGCCCGCCGTGCAGAAGTAGCCCTCCCCTTTGTTGTCATTCCCGAAGGGAATCTGCGTTCTCCCCGGCCACAACGGCTTGGAAAGCGTCAAACCAGCCCCTCTTCCAAACAGCAGTTGCCTCCGACGCTCCCGTCCGGTATTCTTTCCTAGTTGCTTCTCTGCAATGTGCGCCCGTAGCTCAGCTGGATAGAGCAACTGGCTACGAACCAGTAGGTCGGAGGTTCGACTCCTTCCGGGCGCACCATCTCCCCTCCCAATCGGCGTACCTACACCAGCATCTCTCCCTGCTGACGCTTGCCCTGTTTCGGCGTATATTGAATTCAGACCACATCGGTCTTGATTCGAGGGACACGACAGTGACAGCGCTCAGCGACATGAAGGTTGGCAACTCCGGCGTGTTGGAGCGGCTGGAACTGCCCGAAGACATCAGCGACCATCTGGCGCATCTTGGCTTTCTGCCCGGCGCCAGTTGCGAGGTCCTCCGCCGCGCCCCCGCCGGCGACCCCACCGTCTACCGCATCGATGGCATCGAGGTCGGTCTGCGCAACGAAACCGCCCGCCACATCCTGGTGGAGCCCGCCGCCGCCGCGCTTCTGGCCCGCAAAGCAAGCTGATGAGCTGCCATGTCGCCGTCGCGGAGCCGCCCCCCGCCTCCCCGCCCCCGCGCGGTGGTGTGCAAACGGTAGCTCTGGTCGGCCCGCCCAATTGCGGCAAATCCACCCTCTTCAACCGCCTCACCGGGCTGCGCAACAAGGTCGCCAACTACCCCGGCGTCACTGTGGAGCACCATTCCGGCCGCATGAAGGGCATCGGCCGCCCCGACCTCACCTGTGTCGACCTCCCCGGCATCTACTCGCTGGCCACCTACTCTGAAGACGCCCGCGTCGCCGTCGACGTCCTCACCGGCCGCATGCCCGGCGTGCCCGCGCCGGATGTCGTTCTCCTCGTTCTCGACTCCGTGCACATGAACCGTCAGCTCATGCTCGCGCAGACCGTCTTTTCGCTCGGCCTGCCCACCATGGTGCTGCTCAACATGAGCGACCTGCTGGAGCAGCGCGGCGGCCGGCTCGACCCCCTTGCGCTCTCGCAGGAGCTCGGCCACCCTGTCGCCCTGATCTCCTCAGCCCGCGGCACGGGCATGGACCTCATCTCCAGCTACCTCCATTCCGTTTCGGAGGCCAGCTTCGCCCGCCCCCAGCCGCTGCGCCTGCCCGTGCTGCAAAGCCCCGCGGCCAGCCGCAAGTGGGCCTCGCAGGTCTCGCAGCGCACCAACTACCAGGCCCCCGACGCCCCGCTCTGGACCAAGCGCCTGGACAGCGTGCTGCTGCACCGCGTCTGGGGCCCGCTGATCTTTTTGCTCGTGGTCATCGCCGTCTTTCAGGTCGTCTTCACCCTCGGCCAGCCGCTCTCGGACGGCCTGGGAACCCTGCTGACCAACGCCGGCGCCCACGCCGCCAACCTTCTGCCCGACAACTGGCTCCGCCCGCTGCTGCGCGATGGCCTGTGGAACGGCGTCCAATCCGTTCTCGTCTTTTTGCCGCAAATCCTGCTGCTCTTTCTATTTATCGGCATCCTCGAGGACTCCGGCTATCTCGCCCGCGCGGCGCTCATCGCCGACCGCGCCATGCGCGCCATCGGCCTCAACGGCAAAGCGTTCATTCCGCTGCTCTCGGCCTACGCCTGCGCGGTGCCGGCCATCATGGCCACGCGCACCATCGAAAACAAGCGCGAACGCCTCGCCACCATCCTGGTCGCCCCGTTTATGACCTGCTCGGCGCGGCTGCCGGTGTACACCCTGATCATCGCCGCCTTCATTCCCGACAAGCACATCCTCGGCGGTCTTCTGGGCCTCCGGGCGGGCGTCATGCTCAGCCTTTACGCGCTGGGCTTCCTGGCCGCGCTGGTCACCGCGCGCCTGCTCAACAGCTCCGTGATGAAGGCCGCCCGCACCCCGTTTGTGCTGGAAATGCCGCAATACCGCTGGCCCATGCCGCGCTCCCTGGCGCTGCGCCTTTACGACCGCACCAAGCTCTTTCTGCACAAGGCCGGCACCGTCATCCTCGGCGTCACGTTTCTGGTCTGGCTGCTCAGCGTGCTCCCGGTGCACCAGGGTCAGTTCGCTGAACTCACCCACAGCGTCGTCGGCCACATCGGCCACTTCATCGAGCCCGTGCTGCGGCCGCTCGGCTTCAACTGGAAGATCGGCATCGGCCTGCTCAGCTCCATCGTCGCCCGCGAGGTCATCGTCGGCACCCTCGGCACCCTTTACGGCGTCGACCCGGCCACCCACGCCGTCAGCCTCCAGGCAGCCCTGCGCCACGACATGGGCCTCGGCGGCGCCATCGCCCTGGTGGTCTTCTTCGCCTTCGCCATGCAGTGCACCAGCACCCTCGCCGTCGTCCGCCGCGAAACCAACAGCTGGAAGCTCCCCGCCCTCCAGTTCGCCTACATGACCGGCATCGCCTACCTGGCCGCCCTCGCCACCAACCAGCTCATCTCGCACATCCACTGACGCGCTGCGGTTACCGAGCACCGACCGAGACCGGGCTCGTCAGAATTACTTCCCACAATGCGACCGCCTGTTTCCTCCGGACCGCCCCTAGGCCGAGACGGACATTTCAGAGACGCCAAGCTACGCGAGGAGCGGCAGCAATCTATTTTGGGAACGTGCCTCTTTCTACTGGTTCGCACTGGAAGCATTGCCACCGTCGTAGACGTGCTTGGTCTCGTTCCCGTTGAGGGATTTCCATGATCGACAACATAGGAGCGAAGCGGGCTTCTAAAAAGGGCGGAAACAATTCGTACATCGTTCGCCAAACGTGCTCAAAAAGCATTTCCGCTGTTCTCGGCTGATAGTAGCTCGCTACATCTGCGAACTCGACTTTACGGTGCTCCAGATAGTCGTTCCGAAACCCGGCCAGTCCTTGTTGCCAGTTGGTTCGCTGCCGCCGCACAAACTCCGGAAGGTCCAGAATGAGCGAGGGGACCTTAGCCATGAACTTGGCTAACTCCTTCTCGAAATCTGCTTCTTTCTTGAATAGGAAGCCGATTTCAAAACCCGTGAGAAGCACCGCTTTGGGAAACAGGTCCTTATAGGCGTGCCACAAACCTCTCGCAAAATCCTCGTAGATCTGCCGTCGATTCAACTCTGGTAAAGGGCTGGCTATAGAAATCCGTATCTTTTTGAGGTGTTCAAACGCGGGCATCAGACCTTCTACAAGAACAGTCATAATCGCGGTCTTCAACGCAGCGCGCTCGGCTCCGTGGATGCTGCTTGCATCCACTAGTTCCAGCAGTTCTCCAGAGAACGCCTCAACAAACGCCTCTGACGTGCCGACATTTGCGAAGTGAATCATGGTCCATTCGTTCGGCTCTTTGCCATCCTGGGCCTTGACACTCAGAACTTCTCCGTTGCAAACAAAGTGGAGCGAATCTCCCTGCACAAATGCGGTCTTGATAGGGTCTGGCATGGCCATAGTATAAGAAATGACAAGACCGTCTGTTGTGCAGACGTGGCTGTTAGTACTCGTCAACGCCGTTAGCGGAATTAGCAGCTAAACTGGCGCCCGCAGCCGCCGCACCCCAAACTCGTCCATCTTTCCGTCTACACTCAACAGGGGCACATCCAGCTCAATCGCCTGTGCGGCAATCATCCGGTCAAACGGATCGCCATGCTGCGCTGAAAACCTGGCCGCCCGAGTCATCATCGTTGAGGTCAGATCCGCCATCGTGTAGCCCATCGCACCGACGTTGCCCGGCAACCCGCGCTCGAACATAGCCGCCTCCGGCATCTGTTTCTTTCGCACCTTGATCCCGATCTCATACATGGAGGCGGCGGAAACCAGCACCGTGTTCCGAAGATCGCTCATCAAGTCGCTGGCCCACGGCTCTATCTGCCACGGCGTGGCAGCCGCCCATATTAGGTAATGCGTGTCGATGAGGAACGTCACTCACCGCCGCCTTCCCAGAGCTTCAGCTCTTCGTCGGAGAGTTCTCCCCCCAGGTCCGCAGGAATGTCGGCACCCGGCACGGCAAACAGCCCCAAAGGCCGCTTCTTCATTGGCTCCAAGGCCACGATCTCGGCCACCGGCACCCTGTCCCGCCCATGGGTCAGGACGACCTTTTCCCCCATCTGCGCCTTGCGCACCAGCTCGGAAAGCCTCGTCTTCGCCTCAAACATCGTCGCCTGCACCATGGTCGCCAGCTCCTGCTAGGAATATACTAGCTAAGCACGGGTCAACGTTGCTCCTTACTGCTCGCCCCAGCTCAGTTTGCTGCGCAGCACATTGAACAGCCCGTTTTCCCGCAGGCGCAGCAGGCGCACCTTGCGTTCGGAGCGGCGGCACACGATGCGGTCGCCCAGCAGCAGTTCCACGACCTCCTGGCCGTCCACGGTGATGTAGGTCTCATGCGGCACCACGTCCACCGTCACCGCGATCTCCGACGACCCCGGCACCACGATGGGCCGGATCGTCAGCAGGTGCGGGCAGATGGCCGTCAGCACCAGGCCGTCCACCGACGGCATCAGGATGGGGCCGTTGGCGGCGAGCGTGTAGGCCGTGGAGCCGGTGGGCGTCGCCACGATGACGCCGTCGGCGCGGAAGCGCGCCACAAATTGCCCGTCGAGCTCAATGGCGAACTCCCCGATGCGGGCGATGGCGCCCTTGGCCAGCACCACGTCGTTCAGCGCCTCCCAGTGCCGAAAGATGCGCTCATCGCGCACCAGTACGGTGTGCATCAGGCTGCGGGTGTCCATCACGCCCTTGCCGTCCAGCCAGGTTTGCAGGGTCAGGTAGAGCTCGTTGAGCGGCACCTCGGTGAGGAAGCCCAGCGAGCCCAGGTTGACGCCCAGCAGCGGCACCTCGGTCTGCGCAAAGGCGCGCGCGGCGGAAAGCAGCGTGCCATCGCCGCCCAGCGTGATGACGATGTTGGGCCCCTGCTCGGCCATCTCCGTCCGCTCCACCGCGTCGTCCTCGCGGTTCAGGTAGCGGGCGCTGTTGGTGTCCAGCAGAAACGTGAAGCCGTGGCCGGAGAGCCAGGGCAGAAGATCCTCAAGGATGCCTTCGAGCTCCGGCTTTTGCGGCTTGGAGATGATGGCGGCAAGCGGCATGCCGGTTTAGTGTACGCGTCGCGGCTCCCCGAGCCATGCGCCGGGTAGCTGAACCCGCAACCGGCACCGGTCCGGGGGTGTCGCCTTTTGCAGCGTGCAAATGCCTCAGAGATCGAATTGCGCGTGCAGCAAAAACTCGCGATTGCCTTCCATGCCCAGAATGGGGCTGTCGATCACAGCGCCTACCGTCCCGCCCAGCGCCCGCACGGTGGTCGCCACGCGCTCCACGGCCAGCTGGTGCGCGGCAGGGTCGCGCACAATGCCGCCCTTGCCCACATGCTCCCGCCCCGCCTCAAACTGCGGCTTGACCAGGATGACGCCCGTGCCGCGGAAGCGCTGCTCCTCGCCGCCCAGCGCCGGCAGCAGCGCCGGCAGCACCAGCGAAGCGCCGATAAAGCTCACATCCATCGCAAAGAAACGAATCGGCGCGCCGGCCTCATGCAGGCTGCCAGGAGCCAGCGTGCGCGCGTTGGTGCGTTCCATCAGGCGCACGCGCGGGTCCACGCGGAGCTTGTGCGCGATCTGCCCATAGCCCGTGTCCACGGCAAGCACGCTCGCCGCGCCGTGCTGCAGCAGGCAGTCCGTAAAGCCGCCGGTGGACGCGCCGATGTCCGCGCAGGGCAGCCCCGCTATATCGATGGCCCAGGTCCGGAGCGCCGCTTCCAGCTTCAAGCCGCCGCGCGACACATAGCGCAGATCTTCGCCCAGCAGTCGCAGCGCGGCTTCGGCGCTCACGGCGGCGCCGGGCTTGTCCACGCGCTGCTCGTTGACCAGAACGCGCCCGGCGAGAATCAGCGCCTGCGCCCGTTCCCGCGAGGCCGCATGCCCCTGCTCGACGAGCAGTTTATCCAGACGCGTTTTCCGGGCCGAAGGCATCGTAGAAGTCAACACCAGCATAAGGGTGGCGGGTCAAACCGGCAGGAATGGGCTACACTGACTTCCGTTACCCAGCTCCTGTGACCATTGTGTCGGAGACGATCAGCGTGTTTTCTCAATCCGCCGCGCACCCGGGTGCGTTGAATGCATAGAGCCCCAGACAGGTCGGGCGCCGCCGCCGAAGATGACGGCGTGCTGCTTGAGCGTGTTCGTCGCGGTGACGAAAACGCCATGGCCTCGCTCTACGATCGTTATTCCAGGATCGTCTACTCGGTCTCGCTGCGCGTTTTGCGTGACGTTCCTGCCGCTGAAGACGTTCTGCAGGAGATCTTTATGCAGGTATGGCGCAACCCGGGCGGCTTTTTGGAGACGAAGGGCAGTCTCGGCGGATGGCTCGCCGTGGTGGCCCGCAATCGCTCCATTGATGCCCTGCGCCGTCGCCGGCCCACCGATCAGGTGGAAGAAGTCGCCCTGGCCTCGCCCTGCAATCTGGCCGATGAAGCGGAACGCAACAACATGATGGAGCGCGCCCGCTCCGCTATCGTCAAGCTGCCCCTGGAGCAGCGCAAGATGCTGGAGATGGCGTTCTTTGACGGCCTCACGCATACCGAGATCGCCGAAATGACCGGTGATCCGCTGGGCACGGTGAAGACCCGCATCCGCAGCGCGCTGCTTACGCTGAGAAAGGCATTCAGCGTATGAACAGCGCCAATCAGCACCTCAGCGAAGACGATCTGGCCCTGTTTGCGCTGGCCTTGATGCCGCCGCAAGAGGCCGCCTACGCCAAAGCTCACCTGAAGCACTGCGACCTGTGCCGCGGCGAGGTCGCCCGCATGCAGGGCGATCTGGTGGGTTATGCCCTGACGGCCGACATGCAGGACCCGCCCGCGGCCGCGCGCAGCCGCCTGCTCGATGCCGTGGCCCAGGAAAAGCAAATGCACGTCGCGGAGCCTGCGCCGGCTGCAGAGCCCGTGCTGGCCCCGCGCAGCACCACGCTGCTGGACCGTCCCTCCGGCCGGAACGCTGCCCGCGAAGACCGCTTCGAGCGCACGGGCAGCCGCGGCCTTGGCCTGTTCGGCTGGCTGGGCTGGGCGGTAGCCGCGGCGGCGATCGCGGTCGCCGGCTGGCAGTTCCATGAGGGCACCGATCTCCACCGGCAACTCGCCCAGCAAACTTCAGTGACCCAACAAACCGCCGCGATGGCCGAGCAGAACGCCAACCAGGCACAACGCAACGCCCAAAAGGCCCAGGACGCCACTGCCACCGCGCAGCAGAACGCGCAAGCGGCCCGGAACGCGACCGCCGCGGCGCAGCAGAACGCCGAGCAAGCCCGGAACGCGACCGCAGAAGCGCAGCAAAATGCGCAGCAGGCCCAGAACGCAACGGCCGCAGCCCAGCAGAGTGAGCAGCAGGCCCGCCAGGCCACCGCACAGGCCCGGGTGACGGAGGCAGAAGCCGCCCGCGCCCGGCGGGTGCTGCAACTACTCACCGACCCCGCTGCCATGCAGGTGGCCCTGCGCCTGACGCCGGCCGGTAAAACACCGCCCAAGCCCGAAGGCCACGCCTCCTACAATCCCAGCCGCGGTGAGCTGGTCTTTGTGGCCAGCCACCTCAATCCGCTGCAGGCCGGCAAAACCTATGAGCTTTGGATTCTGCCCGCCAGCGGTGCCGCCCCCGTGGCCGCCGGGCTGTTCCGTCCGGACGCGCGAGGCAACGCCTCGGTGGTGCTGCCCAACATCCCCGCCAATGTGGCAGCCAAGGGCTTCGGGGTGACACAGGAGAACGCTGGCGGCTCCCCAACGCCCACCATGCCCATCCTGCTCATGGGTACTTAAGTGCGGAGTGGTTGCGAAGAAAAGGGCGGTTTCTGCGGCTTTTTCGTGGTCCTTACCCGGGACGTCAGCCCGAAAGCCATGTATCCCTACCCGAGACCTTTGTTGCGTCATCCTGAGCAACGCGAAGGATCTGTGTATCTCCGCGTCCGAGCATCGGTTGGCACAGGAAGCCGAGATCCTCATGTTGCTCAGGATGACGGGTGAAGAGGCTGAGGTAGAACTGAGTCATGTTCGCCCTGAAGCAAGATCACAGCTGCTGTACCAGCGCCAAGGGCGCGTTCTACACCAACCCAGGCCGAAGGCCTGGGTTGAGGGCACTACCCACGGGAGGGCTGGAAGCCTGCTCTACAGGAGACTGCATACGGCGGTAACTCTCCTGGCTGGCCTTGTCGTCATTCCCGAAGGGAATCTGCGTTTTTCCAAGGCGCACGGCCATGAGGTGGCGAGGGCTGCGAGTTCACCTCCATCGAGGTTAGACCCTTATGGACCGGGCTTTCAGCCCTTGCTCTGTCCTCCAACCCCGGACCTGGGCCTTCGGCCCAGGCTGGTATAGAGCGCGCCTTTGGCGCTTGGGCACAGCATCTTGGTTCTTGTTCAGGGGGGACAGTTCCCCTGCAGGTATGCAGGCGAAAAAAGCAGATTCCCTGTGGGGAATGACAACAGGAACCGCTAGGGCAACTACAGATTCCCTATGGGATGGTAACAAAGCTACCGTCACACGGGGAGTGCCGTTAGAGAAAGATCACAGCTGCTGTACCCAGCGCCAAGGGCGCGCTCTATACCAGCCCAGGCCAAAGGCCTGGGTTTATGGCAAAGGACAGTAAGGGCTGAGAGCCCGCCCTATAAATGGCCGGGCACAGCTACGAGACTTCCGCTCTAGCGGACGCTCACCTGCACTCGCACACCCACGCCCTGCAGGTTGACATGCGTCGCCACGGTGTCGGTATCGGTTTCGATCACGGTCAGGTAGTTGCTGTCGGGCGCGGTCACGTACACCTTGCCGGTGGGCGATCCGGTGGTTGCCGCGATCGTGGTGGGATGCCCGTAGACGCAGGCCTGCGAGGCTCCGGTTGCGGGGGCGACCACGCTGCACGGCGGCACCGCAATCGGATTCACAGCGCCCGTGCCGTCAAAAGCGGTGACACCGGTGATGGTGTTGATGACAGTGCCGCTCACGAGGTTCACAGCGCTGACCGATCCTTCCACCTCGGTTGTCTGCGAGGTGCCCGGGACGCCCTGGTTGGCGACATACGCCTGGCTGCCATCAACCAGCACCGCCACCTGCGTGGGGTTTACGCCGACCGGCACCGTGGAAAGCACCTGGCCGAAGCCCACGCCATCGATGGGGTTGTTGGGATCACAGGTGGGATTGGTGGGCTGCGCCACGGCGTTGCAGAGCGGGATGTTGATCACACTCAGGTAGCCATTGGCGTTGCCCGCGCGCTTGCTGACCACGATCAGCTGATTGGCGTTGGGTGCAAGGTCTGCCCATACGGGCTGCAGGCCGGTGACGCCGTTGATGTTCAGGTTGACCGTGGGATTGGCGCTGTCGATGGCGTTGTTGGTGACGTTGATGACCGAAACCGTGCCCGACCCCTGGTTCAGAACAAACGCGCGCCGATTGTCTATCGTTTCGACGCCGTACACCGGACTCAGCCCCACGTTGATCGTCGTGGACACCGAAAGGCTGCCGGCCTCAATGGCCGCAACCTGCCCTGCGGAGACTCCGGGGGTTGCGCCCTGGCTGAGGACGTAGGCGCGCGGCGTATTGTTGTTCCCCACCACGTACACGGGATTGGGGGACACACTGATCTGCTGTTGCAACGCGGGGCTGGCGGCCGAAAACACCGAAACCGACCCCACGCCGGAGGTGTCGGTCTGCGGAATCAGAATGCGTGGCGTCCCGTTCAGGGTAAACGCCGTGAGGCTGGGTGCAGCCACGTTGGCTGGCAGCGTTGTTTGCACCACCAGGCTGGCAATCAACGAGCTCGGCGTACCCAGAGGGATCGCATTTAACGAGTTCTGCTGATTGATGGCGAAGCCGGAGCTTCCATCCTCAAGCTCCGCGAAGTACGTGGGATTGGGCAGAATCGCCGGGGTGGCGAGCACGGTGTCGCCGGCGAAGTCGACTACCGTGAGCAGGCCGCCGCGCGTACCACCCGCGGTCAGCTCATTGGGGTTCGAGACCGCAAAGGCGTACTTCTGTGGTTGCCTGGCAGGACCCACCGGGCTGATGGCCGACACCACCGGTCGATACTGGTTCGTGCATCCGCCCAGGGCGGCCGCCACGGCTGCCAAACATCCCGCAAGCACGGCCTGCGTTCCCCAAAAACCTGCTTTTCGATCGATCCAACGGTGAGGCAAACCTGCTCCTGCGTTAACCGGGCCAAAACTGCCCGTTTCCGCCATAATTGTACCTTGAGGCGTTCGACGTATCGCGCTCCTGTCCGTCACCCGGCAGAGCCCAGGGTCACCTATGAATAAACCGGCAACCATTTCGGACATGCTCGGCGGCCCTGCCCGCGAGCCGCGCACCCTGGCCGTGGTCGGGCTTTCCGATGATCCGCGCAAGCCAAGCCACTCGGTTTCGGCCTCCATGCAGCGCGCCGGCTTCCGCATTTTGCCCGTAAATCCATTGATTTCCGCGGTGCTGGGCGAGCCGAGCTACCCGTCGCTGGCCGCGCTGCCGGTCAGGCCCGATGTGGTCAACGTCTTCCGGCTCCCGCGTTTTATTCCCGGCATTGTGGACGAGATGATCGCGCTCGGCCTCGGTGCGTTGTGGGTCCAGCTGGGCATCGTGCACGAGGAAGCCGCCGCCCGCGCCGAGCAGGCCGGCATCCGCGTTGTGATGGACCGCTGCATTCTGATCGAATATCAACGACTTTTTGGCTTCTGAACCATCCATACCCTATGCGCCACGCCCGCGGTTCCCGTCCGCAGCCCTTCTACAATCAACCCGTGCCCCTTCGCAGTCTGCGTTCCGATGCCCGGCGTCGCTGGTGGATGATCGTTGCCGGCGTGCTTTGCCTGCTGGCCGCGAATACCGTCGCGCGGGCGCAGATCGTGGAGGTGGGCGACGGCGGCCCGGGGCCGGTGAAGGCGCAGCACCTCACCGCGGAGCTCACCGCGCTGCGTCCGCAGATTGCCGCCGGCGGCACGCTGGACGCCGGCCTGGTGCTGACGCTGGAAGATGGCTGGCATGTTTACTGGGTGAACGCGGGCGACTCCGGCGAACCGCCCAGGATCACCTGGACTCTGCCCAAGGGCATCACGGCCGGTCCCATGCTGTTTCCGCCGCCCTCGCGGCTGCCGCTGGGACCGCTGATGGACTTCGGCTATGAGGACCAGGTGGCCTACCCGGTGCTCCTGCGCGCCGCCGCGGGCACCCGGCCCGGCAAGGTCCACCTGGATGCACGTGTCAGCTGGCTGGTGTGCGCGGCGCAGTGCTTCCCCGGCAAGGCGCACCTGGGGCTGGACCTGGATGTGGTGCCACCGGCGCAGGCCGCGGCACTGCCGCCGCCCGCCATGGTCGGCGCGCTGGGCGAGGCCATCAACGACCTGCCCTCCCCTCTGCCTGAAGGGATGCGGGCCAGCGCCGTGGGCGGGGCCAAACAGATCGGCGTGACGCTGCACACCGGCATGCGCGAAGAGGACGCGGAGTTTTACCCGCTGGACCCCGACCAGATCGACAACGCGGCGGACCAGGGGGTGCAATCGCTGCCCGATGGCGTCCGCATCGTGCTGCAACGGGACGCGGGCACTGCCGGCCTGCCGCAAACGCTCCATGGCGTGCTAAAGCTCAGCGACGATGAAAGTTACGACCTCACCCTGCCGGTTACCCCGGGCACGGTGGCGCCGGTGCCGGCTTCGGGCAGCCGCGGCAACGCCGTGGCGCCCGCCACCAGCGACGTCACGTTGTTTGGCGAGATCGGCCTGGCGTTTCTGGGCGGCCTTGTCCTGAATCTCATGCCCTGTGTCTTCCCGGTGCTGTTTCTGAAGGGGCTGGCTCTGGTGAACAGCTCGCGGGAGGAGCGGCGCCACCAGCGCCTCCACGGCCTGATGTACACGCTGGGCATCCTGGTATCGTTTTGGGCTGTGGTGGGCGTGCTGCTGGTGTTGCGCGCCGGCGGGCGGCAGGTGGGCTGGGGCTTTCAGATGCAGTCGCCCGGCTTTGTGGCCGTGCTGGCCAGCCTGGTCTTCTTTCTGGCGCTTTCGCTGGCCGGGCAGTTTGAGCTGGGGCTGACGCTGACCAGCGCCGGCGGCGGCCTGGCCCGCAAACAGGGCTACACCGGCAGCTTTTTCACGGGCGTGCTGGCCACCGTGGTCGCCACGCCCTGCATGGGCCCCATGCTGGGCGCGGCTGTGGGCTTTGCGCTGTCGCAGACCATCGCGCTTACGTTTGTGATCTTCACCGCCCTGGCGCTGGGGCTGGCGCTGCCCTACCTTCTGCTCACGCTGCAGCCGCAGTGGGCCAGCATCCTGCCCAAACCCGGCGCCTGGATGGAGGTGCTCAAGCAGCTCACCGCCGTTCCGCTGTTTGCAACGGCCATCTGGCTGACCTGGATCTACGGTCAGCTGTTCGGGGCTGACGGCCTGAACCGCATGGCGCTGCTTCTGTTCAGCTTCCTGGTGCTGGCCATGGCCGGCTGGGCGCTGGGCCGCTGGCCGGCGCGCTGGGGCTCTGGTGTAGCCGCGCTGCTGCTGGCCGTGGTGGCTCTGGCACTGCCGTTGCGCACAGTCAGCGCCCAGGCGGAGGTCTGGCAGCCCTGGTCGCCGGAAAGCCTGGCGGCCGCGCGTGCCTCCGGCAATCCGGTCTTTGTGGACTTCACCGCGGCCTGGTGCCTGAGCTGCAAGGTCAACGAGGCCGCCGTGCTCCACACCGCGGAGATCCAGAAGAAGCTCGCCAAAGGCCACTTCAAACTGCTCAAAGCGGACTGGACGCAGTACGACCCCAGGATTACCGCCGAGCTTGCCAGCGTGAACCGCAGCGGCGTGCCGACCTACATCATCTATCCCGCGGGCAGGGACAGCAACGCCGATGTGTTGCCCGAACTGCTGACTAAAGACATCGTCTCCAAGGCCGTAGAAAAAGACCTGCAACTCGGCAGCACGCAGAGCAAACGCTGAAGCTGGCGTCCACACTCCCGTCCTGCCGAGCATCTGCCCGGCAGGCGTTCTGTCTACGCGAGGGCCGATGAGGGGACCGCACTGGCTGCGGCAACGCTGAGGCTTTCGCCTTCTCCCAGGGCGTGTACGCGGTCTCGCAACCCGCGCTGCTGCGCGGCGGCCAAGAGTCGCGGCAGCGGTTCGGTCATGGGTTCGCGGCCCAGGCGGAAGGTGTTGAAATGCATGGGGATCATGGTTTCCGCGCCGAGGTCGACGAAGGCCTGCAGCGCCTCTTCCGGGTTGGTGTGCACGGCGCGATGGCTGTCCGGGAAATATGCGCCGATGGGCAAAAGGGCGATCTGCGGGTGCAGTCGCTCGCCGATCTCATGGAAGCCCTGAAAGTAGGCAGAATCGCCGGAGTGGTACAGCGTGGGGCAGCCACTGGCCGCGAGGGTATAGCCGCCAAAACCGCGATGGGTGTCTTTGAACATCCGCGCACCCCAGTGCTGGCAGGGTGTCGCGGTCACGGTCAAAGGGCCGGATGGGGCCTGGAGCAGCGTGTCTTCCCACCAGCGCAGCTCGCGGACCTCGCGAAAGCCCAGGGTGTGCACAAGGTCGGAAACGCCGTTGGGGACGATGGCCACCGGCGCCGGACAGCCGCGGCGGCGCATTTCACGGCAGATGGCGCGCAGCGAGGGCCGGTTCAGGTGGTCCATGTGCGCATGGGTGAGCAAAACCGCGTCGATGCGTGGCAGGTCGCGGACGCGCACCCCGGGCCGGCGCTGACGGCGCAGCACCACAAGGCGGGTGGCGAAGACCGGGTCCACCAGCAAACCAAGGCCAGCGGTTTGCAGCAGAAACGAGGAGTGCCCTATGAAGGTGATCGAGGTTTCCCCGGCGCCGACCCGGGGCGGGAGCTGCGATTGGCCGATCAGCGGTTGAGCATGGGACTCCTGCACCAGGCGAAGGAGCTGACGGAGTTTGGTGGAACGCCAGGGGCGGGTGCGCTTCATGCCGGAGGAGGCCCTTTCCGCCTCTACCTCCCTAGATGCATGGGCCTGCCGAAACGATTGCGGCGCCGCCGTTTCGGACCTCCCCCTTTGCACAGCAGGGACCCCAACCACGGGGGCGCGCGCGGCATCTGAAGGTCTACGCGAGCGATCTTCCGCACTTGTTCCGCCGCTCGCCGGAGATGCCCAGGTATGCACGAGACGAGCTCGAGGCCCGTTGCTGACCCAACCGCCGCACACCCACCGCAGGCCGGACGGGCTGTACCCCACCTCACCCCGGAAGCGCGCCACATTTGGGCCACCGTGTCCCATTCCCCGCTGGGCAACCTGTGGGACTTCGAGGGCGCCTCGCCGTGGCTGGTGCTGAAGCGCTCCGGCAAGTCCATCATCGATGACAATCTCATCTCCCGCGCCGCGGAGTTGGGGTATTACTTTCTGTTTGCGCTGTTTCCCATGCTGCTGAGCGCGTCCAGCATTCTGGGCATCGTCGCCAAAAAGGCCAGCTCGGTCTATGTTGGCCTGCTGAACTATCTGTCGATTGTGATCCCGCACGCTGCCTTTCAAACAGTTATTGAAACCTTCAACCAGACCGCGGCGGCAGCGACGGGCGGCAAGTTCATCCTTGGCCTGGCGGCGGCGCTATGGTCGGCCAGCGTCGGCTTTGCCGCCATCCAGGACACCGCCAACATCGTGTACAAGGTGACCGAAACCCGGCCCTACTGGAAAGCCAAGCTGCAGGCCATCGGCGTCACGATACTGCTGATCTTTGTGATCACGCTGGCGCTCTTCAGCATGCTGGGGGCGGACTACCTGGTGCGGCGCATCTACGACTTCAACCACAACCACACTTTGGCCATGACGGAGGTGACACTGATCCACATCGCCTCCTGGATCGTCGTGCTGTTATTGCTGATGCTGCTCTTTGCGCTGATCTATTACTTCGCTCCCGACGTGAAAAACAAGGCCTGGCATTGGTTCACCCCCGGCGCGGCGATCGGCATCTTTGCCTGGTTTCTCGCTTCCATGGGGCTGCGGGTTTATCTGCACTATTTCCCCAGTTATACGGCCGCCTATGGCTCGCTGGGCGCGGTGATCATTCTGCTGACTTGGTTTTACATCACCGGCTTCATGATTCTGGCCGGGGCAGAGATCAACTCCGAGATCCAGGCGGCCGTGGTGGAAAAGCGCTTGAAGGAAAAGGGAGAACTGCCGCCACAGGCCGCCGCGGAGCCGGGCCCGCCCGTTGACCCCGGTATGGCAGCCGCGTAAAGTCATCTCGACTGAAGGCCGAAGGCCGCAGCGGAGAGATCTGCAGACTGGTCCGCGAACGGGCTCGTTGCGGTCAGGCGCGAACTGCGGATCTCTCCACTGTGCTGCGCTCCGGTCGAGACGACGCATGCAAAGGTGTACAGGTTCATCACACACGGCCGAGGCAAGGAGGGCCGGCAGCACCTGCCCTCCTTGCGTGCCCTCTGCCCTTACTCCGTGGCAAGACGATAGACCCTGACGTAGTCGAAGTCCATCGTGAAGCCCCGGGTGTTGTTGGCGGCGATGCCGATCTGGGCGCTGGAACCGAGCTGGTGCTGCCAGGTGCCGCCCTTGGTCCAGTTCTGGCCGTCGGTGGAGGTATAGGCGGTATAGAGCTCGCCCCTGTCGCCGTTGCCGCGCCGCACGATGCGCAGCCACATGGTTTGCGCCGCCGGACCGACGATCTGGTGGTCGTAGGTCGGGTAGTTGGCCGGCACGGGCCCGACCTGCTTGCCGAACTCCGTTTGGCGCGTGTCGAAGTTGCCATAGAAGTCCAGCTTGATGCTGTTCTGGTCGTTCAGGTAGATAAACAGCGCGGGCTGCGCGTAGTTGAAGCAGCAGCTGTTGCTAAAGGGCACGCTGCTGGTCACCCTGGTTTCCACCAGCCAGTTGCCTGTGGTGGGTACCGGTTCGCCCAGGATGGAGACAGCCTGCGGGGTGACGTTTTCATCGGCGCCGAGGGTTGCGACCTCATAGGCGCTGCCGGTCAGCTTGTAGGTGTTGTCGGCCTTGGAGTGAATGAAGTGCCACTGCGAGGAAAGCCCCTTGCCGTTGAACTCGTCGCTGAGCGCCTCGATCTCGCGGCCGGGGGAGTCGATCTGCTTGGACAGAAACGGCTGGTAGAGCATGGGGTCGCCGGGCTGCGCGGCCGGCGCGGGCTGCGGTCCGGTGGAGGCCCACAGGCCGCCGCGTACCTCCGGCCAGCCATTCACCCAGACGATCGGGTCGATCAGCGCGGGGCGCCGCGTCAAGCCGGGATAGCCGTCAAAGTAGGGCGCCTGGAGGTCCACCGCGTGATAGAGCATGTAGTCCTGCCCGACCTCGTCGGTGAAGACCACATTGCCGCCGGGGCCGCCCCAGCGATTACCACTGGCGGCAATCGGAATACTGCCGCCCGGGGCGAAGTTGGTGAGCGAAACGCCGTTCTGGTCGACAAACGGCCCCATGGGCGTGAGCGCGCGGCCCACACGCACACTGTAGCCGCTCAGCGGGCCGTCACAGCAGTTCGCCGTGGAGACGAAGAAGTAAAAGTAACCACCGTGTTTGAAGTACGCGCCGCCCTCCGCGTAGTTGTCGACGGCGATCTGCGTCTCCGTGGAGGCGTCCGAGGAGAGCCCATCCGGCGAGAGCTTGCGGACGCTGATGCCGCCGTTGAACGTGCCATAGGAGATGTAGCGCTGGCCCGTGCTGTCCGCGATGACGTCGGGGTCGATCACAAAGCGGCCAAAGCTGGGATTGTAGGGGTTGGGCTCCGGCGCGACCACGGGGGATCCGCTGTCGATCCACGGACCGGCCGGGCTGGCGCTGATCGCCACGCCGATCGCGCCGCCACCCATGGGCGTGTTGGGCGCCACGTAATACAGGTAGTACCGGCCGTTGAAGTGCTTCACCGCCGGCGCCCAGAACTGGTTGGTCGCATTGCCAACCCACGCCGGCGTGGTCTGGAAGGCATCGCCGATATAGGTCCAGTGGCTCAGGTCATAGGACTGGTACTGCGGGATGAGGTGGTTGCGGAGAGAGCCGTTGGCATCCTTGTCGCCGGAGTTCAGCGGATCGCCCGTGCAGTACAGATACCAGGTGTTCACGCCGTCCTTGGGCTGCTTGAAGATGGCCGGGTCCGGGCAGCTGACACCCGGGCCGAGGCCGGTGGCGAGCTTGAGCGGGTTGCTATAGGTGGTCGACCGCCGCGCGGCAGCGGCTGGGGTCTGCGCCGTGGCAAGTCCCAGGGTGCAGCAGGTCGCGGTCACAAGGCCCAGCCAACGGCTCGAGCGGGCAAGGGCGCGAAGGGAAAGGGGAAAGGTCATTTCTCGGCTCCTGAAGGGGTGCAGCTTTGGGTGCGCCGGGAACTGTAACCGCTTACAAGGGTGAAGTGCAAGCACTTTCCGCTGCGGGCCAAACGTCCCGGTCATCGGCTCAGGACGGCAAGGCTCGCACCTGGCGCAGCAGAAAGGCCACAATCCACTCCGCATCCTGCTGGATGGTGGAGTTGCTTTGCCGGTTCATGCGTCGCTCGGTGGCGCCCCGCACCAGGTCCAGCGCCGCCCAGGCCACCGGCCCGAAGTCGCCGGGCGGCAACTCCCCCGCGGCTACCGCGTCGGCAAAGATGGCCAGCAGGCTCCCCTGCGCCGTGCGCATCTGTGCGTTGGTCTGGCGGCGCAATTTGGGTTCGCGGCCCACCGTGAGCAGGAGCCGGTAGGTGGCCTCGTGTGCGGGCCAGAACTCCAGACGGACGCGAATGGCGGTGGCAAATCGCTCCGCAAAGCTGCCCACCCCCGCGGATCGCCTGGCAATCTCCTTATGGAGCTGCTGGACGGAGCGGGTCACGGCCGCGGTGTAGATCGCTTCCTTGCTCTTGAAGTAGAGATACAGCGTTCCCTTGGCCAGGCCGGCGGCAGCGGCGATCTCGTCCGCGCGGGTGGCAGCGAAACCCTTGCGGCCGAAGAGCTTGATCGCGGCTTCGATGATCTCGTCGCGCCGCAGCTGACAGAGCGTATCGTTGCGGCGGCTGCGTTTCTTGGCGACGGGCGCAGGAGCAGGCACGTGCTCACCGTAGCACACACGAAAGCCCGCGGTCTTTGCATCCAGGCAGGGGAAAGCTGCTCTAATGACCGTGGAGTCGGAAGAATGACTGACGAGTCAGCGAACAGACAGCAGGGCCAGGACGTCGAGGACAGCATAGCGCGCGCGGAAGCGCCGCTGGCCGCCCGCGCCACGGCCTTTGAGCCCAATGTGCCGCTCGACCCCGCCCCGGGTAGTCCCCTGCGGGCGGCGCCGCTGCCCGCCGAACGCATCTTCAATCCCTGGATCGTCGCCCTGGTGGTTACCCTGGGCACCTTTATGGAGGTGCTGGACACCTCCATCGCCAACGTCGCGCTGCCGCACATCGCCGGCTCCCTTTCGGCTTCGCAGGATGAGTCCACCTGGGTGCTGACCAGCTATCTGGTCGCCAATGCGATCATCCTGCCCATCTCCGGCTGGATCAGCTCCGTGGTGGGACGCAAGAACTTTTACCTGATGTCGGTGATCCTGTTCACTGTCTTTTCCGCGGCCTGCGGCATCGCTCCCACACTGGGTGCGCTGGTGGTCTTTCGCGTGCTGCAGGGCCTGGCCGGCGGCGGCCTGCAGCCCAGCGTGCAGGCCATTCTGGCCGACGCCTTTCCCGGCGAAAAGCGCGGCATGGCGATGGCCGTTTACACCGTGGCCATCCTGGTGGCGCCGGTGCTGGGCCCCACCCTGGGCGGCTGGATCACCGACAACTACTCTTGGCGCTGGATCTTCTACATCAACATCCCGGTGGGTGTGCTGTGCGCCTTTTTCACCCGCATCGTGCTGCGCGACCCGCCGCACCTGATCGCCGCCCGCCTGGCCAACAAGGGCAAAAAGCTGCGCATCGACGGCATCGGCCTGGCGCTGGTCTCGCTCGGCCTGGCCACGCTCGAGATCGTGCTCGACAAGGGCCAGGAGCTGGACTGGTTCGGCAACACCTTGATCTGCTGGGCGGCCTTTATCGCCGTGGCTTGCCTGCTGGGCGCCGTGGTCTGGGAGCTGCGCACCAAAAATCCCGTGGTGAACCTGCGGCTGCTGCGGGAGCGCAACTTCGCCTTCTGCTGCCTCATCGTGCTGGGCGTGTACACCGCGCTCTATGCCACCACCTTTCTGCTGCCGCAGTACATGCAGGAGCTGATGGGCTACAGCGCCACGGAAGCGGGCCTGGCCGTCTCCCCCGCCGGCCTGGTCACCATGGTGGAGGTGCCCATCGTGGGCTGGCTGCTGAGCAAGGGCACTGACGCCCGCCGGCTCATCGCGGCCGGCATCGTCACGCTCACCCTGGGCACCTGGTGGCTCTCGCTGGGCAACCTACAGATGGCGGAGTCGGACCTGATCTGGCCGCGTGTGGTGCAGGTGCTGGGCCTGGGAATGACCACCGTGCCGCTCAGCACTATCATGTTCCGCTTCCTGCCCACCGATCAGAGCTCCAATGCCGCGGGCATCTACGCCCTGGTGCGCAATGAGGGCGGATCGATCGGCATCGCCATCTCCAGCACCTTTCTGCAGCGCACCGCGCAGGCCCATCAGAGCTATCTGGCGGCACACCTTTCCGCCAGCAGCCCCATGGTGCAGCAGGCCATGCGCAGCGTGGGCGGCGGCCAGGGCTTTGACACCGCCAATCGCGGCTACGCCAGCATGGCCATGCTGTACGGGCGGCTGCAACAGCAGTCCGCCCTGCTGGCCTATATGGATCAGTACCGGCTCTTCGCCTACCTGCTGATTGCCATGCTGCCGCTGGTCTTCTTCCTGAAGCGGCCACCCCGGATCGTGGGCAAGATCGAGCTGGAAGCGCACTGAAACAATCGCGTTGCTTGTCACTCCCGCAGGGAATCTGCGTTCTGCCTCCCGGGCAGGTTCGGACCGGACGGTCTCCTCCGCGCACCGGTTTCAAGACAGGTGACCAAAGATCACGAATCCGTGAACACTTGCAGTCCCCGGAGGGTCTATACAGGTGTAGGACGACGATGGCCAACGATCTCCAGCAGCACTCCACAGCAGCACGCGACGCCTTTTTCGACCGGGTGCTTCGGACGCACGCGCGACTGCTCTACCGGGTAGCTTTCAGCGTGCTGCGTCGCCCGGCCGACGCCGAAGACGCGGTGGCCGACGCCCTGCTCAAGCTGCTGCGCAACGGCGGCTGGCAGACGGTTGCGAACGAGCGGGCATTTCTGGCGCGGGTGGTGTGGCGAACGGCGCTGGATCGCTTTGAGGCGCGGCCGCCGCAGCCTGAGGCGGACCCGGACGAGCTGGCGTTGATTGATGCGCGGCCCACGCCCGAGCGGCACGCCCTGGAGGCCGACCAGCGCAGGCAGTTGCAAATGTTGATCGACCGCCTGCCGCCGGAGCTGCGCGAACCGCTGCTGCTGTCGGCGGTGGAGGACTTCAACTCGCGCGAGATCGGCGAGGCCATGCATCTGCCCGAAGGCACCGTGCGTACCCGTCTTATGCGGGCCCGCGCCGTGCTCCGGGAACAGGTGCAAACACTGGAAGGCAGCATCCGCCACCGCGAGATGGCGGCACGAGGGACCAACCGATGAAGCTGATGGACCACGAAACGCACGCCCCTGACAACTTCGACCGCGCACTGAATGGGGCGTTGGAGGAGCGCGGCGCGGCCGAGCCGCCCGCCGGCTACGAGCAGCGCCTCGGGGCCCATCTGGCCAATGCGCAGGACCTGCGGGAAGGCACCAGGGCGGCGCCCGCGCCGCTGCTTTCGATGGCGGGCGGCATCCAGACCCAGCGGTCGCCGGCCTCGTTTTGGACCGCGGTGGTGGCCCATGCGGTGGTGATTGCGCTGATTGCGTTTCTGGTGGCGCGGCATATTTCGGTGGCGGCGCCGGTGCCGCGGCAGGTGGCCACGGTGATTGCGCCGCCGCTGGCCCCGCCCCCGCCGCCGGTGCTGCCCAGGGCCGAAAAGATGGGCGGCGGCGGCGGCCAGCACGACCTGGCGCCGGTGACCCGGGGCCATCTGCCCAAGTTCGCGCAGCAGCAGATTGTGCCGCCCAAGGCGCCCCCGACCATCGCCCCCAAGCTGGCCGTAGAGCCCACGGTGGTGATGCAAAAGGACCTGAAGCTGGCCGACAACAAGATGCCCGACCTGGGGCTGCCGAACTCGACGCGGGTGGGCAGCTCGATGGGCAACGGCTCAGGCACGGGGCTCGGGTCGGGCAACGGCGCGGGTATCGGGCCGGGTTCGGGCGGCAATATGGGCGGCGGGGTGATGCACATTGGCGGCAGTGTGCGGCCGCCAGTGCTGGTGAGCCAGGTGGATCCGGAGTTCTCCGAGGAGGCCCGCAAGGCCAAGTTTTCGGGCAACGTGGAGGTCTACCTGTGGGTGGACGAAAACGGCAACCCGAGCCACGTGAAGGTGGTCCGCGGGGTGGGCATGGGGTTGGATGAAAAGGCCGTGGAGGCGGTGCGCCAGTACAAGTTCAAACCGGCGATGCAGAACGGCAAGCCGGTCAAGGTGGACCTGTATGTGGATGTGAACTTCCAGATCTTTTGAGGGCCAGGGAAGGCGGTCTGATCAAGACTTCCCAGCCCTGCGGCTCTGAGGCAACACGCAGATTCCCTTCGGGAATGACAACAAGGCACTCCAGCGGGTTTCTACCGGGCCCCCAACACAAGCACAGCGATTGCGACGGGCAGGCTCGATTGTCAGCAATCCTCAGCGTCCTCCGCGAAGCCTTGGCGTCCTTTGCGTGATCGCTTTTCTTTCCAGTGAGGTCTGATTACGTGAGCGCACTCATTCCCAGAGCCCTTCTACGCGGCTCCGGATATGAGTGCTCCGGAAAGAGCATGCACCATCGGCTTGCGGCTCAGCGCCATGGCGGGTTCAAAGAACTGCACCACCCCGCTACCGGCGGCCTTGGCGTACTGGAGCGCGACCCCTGCGCGGTGCAGCAACGTTTCGGCATCGTAGCCATCCATGGGCGCCAGGGCGAGCCCCATGCTGCAGCACAGCTGCACGGTGTCGCCGCCAAGCGGATAGGGCTCCTGTATCAGGGCGTGCAGGCGATCGGCGGCCCGCCCGGCGCGGACCACCGAGGTGACCGCTTGCAGCACCACCGCGAACTCGTCCGCCGGAAGCCGCAGAACAGCCTCCTGCTCCCGTATGCCACTCTGGAGACGAACCACCATCATGCGCTGCAAGGCTTCGCCGGCAAAAGGGCCGAACCGCTCCTGGAGGTTGTGGCAGTTGTCCAGACCGATGCGCAAAACCGCAAAAGGCATTGCCTGTGCGGAGATAGCGTCCATGGCCCGCTGCAGATCTTGAAGAGCCGATTGCACCGCGGTGTGTACTCCTTTGGTTCGTCGTCAGATCGGAGCATACGAGAGCGAGGGGGCCCTGCCCATGCCCCTCTGGTGCAGGTCCTGTAACGCTTCCGCAGCCGTTACATTCGTACCGAAGGCCGCGTTACCGGCGGATGCGCGAGCGCCGTTGCCTAGAATGAAATTGTGGCGACACGTATTCGTTCCTTTGCAAAGATCAACCTTGGCCTGGCGGTCGGGCCGGCACGACCGGACGGCTTCCACGGCCTGACGACGTGTTATCAGACCCTGGCGCTGCACGATTTTGTGACAGTGGAGGTGCGGCCTGCGGGCGCGACGCGCATTTCGCTGGAAGCGGATCACCCCGGGGTGCCGTGCACAGCGCGGGGCGACTGCGACCGGAACACGGCCTACAAGATGGTGGCGGGCGCCTTGCAGCGGCTTGGAATTGCGGCCGAGGTTCACCTGCGGATTGAGAAAAAGCTCCCGATCCAAGGGGGCCTGGGCGCGGGATCGGCCAATGCGGCAGCGGCGCTTCTGGGATTGGAACGCGAGTTGGGGCGCGCCCTGCCCGGGGCGGAGCGGCTGGCGCTGGCTGCGGAGGTGGGGTCGGATGTGCCGCTGTTTCTGGTGGGCGGCACGGTGCTGGGGCTGGATCGCGGGCAAACGGTGTTTCCGCTGCCGGATGCACCCGCGATGCCGGTGGTAGTGGCCGTGCCGTCGATCGGAGTCTCCACGGCACAGGCCTTCCGGGAGCTGGACCGGCAGATGACGGAGGGTCGCAGCGAGGTAGTCGCCAACGGGTTGACAAGCACCACCCCTCTCGATAGACTAGGACAGTTGAGCCACGTACTGGCCTCCGCGTGGACACCCACAGGAGCCAGACGAGACGTAACCGGTATCGCCACCACGGTTTCCTTTGCGGACGAGCTTCAGGGCATGAGTCCTGGCGTCAGCGGGAAAGGTGAGGGTGATCTGGCCGAGAATCCCCTTCTCGCGCTTGTCCGCACCGGGGTCGGAAACGACTTTGAAGAGGTTGCCTTCCGGCAGCATCCTTCCCTGCGCGAGATCAAGCAAGCCCTTTGGGGCGAGAGTGGCGGTTCCTCGGGTGACGGAACCTCGGAGGCGCTGTATGCAGCGCTTTCGGGATCCGGCTCGGCGCTGTTTGGGATGTACGCATCCCACCCAGCGGCGCTTGTGGCGCAACAACGTGTGCAGTCCCTTGGTGTGCGGGCGCTTCTGACAGAAACGCTGCCACGCTCCGGGTACTGGCGGGAGATGTTCGCGTAAGCTGTTGAAACAGCCTGCGAACGGTTCCGTGATGCACATGCAGCAACGGTTCGCGGATGTGCCTCCCCTGGCAGCAGTGCTGAGGGGTTTCACTGGGCGATCGACTAACGGTAGGTCAAGTGCCTTTGACGCACTCAGTCCAGGTTCGAATCCTGGTCGCCCAACCAACCCATAGTCGGCGCCCGGGGCGTGAGGTGGCAGAACGGACCGGGAACATACGGGAGCTTTCGATGGACGGCAGGCGGAAACCACGCTGCCGCGAAGTGAAGCAGAACCCCGCCCGGGCAGCGGCAAACGAGCCGAGACTCGCTTTGCGCAGGCCGGCCGGGAGTTGCAGGAAGTTGTTGGCGGGGGAGCGAATGGCAACAAGCCGCGAGCCCGCCGTGATGGAGTTGTAACGCAGGACCGAACAACGCAACACCCGGGGGCAGCAACGGCCGCCGGCAGCAGGGACAAAAGCTGTACGAAACTCTGACCAGGTCAACCAGCCTCAGGAGCTTTCAAGCGTGGCGAACGAAAACGGTATGTCAGCGGTTCCATTCCCGAGTTCTTCCAATCAGGGCAGCGAAAGCAGCGCGCAAACCGCGGTGCTTGAGCCGACCCAGCAAACGCCGGAGCTGCCGCCCTCCCCTGGGCCGGGCTCCGGCGGTGTTGTTTCGCCCGGCACCCGGACGCCGCCGGGCAGCCCGGAACGATCCTCTCCCAACCCGAAAAAGGCCTCGAAGCTGAGCGAGGACAAGCACTTCAGGATCGTCTCCGGCTCCGCCAACCGCGCGCTTGCCGATGAAATTGCCGAGTTCCTCGGGGTGCAGCTGGTGCAGACGGACTTTCGGCGCTTTTCCGACGGCGAGATCCGGTTTCAGCTTCTGGAAAATGTTCGCGGCGCCGATGTGTTTGTGATTCAGCCGACGTGCTTTCCCACCGATCAGCACCTGATGGAGCTGCTGATCATGATTGATGCGCTGCGCCGCGCCTCGGCCGGCCGCATTACGGTGGTGGTGCCCTACTACGGCTACGCGCGCCAGGATCGCAAGGACCGGCCGCGGGTGGCCATTACCTCCAAGCTGGTCGCGGACCTGCTGGTAACCGCGGGAGCCAATCGTGCCCTGTTCGTCGACCTCCATGCGGCACAGATCCAGGGCTTCTTCAATATTCCGGTAGATCACCTGTTCGCGTCGCCGGTGCTGGTGGATTACTTCCGCAAGCTCAACCTGCCCAATCTGACGGTGGTCTCCCCTGACGCGGGCGGGGTGGAGCGGGCGCGCTTTTTTGCCAAAAAGCTTGAGGTTCCGCTGGCCATCGTGGACAAGCGGCGCACGGACATCAACGTCACCGAAGTGATGAATGTGATCGGCGATGTGCGCGGGCGCACCTGCCTCATTCTGGACGATATTGTCGACACCGCCGGAACGCTGTGCAAGACCGCCGATGCGCTCTTGGAGCAGGGGGCGGAGGCGGTCTACGCCTGCGCGTCACACGCCGTGCTTTCCGGACCGGCGGTGGAGCGCATTGAGCAGTCCGGCCTGCGGGAGCTGGTGGTGACCAACACCATTCCGCTGAGCGAAGCCGCCCGGGCGGTCAGCAAGATCAAGGTTCGCTCCGTGGCCGGGCTCCTGGGGCGGGCCATTGAGAGCATTCACATGGAAACCTCGGTTTCCACGCTGTTTACATAGCAGGGCCCAGGGTTCAGGGCCCAGGGCGTACCACAATCAGCTTCCAGCACAGCGGGAGCGTAACCAGCGGCAAAGGCCGCGAACGGAGAAGGACTCGACACTGGCAAGCCAGAAGCCCATGGGCTCTGGAACCTGTGGCCTGGACTCGCCCGAAAGGAAGACGAAGATGGCAGGCAATACCCCAGTCGAAGCCGTGCAGGCGACACCCCGCACCGGCACCTTCAACAAAAACCATGCGCGCCGTGTGCGTGTGCAGGGCCTGATTCCGGCCGTCGTGTACGGCGCGGGCCAGCCCTCGGTAGCGGTCACCGTGGACCCCAAGGTGATCACCAAGATCCTCTATTCCGACAGCGGGCACAACACGCTGTTTGACCTGAACGTTGGAGGTTCCGCGCCGGCGAAGGTGATGATTGTCGACTGGCAGAACGAGCCGATCAAGGGCAAGCTGCTGCACATCGACATGAAGCGGATTGCGATGAACGTGCGCATGAAGGTGTCCGTGCCGGTGCAGCTGACGGGCACGCCCGTGGGCGTGAAGACGCAGGATGGCGTGCTGTCGCAGATCCTGCACGAGGTCGAGGTGGAGTGCCTGCCATCCGACATCCCGAGCCACATTGACGTGGATGTGTCCAACCTGGAACTGAATGGCGCGATCCAGGTCAAGGATCTGCCGCACAGCGGCCAGTACAGCTTCAGCGCGCCGGAAGACGATCTGGTGGCCCACGTTGTTCTGCCCAAGCCGGATATTGCCCTGGATGCCGCGGCGCCCACGCCCACCGAACCCGAGGTGGAGAAGAAGGGCAAGAAGGAAGATGAGGCCTAGGGGCGTGTGCCTGGCGGCAGGCTGCCGGGCACATCTCCACGCTGCGCTATGAATCTGCTTGTTGGTCTCGGCAACCCCGGCATGGAGTACTTGCAAACGCCGCACAATGCCGGATTTATGGCCATTGATCGCATCGCGGCCCTTTGCGATGTGGCCGTGACCAACCGCCGCGGCAGGGCGGAAACGGGCAGGGCAAGGTTGATGGGGCACGACGTCCTGCTGGCCAAGCCGGAAACCTTTATGAACCTGAGCGGACTCAGCATTGCCGCGCTGCTCAAGGATCTGAACCTCGGCGTGGAGGACCTGCTGGTCCTTTATGACGAGTTGGCAATTCCCACGGGTCAGATTCGCATTCGCGAACGCGGCTCGGCGGGCGGGCACAACGGGGTGAAGTCGATCTCCGGGGTGCTGGGAACAGAAGAGTGGCATCGCATCCGCATCGGCGTGGGCAAGCCCCCCGCCGAGACCGGGCGCGAGATCAAGGCCGGCGGCACGGGGTACCTGCTTTCGCCTCTGCGAAAGACGGAGCTCGGGCTGCTGGAAGAAGGACTCGACCTGGCGGTACGCGCGGTCGAGGCGGTGTTGACCAAAGGGGTCAAGGCCGCAATGAACGAGTTCAACCGAAAGGTCGAGCCGCCCCCGGCGGAAGACCTTTCCTAAACCCGAAAGCCAAACCGCCTGAGCCACAGCGCCGGGCGGTGCGGGGCACAAACCCCGCAGAAGGAAGCAGCATGAATCGCAGCTATGAAGTGATGTTTATTGTGCGGCCCGATGTTGAGGACGCAGACATCGACAAGATCATCGAGACATTTTCCGGCTACATTACCGACGGTGGCGGCACGGTGAAGTCGGCGGAAAAGTGGGGCCGCCGCCGCCTGGCCTATACCGTCCAGAAGTTCAACGACGGCTTTTACATCCTGCTGATTGCCGAAGCGCCAGCCAGCCTGATCTCCGAGATTGAGCGTCGTCTCCGGGTCTCCGAGCAGGTGATCAAGTTCATCACGGTGCGCACGGACGAGGAAGAAAAGCGTGTGGCCAAGATCAAGGCCCATCGCGCGGCGCACGTGAAGCGCTCCGCCCTGCCGCAGGAAAATCCCGAGGCCGCCACTGCCGATCTGGCTGCCCAGGCGGCGCAGGAGGAGGTCACGGCGGTGCCCGCCGCGGCCGAGGCCGGCGAACCCCAGCCCGCGGCGCAGGGCTAAAACTCCAAGGCGAGCCGCATGGCCCGCCTGCACAGTACCTCACTGAATGCGACACCCGCCAAACCGCTGAGCGCACAGGCTGCCCAGCACAGGAAAAGGATTTGAAACATGGCTGACGAAACGCAAGCTACACCTTCCACACCGGCGCCGGGCGCCGGTGCACCTGCCACCGGTGGTCCCCAGGGCCAGGGTGGTCCACGCGGTCCACGCGGTCCACGTCCTGCCGGCTCCGGCTCGGGTGGCCCCGGCGGCAACCGCAAGTTTTTCCGCCGCAAGAAGGTTTGCAAGTTCACGGTGGAGAAAATTGACTCGATCAGCTACCGCGACGTGCGGCTGTTGCAGCAGTTTGTGTCGGACCGCGGGAAAATCATCCCACGCCGCCTCACGGGCACCTCGGCGCCATTTCAGCGCAAGCTGACCCGCGCCATCAAGCAGGCGCGCGCCATTGCCCTGCTGCCCTACGCCGCCAAGTACTAGTGAAGGTTTGCGACCTTATTCGGCTCATAACCCGCGATGGCTGGCAGCATGTACGCACGACTGGCAGCCATCACCACTATCGCCATCCGAACAAGCCCGGGACCGTTACGATCCCCGGCCAACGATCGGATGACGTGGCCATCGGAACTGAAATCAGCGTATACAAACAGGCTGGCTTAGAAAGGAAGCACTGATGAGCGACTATCTGGTGATTTACGAGAAAACCCCCACCGGGTACAGCGCGTATGTGCCCGACCTTCCCGGTTGCATCACGACCGGCGCCACCGTTCCAGACACGCAGCGCAACATGAGCGAGGCCCTGAGTGGGCATCTCGCCGTCATGCGCGAATTTGGCGATCCGATACCAGAGCCGACCACATTTGCAGAGCGATTGGCTATTTCAGCCTAACGAGATTTGACCGCCTCAGCGGCCACACCGGAGATCATTATGGAAGTCATTCTGAAGCAGGATGTCGAGTCCCTCGGCCATCGCGGCGATGTCGTCAAGGTTGCCGACGGCTACGGCCGCAATTACCTGCTGCCGCGCAAGTTCGCCATTGAGGCGACGGCAGCTAACAAAAGTGTCATCGAGCAGATGAAGCAGTCCGCGATGCGCAAGGCCGCCAAGGAAAAGGCCGAAGCCGAGCAGGTAGCGGCCACGCTGAACACCGTGGTGCTCAGCTTTGAGCGCAAGGCAGGCGGTGAAGGCCAGCTGTTTGGATCGGTCACCTCGGCCGACATCGCCCAGGCGCTTGAAGCGCAGGGCTATCAGGTGGAGCGCCGGCGCATCCAGCTGGACGAGCCGCTGAAGACCGTGGGCGAGTTCCACGTGCCCGTGCGTCTGTTCCGCGAGGTGACCGCGCATGTGCAGGTGAACGTAAAGAGCGACCAGCCCGAGCAGGTCGCCGCGCCTGAGCCCGAAACGGAAGCCGCAGAGGTGTAGTCGCTTGCCTCTGATAGCCTGGCCCGTTCCTCTTGAGGAACGCAGATTCCTTGGGGAATGACAACAGAAAAAAGGCGCTCCCAAGTGGAGCGCCTTTCTTTTCTGGTTGCGTGAGCGAATCGCAGGGCCTTACATCGAAGGCAGTGGATCCTTGCTGGGTGCGAGGATGTCGTCCAGGCGATCCGGCGTGCCGTCTACACGCTGCAGTGTGGGATACCGCAGCCCGTCGAAGTAGGAAATAGATACGGTCTTGTAGGTGTCATCGCGCTTGAACTGCAGTTGCAGCGGCTGATGATCTTTTTCTGCCGCCAGAATGGCTTGGCGGAGCACCTTGGCGCTGTAGGCCTCGCCGTTCACGGAGACGAAGGTGCTGTCCGGCGTGATGCCTGCCTTGAAGGCCGGGCTGTCCCAGTACACGTTCACCACGGTGCTGGCGCCGCCGCCCTTGGCGCTGTGCACGGTGAGGCCGAGCGAGGTGGAAAAGTCGGCAAGGCCGAAGTTTTCGTATTCGCTTTCCACCCACTTCACGGGCGTGTCGCTGTAGGCCAGCTTGTAGCCGCCCTGGGTGAAGCCGTTCATCGGCACCTCGGGATGGAGGTCGTAGACGCGCTTCTCGAGGAAGCCCTTCCAGTCATAGGGCACGACCGCGTTCAGATCGGCAACCACATCCTCGAACCGGTACGGGTCCGTGATGAAGCTGCCGTTGTACACGCCGAGGAACTTTTTGCAGAAGTCATCCAGCGACTTTTTGCCGTCCGTCAGCTCGCGAATTTTGGTGTCGGCGTCCAGCCAGATCAGCATGCCTTCGGTGTAGTAGTCCTCCGGGCGCTGCCAGCTGACCCAGCTGACGGCGTGGCGCTGCGAGACGATGGGCTGGTTGGTGGTGTCGACCAGCGGACGCCAGTCGCGGCCGCGGTTGATGACGAACTGCGCGGCGACGCGGGCCAGAATGTCGCGGGTCTGTTCCGGTGTGCGCAGGCCGGCGCGCGCGGTGAGCATGTTGCCCCAGTACTGCGTCATGCCCTCGTAAACCCAGAGCAGGTCGTCGCGCATGGGCACGTTGAAGTTGGGCGTCCACAGGTCGGCGGGGCGGCGGAACTTGCCGTCCCAGGAGTGTGTGTACTCGTGGCCGAGCAGGTCGCGCTGCAGCAAACCATCCGACCACTTGCGGAAGTAGTTGGCGGGCCAGCCGTCCTCGCTGGACTGGTGGTGCTCCAGGCCGACGCCGCCGACCTTGTCGCTGACCAGCAGCAGAAAATCGTAGTGGTTGTAGTGGTGTGAGCCGTAGAGTTTGTCGGCCTCGATCGTGAGCTTTTTGAAGCCTTCCACGGCCTCGGGGGGCGGCGTGATGTCGTCTGCGGTGTCGCCGAAGATGTTCAGATGCACGGTGTCGGTGGGCGTGGGCGAAAGGTCCAGCCGGTTGTAGTGGAGGCCGGCATAGAGGGGCGAATCCACCAGCGTGTTCAGCGTGGTGGGCTGGAAGTGCACGGTGCCGCCGTCGGCGTTGGCGGTTTCGAGCGCGGTGGCGTACTTCCAGTTTTGCGGCAGCTTCAGCGTGGTGTTCACCGTGATGTCGCGGGAAAAGAAGCCGGCGGGGTACATGACGACCTCGTTCCATTCAAGGTCGGCGATGGCGTCAGAGATCTCGATGCGGCCCGCGCTGGGCTTGATGGGGGAAAGGTAGTCGAAGTCCACGCCCACGGTCTTGGCCCCGCCTGCCAGCGGCACATGGAAGGCGTACACGTTGACGCGGTCGCGCACCCATTGCACGCGCTGGCCGTTCACCGTGGTGACGATGCCGCCCAGGGCGGAGATGGGGCCGGCGGGTTCGTGGTCGCCGGGAATCCACTCGGGGTAAAGCAGCACCATCTCCTTGGCGCCGCGCTCCACGGGGATGTCCTCGTGCACATGCTCCACGCGGTCGGTGATGTTGGTGAGGTCGACGTCGAGCGCGATCGGCCCGGCGTAGGGCTTGTCCACCGGCGCGGCAATGGGAGGAGGCATGGGAGCCGGTTCCGGCTCAGGCTGATGCTGCTTTTGCGCCTGAGCCCCGGAGACCAGCAGCGCAACAACGGACCACGTACACCACGAGGAAGCTTTCATCTGCATAGTGTAGACAGACGTGGAACCGGCTGCTATAGCCGCAGCCGGGCGACGCGGCCGGTTAGAAGTGGAAACGGTAGCGCACCTCTGCATAGATCTGGCGCGGGTCGTTGAAGTGGAAGCCGCCAAAAGTGAGGCTATTGTCCAGCAGCACCCGGCGATTGCTGACGTTGCTGGCGTTCACCGCCACACTCACATCCTCGCCGAAGCTCCGCGCCAGTAGCAGGTCAAAGGTGGTGTGCGCGGGCAGGTAGTCTCCGTCGTAGGGGGAGGGCGGCCCCGGATAGCCGTTGGCAAAGCCGGAGCCGTAGTAGACATTGGTGGACGCGCTGATCTGGCCCGGCAGACGCAGGTCGCCGCCGACGTTGAGGGTGTTGCGCTGGTCGTGGTCCAGCGCCTGGTAGCCGGGCTCCGCATCGCAATCCGGTGAGGTGATGGGAGCGCAGATCAGGCCGCCGGTGAGCGCGCCGCGCTGCTGCGCGATCTGGTTGGAGTAGGCCAGGTGCACATGGCCGCGGCGCGCGAACTCCGGAGACCGCAGCGTCAACTCCCAGGCCTGCACCAGCGCGCCGGCGACGGTTACGGGGAAATAAATGCTGGACTCGCCGATGTTGGCGTGGTCGAGAAAGTTGGAGGCCTCGGTCTGGAAGGTGTCGGCGTCCAGCACCCAGCCCTTGAAGGGGATGGTGACGCCGAACTGGTGTTCCTCGTCGCGCTCGCCGTGCAGCGGCGCAAAGCCGGTATTGTTGCCCCCCGCATAGGCCAGCACCGGGCCGGTGACGGTGAGCAGCGGCGGCGGCTGGTAGAAGTGTCCGTAAAACGCGCGGAAGACCCAGTTGAGCCGGGGCAGGCGCAGCGCCGCTCCCACGCGGGGGTAGGTGGCGGTCTCGCTGCCGAGGCCGGCGCCGGTGAACCAGCTTTGCCGCAGGCCCGCTGTCAGGGTCAGCCAGCGAGTCGGCTTGTAGTTATCCGAAAGGTACTCTTCCACGAGGCCACCGGCGGTGCTGTCGGCCTCCGGGAAGCCCGGGTAGAGCGCGCCGCCCGAGGACAGGCTGAAGAGATTGCTGTCATGCTGCCCCCAGGCGTAAAGGCCCGCCTCCAGGTGGTTGCGGGCGATCTCGCCGCTGAGGCTGGCCTGCAGCCCGGCATAGTGCGAGGCGCGGTCTGCGGTGGTGCTCACCGGGTCGTCCGACGGCGAAGCGTCATATCTGGCGCTGTTGTAGTGGTAAAACGGCGAAAGCGCCAGCACCGCGGTCGGCGAAAGGCTGTGGGTCCAGGTGAACGCGGCGACGCCGTCGGTCTCATGCTGCGTGTCGCGCAGGCCGCTGGAGTCGTAGAGCTGGTTCTCGTAGCTGGCCGGGTCGGGGTCGTAGGGGATCTGGAAGAAGTCGCGGCGCAGCTGCGTCAGCAAGCGGAATTGATCGCTGGCGCTGCGGTTCAGCGTGAACGAGCCGAAGCCGCCGTAGCCGTTCTCTGCATCGTGCAGGGCCGGCTCGGTCGGCGGTGCCAGGCCGTAGTCGCTGCGGTTGCCATTAAGGCTCACGTAGTACGCTGCCCGCTCGGAGTGATAGCCAAAGGAGAGCTGATCGTCGGTGGTCAGGGCGCTGCCGGCGGACAGGCGCAGCTCCGCCTCGCGATCCCGCTCAAAGCCGCTTTTCGGGTTCACGTCGAAGACGCCGTAGGTGCGGTCGCCCAGGTCCGCGCCGTAGCTGCCGCGGTCCACCTGCAGGTACTGAATGTCGCGTGGGTCGATCTGCGGGCCGAGGTTGGACGCAATGTTGGTATTGGGAATTTGCACGCCATCCAGCAGCCAGCTGACCTGGTGGCCGCCGCGCATGTGCAGCATGTCATGCGTTATATATGCCCCGGGAACGTAGTCGGTGATCATGGCGAGCGAGTTGCTGCGGTCGGCGCCGGGCGTGGTGTCGATCTCGCGCTGGCTCACGGTGACTGTGGGCGTGACCTCGCCGGCGGCACCTTCCACGGTCGCGTTCACGTTGACGATGTCCGACGCCGCGGCCACCCCCAGCGCCACGTGCAGCACGGGCGAGCTGCCGGCGGCCACATTGACAGGCTCGGTCGCCGATGCAAAGCCCGGGTGAGCCGCCGTCAGCGTGTAAGCCCCAAACGGCACCGCGGTGAAGTGTGCCGTGCCCTGAGCATCCGCCCGCGCCCGCAGCACCAGCGAGGAACCGGCAGCGTGGAGGGCGACCTCCGCCGCCGGCAGCGGCCGGTGCTGCACATCATGCACGATGACGGACACCTCCGCAAACAGCGTCGCATGCGCCGTGGGCAGGCACAGCAGAAAGAGTGAAAGCAGGGCCGCCGCGTACCGCAGGCGGGCTTCGTGCACGGGAACGTGCAGAAAGAAACGGCGCCGCCCTGTGGGGGCGCCTCCAGATTGGGTTTGCATCGCGTCTCCACGAGCTTCCGCCACGCTGCGCAGGCAGCGGCGAAGCTCTGCTCATCCAGCCGGCCGCGCAGATACCGACCCAAGGGGGCGGCGGCACGGCCTGCTCAGTTCACGTCGTTGGGATGGGGTTCAGGCGAAGGCAGTTTGTGGGGGACCGCGTTTGTGGCGGGCACGCTCGCGCGCCACACGCCACGTGCACTGTGCCGCGCGCACCGCCAACGGCGAGCTGCTGGCCGGCAGAAGTACGGAACCCTCGGTCGGGGGCGCCAGGGTCGTGGGGTGCGGGTTGGCCGCCGTCGCCGGGCAGAACGGACAGCGCTCCAGCGGCGTTCGCCAACGCATCTCTGCGTCGGAAAGCAGACCCGCCCGCTCCGCCATGCTCATGGCACAGTGGTGGGCGCCGTTGCGGCGGCAGCAGGCCGGCAGCCCCGCCTCCCCGCCCTGCGCCGCGGTGAATGCAGGCAGGGCAAGCGGCAGGCTGAAGACAGCGAGCAGCAGAATGGCAAGCAGTCGATGCAACAAGCCCATTGGAGCATGCATGGCCCTGCGAGGCAACGCTTAGCGGGGCTGGGCGACCGCCGGATGTACGATGATCGGCGTTGCCGTGTTGCCTTCCGAAGCCGGCGGCAACGGCACACTGCGCTTGGGCTGGGGAGTCACTGCACCGTGCGGCGACCCGGCATCCGCGGCCTCCGATTGCCGCAGCTCGGTCACGGCGGCAGCGGTTCCGCCATCCGTGGCAAGGCGATGGCCCAGCGCCAGGTGCACCAGGGCGGCCTGTAGCTGCGCGGCTTGGCGAATGTGCGCCAGTTGCGGCCGGCAAGCGCCCGTTGCTGCCGGCCCGTACTGGGTTTGGCAGTAGGCGTCCAGGGCCTCGCTGGGCAGCTTGGCCAGGCATTCCGCAATGTCGATCTGCTCGTCCACAGCCGCGCGGGCCTCGTCTGGATGCTTCAGGTTGAGCAGAGCGTCGGATTCATCGAGCTGAATGGAGGGATAGCCCGGGTCGAGGTGCGCCATGCTGCGCAACTCCGGGAGCGCCGAGGCGTACAGCTTCTGTTCCAGCAGGGTATGCGCCCAGCGCGCGCGTTCCTCCATCCCGGAGCGCGACACCCCCGGCCCGGGCGAGGCCACGCAGGAACCAACGAGCTCGCGGACGCGGGACGCGCTGCCAGGCTTCCGCCCCAGCGCGACGGTCCCATGGTGCGACCAGGAGGCCCGCCCCGCCACGATGCCGACCGCCAGCGATACCAGCGCCAACGCTACCGCCGGAATGGACCACCACTGCCCCAGGGTGGAGCGCAAACCCCCACGCGACGCGGCGGATTCCTGCTTCGTTTCGGCCTGGCGCGGCGTTTCTGCCTGGCGCAGCGTTTCTGCCTGGCGCAGCGCGGCGGCCTTTTCCTGGGCGGCGGCTATGCGAACCGCACGCAGCAGGGTCTCGCTGCCGCCGCCGTGCGCCTCCGGTTCCGCGGCGCTGTCGGGGGCCGCCGCGTGCCGCGCCTCGGCTGGCGGAGGCGCAGCCGACGCTGGAGGCTGCCACATCGGGGATCGGGGTGCCTCCGCCGCTGCCGGGAATGGGAACGGGACAGAACCCTCCGGATCGACCGCATCCGGCCCATCAAATGTTTGCGGCTGCTCACCCGCAGCGGCAAACATGGATCCCTGCTGCCGCGTGGCGGCGTCCAGAAAGTGTCGCAGCGCCTCCGCCGCGACGGCAACCCCGTGCTGCCGCCCATCGAGCTCCGGCCCGCCGGCCGCGAGCACCACAAGCGCCAAAAGATCCGACCGGCGCAGGTGTTCGCCTTCGCTGAACACAATGGAGCGCGCCATGGATTCCATCTCTTCCGCGAGGGCCGGGGAGGCGGCAATCGCCTCAGCCAGAGCCGCCACGTCCTCGGGATGGCCGAAACGGATTCCCCGGCTTGCGAAAAAGTCCCGCAGCTCCTCCACGGAGGTGCTGAACCGATCGCCGATTTTTTGGGGCTTCCACTCCTCAACCATGACCGTTCCTTGTTTACGCGGGCAGCCTGCCCATCAGCCCAGGCGCTTCGGCGCAACGGGGGCACAGATCAAATCCGGTGCTCCTGTCAACACGAGGCGGGAGCGCACCGAAACGGCGCCGGGGAGTGCGGTCAATCACCCGGCGAGGTAGTTGAACCGTACCATACCCGACGCCCACCCGAAAGCTCCGCGACGGCATCGGCCCCGCAGGTCGTTTGCTGCCTGGAAACAAGAGCCCTTCCGCGTGCTGAAAATCGTGTGCTCACGTAATGCAATTTTGAAACTGCGGTAATCGTGCTCTTGGTTACCAGATCGCCCACCTCCCTGTCTTGGCAGCCAGGGTTCACCATGTGTTTGAGTCCAGGAGCTTTGCGCATGCGTTCCCTTGAGCCCTTGCCAGGTCGCTTCTGCGCCCCCGTCTTCGATAGTCACCGCGTCCGTGGCGGTCCTGTCCGCCGCCTCTGCCGACGCGCAGAATGTGCGTACCCGGCACGTGCGGGAGGTGGTTGCGTCCGGCGCCACGCAGGCCATTGGATCTGCTGTCAGCGACCGTGTCCTCAACCTCGACATGGTCCTTCCCTTGCGCGATCCGGACGGGCTCGAAATCTTTCTGCAGGATCTCTACGATCCCTCCTCCAGCAGCTACCGCAAGTTCCTGACGCCGGCAACGTAAAGACTTTCTAGCACCCCACCGAGAACCGCACCTTCTACGGACCGGACCGCGAACCGACGACCTCCCTGCCCTTTGCGCTGTGGCGTATCTCCGGTCTGGACAACCACTCGATTCCGCACTCGCTGCGGGTGAAGAAATCCGATGACGCCGCGGCCAACGGCAACAAGCCGCAGGCGGTGAAGAGCGCGGCAACGACCGGTTCGGGCCCGTCCGCCTCGTTTCTGGGCTCGGACATGCACGCCGCTTATGACGGTTCCGGCCCACTGACCGGTACCGGCGAGACGCTGGGGCTGGACCCCCGTGGACCCTTCCACGCTGGACCCGTACTTCAAGAAGATGGCCACGCAGGGGCAAAGCTTCTTTGCGGCCTCTGGTGCCGCCGTACAATTTCCCCCATGGCCGAGTCCCTGCCCCTGCTGAAGCCACGTGAAGCCGCCGCCATGCTGGGCATCAGTTATCCCACGGTCAAGCAGTGGATTCTTTCCGGCAAGCTGCCCACCGTGCAAACGCCCGGCGGCCACCACCGCATCCAGCAAGCGGCGCTGCAGCCGTTTCTGAAGGCGGATGCCACCCGGCCGGCGCGCGAGTCGCGGGAGCGCTACCGGCGCGTTTCCGGCCGCAACCAACTGATTGGGCATGTGCAGGATGTGCAGGTGGATGGCCTGCTCGCCAAGGTGGTGATCGGCTTCGGCGATCAGCAGATTACGGCCATCATCACTGCGGACGCCGTCCGGGAGATGGACCTGAAAAAGGGCGACCCGGCCGCGGCGCTCATCAAGTCGACCGAGGTCATGGTGGAACGGATTTAATTGGGCGCCGGGTGCGGGTGCCCCATCCATACGCAGCTTCACCGCGGATGGGTGGGCTCGGATGACCCAGACTGCCGGGTGCCGGGTGCCGGACTGCCGGGTGCCCCATCCATACGCAGCTTCACCGCGGATGGGTGGGCTGGGATGCGGGTGAGGGAGTGGCTCCGCCCAAACTGGCTTGTTCGCGCCGCTGCCACGTCCAGTGAGACTCTATCTCGAGGCGCCCTGTCTCTCCGGTAAGCCAGTGGCGGAAGCTGCTCCAGGGCCAGTCGTCGGCTCGCTCGACCAGTCCACGCGAAACGGGGTTGCGGTGAAGGTACCGGAGCTTTTCGACAAATTTCGGGTAGGTGAAGACATTGAAGTCGTAATAGCGGGTCTCCCAGAACTGGGTGCGACCGCCCTTGAGTGCCTTGGCGGTCTCGCTTTTGAGGACGTTCAAGGTACTGGCGAGGGTTCGGATCCTGGGCTCGCTCAGAAGCAAATGGACGTGCTCCGGCATGAGGACGTACCCGAAGACGTAAAACTGGTGACGGCGCCGAAGTTGTTCGAGAGTGAGCTCAAACACGGTTCGGGCGTGCTCGTTTGTGAGGTAAGGGAGACGCCTGTAACAACTGAAGGTAATGAAGTGGTCATGGCCCTCGGTTTGGAATCGTTTAAGGCCGCTCGGCACGAGAGCAACGGTACCGGAATGATGGTTCCGGAGCTATCCCCCGATCGGGGGTGGGATTGTGCAGCCGAAGTGAAGGGAGTTGACGACCATTGCATCCCTGCACGCCCACCCATCCGCGATGAAGCCGCGTATGGATGGGGCACCCAAAGTAAATGGGGCACCCTGCACAGGGAGTTTACGACCATCGCATTCCTGCAAACCCACCCATCCGCGATGAAGCCGCGTATGGATGGGGCCCAAAATGGATGGGGCACCCAAAGTAAATGGGCACCCAGTGCGTAGAGGGGCAAACGTTCGGCACAAAGGCCAGAGTTAAAGCGCTACTTCATGGGGGTGTTTACCACCCTGGTCCCCCGCGACACCGGCTCCTGCCTTACTCGTATTTCAGCGTAGCGACCGGGTCCAGGCGGGCTGCGCGGTTGGCCGGCAGCGTACCGAAGATAACCCCGACCAGCACCGCGGTGAAGAGCGAGATGATGGCGCTCCAGGGCGAGATGGGAATCTTCAGACCGGTGAGCAGGCGCACGGTCAGCGGCAGGGCCAGGCCCAGCAGGGTGCCGACCAGGCCACCCCCGAGGGAGAGCAGGACGCTTTCGGTCAGGAACTGGATACGGATCTCGCGGCTGGTGGCGCCCAGAGCCTTGCGGATGCCGATCTCTTTGATGCGCGACTGCACATTGGCCAGCATGGAATTCATAATGCCCACGCCGGAGACCACCAGCGTGATCGCCGATGCCAGCGTGAGCACGATGGTCAACATGGTAGCGATCTTGTTCATCACGTCCAGCACCTCGGTGAGCGTGAACGCGGTGAAGTTGTTGCCGGCTCGGTGCCGGGAGCTGATGATCGCCTCAATCTTGTGCGCGATGGGCTCCACCTGCCGTGAGTCGGCAACGGTGAAGAAGATCTGCTTCAGGTTGTCCGTTCCCGTGAAGTAGCGCGCCACGGGATAGGGGATCAACATGGTCTGGTTGTTGACCTCGCTCATGCCAAAGGTCTGGATGCTTTCTTTAAAAACGCCAATGACGGTGAAAGGGATGCCTGTAACGGATAGCGTCTGGCCGATGGCGCCGCCGGAGCTGCCGTAAAGCTCCTGCGCGAGCGGTTCGATAATGACGGCCACCTGGGCGTGGGTCATTTCATCCTGATCGTCAAAAAAGCGGCCCGCGAGCACCTTGAGGTTGCGCACCTGTTTGTACTGCGGGCTGACACCCAGCAGCATGGCCTCGCGTACCTGTCCGTTGCCGATGGGGATGCGGTCATGGAACTCCAGCATGGGCGAACTGGCCACAATCCACGGGCCCAGCTGGTCCAGCACCGCCGTCATATCCTCGCGCGTCATGAAGTCCGGGACGCTGACGTTGTCCGGGCCGGTGACGTTGCCGCCCCCGCCCTGCATCTCGATCATGTTGGGGCCGATGGAGGCGATCATGTTCAGCGCGTACTGCCGCCCGGTGAGGCCCAGGGTCGCCACTAGGATGACCGAGGCCGAGCCGATGACCATGCCCAGCATGGTGAGCAGAAAACGGGCCTTGCTGGCGCAAAAGGTGTCGATGGCCTGAGACAGGATCTCGCGAAAGGCGACCGTGGAGCGGGCGCTGCGCAGCGTGGCCTCAAAGGTGTCCCGGGCCGCGCGCCGACGCGGGGCCACCAACGGCTGGGGCGCTACCTGCACCGATTCCTGTACGCCCGTCGCCATCCCACCCCTGTCCCGGCGGCTGAGTTCGCCCCCAGATGCAGTATCGCAGCCCCGCACCCGCGGAGCACTGCCACTTCAGATACACACGGCTGGACGGCGGATGCAGATTTCCCGTTCCTGTGTCTCACTTTGCGACAACGCGGGACCGCCGCTTGGTATTCTTGGCAGGGTTGCAAATCTGAGCGGCCCAGCGCGCCGGCAACGCCCGGCCCCAGGCTGCCGCATGAAGCTGCTCCACGAGGACCGCCTGTTTCCCGCCGAGCCGGCCACGCGCCAGATCGCGCGTCGGTTGTACGCCGGCATCCGCGACCTGCCCCTCCTGAGCCCCCACGGGCACACGCAGGCCGCCTGGTTTGCGCGCAACGAGCCCTTTCCTGACCCGGCCACCCTGTTTGTGCAGCCCGACCACTATGTGCACAGGATGCTCTACAGCCAGGGCATTCCGCTCGAGCGGCTGGAGATCGGCGCGCGGCCCATGCGCGACCCGCGGGCCGTGTGGCGGCTCTTTGCCGAGCACTACTTTCTGTTCCGGGGCACCCCCACCCGGCTGTGGCTGGACTTCGCCTTTCAGGAGCTGTTCGGGCTGGAGGAGCGGCTCTCCGGCGAGACCGCGGACCTGTACTTCGACACCATCGCCGAGCAGCTGCAAACCCCGGCGTTCCGCCCGCGGGCGCTGTACGAGCGCTTTCGGCTCGAGGTGCTGGCGACCACGGATTCGCCGCTCGACTCCCTGGCCGACCACCAGGCCATCCGCGACTCCGGCTGGGGTGGGCGCGTGCTGCCCACCTTTCGGCCCGATCCGGTGGTCGATCCGGAGTTCGAGGGCTGCAGCGACAATCTACGCCGTTTGGGCGAGCAGACCGGCGAAGACACCAGCACCTGGCCGGGTTACCTGCAGGCGCTGCGCCGGGAGCGGGCACGCTTCCGCGCCTTGGGTGCCACCGCCACCGACCACGGCCACCCCACCGCCGGCACCGCCGACCTCGCGCCGGACGAAGCCGCGCGGCTCTACGAGGCGGTCTACGGCGGCCGCTCCACCCCCGGGCAGAACGAGCTCTTTCGCGCCCAGATGCTGACGGAGATGGCCGCCATGAGCCTGGAGGACGGCATGGTGATGCAGCTGCATCCGGGCGCTTTTCGCAACCATAACGCGCCGCTCCACGCGCGCTTTGGCCGCGACATGGGGGCGGACATCCCCATGGCGACCGAGTATGTGCGCGCGCTGCGGCCGCTGCTGAACCGCTTCGGCAACGAGCCCGGGCTGACCCTGATCCTGTTTACGCTGGACGAGACCACCTACAGCCGCGAGCTCGCGCCCCTGGCCGGGCACTACCCCTGCCTGCGGCTGGGACCACCGTGGTGGTTTCACGACAGCCCGGAGGGCATGCTGCGCTTCCGCGAACAGGCCACCGAGACCGCCGGCTTCTACAACACCGTCGGCTTCAATGACGACACGCGGGCGTTTCTGTCCATTCCGGCCCGCCACGACGTGGCCCGGCGCATGGACTGCGCGTTTCTGGCAAAGCTGGTCGCGGAGCACCGGCTGGGAGAGGATGAAGCCTCGGAGGTGGCACACGCGCTCACCAGCGACCTGGTGCGCAAGGCTTATCGTCTGTAGGGGCGGGCACATCCCGCGAAGGAGACAACAGCATGAGGCATCCCTTGAGCCTGGAAGGTCGCGTGGCCGTGGTGGTCGGCGGCACCTCCGGCATTGGCCGGGCGCTCAGCCTGGGGCTGGCGGAGGCCGGCGCCGATGTGGTCAGCACGGGCCGTCGCCGCGAGCTGGTGGACGAGGTTGCGGGTGAGATCGAAGCCCGCGGCCGCCGGGCGCTGCGCCATCCGGCCGACGTGGGCGACCGGGCGCAGCTGGAAGCGCTGCGCGACGCCGTGCTGGGGACCTTTGGGCAGGTCGATATCCTGGTCAACTGCGCCGGCCGCACCCAGCGCACGCCGACCATTTCGGTGCCGGAAGCCGAGTGGCAAGCCATCCTGGACACCAACCTGACCGGCACGCTGCGCGCCTGCCAGGTCTTCGGCGAGCCCATGCTGGCGCGCGGCTATGGCCGGGTCATCAACATCGCCTCGCTGAGCTCGTTTGTGGCGCTGAACGAGGTGGCCGCCTATGCGGCCAGCAAGGCCGCCGTGGTTTCGCTGACGCAGTCGCTGGCGGTGGAGTGGTCCCGGCGCGGCGTGGTCGTGAATGCGATCGCACCGGGGGTCTTCCGCACCGACCTGAACGCCGGGCTGCTGGATGGATCGTCGCGCGGCGCGGAGCTGCGCCTGCGAACACCCATGGGCCGCTTCGGGCGCGTGGAGGAATTGGTGGGCGCGGCTGTTTATCTCGCTTCGGAGGCGGCCTCGTTCACCAGCGGGCACACGCTGGTGGTGGATGGGGGCTTTTTGGCGAGTGGTGTGAATCAGTAGACCAGGTGCTTGCGTTCCGAGCCGGAAGCGCAGATTTCCTGCGGGAATGACAACCAAAGGGGCCTCGGCAAGCCTTGCCCTTGAAACTCTGGGCGATCTGCGGTCAGCTTCGGGCATTGCGCTGCGACTTCAGCGCGGAATCGTCGTCGAATAAGGAGAGCGGCTTTACCTCAGGCTGCACTGCTTTTGGAAACCCATGCGATCTTTGCTGAACAGGACCAGACTGATATGCGCGCTGCTGGCCACGCTGTCCCTGCTGGGGGCGGTCCCCGCAGTGGCGCAGGGCTTTGCGGCCGACAAGCCCATAGGGAGCTCCGCGCAGCAGCTGCCGGGCTACCTGGCGCACGCCGGCGTGGAGCAGCGGCTGGGGCAGGAACTCCCGCTCACCGCAATCTATACCGACGAAAGCGGCCAAACCGCGCCGCTGGGGACCTTTTTCCACGGCAAGCCCGTGGTGATGGCTTTGATCTATTACCGCTGCGCCATGCTGTGCCCGCAGGTGCTGCACGGCCTGGCCGCGGGTCTGCAACAGACCACGTTGAAGCCCGGCCAGGACTACGACGTCCTCGTCTTCAGCATCGATCCCGGCGATTCGCCGCAGGACGCCGCCGTGCAAAAGGCGCAGTTTCTGCACGATGCGGGCTTCGGCGCCGGCGCTGCGTCGGCTGTGCACTTCCTCACCGGCAAGCAGCCCAGCATCGACGCGATCGCGGGCGCGACCGGCTTCCATTACGTGCTGGTACCCGGACCGGACGGCAAGCTCGACCAGTATGCGCACTCCAGCGTGATCATGTTTGCCACGCCGGAGGGCCGGCTCTCCAAGTACATCTCCGGCATCGACTACCCACCGCGCGACCTGCGCCTGGCGCTGCTGAGCGCCTCCGAGCACAGGATCAGCAACCCCGTGGACCTGCTCATCCTGTACTGCTGCAGCTACAACCCTGTGGTGGGCAAATATTCGGTCTCCGTACTGCGCGTACTCGGCATCGCGGGCATGGTGGCCGTGCTTTCGCTGGTCGGCATGTTGATTCTGCTGACGCGCAAGCCGCGGCCACGTCCCCCTGCCGCGGCCTGAACAGCCTTTCAGGCCTTGGGCTTGTTGGCAGCCGGGGGCTGCGCCGGCGGCTCGGGCTCTACCGAGACCTTGTAGTTGCGGCCCAGCCAGCGATTTTCCTCGGGCCAGAACAGGGTGAATTCGATGGGCGTCGTTTGATTCTCGCCGGCGCGAACATCCACAAACGAGCCTTGATGCCCCACTTGCCGTGAGTCGGTGCGATGGGTGGTGGCCCAGCCGTCCGTGGTCCAGACCATCTGAAAGCGAGCCTCATCGGTCACACGCAACGTGCCGCCCTGCGTCATGGTGCTGATCGGGCGGTTAACGCGAAAGATCTCCATGCGGCTGCGGAAGCTGCGCTGGTCCACCGGCACACCGTAGCGGTCTTCAACGACGGAGATGCGGTCGAAGACCTTGCCATCCGCAAGCGATCGCAGCAGCTTCAGGTACTCCGCATGCGCCCACACCAGCGGCTGCGCGGAGCCGGCGGACCGGCCGCAGTACATGCCCTCGGCGGGCAGGTCGGCGTGGTCCCACACCTGTTCGGGCAGCATGCCGCCGATGGAGGAAAAGCGCTCCATGGCGCGCAACAGCGGCTTCACATCGCGGCCGGCAGCCAGCTCAAAGTGGGCGCGCTCGCCGGTGAGAATGGGCCAGGCGCGGCCCTGCCCATAGCCGATATAGGGGCCGCCATCCTTGCGTTGGCCGTAGCCATCGTGGTTATAGCGGCGCCAGCAGGGGCCATAGGGCGTGTCGATCTTCAGGATCTTGTCCACAACCTTGAGTGAGTTCAGAATCAGGGGATCGTCGGCGCGGCGCACGCCATAGCGCACCAGCTCCAGGAAGCCGGCATCGATGATCGCGCGCGCCTCAAAGGTGAACTGCTCGCCGGGTTCGCGGTTGGCGATCCGGATGTTGCCGAGGGGAATGTCCCCGTTGTGGAAGGGCTCGCCGGCGGCCGGTGGCCGGATGCGCATGTAGTGGTGGGCGACCTCGGGGTCCAGGACGCCGTGCGTTGTGGTGGTCCACTCGTCCAGATGCGCCTCAATCCAGTCGGCATAGTCTTCCAGAAAGCTGCCGATCTCACCGGAGCCGAAGTTGCGGCAGATGTCGGCCGCGCAAAGCAGGCCGGAGATGACCACAGCGAGCGTGGATGGCGAGTAGCCGGCGTTTTCCTCCCAGCGCTCCTGCTGCGTCACGGGCGCGTAGCGCACAAGAAAGCCCGCGGCGCGGCTCACAAAGGGAAAGATATCGAAGTTGCCGACACTGTCGGCCTTCCAGAGCCGCCAGGCGAGGATGATGGGAAAGGCGACCTCGTCGAGCTGAATGCCGGACCAGTAGGGTGTGCCGTCGATCCAGAAGTTCTGCGAAAAGCCGCCGTCCGGGTGCTGCGTGCACGCCAGGTAGACCAGCGCGCGCAGGGCGGTGTCGCTGCGTCCGCAGGCCAGCATGGCGGTGGCGGACTGGATCATGTCGCGCGTCCACACCAGATGGTAGCCGCCCAGGTCGTCGTCGCCTTTCGCGTTGCCCCAGGGAATGGAGGCCGACGCGATAAAAGCACCGGAATACGTCTTGTCCTCATGCGCGAGCACCACGTTGTGCGAGACGCGGGCGAGGCGGCCGCCGTCGGTGGACACGGCCGCAAGGCGTTCCGGGCTGGTGGCGCGGTGCCATTGCACGACGAAGCGCTCCTGGTGCATGGCGTACGGCGTGGCCAGGGATTGCATGAGGCCGGCCAGCGCCGCATGCGGACCTCCGCCAAACGCGATGGCGATGGTGAACTCGCGATGGCGCGCCAGGTCGATCTCGCCCATCACGGCGATGTTGCCGCCGAGCGCTTCGCCATACTCCCACTGCATGGCCTTATGGCAGGTAAGGTCCTGGTAGCCGTCGCTGACGCCGACAAACCCGCAGGACGTGCGCGCGAAGCCGCAACTGGCGCCAAAGGCCAGGGCGAAATCGTCTTTCCACGCGAATAAACAGCGCTGGCCGGCCACATCCACCGCACGCGCGGAGTTGCCCGCGCCGCCACCGTCCAGATGTGGCGCCAGCAGGGCATAACACTTCAACCGCGACAGGAATTCTTCGTCGCCTGCCACGCTCACCCGCATCAGCACCACGGGGTGGTGGGGGTCGCTGATGAACTCCTTGGTAACGGTGTAGCGGCCGTGGAGATCGCTGGCCACCACGCGCACAGCCAGGGCATCCTCGTCGATGTAGTGGAAGTCGTATTCGAAGTCGCGTTTTTCTTCATGCACAAAGGTTTCGCCATCGGAAAACAGCAGCTCCATGTCGCGGGTCTGCGGGCGGTCGATGGTGGGGTAATAGATCTCGTTCAGCGTGCCGTGCGACAGCGTAAACCACACCCGGCTGGAAGCGGCATAGGCGGTGCAAACGGCATCTTTTTTGCTGGAAGTCCAGCGAGGCGCAAGGCCGGGGGCGCCGGGCGCGGGGCCGGCATCATCCAGCCAACGGTAGCTGCCGCTCATGGGAACGTTCATACGGGCGTTAGACGCAAAAGCGGCAGAGACGGCCCCTGGAGATTGCAAAACGGGCCACCCTCACGATGACCCGCTGCAACCGAGACCTTGTCGGTCGCCGCTATGCCTGCTCGTCAGCAGCCTGGGTTAAAGCTTCGCCCAGCTCGCGAATGTGCTTGGCATTGGCGTTTTGCTCATCGCCGGCCACGGCCACCGTGTCCTTGCCCAGCTTGCTGACCAGCTTCTTTATGGCTTCTCCATCAAGCTCCTTGGCATGCAGAAGCTTTTTCAACTTGCCCAGGTCCTGGGAAACCTTCTTTACGCCTTCGTGCTCGTGCTTGGAAAGATAGTCTTCCCAGCCCTCGATGTTGGTCGTTGCTTTTTCGATGGTGAAACTCTTGACTCCGCCTTTTACGGCGTCCAGGGTGGTCTTCAAGCGGGTAGTTGACATGCAAATGTTCCTTCAAAAGTTGAAATTGGGTACAGGCTTGGGTAGCCCCGTCCACACACTGCGATGCCGCCCTTGCAACCGGCAGGAGACCGGTTGCCGGGAGTGCTTGATCCCGCAATCGGAACGCCAGCAACGTTGCGCGACGCCAACAAACCCCATCATCAAAGGTCGTGGCAAGAAGGGCCTTTGGACACCCAGCATGCCTGCGCAGAGGACCTGCGTGAGGCCCTTGCAGCACAGAATGCATCCAATGAGAGGTCGTCCCTCCACACGCCGAGTTGCACTGGGCCGGACCCCTTTCACAACGATGCACTGACCAGGAGATTGCTGATGGCCTTCGAATTACCTCCCCTGCCGTACGCCTACGACGCTTTGGAACCGACCATTGATGAAGCGACTATGAAGCTTCACCACGACAAGCACCATCAGGCGTATGTGACCAACCTGAACGGCGCCGTGGACAAGCACCCCGACCTTGGCAAGAAGACCCCCGAAGAGCTATTAAAGGATCTGGCCAGCGTTCCCGAAGATGTGCGGACGGTGGTACGCAACAACGGCGGCGGGCACGTCAACCACACCATGTTCTGGCAGATCATGAAGCTCAACGGCGGCGGTGAACCGCTGGGTGCCTTTGCCGAACAGATCCAGGAAGACTTCGGCACCTTTGACGCCTTCAAAAAGCAGTTCAACGAGGCCGCGGCCAAGCAGTTCGGCTCCGGGTGGGGATGGCTGGTGTACCGCGGCGGCAAGCTCGAAATCATCACCACGCCCAACCAGGACAGCCCCTTCATGCAGGGTCTGTTTCCCATCCTGGGCAACGACGTGTGGGAGCACGCCTACTATCTCAAGTACAACAACCGCCGCCCCGAGTACCTCGCCGCGTGGTGGAATGTTGTGAACTGGGATGAGGTCAACAAGCGCTTCGAGCAGGCAAAGAAGAGCTAGTTGCCACGCAGACGGTGACGTTTGACACGATGGACAGAGGGGGGCCGCGCCATGCTGGCCTCCCTTTTCGTTCTGTCCTTTGCTCGCGCGATCCGAGTCCTTCTTTGGATCTTCTGCGTCTCATAGGCATCCCAGCGCCCTTCCGTTGAGGCCTTTGTTATGTGGATTGTCCGGCTGGCGCTGCGCCGCCCCTACACCTTTGTCGTGTTGTCCCTGCTGATCGCCCTTTTGGGCATCGGCTGCGCGCTGGAAGCGCCCAAGGACATCTTTCCCAACATCAACATCCCCGTGGTCACCATCGTGTGGACCTATGCGGGCCTCCCGCCCACCGAGATGAACGGCCGCGTGGTAACCGTGTGCGAACGCGCGCTGACCACCACCGTCAACGACATGGAGCACACCGAAAGCCAGAGCTACCAGGGCGTGGCGGTGATCAAGGTCTTCTTTCAGCCCAACGTCAAGGTGGAGCTTGCGCTTTCGCAGGTGACCGCGGTCGTGCAGACCATTTTGCGCGTGCTGCCGCCCGGCTCGTTTCCGCCGCTTGTGCTCAAATACGACGCTTCCACCGTGCCCGTGCTGGAGCTCGGCCTGAGCGGCCAGGGCCTCAGCGAGGCGGATCTGTATGACGATGGCCTGCAGTTCATTCGTCCACGGCTGGCCAATGTAAAAGGCGCCAGCGTTCCCCTGCCCTATGGCGGCAAGGTCAAGCAGGTGATGGTCGACACGGACCCGAACCTGATGTTTGCGCACCACCTGTCGGCGGCCGATGTGTCCAGCGCGGTGAACGCGCAGAACCTGATTCTGCCGGCGGGCACGGCGCGCATGGGCGACCGCGAATACATCGTCCGCACCAACTCCAGCCCGGCCACTGTGGCTGCCCTGAACGACCTGCCGGTGCGCGCGGCCAACGGCGCGTTGGTGTACGTCAAGGACGTGGCCCAGGTGCACATGGGCTATGCCACCCAGACCAACATCGTGCGCGAAAACGGCCGTCGTTCCGCGCTGCTCACGGTGCTCAAAAACGGCGACACCTCCACGCTGGACATCGTGTCGCAGACCAAAAAGATGATCCCGCAGCTGTCGGCCGGGCTGGGCAGCCTGAAGATCACGCCGCTGTTTGATCAGTCCATCTTTGTGCGAACCTCCATCAATGAAGTGGTCCGCGAGGCGTGCATCGCCGCGGCGCTGACCGGGCTGATGATTCTGCTGTTTCTGGGCTCGTGGCGATCGACGCTGATCGTGTGCATCTCCATCCCGCTGTCCATCGCTACCTCGCTGATCGTCCTCACCGCGCTCGGCGAGACCATCAACGTGATGACGCTGGGCGGGCTGGCGCTGGCGGTGGGCATTCTGGTGGACGACGCCACCGTGGAGATTGAAAACACGCATCGCAACATGGCCGAAGGCCTGCCCCTGACGCGCGCCATCCTCCACTCCGCGCAGCAGGTAGCCGCGCCGGCGTTTGTGTCCACGCTGTCCATTTGCATCGTGTTTGTGCCGGTGGTGCTGCTCACCGGCGCGGCGAAATACCTGTTCACGCCGCTGGCCATGGCTGTGGTGTTTGCCATGCTGGCGAGCTATTTTCTTTCGCGCACCCTGCTGCCCACGATGATGCACTTCATGCTGGGCAAGGAGATCGGCCTCTACCAGGACCCCGGCGAGTCCGAGCGCGAAGAGCGCCGCAGCTTTGTGTGGCGCTGGCATGCAAAATTCGACCGGCAGTTTGAGCGGCTGCAGCACGGCTACAAAAACGTGCTGGGCTGGTGCCTCGATAACGCGGGTCTGACCATCGTGCTGTTTGTGCTGCTGGTGGTGGTTTCGGTGCCGCTGAGCCTGTTCATCGGCCGCGACTTCTTCCCGTATGTCGACTCCGGGCAGATGAACCTGCATGTGAACCCGCCGACCGGTCTGCGGCTGGAAGATTCCGAGCAATACTTCGCCTCCGTGGAGCGCGAGATTCGCCGGGTTGTGCCCGCTGATCGCGTGGATTTGATCATCGACAACATCGGCCTGCCCAACTCCGGCATCAATCTTGCGTTCAGCAACTCATCCACCATCTCCGACTCCGATGGCGACATCCAGATCGCGCTCAAGCCCGGCAAAAAAGACACGCAAATGTACATGCGCAGGCTGAGGGCTGATCTCGCGGACAAGTTCCCCGGCGCCACGTTTTTCTTCACGCCGGCCAACATCACCAACCAGATCCTCGATTTCGGTTTGCCCGCGCCGATTGATCTGCAGGTGATCGGGCGAGGCAAGAACAATTACCAGATCGCCGCCAACCTGGCCCGGCAGATCGCCGGTATCCCCGGCGCGGTGGACGTGCATGTGCACCAGCAGGTGCAGTACCCCACAATGCAGATCAACGTGGATCGCAGCAAGGCGCAACAGATCGGCCTGACGCAGCGCGACGTGGCGCAAAGCACGCTGGTTTCACTGAGCGGCACGGGGCAAACCGCGCCCAATGAGTGGCTGAACCCGGCCAACAATGTGAACTACCAGATCGTGACGCAAACGCCGCTGTACCGCATCAGCACGCTGCCCGAACTGGCGCGCACACCCATCACCTCGCCCAACGGCAACGCCTCGCAGCTGCTCACCAACCTGGCCGCGTTCCGCCGCGACGAGTCGCCCATCATCGAGAACCACTACAACATCCAGCCCGTCTTTGACGTGTATGCGGATGTGGACCAGCGCGACCTTGGCGGCGTTTCCCATGACATTGAAAAGATCATGGCCCAGACCGGCAAAACGCTGCCCAAGACGACCAAGCTGGAGCTGCGCGGCGAGGTGAAAACGATGAATGACTCGTTCCTTCGCCTGGGCATCGGCATCGTCTTCGCCATCATGCTGGTGTATCTGCTGATGGCGGTGAACTTTCAGTCCTGGCTGGACCCGCTGATCATTTTGATGGCCATTCCCGGCGCGTTTTGCGGCATTCTATGGATGCTGTTTGTGACACAGACCACCTTTAACGTGCCGTCGCTGATGGGCGCGATCATGACCATTGGCGTGGCCACCGCGAACTCCATTCTGATGGTGGTGTTTGCCAACGATGAACGCACCGCCGGCAGGGACCGCCGCGAGGCCGCGCTGAACGCCGGCCACACGCGTCTGCGCCCGGTGCTGATGACGGCGCTGGCGATGATCATCGGCATGCTGCCCATGGCGCTTGCGCTGGGCGAGGGCGGTGAGCAGAACGCGCCGCTGGGCCGCGCCGTGATCGGCGGCCTGCTGTTTGCCACGGTGAGCACGCTGTTTCTGGTGCCCACCATCTATTCCCTGCTCAAGAAAGAGGCTCCGGTGGACTACACCGAGGTCGTGATGCGTGAAGCGCCCGCGGAGATGGATCCTAATCACAACTTCGCCAGGAGCAGCAGCCCGCAGCCGCAGGGAGGCACGGCCTGATGCCGCACGATCCACCACTGCACCACCTGCCCTGGCCTGAAGCGAGCGACCCATCCCAGCTCGGCGAGCGCTTTGCGCACACCGGCTCCGCCGCCGACCGCGAACTGGGCGACAGCTTTGCCCACAGCAACGCAACCGACAACCGCGAACTGGGCCGGGAGTTTGCCGACCCGCAATTTGCGGAGAATCAACAGCTGGCCAACAGCTTCGCCGATCCCAACGCCACCGACGACGGACGGCTGGGCCGCAGCTTTGAGGAGACCGAATCCAGCCGCAAAAAACCGCCGCTGAAAGACCGCGTGCATCTGCCTCACACACCACGCGACCCGCGCAGCCGACGAACCTTCTGGATCGTGCTGCTGGTTGCCGTGGTGCTGTTCGCGGTGGTGCTGCTGGCGGGCTGGCTGCCACGACACATCCGCAATCAGCACACGGAGCAGGAGGCGGAGCAGCGCCGCAATGCCAAGCCCGTCGTGGAGGTGGCGCGCGTGCAGCAGACCACGGCCAACGCCGGTCTGGTGGTGCCGGGGACCACGCTGCCGCTGACTGAGGCCTTTGTCTACGCGCGCGCCAACGGCTATTTGAAAAAGCGCTTTGTGGACATCGGCGACCATGTGCGCCAGGGCCAGCTGCTGGCCATCGTGGACGCGCCGGACCTGGATGCGCAGGTGTCGCAGGCGCTGGAACAGCTGCGGCAGGCGCAGCAGCAGCGCGACCAGCAGCAGGCGCAGCTGGCCCTGGCGACGGTTACGGTGAACCGCTACCGCGTGCTGGTGGCCAAGGGCGTGTTTTCGCGCCAGGATGGCGACACGCAGGAGACCAACTACGGCTCGCAGCTGGCGCTGGTGGCCGCCGCGCAGCGCAACGTTGAAGCCTTCCAGGCCAACCTGCGCCGCGTGCAGGCGCTGCAAAGTTTTGAGTTCATCCGCGCGCCGTTTGCGGGCGTGGTCACGCAGCGCAATGTGGATGTGGGGGCGCTGATCTCGGCTTCGGGCAGCACGTCCGGCATGAGCAGCGGGCCGGCGCCCAGCGGCCAGCTTTCCACCACGGGCGGCACCACGCAGGCCGCGCAGGCCAACGTGGGCGGCACCTCCGGCAGCACCAGCAGCGCAGCCACTACGGCGCAGTCGCCGGGGCAGGGCGGGCCGCTGTTTGGCATCGCGCAAAACAGCCGCCTGCGCATCCTGGTATCGGTGCCGGAGGGCTACATCGACGCCATCCGCGTGGGCGTGCCGGCGGAGCTCGCCTTTCAGGAGTTTCCCAACGCGCACATCGCCGGCAAGGTGACGCGCACGGCCAATTCGGTCGACCCCAACACGCGCACCATGCTCACCGAGGTGCAGGTGGACAACCGCGCGGGCAAGCTGGTGCCGGGCATGTATGTGGTGGTGACCTTTGCGCCCCCGCCCGGCGAAAAGCTGCCGCTGCTGATCACAGGCGAGGCGGTTGCCATCCGCCGCGATCAGAATATGGTGGCGCAGGTGGTCAACGGCAAGGTGCACTTCGTGCCGGTGGTGCTGGGGCGCGACTTCGGCAGCGCCGTGGAGATCGTCAGCGGCCTCAAGGCGGGCGACCTGATCGCCACCAACATCACCGACGACGTGCGCGAAGGCGCACCGGTGCGCATCGCCATGGAAAAGTCCGTGGAAGACCAACCCACCGCGCCGCCGTCGCAGACCCGGCCGCCGGGCGGCAGCTCGCAGTACGGCAACCAGGGCATCACCGACCAGAATTTGCAGGGCAAGCAGGGGCAGCAGAACCAGAAGGGCGAGGGCAAGGGCAAGGCCTCCTCCGGCGACCAGAATGGGTCGTCCAGCGAGAGCCGGCCATGAGGGCGTGGGGTCGAATCCGGAGGCAGGGCGCGCGCCGCAGCGCCGGGGGTGGCTTTCGGCTGCGCGGTCTGATGGGACGTCTGCAGGCGGCTGCCGCGCCGGAGAAAACGCAGATTCCCTTCGGGAATGACAACAAAAGAAGCAGGACGATCGTCCCAAGCAGAGGCCGGGCGACGTTGAACGGCTGGTGCGGACCCTTCCTTCTTTCGCTGACGGTTGCTGCCGCAAGCGGGGCGCAGACGACGATAAACTCCGCGCCGATCCAGCCCACCGCGCCGCCGACGCTGCAGGGCGCCCCGCAGCAGGCGCCCGTGCCCTCGGTGGTGCCGACGCCTTCGCCGGCCCTGCCGCCCACCTCCATGCCGCCCCCGGCAGCGGAGGCCAACCCACAGACCGCGCCTTCGCCCACGCCGGCTTTGCCGCCCAACCTGCCTTTACCGGCGCTGAGCCCTGTGCCGAACCAGCGCTCCGTACCGCCGCCCGCCAACGCGCCCCTGCAAGGGGGGCAGGGCGCGCCCAGCGTCAGTCCGCTGGACGGCCATGTGCCCGCCCCCAATGCGCCCGCGCCGCAGATCACCGCGGCGCAGAACACGGCCGCCCGGCCGGCGCGGGAGGAGGTTCACGGGCTCCGCTACGACGTGCTCGGCTTCCTTGGCCCGTATCGCCGTCCGAGCGTGCCGCAGCTCTTCCCGGGGAGCGAAAGCCGCCTGACGCGGCTGATCCGCGACGGCAAGCTGTACCTTGGCCTGCAGGATGCGCTGGCCCTGGCGCTTGAGGACAACCTGGATGTGGAAACCGAGCGCTACGACCTGTCGCTGGCGCGCACGGATGTGGTGCGCGCCAGCGGTGGCGGCAGCCTGCGCGGCCTCGACTACAGCATCAGCGAGCCGCCCGCCGGCGTGGGCGGACCGGGGTCGCCGCTGCTGAACACGCAAACGGTGAACGCCAACCCGGCCACGCCCACGGTCACGGACCTGACCGCGCTGAACGCCACCACGCAGGCGCAGACCAACCTCAACCAGCTGGGCGCGGGCTTCACCTATTCCACCGGCCCGAACGTGCCACTGTTTGACCCGGAGTTGATCGGCACGGCCGGATACTTCCGCCGCTCCAACACCGTGACGCTGGGCAATTTGACGGATGGCACCGGAACCGGCGGCACGGGGAGCACAACGGGCGGCGGCACGGTGAGCAATCCGCAGCCGCTCAACTTTGTTGCCCTGAACCTGGGCTACCTGCAGGGCTTTCGCACGGGCGCGCAGCTCGAAGCCATTGTGAACAACGATTCCCGCGTGGTCTACGGGTCGACCGGTCAGCTGGACCCTTTTTCTACACCGAGCACCTCCGCCACGCTGACGCAGCCGCTGCTGCGCGGCCGCGGCAGCGATGTGAACCTGCGCTTTCTGCATGTAGCGCGGACCAACGGAAAGATCTCTCGCCTGCTCTTTGAGCAGCAGGTCCTGGAAACCGTGTACGGGGTTTCGCGGCTCTACTTCGACCTGGTGTCGCTGGGTGAAAATGTGGCCGTGAAGCAGGGAATCCCTGCGCGCGGCCACCAAGCAACGCCAGG
>CBDCLP010000012.1:0-116766 GCA_965218675.1 Granulicella sp.
GCGATCCGTAGCACCGGTGAGGCTTGCAGCGGAACTGCGGATCTCTCCACTTCGGGCGAGATAACGGGGTGAAGGGGCATCGCTGTATCCAGTTTCCTGTAGGGCGGGCTTTCAGCCCTCCCGGGTGTACTGGCCCCGACCCAGGCCTTCGGCCTGGGCTGGTATAGAGCGCGCCCTTGGCGCTGGATATGGCAGCTGTGATCCCGAGGCCATGGTTGCGCTCGAGTTAGAGCCTGCTTTACAGCGGCAGAATCGACCGCAGATCGTTTGCAAGCTGAACCAGGAGAAGGGGATCGGGGGGCTCCGGGGCTTCCAGCAGATGCTCGATCTCGCGTGCGATCTCGGTGCCCCTGGGGTAGCCGAACATGCCCAGGGAGCCCGCCAGTTTGTGCGCGAGGTCGGAGGCGGCCGTGCGCGCCGACGGACTGAGCCGTCCTGCCATGGCCTCGTGTGCGGCGCGGTCCAGGCCGTTGACCCGCTCCCGCATCACGGGCAGGTTTTGCTGCCAGAGGCGGGACAGGACCTCGGCCGGATCGAAGCGGTCGGTTGCGGGCGCAGGTTCGCGCCGCTCCGAAGCGCCGGAGGGTGGGTTGGTGGACATCGCCGCGCCCCCTAGTTCCAGCCCAAAGCGGCCGACATCTCGTCGGCTAGCTTGAGTGGATCGAAGGGCTTGAACAGAATGCCCGAAACGCCCAGGCCGGCGAAGCGGCGCTGGTCCACGCCCTGCACCTTGGCGGTCAACAGGAGCACGGGGATGTGGGACACCTCCGGTGTCTTCTGCATCTCGCGAAAGGTGGTGGGGCCGTCCATACTAGGCATCATCACGTCCATCAGAATGGCGTCCGGCTGCAGGGCGATGGCCTGCTGGATGCCGGCGCTTCCGGAGTCGGCGGTGCATACGGTCCAACCGGCAACGGTTTCCAGGGAAAGGGCAGCGACCTCGCGGATGTCGTCCTCGTCGTCGATGATCAAGATGCGTCGCACGGTACTGTCAGAACTGCGAAGAGTAAAAGCTCGAGATAGGTTCACAGTGGGTTCCGGTCAAGCGTTCAGGGCCGGGTGCTGGAGTTGGCGCACCATTGCAAGCACGAGATGTTCTATTTCTTTTGGCTGCACTCGTACTTTGGTTAGAAAATGGGTAGGACCAAGGCGTAGGTGTTCCATTTCTTCAGGGGAAACTTCGCGGCCGGAGTAAACAACCAGCGGCAGCGTGCAAAGGTTGGGTTGGCGGCGGAGCCACTTGACCAGGGCAAATCCGCTGCCATCCGGCAGGCTCAGGTCGAGCACCACCAGTTCGGGCGGGGTGCTCTCACAGGCACGCACCGCTTCGTCCAGGGAAGACGCGTGGTCGATGCGCACAGCACCGCTCACCACGTTTTCGGCAAAGCTGGAAAGCACGACCGTGGCCAGATCGGCATCATCTTCAACGAGCAGAATGCGGGCAGGGCCGGCGCCGCGGTGGAGAACCCTGCCCAGTTCGGCGAGCAGCAGCTCCGGCTCAAACGGCTTTTGCACCCAGCCCTGCGCTTTGGAGACCGAGGACGATCGCTGCGCGTTCGCGGTCGCGGGGGAAAGCACACTGGACACCACTACCGGAATGGCAGCGGTGGAAGCATTGCCTTTGAGCCGCTCGATGGTTTCCCACCCGGTCAGTCCCGGCATGTAGAGGTCCAGGAGAATAGCTTCCACGCCACCCTGCTCGGCCAGTTGCAGGGCCGCCTGGCCCGAATCCGCTTCCAGCACGGTGTAGCCCTGGCTGCGGATGTGTTCCGAGGTGACATGGCGCACGCCGGGGTCGTCGTCGACGACCAGAATGGCGCCGCCGGTGTGGACGTCGGGGGCGACGGGGACCCCGGCAACCGGGTTGCGTGGCAGGCGAACGGTGAAGGTAGTGCCGGGCGCGCCGGGCACGCGGGTGTCGTTGCGCTCGGCCCGGATATCGCCCCCGTGCTGGTTCACGATGCTGCGGCAGATGGCCAGACCAAGCCCGGTTCCGCCCTTTCCTCGGCTATCGGCCGGTTCGACCTGATGAAAGCGGCCAAAGATGCTTTCCAGCTTGTCCGCAGGGACCCCCCGGCCGGCGTCCTGCACCCGGACGACGAGATCGTTCGCATCCGTGCTGGTTTCCACCAGAACGGTGGACCCGGGGAGTGAAAACTTAATGGCATTGGAGAGCAGATTGGTGAGCACCTGCTGCAGCCGGTCCGGATCGCCCTCAAAGAGAACCGTGCCGCTGTGGTTCCCGGTCGCCGCCTGGAGGTGAACTCCCGCCTCCTGCGCCATGGCGCCCATGGTATCCACCGACTGCCGCACGAGCTCCCGCAGCGAACAGGGGCGGAGCCGGATGGGGGCGTTGCCGGAGTCCATCCGTTCCAGGTCCAGGATGTCATTGATAAGCCGCACCAGGCGGTCGGTGTTGGTGCTGGCGATGCGGAGCAGGTTGGCTGCGCGGTCATCCACCTTGCCCATCAGACCGGCGGAGAGGAGGCCAAGCGCGCCGCGGATGCTGGTCAGCGGGGTGCGCAGCTCGTGGGAGACGGTGGAGATGAACTCGTCTTTTACCGTGTCCAGCTCGGTGCGCTGCCGGAGATCGGTTCTGAACTGGGCGGCCTCCCCGGTGAGCCGGTCCAGTTCCGTTTGCAGCTGTCGGGAGCGGCGCCGTTCCCGCAGCCAAGCCGCGGCCAGGCCGGCAGTGGCGAGCAGGAGCACGGCGGTGGCGGCGGCGAGGGGGATCATAGGATTGGTGCCTAATAGTAATGCATCCAGGGGCCCCGACACATGCAACTAAAGGTTACTTAAGGCTGAAATCGCTGCAAAGCTACGATGCAGCACCCGCGAGCGCAAGCAGGGCGGTTTTCGCCTGCTTCATTGCGACTTTACGATCAGAAAAGGCTTCTGCTTCGAATTCTACGGCAGTTTTACTAAAGAGGACGTGTGCCCGCAGAGGACCAAGGCCGAACAGATTCCACAGATGGGCGAGCAGCGTCTGCTTTCCCCAGGCTACGTCGTGACGCGAGGTTCTTCCGGCCGCGAGGTCTTCCGGCGAGAGCTGGTAACTTAAGTAACCAGCGGTCACGGAGGCGCCTGCCTCCAGCGCATTGGCCAGCAGGCCGCTGTGCAAGGGCAGCAACGGTACATCGCCTACTCCGGTGCCGCCTTCCGGAAAGAACACCACGGGAAGGCCGTCCTGGAAGCCCTGTGCCATGCCGTTGGCGGCCTGGGCGGCGCTGCCCCCGGCTCCCCGGGTGACGTAGACGGTGCCGGCCATCATGCTGATCCAGCCGATCAGGGGCATCTTGCGGGTCTCAATGGCGGCCACAAAGACGCAGGGCCGCAGCGAGGCATGCACCAGGATGTCCAGATAAGTGAGGTGGTTGGTGATGATGGCGCCCTGGTCGGGCACGGGACCGATGACGGTCCAGGTGACATCAGCCGCGCGCAGCACACGACGGCAGAAGCGGGTGAGCCAGGCGGCCCGGGCGCGCCGGGACCTGGGCCGGGTGAGCACCAGCCCGGTAAGGGAGTAGGCAAAGGCCCAGACGATTTTGCCGCCTTTGGCCAGCTTCCTGAAAAGGTGCATAGTCTCGTTACGATACAGGGTGGGAAGTGGATTTCTCAGCTCGGTCACGAAGCCCGCAAGCGTTTGCAAAGGGAAGGGGATTATTGCGGCCCGTGAAACTCCGGGACGGGCTCGGCGGAGTGGATCCATGCCGCATAGATCAGGTCCCGCAGCTCAATGGCGCCGGCGGCAAGCCGCTCTTCGGTGAAGCTTTTGGCCTCTGGGGTGCCCGCCTCGGTGAAGCCGCCCTCTTTTTCCAGCTGGTACGTTTTCTCCACAAGGGAGTTGCTGCGGTGAATGTAGTCCAGGTACTGCGTCCACTCGTCAGGGATGGGCCGGGCGGGGGCGGCCGCCACCAGGGGAGCGATATCGGCGGGTTTGATGTTAGCGCTGACGTAAACCGATTCGAACTGTGAGTGGATGTGGTGCCCGGTGGTGTAGCCGTGGGGGTTGGACTTTTCCACCCAGCCGTTGTAGTTGATGCTGACATGCAGGGGTTGCGAGCCGTCAGCAACGTAGTGGCCGAGCCAGCCTGCCTCGAACAGAATGGTGTCGCGGACTCCGGAGGTGTCGCCGTTGGCCGCGCGGAGCTGCCGGTAGTCGCGCAGGTCGGATTTCAGGCGCTCCCACACCTCCTCGACCTGCCAGGGCTGCAGGCCGACCTTGTCCGGCTGGAGATTCAGCTCAGGGTGTTTGGCTTGCGCGGCATACAGGTCGCGGATGAAGTCGTAGCGCTTCCGGGGCAGCATCATGCCATCGGCGCCGCAGCCGGGGGCGCCGGGAGTGCAAGGGGTCCCGGCCAGATCGGCCCATTCAAGATCGAGAAAGTGATCGGGGGCCTGGGTGCTGGAAAGCTCCTCCTCGGCACGGCTGCGCCAACGGTCAGGCTCGGGGCCGAGGTATTCGACGATGTCCAGGGCATTGCCGTCGCGGAGAAAGGCGGGAACATCCGCCGGCAGGTACTGAATGGCCAGGCGGTTGATCATCAGGTGGCCATCCCGCCCCCAGGCATGGGCCGAGGGCGTGGGCAGCAGGAGGAGCAGCGCGGCGCTGGACAGCGTGAGGCGGGCGAACGGGCGGAGCAGATGCATGGGTGAAAGTATACGGTTGCCCTGCAAACAGACGGCCAAGGCTCGCGGACTCGTTTGACGCGAACGTGGATCAGTCTCGCAGGTCGGAAATGGCTTTCCAATCCAGAACTGCCCCCGAGGTTTCCAGGGGGAGAACGGCCTCCGACAAGCGCAGATCGCCCGCAACATAGCGGTAGGCCCGTTCGAGACGTGTGTTCAGCAGAAAGATACCCGGGATGCCCATGCGCTCGTAGTCCTCAAGCTTGAGCAGCATGCGCGCGATGGTGTCTTCCGGGCTGAGTACCTCAAAGACGGCGATGGGGGCATGCGTGAGGATCTGCTCCACGGGGCGGCCGCGGTCGAAGACGACGACATCGGGAACACGGTAGCGGGTCGGACTGACCTGGACGCGCAGCTCGCTGCGTACCCGGATGTTCCACTCCTTCGCGTGTTGCGCAAACCACTGCTGAATCGCGTATTGCCAAGTGGCGTGATCGTACTCACCCATGGGCCTTGGTTCCACCTCGCCGTCCACAAACTCCGCATCGGGTTCGTAGTCAGAGCGGAGATACACCTCGACTGGAATGAGGGCTGCGGTTGCCATGGAAGCAGTGTACGCCGGTTGAAACGCAGGTTTCCTGGGGAATGAACCAACGAAGTGCAAGGGCAACGACCAACGCGAAGGGCGCCAAGAACGCCAAGGTACGCGACGGGGTGAGACTGTCAGACCAACACGGGCATCTCGGCCAGTACCGGGGAACCGAAGACGCGGCGGTAGCGGGCGATGAGGTCGGCGGGGCCAGTGGCTTTGTTGGGGTTGTCGGAGAGTTTCACGGTGGGGATGCCGTCGGCGCTGGTGACCTTGCAGACCAGCGAGACCGGGGCGAAGGTGTCGTGGTCCTGGTCGGGGTGGCGTGGGTGGCAGTGGCGGAAGTCGTTGGTGAGCAGGGTGCCCCAGCCGGCCGAAAAGCGGATGCGGTCGTTGAAGTAGGCATGCAGCCGGACGATGTCGTCGACGTCGAGGGCGTCGGAGGCGATGAGGCGTTTGGTCTGGGGGTCTTGCCCGCGCGAGCGGAGCCAGTCAATGTACTCGTCCCCGGCCTCGAAGGGGTCTTTGGAGTCGATGCGCTCGCCGGTCCAGCGGGCGACCCAATCCGGGGCGTTCTGGAGGAACTGGGTGGTGCCGAAGGTGTCGGGGAGAAGGATGAGCAGCTCGCCGCCGTAGCTCTGCTGCCAGAGCTCGAGCACCTGGTACTGCGAAGCGCGCAGGGCCTGGTCAGAGACGCGGGAGGCGAGCGCGGCCATGACCATGGGCAGCTCATGGGCGTTGGTGCCGATGGCTTCCAGGTTGTGCTTGTAGGCCAGTGCCGTGTTGGAGGTGCCGGTGAGGCGCGGGCCGAGCGTGGCGGCCAGGGCCTGCACGGCGTACTCCTGCCAGAGAAAGCTGTGGCGGCGGCGGGTGCCAAAGTCGGAAAGGCGCAGCCCGTCCACGTGGCGCAGCTTTTCGATCTTGTCCCAGAGCCGGGTCTTGGCGCGGGCGTAAAGGACGTCGAGTTCCAGCTCGGACAGCTCGGCGAGCGCGGCGCGGGTCTTCATCTCGCTGACGATGGCGAGCGCATACACCTCCCACAGGGTGACTTCGGTCCACAGGCCGCTGAAGCGCAGGATCAGCTGACCGTCCGCCTCGGCGATCTCGTAGTCGGAAAGCCGGAAGCCGTGTTCCAGCCAGTCCAGGAAGGCGGGCTCAAAGATGTGGCGGACGCCGTAGAAGGTGTTGCCGGCCAGCCAGATCAGTTCCGAGCGCAGGAAGCGCAGCCCGCGCACGTGCTCCATCTGCTCGCGCAGCGCGCCAGCGGCGATGCGATCGGCCAGCCGCACCCGGACGGTGCGGTTGTGGACCTCGCTGGTGACGGCGGTACTCGGGAAGTTTTTCCAGATGAACTGCAGCATGAGGAGCTTGTAAAAGTCGGTGTCGAGCAGCGAGCGGACGATGGGGTCGAGCTTCCAGTTGTGATTGTGGGCGCGCTCGGCGAAGTTCACATTCATGGCTCTTCCAGACTAGCGGAGCGAGGCTGCAAAACCCTGGGCCGTGCGCCCGTCTTGCACAACAAGAGCGCTGCCGGGTCGATGGACGGGGACATGTCCCGATGAAATGCGTAAAATGTGGAAGTATTGCATGCTGCGCCAAGGGACGACAGACCAACAACGAAGTCTCGCTCAGCGGCTGGTTGAGCACCAGGCGCGTGTGCCCACAGCGTCAGGGTCAGATCAGCCAGGGAAGCAGTCCGTTTTTGAACGGCTGGTGCCCTTTCTCAAGCCCCTGGTGGGAAGGCTGGGGTGCTGCTCCCTGTTTGCCCGTGCCCTGGTCCTGGCAAAGCGCGAATGTGCCGAGCTCAAGGGGGTTCAAGTTCGAGAAGATTGCTCCCTGGTGGGCTTTTCGGATGACGCCGCCGAGGCGAGCGGCGTTCTACTCGCACACGTCATCGGCCTCCTGGCGACGTTTACCGGAGAACCCTTGACGCTCCGCCTTCTGCAGAGCGCCTGGCCAGAAATACCTAATCTCACAAGGGAGCTCCCTGGAACCAGCAACCATGAATGAGAACAACAGAGTCATCATCCGCAAACTGCCGACCGGTGTCCCGGGCCTGGATCCTCATTCCATCGCGTTTCTGGCGGACGACATCGTTCGTATGCGGTATGTGGAGGTCGATGGAGAGCTGCGCAAGATTCTGACCATTGTGAAAATGCGGGGATCGCAGCACAGCAGGGACCTTCGCGAATACGAGATCACCTCAAAGGGCATCGAGCCGCTTGGGCACAAGATGGGGGGATTCCGCAGTCTCATTACGGGTGTTCCAGAGCCGCAAGTGACAAGTTAAAACATTGCGGCGGGGAGTACGATGAACCCTGTGAAGGGAGATCATGGCAGCGGAGCAGATGAGTAGCCCCAGAAGGCAGACCGACATCCTTGCTCTGTGCCGGGCGATTGCGGAAAGTTCTCCCATTCCCACCGCGGAGATCGACCCCAGGAGCCAAACAGTCAGCTGCGTCAATCTGGCCTTTTGCCTGCTCACGGGCCGATCCAAAGATGCGCTCCTGGGCCGCCCTGTAGCCATCGTCGTCCCGGATGCATCCGCCTGTCTCAGCCTGCTCGATCACGTGCAGGAGGTTGGGGAAGCCGCGTCGCGGGAAGCCGCAAGTGCGGAGCCCGATGCCATACGATGGACGTACACGATGTGGCCGGTGTGGGTTTCGCAAGGCCCTGCCCTGGCCGTTCTCCTGCAGGTGACAGAAGCGACCACGACCGGGCGTGACGCCGTTCTGATCAACCAGGCACTGCTGCTGGGCGCCCTTCGCCAACATGAATTGCTCGACGCCGCAGAGCTCCTGAACACGCAGCTGCGTGCGGAAATGCTGGCGCGCAAAGCTGCAGAAACAGCTCTCCTGCGCGGCGAAAGGCTGGCGATGGCCGGAAGGATGGACGCGGGGCTCGCCCAAGAGATCAACACCCCTCTTGCCGCAGCCGTGGATTTGTTGTCTCGGGTGAAAACAGGCGGGGAGCTTTCCGACCACGGCAAGGAACTGATCGACCAGGCGCAAGGCGAGCTGGATCGCATCGCGCACATCGCTCGCGAGGCGTTGGGCGCCCGTCGCGAATAGACTGCGCGGTGACGTTCCAGCTACTCCGTTGGCGCGTCTGGAGGCCTCCCCAGAGTGCCTCGCGCGGCGATCAGGGCGACGGTCTCCACGAAGAGCTCTTCAGACAGGGCGCCCGCAATGCCAAGGGCGACAGACGCAACCGCTTCGACCACGGCTGGAGGCAACAGAACCGTTTCCGGGTCGTCGGGGCTGGGCAGCAACCAACCTTCCAGGATGGCACCCTCCGTGCGTTCCATCAGCAGGTGGAACCCAAGAACCCTCGCACAAATGGACGCTTGCCGATCATCCCCCACGTAGTATTGCCAGACCGTCAGGAACGCCTCGCTTAAGCTGCTCCCCTGGAACTCCGCGCCTTTCGGGAGGGAGGTGGGCTCTGTCGGGACCAGGGCGACATAGACGCGCTGCGCCTCCTGGCCCACCACGAGTTCAATTTCCGTAACAGGTTGTTTTTTGGGCAGAACCTTTCCCTGCGCGGCGGCCATAAACAGCGACATGGCGAAAGCAATCTCGTCTGTGGGCACCGGTCCGAAATCCCAACGTGCTGCATTGCCGTAGATGGAATCACCCCGCAAAACATCCCCGATCCACTATCCCTCGCCGCATGCCCTGGGACTGTCGTGCGCCTTTCTGAACGTGCGCAAGATCGGTCGCAAATGCTTTCCTGCTCGAAAGGTCACTGAAGAGTAGCTGCACGTCCCTCACGGTGAGCCGCGAAGATTTGGGGTTACTTCTTCATGCTCGGTCCATCGCCATCCTCGCCGTCCAGAACGTCATGGGCGCTGACAGTCCTTTTGGGCATGTCCAGGGCGGACCTTTTCACCTGTCGCCATCCAACAGGATCGTGGTCCCGTTCCAAAAGGGGCGGAACGCGCATCTCTTTTTGATGCTAGGAATTTTCGGCGCTTCCTTCTGCCCCATAGCGAACACAACCGACAAATCGAGGAGGCGCAGCCCCGGCGCGGCACAACCGGCAAAACGCCAGTCACGTGGTGAGCACTTGCGGTTTTCCCGCGCCGGGGCCCGGCTGTTCAAGAAGGTAAGCCCGCGCTCGGTGTGGTCAACACTATGCGGCTTGACCTGCCCTGCACAGCGAAGCGGCAGACGTGCTGCAGATGAAGGAGCGAGTCGGTTACGGGTAAGCCGGCTGGCTCGCTTCAAGGCGCGAATTTAGTCAGGTCAAGCGGGGCGGTAGTTGTTGAGGCGGTTGCAGGCTTCGGTGAGTTCTTCGTCACGTTTGGCAAAGCAGAAGCGGAGGAGGTGGTCGCCTGGGTTGTGGCCTTGCTTGTTGGTGAGGAAGAAGGCTGTGCCGGCTACGGCGGCCAGGCCTGTGTCGGCGAGGAGTTTGCGGGCTTTGGCCTTTGCGTCCGCGCCGGGGATCGCGGACACGTCGGCGAGGACGTAGTAGGCACCGGCGGGGACGTTTGGGGTGAGGCCCGCGCGGGTGAGAGCGGCGCAAAATGTGTCGCGTTTGGCCTTGTATGCGGTGGCGAGGTCTGTGTAGAACGTCGTGGGTAATTCGTTGAGGCCGGCGGCGGCGCCGTGCTGCAACGGCGCCGGCGCGCAGACGAAGGTGAGGTCATGGAAGTAGCCGATGGCCGGTGTCCAGCGCGGATCGGCGGTGAGGTAGCCGAGGCGCCAGCCGGTGATGGAGAAGACCTTGCTGAAGCCGGAGATGGTGACCGTGCGCTCCGCCATGCCGGGCAGCGTGGCGAGTGAGAGGTGCTCGGCCCCGTCATAGACGAAGTTTTCGTACATCTCGTCGGTAAAGACGAACAGGTTGTGCTCGATGGCGAGTGCGGCGATCTCCTCGAGTTCGGGGCGGGTGAAGACCTTGCCGGTGGGGTTCGCGGGGGTGTTCAGGATGAGGCCGCGGGTGCGTGGCGTGACCGCCGCACGGAGCCGGCCGATGTCCAGCGTCCAGTCCGGTGCGGCGAGCGGAACGAGGGTGGGCCGGATGCGCAGGGAGTTCAGCGTGGCGAGGTGATAGCCGTAAAAGGGTTCAAAGAGCACGCACTCGTCGCCGGGGTTGAGCAGCGCCATGATGGCGGCGTGCAAGGCGCCCGTGGCGCCGGAGGTCACCAGCACCTGCGTCTCCGGATCAACCTGCAGATGATTGAAGTCGGCGCACTTCTGCGCGATGGCTTCGCGCAGGGACGGGATGCCGTCGAGACGCGTGTAGGTGTTGTGCCCCTGTTGTATGGCCTGGATCGCCGCCTCCCTCACAGGAGCCGGCACCTCGGTGTCGCAGATGCCCTGCGCGAGGTTGATGCCGTTTACGGCGCCGCAGGCCACGGACATGGCGCGAATCTCAGACTGGATGTTGCCGGGAGCGAGATCGCTGAGACGAAGAACCGCGGATTCGAGAGAGGGAGTTGGCATAGGAAAGGGCAGCGCCTTGAACGCTGCCCCTGGATGATGCCTAACGCAGAGCAGCGCGGGTTAGATGACGTGTAACAGGAACAACACAACGACGATCAAGAGAATCGTGCCCAGCGTCCCTGTGGGCGCATAGCCCCAGCTACGCGAGTATGGAAAAACAGGAAAGGACCCGAAGAGCAGCAAGAGCAGAATGACAATGACGATCAGTTCCAAGGCGAGCCCCCGTACAGCTACTGACCGAAATAGATGCGTGCAGAAAGCCCTTTGTTACCTGACGACAAACCCAGGGTGTAGGAATCGACGCGATACAACGACTTGCGTGCGAAGTCGCTCCCAAGGTGAAGCTGGCGTAGATTTGTGAGCTGTCCATTGGGCGAAAGGTTTGAATGTTCCTCATCCTCGGTCTTGTTCTGCTGGTGCTCTGGGTAAGCTGCTTTTTTGTATTCCATGTCACCGGCTTTTTTCTTTACATTCTGCTCATCCTGGCGATCCTCTCGTTCGTGTTCCAGTTCATTCCGGGAAGGCAATGAGGTTTGAGCGCGGGCCTTGGCAGACGCTAAAAGGGCCCGGCGGTGTGCCGGACCCCTTTTATTTTGGTTACTGATGCTGCACGGTATGGGTGGAGATCTCGCTGCCTGGCGGCGGCATGTCGGCGAGCGCCTCGGGTGTCTCCTCATCGAGGTGCGGCAGCTTGGCCGCCAGGGCGATCTCGAGGACCTCGTCCATGTTTTCGACGAAGTGCAGCGTCATGGAATCCTTAATCAGGTCCGGCAGATCGGGCAGATCGCGTTTGTTGTCCGCAGGCAGAATAGCCTCGAAGATGCCTGCGCGATGTGCGGCGAGCAGCTTCTCCTTGAGACCGCCGATGGGCAGCACCTTGCCCCGCAGCGTGATCTCGCCGGTCATGGCGATGTCCCTGCGAACCTCGATCTTGGTGAGAGCCGAAGCCAGCGCCGTGGCCAGCGTGATGCCGGCCGAGGGTCCATCTTTGGGGATGGCGCCTTCAGGCACATGGATGTGAACGTCGATGTTGCGATAAAAATCCTTGGGCAGGCCCAGATGATGGGAGCGCGAGCGGATGTAGGTGAGGGCAGCCTGCGCTGACTCCTGCATCACGTCGCCCAACTGACCGGTGGCGGTCATCTTGCCCTTGCCATCGAGCACCTGCACCTCCGTTTGCAGGATGCTGCCGCCCATCTCGGTCCAGGCAAGACCGGTAACCAGGCCGACCTCATCTTTGTCGTGCACCTGGTTGTCGCGGAACTTGGCGATGCCCAGCAGATCGGAAACGGCCTCCGGTGTGATGGCCTGCTTGTGCTCCGCATCTGTCACGACACGGCGGGCCACCTTGCGGCACACATTGCCAATCTCTCGCTCGAGATTGCGCACACCGGATTCGCGCGTGTAGCCGCGGATGATGAGGCGCAACGCATCGTCAGTGAAGCTGATCTGCTCGGCGGTGAGGCCAGTGCCTTCCAGCTGCTTCTTGACCAGGTACTGCTTGGCAATCTCCAGCTTTTCAAGCTCCGTATAGCCGGAAAGGCGGAGGATTTCCATGCGGTCCTGCAGAGGCGCCGGGATGGTGTGTAGCACGTTCGCGGTGGCGATGAAGAGGACCTGCGAAAGGTCGTATTCGACATCGAGGTAGTGGTCCTGGAAGGTGTTGTTTTGTTCGGGGTCGAGGACTTCGAGCAGCGCCGAGGCTGGGTCGCCGCGGAAGTCCGAGGCCATCTTGTCGATCTCGTCCAGCATGATGACCGGGTTCTTGGTGCCCGCTTTTTTCATGGACTGGATGATCTGGCCGGGCAAGGCGCCGATATAGGTGCGGCGATGACCGCGAATCTCGGCTTCGTCGCGCACGCCGCCCAGCGACATGCGCACAAACTTGCGGCCGGTCGCCTTGGCGATGGACATGCCGAGCGATGTTTTACCGACGCCCGGAGGCCCGACCAGGCAAAGAATGGAACCCTTGGGGGTTTTCACGAGTTGACGGACGGCGAGGAACTCGAGGATGCGCTCTTTGATCTTTTCCAGGCCGTAGTGGTCTTCGTTGAGCACCTGTTCGGCGTTATCGATGGAGCGGATCTCTTTGCTGCGCTTGCGCCAGGGCACGGCGAGCAGCCAGTCAAGGTAGTTGCGGCTCACGGTGGATTCGGCCGACATGGGCGGCATGGCTTCGAGCTTTTTGAGCTCCTGCGTGGCCTTTTCCTGCACGTCCTTGGGCATGCCGGCTTCGTCGATCTTCTTTTTCAGCTCGTCGAATTCGCTCTTTTCGCCACGGCCAAGCTCTTTCTGAATGGCCTTGATCTTCTCATTGAGGTAATACTCTTTTTGCGCTCGCTCCATTTGCCGCTTGACGCGCGACTGAATGGTGCGGTCCATGTTGAGCTTCTCAATGGCAATCTCAAGCGTGTCCGCAACCTTGGACAGGCGCAACTCAGGATCGAAGACCTCGAGCAGCTGCTGCTTTTCCTCGATGGAGAGCGGCAGGTTGGCGCCGATCATGTCCGCCAGCTTGGCGGGCTCGTCGGTGCGCAGCGCGGCGGCGGCCTCCTGATTGAGCGACTGCTGCAGCTTGCTGTACTGCTCATAAAGCTGGTGAACCCGCGTGACCAGCTGGTCGGTTTGGGGTGTGGCCTGCAACTCGTTCTTAGCTGTGCGCACGGTGGCGACGAAGAAGCCATCGACGTCGTTGACCTCGGTGGCGCGAGCGCGCTCTGCGCCTTCGACGAGCACACGGATGTTGCCATCGGAGAGGCGCACGGACTGCACGATGTTGCCGATGGTGCCGACCGAGTAAATGTCGGCCGCCGTGGGTTCGTCCACGGAAGCGTCGTGCTGGGTGGCGAGAAAGATTTTGCGGTCGCCGTTGAGCGCCTCTTCGAGCGCGCGGACAGAGCTTTCACGACCCACAACAAAAGGGGCCATCATCTGCGGAAAGATGACCATCTCGCGGATGGGCATCATCGGGAGTTTGCGCTGGTTTTCTAGCTTTGTGTCGCGTTCGTCAATAGTCATGGGCCTCCCGATTAGACGTGTGCCGTACCCGGTACGATGCAGCGCGCGACCTGGTTGAAATTGTACGCGGTGGAAGGCGCGCGGGTGGGGCGTACCACGGTGCACACCAGGTCGGGAACCTGAATGAACGGAAGGATCTTCGCATGGTGTCCCGGGGGCGGCGCGGGCAGCATACAAAGATCCTTCGCGTGATTCAGGACGACAGCAGTGCGATGGGCCTGGGCAGAGGCTGTTAGCCAGCCTTTTCCAGCAGCACGGGAACGGTGATGTCCCGGTTCTTGACCATCTCTTCGTTGATGACCAGTTCCTTGATTTTTTTGTTGCCGGGGATGTGGTACATCAGGTCGAGCATGAGCTCTTCGAGGATCATGCGCAGGCCGCGGGCGCCTACCTTGCGCTGCAGCGCTTCGCGGGCGATCTCCTTGATGGCGTCCTCGGTCCAGGTCACCTTTACCCCCTCGTAGTCGAACAGACGAGCGTACTGCTTCAGCAGGGCATTGCGCGGACGGGTGAGGATGTCGATCAGGGCCGGTTCATCCAGCTCATCGAGGATGCCCAGCACGGGGAGACGCCCGACAAACTCGGGGATCAAGCCGTATTTCAGGAGATCCTGCGGTTCGGCCTGACGCAGTAACTCCGTGTCGCGCTGCGCGCGGATGGGCATGACGGCCGATTTGCCATCGGGCTCGGCGACGGTTTTGAAGCCCAGGGCCTTTTTGCCGATGCGGCGACCAACGATCTTTTCCAGGCCGACAAAGGCGCCACCACAGATGAACAGGATGTTGGTGGTGTCGACGATGGTGAACTCCTGGTGCGGGTGCTTGCGTCCGCCCTGGGGTGGGACGTTGGCGATGGTGCCTTCGAGGAGCTTCAACAGCGCCTGCTGCACGCCCTCACCGGAAACGTCGCGGGTGATGGACGGGTTCTCGTCCTTGCGGCCGATCTTGTCGATCTCGTCGATGTAGATGATGCCGGCCTGTGCGCGGGCGACGTCGTTGTCGGCGGCCTGCAGCAGCTTGAGGATGATGTTTTCAACATCCTCGCCCACATAGCCGGCCTCGGTGAGCGTGGTGGCGTCGACGATCGCAAAGGGAACGTCGAGCATCTTGGCCAGCGTCTGCGCCATCAGCGTCTTGCCGGAGCCGGTGGGACCGACCAGCAGAATGTTGCTCTTGGCGAGCTCCACATCGTTGCCGCGGATGCGGTTCATCTGGATGCGCTTGTAATGGTTGTAAACCGCGACCGCAAGCTTCTTTTTGGTGACGTCCTGGCCGATGATGTATTCGTCCAGAAAGGCTTTGACCTCGGCCGGCTTGGGCAGGTGTTGCGGCGCCGCACCGGGCTGGGCTTCGCCGCCCTTGTCATCCTCAAGAATGGTGTTGCAGACCGCCACGCACTCATCGCAGATGTAGGCGCGGGGATAGTCCGAAGGCGAAGAGATCAGCTTGGCGACAGCGTCCTGCGACTTGTGGCAGAACGAGCAGCGCAGCGACTCTTCCATGCCCCGGGTGGTCTTCATATCTGGTGTAGCTCCTTGGCGAAACGGAGAAAGAACTCGGCATCGCTAGTCAGACAAGGCTAGTCTACACCCCTGTGGGGGCGCCTGCGTGCGGCCGCAAGTTGCAGGAACTCATGGCAGATGGGGTACGCCGGGCAAGAAAAAAAGGCGCCGGGGATGCCGGCGCCTCCGTGGTCCCGTGCGGTCCCTATGTGCGTGGACGGGTGATGATGTCGTCGATGAGGCCGTATTCCTTGGCCTGCTCGGAGCCCATGGAAAAGTCGCGGTCTGTGTCGCGCTCAATCTGCTCAAAGGTTTGGCCGGAGTGCTCGGCCATGATGCGATTCATGCGTTCGCGCAGGCGAAGGATCTCGCGGGCGTGGATGTCGATCTCGGTGGCCTGGCCCTGGAGTCCGCCACCCATGATCAGCGGCTGATGGATCAGGATGCGTGCATTGGGGAGGGCAAAACGCTTGCCCTTTTTGCCGGCCATGAGCAGAAACGCGCCCATGGAGGCAGCCTGACCGATGCACAGGGTTTGCACATCGTTCTTGATGTACTGCATGGTGTCGTAGATGGCCAGACCCGCGGAGACCGACCCGCCGGGCGAGTTGATGTAGAGCTGGATGTCCTTTTCCGGGTCCTCGCCGGAAAGGAACAGCAGCTGCGCGATGATAAGGTTCGCCACGTTGTCATCGATGGGCGTACCCAGGAAGATGATGTTGTCGCGGAGCAGACGGCTATAGATGTCATAGGAGCGTTCGCCCCGGCTCGTCTGCTCGAGCACCATCGGAATAAGTCCCATTGCGTCCTTCTTTCTTTCTGTGCGGACCGAAGTCTGTTGAGCAACAGCTTAGCGATGTCACAGGGTGTGGGGGCCTGTCCTGTGATCAAGAGCAAGGCCACGGGAAGAGCTAGGCGGCAAGCTTCTCGTACAGGGCGCCACCGGTCTTTTCGCGGCGCATCTGTTCGCGGATGCGATCGAGGGAACCTTCCTCGGTGAGGCGCTTGCGCAGGGTTTCGATGGGCTCGCGTGCCTGCAGGGAGAGCATCAGGAGCTCGCGCTCCAGGTCCTCCTCGGTGATCGTGATGTTTTCACGCTCCGCGATGCGGTCCAGGAGGAGCGAGGCCTTGACCTCGCTGACGGCCTGATCGCGCTGTGCGTCGCGCAGGCGTCCGAAGTCCAGCTGCCGCATCTGGTCGTTGGTCATGCCCTGCTGCGCCAGGGCGCGCAGCCCGCGTTCCAGCCGCGCGTCGATCTGTTGCTGCACAAAGGTTTCCGGCACGGGGAACTGGAAGCGGGCAATCAGCTCTTCGAGCATCTTGTCGCGCGCCTGCGTTTCCAGCGTGTCCTTTTTGCGCGCGGCCAGCCGCTCACGCAGCTGCGTCTCGAAGTCCTGCCAAGTGTCGTAGTTGCCGAGCTGTTTGGCGAACTCCTCGTCCCGCTCCGGGTAGATCTTGCGCTTGATAGCCTTCACGGTGACGTCGTAACTGACGGTCTTGTTGGCCAGGCGCTGCTCACCAAAGTCGGCCGGGTAGTCGACCTCGAAGGTGAGCTCCTGGCCGACGCTGGCACCGCGCAGCGCATCGGAAAACGCGGGCAGGGTGTTCTTGCCGCCGACCTCGAGCAGGAAGTCGTCGCCCGTAATCTCAGGAGTTTCGTCCTCGGGCGTTTCGCTGGCGGGTTGGTCCTCGGTGGGCGTCTGCTCGGAGGTTGGCTCGCTGGCAGGGCTCCCTGTGTCCCGGACCCGGCCGTTGTAGGAGATCTCCGCCCAGTCGCCATCCTGCAGCGGGCGCTGCTCTTCGACGGGCTCGACGGTTGCGTGGTGGTCCAGCACGGCAGACAGCTCGGCGTTGAACTCGTCGTCGGTCACCGCGGCGTCGGGACGTTCGACCGTGATCGTGTCGTAGCCGTCGATATTGATCTCGGGCAGCACCTCGAAGCTGGCCCGGAAGCGCAGCGGCTGCCCTTCAAAGAGCTGCAACTCTGAGATCTGCGGTTGCGACACGGGCTGCAGCGTTTGCTGCTCCAGGGCCGTGCGGAAGCGCTCGGCGACGAGGCTGTCGAGGACCTCCTGCCGGACATCCTTGGCAAAGCGCGAACGAATCAGCGCTTCAGGCACCTTGCCGGCACGGAAGCCCGGGATGCGGGCCATCCGGGTGTACTTGCGCACCACCTGGCGAAAGGCCCGGTCGACATCGGCGGCTGGCGCTTCCACCTCAACCGAGCGAACCAGCTCCGGGTTCAGCGCGGGGCCGTGCTGGTGGGGGTGACCGGCATGGCCGGGCGATTCCTGCGTGTTCGCGATCTCTGCGCTCTCGGGCATGGCGGGGGCGGCGTTTTCCTGCAAGGTGGCGGTCTCTTCCTGCGTGTCGATGGGGGTCAAGGGAGGTCTCTTTTTTGGGGTGAGCACGGATGCGCTCGAATCTTGGTGAAAGCTTGCTGCCCGCAACGTGCGGGCACCGCCGGAAGCGGGTGCGCTGCCACTGCACCTAAGGATACGGAGCGGGCAGGGGAGGGGTCAACCGGGCAGGTTACAGGCCGCTGCCGGGGTCGCCGGCGCGAAAGGTAAACACCTCCAGCCGCACCTTCCATTGCACGCTGTCGCCGGGCTGCAGCGTGGTAATGCCGGAGCCCTCGGCGGTGTCCCACTGGGAGCCGAGCGCGTTGTCGAAGTTGGTGTAGGGACCGATGGCGACCCAGGGTTGGTCCGCCGGTGCCACGACGTGCAGGGCCTTGATGTTGGCGGTCAGCGGAGTGATCCGGACGCCGTAGCCCCAGGCCGTATCGCGCAACTCCACAACGGGGCTGCTGGACAGAACGCTTGTGGTGAGGTGCACAAAGGTGTCGTCGACGGCCGTGTGCCCCAGGGCGGTGCCGCGCGCCCTGGAAAAGTCCAGGGGCGTGCCGCTCACCGAGACCATGCGGCCGGTGGGGATGCCCGAGCTGCGGTCGGTCTCCAGGCGCATGCTGGACGGCAGCGCGAGGGTGGCGTGCTGGCGGTCATGACTGGCGATGGACAGGTAGGGCAGCCAGCCGATGCCGACCGGCATGGGCGTGGGTCCGGTGTTCTGCACGGTCACCGTCAGGTCCAGTGTTTTCCCGGAAAGCTCGGCCAGCACGTGCACGGCGCCGGTGGAAGGCCAGTTGCCGGAAAAGGTTCCGGGATGAAAGATCGCCTCCACGGACTGCCCGTCAAGGACGACGTCACTGTGGGTGGAATCCGCACCGCGATTGAGCAGAAGGCCCAGGGTGGAAAGCGAGCTGCCGGGACTGGACGCCGGGAACGTGAGGTGCTGGCCCAGCCAGAGCGTCTGCAGGATGCCCGGGGACGCGGATGGCCGACCCACCAGATGCCCCGCCCAGGGCACAAGAAATGCCCCGCCCATGGTGGCGCTCAGGCTTCCATTGGCATCGGGACCGGAGTTGGTCAGCATGGCGGTGACCCGGTCCAGGGGAGGCGCCATCAGCAGCGGCACCTGGCCGTGGCCCGGGATCTGGGCCGTGAGCTGCAGCAGGTTCATGCCGCGACCAGGCAGCAGCACAGCGCTGGTGAACTCAGGGTCGCCGCCAACCGCGTCCGGTGTGCGGACGAGACGGATGACCTCCTCCCCACCCGGGCCGGTGGGCTGCGGCGATGCTGCCGGTTGCGAGGTCATCGCCGTGGTCAGCCGGTGGAAATTCCCCCGCCCACGTTCCCAGGAGATTGCCAGCAGAACGGCACACAGCACCGCAATCAGGGTAGGGGTAAAGTACCCGGAGTTCACGAAACGGGTCCGCCCTTGGCGAAGGTCGGGGCGGCGTGGGGCAGCACTCATGCTGGGATCGGTCTCCGAAGTCCGTAATTTCGTCAGATCCCATACTACCCGCGCAGGGACGAGGGAAGAGGATGTTTAGCGCGAGGTCCGGCCCAGAAGTCAACCCACGGCGGCGCAGATGAATCACACGGATGTTCTTAGGAGGCGAAGTTTATGAAAAAATTTTGGTTCGGTCTGGCGGCGGGTGCGGTGGCGGGTGGTTTGGCGGCTTTGCTCTTCGCGCCTCGTTCAGGTTCTTCCACGCGCCGCAAGGTACGGCGATCGATCGAGGATTTGGGCGACAATCTCAGCGATGCGGCGGATACCCTGCGCGAACAGGCCGAGCGCCTGAGTAAAGAAGCGCAAAAGCTGGTCGGCAGCAGCAGGAACCAGTTCGGGGATGCCCTGGACACGGCACAGGATTATGCGAGGTCGGCGTCCAGTAAGGTGAGTAAACAGGCTTCGCGACTGATGTAGGAGGCAATGATCTGCTTCGGTCACCTGTCTCGGCGCGGCCGCGCATGTGCTCCCATCCAGGAAGCAGGTTCCCGTCGGCAACGACGACAAGGGCAGAAAAGGCCCCGACCTGAAGATCGGGGCCTTTTTGGTGAACGAACCGGGTTGGGATTACACGGTGCTGAGGGCGAGTCCGACGGCTGACTCTTCCTGCACGCCGTCCGGGGAGACCGGGCGGTAGAACAGCTTGTCGACATCCAGATAGACCTCCAGAAAGGCGGGCCGTTCCGGAATCTGACCGGCGATGAGCGCCTCGGAGAGAGGATCTTCGATGTAGCGCTGCAACGCCCGGCGCAGCGGACGCGCACCGTAGGAGCGGTCGGTGAGCGTTTTGTCTAGGATCCACTTCTTGGCCTCGTCCTGCACGGAGATGGTGATCGCCTTGTGGACGAGGTTGGTGTTGAGCTGCTGCACCAGAAGCTCCAGAATCTGCATGAGCTCCGGGTCGGTCAGGGCGGAGAAGACGATGACCTCGTCGAGGCGGTTGATGAACTCCGGGTTGAAGGTCCGCTTGACCTCGCCCATGACCATCTCCTGCATCTTCTCGAAAATGACCTCATCCTTGCTCGACTGGAAGCCCAGCCCTTCGCGTTTCATCAGGTGCTTGGCCCCGATATTCGAGGTCATGATGAGGATCGTGTTCTTGAAGTCCACCGTGTTGCCGAGCCCGTCGGTGAGCTGGCCGTCTTCAAAGACCTGCAGCAGCAGGTTAAAGACGTCCGGGTGCGCCTTTTCGACCTCGTCGAGCAGAACGACGGAGTACGGACTGCGCTTGACGCGCTCGGTGAGCTGGCCGCCCTCCTCGTAGCCGACATAGCCCGGAGGCGAGCCGATGAGCTTGGAGACCGAGTGCTTTTCCATGAACTCCGACATATCGAAGCGGATGAGCGACTTTTCCGAGCCAAACAGGAACTGCGCCAGGGTACGCGCGACCTCGGTTTTGCCGACGCCGGTGGGTCCCAGGAACAGGAAGCTGCCGATCGGGCGCGCCGGGTTTTTGAGGCCGGCGCGGGAGCGGCGGATGGCGCGGGCCAGGGCCGAGATGGCCTTGTCCTGCGCGATGACGCGCTTGTGCAGCTCGCCTTCCACGCGGAGGAGCTTCTGGGTCTCTTCTTCCTTGATGGAGGTGATGGGCACACCGGTCCACCGCGAAACCACGTCCTCGATGTCCTCACGGGTGACGATGCCCGAGCTGGACTCGTCGAGGTGGTACTTGTCGCGCAGCGAGCGCAGGTTTTCGCGCTCCTTGCGCTCCTCGTCGGAGTAAAAGCGCGCCTTTTCGAACTCGTGATTCGCTATGGCGTTTTCCATGCGGTGCACGATGAACTTGATGCGCTTCTGAACTTCGGTGAGCTCCTCGGGCAGGGTGGTCTGGCGCAGCTTGACGCGGGCGCCGGCCTCGTCGATCAGATCGATGGCCTTGTCCGGCAGAAAGCGGTCTGGGATGTAGCGATTGGAGTGCGAAACGGAGAAGCTGATGGCGTCGTCGGTGTAGCTGACGGCGTGAAACTTCTCGTACTTTTCCTTGATGCCCATCATGATCTTGGTGGCGTCTTCCTCGTTGGGAGGCGGCACCTTGACGGCCTGAAAACGGCGCTCGAGCGAGCGATCTTTCTCGATGGACTTGCGGAACTCGGCCGGGGTGGTGGCGCCGATGCACTGGATCTCGCCGCGGCTGAGCGCGGGCTTGAGGATGTTGGCGGCGTCGAGCGAGCCCTCGGCCGAGCCGGCACCCACCAGGGTGTGCAGCTCATCGATGAAGACGATGGAGTTTTGATTTTCCATCAGCTCTTTCATGATGGTCTTGAGGCGCTCTTCAAACTGGCCGCGGTACTTGGTGCCCGCGACGATCAGGCTGAGGTCGAGCGAAAGCACGCGCTTGTCGGCGAGGAAGCTGGGCACCTCGCCGTCGGCGATTTTTTGCGCCAGGCCTTCGACGATGGCCGTCTTGCCCACGCCGGGCTCGCCGATGAGCACGGGGTTGTTCTTGGTGCGGCGGCAAAGGATCTGGATGACCCGCTCGACCTCGAAGTCGCGGCCGACGAGCGGGTCAAGGCTTTGGTCCTGGGCTGCCTGGGTCAGGTCGCGGGAAAACTCGGCGAGCATGGACTGCTCCTGCTGCTGCCCACGCCCTTTGGACGAAGCACCGGAGGCGGAGCCCTGTCCCTGGGGCTTTTCCTGGGTGGAACGCTGCAGCTCCTCGCGGATGGCGGGCAAGCGCAGGCCGCGCTCGGTCAAGATTTCGGCGGCAAAGCACTTCTCCTCACGCAGCAGGCCGAGCAGGAGGTGCTCGGTGCCGATGTGCTTGTGGCTGAGCCGCTCGGCTTCTTCCGCGGCATAGGCGAGCACGCGTTTGCACTCATTGGAAAGGGGCAGATCGACCGAGGTCGAAACTTTTTCGCGAACGGTGGTGTGCTGCTCGATCTGCTTGCGAATGGATTCTACGGAGGCATGGGAGCGGAGGAAGCGATTGGTAAGCGCTTTGTCCTCGCGCAGGAGCCCGAGCAGGAGGTGTTCGGTTTCAATGTAGGGCGAGCCGAACTGGCTGGCCTCGTAGCGCGCGAAAAAGATGACGCGCCGCGCCTTCTCTGTGTAGCGTTCGAACATGCTCCCCCTTCAACCCACCGCCCTCGCCCGTATTCGGAGAGGGCGTGGTCTGCGATGGAAAAACCGTGACCATCGCGGTGTGCTGCGACGGAAGGGACCCTGGTGCCTGGCCGGGCCACCAGAGAGTTGACTCCAGTGTATCCGCGCCCAACAGGATTGCGAAGCGCGGACCGTCTGGGGGTTACCAATGATTGGACGCCACTGTGGGAAAACGGTCGCAAGCGGCAAATGATCGCACCTTCGCCTGCCACTTGCGTTGTAGTCTGCCGAACAATGGTCGCAGAGATACTTGGGCACCGGCCCGCGCACGTACCATCGAAGCTGTGCGATTTGAGTTCTTCATCGCGGTGCGCTACCTGCGGGCGCGGCGGCGACAGGCCGTTGTGGGGCTGATTACCGCGATCTCCGTGGTGGGCGTCGCGGCCGGGGTGGCGGCGCTGATCGTTGCGCTGGCCATCACCAACGGCATGCGACGCGACCTGCAGGACCGGCTGGTGGGCGCGACGGCCCATGTAGAGCTGCTGCGGGTCGCCGGCGATGGCATCCGGAACTGGCGACCGCTGATGGCGCGGCTGGCCACCGTGCCGCATGTAGCTGCGGTCGCGCCAGGGCTGTACGGACAGGTGCTGATCTCGCGGGGGCCGCGCTCGGGCGGCGCGCTGATCAAGGGCATCGTGCCCCGGGATGAACTGCGCATCGGCAATCTCCTGCAATCGGTAAAGCAGGGCAGCTTTGACGACCTGCGGCCCCTTGCGGGGGAAGCGCCCGCGTCGCCCGGCGAGGGTTTGGCGCCGCCACTGGTCATCGGTCAGGACCTGGCGGTAACGCTGGGGGCGGAGGTGGGCGACACCGTGCTGATTACCAGCCCGCAAGGCGAGCTGACGCCGCTGGGCCTGGTGCCGCGTTACCAGCGATTCCGGGTCGTCGGAATTTTCTCGTCCGGCTTTTACCAGTACGACTCCGCCTACGCCTTTATGCGGCTGGCGGACGCGCAGCGCCTGTTCTCCGAGCCCGATCTGGTCAGTGTGCTCAGCTTCCGGCTGAACAACCTGGATCGCGCACCGGACGTTGCCCGCGCGCTGGAACAGGCTGCCGGGCCGGGGTTTCAGGCGACTACCTGGCAGGAGCAGAACCGGGAGCTCTTTCGCGCGCTGAAGCTGGAACAGGCGGTGACGTTTGTTGTGCTGGCGCTCATTGTGGTGGTCGCGGCGCTGAATATCCTGAGCGCACTGACCATGATGGTGATGGAAAAGACCCGCGACATCGCCGTGATGATGAGCTTTGGCGTGACGCCCGCGCAGGTGCGCCGCATCTTTTTGCTCCAGGGCCTGTTGATCTCGGCCGTGGGCACGGTGCTTGGCCTCGGCCTGGGCTATCTCGGCAGTGTGCTGGGGGCGCACTACCGCTTCATCCAGCTCGATCCCGGGGTTTACTCCATCGACCACCTGCCCTTCGCGCCGCGCGCCACGGATGCGCTGCTGGTGAGCTTGGTTTCGCTGGGGATCGCGTTCCTGGCGACGCTGTATCCGTCCCGTGCGGCGGCGGCGGTGCTGCCCGCCGAGGCGTTACGCTACGAATAACGCGAGCCTGGAGCGGCAGCAGCCAGGCCAAAAGGAGGCGACAAAATGGCTGCAAGATTGCGCTACCCGGAGCTCGCGCCCGAGGGCTACGCCGCGCTCAGCGCGTTTGGGCATTACGTCAATGTCGGCACGGCGCTGGAGCCTGTGCTGCTGGGCCTGGTTTACCTGCGGGCCTCCGTTCTGAACGGCTGCGAGTTCTGCACCGAGCTGCACAAGGCGGAGCTGCGCAAACACCATGAGCCCGAAAGCCGCCTTGAGGCCGTGGTGCAAGCGCCTGATTCGGGGGCATTTACGCCGCGCGAGCAGGCCGCGCTGCGGTGGACCGAGGTGATCACGCGCATTGACCGCGGGCACGCCCCTGATGAGGAGTACGCGGCGGTGACGCGCTTTTTTCGCGACAGGGAACTGGTCGACCTGACCTTTGCCATTGCCAACATCAACGCCTGGAATCGCATGGGCGTGGCCTTCCGTCCGGAGTGGCGACAGCGACGAACAGCCACCGCAGATGGAGTTGAATCACCCCGGCCCGCTTTCGGGCTGGCGACCGAAGCGCAGTCGGCTGTTCTTGCGCAGCACGCCGAAGACCAGAGCGCGCCTGCCGGCCACGACGACGACGGCGGTAAGGTGGCCGAGGATTGAGAGGCGTTTCGGGAGAGCCGCCACGCGCAGCCGGGGCAGCCCAGCGCGGTACAGGGGCGTCCTGTCTGCGCGCCTCGGCGCTGGAGAAGACCTATGCCGGCGTTGGCGGCAAGGCTGACCTGCGGTTGTTCCGTGGTCTGGATCTGGAGGTCGGCGCGGGCGAGATGGTGGCGATTGTGGGGCGCAGCGGCTCGGGCAAAAGCACGCTGCTGCACCTGATGGCTGGGCTGGAGCAGCCCACGGCGGGATCTGTGGAGGTGAATGGCGTCCGGCTGGGGGAGTTGAACGCCGTGCAGCTTGCGGCGGTGCGGAATCGTGCCATCGGGTATGTGTGGCAGTTTCACTACCTGCTGCCGGAGTTCAGCGCGGTAGAAAACGTGGCGATGCCGCTGCTGGCCCGTGGTTTGGCCCGTGGGGCAGCGCAGCGGGAAGCCCTCGCCTGGATCGACCGCATAGGTCTGGCGACGCGGGCGCAGCACCGTTCCGGGGAGCTTTCCGGTGGGGAACAGCAGCGGGTGGCCATGGCCCGCGCCCTGGTGACCCGGCCCGCGGTGCTGCTTGCCGATGAACCCACCGGGGACCTCGACGACGAAACGGCAGCGCAGCTGTTCACGCTGCTGCAGCAGCTGTGTCGCGAAGATCAGTTGGGGGTGGTGGTGGTGACGCACAACGGCGAGATCGCCGCGCGCTGCGACCGGGTACTGCGCCTGCGGGAAGGGCAACTGCATCCGGGCTAGGCCGAAGGCGCCGAGGGGCGGTTGGAGTTGCAAGGAAAGGCCTTCTCCAGGGCTAGCCGCAGCCCGACGCGTTTGTCCTCCTCCAGCAGCTGTGGGTTGTGCTCCATATAGTCGACGTAGGCCCAGACCACAGCAGCCATCGGCTGTTCGTGGGTGCAGACCGAGGAGGCCGGGGTCAATCCGGCCAGAAAGCCGCTGACGTAGCCCACGCAGTAGGACCCGTTGATGAGGTCTGGCGACGCTGCCTGCTGCAGCGTATCGCGTTGCATCAGCCGCACCTCCGCCTGACAGCCGCCCAGCAGTGTGGCGCCCTTGGCCGCCTCGGGCACCGCCTCACTGGAGAGGCGAGTGTGCGTGGCGAAGAGGAGCAGCAGCGCAGAGGACAGCATGTCTGCAGGCTAGCCGCTGTATTGTGAAACGGCTATAGCACTTTCCGTTGGGTAATGACGTGATGGTGTTTCGGAAGCGGTTACTGGCGTGCCGGGGCGTGGAACGCGGGTCCGAAGCTGGAGCGGGAGCCTCGCAGTTGTATCCGGGCGGCTATAAGAGCGGGCTTTCAGCCCTCGCCAGTATGCTGGCCCTCAACCCAGGCCTTCGGCCTGGGCTGGTATAGAGCGCGCCCTTGGCGCTGGGTATAGCAGATGTGATCTTGCTCTAAGTTCCGCAGAAGGTTTGCAGTACGCGTTCTTCGGGCCGGGCGGGTTGGGCGTAGGTTTCCAGCCCGGGCCGCTCTTCGAAGGGGTGGGCCGTGACGGCGAGCAGCTGCTGGAAGGGTGCGAAATCCTGCCGCATCGCCGCCTGAATCACGGCCTCCACCTGATGATTTCTGGGGATATAGAGAGGATTGGCCCGGCGCAGGTTGGCGGCACGGGTTGCGGCTGGCAGTTCATCAGCCGCCATGCGCTTGCGCCACGCGACGAGCCAGGCGTCGAGCCCAGGCGCACCTGCGAGAAGGCTACGCAGCCCGTTCTCGGCCGCGGGGTCGACCGCCTCGGCCAGGTGGCGGAAGCTCAGGGTGAAGTCCGCCTGGCTGGCGGCCATGAGGTTGAGGAACCCGGCCGCCAGCGTTGCGTCGGCGGGCTGCTCGCCCCCGAGGCCGAGCTTTTGGCGGAGTGCCGCAAGGTGGGCCGCTTCAAACAGCGGCTGAAAGCCCGCCAGGGTGCGATGGGCCGCCCCCAAGGCCCCTTCCGCGCTGCCGTGTTCGCCTTCGAGCAGCGGCAGAAGGGTTTCGGCCAGCCGCGCCATGTTCCAAAGGGCGATGTTGGGTTGATTATCGAAGGCATACCGACCCCCGTGGTCGATAGAACTGAAGACCGTGCCTGGGTCGTAGGCCTCCATAAAGGCGCACGGACCGTAATCCAGCGTTTCGCCGGAGATGGAGGTGTTGTCGGTGTTCATCACGCCATGGATGAAGCCCACAGCCATCCAGCGCGCCACAAGATGCGCGTGCCGGGTCAGCACGGCCTCCAGAAAGGCGCTGTAAGGTTGGGCATTGGTCTTGAGCTCGGGGTAGTGCCGGTCGATCGCGTAGTCGGCCAGGGTGCGCACCGCGCCCAGGTCGCCGCGAGCGGCAAAGTACTGAAAGGTGCCCACGCGCAGGTGGCTGGAGGCGACGCGGGTGAACACGGCGCCGGGCAGGGGCATTTCGCGCAGAACGGTTTCGCCGGTCAGTACGGCGGCCAGCGCGCGTGTGGACGGGATGCCCATCGCCGCCATGGCCTCGCTGACGAGGTACTCGCGCAGCACCGGACCGAGGGCGGCACGGCCGTCGCCGCCGCGCGAAAATGCCGTTCGGCCGGCGCCTTTGAGCTGCAGATCGTAGCGGCGCCCATCGCGCGCGACGACCTCGCCAAGCAGAAGGGCGCGGCCGTCGCCGAGTTGCGGAACAAAGTGCCCGAACTGGTGGCCCGCATAGGCCAGGGCAAGAGGCTCGGAACCATCGGCCGTGAGATTGCCCGCCAGCAAAGCCACACCCTGGGGGCTGGCCAGCGCTTCCGGGTCCAGACCCAGTTGCCCGGCGAGTTCGACGTTGAGTTGAAGCAGCCGGGGAGCCGCGACAGGAGCCGGCAGGGAGCGGGCGTAAAAATGACCCGGCAGCCGGGCATAGGAGTTGTCGAAGGCGATACGGACCCGGTGGCTGTCGCTGCTGGCTGCGCCTGGTGACACGCGCTCAGCTTGGAGTGCACTCATGGGAGGTTCGATGCGTGCAAGCGGCGACCCTATGCAGGTTGGCGAAGCCGGCGCAGAACGGCGGCAAAAAGATTGGTGGACGCGGAAGGAATCGAACCTTCAACCTGTCGATTAAGAGTCGATGTCATCCAAGCTCGTTTCTGCAAGAATGACGGGGGTTTTCACTGCACGTACTCGGGAGTGTGCCAATTTGTGTGCCAATCCTGAGTAGGTTGTGCCGCCACCCGGTGCGCTTCGCGCTCCTGGTTGCGGCGGTTAATCGCTGAGTTGAGCGTCACGGTGTCCGGATGCTGGTACGGTTCCATGCTCTTCACGTCCGCGTGGCCCATCGCCCGTGAGACGGCAAAGACATTCCCGGTGGCCTGCATCTGGTACGTGCCATAGGTGTGGCGGGCTGAGTAGGGCACGATTTCCGCGCTGATCCTGGCTCGGCGACGAGCCTCCTGGAAGCCCTTGGCGATACTTTCGAGGTGACCGGATAGGGAACGCTTGGAAGGGAAGACCCAACCCTCCCGGCCCTTGCACCACTCCTTCAGCATCGTGTGCATCCGCTCGCTGATGCCTACAAAGCGGCGCGAGTTTACGGTCTTGCCCTCGGGCACCCAAATGCGGCTGCTGGCCCAATCGATGTGCTCGATGCGCATCGGGAATACTTCATCCGGACGCATGCAAGCAGCACTTGGATGAACAAGGGTGCATCGTAAAGGGGTGTCAGGATCACAGTCGCGAGCATCTCGATATCCTACGATCCTCCAAGTCATTATCCCCCTTCGTCACACGGAGAATTTACTTCCTGCATCTTTCGCTTTTTGTTCGGCTTGGCTACAGTCGAGTCTGTGCCTGTCTCCGCGAAAAGAGTTTTCCTCTTCCGCCTCCAACGTGGCAGATGCGCGTGGTGTGGCATCGACTGTGTATTGGAGGACCAACGCACCCCTGAGGCCTTCACGCTCGACCACATTGTCCCAAGGTGCATGAACGGCAAGGGCATCAGAGAGAACCTTGCGGGTTCGTGCAGAGCTTGTAATCTCCGCCGTGCAGGTTTGTTGGTGAGCGAGAACAGGACCGTCCTCCGAGCTCGATTCCTCCGGGAGCGTGAGATGTTGAACCGCCACAGGCGGGTTCGCCCGAGCGAGCACACGTTTCGAGCGATGGAAGTGGAAGCGCTTGGACGCCGTCCGTGGGCCGACCCGGTACAAACGCGATCCGACTTCGTCGGGGTGACGACCTGCGGCGGCTGTGGGGTGTTCCTGGAACAGGCTCAGGTTGGCGAGCGCAGGTACTGTACGCGGCGCTGCCGGGAGATCGCGAAGTCCAAGAGGCAGATGGTAAGCCGGGCCGCTAAGTGGGCAGCGATCATTCCTGAAACCTGTGTGCCGGAGGCAGGCGTAGTGCCGCAACGCAAGTGGGAGGTACGGGCGGCGTGGACGATTGTGATCGGAGCCGCACTCATCTCGCTGCTTTGGGGAACGGCGCCTATTGTCGGCCAGCCCCACGGCAATCGGAAAGGTTTCGCATAGCGCTGCACCCGAGGCAAGAGCTTCAGCAGACACCAGGCAGGTCCCGGGTTTCCCTGGCAAGTCGTCCGAGCTCAGTTCTGGCATAGTGATTGCGATCCCAGGGGGGGGGACCCATTCTCGCTAGGGCGCAAGCTTTCCTTCATCGATATTCGGGACACGCACTCCTCAACGGGTATTTACCCGTGTGACGTGGTGCTAGAACCTAGTCTCAGCGGGCGCACAACGAGGAGAGTATGCAGATTGTCGATGGAAAGGTCTGTACCGTCCCGAGTTCCGCCGCGCGGAGGTCGAGCTTAGGAACCATGGATGCGCCGAAGGACGGCGAGGACTACAACCGGTGCGCAAGCTGCGCAGCAACAATAACCGTCAGTTCAATGCCTCGGTTGATCAACAGCGATGACGCTTCCAGCTATCTCGCGTTTCAACGCGGTCAGTTCGAGTGGATGGTCAAGACGGGCCAGTTCACTCCCATCAAGTTGCGGGGCGAGGAGCGCTTCGACCGCCGCGACCTTGATCTCTTGATCGAAAGCTACAAAAGGACAGCAATGAGGAGGATCGGGAAATGTCAACCAGTGTCGGAGTGAACGGAAAGTTGAAGCGTAGCGGGATGGTGTTGCTGGCATGCAGTTGTGGCTGCGGTATACAGTTCAAACGTCAAATATGTGACCTAAACCCCAGCGGACTTCATTACCTCTCCGGGCAGCATGCCGTCTCCACAAGACGCAAGTGTACTTGGAAGACATGTGTGGACCGGGACCGCTCCTTGGCATCACACTTGAATACCTCGACGGCTTTGCGAGGCAGCACTACAAGGACGTGAGCACCGTCCGTGCCTCGATCGGTCCCTTCATGCTGTTCCTGAACGAGATGGGGATCACCAATCTCGAATGTGTCACGCCGAAGACGATCGGCGAGTTTCTGGATTGGGCTGAGGAGGTCGAATACACGAATGCCGGGCACAACACCTCGGTGTTGACGGGCTTCTTCAAATGGGCTAATCGCCATGGGTACCGCCGTTCGGCCTGCCCTGTGGGCCCGAAGTTTCACGCTAAGAAGCGCCCACACTACCTGCCCAGACCCTACAGTAAGGACGCGAACGCTTGGGGTTTTCACCGATCGGGCGGCGCGGTACATCGCCGAGTGGTTGAATGCACGGGACCCAACCTGTAGCCACGACCACCTCTTCGAAAACAGGCGAGGCGCCCCGCTGCACCCTCAAGTCTTGCACGACGAGTTCTGTCTTACCTTCTGTAACCTTCACGAAGGCGAAACTATTCACGATGAAGGGCCGGACCAGTGGTCCACACACCGTCTCCGCCGGGAGCACCGTACGGTTACCGGTGATGAGTACTTGTTCCTCGCTCTGGCAGTTAGCGGACCTGCGGCGCGGCGATCGCAAGCGCAAGCGTACGGTCAAGTCACTCTTCCTTTCACCGTGCGTCATCGCATGGTTGCGTCCTAGAGCCGTCCAAATCGGCCATCCGGGCGCAAGGGAGTCACGCAGGTACCTGCCCCCCTTTCCCGAAGCCTGAACGAGCTGCGATATGGCAAGCCGCAACTGGATATGGCATCATTGTTCAATCCTTCACAAGGGCCAAGTCCGTCGTGTCTGCAGAGCAATCTTTTTTCGACCGTCCAATCCTGAACAGCCCCTACGAACGTCCTTCCCGCCACTGGGAACTGGACGGCACGAACCAGCCGACACAGCAGATTCTGGCCTTACGCCGGCCAGCAGAGTTCCTATCACCCATCCCCAAATCCCGCCGCCAGCGAAATCAGCCGCAACAGCAGGAGATCGACCTTCGGGACCAGGCCGGCATTTCCAGTGACGACCAGAAGTACACCTCGTCCATCATCAACGATCTCCGAGGGGAAGTGGATGCATGGAGAGGCCTGCCCAGCCCGTCGGACTGGCGAGTCTCCCCAGAGACGGCAAGGTTACTGGATCACTGGCGCAACTATAAGTTCCCTTCGGTTCGGCCGTTCTTCTGCCAGTTGGAGGCAGTTGAGACCCTCATCTGGCTGACCGAGGTTGCACCGCAGCGGGATAGCTGGCGTCGCAAGTATCTGGAGCATGTAGCCGAAGCCAATGCGGACGCGAATCCAGGGCTACCTCGCCTTGCTCTTAAGCTCGCGACCGGCGCCGGTAAAACAACGGTGATGGCGATGATCATCGCGTGGCAGACGCTCAACGCGATCCGGCGCCCCGGCAGCCAGTTCACCAAGGGATTCCTCGTCGTCACGCCCGGCCTCACCATCCGGGATCGGCTCAATGTGCTCAAGCCCAACGACGTCAGGAACTATTACGAGCACCGCGACCTTGTGCCCAAGGACATGCTGCAAGACATGCAGCGGGCCGTTGTACTGATCGAGAACTTTCACAAATTCAAGCGCAGGGAACGGCTCTCACTCGCGAAGGGAACCCGTCGTCTCATCGAAGGCCGCGAGGGCGACATCGCGACGCTGGAGACAGATGGGCAGATGCTTCAGCGCATGGTGGGCGAACTCATGGGCATGAAGAGCATTCTGGTGCTCAACGACGAGGCACACCACTGCTACAAGGAGAAGCCAGGGACGTCCGGAGAGAAGGACCTTCGCGCCGATGAACGCGAAGAGGCAAAAGCGAACGCCGAGATGGCCCGTCTCTGGATCAATGGGTTGGAAATCGTAAAAAAGCGCCTTGGTATCTCGCGCATCGTCGACCTTTCCGCGACGCCGTTCTTTCTGCGCGGGTCTGGATACGAGGAGGGCACGCTGTTTCCGTGGACCATGAGCGATTTCTCGCTCATGGATCCGATCGAGTGCGGCATTGTGAAGTTGCCGCGCGTGCCGGTCGATGACAACGTGACGAACTCCACAGCACCTGTCTACCGCAACTTATGGGAGCACATCCGGTAGGATATGCCGAAGAAGGGACGGTTGGAGGGATTGGATCCCAACGAACTGCCGAAGTTGCTGCGATCCGCCCTGGACTCCCTTTATAGCCACTACAAGGACACCTTTGAGACCTGGCAGCAAAGTAAGTTGCCGGTGCCGCCCTGCTTCATTGTGGTTTGCAACAACACCTCCACCTCAAAGCTGGTGTACGACTTCATCTCTGGGTATGACCGGCCGGATGGGGCTGTCCCGTACCCTGTCCCGGGTCATCTGCCGTTGTTCCGCAACTTCGATGAGCGCGGCACACGCTTGTCTCGCCCACGCACCATTCTGGTCGACAGCAACGAGATGGAGGCGGGTGGTGACCTCGGGCCGGAGTTCCGCAAGGTTGCGGCGCCTGAGATCGAGCAGTTTCGGCAGGAGCTTCGGGTTCGCGGAGAGCATGAGAAGGCCGAAGCTCTGGAGGACTCCACCCTGTTGCGTGAGGTGATGAACAACGTCGGACGGCCCGGTTCCCTGGGGGAATCTGTGCGCGCTGCGTCGTCTCGGTCTCCATGCTTACGGAGGGCTGGGATGCGAACAACGTCACGCATGTCCTCGGGGTGCGCGCGTTCGGCACGCAACTGCTGTGTGAGCAGGTGATCGGGCGCGCTCTCAGGCGTCAATCGTACGAGACATTGACTCAGGGGGAAGACGTCGGCAAGTTTCCAGTCGAATACGCCGACGTGCTTGGCATTCCCTTCGACTTCACCGCCAGGCCTGTGATCTCGAAGCCGGTGGCGCCACGCCAGATTACCAATATCCGGGCCGTCAAGGAGCGGGCTGCGCTCGAGCTTCGGTTTCCGCGCGTACAGGGCTACCGCGTCGAGATGCCGCGGCTGCGCCTGCAGGCCGCCTTCATGGACGACTCCCACTACATGCTCCGTCCCGAGGACGTTGGCCCCACCGACACCCGTGTGGAAGGCATCGTTGGCGAGGGAGTGAATATCGGCCCGGAGCACCTGCGCGATATGCGGCACTCGTCCATCGTCTTTGGGCTGGTCGCCCACATGCTCAAGACCACCTGGCGTGACGTGCAAACGGAGAACCCCGGCTCGGCCGCGTTCATGGAGCTGCGCCGCATCGCCAACGACTGGTTGAAGATCTACTTCCACCCGGTCGGTGGCGTACAGCCCGCCCAGATTCTTGATCCCAGGTTTCTCGACAACGCCTCGCAAAAGATCACCGCTGCCATCACTCGCGCCATGATCGGGGAGACCGCCATCGTGGCGATCCTTGACCCTTATAATTCCGTCGGCTCTTCCCGGCATGTGAACTACAACACCACGCAGACAGACCTGTACCAGACTTCGGCGGCGCGCTCGCACATCAACTACGTCGTGCTCGACAGCAGCTGGGAGGCGCAGTTCTGCCGGGTTGCGGAGCAGCATCCCAGGGTGCGCAGCTATCTCAAGAACTCAGGGAATCTTGGCTTCCAGGTGCCGTACCTGTTCAACTCCGCCAATCGCCACTATGAGCCGGACTTCCTCCTGCGCGTCGACGACGGCCGCGGCGAGGACGACCTGCTCAACCTCATTGTCGAGATCAAGGGCTTCCGCCGCGAGGACGCCAAGGTGAAGCGCGAAACCATGGAAACGCGGTGGATTCTCGGTGTCAATCGCAGTGGAGAGCACGGGCGCTGGGCCTTTGCTGAGTTCAGCTCCATCTACACGCTGGAGGCGGAGTTTGAAACGCTCATCCAGCCTTACCTCGATCAGGTGATCGAGCAGGCCGTCTCCGGCAATCTGTTCCCGGTCGCCGGGGACCTCGTGCCCTAGTCTCTTTTGTTGTCATTCCCGAAGGGAATCCGCGTTCCCGCCCCGCCACCACCCCCCAGGGAAGCCCCGCATGCCGCCACGAGCACCCAAGCCGCCCAGCAAACCCGCCGAGAAGACCATCACTACGCTTGTGCACGACGAGGCCTCTCGCCGCAACATCCCCACGGCGGAGTTCGAGGCGCTGATGCGCCCCGAGCAGCAGCGACCGGTACGCGTGGCCTATGAGCGGCGCAACCGCGACCTCGATCCGCAGCTGATCTGGCGTGGCAAATACCCCGACGACGAAATGGATGCGGAACTGCCGCTCACCGTCCCCGCACCGCCGCTCTACATCCAGGAGAAGGTGCACCCCAAGGTGCTGATCGACGACCTGAAGCGCGAGACCGAGCGGCAGCGGCGCGTCAAGGGCGAGAACAACGGCTTTGCGGAGCTGCAGCCCGACCTCTTCGCCGACTTCAACGGCCTGCCCTCCACCGACGCGCGCACGGAGTTCTACCAGCACGAGCAGCACTGGTCCAATCGCATGATCCTGGGCGACAGCCTGCAGGTGATGGCCTCACTCGCCGAACGCGAAGGCCTGCGCGGCAAGGTGCAGTGCATCTACTTCGACCCGCCGTACGGGATTCGCTTCAACTCGAACTTTCAGTGGTCCACGACCAGCCGCGATGTGAAGGATGGCAACGTCGAGCACATCACGCGGGAGCCCGAGCAGGTGAAGGCGTTCCGGGATACCTGGCGCGATGGCATTCACTCGTATTTGAGCTATCTGCGCGACCGGCTGGTCGTGGCGCGGGATCTGTTGACGGAATCAGGGTCGATCTTTGTGCAGATTGGGGATGAGAATGTGCACCGCATTCGGGCAATCATGGATGAAGTGTTTGGCCCCGACAACTTTTGCAGCGACATTGTGTATCAGAAGGCACCTTACGCGACCAGCACCTTGCTTGCTCCGGTGTACGACATGCTCGTTTGGTATGCCAAGGACAAGAATGCAATCAAGTACCGCGAGCTATACGATCTGAAGGCTGCTGACGACGTCGGAGCGTATCGATACATAGATGAGGAACTCCGAAGCACTGGCGCACCTGAAGAGGAATATCGATATCAATCGGTTTCGATTATCTCTCCAGGAGAGTCCTCAACACCTCAACCCTTCGAGTTCTCTGGGCGCAGCTTTCACCCTGCCGCTGGTAGCCACTGGAAAACCTCCATAACTGGCTTAGGCCGAAGCGCCAAAGCTGGGCGAATCTTCGCAACGGTTAACTCGGTCCGCTTCAAAAGTAAGCTTTCCGATTTTCGCATCTCGATCCGACATAACATTTGGACTGACACGATCACGGGATCTTTTACCGACAACAAGGTTTATGTGGTTCAGACTAATCCCAAAGTAGTTGAGCGTTGCATTCTCATGACCACCGACCCAGGCGACCTAGTCCTCGATCCCACATGCGGTTCGGGCACCACAGCCTACGTCGCCGAGCAGTGGGGACGGCGTTGGATCACCATTGACACCTCCCGCGTCGCTCTCGCGCTGGCACGGGCCCGCATCATGGGCGCGCGCTACCCCTACTACCTGCTGGCCGACTCGCCCGAAGGCCGGCTCAAGGAGGCGCAGCTGCGCAATCTCGCGCCTGCACAGACGCCCACACGCGGCGACATCCGCCAGGGCTTTGTCTACGAGCGCGTGCCGCACATCACGCTGAAGTCGATCGCCAACAACGCCGAAATCGACGTGATCTGGGAGGACTTCCAGACGCGTCTGGAGCCCCTGCGCGAGCGATTGAACGCGCTGCTGGGGCAGGGGTGGCAGGAGTGGGAGCTTCCGCGGGAGCTTCCGGGAGGGTTGCCGGCGGAGGACGAGACGCAGATTCCCTTCGGGAATGACAACAAAAAGGGCGGGAATGACAACAAGAGCGAGGCTGCGCAGGTACACGCGGCGTGGTGGAAGGAGCGCATTGCGCGGCAGCGGGCCATCGATGCCTCCATCGCCGCGAAGGCGGAGTTCGAGAACCTTTACGATCGGCCCTATGAGGACAAGGGCAAGGTGCGCGTGGCCGGGCCGTTCACGGTGGAAAGCCTGAACCCGGTGCGCATGCTCGCCATGCAGGATGACAACCTCGCGCCCTCGGCCACGGGGAGCTACGACGACCCGAGGGACGCCGGCAACTTCATCCAGGTCATCCTGGACACGCTGAAGGCCAGCGGCGTACAGCAGGCGGACCGGAGCGCACGGATCACCTTCGACTCGCTGCAGGCGTGGCCGGGCGGCATGATCTGCGCCGAGGGGCGCTACTTCGATGAGGCTGGCGCCATGCGCCGGGCTGGCGTGATGATCGGCCCGGAGTTCGGCACCGTCACGCGCCATGACCTGGTGATGGCTGCCCGCGAGGCTGGCGAGGCCAACTTCGATGTGGTGATCGCCTGCGGGTTCAACTTCGACGCACAGTCGACGGAGTTCAACACGCTGGGCCGCATCCGCGTACTGAAGGCCCGCATGAACGCCGACCTCCATATGGCCGAGGACCTGAAGAACACAGGGACGGGCAATCTCTTCGTCATCTTCGGTGAGCCGGACATCGACATCCTGCCCGCCCCGCACGAGGAGATTCGCGTAAAGGTGAATGGCATTGACGTCTTTCACCCCGGCACCGGGATGGTCACCAGCTCGGACCCGGATGAGCTGGCCTGCTGGTTTATCGATACCGACTACAACGACGAGAGCTTTTTTGTGCGCCACGCCTACTTTCTCGGCGCGAACGATCCTTACAAGTCGCTGAAGACCACGCTGAAGGCGGAGATCGACAGGGAGGCTTGGGAGTCGCTGTGCAGCGACACCTCGCGCCCTTTTCCGAAACCGAGCTCAGGCCGGATCGCGGTAAAAGTCATCAATCACCTGGGCGACGAGGTGATGAAGGTCTTCACGGTGAACTAAGGAGAGTATGTGCACTTCCTGATCGCCAGTACCTTCCAGGACAGCCTGACCAGGCTTCAGACGGGCGAGCAGCAGGCTGCCAAGATTGCGGCGGTTGAGCTGCAGATGAATCCCGGCAGCCCGGGGCTGCAGATGCATCGACTGGATCGGGCCCGTGACAGGCGCTTCTGGTCGGCTCGCGTGAATGACGACCTGCGCCTCATTCTCCATCGCACCGAGACGAGTCTGCTGCTCTGCTACGTGGCGCACCATGACGTGGCGTATGCCTGGGCCGAGAAGCGCAAGCTCACCGTGCACCCGGCTACAGGTGCAGCGCAGATGGTGGTCCTGAAGGAGACGGTTCAGGAGATCATCGTCCCGCACTACATTGAACGGCCCGCAGTTCGGGTGGGACAACCGTTGCCCATGCTCGCCGGGGCGAGCGATGCGGAGTTGCTCAGCTATGGGGTACCCCTCGATTGGCTCTCGACGGTACGTCAGGCCGATGAGGACTCGGTGCTAGAGGTCGTGGAACAGCTGCCCGAGGAGGCACGGGAAGCGGTGCTGAGCCTCGCGACCAGTATCCGACCCTCTCCTGCGCCTGTTCCAGCAAAGCCAACAGTGGCAACCGACGTTGCCGCGCAGGAGACGGCAGCGTTTACGCACCCTGATGCACAACGCCGGTTCCGCGTGGTCGCGAATGTTGAGGAACTCAAGGCCGCCCTGGACGCACCATGGGAGAAGTGGGCGGTCTTTCTTCATCCAGCACAGAGAGCCATCGTCGAACGAGACTTCAGCGGGCCTGCACGTGTCACGGGCTCGGCTGGGACGGGGAAGACGATCGTGGCGCTTCATCGCGCCGTGCACCTGGCCGAGGCGCACCCCTCGTGCAGGGTCTTGCTGACCACCTTTAACGATGTGCTTGTGCGTGCGCTCGAGAAGAAACTTCGGCTGCTGATCTCAAAGCGCCCACGGCTGGGCGAGCAGATCGAGGTGATGTCCTTCGAAGCAGTCGCGCGGCGCCTGTACGAGAGCAACCTGGTGCCGATCTACGGCCCAGTCAAGATGGCGCAACGCGAAGAGGTCGATCGGCTGATCCGGGAGGGAATGGCTCGCGAACCTTCGAGCGCTTTTACCGAGCGCTTCGTGTGCTCCGAGTGGCACCAGGTGGTGGACGCAGCCCAGCTTCGTACTTGGGAACAGTATCGCGATCACAGCAGGGTCGGTAGACGTTCCCGACTGCGCGAGCCGCAGCGCCAGGTGCTTTGGTCGACTTACGCGCACGTCATCAAGGCTTTGGAAGAACGACGGGACATGACGGCCGCCGAGATGTTCTCGCGGCTGAGCAAACATTATGACGAGGGAGCCGCCCCGCCGTTCGACTTCGCGGTGGTCGATGAGGCACAGGACATCAGTCAAGCTGAGCTTCGCTGTCTCGCTGCGCTGGGCGGAGGGCGCCGCAACGGCCTATTCTTCGCGGGCGACACGGCCCAACGCATCTTCCAGCATCCATTCTCGTGGAAATCGGTCGGTGTCGATGTGCGTGGCCGCTCCACGAACCTGAAGATCAACTACCGAACTTCCGAAGAAATCCGAGAGCATGCTGATCGCCTGCTTGACCCAGAGATCACAGATGGAGACGGCAACGTTGAGGACAGGACCGGTACGCTGTCAGCCTTCAACGGGAAGCCTCCAGAGGTCAGGAGCTTTGAGAACGAAGCCGATGAGGTGTTTGAAGTAGGCGAGTGGCTGAAGCAGCGCTTCAGAGATGGCGTGCGTGCTGAGGAGATGGTGATTTTTGTTCGTTCGGAGCGACAGATGCCGCGTGCAGAGTTGGCCGCTCGCCAGGCCGGACTGCCTGCTGAACCTCTGACGCACGAATTAAAGTTCTCGTCGGGCTCTATTCCTGTCTGCCCTATGCACCTCGCCAAAGGCCTCGAATTCCGGGCAGTCGCTGTGATGGCTTGTGACCAGGACGCCTTACCCGATCCCCAACGCATCGCGATGGCTGCTGATGCGACGGAACTACAAGATGTATACACATCGGAAAGACAGCTGCTCTATGTAGCTTGCACGAGAGCTCGTGACTCCCTGCTCGTGTCCTGCGCGGGAGCAGCATCCGAGTTTCTGGATGATCTGAAGGCGTGACCTGGAGATTGTGCAAGGCATGGGTGTGATGGCTACGTTCAAACATAAAGTGGTATACGGAGTTGCATCCTTGATGGCCAACCGCAATTCCTGACTGCCGAGCCTTTTGGCCGGAATTAACATAGGTCTATCTGGGCCCTCACGTCCAGGCGCTTGGACCTGACAACCAGATCTCTTTGCGTAAGCCGTGTCACTCTGCAACGACCGCGACGCGAGGCAGCGACTTCGCAGCGAAGACCTCAAGGTGCTCTTGACCTGCCCCCGATAATCTCTACCATTTGAAGCTGGAGTTTCTCTCGTAGATTGAACGGGAGGACGGAAGCATGAAGAAGAGCCGGTATAGCGAAGAGCAGATCATGGGGCTTTTGAAGCAGAGCGAAGCTGGGGTGAAGACGCCGGATCTGTGCCGGGAGCATGGGATCAGCGCGGCGACGTTCTATCAGTGGAAGCAGAAGTTCGGGGGCATGGACGTGAGCGAGGCCCAGCGTCTGAAGGCGATGGAAGATGAGAACCGTCGTTTGAAGCTGCTGGTTGCGGAACTGAGCCTGCACGGTGAAGCGCTGAAGGCGGTGATCCGAAAAAACGGGTGGAGCTTTCACCCCACGGACAAGGAACTGTCCGCGGGGACCCCGGCTTGCCGGTCTAAGAGAGGAAGTGGCGTTTGTGTCAGCCGAGTTCCGGTTGAGCGAACGCACGGCCTGCAAGCTGCTGGACGTGGAGCGGTCGAGCTACCGGTACGAGCCGCGACCGGATCGCAACGTGGAACTGCGCGGAGAGCTGGTGAAGCTGGCCCGGCAGAAGCCCCGCTACGGCTATCGCCGGCTGCATGCACTGCTGAGCCGGCGCGGCCAGGAGGTCAACGTGAAGCGTGTGTACAAGCTCTACGTGGAAGAGAAGCTGATGGTGCGACGGAAGAAGCGTAAGCGGCTGGTGCGCGAACGTGACGTGGAACCGAGGCTGGTGCGAGCCAACCAGGAGTGGGCGATGGACTTCATCACGGATGGGCTGGCGACCGGACGCATGGTGCGGATTCTGAGCGTGGTGGATGCCTATACGCGTGAATGCCTGGCGCTGGAAGCCGATACCAGCCTGGGCAGCGGACGTGTGACTCGCGTGTTGGAGCGGTTGATCGGAGAGCGCGGCCGGAGAACGTGCGCTCGGACAATGGGCCGGAGTTTACGTCCCGACGAATGCTGAGTTGGGCCGAAGACTGGAAGATCGGCCTGGTCCACATCCAGCCCGGCACGCCCATGCAGAACGGACACGTCGAGAGCTTCCACGGCCGGCTACGGGATGAATGCCTGAACGCCAGCTGGTTCCGTACCCTTAACGATGTCCGCTCCACCCTGGTCCTCTGGCGCGAAGACTACAACGGCAGCGGCCACATAGCAGTCTGGACTACCGCACGCCACAGGAGTTCCGGCGGGCGTTAGGCTATGCAAATGTGGAAAGCGCTTCGCGCTTCCCACATCTACACAGCCCCGGCGGCTACGAGATCACCTCGGAGCCAAACCTTAACCGAGAATCTCCAGTTATGAATGGTTGAGAAATCGGGGGCAGGTCAGTCGGGTGTGATCACTACATTTGCAGGCACAAACCCGAGCAAAGCCACCTTCTTTGGAGGGTACAACGGGGATGGAAGGAGTGCTAGGAGCGCTTGGCTTCATCAGCCTGCGGGTATCTGGACAACAAGCAACTCGCTGTACATTGCGGATGCAGGGAACTCTCGCGTACGCCTTGTAAACCCTAACGGTATCATACCCACTGTGGCTGGCAATGGAACATCCGGCTACCTAGGGGACGGTGGAGCGGCTACGAGCGCGGAGCTCGTCAAGCCGACAGGTGTAACCCTCGATGCATCAGGAAACCTTTACATCACTGATCAGGGAATCAATAACTCAAATTCAGATGTACGAAGAATAACGACCGCAGGCGTCATCAGTACGTACGCAGGAGGGACCGGCGTTGGCGCTGATGGCGACGGAGGACCCGCCACAAAGGCCCATCTAGATGTGCCTAAGAACCTTACTGTAGATTCACAAGGTAACGTCTACATTGCTGACACGTCCAATTTTACGGTGCGTGAGGTTGCTGCAAGTACGGGAAACATCAACACGATCGCGGGAACTGGCAGTCAGGGATTTTCTGGTGACGGTGGCTCAGCTCGAAACGCGACCATGAACCTGCCCTATTCTGTAGCTGTGGATAGCTCTTTTAACATCTATATCGCCGACTACCAAAACGCATGTATCAGATTGGTCCACTAACCAAGCATCTACAATTTGGGCGGTGGCCACCAGCACTGGCCATCGCTCTTGATTATGCATGGTCGCTCACTTTAAGCCTTGATGCTGGTGTTTTCGGATTGACTGGCCCCGTATAACGAGGCCAGGTCCGTCAAGCTCTGATTTACTGCTGTTCCTGATTTCGCCTGAATCAGGCTCGCAAACATATTGAACTCGGGGTCACTCGAATCTACGGGGGCGCTCCTGTGACCCGTTTCTTCATGAGCAGCGGCGTAGGTTGCAAGATCGGTGATCTGCTGGAGTCGTAGATGCGCTGTAGATGTACGGCTGTTTCTGGCATTCTCTGCAAAGCCGCTAAGCTCGATTGCCGTAGCTTCCGCAGTCGCATTCTGGGCTTTGTAGCCGGTGCTTACCAAATAATCACGAATGTTGTCTGTTGCTTCCGTCGCAAGAGCCGCCTCGCCCTGAATATTTCCTTTAGCTGCCGCCGTTGCCATCCCGCCTGCAACCGTGTCGGGAGCATCAAGTTTCGCGGTAGCCAAGATCGACTGTGCCTGGGTTAAATTAGCCGAGTTCGTGGCCTCTTTGAGATGTGCGAGGTCTGAAAGATACTTCGTCGAGGGAGTCGTTGAAGCACTGTCATATACATTTGATTGCGCTAGGCTTGAGGTGTATGCGTCGATAGCACTTCCTACGCCAGACAAATTGGGAAATCAAGAATGTTGGCGTTGAGCGAAGAGAATAACGAACACACGTTTGATCAATCAGGGGTTGTGGAGCTTCCCATGCCTGTCAGAATGTTACTCACGTTACTGGAACCGAGGTTTACCGTGCCAGCCCCAGAAATATCTTCACTCTGAGAGGCATTCCAAGCTAATGACGTCTTACGGCTCTGTAGTGGTGTGTCATACGAAATGCTGCCCAGTCCTGAAATGCTCGACATTGAACTTATCCCCGAATTGCCTTTCCGCTAATTATGTTGTCTATCTAGACTTTACTTGGCAGAACGATACCGTTAAGGACAGCAGGTTGTACATACCATTTTAGTCGTTTGTGCTGCCCTGCGGCAGCACAAGCGGCAATCACCAGAGTAAGAACCACGCCGTTCGCACCTGATGCTTTCCAAAGCAGATTCCCTTCGGGAATGACAGCAAGAAGACAGACGGTTTGCGAGGAGCAGATGGGATTTTCGAGTGGAAGTCTCGTGGCTGTACCCGGTCGGCTGTGGTACGGGCCTTCAGCCCTTGCGGTGTAGGGATTCTATAACCCAGGCCTTTGGCCTGGGCTGGTATAGAGCGCGCCCTTGGCGCTGGGTACAGCAGCTGTGATCTTGGTCTGAGGGACGGTCTGAGCGAGTTCTCGAAGTTTATGGCCGCCCGGGAGGAACGGAGATTCCCTTCGGGAATGACAACAAAGAAAAGCAGAAGCAGAAGCAGAAAGCAGGTTTCCTTCGGGAATGACAACAAGAGAGGCAAAAGCAGACGCAGATTCCCTTCGGGAGTGACAATAAGGAACGGTTGCTAGGAGCAGATTGGATCAGAGAGTAGCTACGCCGGGATGTGGCGGAGGGTGCAGAGGTGGAAAAGGCGCTGGGTCTGGCGGATGTCGTGGCTGATCTGGGATTTGAGGGCTTCGGGGGAGGGGAAGCGGCGTTCTTCACGGAGGCGTTTGAGGAGGGTGAGGCGGAGGGGGGTGGATTCGGTGAGGTCGACGGGCTGGAAGTTGAGGAGGTGGGTTTCGATGGCGTAGCTGTCGGGGCCGAAGGTGGGGCGGTTGCCGGCGTTGGTGACGCCCTGGAAGGTGGGGGCGTTGGGGCCGGTGCCGATGCGGAGGGTGGTGGCGTAGACGCCGTGGGCGGGCAGGAGCTCCGGTGGGGTGGCGAGGTTGATGGTGGGCACGGCGTAGCGGGTGCCGTAGCCGCGGCCGCGGGCGGGGGTGCTGTCGAGCGAAAAGGGGCGGCCGAGCAGGGCGCGGGCGGTGTGGAGGTCGCCGGCGGTGAGGAGCTGGCGGATGCGGCTGGAGGAGACCGCGGCGCCGCGGCGGAGGACGGGCTGAAAGGCGCGGACGGCGAAGCAAAGGTCGCGGCCGAGCTCGGTGAGGCCGGCGATGTCGGCTTCGGCGCGGTGGCCGAAGCGAAAGGTTTCGCCTTCGTGGATTTCGGCGGTGTGGAGGGCGTCGCACAGGACCTGCTGGGCGAACTGGCGGGCGGTGAGGGTGCGGAGGGCTTCGGTGAAGGGCAGAACGAGGGTGAGGTCCACGCCGGTGGCGGTGAGGAGCTCGAGCTTGCGGGGCAGCGGGGTGATCAGGGCGGCGCGGGTGCCGGTGGGGAGCACGTGCGAGGGGTGGGGATCGAAGGTGACGACGACGGAGCGGGCGCCGCGGGCCGCGGCGCTGGCGCGCACGGCGGCGATGACGGTCTGGTGGCCGAGGTGGACGCCATCAAAGTTGCCGATGGTGACGACCGAGGGCTGGGCGGCGTGGGGGAGGGCGGCGAGGTCGTCGAGGGAGCGGGCGATGAGCATGGGAGTGGAAGGGGTTTTAGGGGTTAGAGGGTTGGATCAAGTTTCTGTAATTGAGTGCAGCCCGGAAGGAACGCAGATTCCCTTCGGGAATGACAACGAGAAAGGCAACGGCAACGGCAAACGCAGGTTCCCTTCGGGAATGACAACGAGAAAGGCAACGGCAACGGCGAAAGCAGGTTCCCTGCGGGAATGACAACAAGAAAGGCAATGGCAACGGCAACGGCAAAGGCAAACGCAGGTTCCCTGCGGGAATGACAACAAGAAGGGCAACGGCAACGGCCAAGGCGAAAGCAGGTTCCCTGCGGGAATGACAAACAAGAAGGGCAACGGCAACGGCAACGGCCAAGGCGAAAGCAGGTTCCCTGCGGGAATGACAGCAAGAATGGCAACGGCATGGACAACAAGAAAGGGTAGGAACCTCGGCGACGACAGATTGGATGAGACCTTCTCAGGCGATGGTGAACTGGAGTCGCTGGCCGTCAAAGGCGAGCTGGATGGGGCTGGGCAGGGTGGCGTTGGTGGAGGTGTGGTCGAGGTCGTGGCTGATGTGGGTGAAAAAGGCGCGTTGGGGGTGGATGCGGCGGACGAGGTCGATGGCTTTTTCGACGTGGGCGTGGGTGGGGTGGGGCTGGCGGCGGAGGGCGTCGAGGATGAGGATGTCGAGGTCCTGAAGCAGGGGGAGTGAGCTTTCCGGGATGTCGTTGAGGTCGGTGAGGTAGGCGGCGGCGCCGAAGCGGTAGCCGACGATGGTGGTGGGGCCGTGGAGGACGGGCACGTGGATGAAGCGGACGCCGAAAAGGTCGAGGGCGTCGCCGGGCTCTTCGGGGAGGCGGTGGAGGACGACGCGGGCGCTGGTGGGGTAGCGGTTTTCGGTGCGGAAGGTGTACTCGAAGACGCGCTCGAGGACCTGGGCGGTGGGCTCGTCGGCGAAGAGGGGAAGGGCGTGCTGGTGGCCGAAGCTGAGGGGGCGGAGGTCGTCCATGCCGAGGATGTGGTCGGCGTGGCCGTGGGTGTAGAGCACGGCGTCGAGGGAGCGGAGATTGAGGCGGGTGGCCTGAGCGTGGAAGTCGGGGCCGGTGTCGATGAGGATGTTGTGCTGGGGTGTACCCGGGGGCGCGTCGGCCGGGAAGGTGAGCAGGATGGAGGGCCGGGTGCGGCGATTGGGGGAGCCGGGCAGGCGCGCGTCGGTGCAGACCGCGCACTGGCAGCCGAGAGTGGGCACGCCCATGGACGTGCCCGTGCCGAGAAAGGTGAGGGTGGCCTGCATCGGTTGGGGTTCGTTCTGCTCCTGGGTTGCGGGTGGCGTGTTGAAAAGCGTTCACGCGGAGGTCGCGGAGGTTTCGCGGAGGTCGCGGTGGGGGCTTTTAGGGACGTCATGCTGAGGACTGAGGGGGGGCGTGAATGTAAAGGAGCTTTCGCGACCTCCGCGAAACCATTGCGGCCCTTGCGTGAACGCCTTTCTGCATGGGTCGCCGCCCAATGCAGCCGAGCTGGTGAAGTATCTGAAGGCAGGTTAGCGGACGATGCGGGGGCCTCCGGGGGGTGGCATGCCACCGGGGGCGGTGCCGAAGCCGCCGGCCGGACCGGCGCCGGTTTGGCGTTGGGCGGCCTGCCGGGCCAGGGCCTGGGTGATCTCCAGGAAGCCCATGCGGAGGTCGAAGAGGGCGGACTGGAGCAGCTTGTCTTCGGGGTCGGAGAGGTTGTTTTTGCTCTTGTCGGCGACGACGGCGAGCATATCGATGGTTTGGCGAGCGCCGAGGATGTCGACGCGCGGCGTTTCGCCGGGTTCGGCGGCGCCACCCAGCAGCAGCAGGGCCTGGGTGTAGAGCGACTGCACGAGGCGGTCGAAGGTCATGGGCGGCATGCGTTCACCGCCGGGGTTGGCGGCGCGCATGGCGGTGTCGAGGCGGTCGACGGTGGCCTCATAGGCGCGGGTGGCCTCGGCGGCCTGCTCTTCGGTGGGGCCGGGGGGGAGGTTGGCTTCGTCAAAGCTGTCGTCGGAGAGGCTGGCGTCGTCGCGGGGTGATGCGGACTGGGATGCGGGGGTGTCCAGATCCAGAGGCCCGAGGGCGTCGGCTTCGGGGAGGTCAGCGAGTTCTGCAGCGCGAACCGGCGTTTTCTCGGGGACGTTCACGAGCTGGGGCCCCTGGGCGTCGTCGGGGTGCTGGGGCGTTTCGGTGGCGGGGAGGTCGTGACGGAGTTCGCCTTCCGAGGTGAACTTGCGGCGGTCATTGACGACAAAGGTCGGATTGTCTGGCATGTGGGGTCTCTCGGGATGGTTGGATGCGGAGCCGCGTCAACACGGTGGGAGGGATGGCTATTCGAGGCTGCCAGCGGCGCGGGGGTGGGCGGTTCCGCCGGGAAAGGTGAGCGGGGCGTGGCTGTCGAGGAACTCGCGGCGGGCGTAGCCAAGGGCGAGGTGGACCGGGCCGGCGGTGGTGGGGACGGTGGCGGCGCTGGTGAGCTCGCCGGCGGCTTTGCCGTTGGCCTCGATGGGGACGGGGAAGGTGGTGGGGGGAGCGCCTTGGAGGCGGAAGGGGGTAAAGAGGCGGTGGACCTGGCCGCGGGAACGGATGCGCTCGACGATCTCCTGGCCGAGGTAGCAGCCCTTGGCGAAGTGGAGGGCGTGGGCCTGGTTGGTCTCCTGGGGGAGGTCTTTGGCGGTGTCGGTGTTGCGGATGTCGGTGCCGTAGCGGGGGCGGGCTTCGAGGATGCGGAGGGCTTCGAGGGTTGCGGGGGAGATTTCGATCGCCGCGGGAAAGTCGAAGTGTCCCTGGTCGAAGAGCTCAAAGGCCGGCACCGTGCCGAAGTGCCTTGAGAGCAGGAGCTTCGTGGTGTCGTTAACCGAGGGGAACTCGAAGAGGTGAGGCGGGGCACCGGCGCCGACGTGGAGGCTCTCGATGAGGGAAAGGGCGCCCGGGCCGACTAACAGGAGCCCGCTGCGGTCAGTGAGGGCGGGCGCAAGCTCGACGTCGTCCATGATGATGAACTTGTCGAGGATCTGATGGAGGGTGGCGATCTGGGGGGTGTCGGTTTCGAGGAGGAAGCTGGGCTCTTTAGCGAAGGGCTCGCGGTAGATGGTGCAGTCGCCCTGGATGCGGCCCTGGGCGTTGAGGAGGAAGTTATAGTTACCCTCCCCGGGGTTGAGCGCCTGGATGTTATTGGTGACCATGCCGTTGAGCCAGCGCGGGGCGTCGGGCCCGGTAATGCGGAGAAAGGCGCGGTCGGCGAGGGGGGCGAAGGCGGCAGCGGTGAGGACGGTGTGGAGCTCGCCGGTGATGGTTGCGGGCATGTCTGGTTGATTGTAGTGGGGGCGGCTGGGATGCGGAAAAGCGCTCACATGGGGGGGGCTCCCGCCGAGAGTTGAAGCGCGTGTAGGCGAAAGGCGATCACGCAGAGGACGCAAAGGTTTCGCGGAGTTCGCGCGGGGGGGAGGGGGCGCTCCCGCCGAGAGTTGAAGCGCGTGTAGGCGAAAGGCGATCACGCAATGGACGCAAAGGTTTCGCGGAGGTCGCGGAGGTCGCGGAGGGGGAGGGGCCGGAGTTCGCGGAGGGGGCGGTGGTTTGCCGCTCTTGTTGTTACTGTTTCAGCAGGTTTTTGGCCAGAAAGATCACGTTGGCCGGGCGCTCGGCGAGGCGGCGCATGAAGTAGGGGTACCATTCCGTGCCGAAGGGGACGTAGGTGCGCACACCGAAGCCTTCGCTGACGAGCCTGCGTTGCAGGTCGCGGCGGACGCCGTAGAGCATTTGGAACTCAAAAGCGTCTGCGGGCAGCTGCTGTTCGCGCGCAAACCCGCGCAGCTGGTCGAGGATGGCCTCATCGTGCGTGGCCATGCCGCAAAAGACGCCGCTGGTCATCATGCGTTTGGCGAGCCTGGTGTAGTTGGCATCGACATCGGCCTTGCTGGGGAAGGCGAGGGTCGGTGGCTCCTTGTAGGCGCCTTTGCACAGCCGGATGCGGATGCCTTGTTGGAGCAAACGCTCGGCATCCGCTTCGGTGCGAAACAGATAGGCCTGGAGCACGGTGCCGACGCGCCCGGGAAAGCGCGCGTGGAGGCGCTCGGTCATCTGCAGCGTGGCTTCGGTGTAATCCGAGCCCTCCATGTCGATGCGCACAAAGCTGTCCATGGAGGCCGCGTGCGCTACCAGGTCGGCAACGATGCGTTCGGCCAGCGCCGGCCCGGCGCCGTGGCCCCCGATGTCCATGCCCATGGCGGTGAGCTTCACACTGATGTTGGCGCGCAGCTTGCGGGCGGCGATGCCGTCCAGCAGTTCATGGTAGACCGCGGCGCCTTCTTCGGCCTGCGAAACCTGCAGCACACTTTCGCCGAGCGAGTCGAGCGAGGCGACGATGTTTTCTGCGTTCAGCTGCTCCACAACCCCGATCGCCTCAGTCACGGTCATGCCGGCGACAAAGCGACGCGACATGCGCTGACCAAGCGAGTTGCGTTCCGAAAAGGAGCGAAGGTGACGATTACCGGAAAGCGAGATAAAGACCGAACGCAGCATAGAGCAGGCCCATTGTCGCATGCGGGTTTGCCCGTCGTGAAAAGTGGCACTGAAGACGCCCGTTGGTTTGCCGTGGAGTGAGCAGCCTTTGGAACGCGGATTCCCTTCGGGAATGACAACAAAAAGGCATGGGCCACTGTGCAGCGAAGCCAGGGCGCCTCAGGCCAGCATGGAGTTGAGCAGGGCCATGCGCACATAGAGGCCGTTGCGCGCCTGGCGAAAGTAGGCGGCGCGCGGGTCCAGATCCACCTCGGGCGCGATCTCATGGAGCCGCGGCAGGGCGTGCATGATGACGGCGGCTTTCTTCAGCCGCTCGGCCGTGCGCAGGTTGAGCACATAGGCATCCTTTACGCGCTCGTATTCCGCGGCGGAGGCGAAGCGTTCACCTTGCACACGAGTGACGTACACCACGTCCGCGTCCTGCATGGGATCGTCCATGGAGGTGCTTTCGCGCAGCGCAACGCCCCGCTGCCTGAGCTGCTCGGCCAACGGTGCGGGCAGGCGCAGCGAGGTCGGCGAAACAAGGTCGACCTCGAGGCCAGGGAATTGCGCCAGCAGCGGCAGCAGCGAATGGATCGTGCGGCCGTAGAGCAGATCGCCCACCAGCACGACGCGCAGATTCTCCAGTCGTCCCAACTCATGCTGAATGGTGTAAGCATCGGCCAGGGCCTGCGTGGGGTGTTCTCCGGCGCCATCGCCTGCGTTGATCACGGGCACCGGTGAGGCCTCCGCCGCGGCTGCCGCGGTGCCTTGCTGGAAGTGCCGGATCACGATGGCATCGGCATAGCCGCTGACGACGCGCACGGTGTCGGCAATGGATTCGCCCTTGACGGCCGAAGAGCTGTCGCGTGCATTTTCCACCGACAACACGCTGCCCCCGAGCTTCTGCATGGCCGCCTCAAAGGACAGACGCGTTCGCGTGCTTGGTTCGTAAAACAAAGTGGCAAGAATGCGCCCTTGCAGAGCCTGCGGCAGAGACCGTGCCCGGTCCTGCACCTGCAACGTGTCGGCGAGGGCGAACAGTGTCCGGAGACGCGCGGGGGGCAGCTGGGAGGCGCTGATCAGGTGATTCAGTTCAGGCATACGGTGTCTTCAGATGCTAGGCGCCGGCTGGGGGCAGAGGCACCTCGCCGCGCAGCACGGTGGCGCGCACACTGCCTGGAAACGTGAAGCCTTCAAACGGGGACCAGGCGCATTTGCTGCGCACGCTTTCGCGGGTGACGGCGTAGGGCGTGTGCGGGTCCAGCACCGTAAGCGAGCCGACGTATCCCGGGGCGATGCGGCCGAAGCCCTTGCCGAAGCCGGCGGGCAGAAATTCACGCACAAACGCACCGGGGTTGGCCGCGCACACGCGGGCAATCTGCCCGGGCGTGAAGCCGTGCTCGGCCATCAGCCAGGTGGTGAAGGCGCCATAGGTGTCCAGCAGCGGCACCCCGCTGGCGCCCACGCTCTTTTCTTCCAGGGTGTGCGGTGCGTGGTCGGTGGCGATGTAGTCGATCACGCTGGAGCGCAGCGCCTCGATCAGCGCCAGGCGATCCTCCGGCGAGCGCAGGGGCGGGTTCATCTGCAGTAGCATGCGGTTGGCGACGGTCAGCATGGAGGTGTCAAAGAAAAGATGGTGCGGCGTGACCTCGCAGGTGACGCGCAGGCCCCGCGCCCTGGCGGCGATGATCTGCTCGAGGCCATCGCGTGTGGAGTAGTGACACAGCTTACCGGTCAGGTCGTAGCGCTCGATGAGCTGCAGCGCGAAGCGGGTGGCGGTGATCTCCGCAGCCGGCGGGCGGCGCGCCTCGTGGGTCGGTTCAGCCCGGGCGGCTTCAAGCGTCGCGGGGTCCTCGCAGTGAAAGCTGACGTTGCAGCCGCGATAGCGGGCCATGGTCTCTTCCAGCTGCGCCTGCGAGGTAAAAAAAAGGTCGCCCACGCTGGGGCCCATGTAAGCCTTGTAGGGCACATGGCGCTGCAGCGGGCGGGTGCCGGGGCCGATGCCGGCATAGAGCGTGACGTGCACGTCGCTGGCCGCCGTGAGGCGCTGCTTGGCGTTGTAGCGTGTATCGTCCACCGGCGCAACGGGGTTGTTGGGCATGTCGACCATCTGCGTCACGCCGCCGTGCACCGCCGCCGCGGAGGCCGTCCGGTAGTCCTCCTTGTAGATCTGCGTGCCGCTGACGTCCTCGCGGGCGTGGACGTGGATGTCGCCGAAGCCGGGGAAGATCAGGCAGCCGCTGCAGTCCAGATCGCTGCGGCCGGTCTTGGGGCCCACGCTGGTGATCAGGCCGGTGCTGCGGTCGATTTCGACCGCGCCCTCGACCGGGCCGTCAGGGTGAATCAGCGTGCCTTCGAGGCGCAGCGTGCTACCGGTCGACATGGAGGCGCTCCCGTGCATCGTGGATGGCGTCGCGCGTTTCCCGCGCGGCGCGGGCGGGATCTTCGGCGTAGAGGATGGCACGCGAGCTGCTCAGGATGAGCCCCAGCCCGTCGGCGCGCAGACCCGCGTCCAGCGTGGCCGCGATGTCGCCACCCTGGGCGCCGATGCCGGGCACCAGAAAGGTGATCTGCGGCGCGACTTCGCGGATGCGGCGCATCTCCGCGGGCCAGGTGGCGCCGACGACCAGCATGCAGTTGCCGCGACTGTTCCAGTCGCCGCTGACCCGCTCGGCCACGTGCTGCCACAGCGGCTTGCCCGCGCAGATCAGGTCCTGGAACTCCCCCGCGCCGGGGTTGGAGGTGCGGCAAAGGACGATGGACATCTTGTCCTGCCGGGCCAGAAAGGGCTGCATCGCCTCCGCCCCGAGGTACGGGTGCAGGGTGATGGCGTCGGCCTCGAGATCGTCGAAGATCGCGCGCGCGTAGCCGCGATTGGTGTTGCCGATGTCGCCCCGCTTGGCGTCGCAGATGGTGAAGACGCCGGGGTGCGCGGCGCGGAGGTGCGTCATCACGGCGTGCAACTCGCTCCAGCCCTCGGCGCCGCGCTCTTCAAAGAAGGCGGTGTTGAGCTTAAAGGCGCAGGCGAACTCCGCGGTGGCGTCGATCACGTGGCAGCAGAAATCGACGACCGGGCTGCGGTGGTTGGAGGACCTGGTGTGGGGCATCTTTGTGAGGTCCGGATCCAGGCCGACGCAGAGCAGGGAATTCGCCGCGCGCATGCGGTCTTCCAGCTTGCGAAGGGCAGGGGAGGCGGCGTTCATCGCGCACCGCGTCGCGCGGCCAGCCGTGCGGGTCGCCGAGCCAGTCGCGCACGGCCGCCGCGTCGCTTTGGGTGAGCATGCCGCGGTGGAGCGCCCCCTGCAGCACGTGCTCAAAGCTGGTCAACGTGTGCAGCGTAACACCGGCGTCCTGGAACGCCTGAACCGCCTCCGGAAAACCGTAGCTGATGATCGCCAGGCAGTCGGTGACGGCCGCGCCGGCGTCGCGCAGCGCCTGCACCCCGCTCAGGCTGCTGGCGCCGGTGGTCACCAGGTCTTCCACGAGCACAACGCGCTTGCCGAGGACGTCGCCGCCTTCGATGCGCGCCTTTTTGCCGTGCTCCTTGGGCTGTTTGCGAATGAAAATGGAGGGCTGCTGCAGGGCATAGCCCAGCGCGGCGCTGTGCGGGATGCCCGCGGCCTCGATGCCGCCGATTATGTCGAAGGCGATGGGCTCTTCCTGGAGCAGCCTGCGAAAGCCCTCGATGACCCGGGTCCACGCAGCCGGCCAGAAGGGAAAGGTGCGATTGTCGCAGTAGACCGGGGACACGATACCGGACTTGAAGGTGATGGGGACCTGCACACGAAAGCCCACGCCGCCGATGTCCAGCAGCGCTTCGGCAACGGCCACGGCATCAGAGGGCATGGCTCGGCTCCAGCACCTCGGCGCGGATCTGTTCGGCCAGTCGCGGGTTCCACATCGCGCCCGTGGCGGACATCACGGCATCGGCGCCAACGCGGCGATAGGCCAGGAAATCCGCCGTGGAGCTCACGCCGCCCACGCCGATCACGGCGAAGCGCAGATGGAGGTCCTCGCGCAGCCGCAGCAGCCGCTCCGTCATGGACAGGCCCGCCCAGCGGATGCCGCTGCCGCACACGCCGCTGCGCAGGCGACCCTCGCCGGGCAGCGCCTGCCGGTCGTGCTCATCCACAATCTCCGCGGGGATGGTGTTGATGGCGGCGAGGCCGTCGATCATCGGCCCGATGCCCTCGAGCAGCCGGCGCAGCGCCGCGTCGTCGGCGAAAAAGGCGATCTTGGCGATGAGCTTTACGTCCCCCAACTCTTTGCGGATGGCCCTGACGACGGCAACGGCGCGCTCCGTGTCAAAGCACAGCAGATGCGCTGTGCCTTCGTTGGGGCAGCTCAGGTTGACCTCGGTGGCCCCGACGCCGGTTTCCCGCATCAGCTGCGCTGCCCGGGCGAAGTCGGCGATGTAGGCAGCCGCGCCGCCGTGCTCCGGCTGCGTGCCCTGAAAGCTGCCGATCACCATCTGCCCGGGCGCGGCGTGCCGCACCGCGTCGGCGAGGTCAGGCTGCCACACCTCGGGGTCAAAGGAGGGCACGCCGAAGGAGTTGGTGATCGAAAGCGTTTCGGCGCTGTAGTCGCGGTGGCCGCGCAGGCGATTGGAGGTCGCATGGAGGTCGCCCGGCGCATGCACGGCCAGCACATTGGGCCAGGCGTGGCTGGCCCAGCGCCGCGTGCGCACCGTCTTGTACACCGGCAGATCGAAGCCGAAGTCCAGCGCCGCCTTGACGAAGCGGCCGTTCAGCAGCGGGCCGGCGGGGATGCCGAAGGGCAGCCGGATAGGCTGGCCGAGAAAGCTGAAGGTGGGCGCATCCCCAGCGGCGGGCAGGCCGGGCGCGGTCGGCGCGGCGGACGTGTCGGCAAACGCGCCGAAGGGACCTTCCGCGTAGTTGGCCTCGTAGCTGCGCTCCGGGTCGTAGAACGGAACCATGCGCGAGCTCCCGGAGATTGCCTTGCCTCCCGTATCCATCGCGCCTGATGTCTCCCGTTTCTGATTGTACCCAGAGCCGGTCCGCGGGCCTTTCGCACAATTCATCTCGCGCGCACGGCAGCCGCGAAGGATCGGGCCCACAGCCGGGCGATTCTGGGTAGAATTGATGGGATGAGCGAACAGACCTCGGCTGCCGTCGCGGAGCCCACCTCCGCCATAACGCCCAAGCCTCACGCGACCAAATACACGCGCAACCAGCCGTATCTTTCCCGCGTTCTCAGCAACTACCGGATGACCGGACCGGAGAGCGAAAAGGAAACGATCCACATTGAGCTGGCGGTTGAAGAGGGCATGACCTACACGCCCGGCGATGCCGTCGGGATCGTCCCCACCAACCGCGAAGCGCAGGTGGACGAGGTGTTGGAAGCGCTTGGATTTACGGGCACCGAGCGTGTGCTGGACCACTACAAAAATCAGATCGACCTCCATGAGGCGCTTACCCGCCATCTGGGCATCGGCAAGCTGGCGCGCGGCAGCGTCAACCAGTACGCCAAGTTCTTCGGCGACGCCGTTCCGCAGGGCCTCAAGGCGCTGCAGGGGCAGGAAAACAAGGCCGTTGCCGAGGAATATGTGTGGGGCCGCGAGCTCGTCGACCTCGTCCGCGAGTTCCCGGGCGCGGTCACTGATCCGCAGCAGCTCTTCAACGTGCTGCAGCGCCTGACGCCGCGCATGTACTCCATCGCGAGCTCACAGGCCGCGCACCCCGGCGAGGTGCACACCACGGTGCGCGTGATCAAGTACCACGCCCACGGCATGGACCGCGAGGGCGTCTGCTCGGGCCACCTTGGCGACCGTGCGCCGGTCGATGGCACCATGCCCATCTTTCTGCACGAAAACAACGCCTTTCGCCTGCCCGAAAGCGGCGACGCGCCGGTCATCATGATCGGTCCGGGCACCGGCATCGCGCCCTTTCGCGCCTTTCTGGAGCACCGCCAGTCCCTGGGCGAAAAGGGCCCCATGTGGCTCTTCTTCGGCGAACAGCGCCGCGTTTCGGACTTCCTCTACGAGGAGCAGTTCAAGGCCATGCTGGCCGACGGCACGCTCAACAAGCTGGACACCGCCTTTTCCCGCGACACCGGCAAGAAAGTCTACGTGCAGGACCGCATGCAGGAGAACGCGGCCGCGCTGTACGACTGGCTGGAGCAGGGCGCCTTTTTCTACGTCTGCGGCGACGCCAGCCGCATGGCCAAGGACGTCGAAACCGCGCTGCTGGACGTCATCGCCAAGGGCGCCAACGGCACCCTGGAGCACGCACAGGAGTACCTGGCCGCGATGAAAAAGGCGAAGCGATACCAACGTGATGTGTACTAAGGCGAACCGAAGGCCACACGATGCCGCGTAAGCGAATTGGTGTGCACCTGGGGACCTCGGGCGGCTGCTGGACGGCGGTGGACCGCGCCGTGGCCGCGGGTGCCAACACCTTCCAGATCTTCAGCTCCAGCCCGCGCACCTGGAAGGCCGGTCCGGTGAAGCCGGAGGACGCCCGCAAGATGCGGGAAGGCCTCGCGGCCCACGACATCGGTCCGCTTGTGATCCACGCCAGCTACCTGATCAACCTGTGCTCGCAGAGCGAGACGGTGCGCTCCAACTCTACGGGCGCCTTTCATGACGAGGTAGAGCGCGCGCTTGCGCTGGGCGCCACCTATCTTGTGCTGCACCCCGGCTCCTGGAAGGGCCTGAGCCGTGAAGAGGGCATCCGCCTGGCTGCGGAGAACATCGAGAAGGCCATGGGGGACCTGCCGTGGCAGGGAACCGACTTCCGCGTCCTGATCGAGAACACCGCCGGAGCCGAGTTCTCGCTCGGCGGCAGCTTTGAGCAGGTGGCGGAACTGGTCCACACGCTGCAAAGCCAGGGCGCGCCCGCGGCCGTTTGCCTGGACACCTGCCACACGCATGTGGCGGGTTATGATCTCGTTTCCAGCGAAGGCTACGAGCGCACGGTGCAGCAGATTGCCGACACGATCGGGCTGGCCAACGTGCGGGTCTGGCACTGCAATGACGCCAAAGCGCCCATGGGCTCCAAATTGGACCGCCATGAGCACATCGGGGAGGGCACGCTGGGCGCGGCGGCGTTTGGCCGCCTGCTCTCGGACGAGCGCTTCGCCCACGCCGCGTTTATCGCGGAAACGCCGGTGGATGAGCCCGGTGACGAGGCGCGCAACGTCGCAGCGCTGCGCGCGCTTTCAGCGCAATAGAGGCTGCCCGTTCGCTGGTCTAAAGTTTGGCTTTAGTAGGCCCCTTTTCTGCGGATCACCGCGCCAAGTGTCTGGGCAAGAATGCGCAGATCCAGCAGCGGAGACCAGCGGTCGATATAGCGTAAGTCGAGCTGTATGGCGTCGTCGAAGTCGGTGTTGGATCGCCCTGAAACCTGCCACAGCCCCGTGATGCCGGGCTTCACGGAAAAGCGGCGCATCAGCCACGGTTCTGAGAAACGCTCCACGTCGCGTGTGGGCAGCGGGCGCGGTCCCACCAGCGACATCTCTCCCTTCACCACGTTGATCAACTGCGGTAGTTCATCAAGAGAAGAGCTGCGTAGAAAGGCGCCTACCCGGGTTACACGCGGGTCGCATCTGATCTTGAAGATCGGGCCGGCAGTCTCATTCAGGTGCTCCAGGGCGGCCTGCCGCTGTTCGGCATCGACGCTCATGGAGCGGAACTTGATCATCCCGAAGCGGCGTTTGTTCAGGCCAAAGCGCTGCTGAACGAAAAAGACGGGCCCCGGGCTGGACAGCTTGATGGCCGCGGCGATCACCGCAAATGCCGGCCAAAGGATCATCAGGCTGAGGAACGCAAAGCAGCGGTCGATCACGTCTTTGATGAAGACCCGATGATCGTGATGCACCATCTCCATGACGACGTGATGGGTGCGGTCGCTTACTACCTTCTTTTGTTTGGCAATGTCGGTATTGAACAGGTCCATGGAGTACTGAATCTGAACGCCAGCCTGGCCGCAGATGGCGACGATCTTTTCCACCTCGCCAAAGTGACTCTTGAGCGGCAGACCGATAATGACTTCGTCCACTGGCTGATGCATCAGGAGTTGTGCGAGGTCGGACACCCCGCACAGCACCGGCCCGAGCCTGTCGGCGCCCGTGTGCGGCTGACTGTCCACAAAACCGAGCAGATGGTAGCGGTACTGCCGGTTTCCCGGCAGGTCCATGGCCTGGGAACGGGCCAGGGGACCCGTGCCGCAGATGATCGTCGTGCGCAGCGGACGAAAGAACGGGCGAATGGACTCCTCATAGGTCAGCACCGACACGCGGACCGTCAGCAGAAGAACCGATGTCGCGAACCAGAACACTCCTATGGATCGAGGAAGGTCAGGGGAGCCATGCCGAAGGAGGATGGGGGCCAGCGGCATCGCACAAAGCGCGGCCAGGATGGGAACCTTCCAGAAAAAGATGGCCGCACGCCGATTGATGTGCGGCTGATACATACCCGTGAACCAGAACAGCGCCCGCCAGACCACGAGCAACACCAGGCCGGTGAGTAGATTTCGGACCGAAATGCGCATGCCCAAAAACGTCGCGGCACCCTGGGTCTGATGTGCTGGTCCTTCGAGACGCGTCAGCGCATACGCCAGCAGCACGGCAAGCTGGTCGACGAGCTGTACCGCGGGCGTGGCCAACTGCCGCGCCAACAGCGAGGGCTTGGCAGGGATCAGAGGCTTGCGCGAAGCCTGTTCGTCGATGGGCTCGATCGCCGCGCCAAAGGCGAGGTTGGCATCGCGAATCGTTTGCGCGGGCTCCCGTGTCATGACGGCGTTCTCGCGGCAGAGTCGACCGCAGGCCTTTCTCGAAGCGCTTGCAGGGTCACCAGCCCGTGAGCGGTTCGCTGCGACTCTTTACAGGTACCGGAAACCGGCGCGGGAGGAAATCAGACCAACGTTCGGCCGATTGCCCTTTTGGGGGACTCAAGTTTTCTGCGAATTTGCCGAAGATGGTATTGGCCCCCAACGCGTCGGTTACCGCTGCTGAATGCGGTGGTTGGTCGGGGGCACTGAGGACTGTGCGAGTGGTGCAGGAAAAGCAGGGCTATGTCGCGCCGAAGCTTCGACAGCTGATCGCTGAGGCAGCTTTCCGGCACAAGCGGATTGTGCTCACGACCATTGGCGTCGTGTGCGGCCTCATGCTGATGGTAACTGTCCTGATGCACAACAGATATGAGGCCAGCGCCAAGCTTCTTGTGCAGAACATACGCAGCGCGGCCCAGTTGACCACCAGCAACGTCGATCATCTAGTCTCCCAGGGAGATGTCAGCCCCGCCGAGATCAATACCGAGGTTGACCTGTTGGAGAGCGACGGCGTGGCGCAACGGGCAGTTGCGCCGGCGATCGTCAACGGGGAAGACGACCTTGAGGCCGTGAAACGTCTGCGGCGCGAGCTAAGCGTTCAGGCCGTTCACCAGGCCAACGTCATTAATTTGAAGATGCTCGGCAACACACCGGATGAGGCGAAAGCCCAGCTTCAGGAGCTCATCAACGCCTACTTCGAGGAGCGGGCCGGCTCTGCCAGCAACTCCGGCGCAGCCGAATTCTTCAACTCTCAGTTGCAACAAAAGACCAGGCAGCTGAATGCCGATCAGGCGGCGCTTACAGCCTTCGAGATGCAGCACGGGATTGCTGATCTGGATGATCAGACCAAGCTCCAGGTCGCTCGTGTGTCCGGGCTTGAGGACCAGATCGCACAGGTGAGCGCCCTGTTAGCCGCCGCGCAGCAAAAAGCAGCGACGGATGCGCGACAGCTCGCCCAAACCTCGGCGCGCTCAGAAACGCAGCTCCGCACCATCACCAACCAGTACTCGCAGGAGCGCCTGAACACGGCGCTTGTCGAGCTGCTGAATCACCGGACCGAACTGCTAAAGCGCTATGTGCCTTCTGACCGGCAGGTGGTGGAAATAAACGACAAGATCGCGACTACCAAGCAGGCCATCAGTGAGGCCGCTGACAACCCGGCCAAAGAGCAGGCCTCGGATGCCAATCCAGTGTGGGTGCAGCTCAGCACGCAGGTGGCGACCTCCGGCGGAGCCATCGGGAGTCTGCAAGGCCAGCAAGCTGCCATCCGCTCACAGATTGCAGAGGCACGCTCCCGGCTGAACGAACTGGAAGAAGCGGCCGGCGCGTATGGGGAGCTGCGCCGGCGAATGCAGCAGTCCCAGGCCGATTACACCTTGTACGCGCAGCGGCGGGATGACGCGCGAATCTCCGAGGCGCTTGACCAGCAAAAGCTGTTCAACGTCGCCGTGGTGCAGCCGCCGCTCGCCTCCCTGGAGCGTGTGCGTCCCAAGCCCGTCCTGTACATGGTCTGTGCGTTTGTTTTCGCGCTCTGCACGGGTGTCGCGCTTGCAATTTACGTCGATCTGTCAGGGGGACGGGTGCACACGCCCGCGCAGTTGGACGCCTGGACAGGCATGAGAACGCTGGCGACCCTTGCCGATGAATATCTGACCCCGGGCATGTCGGAGGCCAATAATCGGCAGTTCCGACGCATTCTGTTCACCGTGCGGCAGGCGGTTGCTGACCTTCGACGCAGCTCCCAAGACGAGGCTATGCGCTTTGGAAGGGTCGAGGCGCAACGATCGCTGTTTCGCTCCGTTGTTGTCGACGGGGACCCATTCGGGTATTGCATCGCCTTTACGTCCGCGCTGCCAGGCGAGGGTGTCAGCTTTATCGTGAATCGTCTGGCCGCGGAGGCCTCCCGTCAGATCTCCGGTCGTGTGGCCGTTCTCGATACCAAGGCGCTGCTGGAAAGCCCTGAACTGGACCAGGGCATTCGTCCTTCCATGTGCCTGGATGCTGGGGCAGAGCATTGGGTGCTTGCGCTTCCGGAGACCTCCCCTGGGAAGCTGCCGCAGTCCACACCGGATCGCAGGGCGCAGTTGTCGCTTGGCCTTCGCGCTGTTTTGCGCGAGGTAAGGCAGGAGTTCGACCTTGTGCTGTTGGACTGCCCCAGTCTGCATGTGTCCACAGTGGCGGGTGAGATGGGCTCCTGCATCGACGGCTACGTCAGCGTGGTGCAAGCCGGCAAGGTGCGCAAGCAGAACTTAGAGGACCTCACCTTCCAGCTGGCAAGCGGTCATGCTCCCATCCTCGGCCACATTTTGAATCGCCGTGACTATCCCATTCCGCACTGGTTGCACAAAGTCTTATAGAGATTCCATGATGATTCCATTCGCCTCCAGAACTCGTCTTGCTTCGCTAGCTCTTGCCCTGAGCTTGCTCGTGGTGAGCAGGCTGCCTGCACAGGTGCAGGGGGCCGGCAGCGCAGAGACCGGACCCCGGCGTGCGCTGGAAAGCGGAACCAAAGGTTTCCTGAAGCAGGCTTATCGGCTTCAACCCGGGGACAGCTTCGAGGTCACCTTCCGTTACACTCCGGAATTCAATGAAACCGTGACGGTCGGTCCTGATGGGCAGACCGCCTTGAGGGCAGCCGGTGCGATCCGGGCTGCAGGGCTCACGGTGGAGCAGATCACAGCGGCCATCACTTCCGCTGCTGCCGCCAAACTGGTCAACCCCGAAGTCGCGGTCACGCTCAAGGAATTCGATCGTCCCCACGTCTTTGTTGCGGGGGAGGTGAACGCGCCTGGACGCCAGGACTTACGGCGACCGACCACGGTTCTTCAAGCCATTCTGATGTGTGGCGGTCCCAAGGACGATGCGGCACTCGGCCGCGTTCTCTTGTTCCGGCGACTTGATGCGGAAACGGCGGAAGTGCACGTTTTGGAGTTAGCCCACTTTGGACGCAGGGCAAGGGCTGAGAATGACATGCTTTTGCAGCCAGACGACATGGTGCTGGTTCGCCATGATCTGCCTTCGCGTGTGGAACGCTTTATCAAGATCGCCAATCTCGGCTTTTATCTCAATCCGCTACAGAATGTGGGCGCTTTCTAACCCGTTCGCGGTTCGGATGCCCCAAATGGGCCATATTGTGACACCTGCATTCTGCCGACGATAGAAGGGAGGCGATTGTCGTGAAGCTGCTCCTGATCTGTTACGAATGCAGTCCTTATATTGGCTCCGAATGGGCCGTGGGTTGGGGTCGACTTTTGGGCGCGGCGAAGATCGCCGAAACGCATGTGCTGACCAGCGAAGCCAACTACAAGAGGTTCGAACAGGCGCGGGCCGAGAACCTGATACCGGAGAGCGTCCACCTTCACACGCCTGACCCCGATGCGCAACTGCGCGCCCTGGAGAAAAAACCTGCGCTGTTTGCATACAACTACCGCGCCTACCATCATTGGCAGCGGCTTGCCTGGCACTATATGCAGGCCCTCCATGCGCAGGAACACTTCGATGTGGTGCATCAGGTGAATGTGTGCACATTTCGCGAGCCTGGCTTTGGGTACGAGCTGGGCATTCCCTTTATCTGGGGCCCAGTTGGAGGATCTCAAAACTTCCCCCGTCGCTTCCTCCCCATGCTGCCGATCAAGGAAGCGTTGAAGGAGGGAATCCGTGGCATCGTGAACGAATGGACGCTTTGGAAGCCGCGCGTTCGCCGCGCCGCACGACAGGCGGCACTCGTCATCGCTGCGAATTCGACGAACCAGCGGGATTTTGAGCGGGCATTTGCGCGCAAGGTCGAACTCCTGTTGGAAACAGGCCTACACCCCTTTGGAGAACCGAATCGCGCCCGGTTTCTGAACCGGATTGAAGCCCAGAAAGAGCAAGATTCCCAGCCGCCTTTGCGGCTGCTGTGGAGCGGGGAACTGCACACGAGAAAGGCTTTCCCGGTGCTGCTCCATGCTTTGAAGCGTTTGCGCAAGGACATCGCGTGGGAGCTGGACGTGCTTGGGGATGGCCCAATGTTTTCAGCGTGGAGCGCGGAAGTGGAGAAGCTTGGATTGAGCTCCCGTGTCAATCTGCTCGGCCGTCAGTCTTTCACCGATGCCGTAGCAGAGATGCACAGGGCAGACCTGTTCTGCTTCACCAGTTTGCGAGACACGAGCGGAAATGTGGTGCTGGAAGCGCTGGCCGCCGGCGTTCCCGTACTGTGCTTTGATCACCAGGGCGCGGGCGACATGGTAACCGAGGCCTGCGGCATCAAGATACCAGTCACCTGTCCGGCCAGGGCCTACGCGGAGTGGGCCGACGCGCTGGAGGCGCTGATCTCGGACCCACACCGGCTGTTGCAACTCAGCCATGGCGCAACGGCGCGCGCGCGGGAGTTCCTTTGGGAACAGAACCACGATCGAATCAATGCTCTCTATGAGAGCCTGGCGGTCGGGCGGCCGGTGCCCAGTGCCACACAGCAGCCGGAACCGGTTTCAGCGCCTTTGTACGAGAGCGTTGAGGTGCAGCCTTCGTGAGCACCCTGCCCTTGAGCCCCGCGCAAGAGCCCGATGTGCCCGTCATCGCGCCCCGCGGCAAGTTGTTCGAAACGTATTTGCGAGCGAAGGGACATGCCAAGGGCAGAGCCAGCTATGCCCTGGCGGATCAGGTGGTGTACAGCTTTGGCAATCTTGTCGTGGCAGCCCTGCTGGGCCGGCACTGCGCCGCACGAGAGTTTGGCGTGTACGTCCTTACGCAAAGGGCCATGGATGTGCTGATTCAACTCAGCAACGTGTTTCTTTGGGCTCCGTTCACGTTCAACCTGCCCGGAACACCTGCCCTGCGCAGGGCGAGCTACCAGGGAAGTGTGCTCAGTCTTCAGATGGGCTTTTGCGTTCTGTTCAGCTTGACCCTGCTGGGGGCTACACGATGGTCTTCGCAACCCGGGCATGCAGATTTGCATGCCACTTTTGCGGCGCTCGTGCTTCCGTCGGGCGCGGTTCTTTTCCGGGAGTTCACTCGGCGCATGTATTTCGCCCAGATGCGGCTTGCCGAAGCGTTCTGGACAGAGGTGGCGACCGTTGTGCTCCAAATTGCGGGAGTGCTCTTGCTGCTCCGGACGGGTCACCTTAGCGTTGCCGCCGTCCTGGTGGTTTTGGGGTCAGGTGCACTCCTTGTGAGTTTCTGGTGGGTGCTGAACGACTGGAAGGGTTGGTCTGTACATCGCGCTGCAACGGTGCGAGATCTTCGACGGAACCTGAAGCTTGGCCGCTGGTTTCTTGGCAGCAACATGGCTTTTCTGGCAAGCGCGCAGTGCAATCCCTGGGTGCTGAACGCCATGCTGGGCGGGGCCTCCGTGGGAAGCTATGCCATCCTTGAAAGTCTTGTGAATATACCCAGGGTGGCCTTGAACAGTATGCAGAACGTGATGGGTCCCTCACTCGCACGGGCCAATGCTGAAGGAGGCAAGGCGGCGGTTCGATCCGCTGTGCGGCGATTTGATCGCAGTCTTTTGCTCGTGACCACGGCTTCGGCAATCGCAATCTGGGCGATGGGGCCGTTCCTGGCTTATCTGATCTATGGCAAAGCGCCTGCTAACACCAGGACCATCGTCGCCCTGCTCGCAATCAATCTTGTTGTCTTTGCCTCAACGCTGGCCCAATCGTATGGGCTCACCGCGTTGAACCGGGCCGACGCGACGTTTTACGCCAATGCGGCGGGAGCGCTGATGCAGGGCTGCGTGTGCATGCTTCTTGTGCACAGTTTTGCGATCGCAGGGGCAGCGGAAGCACTGCTTCTCGGCAGTCTGGTCGTGATGTTCGTGCGTCAGCGGTTCTACTCTGCGGCGGTGGCCACCGTATGACGAGTTTTGCCGTAGCTCACGATGGCATCTCGAGGGCTCAGTACGAGACCGGAAGAGAGGTCCACCGTCGCCAGCGTTTAAAAATTTTGTTGATCTTTCTGATCTGCGTTGCGACATGGTATTCCGTTCCGTACACCTATCCCCTGCAAGTCAACAGCAATGCACTGCTCGCCACGGCCAACGAGGCTGATGCTTTTCAAGGCAGTCTAAGCCGCGAGGTCGCAGTTCCCGTTCTTCTCCTGCTTTCACTGTGGGGCCTTTGGCGACTCAAGCCCTGCAGCGAGGTCGATCGCAACAGCAAGCTACTGCTCTTTGCTCTTGCTTACCTCGCCTGGGTGATTCTTAGCTTGATGTGGAGCGTAGAACCAGACCTCACCGGGAAGCGTCTGCTGGTCTTCGCCATCGATGTCACCTTCGTCTACGCGCTCGCACGTCTTGCCTCCGCGATCGAGCTGGCCGTGCTTGGTCTGGTCTGCAGCTGCGCGGTAGTGTCCATTGCCCTGTTTGCTGATGTCGTTGCGCTTCGGGCCTTCGCCCCGTTTGATCCTGACTACCGCTTTATGGGCGTGATGATGGCGAATTTTCAGGCAATGAACCTGTATGTCGGCCTCGTCTGCGGCTTGACGCTGCTGCAATGGAAACCTCGTTGGCTGCGATGGTTAGGTCCAATTGTGACCTGCCTTTGTGCCCTGCTTTTCCTGACCCGAGCTCGGGTCGGAACTTTGTTGGCCATCGTTGTTTTGCTCTTCGTGGCGCACAGGATGGCATCGCAATACCTTGCGCCGTTGAACCGTGCTTTCGCGATGGTACTGCTTTGTGCCGTAGGTATGCCTTCCATGATCTTCGCTGCGAACCGTTCGGGCGCAGCCACGCTCACAAGTGTTTTCATGATGGGACGGCAGGATACGGAGAACACCGCAAGCCTTTCGAATCGGGCGCCGCTTTGGGGCGAACTCTGGCTCAATGAGGAAGAACATCCTGTGCTGGGGGCCGGCTTTGACGCGTTCTGGACGCCCACCCGGGTGAGCACGGTCTCGCTGGACCAGGGATGGGTGGTGCCGAACGCGCATAACACCTATCTGGATCAAACGTTGAGCCTGGGTTTTGTTGGTGCTTTTCTATATGCCAGTACGTTGTGGGGTGCGTGCGCGGTCGCATGGAAGCGCTACCGGCAAGACGCTTCAGCTGAGCGGTTCTTCGCCGCTGCACTTCTTTTTTGGGTAGCGGCCCTGAGCCTGACGGAGTCGCTTCCCGTAACGCCCTTTCTCCCAACATTGATTGCGTATGCCTGCGTGGTGAAGATGTGCATGATCGAGCCTCCTGAAGCAAAGTCTGCGCAAGTTGTGGAGGATGCCGAGCCGCAGCCCCTCCCACTTCGTAAACCGACCACCACGGGACAAGGCTGCAGGTGCTCGTCATGACGACCCTTGCCCCCCATGCGTTGGTCAGCATCATCATCCCGACCTACCGCCGGCCCGTTGCGGTGCGGGCAGCCGTTGAGAGCGCCCTGCTGCAGACATGGCCATCAATCGAAATTGTGGTGGTTTCGGACGGGCCCGATCCGGTGACGCGTGCTGTCATTGCAGAGCTTGGTTCCCGGGTGCGGTACCGGGAACTGCCTGCAAATGAGGGACCCGCCGCTGCCCGAAACGCCGGAGTGGCCGCGAGTCAAGGCGAGTGGCTGTGCTTTCTGGACGATGACGACCTGATGCTTCCGAACAAGGTGGAAGTGCAGCTCGCTATGGCCCGCGCAGAGCAGAGGTGGTGCATGGTCGCCTGCCGCACCATCTACTGCCACGGGAGCCGGCAGGACGTGTGGCCTGAGCGGGAGTTGCAGCCGGGGGAGGATCTGGCCGATTACCTGCTGCTGCGTCCGACACTGTTGGGGCGACCGGGTGTTGTTCCCCTACAAAGCCTGCTGATGCATCGCACCGTGCCGGAAAGAGTCCCCTTCTCCTCGCATCGTGACCACGAGGATTGGGCCTGGCTGCTGGAAGTCTGGTACCGGCACGGGGCACGCATTCTGTTCGCATGGGAGGCGCTGGTGATCTACAACATCGAGACCGAGGGCATGTCGCGCTCGCGCCGGATGAACTGGGAAGACTCGACCGCCTGGGCGAAAAGGCATCGGGAATGGATTGGTAACCGAGCCTTCTGCTCCTTTCTTGCGACAAAGGCAGCCTTCAAGGCGCGCCGTGCCAGGGACTGGAAGGGCTTGCGTGAGATCGCGCGTCTTGTGGTTACAAATGGCCCTGGTGTTCGAGAACTCTTGTTTCTTACCGGTAGTTGTCTCCTTCCAGGCTTTGTCTTGCAGGATGCCTGGAAGAAGTCGTTGCGACGCCGGCGGAAAAGCGTCGCAACGACAGGTGTTGCAGAACGGCCGCTATCGCCAGCGGTCAGGTTCAAATAGCCGCGATTTTACCGTGCCATGGGGTCGCTGCTTCCAGGGCGCGGTTGACGTTCTGAATGTTTTCAACGCCGGTGGTGTTGAGCCACTCGCGAAATGCGGCTTCGCCGTCACGCGCAAAGATGGGGATACCGTCTTTCCAGGTGGCGCGTCCGCACAGCACGCCGTTAAAGTTCACCCCGGATTCGGCTGCCAGCTCCAGCGTTTCGATGAAGACAGGGTTGGAAACGCCCGCGGAAAGATAGATGAAGGGCAGGTCGGTTTGAGACGCGGTTTGCTGGAAATGTTGAAGGGCCTCTTCACGCGTGTAAGCCGTATCGCCCCGATATGCCCTGGTGCCCTGGACAAAATCCATGTTGATCGGCACCTCCACCTTCAGGACATCGATGCCGTATTTGGGATTGCTGAATTCACGCATATACCCGCTCACGACCGCTGGCTTTTTGCGAGCATATTCCACGCTTTCGACCTTGCCCCCTTCCGCGTCATAGCCCACAAATTCACAGAAGAAAGGGATGTCCGCCGCCTGACATTCCGCACCCACGCGCTCGATAAAGGCGTGCTTGACGTCGTTGATGGCCGGTTGATCGAACGGCGTGTAGTAAAGCAGGATCTTGATGCAGTCGGCACCCGCCTGCTTGAGGCGGCCCACACTCCAGTGATCCAGCAGGTCCGGCAGTCGGCCCGGCGCGGTGGAGTCATAGCCCGTTTTCTCGTAAGCCAGCAGCATGCCTTTGCCGTGACGGTGTTGCGCCGCGGGCAAGCCGTATTCAGGGTCAAGGAGGATGGCGGAAGCGTACTGCGTGAGTGTGTCGGTGACCAATAGCTTGAAGAGTTCGAGGTCATGGCCGTCCGATGCTGCACCGCGGGCGTTGCCGAGCGAAGTTTGTAACGATCCGCGCTGATCCATGGCAGCTGCCGCGATCACGCCACGATCATTGGATACAGCGTTAAGTCCTGCCATTTTGCCCGGCGTAAGCTTTCTCATTTCTCCTCCATCCGTGCGCGTTCCCGCATTCACGCATACCAGGCCTGGATTGTACACAGCGCAAAGCGCGCTCTTAGCTCCCAGCCTGTTCTGGATGTGGGATGCAGGTTTTGCAATGGGAGCTTGCGACGGCCCCGCTATGCCTTCAGTTGGTGGGAAAGCGCCTCAGCCAATGCAACCATCTGCTGCAGGGAGGGGGCCAGTTCGGGGCCGGCGGTGCGCAAGGCCAACTGCGATTCAAGCAGCAAACCGGAAAGCGATGCGCCCAGTTCGTTGCGCAACGAGAGCATGACCGCCTTCATCGCCTTTTGCTCCATGTGGGCACGACGGTCCAGCGCCGAACGAACCTGCTCGGCGGCTCGCTCAGCGCTGACGATCCCGAAGTTCAACGGCAGCACCAGGGCGCCGCCGGCCAGGTCCTGCAGGCTCGCAAACAGCGCAGGGTGATCTTCCACGACCGTTTCTTCAACCAGGAGGAGGGAAAAGCGATCCTGCTGCAGGATCTGTTGGGCCTGCTCGAAATCAGCAACGACACTCATCAGGACGTCTAAACGTTCTGCGAGGAACTGGGCGATCGTGGTCCCCGCGGGCTCCGCAGCGAAGAGCAGAGCGCGGGGTTCCGGTTGCAGGAGTCTGGCTTCAGAGAGCATCGTCGTTTATGCCGTATTCCTTGAGTTTGCGGTAAAGCGTCGTTTTACCAATCCCGAGCACCTTCGCGGTGATGATTTTGTCGCCGCCCATCTGTTGCAGGGCGTCAACGATCGCCTTCCGTTCCATCTCCTGGAGGGTGAGGATGGCCAGGGCGCCGGCATTCCCGGGAAGCGCCACGGCCGTTGGCTCGGGCAAACGCGAGGCATGCACAAAGGCGCGCACCTGCGTGGACAGATCTTCGAAGTCCAAAGTGGGGCCGGTGGCAAGCGAACAGGCGCGTTCGATCATGGCTTCGAGCTCGCCGATGTTGCCAGCCCAGGGATAGGTCAGCATGGTTTCCAGGGCTTCGTCAGAAAAAGCAAACTCGATCCGATGTTGCTGGCGCTGATGATCCAGGAAATGTTCTGCGAGGAGCAGAATGTCCCCGGTTCGCTCACGCAATGGGGGAACGCGCAGATTGATGACGTTGAGGCGATAAAAAAGGTCCTTGCGGAAGCGGCCTTCGTCGACGAGCTTTTGCAGATCTCGGGTGGAAGAGGCCAGAACGCGCACTCGCAGGGGCACCGTTTCGGTGGAACCAAGCGGGCGAACACGGCGCTCTTCCAGGGCACGAGCCAGGCGGGCCTGCGTGGCGGGTTCCAGCGCCCAAATCTCGTCCAGGTACACGGTGCCGTCGCCCCCGGAGGCCAACAGCCCTACTTTTTTTCTGCCCGCTCCGTCTGCCGCATTCAGGCCGAAGAGCTCCTCTTCCAGGCGTCCGGGCAGCAGGGCATCGCAGCTGACGGGAACGAATGGGCTGATTGCATTGGGGCCGTTGGCGTGGATAGTACGGGCCACAATCTCCTTGCCGGTTCCGGACTCTCCGGAGATGATCACGGGGTGACGGGTAAACGCCACTTTCGAGATAATACGGTAGAGCTTTTCCATGGCGCTGGATTGACTCAGCAGTCGGCCCGCACCGATGCCCGCCCGCAGGCGATCCTGCAGGGCGCGGCTGGGCTCCGATCCCTGCCTGCGTTGGGCCGCCGTTTCCAGCACGGTGGTGACCTGCTGCAGCGCGAAAGGCTTCTGCAGGAAGTCGCCGGCCCCGTTGCGCATCAGTTCCACGGCAGAGTTCACGGTGGCGTAGGCCGTCATCACGACGACAAAGGCGCGCGGATGCGCCGTGCGGATCTCTTCCAGCAGCACGCTGCCGGTGCCGCCGGGCAGGCGCATATCCAGAAAGACGACATCCACGGGCGCCTCCGCCAGCACGGCGCGCGCCCTGGGGATGGATTCGGCGACACGCACATGGCAGCCGAGGCTGCCGGCCATGGTGGCGCAGGCCGCGCGTACCGCGTCGTCGTCTTCGACGACAACCACGCTCAGAGCGCCAGCCTTGCCCCCAAGCGACGGCGCCGCTCTGGCCCGCTCAGGCATCGTTGGGCGGTCCGGGAAGCTCAGCACAGGATTGGATAAAAGCCTTTGCATCTGCCTTGAAAATAACCATGAACTGCGTCCGGGCAAACTGAGCTTAAGTTGCAGCGAGGCCCCAAAGGTAATGCAACGCGGGGGTACGCTGGGGCAAAACGGGATAAGGTGGCCTTTCCTATAATCCCTGTATGGCTTTTGATCCCGAACCCACACGCGGCGATGGTCGTTCCGCTTTGACCGCCCGCCCGTTGCGCTTGACGCCCCACTTTGTTGCCACCGCGGAGGGCTCGGTGCTGATCGAGGCCGGCCATACCCGCGTTCTGTGCAACGCCAGCATTGAAAACACCTTGCCGGGATGGCTGCGCAACTCCGGTCGGGGTTGGGTAACAGCGGAGTACGGCATGCTGCCGCGGGCGACGCTGACCCGGACGCCGCGGGAAAGCGAGCGCGGCAAAGTCGGCGGCCGGACCCATGAAATCCAGCGGCTGATTGGGCGCAGCCTGCGTTCCGTGATCGACATGAAGCTGCTGGGTGAGCGCACCGTCATTCTGGACTGCGATGTATTGCAGGCCGACGGTGGCACGCGAACCGCGGCCATTACCGGAGCCTGCACCGCGCTGGCCATTGCGCTGGAACGGCTGGTGGAAGCCGGAACCCTCAAGCAGAGCCCTTTGCGCGAGATGGTGGCGGCGACCTCCGTTGGCTTGGTGGACGGCCGCGTGCTGCTGGACCTGAACTATGAGGAGGACAGCCGCGCCGAGGTGGATATGAACGTTGTCATGACCACGTCCGGCGGTCTGGTAGAGACGCAGGCCACCGCGGAACGAAACACCTATAGCCGAAGTCAGATGAACGAAATGCTCGATGCCGCGCAGGGGGGCATCCGCGATCTGCTGGATGCGCAGCAAGAGTGTCTCAAAGCGGCACAGTAAATCGCGGGTGTTTACCACTGTTGCGGCATCGCGCCCGGGCCGGCTCACTGCTATGCTGAGAATCTCAGTTCAGACAGGAGTTGAAGCCTTGGCGGAAGAACCAGTTGTGATTACCGTGCGTCCCAATGGACCGCTGCGGGTGGAAGGGCACATCGTGCTTAAGGATGCCGACGGACAGGTTTGGGACCTGGCCGGCAAGCCCGCCGTGAGCCTGTGTCGGTGCGGTTTGAGCGAAAAGCGGCCGTTCTGCGACGGCTCCCATGCCCGGCAGGGGTGGCAATGCATGGCCAGCCCCGGCAATCTTACGGGTCAATGACGTCCGGAGTGCATCCTCTGAGAAGCTCCGCCCGGCTCTGGCTGGTTGCGGTGCTTGGCTTTGCGCTGGGCGTGCCTGGAGCTGTGGCCCAGAACACGGAACGCATTATCCCCGACCCGACAGGGGTGCAGGATGAGGCGCCCCCGGCTGAGTACCACGGTTCCCTGTACACGCGCGAAGAGGTGATGATCCCCGTACGCGATGGCGTGGGGCTGCATACGGTGATCTATCGTCCGCAGGGCAGCGCCAAAGCGGGGCCGGCTTTGCCGTTCCTGATGCAGCGCACGCCCTACGGCGTGGGCACCATGACGGCCCGAGCCATCGAGAGCGGCAAGCCGGAGCTGGCCGCGAGCGGCTACGTCTTTGTCTACCAGGACATCCGCGGCCGCTACGGGTCCGGTGGGCAGTTTGTGATGAACCGGCCCGTTGTTGCGCACCGTAGCAAGGCGGACGTAGACGAGACCACGGACACCCGCGACACCATCGACTGGCTGCTGGCGCACGAGCCCAACAACGCCGGCAAGGTCGGGGTGCTGGGGATCAGCTATCCCGGTTTTCTGGCGATCATGGCCGGCATTGACGCGCATACGGCGGTCAAGGCGATCAGTCCGCAGGCGCCCATGACCGATGTCTGGCTTGGCGACGATTTTTTTCATAACGGTGCCTTCCGCCAGACCTACGCGTTTGATTATGTCCAGGAACTGGAAGCGCAGAAAACCGACGTGCGGGCGGACGCCAAGGAGGATCAGTACGCCTTCTTCTTGCGCGAAGGCAACTTCGCCAAGGCGCTTGCCTCGGTGGGCGCCTCGCAGCTGCCGACGGCCCAGCGCTTCCTGCACGAGCCGACGTACACCCGCTTCTGGCAGGACATGGCGGTGCAGCGACGGCTGGGCAGGCCGGAGGTGCCCACGCTGGAGGTGGGCGGCTATTGGGACCAGGAAGACATGTGGGGACCGCAGGCCGAATATGCCGTTCTGCATGCGCACGAGGCCCGCAATGATCCACAGCACAGGGTCTTTCTCGTTCTCGGGCCGTGGAACCATGGTGGCTGGGCGCGGGGGCCGGGTAACGAGCTTACCAGTCACTACGGCGGCATCAGTTTTGGCGACCAAAATACCGGTGTTTATTTCCGCACGAACTTCGAAGCGCCCTTTTTTGAGCACTACCTGAAGGGCAGGCCCGGTTTCGGGCTTGACGATACGGCCAGCTTCCGGACGGGGGAGAACCACTGGCACCAGTATGCCGCCTGGCCTCCGACGGACGGCTATCGCCCGGTAAATGTCTACCTGGCGTCTGAGGGCCTGTTGACGGCGAAGGAGCCACGGGGAGCGGAGGTGGCCGAAGTCACTTCCTATGTCGCAGACCCTGCCAATCCGGTGCCATATCGTCACCTGCCCATTGAGTCCACCTATGGGAAGAGTTCGCAGTGGCGCACGTGGCTGGTGCAGGACCAGCGTTTCGTCTCTGGACGCAAAGACCTGGCGAACTTCACGTCGCCGGTGCTGGCCAGGAACGTGACGGCGACCGGCGACGTGCAGGCGGACCTGTTTGCGGCGACCACCGGCACCGACGGCGACTGGGTGACCAAGCTCATCGACATCGCCCCGGATGGCTATGAGCTGATGGTGGCCGAGGAGATCCTGCGTGGGCGCTACCGCAACGGGTTCACCACGGCGGAACCGGTCAGAGCCGGCGAGGTGAACGAGTACAAGTGGAGCCTGCACGGGGTCGATCACACGTTTCTGACGGGACACCGGATGCGGGTGGAGGTGCAATCCAGCTGGTTTCCTCTGTATGACCGCAATCCGCAGACCTTTGTGCCCAAAATCATGACCGCGCCGGAGTCTGCCTACAAGGCGCAGACGATCTCGATTTACAGCACCCCAAAGTACCCTTCGCACCTGGTGCTGCCGTTGGCGGAAGCGTCGGCGATGCCCTGAGTGGGTCCCTGCGCTGGCTCCGGAGGTCGGAACAGCACAGCAAACCGCGAAACTTTTCGGGCAGCGGCCCGTACTATCACAGGGGCGACCACGCTCCTATCAACCATGTGCCCTCTCAAATTGCCGCTTGCGCTGCGCTTGCTGGCCTGAGCGGCGCCGGAGGCCGTGAACGATGCAAACGCGTGGGATGCAAACAACTTTGCTGCTGGCCGCGCTTTGGCTTTCCGTGCCGGCTGGCGCGGGCGCGCAGGCTTCCGATGCCACCAGGGCTGCGACAGCCGCTCCTCGGCAGAGCGGAACGATGAAGGCTGTAACGCCGAAAGATTTCGTCCTGACAACACCTGCCGGGCAGGACTTCGCCGTCACGGTGCCCGCGACCGTGCGCATCCTGCTGGTGGACCCGGGCACGCATGACCTGAAGTCGGCACGGCCGGGCACCATGTCGGACCTGGCGGGCGGCGATAAGGCGATCGTGATCGGAACGGCTGGTGATACGGGCGCGATGCTAACGGCGTCTCGTGTGCTGCTGCTGAAGTCCGGGGCCATAGCGGCCCTGCACGCGGAGCAGCAGGCGGAGTGGGCGCATAGCATCGGCGGCCTGGTCCGTTCGGTCGATGAGGCGACCGGCACGCTTGCCGTGGTGAACGGAACTCGGATGCTCACCATCAAGACGACGCCGGCCACGGTGGTGCGCCGCTACGCCGGTGGCTCAGTACGATTTGAGGATGCTGCAAGGAGTTCCGTGGCGGCGATCCGTCCCGGGGACCAGGTGCAAGCTCGGGGTCAGCGCTCCCCCGAAGGTCAGTCGATGACGGCGGACGAGATCGTTTCAGGCTCTTTTATCAACCTTTCCGGCGTGCTGACGGCGGTAGACACGGGCACAGGCACGATTACCCTGAACGACCTGGCGACCAAGCGCCCTGTGACGGTCATCCTCGCGGCGCAGACCAATCTGCGTAGGGTGCCGGCCGGCTTCGGCCAGGGGATGGCCGCGCACAGCGGCGAAGGGGCCTCAGCGCCAGTGCGGCCCAGCGCTGCGGCTGGGGGTAACGCCGCCGGTGGGGAACACGCTGCCGCCGACCGGTCAGCCGCAGCGCGCGCTGGCTCGGGCCGCATGGACCTTTCCCGCATCCTGAATCGCCTGCCGACCGAAACAGCTGCTGACCTGAAGCCGGGCGATGCAGTGGTGCTGGTGGCTTCCAGAGCCAGGGGCGATGAGAACCCTACCGCGATCACGCTGGTCAGCGGGGTCGGGCAGATTCTTGCGGCGTCGCCCTCGGGGCAGACCACGCTTTCGCCCTGGAGCCTGGGTTCGGGTGAGGGTGAGGGTGGCGACGCCGGGGGCGGCCCTCAATAAGGAGCAAGAGAACTTTTCACCCCTGCCGAACGTCGAAGGGGTAAACCCAGGAAAGCGTTTTCACGAAGGAGACGGATGCAGTCCTTGAAGAGTGTCCCTGCAAGCGCGCTATGCCTTTTGTTCGGCGGCGGCGGCGTCGCGGCAGCTCAGACCGGCGGAGCGATCCCGGCCCAATCGACCACCGTCCGGCAGGCTACCCCGACCGCTCGCAGCGGCGCCGGCAACAGCCAGCCGCAGTTGGGGTCCACACGGGTGCACGGCACGATCGCGGACCCGGACGGGGCGGCGATTCCGGGGGCCTCGGTCCAGTTCACGCCCAACGCGGGCACCCCGCGCACGGTGAAGTCCGGGGCGGACGGCAGCTACAGCGTTTTGATCGCGCCCGGCACCTACAATCTGCTGGTCACGATGCCCGGCTTCAGTTCGTACGCGGTGCAAAGCCTGAAGATCGCCGCGGTGCCCAGCCTGACCATCGATGCCAAGCTGCAGATCGGGCAGCAGGAGGTGGTCGTCAACGTCGATGCCAACGCCGTGCAGCTTTCCGTCGACCCCGATGCCAATGCCAGTGCGACGGTGGTGCAGGGCAAGGATCTGGAAGCCCTGTCCGATGATCCCGACGAGCTTGCCAGCGAACTTTCCGCGCTTGCCGGACCGGCGGCCGGTCCCAACGGCGGCCAAATCTATGTGGACGGCTTCACGGGAGGCCAGCTCCCGCCGAAGAGCTCCATCCGGGAGATTCGCATCAACCGGAACCCGTTCTCCGCGGAGTACGACCGCATTGGGTATGGGCGCGTGGAGATCTTCACCAAGCCTGGCAGCGACACCTACCACGGCAACTTCCAGGTTAACGGCAATCCGTCGCAGTTCAACTCGCCCAATCCGCTCCCGGCGGCTGGGGTTGTGCAGCCCAGCTACCATACCATCTTCATGTTCGGGAACGTTTCGGGGCCGATCGGCAAGAATACGTCCTTTTCTGTTGGCGGCTCGCACCGCGACATCGAAGACAACGAGTTCACCAACACCACCATCTACGGCACGGCCGGCTCCCTGACGCCGTGCCCCCCCGGCACCGCAGGTTGCAACGCCACCACGCCGGTGCAGATTTTCACCCACTATCCGCGAATGCGCACGGACATTTCGCCGCGCCTTGACTTCGCGCTGGGCGAAAAAAACGTGCTGACGACGCGCTTCCAATATGTTCAGAACGACGAGATCAACGGCGGCATCGGCAATTTCACCCTGCCCTCGGCTGCCTACAACAGCAATTCGAAAAACTTCGAGATCCAACTGAGCGACACCCAGACCTGGAGCTCCAAGCTCATCAATGAGACCCGGTTTGAGTATGAGCGCGACCGCAGTGCCAACGTCGCGTTGAGCAGCAATCCGCTGATCGCCGTGCAGGGCCTGTTTGAATATGGCGGCGCGGGGGTGCAGAACACCTCCGACCACCAGAATCACTTTGAGGTGCAGAATTACACCTCCGTGGCGCTCAGCAAGAATTTCATGCGTTTTGGCGGCAGGCTGCGGACCACGCGCGAAGCGCAGTACGCGGCGGGCAACACCAACGGCACCTTCACCTATGCCAATATCGACAGCTACGTCGCCAACACGCCCACGCAGTTTTCGCTGACGGTCTTGAACACGGCGAACATCCATTACACCTTTGCGGATCTCGGCATTTATGCAGAGGACGACTGGAAGCCGCGGCCCAACCTGACCCTGAGCTACGGCCTGCGCTACGAGACGCAAAACCACATCAGCGACCATCACGACTTCGCTCCGCGGCTCAGCGTCGCCTACGGGCTGGGCACCAGCAAGAGCGCGCCCAAGACGGTGCTTCGCGCCGGGTTCGGGCTGTTTTACGATCGGTTCGGCGGAAACTACATTCTGCCCCTCACGCGTTTTAATGGGGTCAACGAGTCGCTTTACACCGAAACCACCGTACCAGCGGGCTGCACTCCGCAGAGCTTCACCGCCGCGCATGCGGGTGGGCTCGCCAACCCGTGTACCAACGGCGTGGACGCTAACTCGGCTTCCATTTACACCATGTCCAATGGCACCGCGTCGGGCGGCGGTGCTGCCGTTCCCACTCTGCGCACGCCCTATCTGGTTGAGTTCGCCGGTGGGGTGGACCAGCAGGTAGGCCGGCATGGAACGTTGTCGTTGAACTACATCCACTCCCAGGGCGTCCACCAGATCAACATCCAGGATGCCTACTTCCCGGTGAACTACCCTGCGGTGCAGACCGGCAATGCGGTCAACAACCAGTATTTTTCCGAGGGCGCCTTTCGGCAGGATCAGCTGTTCCTGAACGGCCGCGTGCAGACGAGTAAGTGGCTTTCGTTATTTGGGTATTACTCGCTCAACTTCGCCAAGGGCGACAGTTCGGGTGGCGGGGCAGCGGTGTCCACGCCCTATAATCTGCAGGCCGACTACGGACGCACGGGCTTCGATACGCGCAATCGCCTGTTCCTTGCGGGTTCCATCACGCTGCCGCGCTTCATCCAGTTCAGTCCCTACGTGCAGGCCCAAAGCGGCTCGCCGTACAACATCACCCAGGGGCAGGACCTGAACGGGGACAGCTATTTCACCGAGCGGCCGTACCTGGTGCCGGCGGCCACCGCGACGGCGGCGAATGCACAGTACGTCAAAACCATTCCGGGCTGCGGCACCTTTGCCGAGCCGGGGTATCAGCCGGACGGTTCAAGCATTGCGCCCATCAACGCCTGCAGCGGCCCCAACCTGTTCACCTTCAACTTCCGGCTGACCAAGGCGTTTGGCTTTGGGGAAAAGCTGAAGCCGCGGGGCGGTGAGGGGGAACAGCATGGCGGGCGCGAAGGCCACCACGGCTTTGGCGGCACCAGCACCGGTCGGCGCTACAGCGCCGCTATCGGCGTCAACGTGCAAAACTTGTTCAACAACAAGGATCTGGCAAACCCCATCGGTGTGCTGAACTCCCAGAACTTTGGGCAAAGCCTCAACCTGAGCGGATACCCTTATACGCAGCAGAGCGCGGTGCGGCGGCTTTCATTGCAGGCGTCATTCAACTTCTGAGGTGCGCATCGACTCGGTGTAAGGTTTTATCGCTCCGTACGCGACCGGATGCATGACTGCATAGGTTGCGACCGTGGTGCTCGGGCCAGACGTGGAGTTTGAGGACGAAAGCGGAAGCCTCGTAGCTGTAATCGGGCGCTATGGATCGGGCTTTCAGCCCTCGGGAGCTACCGGCCTTCAACCGAGACCTTCCGGCCTCGGCTGGTATAGGACGCGCCCTTGGTGCTGGGTATAGCAACTGTGATTCTGTCCTAAGGAGGGTCTGATTTAAGCCTTTGTTTTTGCATCTTGCTGATTCAGGGATAGTTTCTGCCGGTGTTGAACTGCCGTTGAGGTATTGGCGGGGCGGTTGAAGACTCAACCGGCTGTTTTCAGGCACACTGCTGCCCGAGCACGACCAGATATTTTTTTTGCGGTAACGAGATTCACCAGCGCGAAGCCGACCTGGAGCCGATGGAGGTTCTTGCCCAGCCCGCGATAGCGCACCTTGCTGAAGCCGAAGCGCAGCTTCAGCACGCCGATCAAGTGCTCCACCCGCGACCGGGTCTTCGAGTGGACCCGATTGGCTTCGCGCTGCGCGGGCCAGACATGGAGCTTGGAGCGCCAGCGGCGGCGGCAGATGCGGTCTTCGGCCCGGGGCGCGCGTTCAGCGAGCACTGCCGCCTGGCCCTGATAGGACTGGTCGCCCCAGACGGCGGTCTCTTCGCCATGCAGCAACTCGGGCAGCACACGCGCGTCGTTCACGTTGGCCGCGGTCGCCGCTACCGAATGCACCAGCTTGGTCTCGGCGTCCACGCCGATATGGGCCTTCATACCGAAATGCCACTGGTTGCCCTTGCGCGTCTGGTGCATCTCCGGTTCCCACCCTGGCGAGCACACAACGCTCGCCAAGGGCCCGGGGTCGCGCTTGCCCTGCTTGTTCTTGGTCGACGAAGGCGCTTCGATCAGCGTCGCATCGACGATCGTGCCCGTGCCGATCTTCACGCCGCGGCTTTCCAGGTAGCCGTTCACCCGAGCGAAGATCTTCGCGCCCAGCCCCGGGGTCCCCACGGACAGGTCTTCGTCCGTGGGGTGGAGACCATGCCGCTCCAGCAGGTGGCGGAACTTGCACACCGTGGTCTCGTCCGGCACCGGCTCCGAGCCAAGGTCGATGCCCACGAAAAGACGCATCGCCAGCGAGTCATAGAGCGCTTCTTCCACCGCCGGATCGGACAGGTTGAACCACTGCTGCACAAAGTACATCCTGAGCATGCGCTCCAGTCCCACCGGCGGCCGGCCCGGGCCCTCGCTGCGCGGATAAAACGGCTCAATCTCCGCGACCAGCTCGCGCCACGGCACCACCACGTTCATCTGCGAAAGAAACTCCGGCCGCCGCGTACGCTTCGCGTGCTTCTCAAACGCTGCCGCCATCGCCAACCTCTGCTGCTGCTTCATTGCCCCACCACCCTTGCCTACAAACGTAGAGGCAAAAAGCCGGAAGCAAACAGTAATAAATTAGTTCTGCCCTGACGGTGGCAGATGTGGCCTTCGGCCTGGGCTGGTGTAGGGCGCGCCCTTGGCGCTGGGTTCAGCAGCTGTGGTTCTGCCCTAACGGTGGCAGATGTGGACTTCGGCCTGGGCTGGCTCCGCGCCAGGTCGATGCCCACAAAGGACGCACGACCAGACTTTCGTGTGCGGTGGCGGCGCCCGCCCGCGGGGGAGCCTATTTCGCGCCCACCCGCAGCTTGACCGTGCAGTTGACAAGATGGAAGTTGAAGCTGGCGGGCCCCACCGTGATCGCCACGCTGGACGGCAGCTCAAAGGTGCTAACTGGCGCGTAGCTGAGGCGCATGGAAACCTCGGTGGGCGAGGTCGTCGGCGGCTGGCGGTAGACGCTGTGGATCTCCGACACGAGCAGCCCTTTCGGCGAGGGCACGAAGCTGGGCGTCATCAGGCTTTCCAGTGTCGGCGTGGAGACCTTAACCGAGGTCAGCACAAGGCTGCTGTTGTAGACCTCCTCGGCCAGGCTGGTGCCGTTGTGCGCGGTCACCTTGTAGCTGCCGTTGCCCAGCCGCACGACGGTGTTGGAGTCCGGTGTGACCAGATCGCCGGTGAAGAAGCCGTTCCAGCTTTGAAAAAAGCCGCTCCAGATCTGCTGAAAGCCATCACGCAGCTTGGTGACGGAGTCTTCAGTGCCATCGGGCGGAAGGCCGGGGCCAGCCCAGTGCAGCTCGCCGGTGCCGTGGAGGTCGTCGTCGACGCTCAGGTGGACCCCTTCGAGATACTTCAGCCGGGGCTCCGTGTCGGGTACGGGCTGATTCATGGCTTTCTCCAGAAAGCTCTTCCAATCGAAGCTGACATCGCAGTGAAAGCCGTCCAGACCCTGGTCGGCGGGGGTGTAGTACAAAGACCGCGCCCTGGTCAGGGCTGCGACCGCGTCGGCGGCGGGCGGCGTCTGTGCATGGAGCAGGGCAGGGCAGAGAAGCGCTGGCAAAAGGGCAGAGGGAAGAAGACAGGAAGGAAACCGCACGCCCTCATGCTACCTGATGCACTTGGAAACAAAGTGACGGCCCCGGCTTCCCTGGAGCCTTCCCTTACTGCTGGGGGTGGGCGGTGTGCGCCAGGGCTTGCGCCTGGGCGCGCAGTGTGGCGAGGCCCTGTTCGGAGAACGGGGCGTGGGTTGTCCAGCGGATGCGGCCGGCGCGGTCCACGAGCAGAACGTAGGCGGCGTCGGGCTGGTCCGGCACGTAGCCCGCGGCCTCCCGCCACGCCGCTTCGTCGTCGGTGAGGGGGAGGAAGTGGGGCTTGAGCACATCGGGCACCTTGCCTTTGATGGCACGGAGCAACAGGGGCCGGACGAAGCCTGGCACCTCGGCCAGCATGGCCATGTCGTAGAAATCCACGCTACCGGCATGGGCCTCGCGCGTGCGCACGGGCTTTTCCCAGGCGGTGGTGGCGTCCTGCGAGTGGCGGCCGAAGCCCAGGATCAGGATCGTCGCCGGTGCGCTCAGATTCGCGGGCAGGGTCACCGTGTGGCCGTCGAGCGCGACGGCCCGGGTGGAAGGGATGCTTCCGCCCGGGCCCTGCGCCCGGAGTTCTGCCCCGGGGAGCACAGCGAGGCTGAGCAGGGCCGCGAGACGGAGGGGCTTACCGTCCATTCGCCGCCGGGGCGCCGCCGCCCGTGTAGCTGACGCGCCAGATGGTGTTGGAGCCGTCATCGCTGACCAGCAGCGAGCCGTCCTTGGCCACGGTGACGCCGACGGGACGGCCCCAGACCTTGCCGTCGTCGCGCACAAAGCCGGTCAGGAAGTCCTCATAGGCCCCTGTCGCCTTGCCGGCGTTGGTCGGGACGCGGATGACCTCGTAGCCGGCACGGACGTGCTTGTTCCAGCTGCCGTGCTCTGCGGCAAAGGCGCTGCCGTCGTAGGTGGAGGGGAAGTCCCCGCCGTGCTCCGGGTAGAAGACCATCTCGAGCGAGGCGAAGTGGGGCTGCAGGATGACATCCGGGGTGCGTACCTTGTCCTTCAGCTCAGGGTGCTTGCCTTCCTGCCGCGGATCCTGATGACCGCCCATGTACCACCAGGGCCAGCCGAAGAAGCTGCCCTCCGGCACGGAGGTGATGTAGTCCGGCACCAGGTTGTCGCCCAGGCCGTCGCGCTCGTTGGTGGAGCACCAAAGAGCACCGGTGATGGGGCTGACGGCCTCTCCCACGCAATTGCGGATGCCCGAGGCATAGACGCGCTCAAACTTGCCCTCGGGGGTGTATTCGAGCACATCGGCGCGATGGAACTCGCGCGGGTGGGTGTCGGGGTCGTCCACGTTGGAAGCCGAGCCCACGCTGACGAACATGTGCTTGCCGTCGCGGGAGAACACCACGTCGCGGGTCCAGTGGCCGCCGCCGCGCAGCTGCGCGTAGCCGGGCAGCACCGGGACGATGGTCTCGGGAGCGGCGGTGGCCTTGAGGTCGCCGGCCTTGTAGGGAAAGCGCACCAGGCTGGTGGTGTTGGCCACGTACACCCACTTCGGATTCTTCGCGGGGTAGAAGTTGATGCCAAAGGGATGATCGAGGTCGCTGGCGTAGGTCTGGCGGGTTTGCGCCTTGCCGTCCGCGCCGACGCCGCGCAGCACGATGACCTCACCGGCCTTGGAATCAGCCAGAAAGATGTCGCCATTGGGCGCGGTGCGCATCAGGCGCGGCTGCTGGAAGCCGCCCTCGGCATAGATCTGGACCCGGAAGCCGGGGAGAGTTTGCGGCATCACGCCTTCGGGCCGGGGCACCATATCGGCGCCGTTATCCACGGAGGTGTCGGGCATGGGTTGGGGCAGATCCGCCACGGTGAGGTGGCGCTCCACGCCGGGGTGCTCCTCGGTGTAGTTCGTGAACGCGGCTTTGCCGGTAAGCACGTTGTTCCCGGCGGCCTGCTGCGCCGAAAGGCTGGCGCCGGTTCCCAGGGTCATGGTGCCGGCGGCGAGTACGGCCACCCAGCGGCTTGTGGCGGCACGGGAATTGCGAAAAGACATGAGGATCTCCGAAGAAGCTGTTCTCTACCACCATTGGATGCAGCGCACGAACCGTGTGCCGCAGCTGATCCAAGGGACTCCTGACGTCCAGGCGTGGTTAGCGCGGTGACGCCACCGGCACAGGCGATTCATTGGCCGGTGAGGGCGCCGCGGAGGCAGTCTCCGTGCTGTCGGTAAGCAGGCGGGTTTGGTCGACGCTGGCGTCGGCGGTCAGGACGGCGCGATCTCCCTTTTGCAGCACGCGGGCAGAGCTCAAAACGGCCCGCATGGCGGCTTCGCGTGGGTTGTGCTGGCCGTGCGGGTCTTGCGGGTCTTGGGCGCTCGCCAGCCCGCGCACGATGCTGAGGATTCTGTTGACCGACTCGGCCGTATGCTCGGCGGCCAGGGTATCCGGTGCGATCTCCTCGACGCGCAGGCGCACGGTGCCGCTGTAGCGCAGGCTGGCGATCAGTTCGGTATCGACCGGCACGGGGAGCTGAAAGCCCATGACCGAGAGTTGGCCGTTGGTGCCAAAGGGCAGCCCGATGCGGCCGATGCCCCAGGCCTGTGCCAGCAGCGGCACCTCCCCAAAGCGGGCGGCCAGCAGCGAGGAGCCGGGCCGCCACAGGGCGGCGGCGCGGGAGCGGTCCAACATGGAGTGAATCTGCTCCGGGGTGGGCGCGTTGGAGGCGGCCACGGTGTCATAGTTGAGCACGGCGATGCGCAGGGTGCGGCCTTCGACCGGGATGCTGAAGATCTCCCGCCCGGAGTAGGTTTCCGTTCCGCGCGCCAGACGAGCGAGGTAGCTGCGCAGCCGGTCCGCGTTGAACCGGCCGGTGAATACCTCGGAGTAGGCCACCGCGCCGTTGGGTCCGTGGGGGTCGGCCATGCGGTGGAGCGCAAAGGCGACGCTGTCCAGATCGCGCTCCGGCACGATGCCCGTGCCGTTCACAAAGGCCTGGAAGTCGCGACTGCGGTGCACCGGCGCCGGAGCGCGGCTCGGTGCTTCGGCGCGCGCCAGGGTGCGCAGGGGGCGCAGGTTGGCGTACAGGATGGCGTCGCTTTCCGGCAGCAGCCGCGCGGCCTCGGGCGGCGCCTTGGCCCGGAGATACAACAGCACGAGCATCGCGGAGAGCAGCCCCGCGCCTACCCACAGCGGCCAGATGGATCGTTTTCGAGAGGTCATTCGCGGATGGAAAAAGTGAAGATCTTGCCGGCGTTGGCGATGCCCGGCACGTTGGAGGAGCCCGGCGGCAGGACGCCATACTCGCCCTTTTCGATGTCCACCGGAATGGTGAAGGTGTACATGTTCTTGGCGATCTTTACCGGGTGGAACTCGATTTCGTCGCGCTGCGATCCGGTTTCGGAGTGGAACAGACCGCCGGTTTTGACGCGAAAGTCGCGGCTCCTGGCGTGCTGCTCGAAGCGCAGCAGGTCGTACTCCTCGGCCTGGGTGCCCGCGGGGGTATAGATGAGCAGATGAACGCCCGTGGGCAGGTTTAGCGGGGATTTGGGGCCGTCGATGTGGCCGTTCATGTCCTGCTTGATCAGCCCATCGCTGGCCGCGTTTTTGAGCCAGCCGCTGGATTTGAACTGGACGCGCTCGGTCTTGAGCGGCACCCACTGGCCGTCCTTGTCCTGGTAGTAGACGCCGATCTCGTCGACGCCGGCGGCCAGCGGAGCGGGGTCGACCCCCTTGCTGCGGTGGATGGCCAGGCCGGCGCTGCGGGCCTGCATGGCCGCGATGACCGGCTGCGAAACGCCGGCGTTTTTGAGCGCGATGAGGTCGTCGGGCGCGGTGTCATAGGCGCCGGGCTGGCTTTCGATGGTTTGCACGATGACGGTGTCGTCCAGGCCGGCCTTGCTCATCTTGACGATGGTGTCGTTGCCCAGGGCGTGCTGCCGGCTGGTGTCGGACTTTGGGAGCAGGGGACCGTCTGCGGGTTCATCCGCCTGCGCGCGGGCGCAGGGGGCGCCGCAGACCAGGCTCAGGAGCAGGCAGGCAAGAAGTGGTCGCAGCCGACGCTCCATGCGGCTGATGCTATCACTCACGATCGTTCCTTTCACGGTTCAACACCCGTCTCCATGCTAGACGGATGAAGGGGCAGTCTGGTGAACAAAGGGCCGGTTGGGCGGCGTGCCGCCGTTCGTGGGCGGAGGGTTGTCGCGGCCGAGTGCACCGAGCAGCGCAGCAGGCCCGGGCAGGGCGGAAATCTGTGGTATTGTTCTTGCAAGGTGCCGGGGCGGTTTCGCGGCGCTGCGTGCCGTTTTGGGCTGGCGTAGCTCAGCTGGTAGAGCACCTGATTTGTAATCAGGCGGTCGGGGGTTCGAATCCCTTCGCCAGCTCCAGTTTCCCGAACGCAGGGCACGCAAAAGGTTTCGATGTACTGCCAGACCTTCGTCTGCGGTCACCTCCTTACACAACCTGCGCCACGACCAGAGGCGAAGGTGGTGTGTGTGGTGACGTGGCGAAGCCGGGCAGAGCAGGGCACAGGTGGCCGAGTGGTTAATGGCAGCAGACTGTAAATCTGCCCCTCAACGAGGTACGGAGGTTCGAATCCTCCCCTGTGCACCATATTTGGTGGCCCTGACCGGGAGGCTCGCATGACGATGGAGCCCAACGGCCTGGGGCGGTTGTTGGTTTCGTTGACGGTGATGGGCTTGCTGGCCATGGCGGTGTGGTGGACCATGGAGCCGGGCAAGTACCGGCAACTGACCTGGGTGCTGCTGGGATTTTTTGCGGTCCGGGTGGTGCTGGGATGGCAACGCTCGCGTAGGATGGAAACGACCCGGCTGCATGCGGACGGGAACGTCGAAGGCTGATGTAGCTCAGTGGTAGAGCACTCCCTTGGTAAGGGAGAGGTCATGGGTTCAAGCCCCATCATCAGCTCCAGATCTTGAAGCAGCTTTTAGCTCCTGGCTGCTGGTTTTTGCCGAAGCATATGGCCGTGGAGAACTGGCGGCTAGAAGCTGACGGCTGCTTTGGGCGGGAGTAACTCAGTGGTAGAGTCACAGCCTTCCAAGCTGTTGGTCGCGGGTTCGATTCCCGTCTCCCGCTCCAGAATTGCAGGGTGAAGGGTAGCTGGTAAGACATGGATCAGGCAGGAACAGAGGCGGTCGACCGCACCCGTGCGCTTTATGAGCGGCCTGTGCTGGGCGTAGACGATGCGGCGACCTTTCACGAGGTGAAGCAGGCTGTGCAGGGCTGCTTCTCCGAGGCAGGGGTGCGTGATTTTTTGCGCACCCTCGACAAGGCCGGGCTGCGCGTCCGCGATTTCCAGGCGGTGCTGGCGGCCGGCAAACTGGGCGCGACGACCTCCGCGCAGTATGACCGGCTTTCCCCGGGCGATCAGGGGCAGATTCGCGAACTGTACCTAGCCTCGCTGGAACAGGTGGCCATGCCGCTTCGTGATCGCTTTTTCAAGCTGTACGCTTACTACTAAACTGGAACTCGAGGCTACTTCCGCACCACGGACGTGAACGGCTCGGTGAATACCTCCTGCAAGGGCGGCAGCACCGTGGCATGGTCTCCAATGCGGACATGCTCAAGGAAGCGTAAACGTCGCCGGGCGGGAGCAAGTCAGCAAAGGATTGTGATCCAACACTGACTCGGTGACCGCCGCTCTCAAGCCGGCTTTGACGTGCGAGGGCAACATTGGTAGCCTTGGATCTGCGCTGATACTACCTCAGCCTTTGCGTCCCCGTCGTCCAGTGGCCCAGGACACCGCCCTTTCACGGCGGTAACACGGGTTCGAATCCCGTCGGGGACGCCAAAAGATTCCAGGTACCTGGCCGGCGATGATCTGCGTCGTGGCCTCCAAAGAGGCCCGATACGGAGAGCCCCCACGGCTCTCTTACCGAGGCGGATCGGCCAGGCGCGCGAGCCATTCCAGCAGAAGTGATGTTTCCGCCCCTGAGAAGGGGTGTGAGGCAGACGGCTGCTCTGTGCCTGCATACAGCAGTTGCGCCCGCAGAAGGTTTGCCGCGGCAGCGACAGTGGCATCCGGGGAAACTGGGTGGTCTCTGAGGATAGAGGCGAGGGCCGCTTCGCACGCTACCGGAGAGAGCGCCAGGTCGCGGTCCTCCTCCGGCTGGGCAAGCAGGGTCAATACAACGCCGCAAGCTGCAGCCTGGAAGAGGTCAGCGGCTCGGTTTTCCGGCATCCGCAACCTGCCTGCGGCTGCCAGGCTTTGCATGTGCGCGCGCAGGCCAGGGTGCGTGTGCCGGGCCGAGCGCCGGGTGACTGCGGCGTGGGGGTCGGCGAACATCAGCAGGTACAGCTCCGGATGCGCAAGACCGAAGTGGACTTGCCGTGCCCAGCCGTCGCGAAGGAACTGGATGAGGTCCTCGGTGGGTTGCGGCTGGCGTTTATCGGGAAGGTACAGGGCAAAGCCGTAGTCACTTACGGCATTGAGCAGACCTCGTTTGTCCTGAAAGAGGCGGTACAGAACGGGCGGCTGTACACTGGCAGCCTCGGCCACAGCGCGCGTGGTGACGGCATCCCGGCCCCCTGTCGTAAGCAGCGCAAGCGCTGCCTGGAGAATGCGCTCGCAGTGGAGCGAAGGTGAGGCCTCGCCCGGATTCCTGTGCGGCACCGTCGTGTTTTTCTTGGCCGTTCTGGGCATTTGAGCGATTTCAGTTCTGCTATCCAACGGAAACCAAAGTGTGGTAACGATGGAAACAAAGCTTGAGCTACTGAGATCTGAGGAGGAGAAGGCGACATGATCCTTGTGACTGGAGCAACGGGGCACTTTGGACGGCACGTCGTGGATGGGTTATTGAAGAAGTTGCCACCGGACCAGATCGGAGTGAGTACGCGGGATCCGGGCAAGGCTGAGGAGCTGAAGCAGCAGGGTGTTCGGGTGCGCAGGGGGGACTTTGCGGAACCTGCAAGTCTGCGGGAGGCGTTCGACGGGGCCGAGCAGGTGCTGATCGTTTCAGGCGCGGCGATGGGCGCGGACGGTGTCCGGCAGCATGGCAACGCAATCCAGGCGGCAAAGGACGCTGGGGCCAAGCGCATTCTGTACACCAGTCATCAAGGCAAGGGACCGGCTTCCATCTTCGTTCCAACGAAGGAAAACCATGTGCCGACGGAGGCTCTGCTGGCCGGTTGCGGGGTTCCCTATGTGTCGCTGCAGAACGGGTTCTATGCGGAGTCGGCACTCTTTCAACTGCGGGGCATACGAGAGACAGGCAAGGTTGCTCTGCCCCAAGATGGGCCGGTCTCCTGGACGGCGCGGGCTGATCTGGCGGAAGCGGCGGTTGCGGTGTTGCTGGAGCCGGGCCTGCTGGCGGATGGACCTTCACCGGCGCTGACTGGCTCCGAGATGCTCGATTTCAGCGATGTGGCGCAGATCGCTTCGGAAGTCCTGGGCAAACCGGTCGTACGCGAGCTGGTGAGCGACGAGACGTACCGGGCCACGCTCGTAAAACAGGGCATGCCCGAGGTCTACACCGGCTTGCTGCTGAGCTTATTTACGGCGGCGCGGGCGCGTGGATTCGCAGTGGTTGACCCGGCCCTGGAGCGACTCATCGGGCGTAAACCGACGACGATGCGGAAGGTCTTGGAAGAGTTCTTGAGCAAGCCGGAGGTTTCGATCTTTCAGGGCCGTTGACGCTTCCCCCGCCCAGCCATGGTCCTCGGCCGAGCCGGGGGCTCTGGTCTGGTCGGATGTGGCGAACCGGCCAAAACGCAGCGTCAGTGGGAGATGACGGTGATGCCTTTGCCCGTGGGGATCTTGTAGGCGTTCTTGTTGGGTTTGCTGTTGAGACGGATATTGGTGTAGGTCGCAGTCTGGCGGTCGCCGGCGGGGGTTTCAAAGAGCTGTTTGAGCGAAACGTCACGGGTGGGATCGAGCCAAAGAGTGATCTGTTTGAAGGTATTGCGGATGCCGGGATCTTTGCTGACCAGCACGAGCTTTTCGGTCTTGATGGACTTGCCGTTGTCGGTGAGCGTTTCGGGCCCGGCGTCGGTGATGTTCCAGCTTTGCTGCAGGCTTTGGCTGGTCCCGCCAAAGCCAAGGGCGAAGTAGCCCTCCAGACGACCCCGGTTGGCGCCGGATTTGAAGACGTCTACCTGCTTTTCGACGGGGGTATACATTTCCAGCGAGCCGGCGGTGTAGCTGATGATGCGGCTGGGGGTGGGGGCGGGCTGGCCGCCGGGGCCGACCTCGGCGACGGTGGCGCCGAACTCGATGGCGCCATGGCTGCGGTCAATATAGATGGTGCCCTTTTCCACGGTGGTTTCATGTACGACGCGCTCGTAGTTGTCGCGCTCTACGTCGGCGGTGGCGCTTTGGAAGCGCTTGCTGGCTGCGTCCATCTGGGCGAAGACGGCGCTGAGCTGCGGCGAGGGAGCCTGCGCGCGCAGAGTCGGGGCAGGGACGGCGAAGAGGAGGGTAAAGGGCAGAAGTGTGAGGCGTCGGCGAGCGGTCATACGGGGTCTCCGCGGTATTGGATTCAGCGAAGCACCGTTGCGTCGTAGGCAATGATGTTGCCGTGAGGCTCTTTGACGGGGGTGATGCGGTCGACGCGGGCGCCGGGGGCGATGTTGTTGACCGCGGCGGCGACCCGGGAGCGGAGGTCGGCGTCGGTGCGGAGGCCTTCAAGGTCGTCGGCGCGGATCTCGTAGATGAAACGGGGGTGTCCGCCGGCGGAACCGGCGCTGCGGATAAGCACCTCGTGGCTGCGCGCGGGGATCTCCGGGATGGGGCGGTCGTGGAAGTCGATGATGTGCGGGGCGATGAAGAGAAAAAGCAGGATCAGCGTGACCATGACGTCGTAATGGAGGCTGCCGCGCTCGTCGGTCCAGAAGATGTAGCGATGGAGCAGGTTGGGTTGGCGAGAGGCGGCGGCGTTGGCGGGCGCGACGCGGGGGCGCCGCGCGTTGGCGGAGGAGGACGAAGTCATTGGGGGCGCTCCTGGGCGGGGCGTTCCTGGGTGGGGCGCTCCTGGATGGGGCGGCCGAAGCGCTGCGGGGTGAGGACGGTTTCGCCGCCCATGTAGGGAATGAGGGCCTCGGGGATGCGGACGGAGCCGTCGGCCTGCTGGTAGTTTTCGAGCAGGGCGAGAAACGTGCGGCCGATGGCGAGGCCGGAGCCATTGAGGGTGTGGACGAACTCGGCCTTCTTTGCGCCTGAGGGCTTGTAGCGAATGTTGGCGCGGCGGGCCTGGAAGTCGTAGAAGTTGGAACAGGAGCTGATCTCGCGGTAGGTGTTTTGCCCGGGTAGCCAGACCTCGAGGTCGAAGGTTTTGGCGGCGCTGAAGCCCATGTCGCCGGTGCAGAGGAGCATGCGGCGGTAGGGAAGGCCGAGGCGCTCGAGGACGCCTTCGGCGTCGCGGGTGAGGGCTTCGTGCTCGGCGGCGGAGTCTTCAGGCCGGGTGAACTTGACCAGCTCGACCTTTTGGAACTGGTGGTGGCGGATCATGCCGCGCATGTCCTTGCCGTAGGTGCCGGCTTCGGCGCGAAAGCACGGGGTGCAGGCGGTGAAGGAGAGGGAGCCTGCGGTCAGGTCGACGGTCTCGTCGCGGAAGAGGTTGGTGACGGGGACCTCGGCGGTGGGGATGAGCCAGTGATCGCTGTCCTGGAGCTGGCCTGGGGTGTAGGGGCCGCGATCGTCGGTGTGGAAAAGGTCGTCGGCGAACTTGGGCAGCTGGCCGGTGCTGAAAAGGGACCGGGAGTTGACCAGGGCTGGGGGGAGGACCTCCGCATAGCCGTGCTCACGTGTGTGGAGGTCGAGCATGAAGCTCGACAGGGCGCGCTCCAGGCGGGCGCCGGCACCGAAGTAGACGACGAAACGGGAGCCGGAGATCTTGGCGGCGCGTTCGAAGTCGAGGATGCCGAGAGCTTCGCCGAGCTCCCAGTGGGGTTTGGGGGGAAAGGCGAAGTTGGGTGGGTCGCCCCAGGTCTTTTGGCAGACGTTGTCCGCTTCGGAGGTGCCAGAGGGGACATCGTCGGCGGGAAGGTTGGGGAGGGCCTCGAGGAGGGTGCGAAGGCGTGCGTCGGCGTCGGCCGCGGCGGCTTCGAGGGCGTCGGCGCGGGTTTTGAGGGCGGTGGACTGCTCGCTGAGGGGGGTGGTGTCGGCGCCGGTGCGCTTGAGCTTGCCGAACTCCTGGGACAGGGTATTGCGCTGGGCCTTCAGCGTTTCGAGTTCGGTGATGGCGGCGCGGCGCTGGGTGTCGAGAGCGCCGAAGTTCGCGAGCAATGCGGGATCGGTGCCGCGCAGGCGCAGCTTTTCTTCGACGAGCGGCAGGTTGGCTCGGACGAAGGCGAGGTCAAGCATGGGTTTAAGGATACAGGGTCTGCACCCGGATCGTCACGTAAAGTCGCGGGCAAATGCGATCTCTTCCGTTCTTCTCGGGACGGCAGATTTCGGCTGCGCTCGGGTATGGTTAAGTTGCAGAACCGAGTCAGAGGTGGGAGGTGTTCCATGGGTACTTTGGCCAGGGTAAGCGACCCTTTCATGGCGGAAGCTGAGTATCTGGCATCCAGCTTCGAATCGGACATGGATCTTGTGGACGGTCATCTGGAGGAGAGAAATGTGGGGGAGATCGAACATGCTAATTGGCAACGCGCGCTGATCGCATGGTTTCTTGTCGATCGCGGCTTTCCCGCGCTGATCGCGCTTCCTGAGCTGCGTGTGAAAGTTTCCGAGACGCGGTATCGGGTACCTGACGTCGCGCTGTTTACGCAAATGCCCGCTGGAACGGTCGTCACGGAGCCGCCGTTAGCCGTGTTTGAGATTCTGAGTCCGGAGGACCGGTACAGCCGGCTGAAAGAGCGGTTTCGCGACTACGACCGGATGGGCATTCGCAACCTGTTCGCGATTGAGCGTCGCCTTGAGTATTCGCGCTTTCAGGATGATCGATTTGAACCCATTGTTGAGCAGCGGAGTGTCATTACCGGGTCAGAGGCTTATGTGGACTGGGCCGCGCTGGCAGCGATGCTGCTTTAGAAGTGGTCTCATCTATGCCGTTTCGGCTTCAACGAAGTTCATGGAACCCGCTTCGACGGCGGGTTCCAAACGTGCCGCTGGGAGCCATCCCGGTTTATGAGACCACTTCTAGTCCTCGGATTTGGCGTCACCCCGCCCGGTGAGGAAGTCGCTAGAATCAGCAGTGCATGAGTGACACAAAACAGGTGCGGCGGGCGTTGTTGTCGGTGACCGACAAGACGGGGTTGGTGGCGTTTGGGCGTGGGTTGGCGGCGCTGGGGGTGGATCTGGTCAGCACCGGGGGGACCGCGGCGGCGTTGCGCGAGGCGGGGCTGCCGGTGCGGGACGTGGCGGAGTTGACCGGCTTCCCGGAGATGCTGGATGGGCGAGTGAAGACCCTGCACCCGGCGGTGCATGGGGGCATCCTGCACCGGCGCGCGGAGCCGGCGCATGTGGCCGCGGTGGAAGCGCATGGGATCGAGCCGATCGACATGGTGGTGGTCAATCTGTACGCGTTTGAGAAGACAGCGGCCAGGCCAGGGGTGGGGCTGGATGAGCTGATCGAGAACATTGATATTGGGGGGCCGTCGATGCTGCGGTCGGCGGCCAAGAACCATGAGGATGTGGCGGTGGTGTCGTCGGCGGGGCAGTATGAGGCGGTGCTGGGAGAGCTGCGGGCGAACGACGGGGCGCTGAGCGGGATGACGCGCTGGAGCCTGGCGCGGGCGGCGTTCCAAACGACAGCGGCCTATGACGGGGCGATTGCGCGGACGCTGGAAGCGCGGGCTGGGCGGGCGGTGGATGGGTCGGGCCTTCAGCCCTCGGGTGGTGTGGTGGGCGAGTTTCCTGGGGCTACGCCCCAGGCTGGTATGGAGCGCGCCGTTGGCGCTGAGACACAGGTGGACGAGGCGAATCTGCCAGCGGTGCTGCGCGTGGAGGCACCGCTGCGCATGAGCCTGCGCTACGGGGAGAACCCGCATCAGCAGGCGGCGCTGTATATGGATGGCTCGGGGCTGGGCATCGCCAACGGCGAGCCGCTGCAGGGCAAGGAGCTGAGCTTCAATAACCTGGTCGACCTGGACGCGTGCTGGGCGCTGGCCGAAGAGTTTGAGGAGACGGCGGTGGCCATCATCAAGCACACCAACCCGTGCGGGGTGGCCACGGGGGCGAGCGTGGCGGAGGCGTATGCGCGGGCGCTGGCGGGCGATCCGGTGTCGGCGTTTGGCGGGGTGATCGGGGTGAATCGCGAGGTTGACGGGGCCGCGGCGGCGGAGATGGCGAAGCTGTTCGTGGAGGCCATTGTGGCGCCGGGCTTTACCCCGGAGGCGCTGGCGACGTTTGGGGCGAAGAAGAATCTGCGATTGCTGCGGGTGAAGGCGAGCGAGCCCGGGCCCATGGTGAAGTCGGTTTCGGGGGGATTTCTGGTGCAAACCGCGGACCGCTCGCTGGTGAACGCGGGAGATTTGAAGGTGGTCACGGCGCGCCAGCCGACTGACGCGGAGATGCGCGCACTGCTGTTTGCCTGGCGGGCCTGTAAGCACGTGAAGTCGAATGCAATTGTGTATGCGCGGCTGGACGGCGGGTTTGGGCAGAGTGTGGGGGTGGGCGCGGGGCAGATGAGCCGGGTGGACGCGGCGCGGTTTGGGGCGATGAAGGCGGTGCTGCCGCTGGAAGGCACTGTGGCGGCGAGCGATGCGTTCTTTCCGTTTGCCGATGGGCTGGAGGTGGTGGCCGGGGCGGGCGCGACGGCGGTGATTCAGCCCGGGGGGTCGGTGCGGGATGCGGAGGTGATCGCCGCGGCGGACCGGCTGGGCGTGGCGATGGTGTTGACGGGGGTGCGGCACTTCCGCCACGGGTAACACCCCGATGGTTCTCCCCCACCGCATCCAAAGCGTGTAGAGTGGCGTCTAAACAGGGAGTTTTCCACCCTTTGCCGCGCATCCAGGACCCCCGCCCATGACCGTTCGTTTTCGTACATCTTCTCTTTCGTTGACCTGTGTGCTTTTGCTGGCGCCTTCTGTGTGGGCGCAGGGTAAGGCGGCGCCCACAGCGGTCGCCGCAACCACGCCGGCGCCGGATCATGCGGCCTCCTATTACCACTACGGGCTGGCGAAGATTTATGAGCAGCAGTTCCTGGCCAATGGTCGGCAGGACCTGGCGACGCAGGCCATTGAGCAGTACAAGCTGGCGCTCACAGCGGACCCGAACTCGCCGCAGCTGCAGGACGGTGTGGCGATGCTATATTTTCGGCTGGGGCGCATCCGCGAGGCGGTGAGCGCGGCGCAGGAGCAGGTGAAGGCGCACCCGGATGACGTGGAGGCGCACACGCTGCTGGGGCGGGTCTACCTGCGCTCGCTGGACGACCGGCAAACGCAGGGGCCGCAGACGCAGGAGGCGCTGGGGGCGGCGATCAAGGAGTATGAGACGATCGCGCGGCTGAAGCCGAGCGATGTGGAGACGCACCTGCTGCTGGGACAGCTTTATGGGCTGGCGCATGACTCGAGCAAGGCGGCGGCGCAGTTTCAGGCGGCGCAGAAGCTCGACCCAAACTCGGAAGAGGTGGTGCTGAGCATGGCTCGGCTGTACTCAGAGCAGGGTAACCTGCCCAAGGCGGCCAAGACGATCGCGGAGGTGCCGGTGGCGGACCGCTCGCCGCGGATGAACTTTGCCCTGGGTAACATCTATGACCAGCTGAAGCAGCCCAAGGATGCGGCCAAGGCCTACGCGGCCGCGGTGAGCGAGGACCCGGACAATACGGACGCCAAGCGTGGGCTGGCGGCGGCGCTGCAGGCCTCCGGGCAGATGGATGCGGCGGGCAAGATCTACGGCCAGATCCTGGGCTCCGATCCGCAGGATGCGCAAAGCCTAATCCGGGAGGCGGACATTCAGCGGCAGCAGGGCCACTACGAGCAGGCGCTGGCGACGCTGAAGAAGGCCGAAGCGCTGGTCTCGGACAATCTGGAGCTGAGCTACAACGAGGCGCTGACCTATGACGCGCTGGGCCGGTTCGACGACGCGATCCGGACAATGAAGCAGGCCCTGGCCGCAACGACCTCCACGACGGGCAAGTACGACGACAGCGAGCGCAATAACCGGGCGCTGTTTCTGGATCGTCTGGCGATTGTGTACCGGGAGTCCGGCAAATTCGACGATGCCGTAGCAGCGTACAAGCAGATGGAGCAGCTGGGCGGCGAATACCAGGCGCGAGGCGCGGAAGGCGAGGTGGACGCTTATCGCGATGCGCACCAGTGGTCCGCGGCGCTGGGAGCCGCTGCGACCGCGGCCAAGGCCATGCCGGAAAACCACGATATTCAGCTGACCTATGCCCGGCAGTTGGCCGATGACGGCAAGCTGGACGAGGGGCTGAAGCTGGCGCAGGCGCAGCTGAAGAATGGGCCTGAGGACCGCGACACCTTTGTGACCATTGCGGACATGCAGTCGCGCAACAAGCATTACAAGCAGGCGGCGGAGGCACTGGACAAGGCTGAGGCGCTGGCGCAGAAGCCGGAAGACAAGCTGTTTATCTATTACTTCCGCGGCTCGATGGACGAGCGTGAAAAAATGTTTGATCAGGCGGAAGAGCAGTTCAAAAAGGCACTGGCCATCGATCCCAATAACGCAGCCACCGAGAACGATTACGGCTACATGCTGGTGGAGCGCGGCGTGAAGCTGGACCAGGCGACGGCAATGCTGCAGAAGGCCGTGCACTACGACCCGCAGAACGGGGCCTATCTGGATTCGCTGGCGTGGGCCTACTACAAGCAGGGCAACTACGCCCTGGCGGAGGACACGGAGCGCAAGGCGGTGCTGCGGCAGCCGGCCGACCCTTCCGTCCTGGCGCACATGGGTGAAATCTATGCCCACAACGGCAAGCTGTCGCTGGCGGTGACGGAGTGGGAGCGGTCTATGGCCCAGTATGCGACATCGCTGCCGCCGGAGGCGGACCCGGCGGATGTGAGCAGGACGCAGCATGATCTGGAGTCGGCACGGGTGCGGCTGGCGCACGCAGGGGCGGGGCCGGCGAAGTGAAAAGAGAGTGAGGCGTGAGCAGTTCGGAGTGAGGAGCGGAGTTTTGGGTGGCTTACGGGCTTGCTTTGGCTTTTTCTCCGCAGTCTTCAGTAGGAGACGACGCGGGTGGATCGTTCGGTAGGCGTCTTGCTACGTGGTCCGCTCTGCAAGCTTCGCTCCTCTTCCTTTTCCGGCTCGATCCTTGATGTCATCGCTTGTTTCTTCACTTCGCACTGCCTTTCCCCACTCCTCACTGTCTTTTTATGTCTTTCGATTTGAGTTCGTTTGCTGTGGCTGGTGCGGAAGAAGAGCGCCTGGCCGCCCGCGAATATCCGGCGCCGCCGGGCGAAGGCCGCGGCCCGTTTGAGCGGGATCGCGAGCGGGTGGTGTGGTCGCGGGCGTTTCGGCGCCTGGCGGGCAAGACGCAGGTGTTCACCAGCAGGGCGTCCGACCACTTTCGCAGCCGGCTGACGCACACCATGGAGGTCGCGCAGGTGGCGCGGCAGGTGGCGGCCGCGCTGGATCTGAATGAGGATCTGGCCGAAGCGCTGGCGCTGGTGCACGACATCGGGCATCCGCCCTTTGGGCATGCGGGGGAGCGAGCCTTGGACCGCTGTCTGCAGCGGCATGGGCTGCGTTTTGACCATAATCTGCACGCGCTGCGCATTGTGAAGCGATTTGAGCAGCGCTACGCCGGTCACCGGGGCCTGAATCTTACGCTGGGGACGCGCGAGGGCATCATCAAGCACTCGCGGGACTACACCGCGGCGGAGCACCCGGAACTTGCGGAGTATTTTCTGGACCAGAGCCCGCCGCTGGAGGCGCAAATCATTGACCTGGCCGATGAGATCGCCTACTTGACGGCCGACCTGGATGATGGGGTGGAGTCCGGGCTGCTGGAGATTCCGGAGATCTGCGGCAACATCGGGCTGCTCGGGCAGAGCTTTGCGGCAGTCCGGGCGGCGCATCCTGGGGCCGAGGAACGGTATGTCTTCCATGACGCGCTGCAGGCGATGCAGAAGCGATTGGTGATGGACCTGATAGCAACCACGGCGCGCAATGTGGAGGCTAGCGGGGCGGGGAACCTGGAGGGCATTCGGCGGCTCCGGACGCGGCTGGCGGAGTTTTCGCCAGGAATGGAAGCCGAGCGCAGGGAAGAAAAGCAGTTCCTGTACGACGCTCTTTATACCTGCCCGGCGCTGGAGCGTGAGCACGATAAGGCCGAGGATGTGGTCAGCGACCTGTTCCGGTACTGGGAAAACGAGCCGGAACATCTGCCGGAGACCTACTTCGCGGAGATCGAAAGTCAGGGTCTGGCGCGGGTGATTGCGGACTACATCGCGGGCATGACGGACAACTTTATCCTGCTGCAGTTTGCAGAGGTGCGCCGGCGGGTGCGGACGAGTGCGCCGGTATCGAGGTTGGGTGGGTCACGCGAAGTTCGGAAGGCGGGAGCGTAGAATACTGCCCATGGCAGCCCTTGCGGAAGCTCCGGGTCTCGCACTGGATCTGTCCGGTATTCCCCTGCCGGCGATTATGCGACCGTCTGTGCCGCTGACGGATGAAGAGCTGATCGCGTTTTCGCGGCGAAACCAGCGGTACAGGATTGAGAGAAATGCTCAGGGTGAGCTGGAGATCATGAGCCCGGTTGGCAGCGAGGGAAGTTACCTTGAGTCCATTGTCATAGGGCAGCTGGCGCTCTGGGCAGAAGAGCACGGGGGCGTGTCCTTCAGTTCAGCAGGCGGGTTCAAACTTGCGGACGGCTCCACACGCAGTCCGGATGCAGGGTGGATGTCGCAAGCGTCCTGGGACGCCCTGGGGGAGGATGGGCGGGAGGGCTATGCGCCGCTCTGCCCAGAGTTCATCGTCGAGGTTCTCTCGATCCATGACAGCCGGCAGGACCTGGAGCAGAAGATGCAGATGTGGGTTCGCAACGGCGCACAGCTGGCATGGATGATTGACCCGTATGGAGGGACAGTGAGCATCTACCGCCCGGGGCAGAGCGTGCATGTACTGCAACAGCCTGAGGAAGTCGAGGCGGATGCGGTCGTGCCGGGATTCCGGTTGCGAACGTCGCGCCTTTGGAGACGGAATCAGGGATAGCAACTCTGATCGAAGCCTTCCCCACTGGGGTGGCCGGGATTCCTAGAGAGACGGCAGTCAGGCCCTGGCCCTTCACATGCAACGAGAAATCGTGGATAATGAACAGGAACGCGCCTCATACCGGTGCGTCTTCCCCGCTGATCATTGGGGATTGGTACTGGCAGGGTAGTTTACCCTGCGTTGCGGCGTGTCAGGCTCAACCTGGCGGGCTGCTTGCCAGCCGAGGTGGCTGGCCACACTGAAGGAGCAACACCATGCGCGAGATCGTCACCCTGCAATGCCCGGTCTGCAAGAACCGGAACTATTCGACCACCAAGAACAAGAAGACCACGACGGGTCGTCTGGAGTTCTCCAAGTTTTGTAATACGTGCCGCAAGCACACCGATCACAAGGAAACGAAGTAAACGGATTGGGCCTGAGCCGTGCGGCTCGGGTCCAGGCCGCTCCCACAGGGGAGTAAGCTCAACGGTTAAACTGTCGGTCTCCAAAACCGAACTTCTCGGTTCGAATCCGAGCTCCCCTGCCAGTTCCGTATCGGCGTTCTGTGCCGGTGCAATTTGAGTACGACCTGCTTTCGGCCGCCAAGGAAAGATTCGGCGGCTGCGGGAGCGATTCAGGAGTCGTGTTATGGCTGAAACCGCTGTTGTTGAGTCCACATCGCCGAGCACCCCCGCCGTGCGTCCGCCCTCAGGCCTGCAGCGGCTTGTGGAGTTCCTGAAGGACACACGCCAGGAGATGCACAAGGTCGTGACGCCGACGCGTGAAGAGGTACAGACCAACACCATCATTGTGATTGCGACCGTGTTTCTCTTTGCTGCATACTTCGCCATTATCGACAACACACTGGGCCGCTTGATCGACCACGGCCTGCTCAAACTGACCGGTCACTAGACTGCGGGACTCGCGAGTAAGACTGACGCTTATGGCATACGAAACCGATCAAGACGAGCAGACGCTCGAGCAGACCAATGAGACCGAGGCCTTTGACGCCGGCACCGCGGACGTGGAGGGCGTTTCGGCGCCCGAAACCCTGGACGGCGACGCGGCAGTGCCGGGGCCAGAGGCGCCGCAGAACCACTTCAAGTGGTACATCATCCATGCGTATTCGGGCTTTGAGCGCAAGGTGAAGGAGTCGCTCGAAAGCCGGGTTCGCGCCTACCGATTGGAAGATCGCGTTGGGCGGATTGAGATACCCACCGAGCCAACCACCGAGATGCGCAACGGCAAGAAGTACACGATTGATCGCGTATTCCTTCCGGGATATGTCTTCGTCGAGATGGCTCTGGACAACGATCTGTGGCATGTGGTCAAGAACACGCCCCGGGTCACTGGATTTCTTCAAACGGGCGATCAGCCGAACGCCCTGAGCGAGCAGGAAGTGAACGCGATGTTGAATCGCGCCGACGTGACCAAGGATAAGCCCAAACTTAAGGTGAAGTTCGAAAAGGGCGAGCAGGTCCGCATCACCGAGGGTCCCTTTGCGAACTTCAATGGCGCTGTGGACGATGTGAATGAGGACAAGCAGACGCTGAAGGTCATGGTTTCGATCTTTGGCCGCCCTACCCCGACCGAGGTTTCTTTTGCCAGCGTAGAAAAGGCAGAGGAATAAGGCAGGTCGCCGGTTCGCGCGAGGCTGAATGCCGTGCGTGATCAGACCGAGTTTCAGGAGTTGCAGCCCGGTCGCTTCACCGGACCTTCTAGCTCCTGGCGCAACACAAAATCCCGCGAAGCGAAAGCTCGCAACAGGTAAGGAACCTACCGAATGGCACCGAAGAAGATTACCGGCTACGTCAAGTTGCAGGTGATGGCCGCCAAGGCCACCCCCGCTCCCCCGATTGGCCCCGCGCTGGGCCAGGCGCAGGTCAACATTATGGAGTTCTGCAAGCAGTTCAACGATCGCACCAAGGAACCGAGTCTGGCCGGCATGACCATTCCGGTGGTGATCAGCGTCTATGCAGACCGCACCTTCAGCTTCATCACCAAGACGCCACCGGCGCCGGTGCTGCTGATGAAGGCGGCCGGCGTGGCAAAGGGGTCGGGCGCTCCCAACAAGGACAAGGTCGGCAAGATCACCGAGGCGCAGATCATGGACATCGCCAAGCAGAAGATGCCCGATATGAATGCGGCTTCGGTGGAAGCTGCGGCCACGACGATCCGTGGCACGGCGCGTTCGATGGGCCTGGATGTAGTCGCCTAAAGTTCTGCCGAAATTTGCCGATAAGGGCTGGAGATCATGGATCTCCAGCCCTTGCTGTTTTCCGAAGGAGGTGGGTGCTGATGGAGGGAGTGAGGGAGCGATGGCCGGAGGCAGAACTGGTGTTTGTGCTGGGCAGCTTTGTTGTCGACGCCGCCTTCCGCACAGCGCGCATGCCGGCTGCGGGTGAGACCGTGGTGGGGCAGAGCTTTGGGTTGGGACCTGGCGGCAAGGGGTCCAACCAGGCAGTGGCGGCGGCGCGCGCTGGAGCACGGGTGGCGCTGCAGACGGTCGTGGGTGGGGATGCATTTGGCCAGCTGGGACGCGATCTTTGGATGGTGGAGGGAATCGATGCGGGAGCGGTGAAGATGGTGGACGCGGCTACGGGATCGGCTGCCATCCTGCTGGATGAGGGTACCGGGGCCAACCGCATCATCGTGGTGCCGGGAGCGTGCGACAAGTTAGGCGCGGCAGACGTGGAGGAGGCGAGTGAGTCGATAGGGGGTGCAAAGGTGTTTTTAGCGCAGCTTGAGTTGCCACTGGCAGCGGTGGCACATGGCCTGGAGCTTGCCCGCCGAGCCGGGGTGATCACCATACTGAATCCGGCGCCGGCGCCCGTTGTGCCAGTGCCAAGGGAGGTGATGCAGCAAGTTGAGTTTCTGGTACCGAATGAGACAGAAGCCGCGCGGATGACGGGAATGGAGGTGAACGGGCCGGAGACCGCGGAGCAGGCCGCGCGACAGCTGCAGGCAGCCGGAGCGACCAACGTGGTGGTGACCTTGGGAGAGCGAGGGGCGCTGTTCCTGGATTGTAGGGGGAGGGTTGAGGTGATGGAAGCGTTCCGATTCGGGGCGGTGCGAGACACGACGGGCGCTGGGGACGCGTTTTGTGGAGCGTTCGCCGCAGGCGTGGCCGAGGGGATGGAACCGAGCGAGGCGCTGCGATTCGGCTCGGCGGCGGCAGGCCTTTCTGTGCTGCGGCAGGGAGCGGCGTCGTCCATGCCACGGAGAAACGAGATCGAGGCTGCTCTTGCCAAGGGTAGGTCGGCCTGAGGTGCTCTGATGGGCGGCTGATCTCAGCCTTCGTGCGGGTGCCGGATCGTCGCAGCGGAACGGTCAGGCGCCGGCGGTGGTGTTGCCCCCCGGCGGACCCGCGGGGCAGACGGTGGACAGCTTGAACCGTGCTGCTGGCTTCCCGGGGATCCGTGGTGAATGCGCCCAATGTGCGCGGGTCCACCGGCTATGGGATGGAGTTTCAGCGGGCCAACATCAAGGACCTGGGCGGGGCGGACCTGAAGGACGAGGTTGCGGGGGTGGAGTTTCTGAAGGCAACCGGGTTTATCGATCCGAAGCGGGCGGGGATCTGGGGCGGACCGTATGGCGGGTTTATGACGCTGATGGCGATCGGCAAGACGCCCACGCTGAGCGAGCCGGTACACTGGCCGGGCCCTAGGCGAAAAGGAGCTGCTGTGCTGTGCCGGGCTGCGAGGCGGTGGGCGGCTTGCGCGGGCGGGGGCCAACATCCCGGGTGACCAGGGCATCCGTGGAGCGGGGAGCGAGGTCGTGCAGGCGGATGCGTCCGAGGGTGGCCGCCACCTGACGGCGGTACTCGCCGTCCGCGAAGTCGGCAGTCGCGAAGCGGCGGTCGTAGTCGCCGACCAGATGGGGGAAGTGCTCGCGAACGAAGCTCAGCCAGGTGGGACGCGAGCACGACTTGAGAAACAGGGGATGAGAAGCCAGAAAACTGGCGTCGGCAGCCTTGGCCGCGCGCGCGAGTTTGTCCAGGTCCGCATCGGCATCGTTGATGCCGGGCAGCATGGGGGAACACAGGACGCCGGTGGTGATGCCGGCCGCGCGAAGCTGGCGAACCGCGGCAAAGCGGAGGTCGGGGCGCGGTGCGCGCGGTTCCAGCTTGCGGGCGAGCGCGGCGTCGGTGGTGGTGATGGTCAGGTGGACGACAAGGGTGTGGCGCTCGGCGATGCGGGCGAGCAGGTCGATGTCACGGGTGATGAGGTTGGACTTGGTAATGATGCCAAGCCGGTAGCCGCTGCGGCGGCTGAAGACGTCCAGGAGGCTGCGGGTGATGCCGGCGCGGCGCTCGATGGGCTGGTAGGGGTCGGTGGCGGTGCCCAGGGCGATCTCTTCGCGGGGATCGATGCGGCCGAGCTCCTGTTCGAGGAGCCAGGCAGCGTTCTCCTTGAGATAGATCTCGCGCTCAAAGGCGAGCGCCCAGGGCTGTTCGGGGCCATCGTGGCGACCTGGGGGGATCTCCTGCATTTTTCCGGGCTGAAGAAATTCGTGAGTGTAGCGGGCATAGCAGTATTTGCAGCCGAATTCGCAGCCGCGGTAGGGGTTGATGGACCACTCCAGGGAGAGATGGCGCTTGCTCGCGGAGCGGTTGAGTAGGGACCTGGCGCGCATGGCGCGGAAGGCGATGAGGTGACCGTCGTCAGCGTGGGTGGCTTGGGCGGCGAGGCGGGCCATGCCGACGGGCTGGGAGGGGAGGATGGGAAAGAGGGCCGGGGTGGGCCGTCCTGACGCCTGCTCATTCGCCATTTCTTCGCCTCCGTGAGGATGACTTTATCTACTGTTTCAGAATGCGTCAACAAATTTCCGAGGACGAGATTTAGACTGGCCGCATGCAGTTCGATCTTCACGAGCTTGAGCTTCCGGTGCGGCTGCGGACGGAACGTCCAATGACGGACGACGAGCTGATGCATTTCTGCGCGGTGAACGAGGTGATACGTGTGGAAAGGGAGAGCACAGGAGAGCTCGTTTTGATGAGCCCAGCGGGCGGAGGCACCAGCCACAAGAACACGTGGATCCTTTACCAAATGACGCGATGGGCCGAAGAGGATGGGCGGGGCTTGACCTTCGATTCGAACGGCGGCTTCATGCTTCCCGATGGATCCATGCGAAGTCCTGACGGGGCCTGGGTTAGCTGGGAGCGCTGGAATACGCTCGCCGAGGCTGACCAGAGGCAATTTGTACCTTTCTGCCCTGAGTTCGTCATTGAACTGCGGTCGCCAAGTGACCGGGTTTCGGATTTGCAGGCCAAGATGCATATGTGGCTGGCCAATGGCGCTTCCGTTGCGTGGCTGATCGACCCGGAGCGGAAGGTAGTCGAGATTTACAGGCCTGGGGCGTCGCCTGAGGTCGTCGACGGGGCAAGCGCGGTGTATGGCGATGGCCCGGTAAGCGGCTTCGTGCTGGAACTTGCACGCATCTGGGGCTGAGCTTTGGGCACGGTGGCGCGGCGAGTGGATGTTACGCGGGAACTGTTGCAGGCTCTGCTCGACCACTTCTGGGAGGCGCGACGGAAGCGGGTGCCGCGGGTGCCGAAGCTGTTCCCAGCGGGGTATCTGATCAGCTACAGCTCGTTGGTGCAGAGGGCAGGGGTGGCGGTGGAGGCGCGGCGGCTCGGCGGGCCGCTGGCCGAGATTTCGAGGCTTTGCCAGCTGAAGGGATGGCCTCCGCTGGCGGCGCTGGTGGTGCGGCAGGACGTGGGGCAGCCGGGGGTGGGCTATTTTCGGCGTCCGAACAGTCCCAAGGTGGACCTTGTCACGGAGGAGCACCTGCGCGGCTGGGAGGCGGATGCACGCGCGTGCATGGCGTTTGCCAGGATGCCGCGGCGGGCGCCGGCGCTGCAGGTGGTGGACCGACGGCGAGCGCGGGAGACGGTGGGGTAAATCTGCCCGTGTGCCGGAAAGGCTGCGTGTGACATGCCGATGGGATCTGCACGCGTGGGGCTACGGGGAGATAGCGAGGTTTGCCGACCGGAGGAACAGGGGGAGCGAGGGCGATCCAGCACCCCGGTCAGCAGCGGTGTATCCAGGCGCTGAGGTCATGCGATAAGCCTCGAGTTGACCTTTTCCGTCCTTTTGGAGATACTCGGGAGGTTGCCCGCTTCTGTGGGCACGGCCGGACCATGCCCGCGCAGCGCATCGCGCGTCCCTGAGCTATCTAGCTGAGGAATCAATGGGGTGGCAGGCAAGGGATAATGAATGGCTCGCAAGATTTCCAAGAATCTGACCCAGGCGCGTGCGCTCGTGGAAAAGCGTCCGTATGCGATCGCTGAGGCGATTCCGCTGTTGCAAAAGGCGAAGTACGCCAAGTTTGACGAGACGGTGGACCTGACGTTGCGTTTGGGCGTGGACACGCGTCATGCCGATCAGATGGTGCGTGGCACGGTGATCCTGCCGCACGGGCTGGGCGGCAAGAGCAAGGTGGTGGCGGTCATCGCTTCGGGCGACAAGCAGCGCGAGGCCGAGGCGGCGGGTGCGGAGTTTGTGGGGGGCGAAGACCTGGTGGAGCGGATCCAGAAGGAAAACTGGACCGACTTTGACGCGCTGATCGCGACGCCGGACATGATGCGCTCGGTGGGCCGGCTGGGCAAGGTGCTGGGGCCACGGGGCCTGATGCCGAACCCCAAGACGGGGACCGTGACAACGGACGTTGCCGGAGCGATCCGCGAGATCAAGGCCGGCAAGGTGGAGTTCCGCGCGGACAAGACGGCGCTGGTGCACGTACCGGTGGGCAAGCTCTCGTTTTCGCCGGACAAGCTGGAGCAGAATGCGCTGACCGTGGTGAATGCGGTGGTGAAGGCCAAGCCCTCCGCGGCCAAGGGCAAATACGTGAAGAAGATCTATCTTTCGTCGACCATGGGCCCCGGCATCGAGCTGGAAGCGGCGACCGCGGACGTGGCGACGAAGTAAGCAAGCTCCTGGCTGCTGGATTTCCGCAGCCAGGAAACACGATGGGCGCGACGCGCCAGCGAAGATTGAGCTAGCGGCTAACAGCTAGCAGCTAAAGGCTGGAATTTCCATGGCATTGACCAAGGCACAAAAGAATACCAAGGTGGCTGCGCTGGCAGCTGACCTCGAAAAGAGCACCTCCGCGATCATCGGGACCTTTACGGGGTTGACCGCCTCGAAGGACTTCGCGCTGCGCAAGACGGTGCGTGAGGCCGGCGGAGCCTACCACGTGGTGAAGAACAAGCTCGCGGCTCGCAGCGCGCAGGGCACCCGGGTGGAGCAGGCGCTGCAAGGCCTCAAGGGCGTCAGCGCGGTGGCCTACACCTCTGGCGATCCGGTGGCCCTGGCCAAGGCGCTTTCGACCTGGGTGAAGGACAACGCGGAGTTCACCTTTAAGCTGGGCATCGTTGACGGCAAGGTGATTACTGTCGAAGAGATCGGCGATCTTGCCAAGCTGCCGGGCAAGGAAGAGCTCTTTTCGAAGCTGCTGTTCCTGATCCAGTCCCCGGCGCAGCGCCTGGCGACGGTGATCAATGCGACCGGCCGCGATTTGGCCGTCGTTCTGAATCAGGCGGTCGAGAAGGAGAAGTTCAGCGCGGCGGCAAATACGGCTGCGTCGGCAGCTTCCACGCCCGGGTCTGCGGCGGCGGAATCCGCAGCAATTTCCACGCCCGAGCCGGCACCTGCCGAAGTTGCACCCGCGACCGAGCAGGTGGCCGAGGCGCACGCCGAAGAGGCTCCCACGCCGGCGGAGCAGATTGCGGAACACCCGGCTTCCGAGGCGGATCCTGTGGCGGAGCAGCCTTCCGGGGCGGCGCAGCCGGAGAACAGCACGGCGTCTCAGGGCGGCGAGGCTGCCTCCACCGATCCGGTGGAAGGATAGTTTCCCCATGTTTCGCTGCATTGACGGCCGGGGGCGCGGTCTGGGCGCAACGGAAACCCGGCAGTTGGGGCAGCAACCTGAGGCGGGACACGGCTTCGGGAAGGCAAATCAAGCAGTAACGACATTTAGCAGATACACACGGAGATAATCATGGCTGATCAGCAGTTGGTAGACCAAATCACAAAGCTCACCCTCCTCGAAGCGGCCGACCTGGTCAAGAAGCTCGAAGAGATACTCGGCGTTTCGGCGGCGGCGGCGGTTGCGGCAGCGCCTGCCGGCGGCGGCGCGGCGGCGGCCCCGGTGGCCGAAGAGAAGACCGAGTTCACGGTCATTCTCAAGGACGCGGGCGCAAACAAGATCAACACGATCAAGGCTGTGCGCGAGGTGACCGCGCTGGGTCTGAAGGAAGCCAAGGACCTGGTGGACGGCGCCCCCAAGCCGCTGAAGGAGAATATCTCCAAGGAAGATGCGGCAGCGATCGCCAAGAAGTTCGACGGCGTGGCCACGGTCGAGATCAAGTAACGGTTAGGCCGGATCTTTCGGGGCAACTACAGCGGGGCCGGGCGAATGCCCGGGCCCGCTGTGGCTTTTAGGGCTCGCTTGCACGAAGTGTGAACTGGCTAGCGTCTGCCAGCCAAAAAGTTGCATACACCCCACCAAAGGGTGTATTCTTCGGAATGGAAATCGCGTCTCCGCCCCGGCAACTGGCATTGCTTCAGCAGCGGGGAAGGAATCAGGCTGACGCGGCCACGACATAGGGTTGAACTGGCTTCGCGTTGAGCGAACTTTAGCACATCCTGGCAGCATCCGGCTTATCTCGTGCTTGGGCACACGGGTTAGGGAGCCGGCCATCTGAAGACCCGAGCGGCGGGGTCCCAAGATGACACGTTCTTATGCGGCGGCAGGGCTGAACCTCCATAGCCGGGGTTACGAGGCGGCATTTATTCATAGATTTCAACGGGTTTTGATCAACTCATTCGTCTTTTTCTCCGCCTTGGGGGCTGCGTGGCCCCGTGGGCGTTTTTGTGCTTTTCGCCTGTCTGAGCCGGTTTCTTAGCCGGGCAGCATGCAAGGTTTTGGCCCCACAATGTGCATCGTCGGGGTTTGCTGTCACCGCGCCATGGGGCGTATCTGCGACGAGGAGCAGATACGCGGTTTGTGAGGCGCCCAAGTCAAAGTAGAAGGTCCGCTGATCCGGGCTCTTCTTCCTTTCCCTTGAAAAGGGAAAGGCCTCGATTCCATCAGGAGAGAGCATGTCGAACCAGACTAACGAAACGCGCGCGCTTCGCACCCGTCTCGACTTTTCCAAGATTCCCACCAGCATCCAGATCCCCAACCTGATCGAGGTGCAGCGCCGTTCCTACGAGCGCTTCCTGCAGATGGACAAGCTGCCCCAGGAGCGTGAGGACAACGGCCTGCAGAGCGTGTTTACTTCGGTTTTCCCGATCACGGATTTCCGCAACGTGTCCGAGCTGGACTTTGTGGATTACACGATCGGCAACTGGGAGTGCAAGTGCGGCTACCTGAAGGGGCTGAACCACCTGCGCACCACCTGCGTGACCTGCGGTCACATGGTGATCACCGACCCGTTCCACCCTGGCGACGTGCTGTGCAAGTTCTGCGGAACGTACAACAAGAACACGCCGGACTTTTGCACCAAGTGCGGCGACCCGGTGGGCTTGCAGCTGAAGTATGACCAAGCCGAGTGCGAAGAGCGTGGCATGACGTATTCCGCGCCGCTTAAGGTCACTATCCGGCTGAAGATCTACGACAAGGATCCCGAGACCGGGGTGAAGAGCCTGCGCGACATGAAGGAGCAGGAGGTGTTCTTTGGCGACATTCCGCTGATGAGCGCCAACGGCACCTTTATCGTGAACGGCACCGAGCGCGTGATCGTATCGCAGCTGCACCGCTCGCCCGGCGTGTTCTTCGAGACGGCCAACAATCGCACCTACTTCCTGGGCAAGATCATTCCGTACCGCGGCAGCTGGGTGGAGTTTGAGTACGACCAGAAGAACATCCTGTACGTGCGCATTGATCGCAAGCGCAAATTTCTGGGCACGATCTTTCTGCGGGCCCTGGGACTGCGGCAGGATGAGGAGATCCTGAAGACCTTCTATACGGTCGACACGGTCAACATCAAGGACGGCAAGCTGACCTGGGCGCTGACCGAGGAAGGCAAGGCGACCAACATCCTGGGCACGCGCACGACCTCGTCGATCAAGGGCGCAGACGGCGCGGAGATCCTGGCCTCGGGCAAGAAAATTACGCCCTCGGCGCTGCGCAATCTGCGGGCAGCGGGCGTGACCTCGGTCGAGGTGGAAAACGGCGAGTTTGAAGGGGCGATCACGGCGGCCGATGTGGTCGACATGAACACCGGCGAGCTGTTGTATGAGGCCAACCAGGAGCTGTCGGCGGACAAGCTGCACAAGATTGCGCAGAGTGGTGTGACGACCCTGGAGGTCTTCTTCCCCGAGCGCGATGACGTGGGCGGCATCATCGCCAATACGCTGCGGCGTGACTCGGTGCGCAAGCCTGAAGAGGCGCTGATTGAGATCTACCGCAAGCTGCGCCCGGGCGACCCGCCGACGCTGGACACCGCCACGGCGCTCTTCGAAGGCATGTTCTTCGATCCGCGCAAGTACGACTTTTCGCGGGTGGGCCGGCTGAAGTTCAACATCAAGCTGTATGAGAATGCCGAAGCCACGCAGCTGGACAAGCGCACGCTGACGCCGGAGGACTTTTACGGCACCATCCGCTACCTGCTGAAGCTGCGCAAGAACATCGGCCTGGTGGACGACATCGATCACCTGGGCAATCGTCGTGTGCGCGCGGTGGGCGAGCTCATGGAGAACCAGTTCCGCATTGGCCTGGTGCGCATGGAGCGCGCGATCAAGGAAAAGATGAGCGTGTATCAGGAGATGTCGACGGCGATGCCGCACGACCTGATCAACGCCAAGCCGGTGATGGCGGCCATCCGCGAGTTCTTTGGATCTTCGCAGCTGAGCCAGTTTATGGACCAGACCAACCCGCTCTCGGAGATCACGCACAAGCGGCGTCTTTCCGCGCTTGGGCCGGGCGGCTTGAGCCGCGAGCGCGCGGGCTTTGAGGTCCGTGACGTCCATCCGACGCACTACGGCCGCATCTGCCCGATTGAAACGCCGGAAGGGCCGAACATTGGCCTCATCTCGTCGCTGAGCTGCTTTGCGCGCATCAACGAGTATGGCTTCATTGAGTCGCCCTACCGCAAGGTGAAAGACGGCCATGTGCTGGACTACGTGGCTGTGTCGAACGCCGGGGAGACCGGGCTTCGTCAGGGCGATGCGCTGGAAATCTCGGAGTCGGTCGCGCTCAACAAGCGACTGGCGACGGAGGGCAAGCGCACGGCGGAGTTTGAGCCGTTCAGCTTTTACCTGTCGGCGTGGGAAGAGGACCGGCACACCATTGCGCAGGCCAACATCGACCTGGACGATAACGGCAAAATGACCGAGGACCTGGTGAATGCGCGTCGGCAGGGCAACTTTGTGCTGGTGCCGCAGGCCGAGGTCGACTACATCGACGTGTCGCCGAAGCAGCTGGTCTCGGTGGCGGCATCGCTGGTGCCGTTTCTGGAGCATGACGACGCCAACCGCGCGCTGATGGGCGCCAACATGCAGCGGCAGAGTGTGCCGCTGCTGGTGGCCGAGGCACCGTTTGTCGGCACCGGCATGGAGGGTGTGACGGCGCGCGACTCCGGCGCGGTCATCCTGGCCAAACGCAATGGCATTATCGATTCGGTGGACTCCGAGCGCATCATTGTGCGCGTGGAAGGCGAGCATCATCCCACGCAGCTGTCGCGTGAGGTGGGATCGGACATCTACCAGCTCACCAAGTTCAAGCGCTCCAACCAGAACACCTGCATCAACCAGAAGCCGGTGGTCCGCAAGGGCGACCGCGTGCTGAAGGGCGAGGTGCTGGCCGATGGACCGTGCACGGAGCAGGGCGAGCTTGGCCTGGGCCGCAACGTGCTGGTAGCGTTTATGCCGTGGCGCGGCTACAACTTCGAGGATGCGATCCTGATCTCGGAAAAGCTGGTCCGCGAGGACTACTACACCTCGATCCACATCGAGGAGTTTGAGATCGAGGCGCGCGACACGAAGCTGGGGCCGGAAGAGATCACGCGGGATATCCCGAATGTGTCCGAGCACGCGCTGCGTGACCTGGACGACTCGGGCATTATCCGGATCGGCGCCAAGATCAGCCACAACGACATCCTCGTCGGCAAGGTGACGCCCAAGGGCGAAACGCAACTCACGCCCGAAGAGAAGCTGCTGCGTGCCATCTTCGGCGAAAAGGCCGGCGATGTGCGCGATGCTTCGCTGACGTGCCCTCCGGGCATTGAAGGCACCGTCGTGGATGTGCGCATCTTCAGCCGCAAGGGGCAGGAGAAGGACGCACGCGCGATGCAGATCGAGCAGGAGATGGTCGAAAAGCTGGAGCGCAACCTGGCCGACGAGATCCGCATTTTGACCGACGAGCGCTTGAAGCGCTTGGAGTCGATTTTGGGCGGCAAGGAGGTGCTGATCGATCTGCATGACGAGCGCACCAACAAGAAGCTGCTGACCAAGGGCGACATCCTGGACCGCGATCAGATCGAGCTGATTTCCACCCGCAACCTGAAGCGGATTCGTTACGCCGACAAGGACCCGCGGGTGAATGAGCAGATTGACGAGATCGAGGAGATGACCTCGCGTCAGATCGATGTGCTGCGCAAGATCACCAACGAGAAGATCGCCAAGATGTCGAAGGGCGATGAGCTCGCACCGGGTGTGATCAAGATGGTCAAGGTCTATATCGCCATGAAGCGCAAGCTGAGTGTGGGCGATAAGATGGCCGGCCGTCATGGCAACAAGGGTGTGATCGCACGCATTCTGCCGGAAGAAGACATGCCGTATCTGCCGGACGGAACACCTGCGGAGATTGTGCTGAATCCGCTGGGTGTGCCGAGCCGTATGAACGTGGGGCAGATTCTGGAAACGCATCTCGGCTGGGCGGCGCATGAGCTGGGCAGGAAAGTTGCCGAGCTCGCGCAGCAGAACCAGGACGCGAACGCGATTCGCGAGATCTTCAAGGACGCCTTCAAGGACACGGCGGCACTGAATCAGCTGCTGAACCTCGACGACGAGCAGACCTTGCGCGTGGCTGCGGGCATGAAGCGTGGCATCTGGTTTGGCACGGCGGTGTTTGACGGCGCTCGTGAGAGTGAGATCAAGGCGCTGCTGGCCGCCGCTGGCCTGCCCAGCTCCGGCAAGACCAACCTGATCGACGGCATGACCGGCGAAGTGTTTGAGCAGCCGGTCACGGTGGGCTACATCTACATGCTCAAGCTGAGCCATCTGGTCGATGACAAGATCCACGCGCGGTCGATCGGGCCGTACTCGCTGATCACACAGCAGCCGCTGGGTGGCAAGGCGCAGTTCGGTGGACAACGCTTCGGTGAGATGGAGGTGTGGGCGCTGGAAGCCTATGGCGCGGCCTACATTTTGCAGGAGCTGCTGACTGCCAAGTCCGACGATGTGTATGGCCGTACCAAGATCTATGAGGCCATCGTGAAGGGCGAGGCGGCCATCGAGCCGGGCGTGCCGGAGTCGTTCAACGTGCTGATCCGCGAGTTGCAGTCGCTTTGCCTGGATGTGGAGCTGGTCAAGGCGGCTGAGCAGCGCAGCCCAACAGACGGCGTGCCGATGTTGCCGGAGTTGGCTGTGGCGGATTAAGGACAGCTTCTCGCTGTTAGCTCCTGGCCTTCCGCTGGGAGCTAACAGCCAAGCCGCTCCAAGAGATTTCCGGATGATGACAACCCGCTGCCGCAGTCATCACCGCAACAAAAAGGCAGCCGCAACCGAGCAGCTTACGGCTAACCGCTGAAAGCTGCTGTCACGGAGAGACAGCATATGTTTCGTACCAGCCCCTTTGAAATGGCCGGACCGATCACCGATTTCGACTCGATCAAGATTCAACTCGCCAGCCCTGAGAAGATTCGTTCGTGGAGCTTTGGCGAGGTCACCAAGCCGGAGACCATCAACTACCGTACGTTTAAGCCCGAGCGCGACGGCCTGTTCTGCGCCCGGATCTTTGGACCGATCACCGATTGGGAGTGCCTGTGCGGCAAGTACAAGCGCATGAAGCACCGCGGTGTGGTGTGCGACAAGTGCGGCGTGGAAGTGACCGTGAGCAAGGTGCGCCGTGAGCGCCTGGGTCATATCGAGCTCGCGTCGCCCTGCTCGCACGTGTGGTTCTTCAAGGGCCTGCCCTCGCGCATCGGCCATCTGCTGGACATCTCGCTGCGTGAGCTTGAAGCGGTGCTGTACTTCGAGTCCTACGTTGTCGTCGATCCAGGCGACGCGCCGGTGAAGGAGCGCGAGGTCATCAAGGACGAGAACCGCTTCCGCGAGCTCGACCAGCAGTACCGACCCTCGGGCTTCAAGGCCATGATGGGCGCCGAGGCGATCAAGGAGCTGCTGAAGCGCGTCGAAATCAATGAGCTTGCGATTGAACTGCGCGAGCGCATGAAGACCGAAACCTCGCTGCAGAAGAAGCTGAAGTATTCGAAGCGCCTCAAGGTGGTCGAGGCCTTCCGCAAGTCCGACAACAAGCCGCAATGGATGATTCTGGATGTGATCCCGGTGATCCCGCCTGAGCTGCGTCCGCTGGTGCCGCTGGACGGTGGCCGGTTTGCGACCTCCGACCTGAACGACCTGTATCGTCGCGTGATCAACCGCAACAACCGCCTCAAGAAGCTCATGGACCTCCATGCGCCTGAGGTGATTGTGCGCAACGAGAAGCGCATGCTGCAGGAGGCCGTCGACGCGCTGTTCGACAACGGCCGCCGCGGTCGTGTGCTGCGCGGCGCGAACAACCGTCCGCTCAAGTCGCTCTCGGACACGCTGAAGGGCAAGCAGGGCCGGTTCCGTCAGAACCTGCTGGGCAAGCGCGTGGACTATTCGGGCCGCTCGGTGATCGTGGTCGGGCCAGAACTCAAATTGCACCAGTGCGGGTTGCCGAAGAAGATGGCGCTGGAGCTGTTCAAGCCGTTCATCTATCACCGCCTGGAACAGACCGGCCATTGCACGACCATCAAGCAGGCCAAGGAGATGGTTGAGCAGCAGGAGTCGATTGTGTGGGACATCCTCGAGGAGGTCATCAAGGACCACCCCGTGCTGTTGAACCGCGCGCCGACGCTGCACCGCCTGGGCATTCAGGCTTTTGAGCCCGTGCTGGTCGAAGGCAAGGCGATCAAAATTCATCCGCTGGTCTGCACGGCGTTCAACGCCGACTTCGACGGCGACCAGATGGCTGTGCACATCCCGCTGAGCCCCGAGGCGCAGATTGAAGCGTCGGTGCTAATGCTGGCTTCGCATAACATTCTGTCGCCGGCGTCGGGTCAGCCGATCACGGTGCCGACGCAGGATCTGGTGCTGGGTCTGTACTACCTGACCAAGACCAAGCCGGGCGCCAAGGGTGAAGGCCGTGTGTTTGCCAACATCGAAGAGGTGCTGATGGCGCTGGACGCCAAGCAGGTGGAGACGCTGTCGCCGATCCGTCTGCGCTACACGGGGTCGGTGCTGGACATGACCACCGCGTATGACGACCAGGACATCCTGCACACCGAGCCTGTGGAGTTTTCGAAGCAGTACATCAACACCACCGTGGGCCGCGCGATCCTGAACGACGCATTGCCGGAGGGCATTCCGTACATCAACGGCCTGCTGAAGAAGAAGGGCATTGGGCAGCTGGTGAACTTCTGCTACCTGAACCTTGGCCTTGAGGTCACGGTGAAGGCGCTGGACCGCATCAAGGAGCTTGGCTTCCAGTACGCCACGCGTTCGGGCCTGAGTGTGGGTCTGGACGACATGGTGATCCCGGAGTCGAAGTACACCGTGGTGCGCGATGCGGACAAGCAGGTGGTCACCATGCAGCAGCAGTATCTGGATGGTTCGATCACCAACCTCGAGCGCCAGAACAAGGTGACGCAGCTGTGGTCGGGTGTGACCGATCGCGTGGCCGATGAGATGTTCAACAACATGAAGCGCGCGGACAAGGAAGGAGCCATGAACCCGATCTACATCATGGCTGATTCCGGCGCGCGTGGATCCAAGCAGCAGATTCGTCAGCTGAGCGGCATGCGCGGTCTGATGGCCAAGCCTTCGGGCGAGATCATCGAGTCGCCGATCAAGGCCAACTTCCGCGAAGGGCTCACGGTGCTCGAGTACTTCATCTCGACGCACGGTGCGCGCAAGGGCCTGGCGGATACGGCGCTGAAGACGGCGGACTCGGGATACCTGACCAGGCGTCTGGTGGACGTGGCGCAGGATGTGATCATCTCCGAGCACGATTGCGGCACGGGGGAGGGCATCTATGTGACGCCGATCATCGAGGCCGGCGAGACGATCGAGCCGCTGCGCGACCGCATCATCGGCCGCGTGTCGCTCGAGCGCCTGAAGGACATCGACGGCAAGACCATCGTCGAGATCAATCAGGAGATCGACGAGGATCTGGCGTCAGCGGTGCAGGCTGCCGGGATCGAGCGGGTCAAGATTCGCTCGGTGCTGACCTGCGAGTCCAAGCGCGGCTGCTGCATCCTTTGCTACGGCCGCAACCTGGGTTCGGGCAAGATGGTGGAGATGGGCGAGGCCTGCGGCGTGATTGCGGCGCAGTCCATTGGCGAGCCTGGAACGCAGCTGACCATGCGTACCTTCCATGTGGGTGGCACAGCCAGCCGCGTGCAGGATGCGAGCAAGGTGGAGGCCAAGAACTCGGGCAAGGTCCACTTCATTAACCTGACCACGGTGCGCAGCAAGGAAGGCGGTCTGGTGGCGTTCAACCGCTCCGGTTCCATCGCCATTCTGGACGACAAGGGCCGCGAAAAGGAGCGTTACGCCATCGTGTACGGCGCCAAGCTCCGGGTGGAGGACGGTGCTGAGGTCAAGCAGGGCGACCTGCTGGGCGAGTGGGATCCGTACACCTTCTCGATCCTGACGGAGATCGCCGGCACGGTGAACTTCAAGGACCTGCAGGAGGGCCTCACGGTCAATGAGGAGATCGACGAGGTCACCGGCCTGAGCCGTCTGGTCGTCGCCGACAGCCCGGATGAGAAGCGTCAGCCGACCATCCTGATCAAGGCCGGCAGCGGCCAGAAGCGGTACATCATGCCGTCGCGCGCCTACCTAATGGTGCAGGATGGCGATGAAGTCTCGCCGGGTGACGTGCTGGCCAAGATCCCGCGCGAAAGCTCGCGTACCAAGGACATCACGGGCGGTTTGCCGCGCGTGGTGGAGCTGTTCGAGGCACGCAAGCCCCGCGATCCGGCGATCATCTCGCGCATTGACGGCGTGGTGCGCTTCGGCGATGTGAGCAAGGGCCAGCGCAAGGTGTATGTCACCGCGGATAACGGCAACGAGGAGGAGTATTCGGTGCCGCGGGGTGTGTACATCAACGTGCAGGAGGGCGAGCGGCTGCGGGCAGGCGACGCGCTGATCGACGGCCCGCGCAACCCGCACGACATCCTGGATGTCCTCGGTGAACGCGCGCTGCAGATCTACCTGGTCGATCAGATCCAGGAGGTCTACCGGCTGCAGGGTGTGGGCATCTCGGACAAGCACATCGAGACGATCGTCCGGCAGATGCTGCGCTGGGTGAAGATTGACGACGTGGGCGACACCAACTTCCTGCTGGAACAGCAGATTGACCGCTTCCGCTTCAACGCGGAGAACGAGCGTGTGACCAACGACGGTGGGCGCCCGGCTGTGGGCCGTCCGTTGCTGCTGGGCATCACCAAGGCGTCGCTTTCGACCGACAGCTTTATCTCGGCGGCGAGCTTCCAGGAGACCACGCGTGTGCTGACCGAGGCGTCGATCAACGGCGCCATCGACGGCCTGCGCGGCTTGAAGGAGAACGTGATTGTGGGCCGTTTGATCCCGGCGGGCACTGGCATGGAGTACTACCGTCAGGTGGCGCTCTCGCCCGAGCTCGAAGAGGCAGCGGCGCAGATCCAGGCCGAGGTCCAGGAGGCGCACGAGGCCGAAGAGCGCGAGCTCGAAGCAATGCGCATGGAAGGCGAACAGGAAGAGATGGCCGCCGAGTAAAGCGGTGGTTTCTCGACAGAAGTGGGGGGCGGGGCTTCGGCCTCGCCCCCACTTTGCGTGGCACAAGCCTTTCGCGCGCGGTGGGCGGGCACCTCTGCACGGATACGGCCCGCTACGACGTTGCCCAGGGGTTCACAAGGCGAACGGGAAGCCCCTCAAAATCGCGTACATTGCATGTTGCCAGGGTCAGACCATAGTGCAGCGCGGTGGCGGCGAGAAGGGTATCCACGGGTGGGCGGCTGCGGTCCGCGGAAAGCTCGCCCCAGGTACGGGCAACGCCTCGATCCACATCCAGAATGCGATCGGCGTACATCTGCTCCAGGCCGCTTACCCACCGTTGCAGACGTCCCGCAGCGACGATGTCTCGCTTGGCCCACTGTGTAATGCCGCGGTGCAACTCGCCCAGACTGAGGACGCTGATGTGCGCCTCACCCGGTCGCAAACTCCGAAAGAAGCGTAAGACATTTTCGTCGGGCCGGTTCTTGCTTTGCTCGGAAAGCACGTTGGCATCCAGTAAGTAGCCGACTTGCAGCTTACAGATCTACCTCTCGGTTGCTCAGCGAGCGGTCGCGTTCGATCTCCCAATCTTCGAGTTCAATCTTGGGCATCGCCAGCAGGTAGGTGATGAAGTCAGGCGTTTCCGTCTCCGGCTGCAGTGACCGGTAGGCTTCGATGGACAGAACCACCGCCCGCTCCTTACCGTGATGGGTGATGATCTGGGGACACTGGCTTTCCGCCTGGTCCAGAACGTCGCTCCAGTGATTCCGCGCCTGGTTGACCTGCCAGCGAGGCATGGCCGTGCCTCCGGTTCCCATTATGGCGCGATTTCCACTGAAGTGTGCATCCTTTCCGGACAGCCAAATGGGCAAATCGTAGAATGGCCGTATGGGCCGCATCCGCGTACTTTCCGATCAGGTGGCGAATCAGATTGCCGCCGGCGAGGTGGTGGAGCGGCCGGCCTCGGTGGTCAAGGAGCTGCTGGAAAATTCGCTCGACGCCGGCGCGACGCGCATTCGGGTGGAGGTGGAGGCCGGTGGGCGCAAGCTGATCCGCATCGCCGACAATGGCCACGGCATGGGCCGGGATGACGCCCTGCTGGCTTTTGAGCGGCATGCGACCTCGAAGCTGCGCTCTTCGGACGACCTGCTGTCAATTGCCACGCTGGGCTTTCGCGGCGAGGCCCTGCCGTCGATCGCCTCCGTGGCGCGCGTGTCGCTCGAAACCCGGGCGCCGGAGGAGGAGGTCGGCACGTCGCTGGAGATCGCCGGCGGCAACCTGCTGCGGGTGGACGATGCGGGCCTGCCCCAGGGCACGACGCTGGCCATCCGCGACCTGTTCTTCAACACCCCTGCCCGGCGCAAATTCCTGCGTTCCGAGCAGACCGAGCTGGGCCACGTGGCCGCGCTGGTCACCCACTACGCGCTCGCGCACCCGGGCAAGCACTTTGAGCTGCACTCGGCCACGCAGACCCTGTTGACCGCGCCGGCCGTGGCCAATGCGGGCGAGCGACTCTACCAGATTTTTGGCCGCGAAACCTGTGACGCGCTGCTGCCAGTCGCAGCCGAGATCGACTTCACGCGCACCGGGCTGCCCGAGCTGCCGCCCTGGAAGCGTGCCGAAGACTACGAAGCCCCCGAACCCGGGCTGGTGCGGCTGTCCGGTTTTGTGTCCAAGCCGGAGCTGCAAAAGCTCAACCGTAATTCGATCTACATCTTCGCCAACGGCCGCCTCATTCGCGACCGGCTGATCCTGCATGCGCTGACCGAGGCCTACCGCAACATCATCCCGCCCACCAGCTTTCCGGTGGTGCTGCTGTTTCTCGAGATGCCACCGCAGGAGCTGGACGTGAACGTGCACCCGGCCAAGACCGAGGTCCGCTTTCGGCAGTCGGGCTTTGTGCATAACTTTGTGCGGGACCAGGTGCGGGCGGCGCTGATGAAGGCGCGCCCGGCGGCCAGTTTTTTTGCCGCGCTCAGCGCCGCGCCCACCGCTTCGGAGTCGCTTACGGTGGACGTTAGCCCCTTGCCGGGCATAGACCAGCCGATCTTTGAACCGCAAACGGTGCCTGCGGGCAGCGAGCCGTTGATCGAGCCCCGGGACGTGGCCAGCTTCACGCTGCAGCCCCCGTTGGTGCCGCCCAGCCCCGGGCGGCTCGGCTTTGGCGAGGGTGGCATGGCGATCGGCTACGACGAGCCCGCAAGCGCCACCACCGCCGCGACGCCCGCTCCAGGCGAAGCAGCGGAGCCGCCCACCCTGAACAGCCTGGCCACCCTGAAATCCCTGGGCCAACTCCGCGACAGCTTCATTCTGGCCACCAACGAAGAGGGTCTGTGGATCGTCGACCAGCATGTGGCGCACGAGCGGGTGCTGTTTGAAAAGATTCTGCGCGAGCGCAAAACCGAGCGCGTACAGCGCCAGCGGCTGCTGATGCCCGTGCTGGTGGAGCTGCTGCCCGAGCAGATGGTGACCTTTTCGGCGATCGCCGAGGAGCTGGAGCGCAACGGCTTTGAGGCCGAACCCTTTGGCCCCCGCACCCTGGCCGTGAAGGCCACCCCCGTCGGCCTGGAGGGCCGCGAGCTGGAGCGCATGCTGGAGGAGGTGTTGAGTGTGCGCGACCGCGAACAACAGGTGGAAAACGCGGAAACCCGCGGCACCCGCATCGCCGCCTCCATCGCCTGCCACGCGGCCATCAAGATCAATACGCCGCTGGAGCCGGCCAAGATCGACTGGCTGCTGGCGGAGCTGGCCAAGACCGAGCACCCCACGAGCTGCCCGCACGGTCGCCCCATCGCTCTGCGGTATGCTTTAAAGGACATCCAGCGCGCGTTTCAGCGGATCTGACCGGCCCAGTGCCTCCCGTCAGGTTCGCCAAGCCCTCATCGGCCCCGGTACCCGCATCCCAATTTCATCGACCTGCGCCATGCGTGCGGGTCCAGGTTCCCGCAGCGAACGCCGTGCCGTGTACGCGCCCGCAGCAGATAAAGAGGCAGTTTTGGCATCCTCCCCCGATCTTCAAGAGCCGCAAATCGCGGCCGCCCGTAGCGCCGCGTGGCACCAGGCAGGCGACCCCCTGCTGACCCTGGAAGCGGCGCGCACCTGGCTGAATCAATATGGCCTGGTGCTGTTTGCTTCCCGCAGCGCCAGCCTGGGCGCGCCCGCCCCCTCGCTGGTGGAAGCCACCCTGGGCGCCGAGCGGGCGACTTCCACGCTGGCCGATGCCGCAACTGCCCGGGGTTTGGCCGCACGTCTGGTCGGCGAGGGTTCGGCCGTTCCGCTGAACCTGCTGGGCGGCCCCGGCGACGTGCCAGACTTTCTGGTCTCCGCGCAGGCCTTTCCGTTTGTGTTTACCCTGCGCGGCGACAAGGGGTGGAAACGTCCTCCGGAGACCACCGGCGCGGTCAAGGTGACGCCACTGGCGCTGCGCGTCTTTGAAGTGCTCTCCGAGCGCGGCGCGATGACGGTTGCGGAAATGGTGGGGGAGATTGGCCGCGAGGTCAACGAGTCAGGCCTGGCGCGTGCGCTGTCCGAGCTATGGCAGATGCTGCGCGTCGTGCCGGTCCTGCAGGGGGGCGAGGGCGAAACGGTCTGGGAGTTGACCACGACGCGCTTTCTTAAGGCCGTCAAGTCTGGCGCCAACGCCGGTCAGCCCACGGCCATCAGCGCGCTGGTGTCGCTGTATCTCGGCCAGGCGCTGGTGGCGAGCGAGGAAGAGATTGCCGGCTTCCTTTCACCGCTGAGCGCGCGCTCCCGGGTGCGGGACGTGCTGCACGGGCTTTCGGCTGGACGGCAGCTCGACGAGGCGGTGCTGAACGGCAAGACGGTGCTGTATC
>CBDCLP010000013.1:0-337841 GCA_965218675.1 Granulicella sp.
TGAACTGTAGGTAGCCGCGAAAAAGAAACTCCTCAAAGACGCCCACCAGCGCAAAGGTGCCCAGCCACTCCGCGCCGAAGCGCTCCACCGCCGCGCCGTTCAGTAGCCGGCGGTCAAACACCAGCAGGTGCAGCGCCCACAGCACGCCCACCAGCAGGGAGATGGCAAGCAGGCCGGTGAGCGCCCCGGGCAGCAGGTCGCGCAGCCGCCGCAGCGGCAGGCCGTACACCGCAAAGCGCCGCCGCTCCGGGAAGCTGAGGATCACCGCCGCGAGCAGGACGGCGCCGGCCTCGGCGGTCTCCGCGAGCGACACATCCACAATCCGAAGGGGCGGCGCCGCGGCGTGCTGGTGCGCCGCCTGGGCGCGGGCGACGGCCTGGTGCCGCTGCTGGCGCTCCTGCCGGGCCCGGTTCAGCTGCCCCGTAATCCGGAACAGCCCGACGAACAGCAGACTGACCAGCGCCACGCTGAGCAGCAGGTAGAGCAGAATGCCCCAGCCCGCCCGCAGCCCCAGCGGCCCCTGCAGGATGCTGTCCACCGCCGGGCGGGCTGCCTCCGGGGCGGGTTCGGCGAACGTGGTTTGGATCGGTTCGGGTGGGTTACGGTGCATGCGGCGCTGGAGCCTCCCACTTACAGTACATGGCAGCAGCCGGTGTGCCGGCCGGAGGCTTTCGGCTATGGGCTATGCTCGAAGAGCAACTCCGACTCGCCTCACCCCCTTCGCCTCCCAAGGAACGACGCCTTTGAACTGCCGCGTTTTCTACCACGACCGTTGCTTCGACGGCGCCTGCTCCGCTTCGCTGTTTACCCGCTTCCACCGTGAGTGCATCGGCACCGCAGGGAGCTTTGACTACCGCGGCCTGGTGCATCGCGCCGGCCCGCTTTTTGACGAGGGCTGGACGCAGCCGGATGGCGAAAACGCCATCGTCGACTTCAAGTATTCGCCATTGCCGGAGATCACCTGGTGGTTCGACCACCACCAGTCCGCGTTCAGCACCCCGGAAGACGAGGCGCACTTCCAGGCCGGGCAGCGCAACCCCGATGGCACCCCCGGGCCACAGGCGCTGCGGCACTTCTTCGACCCCAACTACATTAGCTGCACCGGCTGGATCGCGCACATCGCGAAGACCCGCTTCGGCATGGACACCCGTCCGCTGGAGGAGCTGATCTACTGGGCCAACATCGTCGACGGTGCCAAATACGAGAGCGCCGAGGCCGCCGTGGGCATGGCCGCCCCCGCGATGAAGCTGACCATGATCATCGAAAACGCGCCGGACAGCGAAACCGTGCAGCGCTTCATTCCGCTGCTGACCGCGATGCCGCTGGGCGACGTGCTCGCGCAGCCCTGGGTGCAGGCGCTGGTGGAACCGCTGCTGGAGCGCCACTGGAAGGGCGTGGAGCTGCTGCGTGAGCGCGCGCACCTTGACCGCGGCGTGATCGACTTCGACATCACCGACCAGCCCACCGAAGGCTACAGCAAGTTCATCCCCTACTTCCTGCATCCCGAAGCGGTTTACACCGTGGGGCTGTCCAAGGGGAGCTTCCGTACCAAGATCTCGGTCGGCACCAACCCGTGGACCACGGTCCCCGCGGGTAAACTGGCCAACATCGCGGCGATCTGCGAGCGCTGGGGCGGCGGCGGCCACGCGCGGGTGGGGGCGATCAGCTTTCCGGTGAACAGGGTTGAGGAGGCCCGGGCCGTGGCGAAGGAGATCGAGGCGGAGCTGCGAACTTTATAGGTGACTGAACATGAATTTGGATAGCGGCATCTCGGAAAGTTTAGCGGCCTTGGAACGAATTGAGTTGGGCGCAGACGATCCGCCCGCCTTGATTGTGCCGCCCGCCTATGAAGATCCCTATTTCAGAGGCAATGCGGGCGGCTTTGTTCGGCTGGCCATCGCAGCCCTGAAGGTTGCACAAGGGCAAGAGCAGACCTTGCGCAACGAACCATGGGTGTGTAATCAGGATTTTGATTGGGGATTAGAGGGATTGAAGCTAGACCCGCTTGCCCACCTTGACTTACCCCCAAAGCGCACACACATGCAGAGGAGGTTGGGCTCACTTTTGGGAATCGGATTAGGCCTCTGCTTGGCAGCGATCTGGGTCATAGGCTTGGTTCGTACCCTGTCCTGGATCTTCAAGCTGCATCATTAATGCCGCCGAAACAGATGTCTTATGACGGGATTGCGGCAGGCACAAAGGGCCGAACCTTGATGGTCTTTTCTCGTCTGCGGGCCTGTGCGATGTTGTAGACCGTTTGCATGGCCAGAAGCGTCTCCATTCTGACCCCAAACGCCTTTTCCAGACGCAGCGCCATCTCCGCCGAACGGTCGGACTTCTGGTTTAACAGGCTGGAAAGGGTAGGACGCGACACCTGGAGGAAGTTTTGCCGCCGCAGTAACGGTAAGGCCGGTTGGTTCAAAGATTTCGGTACGGATGAAATCGCCTGTGAGTGGTGGAGCTTTCAGGGGCATCGAGTCAGCCTCATTCGTGGTGATTGTCTACGAAAGGTCTCGTCACGTCCTGGGATGCACTTGCCGCGCGGGAGGGACCGCAGATTCCCTTCGGGAATGACAACAAAGTAGAGGCGTAAGGCAGATCTTGCGTGATGACAGCAAAACGGTGCCAGGCTGTCGTGGCGAACAACCAGGAACTGTCTACTTACAACTTACAACGAACAACCTACAACTCCTTACGGTCGCAGGTGCAGCTTGGTGATGTCGTTGTACATCACCAGCACCGCCACAAGAATCAGGCATACAAAGGCCACCTGGTACACGCGTTCCTTGACCATCTGGTTCACGTCGCGGCGCATGGCCGCTTCGATCAGCAGAAACAGGATCATGCCGCCGTCGAGCACGGGGAAGGGCATCAGGTTCAGGATGCCGAGATTGATGGAGATCATGCTCATGAGGCCGAGCAGCGTCCAAGAGCCGTTCTTGGCGGCCACGTCGATCATCTGCGCCATGCCCACCGGGCCGCTGACGGATTTGACCGCGACCTGGCGGGTAAACATGCCCTTGAGCACGCGCAGAATCAGCGTGGAGTTGTCGGCGCAGTCGCGCAGGCTTTGCCGCACGGCCTGGCCGAACGGCAGGTGCACCACGTCGCTGGGCATGGGCGAGGTTTGGAAGCCCAGACGGTAGCCGACCTCGCCGTTACCGCCGGGCAGCTTCTTGGGCGTGATCGGCAGCGTGAGCTGCTGGCCCTGGCGGTCGATGATCAGCTTCGCAGGGGCGCCGTTGCGGTCCTTCAGATAGGCCAGCAGCGTAGGCACCGAATGCACCGCGATGCCGTCGATGCCGACCACCTTGTCGCCCGGTCGCAGGCCGGCGGCGGCGGCGGGCGTGTCTTCGGCGACGACCTCTACGCCGATGGGGCCGCTCTGCTGACGGGGCAGAAAGCCCATGTCCTCAAACAACGTCTCGCTGGGCGCACCGGAGGCGTCCATGGGCGGCGTGGTGATGGTGGTGTTGACCGTGCGCCCGTTGTGTTGAAAGGTCAGCGGCACGTTCTTGTTCGAAGCCAGCGCGCTTTCTTCCAGCACCTGGAACCAGGTCGGGTTGACATGCCCGTTGAAGCTGAGGATTGTATCGCCGGCGGCAATGCCGTCGCGGGAGGCCGGGCTGTCAGCAGAGACATAGTCCACCACCGCCGGGCCGTTCAGGTATTGGCTGACCTCATGGTGGAAGTGGGCCAGCAGAAAGAACAGCACAAAGGCCAGAATGAAGTTGGCGACCGGACCCGCCAGGGCGATGAAGACGCGTTGCCAGCGCGGGTGGGCGTTGAAGTCGCCGGGGTCGCTGGCGGCCTCGCCGGGCTGGTCGCCGGCAAACTTCACATACCCGCCAAAGGGCAGCAAATTCAGGCGGTAGTCCGTTCCGCCGCGCACCACGCCGAAGAGCCGCGTGCCGAAGCCGATGGCGAAGGCTTCCACGCGGACCCGAAAAGCTTTGGCCACGGCGAAATGGCCGAACTCGTGAACGAGAACCATGGAGCCGAGGACGATCAGGAACTCGACGATGACCTGCAGAAGATGCATGCGGCGGAGGTATACCTCAGTAAGCGGTTAAGAGCGGTGGAGACTTATTGGACTCGCCGACTCAACTCATCGACCCGACCGGAAGCTTACCCGTTGTGTCGTGGAAGTAGCGCAGTTCGGCATCGATCATGTCGAAGCGGCGATACACCTCGTCGAAGCGCTGATCGACCTTATCGAAGCGGCGCTCGAAGTTCTCCAACATCTCGCGCCGCAGATCTTTCACATCGTGCCTGTTAAGGAGGATGCCGATAAGAATCAGGGCAAGCGGTAAACCTGTTTGCAATGCGTCGTGCATCTGCTCCCTCCTATGCCGGCAGTGCCACCACTTCGCGTGCCTGCTCGCGCGCCCGCGAATCCAAAGCGAGCACCTCACCGATGGACGCCGGCGAGGCGGCCGGTGTGAGCGCCAGGACCTGTTCGATTGTACGCGGGATGCCCAGAAACGAGAGATGCCCCTTCAGGAAAGCGTCTACAGCTATCTCGTCAGCCGCGTTCAAGGCGATGCAGTGCGCCTGGCTCGCTCCGGCCGCCTCATAGGCCAGGCGCAGGCAGGGGAAGCGCTCAGTATCCGGCGTTTGGAAATCGAGCTGGCGCAGCGCGGCCATGTCGAAGGTCAGGTCGCTGGCGATTCGCTCCGGCCAGCTGAGCGCGTACAGGATGGGCAGGCGCATATCCGTCACCGAAATCTGCGCCAGGATGGAGCCGTCCACGTATTCCACCAGTGAGTGGATGGTGCTCTGCGGATGCACGGTGACGCGGACGCGCTCGGGCGGCAGGTTAAACAGGCGGCAGGCCTCGATGATCTCCAGGCCCTTGTTGAGCATGGTCGCGGAGTCGACGGTGATCCGCTGGCCCATGGTCCAGGTGGGGTGTTTGAGCGCCTGCGCCGGGGTGATGTGCGCGAAGTCGGCCAGCGGCGTGTTGCGAAAGGGGCCGCCCGAGGCCGTCAGCCAGATCTGCTTCACCTCGTTGGCGCTGCCGCCGCGCAGGCACTGGTGAATGGCATTGTGTTCGGAGTCGATGGGCAGCAGCACGGCGCCGCGCTCGCGCGCCGCGGCCAGGATCAGGTCGCCGGCGGCAACCAGGCACTCCTTGTTGGCCAGGCCGACGGTCTTGCCGGCCAGCACGGCAGCGTAGGTGGCTTCCAGGCCCGCCACGCCCACGATGGCGGAGACGACAAAGTCCACCGCCGGCAGCGTCGCAACCGCGACCGTGCCGGCGGTGCCATGGACGACCTCGGTTTCGCGGTTGCCGGCCGCGCGCAAACGCCCCCGCAGCTGCGCGGCAAGCGCTTCGGTGGCCATTGAGATCACCGCAGGGCGCCAGCGCAGGGCTTGTTCCGCGGCCAGTTCCAGGTTGCCGCCCGCGGCCAGCGCGATGGGGCGAAAGCGGTCCGGATAGGTCGCGCACAGGTCTAAGGTGGACTGGCCGATGGAGCCCGTGGAGCCGAGCAGGGCGATGTTCTTCACATCCACCATTCTCGCAGAGCCGCGCCTACAGGGCGGTGTGCAGCAGCACGGCCAGCCACATCACGGGGGCGGCAAACAGCAGGGCATCGACGCGGTCCAGCACGCCGCCGTGCCCAGGCAGCAGGGTGCCGGAGTCCTTGACGTCCACGCCGCGCTTCAGGGCGGACTCGGCCAGATCGCCAATCTGCGCGGCCACGTTGAGCAGCACCGCCAACAGCGCAAACTGCCACCACGGCCAGGTGGTGTGCAGGCGGGTCATGCTGGCATTGTGCGCCGTCAACCAGTCCCCGGCCAGAATCAGCCCCATGCCGAACAGCAGGCTGCCAGCGACCGAAGCGAAGGTGCCCTCCCAGGTCTTGTTGGGCGAAAGCGCCGGGGCCAGCTTGCGCCGGCCGAAGTTCTTGCCGATATACAACGCCGCGATGTCGCCGCACCACACGCACAAAAACAGAAACCACAGCAGGGCGGTGCCGTCCTCCGCCGCCAGGATGCGCGGGATCAGCGTCAACGGATAGGCAACATAGAGCAGCAGGAGCAGACCGGCGCCGGTGGCCGGCAGCACCTGCGCCAGCGGGCGCCGAAAGGCGTTGGCGGCGAAGAGCACGAGGCTCAGGAGGGCCACGACGGCCAGCGGATCGGGCCAGCCAGCGGCGGTGGCGGCAAACAGCGCGGCGATGGCCAGCACCGTCCACCACAGCGGCACGGGGCTGTCTGCCCGGGCGGCCAGACCGCGGAACTCCAGCGCCGCCAGCAGGGCCAGCAGGGCGCTGAAGGCGGTGGTCAGCCAGGGGATGTCGGCAGCAATCAGGGCAAAGACCAGTGCGATCAGCACGGCCCCGGTGAGAATACGCTTCATCAGGTTTCACCTGAGCATACATGCCTCCGGCCCCAGCGGCCCCAGCGGCCCCAGCGGCCCCAGCGGCCCCAGAGCTGATCAGGCTGCGGCAGGAGGCGCCAGCGGCAGCCACAGGCTGAAGACCGTCCCATGGCTGGCCGGGTCTTCGGGCGAGGCTACGCGGGAGCGCACGCCGATGCTGCCCGCATGCTTGTCCATGATGCCTTTGGTGATCCACAGCCCCAGGCCCGTGCCGGTAATCTCCTTGGTGGTGTAAAAGGGCTCATAAAGGTGGCCCCGCATGACGGGGAGAAGGCCTGTTCCGGTGTCCGCGACGGTGAGGCGCAGGCCTCGGGCGCCGGTGCGCGGGGAGCTCGCCGGGCGCAAGCGGATGCGCAGGGTGCCGCCGCGGGCCATCGCATCGTAAGCGTTGCGCACCAGATTGTTCAGCACCTGACGGATCTCGCCCTCAAAGAGCATTGCCTGGGGAGCGGGCCTGATCTCCAGCCGGAGCTCGATGTTCCGCTGCCGCAGGCGCGTCTGGTAGAGGCGCAACAGCGCCGGCAGCACCTCGTCCAGGCATACCAGGGCAGCGGCGGTCTGCTGACGATGAAAGCGCAAAGTTTGGGTGACGACGTCGGCCACACGCGTCAGCTCCGTGTCAGCCTGGGCAGCAAAGCCCTGGGCCTCGGCCAGGGTGGCTGCGCTGCGCACCAGATAGATCAGGTTGGTAATGGCTTCGAGCGGGTTGTTGATCTCGTGCGCGATGGAGGAGGCGAGCTGCCCCACGGCAGCAAGCTTTTCACTGCGGCGCAGTGCCTGCTCCGCCAGCCGGGACTGGGTGATGTCCCGGAAGGTGACCACCGCGCCGCGAGTTTGGCCGCCGTCCAGGATCGGCTGCGCGGACATTTCCGCATAAAACATGCTGCCGTCGCGGCGGAACAGGTGATCGACCTGGTTGGTGAAGGGATGTCCGCGGCGAAATACGTTGTACACGATGCATTCGGAGCCGGGGTATGCCCGGCCGTCGGGAAAGTGGTGGTGCACCATGTCGTGCATGTTGCGGCCGACCAGCTCTTCTGACGTATAGCCGAGCGCGGCGCAGGCAGCTCGGTTGATAAAGGTGCAGCGCCCGGCAAGGTCGACGCCCCAGATGCCTTCACCTGCGGAGTCAAGCAGGGCCTGCCAGGGCTGGTCAGCGGGTGTTGGGCTGGGGGTGCAATCGTCCACGAGCGCTATATTCGCACAGCCGGGAGCCTAGCGCGCCAACTCGGTTTCGGTGGGCAAAACCGCGCTCAGGTCCTCGTCCGAGGTTTCGCCCAGGCCGCCGAAGCGGCGCTCGCGCGCCTGGTAGGCCGCGATCGCCTCCAACAGGTGCACCCCGCGGAAGTCCGGCCAAAGGCGCTCGGTGACAAAGATCTCCGCGTAGGCGATCTGCCAAAGCAAGAAATTCGAGATGCGCTGCTCGCCGGAGGTGCGAATCACCAGATCCGGGTCGGGCATGCCTGCGGTGTACATGGTCGAGCTCAGCTGCGCTTCGTCGAAACGGCTGTTCACGGCGTCGTCCACGCCTTCGGCGGCCAGCATGTCTTCCACGGAGATGCCGCGCCGTGCGGCCTCGGCCAGCATGCGGTGCGCCAGCTGCCGAGTGGCGTCCACAATCTCCGATCGCGATCCGTAGTTGAGGGCCAGCGTCAGGGTGGTGCCGGTGTTCTTGGCGGTGGTCTCCTCGGCCCAGCGCATGGTGTCCTGGACCTCGGCGGGCAGCTCATGGGTGCGACCGATGTAGGCCATGCGAATGTTGTTGTCCTGCATGCGCTGTACGTTGGAAACCAGGTAGTTGCGCAGCAGCTTCATGAGAAAGCTGACCTCGGACCGGGGGCGGCGCAGGTTGTTTTCGAGCGAAAAGGCGTACAGGGTCAGCCAGGGCAGGTCGATGCGCGAGGCGGTTTCCACAACGTACTGCACACTTTCAGCGCCCTGCTGATGGCCCAGGAAGCGCTTCAGGGCGCGCTTGCCGGCCCACCGCCCGTTGCCGTCCATGATGATGGCGACGTGGCGCGGAACCCGCGCCGGGTCCAGGGCGTCGTAGATGGCCCGCTCCTGCGGGCAGAGTTCATGGGCACGAAGGGAACGCTGGGGGGACCGGGCTGAAACGAATTCGCGCACAGGGCAAATGACTCATGCATGACGATAGCTGAAACCCAAGGCGGAGGGAATAGCCAAGACGGGGTAGATCGCCGACCCGAGCGTACACCCCGCTGCGAGCGGGGCGGAGAGCCGCAGGACCCACAAGGGAGCCCTGCGGCCAGGGAGAGGAGACAAGCGGCGGGCGTGCTAAGCGGTGCGCCTTGTCCGGGTCTGCGCCATCTCGCGCACATGGTTGAGAAAGATGGACTTCTGCGTGGCGGTGAGATGTGGCGCAAACTTCGCGATTTCGGCCAGAAAGGGATCTGCCGTGAGCAGGTCGGCCTCCGCCTGGTGCCGCTTGGGCGCATCGCGCAGCAGGGCCGAAATGTCTACCTGCAGCGCCCTGGCCAGGCGGTCGAGCGAACTGAGCGTGGGCATGGCCTTGGCGTTTTCGATCTTTGAGATGTAGGTTCGCGGCACGTTCATCCGACCCGCGAGCTGACGCTGCGAAAGATTGCGAATGCGGCGCAGATCGCGCACGGCACTGGCCACCTGCAGGCTGTCGTCCTTGGGCTCGGCCTCCACTGGAGGAACGAGCGAGATGGCCGGTTGGATTTTGGGCGGCTCCACCACCAGCGACTTTTTGCAGCGTCGGCAGATGTTGGACGGGGTGCTGAACTGGACGAGCTTGCACTGCTCGCACTTACGAACCTCACGCTCCGCTGTGGCGGAAGCGACGGTCGGCGCCAGGGTTGATTCCATGTTGTGTGTTGCGGGCGGCTGCCAGAGCGGGGCGCCGCAACACCTGTTGGCAAAGAAGACAACAGGTGCTGTGCCTACAATGCCACCCGGTACACAGGCAGTCAAGAGGTATTCCGGAAGATTCCCGCAGGCAACCCGGAAAAAGCAGAGGGGAACCAAGAAAGTAACGGGGTGTGCATGTGCAGCTTTAAGTCTCGGGCGCATGGCACCCATCCTGCATCTCTTGCTCAGGCACGAAAACCGGCGCAGCCATGGCCCGGTGCATGACGTAGAACGGAAGGGGCAGGGAGGCGGTGTGATATGGCGGACTGTGACGTAGCGGCGGCAGAAAAGCTGCTGTATGAGTGGACCGAAGGGGAGTCACTGCGCAAGCACGGGCTGTGTGTGGCCGCGTGCGTGGCAAGCTACGGCGCCCGTGAGGTCGCGCGGCTGGGGCTGCAAGGCTCCGCCGCCCAGGCGATGGTGGACTGTTACCGGTCAGCCGGCCTGCTGCATGACATGGACTATGAGCGGCACCCTTCCCGCGAGGAGCATCCCTTTGTGGGCGTCCAGTTTCTGCGCGCGCAGGGCTGGCCGGAGGAGGTACTGCGGGCCATTCTGGCGCATGCGGACTACAGCGGCGTGGTGCCCGAAACGCACCTGGAGCGCACGCTGTTTGCCTGCGACGAGCTGGCCGGCTTTCTGACCGCCTGTGCCCTGGTGAAGCCCTCCCGCCGCATCGCGGACGTGGAGGTGGCCGGCGTCAAAAAGAAGATGAAAGACAAGGCCTTTGCGCGCGCGGTGCTGCGCGAGGACATGGTGCGCGGGGCGGAGCTGCTCGGGCTGCCGCTCGAAGAGCACATCGGCCACTGTCTCCAGGCCATGCAGGCCCACGCCGCGGAGCTGGGCCTGTGAGCTTGCAGGAAGAGCGCTCGCCTGGGCGCCGCGGGGGGTAGCTATGGAGGACTGGACCAAACGCTTCGCTCTGTCGGCCCTGGTCGGCTTTTTCGCGTTCCTGTTCGCTGTGCCGGTGAGCTGCTGCGGCTTTGTGCTCTATAACGAGCACCTATACGGCGACGTGGAGAGGGGCGGCCCGGCGGCGATTCTGCAGGCCATGGGCCTTTCCGCCGTCATCGGGCTGCTGCTGGGGTACTGGATCTGGCGGCGCAGCCGGCCGCGCTGAGGGGCTAGCGGGCCGGGGCAGCGGTCGGTCGCTAGATCCGTGGGCGGAGGTCGACGTGGTCTGGGTCGGTGGGGTCGTAGCGCAGCGGAAACAGGGTGCCCTGCGGCATGGCCTGGGCGGCCCAGAGTTCGCCGGCGCGCAGGGTACCCTCGGCCCAGAAGTTGAAGCGGATGTAGAAGTGCTTGCTGGAAGGCAGGCCAAAGGCGATGGCGCGGCCGGCGCGCGCGCTCCAGGTGCAGGCGAGCACGGTGGCCATGGCCTCCGGCCAGTCGTCCTCGTCGTCGTGCCGCGCCATCAATGGGCTGCTCGCTGCGTCAGGGCGGAGGAAGGGCGCAGGCGCACGTTGTGCTCCCCGAGGTGTTCGCGGGTTTGCTCCACGGTGCCGGGCAGGTCCACGGCACGGGTCAGGTCGCTGAGCACCACGGCCTCAAAGCCCAGGCGCGCGGCGTCCAGCGCGGAAAAACCGACGCAAAAATCAAAGGCCAGGCCGACAAAGAAGAGGCGTTTAAGCTCGCGCTCGCGCAAAAATCCGCAAAGGCCGGTGCGCGTGTGCTTGTCGTTTTCGACAAAGGCGGAATAGCTGTCGATGCCGCGGCGAAAGCCCTTGCGCAGGATCAGCTCGGCGTGCGGGATGTCCAGACCGGGGGCCAGGGCGGCGCCGGGGCTGCCCTGCACGCAATGATCGGGCCACAGGCTTTGCGTGCCGTAGGGCGTCTCTACGGTGTCCACGAAGGGCTGTTTGCCGGGGTGCGCGCTGCTGAAGCTGATGTGCCCGGCCGGATGCCAGTCCTGGGTGAGGATCACGTGGTCGAAAAGTCGTGCCAGCGCGTTGATGCCGGGGGGAAGCGCGTCGCCCTCGCGCACGGGGAGGGGGCCGCCGGGGAGGAAGTCGACCTGCATGTCGATCACAAGGAGAGCATCAGTGGGCCGGAGGGTCAGCATGGGGGCGTGTCTTTCCGTGTCTTTCCGTGTGTCTATCCTAGACTGCATGTATGACGGCTTTGGAGCGGGTGTTGACGCAGGGCTATGCCGAAACTTTCGTGCGGGTGCGCTATGCCGAAACCGACCAGATGGGTGTGGTCTACCATGCCAACTACCTTGTGTGGTTTGAGGTGGGGCGCGTGGAGTTCATTCGCCAGATCGGTCTGGACTACCGCTCCATGGAGCAGGAAGATGGCGCGCTGATCGCCGTGATCGAGGCCAGGGCACGGTACAAGGCCCCGGCCCGGTACGACGACGAACTGGTGGTGCGGACGCGGCTGGGGGAGGTGCGTGGCAGCATCGTGCGATTCGGGTACGAGGTGCTGCGGGTAGCCGATGAGGTGGTCTTATGCGAGGGCGAGACCGTGCACATGGTGGTGGGCCGGGATATGAAGCGGCGGCCGATGCCGGCGCGGTATGCGGCGCTGTTTGGGGAGGTGTTGGCGGTGAGGGCAGGCGATCTTCACCCTTCTGAGGCGGATCAGGCGAGATAGTTCTCGGGCAGATGGCGGAACAGGTCGCTGCTGTCGTGGAGAACGCGTACGATCTCCAAACGTTTCGCGAGAATGCGATAGACGAACAGATGCCTGGGGCTGTTCACGGACCGGTCGCCACGCCGACGGCTCATGGAGAGATGGTACAACCGTGCGTCTTTCACGAGGCCGGGGTGGGTCCGCGTTCCGGCACGATAAGGGTCATGCTCCAGGTCTTATAGTGCCTGGTTCAGGAGATCGCGGTACCTAGACGCAGCTTCAGCGCCAAAATTGGTCAAACTCCACGTCAGCAGATCGCGAACGTCCTGACGAGCTGTGGGGGAGAGGGCCGCTTGAAAGCGAGCGCTAAATTTACTCACGCCTGTGCTCTGCGAGAACTTCCTCGAAGGTCTGATCGACGTAGGCAATCAGGTCATCGACGGAATCGAACTCGATGCCTTCACCGCGGTCAAGCGACGCAAAAGCCTCTTCCGTGGCGTTGCGGAGCCACTCGATCTTTGCTTTGTCCTCGGCTTCGCGCTGTTCCAGCAGGCGCAGGCCTTCGCGGACGACCTCGCTGGCGTTGCTGAAGCGGCCGGAGGCGACGCCGCCCTCGATGAACTCGTCGAAGTGGGTGGTGAGGTTTACATTGCGTGTCGGCATGGGTCCTCGCTTCCAAAGAGGATAGCCGGGCTGGCAAAGATTGCCAATAGCGCTGGCGCAGAGCGCGACCGCAAGCGTAGGGAGGGCCAGGGAGATGGTCAGCTTACTACCTGCGCGCTGATGCGTTGCGGCTTCGCTCCCAGGCCTTGGCGTACTTCCAGCTGGTGTACACGGCGTGGTAACTGTGCAGCAGCAGGCCTTCGCGACCGTCCAGGAAGCCCAGGCGGAACAGGTAGTTCCACACAAAGCCGAGATTGGGCACGGCGAAGACGTTCAGGAAAAACGAGGCGGGCGAGCGGCTGATGCGACCTTTGGCGACGAGGAGGTCTGCACCGAGGTCGCTGTAGCGATCCATGTGCTCCAGGTACTCGTGGAGCGTGGGATAGGCATGGTGAATGAGATCGAAGTCAAGCGTCTGCGAGGCGCCATCGAAGGCGATGGTTTCGTGCACGGGCCGCTCTTCAAAGGCGGGCTGCAGGGTGAAGCGTGCGGCGGCGCGGCGGAAGAGCCGCAGCTTGCGATCGGGGTAAAAGCCGCCGTGCCGGATCCAGCGGCCCAGAAACAGGTTGCGGCGCTTGAGCGCAAAGGCGTCCACGGGCGGGTTGGTGGCCAGCAGGGTGCGGATCTGGCGCCCCAACTCCGGCGAAAGCTCCTCATCGGCATCCAGCGAAAGCACCCAGGCACCGGTGCACTGGGCAATGGCGAGATTCTTTTGCGCGGCAAAGCCCCGCCAGGGCTCCTGCACCACCACCGCACCAAAGCTTCTGGCGATCTCCACGGTGCGGTCGGTGGAGCCGGAGTCGACCACAACGATCTCTTCCGCCCACTGCACGCTGGCAAGGGTGCGCGGCAGATTTTGTTCTTCGTTGAGCGTGATGAGAGCGACCGAGAGCAGCTTGGACATCAGGCAGGGAGGCGGCCATCAGGAAAGGTGGATCGCAGGATCGTCCAGCTGTTCGCGCAGCAGGCGCTCGGTCAGGATTTGCAGCGTTTCACCCGTCTTGGGAAGCGTAAAGGCGTGCGTGGTTTCGTTCCACTCGAGCTTGAAGCTGGTGGACAGCGCGGAGATCCACACCTGGCGCACCGGCGTGTTTGGGCTGAAGACGAACTTGGCGCTACCGTCCTCAAAGAGCACGTTCAGGACGCCGTTTTTCTCCTCGGTTTCAAAGTCGCCGCTGGCTTCTTCGGCACGGATGAGCGCCTGCTTGAGGTGCTCCAGGGCCTGGTCCGATTCGCGGCGGAAGGTGGCTTCGTCGATCATGGATTCAGTGTACTTCGAGCCACCGGGGATGCGGTCGACGGTACACTTGAAGAGGGCCAAGGAGGGTAGATGGCGAGCTTGCCGCTGGTTCCACCGGAGTTGCCGGAGGATGGACAGGAACTGACACGGGAACAGTGGTGGAACCTGTTCGATTATCTCCGTCTGTCGCAGCAGGCCGATTATGCAAAGTATGGTGGTCCTGTAGAGTTCGTTCGACGGCTGCGCGAAGAAGAAGATCCCTTCCGTGTTGATGGCGAATGCTGATCTACGTTGATACAAACATCTGGATTTACGCTTACGAAAACCACCCCATCTTCGGCGATGCGGCACGGGATGTCTTCACAAAGTTGCGCATGGGCCGACACGACCTTGCCGCAAGCCTGTTTTTGCTAGGTGAGCTTCAGGTAATGCCCACGCGAACCAAAAACCAGTTCGCCCTGGCGTCGTACAAGATGCTCTTCCGTTCCCGCGACATCGTGATGCTGTCCTATCAGCCCGAGGCCGTGCCGATCTATGTGTCGTTGCGAGCTGATCATCGTGTGAAGGCAGTGGACGCGCTTCATCTAGCCACCGCTGCTCATGGCAGGGTGGACCTGTTTGTGACCGAAGACGCCCAACTTAGAGCATTACCCGTTCCGGGTATAGGTCGCGTGGTGGGCCTGGCCGACTTCAGTTAGTATCCGCGGCTCCTTGCGGGTGGACGTAATACACCAACCCGAGCTTGTCATCAGTGAGCAGAAACGTGTCCGGCGCAAGCCGCAACAGCCCGCATGGACGGCCGTGGACGACCGGTTTGCCGCCGTCGCCAGCCGTAAGGAAGCCGGTGATGAAGGGCCGTGGGGTGCGGTCTCCCGGGGTGAAGTGCACCACTTGGTAGCCCGTGCCGATGCGCGGCCGGCTGGCACCGTGGAGCGCGACGAGAAAGGTGTTGGGCAGCCGCGGATCGCCCGGGCCGAAGAAGGCCAGGCCGAGTGGCGAGCTGTGCGCGGCGAAGGCGTTGTAGGCCGCCGGGACGTGCGTGCAGTCGGTGAGCGGCGCGGGCACGGTGCCGAGGTTGGCGTTGGGGTCGACAACGTCGGTTCTGCCGCCCGCGGCGGTGAGCAGGGTGCCCTGCCGGTACATGCCGGGCTGCGCGCCGTAGCTGGATTCGCCGGCATCGGCGGGTCGTTCGGACTCGGTTTGGAGATCGCCGGGCGGGGGCATGGCGGGCAGTGCCGTGGTGTCCAGCGCGGCCTTGCCGTGGGCGAAGAAGCAGGTAGGCCAGCCGTAGTTGGCGTTGGCCTGCGTGATGGGGCCGGGGTGGGCGCGCGAGTCGAGCTCGAAAAACGTGTCTTCCGGCTCGCCGGTGCCCAGATGATCGTCGCCCATGTTGGTCGCGAAGAGCGAGCCGCCATCAAGATCGGGGACGAAGCGCAGATCGACGGCGTTGCGCATGCCGTGGGCGACGATCTGCTGATGGCTGCCGTCGGGGTCCATGCTGACGATGCTCGCGCGGACCGCCTCGCGCTCCCGGCAGTAGTCACAGGAGGAGCCCGCCGCGACGTACACGCGCGTGTGCCCGTGGAGGTCGGCGATGGCGACGGTGCGCGTGAGGTGCCAGCCGCCGTACTTGTAGTTGAGGCCGTAGTCCGGGAAGCGGATCAGGGTCTCCGCCGGGCCGCTGGGGTGCTCGTCGCCGGGGCGGTAGGGAAAGCGCTCGAGGCGGTCGGTGAGCGGCAGGTAGAGCCAGGTCTGGTGCGTGGCGGGGTCGGTCCAGAAGGCCAGGTTGTTCGGGTTGCGGAGGTGGTCCAGGAAGTGGGTCACGCGGCCGAACCGATGCGTCCGCGGGTTCCAGCCCTCCAGGATGAACACGGCACCTTGCGTGTTATCGGCCAGGTTCCACATGCCGGTGGCGAAGATGCGGCCATCGGGAGATTGCGCCAAAAAGCGCACGCGATGCAGGCCGCTGGCGGCCACGTCGATCGCAAAAACGGCGGGCAGGTTCAGGACGAGGGAGCCGCCAGGGTAGGCCAGACGGTGCGGCGTGAGCTGTTGAGACACGAGCTGCTGGGCAGTGAACGACTGGGCAGTGAGCAGCTGGGCACTGAGCGATAGGGCCAGGGCGCAGAAAACGGTGAGCAGACGGACGGGCATCGGGTGGTTAGACGCCCGACGTCGTTTGGGGTCGCGCCACAAGTTTGCGCATGGCCGCTCAGGGGTGCTCGGGCGAGGGGTGCTCGAGCGGGGCATGCTCGGCAGTCGGGTGCTCAGGGTGCTCAGGGTGCTCAGGGTGCTCAGGGTGCTCAGGGTGCTCAGCGTGCGAGGCGGGTGCGGCCTCGTGGGCGGCGCAGGCGAGGCTGTTGGCCGCGGGCTCAAAACGCTGGGCGCTCTCTGAAAAGACAAAGGGCTGGCAGGCAAAGCTGCGCAGCCGGGTGAGCCGGTAGTTGCGCGAGTGGGAAAGGGGGTCGTCGGCCTCGTGGGCGGAGATGTGGCCGACGCCGGTGATCAGGGTGAATCGATGCGTCGGGTCGGCGGGATCCGGCTCCAGCCAGCGCTGAATCAACTCGCAGGTTTGGTGCGGCGGGCGGAGCTGCCCGGTGGTGTCGCACTGCCGGGCGCCGGAGACGAAACTGATGATCACGGCGGCGCGGCCGTTAAGGATGCGGAGGTCGGCCTCGTTCTCGGTAAAGTCGCCTCCGGGGCTGTTGACGGCAGCGTGGTAGACCGCGCGGTAACGACCGGGTTCCAGCCAGGAGCGCTGTGGGCGCACGAAGTTGGCCGGCGTGGTGGCGCCCGCGTTGAAAGCGGAGGCGAAGCTAAGCGTGGCCACGCGGCGCCATGTGCCCGCAGCTTCCGGCACCAGCACGGCGCTGACGACGTGCTGGTCCAGCTCCACGGTCAGCAGCGCATCCAGCTCCTGGGTGTCGCTGAGCTGCAGGAGGTCCAACTGCACCGAATGCGGCGTGGGCACATGGCCGCGCACCAGGTACTGGCCCGGTACGGCCAGGGACGCAAGCGCCCCCTGGCGTGTGCGTTCGTCCTCGGCGGAAAGCTGGCGTGTGAGGCTTTGCGGCGCCGGAACAGACATACTGGCAGGCGCAAACTGAATGGCACCCATGCCCATGCTGACCGGGCCCACGGCGGCAAGGCTGTCTGCCAGGGCGGCAGCCGCATGCGGACTGGCCTGGGTAAGCGGCGTATGCCCGGCCGTGACGCCGTTGGTCGTGGCAGCTGCGCCAGGCTGGCCGTGCGCGGGGGGCGGCGTGGGCGCTGTTGGCGGCGCGGCGCCGAACGAGTGCCGCTGCGCTCGGGCGGACCCTCCCAAGGCGACAACGAAAATGGCAGCGGTTAGGGCGGATCGCAACATGGCAGCGAGCGCGGCAGACTGCACCGCGAGGGCACCCTCAAGGCTACCATCCGCGGTCTGCGACCCGGCTAAGGAAGGCTCTGCACACCGGCGCTTGCGGAAGCCAGTGCGTGCTGAAAGGCCGCCCAGTTTTCCCGCAGGTGCGCCGGTGCTTTGGTGCCGGTGAGCACCACGCCGTCAAAGCGCTGCGCTGCAAGAAAGCCGAAGGCGGCGCGCGGCGTCAGGAGGCTGCCCTCATAGAGCAGACGGCCCATGCCAAAGGGCCGGTTGGTGAGCACCAGCAAACCCGCAGCGCTGGCTTCAGCGACGATCTGCTGATACTGCAGCGACTCCGGATTGAGGGGGCATTGCACCACAGAAAAGAGTTCGCTACGGAGGGCGATCTCGGCCGACACCAAATCGCTGACACTTGCGCCCACGTTGCGGATGCCCAGCGACTGCGCGTAGCGGAAGGCCCGCTCGACATCGCCGCTGGCAAGGGCTTCCGGCGACGTTTTGTGCAGCTGAAGAAAATCGATGCGGCCAAGCGCCGCCAGGCTGCCGTCAAGGCTGCGGGCCAGGGCATCGTAGCTGTGGTCCACAAAGGGTTTGCCCCGCTCCGCGTCCCAGTGCTCACCGAACTTGGTGGCAAGAGTGAGCCCGTCGCGGGCGGCCGGGGCCAGGGTTTGCAGAAAGGCGCCAAAGCGGCTCTCGCTGACGCCATAGGACGGCGCGGTATCGAAAAAGCGCACACCGAGCTCAATGGCGGTTTCGAGCAGCTCGCGCGCCTGCGCTTCCGGCGGAACTTCATCGTCGCGAAAGCCCCAGGGCTTGCCGATGCCGATCAGTCCCAGTCCCAGCGCGAGGCGACGGCTTCCCGGGGAGAAAATCGACGCACGAGCTGACCAGCGCTGCATGCCCTGAGTCTACTGCTGAGCCTCTTTCAGCGCGGCGGGTCTGTTCAGGCGCGCGTCGTTTCGCGCGGAAAAGCCGCATAATCGATCTATATGAAAGCTGCGCCTCGCCGTGATACGGAACCTCCCCAGGAAACAGCGCGGGGAGAACGTTTGCAGAAGATCCTTGCCCAGGCCGGTATCGCCAGCCGGCGCGCCGCCGAACAGATCATCACCGAAGGTCGGGTGCAGGTCAACGGCGCGGTGGTCACCGAGCTCGGAAGCCGCGCCGACCCGCAACACGATCACATCCGCGTGGACGGCAAGCTGCTGCAGGGGCCTGAGCCGCAACGCTACTTTATGCTCAACAAGCCGCGTGGCTATGTGACCACGCTGGATGATCCTGAAGGCCGGCCCACGGTCGCGAAGCTGCTCGGGCAGGAATCGCAGAAAAAGGTGACCGGGGAACATTCCAGGCTGCCGCGGCTTTACCCTGTCGGCCGGCTGGACTACCTGAGCGAGGGCTTGCTGCTGATGACCAACGACGGTGAGCTCGCCAATCGTTTGTCCAAGGCTTCCGCGGGCGTAGAGAAGACATACCTGGTCAAGACCTCCGGCAAACCCACCGACGAGGCGCTGGACCAGCTGCGGCGGGGCATCATGATCGACCGCGGCCGCCTGAACGAGGTCAAATCGGGCCGGCGCGACCGTGTGCTTACCCAGCCCGCACGCATCGAGCAGGTGCGCGGGGGCGACAATCCGTGGTTTGAGGTCACCCTTACCGAGGGCCGCAACCGGCAGTTGCGCAAGATGTTTGAGGAGGTCGGCCACCATGTGGAGAAGATCCGCCGCATCGCCTTCGGCGCGCTCACGCTGGATGTGCCGCCGGGCGGCTTCCGCGAGCTCACGCAGGGCGAGGTGCAGGCCCTGAACCGAGCCGCAGCGGGCAAGAAAGTGGAACGCAAACGCGAGCGGCCCGAAGCCGCCCAGCTGAAAAAACCAGTGCCACCAAAGAAGCGCGCACGCAGGTCACCCCCTACCCGGTCACGGCCGTAACGGGCTCCCTCGGCAGCAAACGCAACCTGCGCGCCGCAACCGCGTTCTTACGGGGTGAGGTTTCTCATGAACGCAGCTTCCCTGCGCAACACGCTTCTTGCTTCCACGGCGGTTCTGGCCCTTGGCCTTGCCGCCCCGGCGCCGGCTTCGGCGCAGGTCTCGTTTGGCGTTAACATCGGCGGACCCGCCCCGGTCTGCCCCTATGGTTACTTCGGCTATGCGCCGTATAACTGCTCCCCGTATGGCTATTACGGCCCGGAATGGTTTCCCGGCGGGAACTTTGTTGGCGCTGGCCCCTGGTATCGCGGCCAGCGTGGTTTCTACGGACCGGTCAATCGCGACTTCGATCCACGCTACGGATACCGTGGCGGATTTCCTCGCCGGGACGACCGCTTCGACCGGCGTCATGACTTCCGTGACTTCCGCGGCAACGATTTTCATGGCGTCTACGGTGAGGGTCATCACGAAGGGTTTCACGATGACCACCATGACGACCACCACGACGACCACCACCACAGACGCTAGTGGCAGCACACCTACGCCCAGGATTTGACCTCGACCGGAGCGCAAAGCAACTCCCCGTCATCTCGGCCAGAAGACAGCGCGGCGGAGAGATCCGCGGGGTGTGTGCTGCCAGAGCGCAGCACGCACCCAAACTGCAGGTGTCTCCGCTGGCGCAGGACGAGGAGGCCGGCCTGCTTCGGTGGAAGACACGAGTTCACAACGGCGTCATGCCGCATCACCCCCGGTCCGCATCGCGGAAGCGATTTGCCACGGCAAAGGTTTCCCGCAGCTCCGGGGACCGCAGGTTCTCGCGCAGGTGCGCCAGTTCCTGTTCCAGGGCGAGCAGCGTTTGGGCGATGGGCGCGGTGTTGGTCAGCGCGATGTCCCGCCACATGCTGTAGGGGCTGGCGCCCAGCCGCGTGGTCTCCCGCAGCGCCCGGCCCCCGACGGCCTCCACCAGGGCACGCCCGCGCGCATCCTGGGCGAACGTCTGGTCCAGCAGCGCGGCCAGCGCCGTGGACAGCATCTGGGGCAGGTGACTCACCCAGGCGCACAGGCGGTCATGCTCCTCCGGCTGGAGGTCCAGCGTGTGCGCGCCGGCGGCCTCGATCCACCCGCGCCATTGCTCCGCCATCGTGCATGGGGTGCCGATGGCCGGCGTGAACAGCCAGGCGGCGCCGCGGAACAGCCCAGCCTCCGCCAGCGCCGCGCCGCCGGACTCCTTGCCGGCCATGGGATGGCTGGGCAGAAAACACGCCCGCCCCGGCGACGCAAAGAGCGTCTCCGCCAGGCGCACAATCTCCAGCTTGGTGCTGCCCACATCGGTGATCAGCGCCGTGGGCGGCAGCACCGGCGCTAGTTGCTGCATCCAGTCCAGGATGGGCAGCACCGGCGTCGCGAGCACAACCACATCGACCGCCGGCGCGAGCGCAATAACCTCCTCGCGACCGGACAGCGCCGAATCCAGGGCGCCCCTGTCCAGTGCGGCCTTCAGCTCTGCCGGCTGGACATCCCACCCCAGCAACTCTCCCGCAAACGCCGGCCCGAGCGCCTTGAGAGCCAGGCCAAGCGAGGCCCCAATCAGGCCGGTGCCGAGGATCAGAACACGTGTCACCATGCTCGGCTCAGCTTACGTGATTCTCGCCGCGCCGCCGCGTCGCATGCGTAGCTTTCACCGATCCTGCTTTTTCGTCGGTCGCCGGTGCGTAAAGGCGCGCGCCTCTGTGCTGCGATAGTCTCCGGCGACGTGACCCCGGCCGCGCAGCACATACTTGTAGGTCGTCAGGCCTTCCAGCCCCACGGGCCCGCGTGCATGCAGTTTGCTGGTGGAAATGCCCACCTCCGCGCCAAAACCATAGCGGAAACCATCGGCAAAGCGGGTGGAAACATTGTGAAACACGCCAGCCGCGTCCACCTCGCGCAGGAAGCGCTCCGCTGCTTCAGAATCTTCGGTCAGAATGCTTTCCGTGTGCGCCGAACCGTGCGTGTGGATGTGGGCAATGGCGGCCTCCAACGACGGCACCACGCCGAGCGAAAGCGCAGCCTCGCCGTACTCGCAATGCCAGTCCGCCACGGGAGCAACGGCGCCGGTGCCGCTCGCCTGCAGCAGCGTTTGGACCTGCGGATCACCATGCAGGCGAACGCCTTGCGCCTGCAACGCGGCAGCCAGCGCGGGCACGAAGCGCCCGGCCATCGCCTCATGCACCAGCACCGTCTCCACGGCGTTGCAGGCCGCGGGGTAGTCCAGCTTGGCATCGGCGATGACGCGCAATGCGAGCTGCGGATCGGCGGCGCGGTCCACGTAGATGTGGCACACGCCCTCCGAGTGCCCCAGCACCGGGATGCGCGTGTTCGCCTGCACAAACTCCACCAACTGCTTGGACCCACGCGGGATGACGAGGTCTACCAGATCGTGCATGTCCAGCAGCGCGCGCACCTCCGCCCGGCCCGTCACCAGCGCTATGGCGTCTTCTGTGATGTTCTGCTGCCGAAGTGCCTCTCGCAGCACATGCACCAGCGCGGCGGCGGTTCGCTCCACCTCGCGCCCGGCCTTCAGGATCACGGCATTGCCGCTCTTGAGCGCCAGCGCGGCGATCTGCGTCACCGCATCGGGCCGCGCCTCAAAGATCACCGCCAGCACGCCCAGCGGAACGCTGAGTTTTTCCAGATGCAGCCCATGCTGTGCGTCGCCAGGGCCGGGTGTTCCATCCGGGTCACGGTCATCCAGCTCGAGGGCGTCCAGCCGCCGTCCCAGCGGGTCCGGCAGCGCGGCCACGGACCGTATCTGCTCCCCCATCTCGTGCAGTTTGGCCTCGCTCAAGCGCAGCCGCGACAGCGTGGCCGCGGACAGCGCGTCTTCCCCGGTCAGAGCCTCCGCCGCGCGCACATCCGCGGCATTGGCTGCCAGCAGCGCGGCGCTGGCCCTCTGCAGGTCGGCGGCCATCGCTTCCAGCGCCGCATTGCGCTGGTTCTCGCTCAAGGTGGCGAGGCTGCGGGAGGCTGCCTTGGCCCGCTGCGCTACCGCGCGCACGTCGGCTGGCCCAGCGTCAGCCTGCGGAGAGATCGTGCTCATCGCAGCACCTCAGCAGCGTGTGCCGGCTCCGTCGCCTGGACCGGCTGCCCCGCGGTCGTGCCGAAGTGCGTTCCAAGCGCCTCGCCCGCCAGGAGGCGCGTCAGCACCTGCGGCGTGCGGCCGTTGGCGATCACCGCCTGCTTGCCGGCCTCCAGCGCGATGCGCACGCTTTCCAGCTTGCTCGACATGCCGCCGCGCCCACGCCCGTTGCCGCCGTGCGCCAGCCGCAACACGTCCTCGTCGACCGCAGGCACCTGCGTGAGCACTGTCGCCTCCGGGTCCTGCGGGTCGCGATCGTAGAGCCCGTCCACATCGCTCAACAGCACCAGCAGGTCCGCGCCGATGTGCTGCAGCAGCAACGCCGAAAGCTTGTCATTGTCGCCAAAGACGCGCTCGCGCTGCGGTGCCGCCAGCGGCCGTTCCAGCTCGATCGTCGACACCGTATCGTTCTCATTCACGATGGGGATTACGCCCAGCGTGAGCAGCGAATCCAGCGTTGCACGCAGGTTGCGATGCCGCACGGGGTCGCGGAAATCGTCCTCGGTGAGCAGCACCTGCGCGATGCGGCAGCCCAGCCGGTCAAAGGCATCGTCATAGAGCGCCATCAGCCGTGACTGCCCCACAGCGGCACAGGCCTGGATCTCGCTGAGCGCGGTCGGACGCGCCGGCAGACCGAGCCGCTCCACGCCCAGGCCCACCGCGCCCGAGCTCACGACCAGCACCTCGACGCCGCCTTCGCGCAGCGCCGCGATGTCCTCCACCAAGCCGCACAACAGGCCCAGCGCCACCTTGCCATCGCCGCGCATGATCACGTTGGTGCCCAGCTTGACGACGATACGATAAACGCTCTCACCCGCTCGCATCGGTACACTCCTCACGCAGGCACGGGCGAGGTGGCCGGAGCCGCCACGTGGCGGTCCACCACCGGCGCCAACTGGCGCAGCTTGGCCACCAGTTCAGTCAGCTGCTTGGGATACAGGCTTTGCGCCCCATCGCTCATCGCCTTGTCCGGATTGGGGTGCATCTCCATCAGCAGACCATCGCCGCCGGCGGCCACCGTGGCCAGCGCCAGCGGCGCAACAAACTCGCGCTTGCCCACGCCATGCGAGGGGTCCCCAAGCACCGGCAGGTGCGTCAGCGACTTCAGCACGGGGATCGCGGAGATATCCATCGTGTTGCGCGTGTAGGTTTCAAAGGTGCGAATGCCGCGCTCACACAGCATCAGGTCATAGTTGCCGCCGGCCAGAATGTATTCGGCGCTCAGCAGCAGCTCTTCCAGCGTCGCCGCGATGCCGCGCTTCAGCAGCACCGGCTTGCGCACGCGCCCCAGCTCGCGCAGCAGGTTGAAGTTCTGCATGTTGCGCGCGCCCACCTGAAAGCAATCCACATACGGCAGCATGGGCTCAATCTGCGAGATCTCCATGACCTCGGAGATCACCAGCAGACCGAACTCATCGGCGGCCTCGCGCATGATCTCGAGCCCGGGGATGCCCATGCCCTGAAACGAATACGGCGAGCTGCGCGGCTTAAACGCACCGCCGCGCAGAAACTGTGCGCCCGCCTCCGCGCATTGCCGCGCGCTCAGCCGGATTTGCTCCCGGCTTTCCACCGAACACGGCCCGCTCATGATGACGATCTCTTCGCCGCCGATGGTCACGCCGTTGGGGAAGTGAACGCGCGTGCCCTCCGGACGAAAGCCGCGACCGGCGAGCTTGTAGGGCGACGAGATGCGATACGCCTGCTGCACCCCTTTGAGCACCTGAAACTCGGTGACCTCAAAGTGCGCGGGCGTGCCCACGCCGGCCAGAATGGTCTGCGTTTCCCCGGTGGTCCGGTGCACATTGAAGCCGAGCTCAATCATGCGCTCGATCACAAGCTGAATCTGCTCGCTCGTGGCGCGGTCCTGCATCGCAACGATCATCACTGGAGTTCCCTCCCCGCGGGCTGCCACGAACGCTGCCCGCGAAACCTCTTTCTCTCGACGAACCCGCCGAGTCCTTTGGTCGTCATCCCCGGAGGGGATCTGCGTTCTGCCCGCTTGACCACCAAGCCCTTGGGAAACATGTCTACCGCTCTACTTCAGCGAAGCCGCCGCCGGCTGCGCCCGCTGCTCCGCGCCCGTTGTCACCGACACGCCTGTGTCCACGCGCTGCAGCGAGCGCATCACGTCCATCAGGCGGTCGTAGATGTCCTGCAGGTGCGCGGCCGACAACGGCCCCGGGTTGATGGCGCGCACATGCTCAAACACCGTCTGCTCGCGACTGGGCTCATAAATGGGCGCCGCGTTGGCCGCCTTCAGCCTGCCTATCTCCATTGCGGCCGCTGCCCGCTCATTGAGCAGCTGCACAATCTGCTCGTCCAATCCGTCAATCTTTTTGCGCCAGTCGGCGATCTCCATAGTTGCCCTTCCCCTCTTGTTGTCATTCCCCTTTTTTGTCATTCCCCTTTGTTGTCATTCCCGAAGGGAATCTGCGTCTTGTCCACTACGCCTCGCCTGCCGCATGCTCCCCCTTCAAGCCCCGCACAAACGCACCCACCGCCCCCGCCGCGTCAGTCGCCGGCGTCCGCTCCACCAGCGCCACAATCGCGGAGCCCACGACGGCGGCATCGGCAAACTCGTTTACCGCGCGCACATGCTCCGGCGTGGACACGCCAAAGCCAAGCGCAATGGGCAGCGTGGTAAACCGGCGCAGCCGTTGCACCAGCTCTTGGGCGTCCGAAGCCAGCGAGGTCTGCGTGCCCGTAATGCCCACGCGCGAGATGGCATAGATAAAGCCCCGCGAGTGCTCCGCGATGGCACGCAGGCGATCATCCGGTGAGGTGGGCGCGGCCAAAAAGACCGGCAGGAGGTCGTTCTCGCGCATCGAGCGCAGATATTCGTCTGCCTCTTCCACGATCATGTCGGTCAGCAGCACGCCATCGGCGCCGTTGGCCCTGGCTGCCTTGGTGAACTCCGCGAGACCCATGCGCAGAACGGGGTTCAGATAGCTGAACAGGATGAGGCCTGCCTCGGGACGGGCGCGGCGGATATCAAGGCAGCACTCCAGCACATCGCTCAGCCGCGTGCCGCGCGCCACCGCACGCTCACTGGCCCGCTGAATCACAGGTCCATCCGCCAGCGGATCGCTGAAGGGCACACCCAGCTCAATCACCGCAGCGCCGTTGTCCAGGGCCGCCAATGCCATGTTGCGCGTGGTGGCCAGGTCCGGGTCGCCCGCGGTCAGGTACACCACCAGGCCGGGCTTGTTGCTGAAATCAATCGGCATGGGTCTGGCCCTTCCCCTGCTCTTCCTGCTCCCGCTTCAGAAACGCGCTCCACACCTGCTGGCCCACGCTTTCAATGCGCTGGTTGATGTTGTTGGGTGTTAACCCTTCGTAGATCCGCTGGCGTGTGCCCGGGAAAAAGAAGTACAGCACCGGCGCATCGATGCTCGTGTCCGTAAAGGTGCTGCAGTTGCCGTCCGCGTCAAAGGCCGTACAGATGTGCCGCCCAAACTCCATGTGCAGCTTCATGGAGGCCTCGCCGATGTGCGTGCGCGGCCCCAGGTCGCCCACGATCGCAAACTGCACCTGTCCGTCATGTACCACCGCGGCCAGGTCGCCGAGCTGCACACCGCTTTCGCGCCGAAAATCACCCAACGGCATCACCACATACGGCACATGCTCGGCATCCAGGCTCGGCCCTACATCAACACCGGTCGGGTCCGGATACCGAAAGCTCGTCTCCGGCTGGTTGGGACGAATTGCCAGCTTGGACAGCACAGAGCCGTCCGCATCGATAGCCATCTTGGCGTCGAAAAAGACCGTGTTATCCGGGAAGCGCAGGATCACCGTGTTGTGCGCGGGATCGTCGGCGCAGCCGCCATGTTCGTGGCTTGCGTCGCAGGCCTGATAGGTGGCCGTCAGCTGCGGATCAACGGGTTGTGCCTTGGCGAAGTCGACACCGCGCAGCGCCTTGGCATCCGTTGCCGGCACGCTGTATGGCGCTTGCGCTTCGGTCGAGAGGACGGGATGTGCCGGCACAAACATTCAGCGCTGCCCTCCCGTACCAATGCCCAGCCGCGCGCTGATCTGCTGCATCAGCACCCGCGCGTCTTCCTGGTCGACCTCGAAGCGCTCCTGGAACTCCTTCGCCGAGCACTCCAGCAGCGCCATCCCCAACGCCTGCCGCAGGTAGCCCGCGGTCTCCGCCCCGATCAGCCCCTGCGTGCGGCCGTCCGAGCCCAGTAGCGTCACGATCTCTTCAAAGCGCTCGCGCGTGGTCCCAATCGCCTCCGGGTACAGGCTCTCCGGCACCTCCTGCAACACCGCTGCGGGAATCTTGCGCACCAATAGCTCAAAGACCTCATCGCTTAAGAACATGGGCTGCTCTGTCACTGAAGAAGTCACGCTCATGCGCTCACCGCCGCCGGTCCGCCCAGGTCCATCTCCCGCGTCAGAATCCCGATGTCCTTGTCCCCACGCCCGCTTACATTCACCATCAGGATCTTGTCCTTACCCATCCGCGGCGCGAGCTTCATCGCTTCGGCTACGGCATGCGCCGACTCCAGTGCGGGGATAATGCCTTCCGTGCGGCTCAGAAATTTCGTCGCTTCCAGCGCCTCATGATCGGTCGCGCTGGTGTAGGTTGCGCGCCCCGAATCATGCAGCATCGCGTGCTCCGGCCCGACGCTGGGGTAATCCAATCCCGCGCTCACCGAGTGCGTTGCAGCCACCTGCCCCGCGTCGTTCTGCAGCACATAGCTGTAGGTGCCTTGCAGTACGCCGGGAGTGCCGCCACCGATGCTCTGGAAGCGCGCCGCGTGCTCGCCCAGTGCGGTGCCGCGGCCGCCGGCCTCCACGCCGATCAGCTGCACGCTCGCATCGGGGATGTACTCATAAAACGCGCCGATGGCATTGGATCCGCCGCCCACGCACGCCACAATCGCATCCGGGAGCCGACCTTCCGCTTCCAGGATCTGCTGCTTCGATTCCCGCGAGATCACGCGATGGAAGTCGCGCACCATGGTTGGGTACGGATGCGATCCCAGCGCGGAACCGAGAATATAAAACGTCGAGCGCACGTTGGTGACCCAGTCGCGCATGGCCTCGTTGATCGCATCCTTGAGCGTGGCTGAACCTGAGCCGACGCCGCGCACCTCCGCGCCCAGCAGCCGCATGCGAAAGACGTTCAGCTCCTGGCGCCGCATGTCCTCCTCGCCCATATACACCACGCACTCGAGCCCAAACAACGCGCACACTGTCGCCGTAGCCACGCCGTGCTGGCCCGCGCCGGTTTCTGCGATGATTCGCTGCTTGCCCATGCGCCTGGCCAGCAGCGCCTGGCCCAGCGCGTTGTTGATCTTGTGCGCGCCGGTGTGGAGCAGGTCTTCGCGCTTCAGGTAAATCCTGGCGCCGCCCAGCGCTTCGGTCATGCGACGGGCAAAGAACAGCGGTGTGGGCCGGCCGCAATAATTGTGGAGCAGCGTGGCCAGTTCGTCTCGGAAGGCCGGGTCTGCCTGCGCCGCCGCGTAGGACTCATCGAGCTCCAGCAGCGCCGCCATCAGGGTTTCCGGCACATACCGTCCGCCATAGACACCAAAGCGTCCCGGCCTTTCTGTTGACTGCGCGGCGGGTGCTTCCAGAACGGGGCTTGCACTCATAAGGCTCTCCTGCGTGGCAAAGTCGGTACCGTAAAAACATAAAAACCGCGACCTTTGAGTCGCGGTTCAGGGGATCCTTGCTTCACTTCGCTGCTGCTCTGCGCGAGGGTAGGCCTAGACCGCCGTGACCGCTACTGTGCGCCAGTAGCGGAACGGAAAGGCGAAACCGAAATAGATCGCGAGGCGCGTCACGGATACGAGATTACATCGGACCCACTCGTGCCGCAAGGGGGTTACTCAAGATTTGGCCGCAACCTGCAACTCCAAACCGGACCCCGCATCGAAACAATGCGAAACACAAAGCGACGGCGCGCTTGCCCCAACAAACATCACGCCTGACTTCACTTTCTGGAGATCGACCATGAACGCCTTTCGACGGACCGGCCTTGTAGCCGTTGCAGCTTTCACTCTTGTTCCGCTTCACAGCCTTGGCCAGGAGTCGTATTCCCGGGCCAGGCACCAGCAACATCGCCATGATGCGCGCCACCACACGAAGGCAAAGGTTGTGGGCGGCTCAGCCGTCGGTGGGGCGGTGGTGGGCGGCCTGCTCGGCGGCGGCAAGGGCGCTCTTATCGGTGCAGGGGCCGGTGCAGGCGGCGGGCTCGTGGCTAATCACTATCGCGAGAGGCATGGCGTGCACCAGCGCGAACGGTACGGCGACCCCCACCGCTAACGGCCTGGAACGCCACGCTGCGCGGCCTGCACGAAGCCGTGCAGCTGCTCCGGGTCCTTGCGACCCGGAGCAGCTTCCACGCCGCTGACCACGTCCACACCCCATGGCTCCAGCGCCCGCATCGCCTCGGCGACGTTACCCGCGTGCAGCCCCCCGGCGAGCAGCACATGCGGCCCTGTGGTGCCCCGTGCGCTGTGCTCCGCCGTCGCCCGGCGGCGCGCTGCCTGCAGCAGGGGCCGCACCGTGTCCCAGCCAAAACTTCTGCCCAGGCCGCCGGAAACACCCGCAAACGAGGCGTCCAGCAGAACCGCCCACAGGCGATCGTCGCTGAGCGCCGTGGTCAGCTCCTCAGTCAGGCGCTCCGCAGCCGCGGCGTCGCTCTTCAGCAGGCCGGTGTCGCTTTCCACCTTCACTACCTGGACCAACTGCACCCTGGCCGCATGCAGCGTAGCAATGAGCGCAGCGTCGTAGGGCAGGTGCAGCTGCACAGCATGGAGGCCGGCCCCATGCACCGCGTCGCGGATGTCTGTCGCAGAGCCTTCGGTGAAGACGCCCACACACAGGATGCTCGCGGGGACCTCGCGTGTCATGCGCGCGGCCTGCTCGACGCTGACGCGCCGCTTGCTGGGTGCGAAGATGAAGCCCAGAGCATCCGCTCCCGCAGCGATGCTGTGCTGCGCATCCTGGAGGTTGGTTGTGCCGCAGATCTTCACAAATGGTGCGCCGGCGGCCGGAGGTTGCTCCCTGAACATCAGCTCTCCAACAGCGCAGCCAGAGCCGCGCCGGGAGCCGGTTGCCGCATCAGCGATTCGCCGATCAGAAACGCCTCAAATCCCGCACTCCGCAGCCGGCGCATGTCTTCGCGCGTGTGGATGCCGCTTTCGGCGACACGCACGGCCTCGGCAGGCAGATCCGCAGCAAGTTCACAAGCCCTGTCCAGCGAGACCGTAAACGTCTTCAGATCGCGGCTGTTCACGCCGACGCACTCGCAGTCGAGACTGCTTGCCCGCTGCAGCTCGTCGCGGTCATGCACCTCACACAGCACGTCGAGTTCGCACCGTCGCGCCTCCTCGCGCAGGGTGCGCAGCTCCGCGTCGCTCAGCGCTGCCACGATCAGGAGCACCGCGTCAGCGCCGTTGGCGCGGGCTTCGAGCATCTGGAACGGGTCGACCATAAAGTCCTTGCGCAGGCACGGAATGTGGACGGCTGCCGCGGCGCGGCGCAGGTTTTCAAGCGAGCCCTGAAAGAAGCGATCCTCGGTCAACACGCTCAACACCGCGGCCCCGCCGCGCTCCATCTGCGCGGCCAGGTCTGCGGCGTCAAACGGCTCACGAAGCAGGCCTTTGGAGGGGGAAGCCTTCTTCAACTCCGCAATGATCGCGGGCCCCGTGGCGGCTTTTGCCTTCAGCGCGCGTGCAAACCCGCGCGGCTGGTGCGCCGCCGCGGCGCGTTCCAGAGCGCGCAGATCGGCAGACCGCTTGCGCTCCGCAACCACCCCGCGCACATGCTCAAGAATTTGCGGCAGGTACATCGTGCCGACGGCCTCAGAGGCTGCACCCATAGCTCGATGCTACCTGACTCGCAGGCGCCCGGGCTGCTGGTTGCCTCGGACGGACTTCAGTCGTTGCGTTCTTTCTTGAACAGCACATTCAGGCCTTCGCCCAGCACTGGGTGGATAAAGATGAAGGCCTGCAGGTCGTCGGCCGTGAGCCCGCCGGCCATGGCGATTTCGAGCTCCGTGACGACGTCGCCGCCACCGAGGCCAAGCACGGCCGCGCCCAGCAATCTGCCCGACGCGCGGTCGACCACGGCCTGCATCATGCCGCGCGTTTCGGCCGATTCACTGGCGCGCGCCACCTTGCTCATGGGCATGGTGAACACGCGAGGGTCATGGCCCTGCTCGCGGGCCTGCTTTTCACTCAGGCCCACACGACCCAGCTCAGGGTCGGTGAAGATGCAGTAGGGCACCAGGCGATCCCGCGTGGAGCGAGCACCGCCCTCCAGCAGGTTCGCGCGAACAATGCGGAAGTCGTCGTAGGCGATGTGCGTATAGGCAGGGCCGCCGGTGACATCGCCCAGCGCCCAGATGCCCGGAACGGAGGTTTCCAGACGATCGTTCACGTCAATGTAGCCCTTTGCTGCCAGCCGCAAACCGACGCGCTCGGTATGCAGTGCTTCCACATTGGGAGTGCGACCGGTGGCCACCAGCAGGTGCGACCCGTGCAGGTTGCGCGCGCCGGCTTTGCCCTGCGTTTCGAGCGTGATCGAGCCTGGCTCACCGGACACCTGCGTGGTCTCGGTTTGGAGCAGGATGTCCACACCATCCTCGCCAAGGATGCTGGTCATGCACGCGGCAATCTCTGCATCGTCATGCTCGATCAGCTGATCGCCCCGCTCGACGATGGTGACCGCCGAGCCAAAGCGGCGAAACATCTGGGCAAACTCCAGCGCGATGTAGCCCCCGCCCAGAATGAGCAGGTGAGCGGGCACTGTTTCCAATTGCAGGATCGAGGTGCTGTCGAAGAACGGTGTGGCTTCGAGCCCGCGAATGCTGGGCAGATGCGGGCGCTCCCCTGTGTCGATGAAGATGCGCGCGGAGGCGAGGTGACGGGAGGTGCCGTCGTTCAGCTTGACCCCCACGTGGTGCTGGCCTTGCCCTGCGGCGGGCTGGTCGACGGCAAAGCTCGCTTCGCCAAAGATCAGATCAACACCCTGCTGTTCCTGAAGGCTTCGCTGAATGCTGCCGCGTCCTTTCAGTACCAGCTGCTGCGTCCGCTCTTTGACCACCTTGAGGTCGACGGCAACCTCGCCGCAGGCGACGCCATACTCCGCGCCGCGACGGGCCAGCGCGGCCACACGCGCGCTCGCGATCATGGTTTTCGTCGGGGTGCAGCCGTCGTTGGTGCAAACCCCGCCCACAAAGCGGCGTTCAACCAGCGCTGTGCGCCAGCCATGCTTTGCCGCCGCCAGGGCCAGTGGATTGCCGGCCTGGCCAGAGCCGATAATGACGGCATCGTACTGTTCGTAGGTCACGTTCTCTCCTGCAATCCTTCTTTGGATGCTGATCGCAGGATCGCCAAGCAGCGATGAATTGCAGGCGATTTGACGGGATCTGACGCGAGCCGGTTTCTCAGTAGACCCATGAAGTGGTGTCGGCGCCCCGGGGAGCGGTGCGCAGCATGTGATCGGTCATCTGCGGGATCACGCGCTGGGGCCAGTTCTCATTGTTCTGCTGCATGGTGTACTCGCCCGGGCCGCCGGTGTAGCAGTGCGGCATGCGCGGGCCGTATTGAAACGCCGCATCGCTGTGCGGGTTGCGCGTGGCCTCGAGCTGCTGCTGAAGATCATGCACCGCGTTATTCAGGTACCACGTATCGCCGTCGCCGACCGCGATGTGCAGCTTGCCTTCGAGTTTGGGCCCCAGCGTGGGCCAGTCGCGCTGCAGGATGGCGGCTAGGTCAAAGTGCTCATGCCAATACCGCACCACCTGCGGGTCGATCTTGCCAGTGAGCGGGTCAAAGATCGGTGCGGGGTAGCCGTCAGCGCCGGCGGGCGAGTACACCGCCTGCCAGATATTCCACTGGTCCGTGGAGCGCCCATGCGTGCCGAGCACCAGCTCATAGCTGATGCTGTCGGCCATGGTGGCCAGCAGCGAACCGTCCGGTTTGCGCTCTTCCGGGATGGGGATCTCGCCGAAGTCGCCCTTGCGCACAAAGGCGTTGGTGTCCTTGTAGAGATCCACGTTGCCGAAGGCACGGAAGTCGACCGGATCGGGACAGGCGGTCCATGTGCCGTTGTACTCCGTGGGGTAAAAGATCTGCGTGGCCAGGCTTTCCCAGCCGCCGGTGGAGCCGCCCACCGTGGCGCGCGCCCAGCCCTGGCCAAGGCCGCGAAACTTCGCCTCCACCGCCGGGATGAGCTCCTCATTGATGGCCGCGCCATAGGGGCCCAGGTTGGCCGAGTCAACGGCGTAGGAGTCGTCGTAGTACGGGTTGGCGTTTTGCACAAACAGCAGAAGCACATGCGGCATGCGTCCGCTGGTCCAGTCCTGGAACAGGCGATAGGCGGCCTCCCCGCGTGCGCCGTCGCCGGGCGCGGGTGGTGTGGCGCGAAAGGCGGGCCGGGGGCCGGCGCTGTAGTGGTCCTGCCATACGACCAGCGGATAGCGCGCTTTGGGGTGCTCGTCAAAGCCCTGCGGCAGCAGCACCCACGCGCCCAGATACATGTCGCGGCCCCAGAACCGGCTCAGCTTTTCGGAGCGAAAGCGCATGTAGCGCAGCCACTTCGCCTCGGGCTGGTGCTGCGCGATGACCTCAGGATCCTGCGCTGTGCCCTGGATGGGTGGGATGACCTGATCGAGCGTGAGGCGCAGCGGTGCGACCGATGCAGGATCGAAGTGCACCTTTACCGGCTTGCTGTAGGGGTTGCCAGGCTTGCGATTCCACTGCTGGCCTTCGCCGCGATCGGGTGGCAGCCAGACAGTCTTGCCGGAGGCCAGGTGAAACTGCTCGTAGCGGTTGAAGACGCCCTGCACAAAATAGTCGCCGGCGGGCACCTGCGCGAGCGAGCGCAGCGGATAGCCGAAGGTCCTGGTGTCGATGGTGAGGGTGCCGGAGCCTGGGGCGCCATCGATGCCCACATCCATGCCGAAGCCCTGCGCGGAGGTGTAGCCTTCCACCATCTGCATCCGCGGCTCGCGCGCGTCGTTCTTGCTGAAGACGACGACAAGGTGGCCGTGCAGCGGTGTTGGCGACGGCATTGTCACCTCCACATGCTGGGCGAAGGCAGCGGCGGAAGCAGCGAGCAGCAGTAGCAAAGGCACAAGCTTTTTCATACGTGTGGCTTCACTGTACATCCAGCCCGTAAGCAGGTCGCGGCGCCCGTTCAATACACTGGAAGCGCTGCGGTGCACGGGCACCTGCCCTTTGCAGGCGGTTTCGTGCGCGCCAGACTTCGAGCACCCAAGGAACTTTTTATGGCTGAACTGATTGCCGCCATCGACGTAAAGCGCAAGATGTTTTTTGAGCACGACGGAACACCGTTCCGCTGCCTGGACAAGGACATCTCCACACCCACGGCCCGCGGCGGGCAAACGCTGGTGCGCGTCAAGATGCGCAACATGCTGAACGGCGCCGTGCAGGACAAGACCTTCAAGGCGGAAGACAAATTCCGCGAACCCGACCTGGAGACCGTGGAGGCAAGCTATCTCTACTCCGACGCGGACGGCTCGTACTTCCTCGATCAGTCGAGTTTTGAAACGCTGCAGCTTGACCCCGCCAAGATGGCAGACGCGCTGGAACTGCTGCTGGAAGGCACGCTGGTACAGATTCAGAAATACAACGGCAACCCCATCGGCCTGGAGCTGCCGCAGCAGGTGGAGCTGATGGTGGAGTACACCGAGCCTGCGGTGCGCGGCGACACGTCTTCCGGTTCCGTGACCAAAGCCGCTCGCCTGGAGACCGGCGCGGAGGTGCGCGTGCCGCTGTTTGTGAAAGAGGGCGAAAAGATCAGGGTGGTGACGGAGACGCGGGAGTTTGCGGGGCGCGTGTAGCGCTGCGGCCTACGCCAGGCTTGTGGACTGGGCCTGCTCGTGCGCATGATAGCTGGAGCGCACCAGCGGGCCGGACTCCACGTGGCGGAATCCCATAGCCAGTGCCTCGTGCTTCAGAAAGGCAAACTCATCCGGCGTGTAATAACGCGCCATGGGCAGATGATCGCGTGAGGGCCGCAAATACTGCCCGATGGTGAGGATGTCGACCTTGCGGTCGGCAAGGTCGCGAAAGACGCCGAGCAGCTCATGCATCTCCTCCCCCATGCCGACGATGATGCCGGTCTTGGTCACGAGAGGGCCCTCGGAATGTGTGCTGGACTCGCGCTTCGCGGCGTCGAGGAAGTGCAATGACTTCTCATAACGGCCGCCGGACTTGGCTACGCGGTACAGCCGGGGCACGGTCTCGATGTTGTGGTTCAGAATCTCGGGACGGGCCTCGACCACCATCTGCCGTGCGGCCAACACACCCTGGAAGTCCGGGGTGAGCACCTCCACCTGGCAGCCGGGGGCCTGCCGGCGAATCTCGCGAATCACGTTGACAAAGGCCGTCGCCGCGCCCAGGTTGTCGTCGTCGCGGTTCACCGAGGTGATCACGGCATGGCGCAGGCCAAGCGTAGCGACCGCGTAGGCCACGCGCTCCGGCTCCGTGTGGTCGATAGGCTCGGGACGCCCTTTGGGCACAGCGCAAAAGCCGCATCGCCGCGTGCACAGGTTGCCCAGCATCATGAAAGTCGCGGTCTTGTGGTTCCAGCACTCGCCGATGTTGGGACACTGCGCGCTTTCGCAGACCGTATGCAGGTTAAGGTCGCGGGCAAGCTTCTTGAGCGAGTGAAAGGTCTCGCCCACCGGCGCGCGCGCCTTCAGCCACTCCGGCTTGCGCATTGGTTTGCGCGGGCTCAGGTCGATCTGGACGAGCGTCTCGGTCTGGAGCAGGGGCGCCATGGGCTGCCTCCATTGTACCCGCGACGCTGCCGGCTAGCTTGCCCGCAGGACCACCGCGCTGGCGGCGGGCAGCTCGATCTCCTCATGCGACACCGCAGTTGAAGCTCTGTTCCATCTGCCGTCGGCGTCCACCGCCGCACCGCCCAGCGTGATGTCGCGTTGGCTCTGCGCCGATGGCGCGCTGAGCCGGTACGCCGTCAGCCGGCGCGCGGACAGGGCGCGCAGATCGACACGCGCCTGCTGCGCCGTCGACAGATTGATCAGCACAACGCAGCGCACCTGGCCCCCGCTGCCCAGGGCATACGCCGCAAGCTCGGGCGACGAGGGCTCGAGGGTGACGGCAAAGGCATTCGGCGCCCCCTGCCGCGCCAGCGCGAAGGCCAGCATGCCGTAGTAGGGCACGCCGGCGGTGTTGTGGCCGGCACCGTCATCCTGAATGGGCGAGTAGGAGCTGACAAATCCCAGCTGGTTGACGCCGGTCTCCATGTTCACACCCGCACAGCCGGCCTGCGCCAGCAGCAGCATGTAGTTAAGCGTCCACAGCGCCCCGGCGAAGCTGTTGCTCACCCCCGGGCGGCCGCCGCCGAAGAAGGAATTCGTCTCGCACATGCGCCACGGAATGCCGCTCTGCGTGGAGGCCTTGTGCAACCGCGCAAGCTCGTCGGCCAGCACAGGGTCCGGCGTGAGCAGCTTGGCCTGTGTGCCCTGGTGCTGGTCGCCGCGGTAGAAGTGCGTGGTTAGCAGCTGGACATCACCGTGCGCATCGGCGGCGAAGCGCTCCACCCAGGCGACCGAGGCAGCGGTGTCCGGTGCGGCAAAGCGCAGGCCGGGCACCGCCGCGACGAGCTCGCGATGCCAGTGTGTGTACTCCGCGCGCCAGGCCTCATAGGTGTAGGGCGCGGGGCGGATCGGCGTGCGGCCCTTGCCGTAGTTTTCCACCTCGTTGCCGAGCTCCACAGCCAGCAGCCGCGGCCCAAGAATCCGGGCCACATCGCGGGCTTCGAGCAGCGAATCCCCTAAGCTGCTGTGCGCGAAGTTCAGGCTCCAGATGGCCTGCCAGTGGCACGCATCCAGAAAGCCGCGCAGCTGCTGAAGACTTGCCTCCGTGACCACGGTGTCCTTGGGCTCGGTGCGCACCTCGCCGGCATAGGTGGTGAAGTCCGCGACGATGCCGCCGCAGCGCAGCACGCCCCGTGCACCCAGGTTGCGCACAAGCTGCAGGTAGGCCGCGTTGTCCCTGCTGAGCAGGCCCAGCCGCGCCGCCGACGACATCTCGTAACCCAGGCCGGTGAAGTTCTCCGGGATCGTCGCCAGGGGCTTGCCCGTGTCCACCTGCAGCGTGTACGCGGCGTGGGCGGGGGAAGCCTGTGGCAGGTAGCGGGCCAGCAGGCCGCTGGCGGAGCAGGCTGCGGCAGCCTTCAGCAGATCGCGGCGCGAGGTCATGCAGCCCAGCTTAGCGCAGGCGCTCGCGCACCTCGAGCCGGATCAGGTAAAGAAAAAACACCAGCGCGAACAGCCCCTGGATGATGTACGGCAGATGCCGCGAGGCATGGAAGCCGTAGAAGTATGCCGCAGCCATGAGGACGCAACCCGCGGACACGATGGCCCACCCCCAGCGTCGCAGCCGCAACAGGCCAAACACCCCCACGACCATCAGCGTGCAAACGCCCAGGATGGAGTACTTGATGGCGCCCGTCCCAAACACGTTGCGCATCGCGGCAAACACGTTCAGCATGGCGAAAACCAGCAGATACATGCCGATGACGGCCATGCCGGGCAGCATGCCCTGGGCCTCGCCGGCGGGTGTGCCTGGCAGGTGACGCGCCTTGAACCCAGGGTCTGCCGCTGGCGTAACCTCGGGGTTGGTGAAGCGGCTTTCCGGCGGTGAGGGCGTCTGTGGGTCGGGTGGCGGCACGTCTTTTAGTATCGCGCTTTTGTGCATGGAGGGCGGGCTATACGGTATGCAGATACGCCAGCAGCGCCGCCAGCGCATCAGGGTCGAGGTCAGGCTGCGCGGGCATCAGCCCGTGGCCGTGAAGAATGGTGGCAGTCACGCGTTCGTCGGTGGCCGGCGCGCCGGAGTGCAGATAGGGCTTCTTGAAAAGGCCAACCAGGGCCGGCCCGTTCTTGGCCTCGTCGACGCGCTCATAGTGGCAGTTCGCGCAGCGAGTCTGAAATACGTCGTAGCCCGCATGCTGCTGCGCCGTGAGCTGGTTCAGGGGTGTGGGCGGCGGTGTGCTGTGGCAGCCCGCAAGCAGCAGCGCGGTCGCACACAGCAACGACGCGGCGGCCAGCGGCTTCACTTTGCGGCCTCTTTGAAGATCTGCTCCGCCAGCATGTTTTCCACCTTGGACTGGTCGCGCAGCATCTCGAAGTACGCACTCTTGAGCAGCTGCGAGCGGCTGTCGTGGATCTGCTGCCGGATGGCCTGCTGCACTCGCGGATCGCTCAGGTCGCGCTGCCCGGCCTGTGCTTTTTCCAGCAACCGGAAGATAGCGTAGCCACCAATCTTCTTGGGGTCGTTGGGGTCAGGAAAGGGGATGATATCGGTGTCCTGGCCCGCATGAAGCCGGCTGATCGCCGCGAACAACGCGGGGTTCTGCTTCAGCTGCGATTCCGTGATGTTGCCCATGTCCCCGCCATTGGGCGCGCTCTGCTGGCTTTCGGAGAAGTTCATGGCCAGCGTGCCGAAATCTTCACCGGCATCCAGCCTGTTCTTCAGCGTTAGAATCTTTTTGCGCGCATCCGCGTCGGAGGTCGCTTTGCTGTTCTGCAGGTTACCGGCGCTTGCCGCGGGGCTGGCGGTCACCAGGATCTGCGCCAGGTGGTAGGTGTTCTCAATCAGGTTGAAGTCTGCCTTGTGCGCGTTGAAGTAGCTCGCAACATCCGCATCGGTGACCGTGATTTTTGAGTTGATCTCCTTGTTCAACAGCTTGTTCTGCGTCAATGAGCGACGAAGATCACGACGCACATCTTCCAGCGTCAGCTTGCTTGCCTTGAGCCGCGCCTGAAACTGCTCCTCGGTGTAGGGCGCCTTCATCTCCTGTAGTTTGGCGTCGACCTCGGCATCGGTAGCGGTCAGGCCCAGCTTAGCCGCGCGCTGCTCCACGATCTCTTCCACAATCAGCTCGTGCAGGATGTTGAGCTTCAGCGAGTCGGTCTGCTCCGCGGTGGGCTGCTGCGGCTGCGGATTGTTTTGCAGCTGCGCGGCATAGATCTTGTCCACATCCGCCTGCGTGATCGCCTTGCCGTTCACTCTCGCCAGATCCCCGGTCTGCGCGCCCTTGTGGCAGCCCGCGAGCAGCAGCAGCGCGGCAGCGAGCAGGATGGCGAGATAGGGAGGCTGGTGTCGCATGGCGCGTCGTGTCCTTGGGCCAGCGCGCGCGGTGCGCACACGTGCACCCTTGAGTTTACAGGACATTGCCTCAGCTTTTCCCGCGCCCCGGCCAGCCTCAGCCCGCTTCGGCTCGCCGCCGGGATGGCACCTTCACCGCGAAGCACAAGATCGCTGCCAGCAAGGCCAGGCCCGCGATCGTGAACAGACCGCCGGAGAAGCCATGTGTCAGATCCTTGAGCCGTCCCGTGAGGAATGGCCCGAGAAAGCCGCCCACACCGCCCACCATGGTGATGATGGCCACACCGCCCGCAGCCGCCTGGCCGCCGAGCACGCGCGTGGGCAGCGCCCAGAACGGGCCCATGATGGACCAATAACCCACCGCGGCCAGCGACATTGCGAACAGTGCAGGCCCAAAGCTGTGCGTCAGCCCCGCCCATGTGAAACCGATGGCGCTGAGCACCATGCAAACAGCCATGTGCCCGCGTCGTTCGCCGGTTCGGTCAGACGACCAGCCCACCACCACCGTGAAGATCGCCGCGGCCACATAGGGGATCGTCGCGTAGCGCGCAATCAGGCTGGCGGCATTGGGCGACAGCGCGTTGCCCGCCGCGCCTGCTCCACCGTGCAGAAAGTTATTCAGCATCAGCGGCATCCACAGGTTCACCGTGTACACGCCGATCTGGTCGAGAAAAAAGATTCCGGCCAGCACCCACACCATGGGCGTGCGAAAGGCGTCGCCGAGCGAGTGCTTGTCTTCCGCGCCGCCCTCTTTGCGATCCTTGTCGAGCTCGGCATCGAGCCACTGCTTTTCCTCGGCGCTCAGCCAGGGGGCGTCGTCCGGTTTGTCCTTGAGCACGAAGAGCACGGAGATGCCGGCCAGAAATGTCGGCACGCCCTCGACCAGAAAGAGCCATTGCCATCCATGCAGGCCGCCGCGGCCTTCCAGCTTCAGCAGTGCACTGGCGACGGGCGCGCCCACCACGCCTGCGATGGAGGTGGCGGTCATAAACTTCGCCACCGCGCGGGCTCGCTCGCCCGAGGGAAACCAGAAGGTCAGATACAGAATCATGCCCGGGAAAAAGCCGGCCTCGGTAACCCCAAGCAGAAAGCGCATGATGGCGAAGCTGGTGCCGCCGCGGATCAACATCATCGCCGTGGCCACGATGCCCCAGCTGATCATGATGCGGGCGATCCAGTGGCGTGGGCCAAACCTGGTCAGCGCAAGATTGCTGGGCAGATCGAAGCTGGATGAGCCCAGGAAGAACAGTCCCGCACCCAGGCCATAGATGGTGTCAGAAAGATGGAGGTCGCGCTTCATCTCCAGCGCGGCAAAGCCTACGTTGACGCGATCAAGATACGCAAGGATATACAGAAAAAAGATGTACGGGATCAGGTGCCAGGAGATCTTGGAGTAGACCTTCCGGCCGTCGATGTTGGCGGCGCTGGCTTGTGTGGGCATGCGTGTGAATGGATGCTAAAGCAAGCTGGATGCCGTCATCTTGTGGCTCTGATCTTTTTGTTGTCATTCCCGAAGGGAACCTGCGTTTTTCTCTCCGAGCCGCAACTGACTGCAAGGATGCGTCGGAACTGGCTTAGCGCTTGCCCAGTTCCACCACGCGCACGCTCTTGATGGCCTCCACGGCACGCAGTTGCTCCACGGCCTGCTGCAGCGCCGAAGCCTCCGGCTTGTCCAGCTGCACCACCGCCACGGCGCGGGTTTCGGCACCGTTGCCCTCGGCCAGGCGACCCAGCGCGAAGTTGGCGATGTTCAACCGTGCCTCGCCCAGAATGGTGCCGATGCGGCCGATGACGCCGGGCACATCGTTGTTGCGCAGCACCAGCAGCGTGCCGTTCAGCTCGGCTTCCACATCGATGCCGTTATAGCGCATCAGCCGCGCGGAGCTGCCGTGGAGCACCGTGCCGGTCACCGCAAAGTTGCCCGCCGCGCTGTGCGTGATCAGGCGCAGCGTATTGCCCGTGCCGCCGGGCGCGTGCTCACGCCTGTTTTCTTCCAGCCGGATGCCGCGCTCCTGCGCCGCCGTGGCGGCGTTGATGCGGTTGACGCCCTCGGAGCCATGCAGCAGCCCCGCAATCGCCGCGTTGCGAATGAGGTCGGTCTTCAGCAGCGCCAGGCGGCCGTTAAAGTTCAGCGTCAGGCTGTCGATGCCGGACAGCCCTTCCGAGCCCAATGCATGCGCAAGAAACTGGCCCAGGCGTGAGGCCATCTCGATGTAGGGCGAAAGCTCGGTGTACTCTTCCTCGCTCAGCGAGGCCACATTGACCGCGTTCTGCACCACGCCCAGCTTCAGGAAGTCGCGCACCTGGTTGGCCAGTTGAATGCCGATGGCCTCCTGCGCCTCGTCCGTGGAGCCGGCGATGTGCGGGCTGAGCAGCACGCTGGGAATGGCGAAGTAGGGCGAATCCTTGAGCGGCTCGGAACGAAACACATCCAGCGCGGCCCCGGCCACATGGCCGCTCCGCAGTGCTTCCACCAGCGCCTCATCCACAATCAGCTCGCCGCGGGCGCAGTTGATGAGGCGCACCCCCGGCTTCATAATCGCGAGCGAATGCGCATTGATCAGGCCTTCGGTCTGCGGCGTCAGGCCCACGTGCAGCGACAGGTAATCGCTTTCCAAAAAGATTTCATCGATGGGCACCAGCGTGATGTTATGTTCGCGCGCAATGACCGGAGCGATGAAGGGGTCATAGCCGATCAGCTCCATGCCGAAAGCCCTGGCCCGGCGCGCGACCTCCAGCCCAATGCGCCCGCAGCCGACGATGCCCAGCGTCTTGCCGCGCAGCTCCGTGCCCTGCAACGACTTTTTGTCCCACTTGCCCTCGTGCATGCCCGCGTTGGCGCGCGGAATGGAGCGTGCCATCGCGATCATCAGCCCCAGCGTGAGCTCGGCGACGGCCACCGCGTTGGCCCCCGGCGTATTCATTACCACGATGCCGCGGCGCGTGGCCTCGGCGGTGTCAATGTTGTCCACGCCCACGCCGGCGCGGCCGATCAGCCGCAGCTTCGGCGCGTGTTGCAACAGCGCCGCATCGGCCTGCACGGCAGAGCGCACGATCAGGGCATCGGCCTCGGCCAGCGCCGCAGGCAGCCCGCCCGCGGGGATCTGGTCGGCGGTCACAACCTCCCAACCGGGCTCGCCCTTGAGAATGGCAAGCGTGGCGGGCGAGACTTTTTCAGCGATGACGATCTTCAAGGCAGGCTCCAGGGCGGCGTAGGCGCAACCTGCTTAGTGTAGCCGGGCGCGGGTGCCGACCTCATCAGGACGGGTGCCCATCCATCAGCACGGGTGCCGAGTCCATCAGCACGGGTGCCCCATCCATCGCGGCTTTTTGCGACGGGTGGGTGTTCGTACGACCGGCGAGTTTCATCGCCAACCCACCCATCGCACGATGAGACTGTGCGATGGATGGGGCACCCGCTCTGGTGGATGAACTTCCATGTCAGTGCCTGCTCTCCTGCGCTGCCGTCACTTCTGCTTGACTGCATGGGTGTATTGCTGGTCGAGTTCCTTGAGCAGCTGCTGCAGGATCACCACATCCGCAAAGTTTCTCGCTCCGGCGTGGCGCATCTGCTCAAACTGCGCAGCTGGCATGTGCTTGAAGTCTGGCTCTTCCACGATGACGGGTCCCATGGCCTCGGCCTGCGCCAACAGCAGATGGGTAACGTCGCTGCTGACAGATTCCTGCAGGCCATAGATACCCGCCAGCGACTGCACCTCATCCAGCGGCATGTAGCCGATACGCGGCGGCCGCCATGCGGCTTGTGCAAAGCCTATCGACCGGCAGAGCTGGATGCCGGGTGCCCCATCCATCGCGGCTTTTGCGATGGGTGGGTGTTCGTGCGATCCGTAACTTCGTCGCCAACCCACCCATCGCACGGTGAACTGTGCGATGGATGGGGCACCCGATTGTTCTTCTACTGTCATTCCCGCAGGAGTCTGCGCTCTTTATGCACAGCTGAGACTGAATCCGACCTGCCCTGAAGCCTGGACGTTGTTCTGGCTCAGAGTGTGCGTGAAGAGCCTATGGAAACAGGTGCAGAGCAACAGCCGTCCGTGAATTTAATGCGGCATCACGGGTGGCGATGGAGCGGATGCGCCGGCCGCCATGCGGTCTGTGCAAAGCGCTACTGCCCGGCCGGGCTTTCGCCCGCGGCTCCGGGCGTTTTTGGGGCCACATAGGGCGGTGGCGGCTGCACCCCGGCCACGCGCAGGGCCTGGTCGATAATGCCGTACAGGAATTCGAGCGACACAGCGCCCTCGATTTTGTCGCCGTTGATGAACAGCGCGGGCGTCGCGCTCAGGTTCAGGCCTTCGCCCAGCTTGCGCGAGGCCTCCACGGTGGAGGTGTCCTGCTTGCCGATGCAGCTGTTCAGCTTCGCCATGTCGACCTTATGCGACTGGCCCTGCTCGCGCGTCAAGCGGTCGATCTGCTCGGTGGCTCGGGCCAGCGTCTTTTCGGCCTTGGGGTCCTTGGCATCGGTGCCGATCTCACCGGCATGGCCGTGAATGTAATCCACCTCCGCCCAGTAGCCGTCGTTGGATTGCTCGGCAAGGCAGTTGGTGTCCACCGCCGCATGCATGGCCCAGGGGTGCATTTCCAGCGGGAAATCGCGGTACACGATGCGCACCTCCTCGCCGTAGCGCTGGAGCAGGGCAGGGAAGATCTCCTCGTGCAGCCGCGCGCAGTAGGGGCACTCGAGATCGTCAAAGCCCACAATCAGCACGGGGGCGTCGGCGGGGCCGCCGCGGAAAGGACGGCCCTCGGCGGAGACCAGCTTTTTGGGGTCCTCGGACATATCGAAGCGCGTGATCTGCGCCAGCGTTTTGCCGTCCTTGGAGATCAGGAAGTGGATGGGCTTGGAGACGCGGCCTTCGTTGTCCACGGTCAGCACGAGGTTGTCGTAGTTGGGGAACTCGGAGGGGGTCACCTTGCCCACATGCACGGTGGTTTCGGGCGGCAGGTTGGCCTTTTGGCGCAGGATGACCTCCACCTTGCGCTGCATCGCCGGCGAGAGCGGTGTGCCGGGCTCCGCGGCGGCGGCGCTGGCGGTCGCTGCGCTGCCCGCGGCGGCAGGCGGCTGTTGGGCATGGCAGCCCCCGTTAAGCAGGGCGGCAGAAAGCAGGAGGAGGGAGGCAAAGTGGGCAAAACGCACGATAGTTGGATTATCGCAGAGTGAAAACGTGAGCCGGATCGGGCAGCACGGTTGGGGGTGGCCTGTTGATTGCTCCGGCTCGGTTGCGGCCTGCGGAGAAGCGGATTCCCTGCGGGAATGACAACAAGAAAGCAACCCGCAGATTCCCTTCGGGAATGACAACCCAAAAAACTGTCGCAAAGGAGAGGGCTACATTACAGCATGTTCAAAACAGCCGCTCCGCCCGGCGGATATTGCCCGCCGAGCCGATGTTGGCCAGCGTGAAGTTGAACCGGTAAGAGTTTTCATCGCGCACCGCGCCCAGGTTGTAGCGGCGATATTCCACGGCAAAGCCACAGCAGTTCCAGTTGTAGCTGGCCTCGGTGGCGAGGTACTGCAGGTCGCCGCGGATCAGGTCCAGGCCTGCGTTGGCGCCCAGCGCAACGCCGGGTTTGCTGGGCAAGCCGTAGCCGAGCAGAAAGCGCAGCTGCGAAAAGTCCGAGGTCGGCGAGCTCACCAGCGACGCCTTCTGGTTGGTGTCGATGACCTCATGCGCGAAGCGTCCCGGCGCGTTCAGCCGCGCGTAGCTCAGGCCGCCGAAGACGTTGCCCTCATGCGCGTCCACAAAGACGTTAGAGCTGGTGAACTTCTTCGCGCCGGTATCGAGGTCGAAGTCCCACTCCAGATCGGTGTGCCCGGAGGTGCGCACCCGCAGCCGAGAGATCAGGGGCGAGATATCGCGCGGCTCCGTCAGAAACGCAATGCCGGAGAGCGACAGCGTGGACTCAAACAGGTTGCGGCGGTTCAGCAGCACAGCATGGCCAAAGGTGGGGTCGAAGAAGACGCGCTGCGTCAGCCGCCAGCTCACCAGGGGCTGCTGCGGGGTCTGCTCCGGCGGCAGGCAGCGAGCCGCCATGCGCGCCGCGTGGGTCTGCAGGGGAAGCTCCGGCGCGGCGGCCGCGGGGTCGGGGATGCCATTGGCATCGGTCGAGTCCGTCGGGGTCGGGTTCAGCACATCGGGCCCGCCCTGCCCCCCGGTCGCGGCCTGGTCTTCGGTGCCGGTCAGCGCCGCTCCGTTCGCCGAAGCGGAACCGCCGGGCGCCGGGCAGCCCGGGAGCGCGGCCGGCGCATGCCGCGGCGGCGGGCGGAAGTACAGGTGCTGGGTGAGGCCGTACTCCAGCTGGTTGGTGTCGCTGACCAGGTCCGCATCGTCGAAGCGCAGGATGCCCAAAAAATTCCCCACCCCCTTTACATCACGGTAGGTGATCTCCGGCTCCAGGGTGTGCCGCACCGCGGTGCCGAACAGGCCGTGGAGGCGCGCGGGAACGGCAACGTTGCGCTCCAGGACCGGCGGGCGCAGGGCGACGGTCATCTCCACATCGGCCCGGTTCAACGGCGCGGTGAGCTCCACGGGCGGCGTGCCGGCAACGTAGGGCGTCTGCCGCGACCGCGAGTAAAAGGTCTCCCGGGCGCCCAGGCTGGCCCGCAGGTTGGTGCCCCCGAAGTGCAGCGGCAGGCTCAGCTCTGGATGGAGGTCCACCCGTTCCACAATGCCCGAGGAGACAAAGTTCGGCTGCGCGCGCTTCAAGCCGCTGACCGAGGCGTCCGCCGTCCAGCGCAGGGGCGTGCCGGCGATCGGGTGCTCGTCCCCGTCCAGGTCGAACGAGGGCACATGCAGGATGTGTACCTCCTGGCCGAAGCTGCCGTTCAGGGGCACCCGCTTCAGGCCCTGGTAGCGCTCCGCGCGGCCATCCACCGACCAGCCGCGGGTCTGCCGGGTCACAAAGCCGATGGAGGTGATATCGGAGGAGACTGCCTGGTTGAAGTTGCCGGTAAAGGCCTCGCGGTACACGTAGGAGCTGAGGTATTCGCCATCGCCCACGGCGCGGACGTTGGGGGAAAGCCGCTTGCGAAAGGCCGCCGTCAGGTCTTCGCCGCCCTGCTGCACGTAGGTGGTCGGGTTGGCGAAGTAGCCGCGATCCTGCAGGGCGTTGCCGTGGGCGGCGAGAAAATCCAGGCCATTGCCCCGGTAGCGCACCGTGCCGGACTCGGAAAAGCCGCGCTGGGAAAAGTATTGCAGTCCCAGGGTCAGGTCGGCGGAGCGGCCCAGGGTGAGGTAGACCTGCTCGCCGGTCATGATGCCCTTGGTGGTGGATTCGCTGGGCAGCTCCGGGATCAGCAGGCCCGACTGCCGCCGGCCGGCCGTGACCGGCGCCTTCAGGAAGGGAAAAAACAGCAGCGGCACGCCGGCCAGATGAAACGTGGCCCGGGAAGCGCTGACCACGCCCTGGTTCACGCCGAGCCGGCGGGCGCTGAAGATCCAGTCCGGGTGCGGCAGCTGGCAGCTGGTCACGGTGCCGTCGAAGACGGTAAAGGTCTCCGGGCCGGTTTTTTCCACAAGCCTTCCGGTGAACAGGAAGGGGTTGCTGGTTTGGAGCCCGATCCGGGAGGAGCCCCCCGCCGGCGCGGGCGAGCGCTGGAGGCCCACCGAGCCGGCTGTGTCGTAAAAGCGGCCGTTGCCGGTCTTTACGTTGTAGCTGGCCCGCGACGCCTGAATGAACTGCTCGGCGTCCGGGTCGCTCAGCCGGACGTGGCCGGTGGCCTCGATCTCGCCGGTCGCGGCGTTGTATTGGAGCTTGTCGGCCTGCAGGCGGCGGTTTTCGAAGTGAATATCCACAGCCCCGGCCAGCAGGTAAAGGTTGCCGTGCCTGGATTGCACATCCGCGTCCCAGGCCACGCGGCTTCCGTGCGGCGCGGGCAGTGGAACGGCCAGGGGGATCGTGCTTAGATCAGGGAGGGCGCCTTTGCTAACACCTTCGGGGAGTGTCGTTGTTGTCACTCCCTGTGCGTGCAGAAGTGGATGACCCAGCAGAATGAGGATGGTACTTATGACTGACAGCCTTCGTCGCCAGGGTTGCGTGAGCCGCGGAAAGGGCCTTCGGGATCCTTTGCTCCAGGGTGCTGCACGACCGGCGTCCACAGGTATGAGGTTAGACGAAGCGGACTGATTCGCGGACGAGGTTGCATTTTTTGCTAAAGTCTGGCGGTGAATCGGCCGATAAAGCAGGTAGCAGTCGGGACAGGGAAGGGTTCAGGGGCGGGCAGAAAGCATGAGTGGAGCATTGCAGTTGGAACAGGCAGCGGCGGAAAGCTGGCAGGCGACTGGCACCGAGGGTGCACCCAATCTGAAGCAGGTAGCCGCCGACCGGCTGGCCGCTCACCGGCAGCGGCGCGCCGCCGCCGCGGCTCAGGAGGTCGAGCTGGACGCCCGCACCCGTCAGCATCGGGAGGCCGTGCGCCTGGCCCGCCGCGAAGACCAGCGCCGCGGGGCCTCCGTGGTCCGCGACGCCGTGATGGCGCGGTACGGGCAGCGCGAAAGCTACCGGGAGTTTCTGGCCGCCGAAGCCGAACGTGCCATCACCCAGGCGCAGGCCGAGGCCGATGTGGCCGCACGCAGCGCCAAGGCCGTCGCGGAAGCGCAGATGGCGCTGCTGGACGAGTTGGATCAACTGAACCAGCCGGAGCCCGGTCCGCGCGAAGAGGCCTTTGCCCGCCAACATGCGGAAACGCGCGGGGAACTGGCCCACGCGCTCGCCGACATCGTGCTGGGTGCACGGGAGTTGATGGACGAGCCGCCCCTGCTCTCCGCCACCGAGGGCGCGGCTGCGCCCCCCAGCATCAGCTTCGTCCCGCAGTTCGCGCCGGAGCCGGCCATTCGTGAGGTCTCCGCGGCTGGCCTCACCGTGCGGTTGTTCGAGGATCTCCCCACACCTTCGGCGCGCCCGATCGAGGTGAGGCCGCACCGTGGGTCGCATCCGGTCGAGGAGTACGGCGGGGTGTTTTTCGACGAAGGGGGCGCAGGCGCCCTCCTTGCGCTGGAAGAGGAGATCGACTTTCGTCGCGACCCCGAGTTTGCCCGTCCCGCCGTGCTGGAGATGCAGTCCATTCCCGGCAACCTGATCGAGTTTCCCCGTGAGCTCGTCGCCCCCCGGCGGGCGCGTCCCCGTCTGGCTGAAGGTCCCCTGCGCGACGAGCCGGAACAACCGCAACTGCGCATCTTCGAGGTGGACGCCGAGCAGCCCGTCGCGGAGCCGGCCGTGGAAGAAACCAGCCAGATGCCGGAGTGGCAGACGCTGCAGCTGGGCGGCTTTGAGGCCCTGCCGGCGGCGCCTTCCACCGCCTCCGATGCGCAAACGCACCTCGCTTTGCCGCTGTACGCGGCATCCCTGGAGCGCCGGCTGATGTCCGCCGCCGTGGATCTTTGCTGTGTGGGCGCGGCGTGGCTCGGCGGGGTTGCCGTGCTCACCTACGTCGCGGGCGCTGGCCTGCGAGCGCTCCCCCTGCCGCTGATTGCTGTCTGCGGGGTCGTCACTTTTGCCTTGTTCGCCATCATTTACCAGCTTCTGTTCTTTTCACTGGCGGAGGCGACGCCCGGGATGCGTTACGCCCGCATCGCCCTTTGCACCTTCGGCGAGGGCAACCCCAGCCGCCGCGCCATGCGCCGTCGCGTCGTTTCCACGGTGCTGGCCGCCTGTCCCCTGGGGCTGGGGCTCGCCTGGACGCTGCTGGACAACGACAAGCTGGGCTGGCACGACCGCATGAGTCGCATGTACCAGCGCGCTTACTGAGACAACACCGCCCTGCCGTGCATAGCCCTGCTTGCTATTCCGGAGAGATACCGCGCTTGCACCCGCGCACCTGTCGGGGATCGGTGGCACGGTCAGCAAAATCCGTTGCGCAACATTTCACCGCCACGCGGTTTCCTGCAGATGCATGGAACCGCATCGGGCTTTCGCCAGGCAGCCAGGCGGCTCCTGCTAAATACTGAGTTATCACGGCTCCGCAACGGTGCCCAGGAACCCATTTTCATGCGTTTGCGTTCACCTTTCGTCTCCTTTTCTGTGCTTGTGGCGGCCCTTGCTCTTGCTGTCATGGGCAGCGTTGCACGGCACGGCACGGCACGGGCGCAGGCGCCCGGCAGTGGCGCCGTCTCGCCGGCCAGTCCGGTCTTCTACACAACGCGGGTGCAGCCTGTGCTGCAGAACAACTGCTATCGCTGCCACGCCGGATTGAACCACCGCGGCGGTCTGGTGATGAACACCCGTGCGGGTCTGCTGAAGGGCGGCCACGACGGCCCTGTGCTCGTTCCGGGGCACCCGGAGCAGTCGCTGTTGGTAAAGCTGATCCGGCATGAAGGCCCGCCGAACGACCCCATGCCCATGCCGCCCAAAGGCAAGCTGTCGGACGCCGATATTGCCACTATCGAGCAATGGGTTCGAGCCGGCGCGGTGATGCCTCCCGATCCTCCACAGGAATGAACAGCATTCCCACAGCGTTTCACCAGAAAGTGTCAGCGATTGAACCCAAAGGGGTACTTCCGCCAGCAGCCTCGCTTTTCTAGTCTGAAGGAGCTCTGCTTCTTCACGGCTTTCCGCGTGCATTAATGACCAACCTTCGGCAGCTCCGCTGGCTTCGGTCGCTTTTTGGCGATCGTCCCGCCCCCTGTCTGCCCGCAGCCGCGCTGCTGCTGGGAGCGGGCCTTCTGCTGCCCTCGGCAGCCTTTGCGGCGCCCCACACCCACGCCCGGCGCCCGCTGCCCACGGCGCTGCACACCTCCGCGGTGACGGAAACGGCCGCGCGGGGCGCTGGCCGTCACAAAAAGGCCCCGAAAGAGCGGTCGAGGTCCCATTCCGCGGAGACAAATGCCACCTCGGGGGGCCGGCGGTCCTCCAGCAGGAGCAAAAAGCGTGGCCGCAAGCTCGAACCCACAGAAGACCTGGTCCCGATGTTTCGCGCCGGCCGCGGCAGGGGATCGCTGGAACGCTCTGTGGGAAGGACGTCGCATTTGGCCTCCGCCAGGCATGCGCACGAGCCGGTGGCGATTGCTTCGGCACCACGCGTGAACCAGGCCGCCGGTCGCCGGCATAGGTTGGCCGCTCCAGTGGAGGCTGTCGCAGACTGGCGTGTGCCGGCGGACGGCGAGCGCGAAACCCGCCTCGCGTCCCGTCACTCAGGGCTCGCCCCGAGGACAGCCGAAAGAGTTGCGGCGCCAAGCGAGGCCGGGCATGGAAAGCCGCGCGCTGCCGCGTCCACCGCGTTTGCCCGGCAGGAGCGGGCGCCCCAGCCCTTCGCCGAAGGCGTTGCCCATCCCGAAGGTGATGAGCGCCTGCCCATGAGCCGTGCCGTGGTGACCAGCGCGGAAACCACCGATGCGGCTGCCGCCGCGCCGGTGGTGCGGGTTTCCGCTGCGCCGGCAAGTTCCGGGGCCCGCAACCCCGGCATGCCGCCAGTGGTGCAGGGTTTCGGCAGCGAGGTCGCGGTCCCGTCCGCCCCCGCTGCGGAGCGCCCAGGGGGCACACATCGGCGCAATCACCCGCCCACCTGGGTGCCGCAAACTCTTGTCCAGCCCTCCGCCGAGCCGCTCGAAGAGCGGGAAGCCATCACCGATGCCGCCCTTACGCCGGCCGTTCTGCCCCTGCTGTACGACCACAACGGGCGGCTGGTGATGCCCGCGCCGTTGAAAGGCTCGCATGACGTGCTGGTGCACCAGAACCTGATGGCAGCCAGCGATGGTTTGGAGCGCATCCAGGATGATGCGGACCTGGACCGGCTGCGCGCGGCGCATCTGCTGGTTGGCTTTCCCGTGAGTGAAAGCCTTCGCGTCAGCGACGACCTGCCCTTCAACCGGCGCTATGCCCGGCCCTGGACGGTGCTGTTTGCTGTGGATGCGGGCAGGGCCTTTTATGCGCGGTTTCACCAGCCGCTGCAGGTGAACTCGGCCGTCCGCACGGTCACTTACCAGTTGCGGCTGCAGAGAATTAACGGAAATGCGGCAGCCACGGCAGGGGACACCGCCTCTCCCCACCTCACGGGGCAGGCCATCGACTTCGGCAAGCGGGGCATGACGCAGGCGGAGCTTGCCTGGATGCGCGATTTCCTCCTGCCGTTCATGCAAGCCGGCAAAATCGATGTGGAAGAGGAGTTCCAGCAGGCCTGCTTCCACATCAGCGTGTACCGTAGCTATGCCCCGATGCTGCACCGGCCGGTCCATGAGCTTGCGCAGGGAGCCATTGCGCCCGTCAGCGACCCAGGTCCGGACGCAGCGGTGCGGTAAGCCCATTCGTCTTTAGCCTGAGCGGGAAAACGAATGGGCCAGTCCGCGGACTGGCCCCTGCTGCGTGCCGACAAGTGGGGGAGGTCAGACCGTCATCACTTCCTTTTCCTTGGTCTTGAACAGCTCATCCATGCGCTTGATGCCGTTATCGGTGAGCTGCTGGATCTCCTCATTGGAGCGCTTTTCGTCGTCGGCCGAGATGACCTTTTCTTTGGCGGCCTTCTTGACTGTGTCGTTGCCGTCGCGGCGAATGTTGCGGATCGCGGTCTTGTGATCTTCCAGGGTCGTCGCGAGCCGCTTGACGGCGTCCTTGCGGCGGTCTTCGGTCATGGGCGGGACAGGCACCCGGATCACCTTGCCGTCGTGCATGGGGTTGAAGCCCTGACCGGAGGTGCGGATGGCTTTTTCCACGGGCGGGACCATATTGATCTCGAAGGGCTGCACCAGGATCAGCTGCGCTTCCGGGGTGGTGAGCTGGGCGACCTGCGAAAGGGGCATCTCGCTGCCGTAATAATCCACCCGGATGCCGTCCAGCATGTGCACGGAGGCGCGGCCGGTGCGAATGCTGAGCAGATGGGCGCGAAAGTCCTCGATCGCCTTGTCCATGCGGGTTTGCAGGCTCTCATATACGCCCTTGAGTCCAACGATGTTCACCATTGCTGTTGCCATGCCGCGTTTTCTCCTTCGCCCCAGACCAATTTTACTAGGGCCTGGGTGATGGGACGCATGCGGGAGGAGGTGGTTGCCTTTGGTCCCGTGGAAGGGCCGGGTGCATCCCCCGAAAGATGTAATGCCAACGGGGCGAAACACTTGACGCCCCGCGCACCGCGCCCGTAGGCTTGGGAGAGTATTACGGCGTCCCCCCTGCGTCCTTACGCGTTGTGGTCCCTGTAATTGTCTGTCCCTGGGGGCAGCCAACGAGGATTCGGAAATGAAGAAGCTTTCGCTATGGGCAGTGTTCGCCTCTGCGGTGATGGTCGCGGCACCGGCGTATGCGCTGGGCGGTTGCACCAATTCTCCTGAAAATCCTACGCTCGTGCTCGCCGGCCTGGCCGGGGGCGTGTACGGTTTCCGCTCCCTGCGCACCTATCTGCGCGCGCGCCGGGGTCGGTAGCTTCCCTCGAGCCCACAGAGAGGATCTGCGGGTTGGATCCCATTGCCTACTGAAACCATGGTGCCCGGGTCCATCGCGCGACAGCGCGAGCACCGCATCCTGCGCCCCGCAACCTATGCGGCCGTGGCTTCGGTTTGTGCCCTGTTCGGCGTTTTCGCCTTCTATGGCACCGCCCGCTGGCTATGGAACGTGTGGCGCACCGACGACCTGAAGTCCGTTGGCCTGGTCGTCCCCCTCCTCAGCTTTGTTCTGATCCTGCGCGCCTGGAAATCTATCGGCTGGGCGGCCAGGGGTTCATGGTGGGGGTTCGTTGTACTGGCCGGCTCCGCTCTGCTGGTGTTTCTGCGGGACCAGACCATGCTGCTGTTGACCGTGCATAAGGACTGGCTGGTGCAACTGCCGCCCGTGCCCCTGCTGGCCATCCTGTACGCGCTGGGCATGGTGCTGCTGTTTGGCGGGGTGCCGCTGTTGCGGGCAGCCTGGTTTCCCGTGCTGCTGATGGGCGCGGTGTTGCCGGTGCCGGAAACCTTCAGCCGCGTGGTGGACCTGCCCCTGCAGCATGCCTCCGCGACCGTGGCGCGGGGCTTTGCGCATCTGCTCGGCGAGCCGCTGACGGCGGACCGCCTGCGCCTTATGTTTACCCCGGATTTTGGGATGTTTATCGCCCCGGGCTGCAACGGCATCCGCGGCGCGGTGACCCTGGGCCTGGCGGCGGTGGTGGTCGCCTATGTGTACCGTTTCCGGTGGTTTGTGTTTGCGCCGGTGGTGGCGGGCGCCGTTCTGCTCGGGTATCTGTTCAACTTCCTGCGGCTTTGCCTGCTGGTGGTGTATTACAAGATTGCGCTGCCCTACCCCTGGCTGCAGGACCGCGCCAAGGGCGCCGACTACCTGCTCGGCGCCTGCCTGTTTGTGCTGGCGCTGTTTTTGTTTTTTGCCGTGGCAGATCGCCTGCGCCGCCAGCCGGGCGACACCCTGCCGGCCGAACCGACACCACCCGGTCCAGTCCGGCAGCCCGCGCGTCCTCTGGTGCTGAAGGCCGCGGCGGTGGCTGCCCTGGTGCTGCTCTTTGGGCTGGACGGCCTCCATGCCCAGCACGAGGCGGATGTGCAGGTGGCGGCCATCCCGGCCGTGCCCGGCGAACTCGCTGGCTACCGCCTGATCCGGACCTACCAGGACACGCTGGCGACCGGCGTGGTGGTGTACACCTGGGGCGACTACCAGCGGCCGGGAAGCGCTGAGGTCGTCTCGGTGGGTGTTTCGCCGGAGCTGAGCATGCACGACGTGGAGGTGTGCCACATCGCCCGCGGCGAGGAGCCGCGCTGGCACGGGCAGCTGCAAGCCGCGACGCCGGGCGGCGTGGTCTCCCTGGTGACCGCCCTGTACAACAACGGGCTGGCGCAGACCCTGGAGGCTTCCACGCTCTGCGACCGGACTGGCTGCCGGCAGTTCACCAACAGCACCGGCGCCATGACCTTTGTGTATGCGCACCCACGGCGCGTGCTGCCCATGACCGGGGACGCGGGACGCCCGCTGCCCCTGCTGCTCAAGGTGCAAACCGGCGACGTCGGCGCGCCGCCCGCGGTGGCCGCGGCCCAGACCGGCGCGGCCCTGGCGCGCTTTTTGCGCGGCGTGGACTTGCACCGGCTGGCAATCCGCTTCCGTCCCGGACTTTGAGGCCGCTTTTCTGCAGCCGCAAAGCGCAGATTCGCTGCGGGATGAAGTGCAGAAAGAGCAAACCGCAGATTCCCCTCGGGAGTGACCGCCAAGCGGCGGCGTAACAGGGCCGGTACACCGGAAAGGCTTTTCCGGCCTATATAATCCCCCTATCCCTACCGTTTACGCGGGACAGTCGTCGAACGAAGCAGTGAGGTTGTGGTCATCTTTAACGGAATGCGAGTGAGCGCAAGCTCCACAGGAAGTTCAAGCGAGCCCAAGCGCACGCGTCCCAGCCTTTCACGGACTTCGTTGTTTACGTCGATGGCCGCTGCGCTGATCGCCGTTGCCTGCGGGGACGGATCCCTTTCAGCCCAGGTCACGGCGCGGCCGCAGTTTCAGGCAGCGCCCACGACGCCGCAGACCCTTTGCCCGGTGCAGGTGGTGGGCAACCGCCGCATCCCCAAGGAGTCGGTGCTGGCGCGGCTGTATTCCCGGCCGGGCGACCCGTATGACCCCGCGGTGGTGGAGCGCGATTTCAACTCGCTCTGGAATACGGGCTACTTTGACAGCGTGCAGATTGAGCGCGTGGACGAAGCCAACTGCATTCAGCTGATCGTGTACGTGCGCGAAAAGCCGACCATTGGCGAGATCAACTACCGCGGCCTGAGCTCTTTTTCCGTTTCCGATGCGCTGGACCGGTTCAAGAAGGAGAAGGTTTCCGTTTCGGTGGAAAGCCAGTACGACCCCACGCGCGTGAAGCGCGCCGAGGTGGTGCTCAAGGAGATGCTGGGCGAGCACGGCCACCAGTTCGCCACGGTGCGGGCGGAGGTGAAGACGCTGCCGCCGGCGCGCGTGTCGCTGACCTTTGTGGTCAAGGAAGGCCCCACGGTCAAGGTGGGCAAGATCGCCTTTACCGGCAACACCGCCGTGAGTTCGCGGGAGCTGCGCAGCTCCATGCGCAACCTGCGGCCCATCGGCATTCCGCACTCCATCATCCTGGAGAACCTGTTTCCGCGGACCTATGACGCCTCCAAGCTGGACGAGGACGCCGAGCGTGTGCGCATTGACTACCGCAACCGCGGCTTCTTCAAGGCCACCACGGGCGAGCCGGAAACCAACGTCCGCAACGCCGGCGGGATCAACCCGTTCACGCTGCGCCCCAGCACCGGCAAGCGCGTGGACATTCTGATTCCGGTGGAAGAGGGCGAGCGCTATCGCCTGGGCGGCATCACTTTCACCGGCAATAAGGAGCTGTCGAACAGCAAGGCCCTGCGCGCGCAGTTCGCCATGAAGGACGGCGACTGGTTCAACTACACCGTCTTTGGCAAGGGGCTTGAAGCCCTGCGCAAGGCCTACGGCGGCTATGGCTACATCAACTTCGTGCCCAATCCGGTGCCGCGCTTTGACGAGGCCAAGCACCTGGTCTACTTCGACATCCAGTGCGATGAAGGCAAGAAGTTCTACATCTCGCGCATCGAGTTCACGGGCAACACCATCACCCGCGATAAGGTCATCCGCCGCGAGCTGCTGGTGGAAGAAGGCCAGCCCTACAACTCGCAGCTGGTCGACCTGTCGCTGCTGCGCCTGAACCAGCTGAACTACTTTGAGAACCTCCGGGCCGAGCAGGACGTGGAAACCCGGCAGAACCAGGACGCCGGCACCGTCGACCTGCTTGTGAAGCTGCGGGAAAAGGGCAAGAACTCCATCGGCCTCAACGGCGGCGTCAGCGGCCTTTCCGGATCGTTTCTTGGCGTCAACTACGAAACCAACAACTTCCTGGGCCTGGGGGAGACGCTGAGCGTCACGGCCAATGTCGGTGATCTTTCCCGCAACCTGAGCTTCGGCTTCACCGAGCCCTATCTGCGCAACAAGCCGGTTTCGCTTGGCTTTCAGCTGTTTTCGAGCAAGTTCGACTACAACCCGGCCAAGAGTTACGCAGTCACCAACGGCGCCAGCGCGAACCTGACCAACGCGCAGAACTCACTGCTGACCAACTACAACCAGTCCACCACCGGCCTGACGCTGTCCAGCGGAACGGCGCTGCGCAAGCTGTTCCGGCGCTCCGGCGTGGCGCGTGTGGGCATCTCGTATTCGCTGTCGCGGTCCTCGATCACCACCTTTAACCAGAACACGCTGAACGTCTTCCAAACGCTGGCGTACCGGTCGGGCATTGCCGGCCAGAACGCGCTGAGCGGCATCGTGACCTCGATCGTCACGCCGAGCTTCTCGTTCTCCACGCTGGATCGCGCCGTGGGGCCGCACAACGGCAAGGACTTCAACATCGCCTTCCAGGTGGCGGGTATCGGCGGTAACACCAAGTACTATGCCCCGACCGCAACCTTCCGGCAGTTCTTCCCGATGAAGGGCCTGCGCGTCAATCGCGAGGGGCACAACGTGCTCGGCTACCGGCTGCAGTTCAACGCGGTCGGCGGTTTTGGCGGGCAGGTGGCGCCGCCGTTCAGCCGCATCTACGGCGGCGGCGAAAACGATGTGCGCGGCTTCGACATCCGTTCGGCCTCGCCGTACACGTTGATCCCGACGCGCGTGCTGTTCAACCTCACCAACCCCGATGGCACCCTGGTGCCGCGCGACCCGACCAACCCGGGGACGCTGGGCAACGTGCAGATTCCGCTGCCCATCTACCGGCTGTCTTCGGTGGGCAGCGACACCGGCTTCGTGTCCAACCTGGAATACCGTATCCCGATCGTCAACCAGGTCACCTTTGCGGTGTTTACCGACTTCGGGATGAACTTCAACTCCCAGCCGCAACAGCTGCGCGAAAGCGTGGAAGGCCAATCGCAGGTCAACGCGCCGCTGTATGGCTGCCCGCAGTTGGTCAACGGCACCTGCTTCGGCGGCAAACAGCTGAGCTTCCCGCTGAGCCTGCAGGTGCTGCCCGGCACCAACTACGTGCCGCGCATGTCCAACGGCGCCGAGATCCAGGTGATCCTGCCGATCGTCAACGCGCCGTTCCGGATCTACTACGCCTATAACCCGCTGCGGCTTTATGAGAACCTGCCGCAACAGCTCACCACCGACCCATACACCTTTAACGACCTGTTCCCCAAGGTGGACCCGGGCTGCAACTCGCATGCTGCCGGGGGCAGCTCGCCGGCGGTGCTCTGCACCCTCACCGGGGCGGGCGCCTTTACCAAGGCGCAGGCGTTGCAGCTGTATGGCGCCAACTACCTGCTCCGTGAGCCGCGCAAGACCTTCCGGTTTACCGTGGCGACGACCTTCTAAAGCAATCTCCCACGGCGCGGAGGGCGGGGGCAGGGTTGGCTCGCAACCTCCCCCGCGCGCCGCGCATCCTTGCAGCCAGGAGCTTCGCAATGGCTGACCAGACCATCCCCGTACCGTATCCCAACACCGCCGCGACCACCGATGGCCCGATTGCCGCGGACCGCCAGCAGGCGTTCCGGCAGGAGACCCACCCCACCACCGGCCCCAACGACCCCGCGCCGCAGGTGCGTCACGCCGAAGACCACGATGCCGCGGCCAGCAACCGCGATCTGGAGGAGAGATAGCCATGTCGACCCTGCCAACGACACCGGACGCGGAACCGTCGCCGAACACCTCCATCGGCGAGTTGCGCAAACAGTATGGTCCCCACTTCGCTGAGGGCTATGGCGATCAGGACACGCTGGGTGAGGTGCTGGGCCGCGCCGGCGTCGCCACGGTGCAGGAGTTCCTCGCGCAGGGCAAACAGCCGTGAGCGAGCCTTCCGTGGAAGACCGTGCCCGGCGCGTGAAGGTGTTGCTCTTCGACGTGGACGGTGTGCTCACCGATGGGGGCATCACCGTCCAGCCCGGACCGGATGGCAAGGCCGTCGAGGTAAAGACTTTTTCCGCGCATGACGGCATGGGCGTCGCGCTGGCGCATGTGGCGGGGCTCAAGGTGGGCTGGGTTACCAAGCGCGAGTCGCAGGCGGTGAGCATTCGCGCCAAAGACCTGCGCATCGATCACCTCTACCAGGGCCAGCACTACAAGGTCGAGGCCCTTGATCAGATCGTGAAAGCCGAAGGCTGCACGCTGGAAGAGATCGCCTATGTTGGGGACGACATCATCGATCTGCCGGTGATGCGCAAGGTGGGCTTTGCCATCGCCGTAGCCAACGCCCGGGCCGAGGTGAAGGCGATGGCGCACCTGGTGACCGAGCATCCCGGCGGCTACGGCGCGGGACGCGACGCCATCGACTTTCTGCTGCGGGCGCGCGGCGTGCTGGAACAGACGATCGAAAAGTACCTTGACCCGAACGATGCCGAGGCCAAAAGCGCGGACATCGGTGTTGGCAGCATGTGAAACTGCTCGCCGCACGGTAGGAACGCAGATTCCCTACGGGAATGACAACAAGAAGAGCGGGGCCATTGTGGCCGGCAGGTTTGCTTCCTGGAGCCGCAGGCACCAGGTTCAGAGCCGCAGGCGATTCACCAGCTCCAGCACCGTGGCCAGGGCAGCTTCAACGTCCCCTTCCAGCACGGTCTCGTCCGGATGGTGGCTCAGGCCGCCGGGGGAGCGCACGAAGAGCAGCGCCGTGGGCACGTGCGGCGCGAGAATCATGGCGTCGTGGCCGGCGCCGGAGAAGAGCCGCCGCGTCCCGTAGCCGGCGATCTCCGCCGCGACTTCCAGGCCCTCGGCGAGGGGCGCGCTCAGGGGCACGGCGGCCTGCTCGGAGAGCACGCGGACCTGGATGCGCACGTCGCGCCCGGCGGCGATGTGCTCGGCGCGGGTGACCAGGCGCGCGACGGCGGCGTGCCGCGACTCGTCGCTGGGGTGGCGCACATCCAGCGAGAGCCGGGCCTGCCCCGGCACGACGTTGACGGCGCCGGGCAGCACCTCCAGCCGGCCCACGGTAGCGACCAGCTGCCGGTAGCCCAGCGCAAAGCGCTCCACCTCGACGATCCACTGCGCGGCGGCGGTCAGGGCGTCCTGGCGCAGCGCCATGGGCGTGGTGCCGGCATGGTTGGCCTGCCCCAGAAAGGTGAGCTCCAGACGCGACTGGCCGATCACGGTTTCCACCACGCCCAGCGGCACACCATCGGCTGCCAGCACGGGGCCCTGCTCGATGTGGACCTCCAGCGCGGCACGGGTGCGGGGGCGCAGCGCGCAGCTGGCAGGGATGGCCTCCGGGTCGAGCCCAAAGGCGCGGATGGCCTCGCGGACGGTGATGCCCGCGGCGTCGGTGCGGTCCAGGTCCGCCGCCGCAAGCGCACCCACGGCGGCGCGGGAGGCGAGAAAGGGCGTGCTGAAGCGGATGCCCTCCTCTTCGCTGAAGGCGACGACCTCAAGGGCAAAGGGCAGCGGCTCCCCCGCGAGCTCCTCGGCGGCGGCGATGCCCAGCAGCACCCCCAGCGGGCCGTCAAAGGCGCCGGCGTTGGGCACGGTGTCCAGGTGCGAGAAGAGCAGCAGCGTGGGGGCGTCCTCGCCGGGACCGGAGCCCGGACCGGAGCTGGGGCCGGGGCGCACGCCGCGCAGGTTGCCGAGGGCATCCACGCGCACCTGGAGGCCGGCCTGGCGCATCCACCAGCCCACCAGCGTGTGGGCGTCGCGGGTGGCCGGCGAGAGAAAGAGGCGGGTGGTCTGGCCGGGAACATCGCTGACCCGGGCCAGCTCGCGGCAGCGCGCGATCACCCGGGCCGCGCGTTCGCTCCGCACCTGGTTTTCCGCCGGGCTCACCGGCGCGGGCCCCGCTGCACGGTGGCCTCGATGGTGCCGTGCGGCTCGTCGGTGGGGATGAAAATGTGGTTGGGGTTGTCCAGGCCAAAGCGCCCAAGATCGGCGAGCAGGTTGTGCTTATTGGGCATGCGCAGGGAGATCGCATCGATGCGCTCGGTCGCTGCCAGGGCGGCCTCGGCCATGGCATACAGCGTGTGCTGCACGCTGAGCGAGTCGTGTCGGGCAAAGGTGGAGAGCATGCGCTCGCGGATCGCGTGCCGCAACTGGTTGAACGCGATGCCTTCGGCCAGGGCCTGGCTGGAGTAGCTCCATTCCGCCGCGACCTCGGTGCCGAAGAGGCGGTCGGTGCTTTCGGGCAGGGTGGTCAGCTCGTCGCGCAGAAAACCCACGAAGCCGGACTGCGCGGTTTTGAGCACGGTCATGTGCGTGAAGCCGCTGCGCACCGCCAGGCTCGCGGGGTCGCGGCTGCGCGTGACGCGCGTGGTTTGGCGCTCGTCGGAGCCCTTCATAAAGGCCGTGGGGTGGGGTGCGCCGTCCAGGCTGAGGCGCTTCCACAGGTGCGATTCGATGGAGACCTCCGCCTCCGTGAGCTGCGGGTTGCGGCTCAGAAAAAACTCGATCAGCTCCCCCGCAAAGGCCTCCATACTGTCCGCCGCCGACTGCCGGGCAAGGACGTAGACCGTGTTTTTCATGGTGTCGGTCGCCACGATGCGACCGTTGTCGCCGTGGGTGAAGACCTCGTCGAAGTCGCCGGTCAGCAGCACCTCCACGGTCCAGTCGTGGAGGTCGTGGTGGCTCCCATGCCGTTCCACGCGCAGCAGCCGGATGCGGGATTTGCCGTATTGGTGGCTGCTCAGGTGGGCGATGGGTGGCTGTGCGGCGCCGGGTTCGGGTGGCGTGTCGGGCATGGGGGGTCAGCTCCCGCGATAGGTGGTGTAGCCGTTGGCCGTGAGCAGCAACGGGATGTGGTGGTGTGTGGCGGGCGCGCTGGGCTGAAAGGCGATCTCCACAAAGGGGAAAAGGCTGGCGAGCCCCTGCGCGGCGAACCACGGTGCGGTCTCAAAGCGCAGCTTGTACACCGCGGCGAGCAGCGGCTCGGTGCCCAGCAGGCTGCGGCAGCGGCCATCGGCATCGGTCACGCCGCGGCCCACGGTGATCCACGCGTCGCCCTCTTGCAGCAACAGCGCAACGGCGACGCCGGGCACCGGACGGCCCAGCGCGGTATCTAGGATGTGGGTGGAAAGACCCATGGTGTGGCCCTACTTTACACGTCTTCAGCGCGGGATGGGGGCAGTCCGAGCCAGCGGCGCAGCCGCAGCTGGGTGATGCGGCGCTGTTGCTCCGCGGCTTCGCGAAGCTCCGCGGCGGGGTCGTTGCGCAGCCGGCGCCGGAGCTCGCGGAGGACCTCGGCGGCGCTTTTGCCTGCCGCGCAGAGCAGAAAGATGCGCCCGAACTGCTGCTCATAGACCAGGTTGGCCTCGGCCAGCTGCGCCCCCAGGTCCGCATCCGCGCCCAGGTTCCCCCTGCTCGCGGGCGCTCCAGTGGAGGCTTTGCGCCGTCGCGGCCTGGGCGTGGCGCTCGCCCAGCCGCGGGTGGCTGTCGAAGGCCTGCTGCCGGTCAGCATCGCCCAGCGAGGCCCACACCTCGTCCGCGGCGTGCAGCAGCGCTGGGGGTTCGGCAAAGGGGCGCTGCGCGGCGAGTTGGGTCGCCCAGGCGAGAGAACCGTTGCACGGCAACACCTCCCGCACGGCCTCGGGCTGTTCGGCTAGGTTCCATCGGGCAAGGGTGAGGTTCATCGGGCTGCCTGCGATGGCTGTTGGGGCTGAAGCTGCGAAACGGTGTGCTCTTTACCCGTCGGCACCTCGGCAAACTGGCCGTCACGATAGACACCGCTCCCGCGCACCCAGGTGGAGCGCACCACGCCCGCGAGCACCTCGCCGGTGTAGGGGGAAAGCGCGTGCCGCTGGTGCAGCTTGTCCGCTGTGACCTCGAACGGCGCCTCCGGATCGAAAGCGACCAGGCTGGCCTGCATGCCGGGGGCAATCGCTCCCACCATCGCGCTGAGGCCCGCCAGCGCCGCCGGGGCGGTGGCCATGCGATGCGCCAGCCAGTGGAGCGAGAGGCCCCGCGCGCGGCACTCGGTCGCCATCGCGGGCAGCGCCACGGAAAGGGAGGCGATGCCGCCCCAGGCTTCGTCAAAACGACCGGCCTGATCGCCGGGGCGGTCGGGGTAAAGGTGCTTCATCGCCGGGGGGCAGGGTGAGTGATCGGTGGCGACGAGGTCGATGGTGCCGTCGATCAGGCCCGCCCACAGCGCTTCCCGGTTGGCCAGCGAGCGGATGGGCGGGGCGCACTTGAACAGCGTCGCGCCGTCCGGGATGCCTTCCGCCGCGAAGTGGAGGTAGTGCGGACAGGTTTCCACCGTCACGGGGAGGCCCTCGGCTTTGGCCTCGCGCAGCAGGGGCAGCGCCCGGGCGCTGGACAGGTGCACGATGTGCAGTCGAAACGGCTGCCGCCGGCAGAGCGCCAAAAGCCCGGCGATGGCCTGCAACTCGGCTTCCTCCGGCCGCGAGGCGAGATAGGTGCTGTAGGTCCGCCAGTCCGCCCCGCTGCGTTCCAGCTGCGCACAGGCGGCGTCGATGGGCGCGGGCAGCTCCGCGTGCACCAGCAGCGGCAGGCCGCTGCGCGCGATGTGCGGCACCGCAAGCTCAAGGTGTGGCCAGTCGATCTCGGTCAGGCCCTCGCAGCCGGGGTAGATCAGGAAGCACTTGAAGCCGCGGACGCCCTGCTCCGCCAGGGGCTGCAGATCGGCCTGGTTGCCGTTCTGCGCGCCGCCCCACAGGGCATAGTCGACCAGGCTTTTGCCCTGCGCCGCCGCCCGTTTGGCCGCCAGCGCGTCGAGGTTGGCCGTGGCCGGCAGGCAGTTCAGGGGCATGTCGACCAGCGTGGTGTAACCGCCGGCGGCGGCGGCGCGCGAGGCCGTCCGGAAGCCTTCCCATTCCGTGCGGCCGGGCTCGTTGACGTGGGTGTGCACGTCCATCAGGCCGGGCAGAAGGGCGGTCTCGCCCAGCTCTTCAACCGGCACGGCGACAGGGAGCTGATCTGGCGGCAGCACTGCGGCGATGTGCTCGCCCTCGATCAGCACGGCTGCGGCGCGCTCACCCTCCGGCGTGATCACGTGGCGGGAGCGCAATGCATGTACCATGATGCTGATTATGCCCGCACGCCCGGAGTTCATGCAGCTGGCCATCCAGTTGGCCACCGACAACGTCGTGTATGGCCGCGGTGGACCCTTTGGCGCGGTGGTGGTCAAGGACGGCGCGGTGATCGCCACCGGGGCCAACCAGGTCACGGCCTCCAACGATCCCACCGCGCACGCCGAGGTGGTGGCCATCCGCAACGCCTGCCAGGTGCTGGGAACCTTTCAGCTGCACGGCTGCGAGGTGTACACCAGCTGCGAGCCCTGCCCCATGTGCCTGGCCGCGCTGTACTGGTCGCGCTGCGAGGCCATCTTTTACGGCAACGATGCGGCCGATGCCGCCCGCGCTGGCTTCGATGACTCGTTTCTGTATGAGGAGGTCCGCCGGCCGCTGGCGGAGCGCGCCATCCCCATCCAGCAGCTGCTGCCGGAGGAGGCCCGCACCAGCTTTGAGGCGTGGATGCGCAGCCCCTACCGGGTGGTCTACTAGATGCCGGCAGCGACCACAACCCGCCCCACGCACATCGCCCTGCTCGGCTTCGGCACCGTGGGCCGCGCCTTTGCCGAGGTGCTGGCGGCCGCGGTACGCCCTGATCTGCGCATTTCGCACGTCTTCAATCGCGGCATCGGGCGCAAACGGGGGGTGCCGGGCTCGGAGTTCGTGCCTGCCGACGCGCACTGGACGGAGCTGGTGGAAGATGTGCTGCGCGCCCCCGAGGTCGACATCGTTGTGGAGCTGATCGGGGGCGTGTATCCCTTGGAAGCCTGGGTGCGCACGGCGCTGGAGCGCGGCAAACACGTGGTGACGGCCAACAAGCAGCTGATCGCCATCCGGGGCGCGGAGCTGCTGCCCTTTGCCGCCGAACAGGGCCGGCAGCTGCTCTACGGTGCGGCGGTGGCGGGCGGGGTGCCGGTCATCCCCGGCCTGGTGCAGGGGCTGGGCGGCGACGCCATCGGCCGCATCAGCGGCATCCTGAACGGGACGTGCAACTTCATGCTGAGCGCCATGGAAGGCGGTGCGGAATACGCCGAAAGCCTGCGCGAGGCCCAGCAGCTGGGCTATGCGGAGGCCGACCCCAGCGCGGACGTGGACGGCTACGATGCCCGCGCCAAGCTGTGCATCCTGGCCCGGCTGGCCATGGGCGCGCAGCTGAAACCCGAAAGCGTGCCCACCCAGACCATCAGCCGGGTCAGCTCGGTCGACTTCGCCTACGGCAGGGAGCTTGGCGCCACTGTGCGGCAGATCTCGCGCGCCGAACGCACCGACGAAGGCGTGCGGGCGCGGGTGGCGCCCATGCTGGTGCCGCTTTCTTCGCCCCTGGCGCTTTCACGCGGCACACAAAACACGGTAGTGACCAGCGGCCGCTTCGGCGGCGATGTGGTCTTCAGCGGCCACGGCGCGGGCGGCCATGCCACGGCGGTGGCCGTGCTGAGCGATGTGCTGGCGGCGGCCGAAGGCAGCGTGCAGCTGCGCCCGCAGGCCCAGCCCCTGCCGGTCAGCGGCGATGTCCATGCACCGCACTTCCTGCGCTTCATCGTGCGCGACGAACCGGGCATCGTGGCGGCCATCGCCGGCGCCCTGGCCGCCGAGCACGTCAACATCGACGCCGTGCTGCAGCGCCGCGGCCACGCCAGCGACGCCCTGCCATTTGTGATCACCACCGAACCGTGCCTGCGCTCCACGCTGGAGCGCGCCCTGACCGCAACGGCCCGGATGAGCTTTATGGTGGAGCCGCCGCTGGCCCTGCAGATCCTGGTGATCGACGATCCGGAGACGGACTGAGCCGCGATCCATGCGGGACTGGATCAACCCTCAATATTTCGGCAGGCTCGGATCGATCCTCTCTGCCCAGGCGGTGATGCCGCCGGCGAGGTTGTTCACGTTGGTGAAGCCCGCGGCCTTGAGCTCCAGCGCGGCCTTTTGGCTGCGTCCGCCAGTTTTGCAGTGCACCACGACCTCGGTGTCCCTGTCGGACGGCAGCTCGCTGAGCCGCTGCCCGATCTGCCCCACAGGGATTAGCGGTGCACCCAGGTTGACGATGGCGTACTCGTGCGGCTCGCGCACATCGACGATGAACGGCCTGTTGCCCGCATCGATGCGACCCTTTAGCTGCTCGACCGACATCTGCGGGATGCCGTCGACCACATTGGCGCTGCCATCGACCTTGCCGTGCGCGCTCACCTCCAGCGGACCCGTCGCGTTCGCCGGCTTCTCGATGCCGCAGAACTGGTCGTAGTCGATCAGCTGCTGGATCTCGTGCGTGCCGCAGGCCGGGCAGTCGGGATTTTTGCGCAGCTTCAGCGTGCGGAACTGCATGCCCAGCGCATCGATGAGCAGCAGGCGCCCGATCAGCGGCTCGCCGATACCGAGGATGAGTTTGATGACCTCGGTCGCCTGGATGACGCCGACCAGCCCGGGCAAAATGCCGAGCACGCCGCCCTCCGCGCACGAAGGCACCAGCCCCGGCGGCGGCGGCTCCGGGTACAGGCAGCGGTAGCACGGGCCTTCCTCGGTGGCGAACACCGACGCCTGGCCTTCAAAGCGAAAGATGGAGCCGTAAGCGTTGGGTTTGCCGGTCAGCACACAGGCGTCGTTGACCAGGTAGCGCGTTTGGAAGTTATCCGTGCCATCGGCGATGACGTCGTAGTCCTTGAAGATCTCGAGCGCGTTGGCGCTGGTCAGCATCTCGTTGTGCTTCACGACGTTGACGTTTTTGTTCAGCCCCTTGAGCATCTGCTCGGCGGAGTCCACCTTGAGCATGCCTACAGTGGCCTGCGAATGGATGATCTGCCGCTGCAGGTTGCTCTCATCCACCACGTCGAAGTCCACCAGCCCGATGGTGCCCACGCCGGCGGCCGTGAGATACAGCGCCAGCGGCGCTCCCAGGCCGCCCGTGCCCACGCACAGCACCCGGGCCGCCTTGAGCTTCTGCTGGCCTTCCATGCCCACCTCGGGCAGGATCAGGTGGCGGGAGTAGCGGGCGATCTCTTCGTTGGTCAGCTTGGGCAGTTCGGTGCCCTGGAGGTCTTCGGTCGCAATCATAGGTAGTGTCCCCTCCAAGAGATGCGCGATGGAGGTGGCCGGGTTCATTCGCGCCCGAGCCTGCCCCTTGAGTGTGGAGGATGCGTGGCGGCGTGAGCCGCAATCCCGTGCGCTCTGGTAGAGTGCTCCACATCCTGCAATACCGTTTGAGGGAGGATACCCCCGTGCGCCCAACCACTTTGCTGCTGCCTGCCCTGGCCGCCGTTGCCCTTGCGGCGATGCCGACCCCCGGCATCGCCCAGACCAACCCGGCCGCAACCCCACCCATGGGCTGGAACAGCTGGAATCACTTCGCCAACCACGTGACCGACGCGGACGTGCGCTCCGCGGCAGACATGCTGGTGCGCACCGGGATGAAGGATGCCGGCTACATCTACGTCAATCTGGACGATACATGGCAGGGCCAACGCGACGCGCAAGGGATATTGCACGCCAACCAGCGCTTTCCGGATATGAAGGCGCTGGCCGATTACGTGCACAGCAAGGGGCTGAAGTTCGGCATCTACTCCTCGCCCGGGGCCCGAACCTGCGGCGGCTACGAAGGCAGCCTTGGCCACGAGGCGCAGGACGCGGGAATGTATGCGGCCTGGGGTGTGGACTTCCTGAAATACGACCTTTGCTCCTTTCAGGACGACATGCACAAGGCCAGGGAGCAGCATCCGGATGACCCGCAGTTGGAGTTCCGCATGATGCGCGAGGCGTATCACAGGATGGGCGATGCACTGCAAGCCACAGGACGCCCCATCCTCTACAGCCTTTGCCAGTACGGCATGGATGAGCCCTGGAAGTTCGGCCCAGGCGTAGGCGCGGCCATGTGGCGCACCACCGACGACATCACGGACACCTATGCCCGCATGATCGAGATCGCCTATGAGCAGGCGGATCTTGCGCGCTACGCCGGTTCCGGCCATTGGAATGACCCTGACATGCTGGAGATTGGCAACGGGGGCATGAAGACCAAGGAATACCGCGTGCACATGAGCCTGTGGGTGCTGCTGGCCGCGCCGCTGCTGGCCGGCAACGACCTGAGCAAAATGAGCCCGGACGACAAGGCCATTCTGACCAACCGGGATGCCATTGCCATCGACCAGGATCCGCTGGGCAGGCAAGCCGAACGCATCTGGCAGCGCGGCGACATCAGCCTGTGGAAGAAGCCGCTCAGCGGAGGACGCTACGCACTCGGGCTGCTGAATAACTCCTGGAGCCGGCGGGATGTTCCCTTCGATCTCAAGGAAGCGGGCTTTGCATCAGGCGCACAGGTGCACGACGTCTGGACGGGCAAAGACCTGGGCCGATGGAGCGGCCACAGGTCCCTGACCCTGGAAGGTCACAGCATTGAGCTTTGGATTCTGAAGGAGTAATCGAAGGAAACTAACAACAACCACCGGCGATGGAGGGAATGATGGTCACCTCGTCGGCGTCGCTGACCTTGGTGCCTTCCTTTTCAGGCAGGTAGCGGACGTCCTCGTCGCGGACGTAGACGTTCACAAAGGAGCGCAGCTTGCCCTCCGGCGTGAACAGGTGCTGCTCAAGCGCCGGGTACTTCTGCACAAGGCCCTGCAGACCGGCGGAAACGGTGGGACCGTCCACTTGAACCGTCTCCTGCTTGTCGGTATAGGCCCGCAGCGGCGTGGGGATGTGAATCTTCATAGAGCTATTATGACGCGCTCCAGGCGGGGGCGGATGCGCGAACGACGGAAGCGCCAACGCGGTCCTTTCGCCAAAGCTGACGAAGCGCCAGGACTCCCCTGCAAAGCGGAGGGCGAAGCCGAAGCTCCGCCCTCCGCTTCTTGCTTAGGAAACGTTTAGCGCTTGGCTTGGCCGCGGCTCAGCTTCTTGAGCTTCTGTTTGTGCTCGCCGCGGGCGTAGGTGCGAGCGGTCTTGGGGGTGGCTTTCTTGCGGGCGGCGCGCTTGAGCTTTTTGCGCTCGGCGCGATCGGTGATTGCGGTGGTGTTGGCCATCGAGTCGTGTCCTGATCCTGAAAAGTGCGGCCAGCCTGGGCTGTGCCGGTTGTTATCTGCTGCCTGTTGCCGAATCCTGTGCCGGTCGTGACTGTACTGGAGCTACAGCCGTTCAAGCTGGGCGAATTTTTCCACCAGCTTTTTTACACCGTGCCCTGTAAAGGATACCGTAAGTTTGGCGTCCTCGCCTTCCCCTTCGCGCCCGACGATCATGCCTTCGCCGTACTTGGGGTGGCGCACCCGGGCATTTTTGGCCAGGCCTGTCCGCCCGGTTTGGGTGGGGATGTCCATTTTGGGCCGTCCTGGGTAGCGCTTGTCGCCCAGCTGATAGCCGTTGCCGCCGCCTGGGCCCTTGCCGAAGAAGGCGGCGGTGCGGTCGCCGTTGCCGCCCCCGCGGCTGCCGCCGAAGCGCTCAGTGGCGTACTGCTTGGCCGCACCGCCCCCGCTCTCCTGGCTCTCGTCCTCGTAGCTGTAGTGGCGTTCGCCGCCGCCGTCCTCGCCGGGGGTGAAGCGGCGGCGGTCGCTGCGCTGCGGGTAGGGCGTGGCGTAGGCGCCGCCGGAGCGGAAGCCGCCGTAGCCGTCGCGCTCGCCGCCAAAGCCCGGGGAGCCGAGGTCCTCGACGAGCTTGCCGGGGATCTCTTCCAGAAAGCGCGAGGCCACGGTGGACTCCGGCATGTCGTTGCCGTAGCGGCGCCGGTAGCGGGCGCGCGTCATCACCAGGGTGTCCATGGCGCGCGTCATGCCGACATAACAGAGCCGGCGCTCTTCCTCCATCTGCGTGGGGTCGGTAAGCGTGCGGGAGTGAGGGAACAGGCCCTCCTCCATGCCGGCGAGAAAGACCAGCGGGAACTCCAGGCCCTTGGCGGCATGCAGCGTCATCAGCGTCACGCGCGCCTCGGCGGAATACTGGTCGGCGTCGGAGACCAGGGCGGCGTGGTCCAGAAATTCGGCGAGCGTTTCGCCGCGGCTGGTGGCGTCCTGCGCGGCGTTGGCGAGTTCCTTCAGGTTTTCCATGCGGCTGAAGGCCTCGGGCGTGCCCTCTTCTTCGAGCGCGCGCAGGTAGCCCGAGCGGTCGTTCAGAAACTTGATCAGTTCGGGCAGTGTGGCGGGGTCGCCGGGCTTGCGAAAGGCGCGGTCGTCGGCTTGGTTGGCGGCGGCGTGGTCGTCACCCTGTGCGGCCACGATGCGGTCGAGCCGCGCCTGGTTTTGCTCGCGAATTTTCTCGCCGACGCCACCTTCGTTCGCTCCGCTCCCGATGTCGCGGGTCGCTGCGGTCGTGTTCTCGAGCGGCACCGGCGCAAACGGGTTGAAGCCGTTCTTTGCGGCTGCAAGGAAGCTCGGCTTCACCGAGGCCGTTGCGTCGTCGACGACCTCATCGCGCCCGAACCTGCTCTTCGCGGCCGCCCTGGTGCTGGAGGCAGGCGTGAAGGGGATCACCTCTGCGGCGGCGGTCAGGTCGAGCATCGTGTTCTCGGCGGCCAGCGTGGAGATCTCCTCGCTGGGCCCGAAATCAAAGCCGAAGTTGAAGCTGGTGTCGAAGTCGGCGTTGGCGTCATTGGCCGTGACGGAGGGTGGGGCGGGCGGCTGGTTGGCGCCGAAGTCAAACGCGAAGTCGAGGGAGCTGTCGCCGGCCTCGGCAGCGTCTTCGGCGATCACGCTGCGGATCTCTCCGCCCTGTGCCTTGAGCCCTGAGCCCTGAGCCACATCGGCGGCCAGCTTTTCGGCCATGCCCTGGCCGTCCAGCTGCACCATGGCGCGGGCGTCCTCAATCAGCTTGCGGAAGTTGCCCAGCGCGGTGAGCGCGCGGGCGGGCAGCAGCTTGTCGGCCACGGCGCGCTCGATCGCGTCCCACGTGCTCAGCCCCGTGCCCAGCGCCATGCGCTCCAGCGTGTCCATGGTGGTCTTGCCGATGCCGCGCGGCGGCGAGTTCACCACGCGTTGCAGCGCAATGGAGTCATGCGGGTTCTGCACCAGCTTCAGGTAGCTGAGCAGGTCCTTGATCTCCGCGCGGTCATAAAAGCTGAAGCCGCCCACCATGTGGTACTGGATACCGTAGCGGCGCAGCGACTCTTCCACCAGCCGCGACTGCGAGTTGGTGCGGTACAGCACGGCGCAGCGCGGCAGGTCCTCGGTTTCGCCCGCGGATTTCAGGTACTTGTTCACGCGGTCAGCGATAAAGATGGCTTCGCTTTCACCGTCGGGCGCGTCATAGAGCCCGATCATGGAGCCACCCTCGCGCGCCGTCCACAGGTTCTTGCCCTTGCGCTGCGTATTCTGCGCGACCACCGCGCTGGCGCCCTCCAGAATCACCTGCGTGGAGCGGTAGTTCTGTTCCAGGCGAATGGTTTGCGTATGGGTGAAGTCCTTTTCAAAGTCGAGGATGTTGCGGATGTCGGCGCCGCGCCAGCTGTAGATGGACTGGTCTTCATCGCCCACCACGCACACGTTGCCGTGCGAGCCGAGCAGCTTCATCAGCTCGTACTGCGGCTTGTTGGTGTCCTGGTATTCGTCGATGAGCAGATAGCGGTAACGGCGGTTGTAGCGCTCGCGCACCTCGCCGGCGGTCTTGAGCAGGCGCACGGTTTCCAGCAGCAGATCGTCGAAGTCCAGGGCATTGTTTTTGAAGAGCTCGTCGCGGTAGATCTTGAAGATGTGCGCGATCTTCTCCTCCATCGGGTTGGTGGAGGCCAGGAAGTATTCCTGGGGATCGATCATGTGGTTCTTGGCCCACGAGATCCGGCCCAGCGCCACGCGCGGCTTGAGCTGCTTGTCGTCGATGCCCAGCCGCTTCAGCGCGGACTTCACCACGGCCTGCTGATCGCTTTCGTCGTAGATGGCGAAGCTGCGGGTGAGGCCTTTGCCGTTGGTGCGCAGCGCTTCAATGTCACGGCGCAGCACGCGCACGCAGAAGCTGTGAAAGGTGGCCAGCGTGGGCTTGGCCAGCGTGCTGTGGCCCAGGATTTTTTCCACGCGCTCCTGCATCTCTTTGGCGGCCTTGTTGGTGAAGGTCACGGCCAGGATGGCATCGGGCGCGACGCCGCGCTCCTGGATGAGATAGGCGATGCGGTGCGTGATGACGCGGGTCTTGCCGGAGCCGGCGCCGGCGAGCAGAAGCACAGGCCCGTCCACGGACCGGATGCCCTCCTGCTGCTGCGGATTCATGTTGGCGAGAAGGTCACTCACAGCCTCTATTCTAGAGGCTCTGCGGGGCATGAGAAAGACGCCGCGAGGTTGCCTCAAGGACGCAAAAGTTTACGTCGAAATCCTGGGTTAAGTGACTGAAAAATCATGGGCAAGGGCGCGAACCTTTTCCCCGCGCCTGCGTATATCAGGAGGGCACTCGCTTCCTCTGAACCATGGCAGAGGCAGCGAGCGTCGCCCAAAGAAAAGAGGCACACCTATGCATCGTCGTCTTCTCGCAGCCGCCATGGCTTCCGCCCTTTCCGTTTCCGTCGCCGGCAGCGCGTTTGCCGCTCCCCCCAGCCTGTTCGGCCATGCCAGCGACAGCGCCAAAGCCGGCAAGATGATCAGCTTCAACGTCCGCAATAGCTCGGGCGCCACGCTGGTGCTCAAGGCCGGCGACCAGCAGATCACCATCGAACCCGGCAAGACCTCCGCCCTGAAGCTCGCCGAGGGCGTCCAGGTGACCACCGTGAACAGCACGGCCACGCAGGCCGCCGGCGCCGTGCTCACCACGGTGAGCAGGCAGCTCGCCGGCAACACCCTGGTTATCAGCTAACGGCAACTCCCCCGAGCGGGCAGCGGCCATCCACGGATGCGCCACTGCCTGCCGCCATGGCGCCCCCTTAGAATGGCTCGCATGAGTTCCAGGGAGGCCGCGTCGCCGGTGCGCATCGTGTTTCTCACGCGCGACCCGGTGCTCCATGAGCGCAGCGGCAGCACCACCTACATCGTGGCGCTGCTGGAGTTGCTGCGGCGGCAGGGAGCGCAGGTGACGGTGCTGGCCACCACGGCAGAAAGCCGCTCGCCACGGCTGGCCTTTCGTGCTGTCGCGCGCTTTCCTGAAGGCGTGCGCTTCGTCGCTCCGGGCTACCGGCGGCTGGGCGCTTGGTACCTGCTGCCGCTGCGGCTGCGGGCCTGGGGGCGCGCTGCTTCCAGGCTGGCGCTGCGCCGACGCTTCCTACGCTGGTTGCCCGCTGGGCTGCAACGGATTTTCGGCGACCGCCTGTTTCAGGGCGCCTGGGATCTCACCCCGCCCACACCGGCGGAGGTCGAGCTTGCGGTGCGGGAGATCGACCGCGTCGACGCCGATGTGGTGCTCGCCAACTATTGCCTCTGGGGACCGCTGCTGGGCGATCCCCGGCTCCGAGGCCGGCGCACGGCCATCCTGATGCACGACCTGCTGGCCGCGCGGGTGCGGCGCTTTGAGGAAAGCGGAACGCCGCTGGACATGCCGTACCTCACCGAAGACGAGGAGTTGCGCTGGCTTTCCGGCGCGGACACCGTGCTGGCCGCGCAGCCGGCCGAAGCCGAGGCCATCCGCGGGCGCGTGCAGGCTCGCGTCCTGGTCGCCCCGGTGATGCTGTCGCCGCGCGCCCTGCCGGAGGAGGCCGTCATGCCGGGGCGATGCCTGTTTGTCGGCTCGAACATCGCGCCCAATCGCACGGCGCTTGCGTTTCTGCTCGAAGCGGTGTGGCCGCGCGTGCGGACGGCGGTGCCCGGCGCCACGCTGGCGGTGGCGGGCACGGTGGGCCGGGCGCTTGACGAAGGGTCTCGCTCGCACGGCCTCGCCTCGCGGGGTGTGGAGGTGTTGGGCGTCGTCCCGGACCTGCAGGCCGAGTACGCGCGCGCCGCCGTTTGCGTGGTCCCGCTGCGCATGGGCACGGGCATCAAGATCAAGCTGCTGGAGGCGCTCGGCTTCGGCAAAGCCATCGTGTCCACCAGCGTGGGCGTGCAGGGCATGGAGGCCTGGGCGGCGGAAGCGATCGCGGTGGCCGACGACGCCGAGCGCTTCGCGGAGGCCATCGTTCGCCTGCTCACCGGCGACGCCCTTCGCCACGAGCGTCAGGCGGCGGCGCTGCGCCTGGCCGCGCAACACTTCGGCCCGGATCGTCCGCTGGACCCGGCCTTTCACGAGGCCTTGCTGCAACGGCGGGAGCCGCCTGCGTATCGTTAAGAGATGACAACGACGGAAAAGCAGCGCAGCGTGGCCGTTTTTTGTTCCGCAGCCGACGGCAACCGGCCCGGCTACGCCCAGGCGGCGCGGGAACTCGGACGCCTGCTGGCCGAGGGGGGCATCGGCCTGATCTACGGCGGCGCCAACGTGGGCCTGATGGGCGCCGTGGCCGATGCGGCACTGGCCGGCGGCGGCCGCGTGGTGGGCGTGATCCCGCATGTGCTGGTGGACAAAGAGGTGGCGCACCGGGGCGTGCAGGAGCTCCACGTGGTGGACACCATGCACACCCGCAAGCGCCTGATGGGCGAGCTGGCCGACGCTTTCCTGATCCTGCCCGGCGGCTTTGGCACGTTTGAGGAGCTCTTTGAGGTGCTGGCCTGGCAGACGCTGAAGCTGCATGCCAAGCCGGTCGTTCTGGTCAACGTGGAGGGCTTTTACGACCGTCTGCTCGACTTCCTGGACGTGTGCGAGCAGGAGGGCATGCTGCGCGGCAACCGCGGGGCCCTGCTGGTGGCCGGCAGCGTGGATGAGGCGCTGCGGCTGGCTCTGCCGTAGGGTCTCGCTGCGGTCAGGGGGCCTGCAGCAGCGCGCGGCAGTGGCGGGCGATCTGCAGCTCCTCTTCCGCCGACAGCACGCGCACACGGGAGGCCGCCGCCGCAGGGTCGGCGAGGCTCAGAAAGCCGAGCTGCCCCAGCACCCGCCGGCGAATCTCGGCGCTGTGCTCACCGATGCCGCCGGTAAAGACCAGCAGATCGAGATCGCCCAGCACCGCCGCATACGCGCCCACGGTTTTGGCAACCGCGAGGCAGAAGGCCTCGACGGCGAGCGCCGCGGGGGCATCGGAGCGCGCCAGCAGCGCCTGCATGTCGGCCTCGCCGCCGCTCAGCGCGGTCAGGCCGGCGTGCCCGTTCAGCAGCGTTTCCAGCGAGTCCGCCGTGGCCTGCTCGTTGCGCAGCAGATACAGCAGAACGCCGGGGTCGAGATCGCCGCTGCGTGTGCTCATGGGGATGCCGCCGGTGGGGGTGAGGCCCATGGTGGTGTCCACGGACGCGCCGTCCCGCACGGCCACCAGGCTGGAGCCGCTGCCCAGGTGCGCAAACACCGCGCGCGCGGGCAGGGCGTCCCCCAGCCGGTGCACGATGGACTCATAGGAGAGCCCATGAAAGCCGTAGCGCAGGATGCCTTTGCGAAACAGCGCCTCCGGCAGCGGCAGGTGCTGCGCCACCGGCGGCAGCGTGCGGTGGAAGGCGGTGTCGAAGCAGGCCACAGGCACGGCCTGCGGATACAGCTGCGTCGCCTGGTCCAGCAGACGGAGCGACTGCGGCAGGTGCAGCGGCGCGAAGTGCACCGCCGCCTCCAGCTGCGCGCGAACCGCCGGCGTGACGATCTGGTGTTCGCGCAGATGGGGGCCGCCGTGCACAAATCGATGTCCGACCGCCAGGGGAGCTGCCTGAAAATGACCGCTGATGGCCTGTGTGAGGTGGCGCAACGCCTCGGCCTGTGACTCCAGCACGTGGCCTTGCTGGAGAAGCATTTCGCCCTGTGCGGAGCGCAGCTGAAGGCTTCCCTCCGCACGCCCGATGCCTTCCGCACTGCCCGAGGCGAGCAACTCCACGTCGGCCTCGCCAGCCCGGTACAGCCCCAGCTTCAGCGAAGACGATCCGCTGTTGAGCGCCAGCAGCAAGGCATCGGAAGCAATGGCCAAAGAACCCTCAAGCCCTCTTCACGAGGGAACGTCTGATCAAGTTACCGTGAAGGTCGCCGCCCGGGGAAAACGCAGATTCCCTTCGGGAATGACAACAAAAGCAGGACTCACGAACGTCACTCACAACGAACAACGAACAACGAACAACGAACAACGAACAACCTAAAACTTACAACTTAGAACCCCCTACCCCGGCCACGTCCAGTTCCGAATCTCTTCCCGATCGATGCCTTCGGTGTAAGCGTAGTTCAGCGCGTCGGTGATGGCGTCCTTGAGCTTGTCTTTGATGTGCGCGGCGCGCGCCTGCAGGCCGGGCACGCGGTCGATGACGTCGATGGCCAGATGATAGCGGTCGATGCCGTTGATGATCGCGAGCTCCAGCGGTGTGTTGATGCTGCCTTTCTCGCGATAGCCGTGAACGTGCATGTTGTCGTTGTTGGCGCGCTTGTAGGTGAGCTTGTGCACCAGCGAGGGGTAGCTGTGGAAGTTGAAGATTACAGGTTTGTCGCGCGTGAAGAGGGAATCGAAGTCGTTGTCGGAGAGCCCATGCGGATGCACCGAGTCCGGCACCAGGCGGAACAGATCGACGACGTTGACGAAGCGGAGTTTCAGGTCCGGCAGTTCGCGCCTTAAGATCGCCGCGGCGGCCAGCGCCTCCATGGTGGGGATGTCGCCGGCGCAGGCCATCACCACATCGGGCTCCACATCGCGGTCCGTGCTGGCCCAGTCCCAGATGCCGACGCCCTTGGTGCAATGGTCGGTGGCGGCGTGGATGTCGAGATACTGCAGGTGCTCCTGCTTGTCCGCGACGATGACGTTGATGTAATCCCTGGAACGAAGGCAATGGTCGGCCACCGAAAGCAGGCAGTTGCCGTCCGGCGGCAGATAGATGCGCACCACATCGGGGCTTTTATTGGTGACAACGTCCAGAAAGCCGGGGTCCTGGTGCGTGAAGCCGTTGTGGTCCTGCCGCCACACCAGCGACGAGATCAGCAGATTCAGCGACGCAATGGGGGCGCGCCAGCTGATCTCCTTTTTCGCCTTTTCCAGCCACTTGGCGTGCTGGTTGAACATGGAGTCGATGATGTGGATGAACGCCTCGTAGCTGGAAAACAGGCCGTGCCGCCCGGTCAGCAGAAAGCCCTCCAGCCAGCCCTCCAGCGTGGTCTCGCTGAGCATCTCCATCACGCGTCCATCGTGGGCCAGGTCGCTGCCGTCGAGGTCGATGGGCAACTCCTCGGCCTCCCACGTCTTCATGGAGGCCGCATAAATCGCGTCGAGCTTGTTGGAGGCCGTCTCATCCGGCCCAAAGACGCGGAAGTTCGTCATGTTGCGCCGCATCACCTCGCACAAATACCTGGCGAGGATTTCGGTGTTGGATTGGTACGTCGAGGCCGGGGCCTTCACCTCGGCGGCGAAGCTTTTGAAGTCGGGCAGATCCAGTGGATGCAGCAGGCGGCCGCCGTTGGCGTGCGGGTTGGCGCTGATGCGGCGGTCGCCCGTGGGTGCTGTGGCGCGCAGCTCCTCGATCAGCCGGCCGCTCTCGTCGAAGAGCTCCTCGGGCTTGTAGCTGCGCATCCAGGCTTCCACAATCTGCAGGTGCTCGGGGTTGGTCTGCGGCTTCAGCACGGGGACTTGGTGCGCGCGCCAAAAGTTCTCCACGTGGTGACCGTCGACCATCTTCGGCCCGGTCCAGCCTTTGGGCGAGCGCAGCACGATCATGGGCCAGCGAGGCCGTTCGGTATTGCCGTGTTGGCGCGCGGCGTCCTGGATGGAGTGAATCTCCGCGATGCAGGCGTCCACGGTGGCCGCCATCACGCCGTGCATGATCTCCGGATCGTCGCCTTCCACAAAGTGCGGCTTGTAGCCGTAGCCGCGCAGAAGCGCCTCCAGCTCCTCATGCGGGATGCGCGCCAGGATGGTCGGGTTGGCGATCTTATAGCCGTTCAGGTGCAGGATGGGCAGCACCGCGCCGTCGCGCACCGGGTCAAGGAATTTGTTGGCGTGCCAGCTGGTCGCCAGCGGCCCGGTCTCCGCCTCGCCATCGCCGACCACCACGGCGACGATCAGATTAGGGTTGTCGAACGCCGCGCCAAAGCCGTGCGCCAGGCTGTAGCCCAGCTCGCCGCCCTCGTGGATGGAGCCCGGCGTTTCCGGCGTGCAATGGCTGCCGATGCCGCCGGGAAAGCTGAACTGCTGAAAGAGCCGCAGCATCCCGGCCTCGTCCTGGCCTTTGTCGGGGTAGATTTCCGAGTAATAGCCCTCCAGGTAGGAGTTGGCCAGCACCGCCGGCGCCCCATGCCCCGGACCGGAGATGTACATCACGTTCAGGTCGAACTTCTTGATGGCGCGGTTCAGGTGGACCCAGGTGAAGGTCTGCCCCGGGTCGGTGCCCCAGTGGCCCAGCAGCCGGTTTTTAATGTGCGCCGGTTGCAGTGGCTCGCGCAGCAGCGGGTTGGCGCGCAGATAGATCATGCCGGCGCACAGGTAGTTGCAGGCGCGCCAGTAGCGGTTCATGCGGCTCTGCTCTTCCGGGGAAAGCGTGGGTTGCGTCGGTGCAGGGGTGCTCATGTGCCCTCTCCTTCAGCCCAGCTTTGGACCTCAGGAGACTAGATTACGTCCATTCCGCAGCGGGCTGGGCGACGCCGATGTCAAAGTTGCGCTTCCATCGGGAAGCTTTTGGCGCCATAGAATCAAGCTGCGATCACTGTTGTGGGGAATCCGCGATTTTCCCTGGAGCGCTGGCCGGCTGCAGCGTGACCAAGCGGCGGCCAAGATACAGCTTCACCGCGGAAGGGCTTTCGGGGATCAATTGCAGCGGACGTGGCCGGTGCAGGCCGGGGTCGGTCTGGATGGGCCCCTGCGCCACGGTGTGCCCGCCCACGTCCATGAACAGGAAGTGGGCGCCCACAAAGCCGCCGCCATAAACCCCCGTCGGCAGCCTGGCATTGCCCACCTGCAGCGGACCCTCGGTGACGAAGTAGAACTGGTATCTCTGCTGAACGGAGCTGGAATACCCGGAGCTGTCCACCAGCGCGACCCACAGGGTGGCGCCGCCGGACAGCACGATGGCAGCGGCATTGCGCAGCTGCACGGGGGCCGATTTGCCCTGGAAATAGACCGTGGCCGGCAGCAGCACCGCCACCTGATCCGCGCTGAAGGGAACGCCGGGTTTGGGTGCGGCGGCGGCGGTGGCGGCCGGCGGAGGGCTCTGGGCCAGCTGGGCCTGCCAGGCTGTTGCGGCCAGGGTTGGTGAGCTCATCAGCAGACTCGCCAGCAGGGCGGCCAGGGCTCCGTGGCGGCGGCGGCTCGGGTGCGGGGTCGACATGGGGCGCCTCCAGAATGCGTAGGGGTGCGGCGACGGGGTTGGGTGCTGCCGGCCTGCTGCAGAACACGGGCAATGCGCCTGCTGTGTTTGCAGCGCCGCAACGCAGATTCCCTTCGGGAATGACAACAAATGGAGAAGCAGCTCAACGGTACGCGCTGAGTCCTTTGCGTTCCGTGATCAGATAAAGGCTGTCGACCTTCTTCGGCGGCGTGATGGTTTCCGTGTGGCCGCTGGGCCAGCGCACCTCGATCTTGTCGATCGCCGTGGCCGCGCCCAGGCCGAAGTGCGGCCGCTGGTCGGGGCTGGAGGCGAAGCTGCCGCCGGCCACAACATCCATGCGCTGCCGGAAGCCGTTGGCCGTTACCCAAAGGGTGGCTCCAACGGCGTCGCGCGGGCTGCCCGGCTTGCCCGGCTGCGTGGAGGGGGCGCCGACCAGCTGGAACGCGATCCAGTGGTTGCCATTGTCCACCACGTTGCGAAACAGCGAGGGCGTGCTGTCCAGGTTGTTGATGACCACATCCATATGGCCGTCGTTGAACAGGTCGCCATAGGCCATGCCGCGCGAGGTGGCGAGCTTGGCCAGGCCGCTGCCCTCCACTGCCGGCACCAGCTTCAGCTTGCCCTTGTCGTTGCGGAACAGCAGCGGCCGCTGGGCAAAGGTGGTACCCCAGTTCTGCTTGTCCACCTGCGGGTACACATGGCCGTTGACGACGAACAGATCCAGCCAGCCGTCATTGTCATAATCGAAGAAGCTGGTGCCCCACCCGAGGAAGGGAATCGTCGGCTCGGCGATGCCCTCCTGGTAGGCGATGTCGGTGAAGTTGGCGTCGCCGTCATTGCGGTAGAGCGGGTTGTAGTCGTCGGAGAAGGTGGTGTTGTAGATGTCCAGCAGGCCGTTGTGCGTGATGTCGCCGGTGGCGATGCCCATGCTGGCGGTTTCGCGGCCGCTCTCGTTCAGGGCGTAGCCGCTGGAAAAGCTGGCGTCCTCAAAGGTGCCGTCGCCCTTGTTCAGGTACAGGTAGTTGGGGGTGGAGTCGTCGGCGACGAGCAGGTCGGGCTTGCCGTCGCCGTTGATGTCGATGAACAGCGAGGACAGGCCGTAGTACAGATTCTTGTCCTCGACGCCGGCGTGCTGGCTGGTCTCGGTGAAGGTGCCGTCGCCGTTGTTGTGGAACAGGTGGTCCGGTTCGCCGTGCAGCCCGTGGGGGCCGCACATCACCTGGATGCCGCGGAACTCGCAATAGCTGTGCGGGCCCTCGCCCTGGCTGCCCTTCACCAGGTCGTCCACCTTGATGTAACCCGGCACGAAGAGGTCAAGGTAGCCGTCGCCGTCATAGTCGCCCCAGGTGGCGCCGGTGGACCAGCTGTTCACCGTGACGCCGGCCTTTTCGGCGACGTCGGTGAAGGTGCCGTTGTGGTTGTTGTGGTAGAGCCGATTCTTGCCGTAGTTGGAGACGTAGATGTCCGGCCAGCCATCGTTGTCGTAGTCGCCGACCACCGCGCCAAACCCCCAGCGGTCATTGCCCACACCGGCCTTGGCGGTCACATCGGTAAAGGTGCCGTCGTGGTTGTTATGGAAGAGCGCCGCGCGGGGAGGCCTGGTTTTGCCCGATTCGGCGTCGTAGGTGGAGCCGTTCACCAGGTAGATGTCCAGCCAGCCGTCGTTGTCGTAGTCCAGCAGCGCGACCCCGGAGCCCACGGTCTCTGGAATGGTGCTCTTTTTCTGGGCACCCATCACGTGCGTCCAGGAGGTGAGGCCGGCGGTCTGCGCGATGTCCTTGAAGACCATCGGCCCCGATGCGACAAAGCCGCCCGCGGTGATGGGGCGATGATTGGCGTCCAGAATGGCCGGGTGCGCGCCGCCGGTAGAGGCGCCGTTGCCCTGGGTGGGCTGCGAGCCTTCCACCGGCCGCGTGGCCTGCTTCTCCAGTGGAGACGGGGACGGATTTTGTGCCTGCAGCGCGAGGGCGCCCACACCGCTGCCGAGTAAAAGACAAAGAAATAAATGCGGTCGTCCGAAGGAGAAGGACAGCGCTTGCTGCGAAGTTGCGGAAGGGAAACGGAAATTCAAGCTATCGGCCGCCTGCCCCCGGCGTTCCGGTGGCGTCATTTGGTTTTGCCGGCCCGGGCGTCGCACCCGGTGCGGCCAGGCCGCCCCCCACCGTGTCCAGCGAGTGAGTATGCCAGGGCACGCTTTCGTTGGCCAATTCGGTGTGCTTGCGCAGGTATTCCAGGGCAAAGGTGCTGGCCATGGGATCGTCCTTTTCGTCCGCAAAGTAGGCGGCCTCTTTTCTGGCCTGCTCCTTCATGCCGAGACGGCGGTAAAGGATGGAAAGATTGTAGTGCGCGGCGAGGTCGTCGGGGTCAATGCCCTGCAGGGCCTGGTACTGCGCCATGGCTTCCTTGTACTTGTGCTGCTGATACAGCGAAAAGCCGAGCTCGCGATGCGCGTCCTTGCTGAGCGGGAACTTGCTCATCACCCCGGTCAGGTCGTTGATGGCGAGATCCAGATTGCCCTCATTGCGTTCCACCAGGGCGCGGTAGTACAGGGCCCGGGCGTTGCCGGGTGCCAGCTCCAGGGACCTGGCCAGATGGGGGCGGGCGTCGCTGTAGCGCTCCCATTGGATCTCCGCGATGGCCATGTTGGTGAAGGCGTCGGCATAGTCGGGGCGCAGCTTGGCCACGTGCTCAAAGGCACCCAGCGAGGCCTGGTACTGTTGCGCGTCCAGCAGCGCGATGCCGTAGTTGTTCCAGCGCATCCACTCCTTGTTTTCGTTCTCCAAGGGGGGCGTCACGGCGTTGTCGCCGACGTGCAGCGTGCGGCTGGTGCTGACCATGTCGACCACCGGCTCGGCGTAGTGCTCCTTGGACATTGCGAAGTCGATGAAGTGCTGGTCGAAGCGACGGTATTTGATCGTTGTGGTCAGCGTGACGGCGCCGTCCGCGGCGGCCGGCATGCGGAAGGTGTACCGCACCAGCTGCGAGCGGCCGGACTGGATCGAGTTGTTGTAGGCGACCACCCGGTTGTCCCACACCTGGTGGAGATCGTTGATGCCGCCTTTGGCGTTGATCAGGCGATTGGTGAAGCTGTGGGCGCGTTCGTCCAGCTCGCCATTGGGCTTCAGGTAGCCGCTTTCGGCGAGCACCCTGCCGCTTGGGTCCTTGACGGTGAAGTTGACCCAGGACTCGTACATATCGCGCTGTTCGGGCACGTGGCTGTGCGCGATGCCCTTGTTCTGGATGACGACATCGGCAGTCAAGCGCTCGCCGGGCGCGATCTTGTACGCCACGGTGCCCAGCGGTGCGACCACGGCGGCCACATCGCCCTCGTGGCCGCCGTCGCGCTCCAGGCCAAAGATGTCCACGTTGAAGACACTGGCCTTGAGGTATTGCACGATGCGCGCAGACTGCTCCGTGTAGCCGTAGTACGCCGGGATGAGCGTATTGCCGCCCAGCCAGCGGTGCGAGGCCAGCTTGCCGTTCTTGGCGCCCGGGTCGCGCAGGTTGCCAGCGAGCGCTTCACGCTGCATGTGGCAGGTTTGGCATGTGGATACAGAGTCCTTGACGTAGAACGGCAGGGGCGACTGCTTGGCGAAGGAGGAGGCCTGCCACTCGTCGTAGGCGGAAAAGGCCCGCAGCCATTTGTAGTCGTTCAACTCCCGGGGCAACGCGGCTTTATGGCAGCTGGCGCAGAACTCGGGACTTTTGTAGAAGTCCTTCATCACCGCCTTGGAGTGGCGGTCGAGGTGGGCGAGGATTTCGGCGTCGGAGACAGGGCGCGTGATGGGCGCGCCGCTTTCGTCCACCAGCACGGCGGGCACGCCCATGACGTAGCTGCCCGTGCCGCGGGTGGTCACCTTTTGGATGGAGTGGCAAACCGAGCAGGTGATGCCGTCGGCGTCATAGGAGTGCGTGGTTGGCTTGCCGGCCGTCAGCTGGCCGGAAAGCAGTGCGATGGGGTCGTGGCAGCCCTCGCAGTGACGCATGTATTCGGTGCCTTTTTCGGCTTTTAACAGCTGCACGTTGCGCTGATACCAGGGGGGGCGGTTGGAGTTGGAGTGCGCGGACTCCCGCCACTGCTGCATGGATGCCTGGTGGCAGTGGCCGCAATAGGCCGCGGTCGGAAAGCTGCTCGGCTCCAGAAACTGCCCGTTGTCGGTGGTGGCGTTGGAGGGCAGAAAGGGGCTGCCTGCGCCGAACTTGTAGGAGTAATAGGCTGCCACCTTGGAGTGGTAGGTTTGCCGCGCGTCCTTGGCGGCCTCCTGCTCTGTGCCGGCGTGCACGCTGCCCCGCACCGCCGCGGTCACGGCGACGAGGCAAAGCAGGGCGCTGAGCAAGCGTGCCGGCCAGCGAAGGTGAGCGATTTGCTGCAGAAACGTACACTCCTGAGGGCCCGTCGTACATCGCAACCGACACGGCGCCGCGTCTAACGGCGCCTTACACCCATGCGAACCGCAGTGTAGCGGAAAGCATAGACGTTTGGCCAGCCTAAAATTTTCGCCTTTATTTCGCTTTTTCAACTGCCGATCGGTTGCGATCCGCATCCTATGTCTTTAGCCCGCCAAAGCCGAGAAGACGGTTCCATGGCGGCAAAGGAAGGAACACAGGCGATGGCGGAACGCACAATCGAGCGGGATGAGCCAGTGATGGATGAGCAAAGCGAGGAGTTGCGGCGTGTAACCGAGCGCGCCGAGCAGGCTGAAGCGGAGTTGGCCAAACTTAGGTCTGCGGAGCAGCGTAACGGAGGCCGGAAAGAGAGCCCGGCGAAGGGCAACGCGCAGGCAGAAAGCGCGGCCGAGGTCGCCGAAAAGGTGGCGCCGCGCGGCACGAGCAGCACGGCCAGGCCGGATCCCAGCGGCAAGCACCTGGTGGAGCCCGGGTCGATGGACCGGAGCAAGCAGCCGGCGGCGCAAAGCCCCGAAGGGCACCCCGTCGGCGAGCCGCAGGTGCATGGCGCGGAGGCCCTGCGCGAGGACGCGATGATGGCGCACCTGCTGGACTCGCTGGATGCGGGCAAGGACATCGGGCACTATGGCCGGCTGACCTTTGTCATGATCGCGCGGCACTTCATGGATGACGACCAGGTGCTGGCCGAGCTGACCAAGGACAACGACCTTTCCGACGACGAGGCCCGGCAGATGCTGGTGCAGGTGGAAGGGCGCGATTACTCGCCGCCGCGGCGGGAGCGCATCCTGGAATGGCAGGCCGAGCAGGAGTTCCCGATCATTCCCAACGTCCAGGACCCGGACTGCGGCAACGTGTACAAGACGCTGCGGTTCCCCAAGGAAACGTACAGCCACATTGGGCATTACCAGCAGGAAAAGGCGGAAAGCTAAGCGGGCGGTTGCCTCGGAGGTGCGCTGGCGGCTGATCTTTTTCCGTCCGTAGAATGGGGAGGTGCAACTGCCGGCCATTCCGCATCTTCACTACGCCTGGCTAGTGGCGGCTTCCACCATTGCGGGCGTGATGAATGCCATGGCCGGGGGTGGGTCGTTCATCTCCTTCCCTGCCATGCTGGGGATGGGGGTGCCGCCGGTACAGGCCAACGCCACCAACACCGTGGCGCTGTGGCCGGGGCAACTGACTTCGCTGGCGACCCTGCGCGGGGATGTGCGGCGGGACCTGCTGTTGCCGGTGATCCTGACCTGCATTGTGGGGGGCGTTGCCGGGGCGGAGGTGCTGCTGCACACGCGGCAGCGCACGTTTCTCCATCTGATTCCGTGGCTGATTCTGGGCGGAACGCTGATCTTTGGGATCTCCGGGCCGGTGTCCAAACGTCTGCGTCGGCGTGCGGGGGAGTCCCGCACCGGGCATGTCCGTCCGATTCCCGCAATGCCGCTGGCGCTGGCCCTGTTGCCCATCACGTTCTACATCGGCTACTTCGGGGCGGGCGGCGGTTTTCTGGTGATGACGGTGCTGGCGCTGTTTGGCATGGAAGAGATGCATGCGCTGAATGCCATGAAGGTGGTGGCCGCATGCGCCAGCAACCTGTGCGCAATCTGCACGTTTATCGTGCGGGGAGCCGTCGAGTGGCGCTTTTGCGTGGTCAGCATGGCCTTTGCCGCGCTGGGCGGGTATGTGGGTGCGCGGTTCGCGCGGCGGGTCAACGGCGACGTCCTGCGCGGTGTTGTGGTGGCCACCGGATGCGTCATCGCGGGGTATTTTTTCTGGCGGCAGGGACAGGTTTAAAGCCCACCGGCAGAGCAGCGAGGAACAGAGCATGAGCCACGAGGGAGTACGTTTCATCAGCGCGGAAGAGGCAGCGGCCGACCGCGCCCGCGAGCAGCGGCGGCTGAGCGGCGAGGCGCTGCGGCCGGCCAAGGTGCGCGTCGACAAGACCGGCGGCACAGGCGTGACCGTCGACTGGCGCGACGGCCACCAGAGCCATTGGAGCTTCCGCTGGCTGCGCGACGCCTGCCCCTGCGCCACCTGCCATGAGGCCCGCGAGGCCGAGGGCCGGGCGCCGGGCGTGGGCAAGCCAAAGCCCAAAAGCCTGCTGCCGCTGTATGAGGCCCCGGTGGCCCCCACCGCGGTGGAGCCCGTGGGCAAGTACGCCCTGAAGTTCGTCTGGAACGACGGGCACGAAACCGGCCTGTACTCGTGGGACTACCTGCGCAACGTGTGCGATCACGAGCAGCGCCGGCAGGGAGCCGAGGCTGCCGAGGCTACCGCGCCGACAGCTCAGGCGTAGCCGCCGGCAGCTCGGGGGTAGCGGCCAGCAGCTGCTGCGTGTAGGGCTCGCGCGGGTGCTCGCAGACCTGCTCCCAGGTGCCCTCCTCCACCAGCCGGCCGCGCTGCAGCACGGCCACGCGGTGGCACAGGTAGCGCACCAGGGGCATGGAGTGCGAGATAAAGAGGCAGGTGAGGCCGTAGCGGGCCTGCAGGTCGCGCAGCAGATTGATCACCTGCGCGCCGACGGAAACATCGAGCGCGCTGACCGGCTCATCGAGCACCAGGAACTCCGGCCGCAGGGCCAGCGCGCGCGCGATGTTGATGCGCTGGCGCTGGCCGCCGGAGAAGGCATGCGGGTAGCGCGGCAGGGCGGTCGGGTCCAGGCCCACCTCCTCCAGCATTGAGCGCAGCCTGGCCTCCAGGCCTTCCGGGGGGCGCTCGCGGTGGATGCGGAACGGCTCGGCGAGGGCCTGGCGGACGGTCATGCGCGGGTCCAGCGCGGCGTAGGGGTCCTGGAAGACGATGGCCAGCTCGCGGCGCAGGCGGCGCATGGCCCGGGGCCGGAGGTGCAGCAGGTCCACCGTATGCGATGGGCCTTGTACGGCGTGGGGCCGGTACAGGACCTCCCCTGCCGTGGGCTCGACCAGCCGCAGCATCATGCGGGCGACGGTGCTCTTGCCGGAGCCGGACTCGCCGACCAGACCGAGCGTTTCGCCGCGGGCAACCGCGAGGGAAACGCCGTCGACGACGCGCACGGGGCCGTAGTTCTTCACTAGGCCTCGCGCTTCGATCAGCGGCGCGGGAGCTTCCTTGTGGGGGTGCACCCGTTCAGGGTACCAACGGCGAGCCGCACCATGCGGCTCAGGTGTTTTCGCTGAAGACCAGCTTCCAGCCGGCGTCGGTTTTTTCGAAGATTTCGGTGAAGATGCCTTCCGCGTCGCCGCCGTTCTTGCGCGAGCGCAGCAGACGGTAATGCCCCAGCGCCAGGGCGAAGTTGGGACCCAGCTCCTTGACCTCCACGGCACTCTGTTCCAGGGTGCCCATGCTGTCGCGCGAAGGAAAGCTGGTGTGCATGGCATTGCGGATGGCCTCAAAGCCGTGCACCGGGCCGTTCAGGATAGCTTCGGTTTCCGGAGCCTCCTTATAGGTTTTGAGGTAAGCGTCCAGATCGCCCTGATTCCAGGCCCTTTCCTGCGCCAGCACCACCTTGGTGACGTCCAGCTGCTCGCGCGTGGCGGTGTACAGCTGTTCAGGCTTCTGGGCAGCGAGCGTGGGGGAGATGGCGAGGCAACAGCCGGTAAGAAGAAGAAATCTGCACGGGAAAGGCACGAAACGCATGGTGACCTCAAACGCTGTGTCTATCTTACGGCGAAGGACCCGGAAAGTTCCGGGGTGGCTGCGCGGTCGCCCGCCATGATCTTTAAGCAATGGACCTGTTTGTTATTCTTTGGTCATTCAGCATAGACACCGATGGCGAAAGGGGCCTGCTGCGCGAGGACCGTAAGCTGCGGAAAAGGGTTCGGGCATGGCGAAGGTGGTGGTGATCGGGGCAGGTGCCATGGGCCTCGCGGCTGCCTTTCGGGCGGCGCGTAACGGGCATACCGTGGACGTGGTGGAAGCCGCGCCGGACCCCGGCGGCATGGCGGGGCATTTCGACTTCGCGGGGCTGTCGCTGGAGCGTTTTTACCACTTCGTCTGCAAGACCGATGAGCCGACCTTTGCCGTGCTGCGCGAACTGGGCCTGGGCGATGCGGTGCATTGGCGGCCCACCAGCATGGGCGTGTTTACCGGTGGCCGGATGCATCGCTGGGGCGATCCGGTGGGGCTCTTGAAGTTTCCGCTGCTGAATCCCTGGCAAAAGCTGCGCTACGCCCTGTTTGCGTTTGTGTGCGTGCGAAGAAACCGCTGGGATGCCATTGAGCCGGAGACGGCCAAGAGCTGGATCACGCGCTGGTGCGGGCAAAGTGTGTACGAGCGGCTGTGGAAGCCGTTGTTTGACTTCAAGTTTTACCACTACGCGGAGAACATCTCCGCCACCTGGATCTGGACGCGCATCCGGCGCATCGGGCGGTCGCGCCGAAGCCTGATGCAGGAGGAGCTGGGCTATATCGAAGGCGGAACGATCACCCTGGTCGATGCACTGATCCGCGACCTGGAGGCCCATGGCGGGCGGGTGCACCTCCGGGCGGCGGCCGAACAGGTGCGCACCGAAGGGGGCCGGGCGACCGGGGTGCAGACGCGCGCCGGGTTCTTCCCCGCCGATGCGGTGATCTCCACGGCGCCCACGCCCTTTGTCTCCGGCCTGGTGCCGGACCTGCCGGCCGACTGGAAGGCCCGCTACGATGCGATTCACAACATCGGCTGCATCTGTGTGATTTTCAAGCTGAAGCGGTCGGTTTCGCCGCACTTCTGGGTGAACGTGTCGGAGCCGGACTTTGAGATTCCGGGCGTGATCGAGTTTTCCAACCTGCGTGACGTGGGCGGCGACACGGTGGTTTATGTGCCCTATTACATGCCGGTGACCAACGCGAAGTTTACCTGGCCGGATGAGCAGCTGCTGGGGGAGGCGTTTCGTTGCCTGCAGCGCCTCAACCCGCAGTTGACCGGGGAAGACGTGCAGGCGACCAAGGTGGCGCGCCTGCGCTACGGCCAGCCGGTGTGCGAGCCGAACTTTGCGGCCAGGATTCCGCCCATCCAGACGCCCATTGCGGGCCTGCAGGTGGCCGACACCTGTTTTTACTACCCGGAAGACCGGGGCATCGCCGAAAGCCTGCGGCTGGGGCAGCAGATGGCTGAAAGCCTGGGCATGGCAACAGGGACGACGACGCGCTCCGAGGTGCACGCCACGGCGTAGGCCAGGGCGCTCACTGGTCGGGAAGCCGGCGATACACCGTCACCCTGGGGAAGTGGTCGTCGCGGATGTAGTGCAGGCGCAGCTGGGCCAGCAGCGCTGGCGGATAAAAGGTGTATTCGTTCTTGAGCAGGATCAGGGTGGGGAAGCGATGATCTTCCCAGCCCTGGATCAGCCTGGGGGTATCCGCGCGCGCAAAGGAGGTGCCGGGTTGAAAAAAGGTGGTCCAGTGGGTGGGAGACGGTAGACCACGGACGGCGTATTCAAACTCCAGGCGCGGGCCAAAGAAGACCGGGCCCGGGCTGCTGCGCAAGGCCTGTCCGACCTCCCCATCAACCTCTTGGAGCGTTGTGCTGGCGTGCAAGCCGGCGAGGAAGCCGGAGGTGAAGCGCACGTCGTTGTCCTGCCACTCGAAGAATTTGTGCGCGCCGATGGTGAAGACGCGGACGCGGGCGATGCCGATGTACAGATTGGAAAGCGCCAGGCCGCAGAACAGGGCCACGACGGCTCGTGGCAGCAGCGGGGTTGCAGGGAGAAAGACAAAGGCGAGCAGGCCCAGCGCGACGATCAGCAAGGTGCACTCCACGTCACGCAGCTCCCCATTGCCCGCGATGCCGTAAAGCGCGACCAGGGCGGACAACGGAAAGAAGAGCCAAAACGCAGCGTTCTTCCACTCTCGTCGGGCCAGGGCCTTTCGCAGCGGACGCAGCACCGCCAACAGCGGGACGCAGTACAGAAATATCCAGATCTGGGTGATGTGCCGTTCGCCCCAGCTCATGGATTCAAAGCCAAACGTGCTGAGACCGCCGCGCTCCCTGGCGATGCCGCGATAGGTGGCGATCAGGGCCGGGATGGAAACGTGCAGAGCGGCGAACAGGAAAGCCGCCACGCACAGGCCGCCGAGGGTGAGCAGGACGAGTCTGCGGTAGCCGCGGGTGCTGGCGAAGAGCAGGCCGACGCAGCCGGCGATTGTGACGCCCGCGATGTTCGGCTTGGTGAGCGGAAGCAGGCCGAGGAGCACCACAAAACTGATCTGCGCCAGTCGCGAGCGTCCGTTGCGCGACAGCAGAATCGCCGCAAGGTAAAAGAGCGCGGCAAGTGTCAGGGTCGTGTTGTTGTACCACCAGAAGTCGCCGGAAAGCATGGCGACGACCTGGAGCAGAGCCGCGGTACAAAGGGCGGCGAGACGGCTCATGGTGAGGCCGCGCAGCAGAAAGTACGCCCACAGAAACGTTGCGACCGAGAAGATGGCGGCCAGGTAAAGGTTGGCATTCCAGGACACGCCGAAGAGGCGAAACGCAAGCGCCGATCCCCAGTTGAAGAACGGGGGCGTCGGGGTGACGAAGTCGACGTAGGGCCGCTGGCCAAGCAGCTGCCGCCATCCAACATCGATGGCGATGTTGAAGTCCCAGCCACCGAACTGGCGGCGGCCAAGCAGCACAAGCAGGCACGCCATGGCGGCAGCGAGGACGACGAGCGCGGCAACGATCGGAGCCCGATGTTGGCGGTGCCCGGCAGGTCCGCGGTTAGCGAGGAGCCGAGCCAGCGCCGGCTGGGCAACCCAGGCCACCAACGCCCCCCCAATCAGCAGGATGTTTTCCCGATACAACGCCCGCATGTAGTAGACGTCGGAGGTAAACAGGCCCAGCGGGCGGGGAACGATCCAGGGCGTGGCCACAAACAGCCCCGTGAAGAGCACAACCAGCGCACCGGCCAGCAGGAGCTGTTTCGCCATCACCGGTGAGACGGCCTCCGGATCGGTGCGGGCAGGTGGCAGCGGATGGTCCTTCGCGTGGCGTGAAGCGGGCAACAATCCTCCAGCATGGATGGGAAATTGAGATGCAGCGCTGGGTGCAGCTTTGATTGTATGGGCACATGGACGCCGTTTCCCCGCCCACTTAGGATGTGAGGAGCATGGCTGAAATGATTGTGGTGACCGGGGCTGCGGGCCTTGTGGGGCAGAACCTGCTGCCACGGCTCAAGACCCGGTTTCCGGGGCAGATTGTGGCGATCGACAAGCATCCGGCCAATGTGGCCATCCTGCGCCGGCTGCACCCCGAGGTTGCGGTCATCGAGGCGGACCTGGCGGAGGCCGGCCCGTGGCAGGCGGCGCTGGAAGGCTGCACGAAGCTGGTGATCGGCCACGCGCAGATTGGCGGCCTTTACCCGGCCGCGTATGTGCGCAACAATGTCACGGCGACGGAGCGATTGATCGAGGCGGCGCAAAAGCACAAGGTGCCGTATGCGGTGAGCATCTCTTCGTCGGTGGTCAACTCCATGGCGGAGGACGACTACACCGAGACGAAAAAAGCGCAGGAAGCGCTGGTGGCCCAGAGCGGCATCAAGCAGGTGGTGCTGCGGCCCACGTTGATGTACGGCTGGTTCGACCGCAAGCACGTAGGCTGGCTGGCGCGCTTCATGCAGAAGTCGCCCGTGTTCCCCATTCCCGGCAATGGCAGGTTTCCGCGCCAGCCGCTGTATGCGGGCGACTTTTGCGATGTGATTGTGAGCGCGCTGGAGCACGAGACCACGGGCGCTTACAACATCACAGGGCAGCAGCGCGTGGACTATATCGACCTGATGCGTGCGGTTAAGCAGGCCGCAGGCGCCAGGGCGAGGCTGGTGAAGATTCCGTACCGGATGTTCTGGGTGTTGCTGAAGATCAATTCTCTCTGGGATCGCAACCCGGCGTTTACGGCGCGGCAGCTGGAAGCGCTGGTGACGCCGGATGTCTTCGAGGTGATCGATTGGCCGGGGATCTTTGGTGTGCGGGCGACGCCGCTGGGGGAGGCGCTGCACCAGACCTTTCGGGACCCGGTGTACTCGAAGGTGGTGCTGGAGTTTTAGGGCAGGGTTTGATCAAGTCCTCGAAGGCTCCTTGCCGAAGCAGAAACCGCGGATTCCCTGCGGGAATGACAACAAAAAAGGCCGAAGCAGAAACCGCGGATACCCTACGGGAATGACAACAAAAAAGGCCGAAGCAGAACGCAGATTCCCTGCGGGAATGACAACAGGAAAGCGGGCTGACAAGCCAAAGGGCATTGCGCTCAGGCGATGGGCTGTTCGGACGAGCGGGTAGCGTCGCGGAGGCTGATGCCCCCCAGGCGTGCGGCGAGGAGGCCCGCGGGGATGATGCTGAGCGAGGTGGTGAGCAGCGAGACCGTGCCGCAGGCGGAGGCGGTCTCGACCGGCACGCCGTAGAAGCCGCGGTACGCAGCCGCGAGCACGGCGATCTGCGTGAACCAGCCGAGAATGGGCAGCTGCAGCAACGAGGCGCCGAGCGAGGTGGCCAGCAGCAGCATGATGCCCGTGAACGTCATGTGGCCCAGCACGGGCGAAGCGGTAAAGGCGCGGGCGGACTCCAGGTAAGTGAGCGCGATGCCCGTCCAGATGACCAGGCTGACGGCAAGCGCGGCGGCGAACTGCCCGGCCGAGGTGATCGTGCCGAAGCCCTCGCGGAAGTCCAGCAGGCGGGCGGCGACGGTGTCGGCAAATTTGGCGGACAGGGGCCGCAGCAGGCGGGCCGCGGTCGCGGCAAGCCACGCGCCGGCGAAGCGGATGGTGACCGCAAAGGCGACGAGAAACAGCGTGGCCGCGAGCGAAACGAGCCCGGCGCGGGTGAAGGCCTCGTGGTGGGGCAGGTCCCGCGGGGCAAAGGCGAGTGTGACGGAGAACAGGATGGCCGCGGCGGCCAGGTCAAAGGCGCGCTCGATGGAGTAGACCGCAAGTTGCGTCCCCACGGGCGTTTGCAGACGACGCGCGACCAGGTAGGGCCGTGCGAGATCGGCGACGCGGCCGAAAAGTGCGACGACGGTAAAGCCGATCAGCTGCGAGGGCAGCAGCTGCCGGGTGGACGAGCGGCGCACCGGGGCCAGCAGAATGGCCCAGCGCGTGGCGCGCAGGACATAGCCGACGTAGATGGCAAGCAGAGCGAGCAGGATGGAAACAGGCGACACAAGGCGCAGCTGCCGCGCAAAGGCGTGCGGATCAAACGGGATGCGATGACGAAGGGCATAAAGCAGCGCCGCGATGAGGAGCAGAGCGCCCAGCGGCCAGAGCCTGCGGGCAAGCGAGGGTTCCTCAGCTGCGGCGTGGGCGGCGAGGACCTCGCCGGGAGGCGGCGGGGGCGCTGACGGGGCGTGCGGGGGCATGGTCATGGCTAGACTAACCGGTGCGGCCTCCACCTTGCGACCACCTGCGCCGTGCCTGTGGGCGAACGCTTGCCCGATCAGCGCGGCGAGCCATAGGTCACCACCAGCGCGGTCCTGTGAAAGGGCGGCAGCCAGGTGGTGAACGTCACCGGGGCGAAGCCAGGGGCGGGCGTGCACGGACTGCCGGGGTAGGCCACGGCAAAGCGCGGGTGCACCATGGGGAAGAGTTCAAGCGAGGGCTGCCAGCAGGCTGTGTGGGGAGCTCCCCTTCTGCCCTGAAAGATGCTGCCGTTCGGCAGGCGTATGCCGCCGGCGTGCACAACGCCACCTTCGGTCATCTGCGTATAGGCGTTGAACTCCGTGCCCCCGCTGATCTGGTCGCGCGGCACCCCGGTGTGCCGGATCTCGGCGATGGCCTGGAGGTTGGCCCGGTACACCGCAAACAGGTCGTGCGTTGTGGTCACCGTGTAAAAGCCCAGCAGGCCAAGCGTGATCCAGGCAAGCGAACCGAGCCGTGGGTTGCCGATCCGCTGAAACAGACTCAACAGAAGCAAAAGGGCAAAGGGTGGCAGGTAGACGAGGTAGCGGTCGAGCGTGAAGATGTACAGGGCGCGAGGGATGAGCAGCGCCACATAGGCCACCACGAAGGGCACCGTAAGCAAAAGGAGGCTGCGATCCGCCAGCACGCCGGACGTTCTGCGTTTGGGTTCCACACTGGCGGCCGCGAGGGCGAGCAGGCCCACCACGATAGCCGCGGTCCAAAGCAGGCGAAGTGCCTGGGGCAGAACGGAGGGCGACGTTCCCAGGATCGGCATGGGATAGCTCAGAAAGGTATTTTCTGCCGTTTGGGGAACGGGAAACAGCAAAAAGGGGGCAAGGCGGAACCTGGCGTGGGAGACAAACATCATCACGCAGCCAAGGATGAGAACGAGGCTTGTGCCCGTCACCGCGATCAGGGCCTTGCGGCTGGGGCGAACCTTGGACAGAAAGGCCAGGGGCACCGGCAGCACCAGCAGCGTGAGGTCCAGGGTGAGCCGAAACACGGTGCGGAACAAGACATGGAGCAGGGGCGGATGCGGAAAGTGATAGATCAGGTGCTCGGGCAGCACAAAGGGCTGGCGGTTGAGCCAGCGAAGCATAAGCAGAAGGAAGCCAACGCCGACGATCCAGGCGCCGGTGCCAATCAGACGGACGCGCCGGTTGCCCCACAGCAGCACGATGGTTGAAGGCACCATGACCAGCAGGGCGAGCCAGGCGATCTGTCGGGCGGTGCCGAGCAGCGCATTCAGAAGGGCGCCAGAGGCGACCCAGAGCGGTGCCGTTGCTTCCGGGGCTTGTGCCGCGCGGAGGCAGCAATACAAACACACCAGCACGGCAAAGAGCCCGGGGATGTCCGTGATGAAAAGAACGCCGCCTTGAAAAAATGCGGGCGACAGCGCCAGCGTGAGCGCGCCCAGGGCGGCGTTGCGGGGTGAGATGCCGGCTCTGGCGAAAATGCGCTGGGCCAGGTACACGGTGCACAGCGTAACGCCCATCACCGTCAGCCGGGCGGCTGTAAATGAGAAACCGAACAGCCGGAAGGCGCCGGCGGCGGGATACAGCAGCCAACCCAGCATGGGGGCTTCCCAGCCGTTGAAGTGGATGTGCCCGGTTTCACTCAGCCGTTGCGCGGTGCGGACGACCGACCAGTCGTCGACAAGGCCGCTTTCGGCAACGGGCCACACCAGCAACATGGCCAGGGCCGTCACGCACACACAAAGCAGCCCCCATTGCCTGGAGGTGAAACGTATCGGCTGGGTCATGTAGAGGCATTTTAGCCTGCGTGGACCGCGGTCTGTGCAGGAGCAAGCACGGGACAGGCTGGGGGAGGCAAAGGGCGAAACGCAAAAGGCAAAGGCGAACACGCAAAGGGCGCAAAGGTCTCGCAAAGGTCGCGGAGGCAAGCCATGGGCGAACGCGGATTTCTTGCGGGGATGACAACCAAGGGCGGGGTCGCCCTGAGCCCCTGAGCCCCAAGCCCTGAGCTCCTAGCCCCTAGCCCTGAGCCCTAAGCGATGTAGTCCTTCAGCCAGGGATCCTGGGTGTGGACCAGGCCTTCGGTGTCGCCGTCGTAGACGATCTGGCCTTCGTTGAGGACGAGGAAGCGGGTGCGCGGGTCGATGCCGTGGTCGGGAATGGGTTCCATATGGCCGGTGGCCTGGTTGAAGCGGTGGGTGGCGAGCACAAAGGCGTCCTGCAGGCGATGGGTGATGAGGAGGGCGGTGGCGCCGGACACGTCGCGCTGCTTGACGACCAGCTCCATGATGGTGGTGGAGGTGATGGGGTCGAGGCCGCCGGTGGGGGAGTCGTACAGGATGAGCTCGGGCGCGGTGACGATGGCGCGGGCGATGCTGACGCGGCGGCGCATGCCGCCGGAAAGCTCTGACGGGAATTTGCTGACGGAGGCTTCAAGCTCCACGAAGCGGAGCGCTTCGAGCACGCGGTTGTGGACCTCGTCGAGGGGGCGGTGGTCTTCGTTGAGGCGGTAGGCGACATTGTCTTCTACGTTGAGCGAGTCAAAAAGAGCGCTCTCCTGGAAGACCATGCCGATGTGGGCGCGCAAGGCGAACATTTCACGTTGGGGGAGCTTGGCGAGGTCCTTGCCAAAGACGCGGACCGTGCCGGAGTTGGGCTGGAGGAGGCCGTTGGCCAGCTTCATGAGCACGCTTTTGCCGCCGCCGGCGGGGCCGAGCAGGATGCGGGTTTCGCCGCGCTGGACCTGGAAGCTGATGCCTTTGAGCACGGGGTCGCGGTCAAAGGTGATGCAAACGTCCTGGAACTCGATGGCGAGGTCGGTGTTGTGGGGTGGTGGCATGGGCTTAGCGGCCGAAGATGCCGATCATGAGTTTGGTGACCAGGGTGTCCACGATGATGAGCAAGACCGAGGAGGTGACCACGGCCTGGGTGGTGGCCTTGCCGACGCCGCGGGTGCCGCCCTTGGTGGCCAGGCCGTAGTAGCAGCCGACCGTGGCGATGATGAAGCCCGAAAAAAGCGGCTTGGTGAGGCCTTCGACGACATCGCCCTTGACCAGGGCGGTGATGGCGGTGTGAAAAAAAGCCGTGCCGCTTTGCCGCAGCAGCGTGACGGCGACCAGCGCGCCGCCGGCGATGCCCATCGTGTCCGAGATCATGGTGAGGAAGAAGAGCATGAGCACGGTGGCGACCACGCGCGGTGTGACGAGCTTGCGGATGGGGTCGGTGCCGAGCGCGCGCATGGCGTCGATCTGCTCGGAGACAACCATGGAGCCGAGCTCGGAGGCCATGCCGGAAGCGTTGCGGCCGGACACCATCAGCCCGGTAAGCACGGGGCCGAGCTCCTTGATCATGGACAGCGAGACGAGCTTGCCAGTGAGGGCGACGGCGCCGAACTGCTTGAGTGTGGTGGTGCTTTGCAACGTGAGCACGGCGCCGGTGAAGAAGCCCGCGAGAATGACGATGGGCACCGAGCCGACACCGATGGAGTCGAGCTGAATGAAGGTGTCGGCGTAGTAGTGCGGTGCGGAAAACAGAGCGGCGATGGCGCGAAAGGTGAGGACGGAGTAGTCCTGCACCGAAGCAACGAGGCTCTTGGCGAATGCACCTGGGGAGGCAAGATTCATGCGTACGCTGGTCGTCAGGGTATCAGATGCGACGGGATGGAAAGGGGCGCAGAGAAAGCCGCGCGGCCGGATGTGTACTCCAGGTGTGCCGTTAGAGAAGCCGTCTGGATGCGAGAATGGAAGCGTGAGCGAACGCATGCTGGCAGCGGTGTTGCACGGCAGGGAAGACCTGCGGCTGGAGCCGGTGGCGCGGCCCGTTGCCGGCCCGGGTGAGTTGGTGCTGCGCGTGGACGTGGCCCTGACCTGTGGCACGGACCTGAAGGTCTACCGGCGGGGCTACCACGCGCGCATGCTGACGGCGGACCGGCTGTTTGGGCATGAGCTCGCGGGCACGGTGGTGGATGTGGGCGAGGGTGTGACGGGCTTTGCGCCGGGCGACCGCGTGGTGCCGCTGAACTCCGCGCCCTGCGACCAGTGCTTCTTTTGCGAAAACGGGCAGCAAAATCTTTGCGAGGATCTGCTGTTCAACAACGGGGCCTATGCGGAGTTCTTCCACGTGCCGGCGCGCATCGTGGGCAAAAATACGCTGCACCTGCCCGAGGGCATGCCGATGGCGCACGCCGCGCTGACCGAGCCGCTGGCCTGCGTGCTGCGCGGCATGGAAGAAAGCGGCGCGCGCGCGGGGCAGACGGCGGTGGTGCTGGGGGCGGGGCCCATCGGGCTGCTGTTTCTGCATGCGGCGTCGCTGCTGGGCGTCGAGGTGATCGCGGTGGTGAAGCGGCGCGACCAGGTGGAGACCGCGCGCCGGCTGGGCGCGGCGCACACGGTACGCGTGGGCGAGGTGGACGACCCCGTAGCCGCGGCGCGCGCGCTGACGCCCGCCGGGCGCGGGGCGGACCTGGTCTTTGAGGCCGTGGCGACGCCCGAGGCCTGGCAATGGGCGGTGCTGCTGGCCCGCAAGGGCGGGCAGGTGAACTTCTTCGGCGGCCCGCCCGCGGGCACAACCGTAAGCCTGGACACCAACCTGCTGCACTACGGCGACCTTACCCTGAAGGCGAGCTTTCACCACACCCCGGCCACGGCACGGTGGGCTCTGGCGCTGCTGGCCTCCGGACGCTTCGACTGCGCGCGGTTTCTGACCGGCGAGGCCGCGCTCCGCGACGTGCCGGGTGTGTTTCAGCGCATGTTGACGCGGCCGGCGGAAGGGACGCGGCCGGAGATCAAGACGGCGATCTACCCAGGGGCGGTGAACCGTGGCGAGGAAGACGCTGCGACGGCGATGAACCAGGCCGAAGGAGCGCTGGTATGAGCGCGGCGGCATCGGCAGCAGAAACGCTAGAGGGCGCGCTGCGGGGCGCACCCGCGGGGTACGCGACGCCGGCCGAGCGGCCATCGCTCGCGGAGGCGCAGGCATGGTGCAGGCACCTGGCCGCGACCCACTATGAGAACTTCCATGTGGCGACCTTCTTCTTGCCGGCCAGGCTGAAGCCGCATTTTGAGAGCGTCTACGCCTTCTGCCGGACCTCCGACGACCTTGGCGACGAGATTGGCGATGTCCCCACGGCCAAGCGACTGCTGCTGGAGTGGCGCGCAATGCTGCACGAGTGCTTCTCGCAGCCCGCGCGCTCGCGGCATCCGGTCTTTGTGGCCTTGCAGCCGACCATCGCCGCATGCGAGCTGCCGCGGGAGCCGTTTGACGACCTGATCTCCGCGTTTGAGGCGGACCAGGTGTATACGCATCACCAATCGCTGGCCACGCTGGAGGAGTATTCGCGCTACAGCGCCAACCCGGTCGGCAGGCTGGTGCTGCTCCTGTCAGGGTATCGGGACGCGGAGACCTTTGCGCTGAGCGATGAGATCTGCACGGGGCTGCAGCTGGCGAACTTTTACCAGGACGTAGTGACGGACTGGGTGGATCGTGGACGGCGCTACCTGCCGGCGGACGTGATGGCGCACTTCGGCGTCACGGATGCGCAGATCGCGGAGCGGCGCTTCGATGCGAACTTCCGGGCCATGATGGAGTTTCTGGTCGCCGACGCGCGCGCGCGGCTGCTGGGGGGCAAGCTGATCATCACAAGGGTGGAGGCGGACCTGGCCGCGACGCTTGGGCTCTTTGTGGAGGGCGGGCTGGCTATTTTGGACGCGATTGCGGCGCAGGGCTATGACACGCTCGGGCGCCGGCCCGTGGTGAGCAAGGGTGTGAAGCTCAGGCTGCTGGGCGAGGCGCTGGTGGGCAAGCTGCGCTCCGGCTTGCGCGTGGGAACAGCCGGGCGCGGGGCCAAGTGAACATCGAGACTAGCTCCCCGAGCGTCTCCGCGGCCTACGCCTTTTGCCGGGCGGTGGCGCGGCGCGAGGCCAAAAACTTCTACTTGTCATTCCGCGTGCTGCCACGGCACAAGTCCGATGCGATGTGCGCGGTGTATGCGTTTATGCGCAAAGCCGATGACCTTTCCGACGATGAATCGCTGAGCCTGGACCAGCGGCGGGCGGCGATGGCGGCGTGGACGGCGGCCTGGCGGGCCTCGCGGCACGACACTGCCCCCACAGATCCGGTGTTTGTGGCGGTCAACGACGTGCAGCAGCGCTTCGGCGTCAGCAACGAGCTGCTGGAACAGCTGGTCGCAGGCACGACGCTGGATCTGCGCGAGCAGCCCGAGGGCGTGGCGCTGCTTGCGGCCCCGGCGCTGCACGGCGTTAAAGGCGAGCAGCCGTCGTATCAGGTGTATCGCCGCTTCGAGGATCTGTACCGTTACTGCTACCTGGTGGCCTCGGTGGTGGGGCTGGTGTGCATTCGCATCTTCGGCTACACCGACCCGCGGGCGGAGCTGCTGGCCGAGCACACGGGCGTTGCATTTCAGCTGACCAACATCGTGCGCGATGTGCGCGAAGACGCCGATCGCGGCCGCATTTACCTGCCGATGGACGACATGGCGGCGCATGGGCTGACGCCTGGTGATGTCCTGCTTGGCTTGCGGGGCGATGTGGCAGCAACCTCCTTGCTGGCGCTGATCGAGCAGGAGGTCGGACGGGCGACGGCGTATTATCGCGCGGCCGATGAGCTGATTCCGCTGCTGGCACCCGATGCGCAACCTGCCATGGAGGTGCTGGTGACCATCTACCGGCGGCTGCTGGCGCGCATCGCACGCGACCCTGACGCGGTGCTGCGGGAGCGGGTGGCGGTGCCTCTCTCTGAGAAGCTGGGCATCCTGACCCGTGGCCTGATCGCGTCCGCGATGGCGAGGCGGGGCGCTTGAGCACAGCAGGGCAGGCTGGCTCCGATGTGCTGATCGTGGGCGCCGGGCTGGCCGGCCTGGCGGCGGCGGTGGCGCTGTCCGGCGCCGGCGCGAAGGTGACCGTGCTGGAGCGCAAGCCCTATGTGGGCGGGCGGGCGTACTCGTACCTCCACCCGGCGCTGGAAGAGGAGATCGACTCACAGCATGTGCTGCTGGGCTGCTGTACGAACCTGGTGGACCTGTGCCGGCAGGCTGGGGCTGATCGGCTGATCCGCTGGTATGACCGGATCACTTTTCTAGAGCCATCCACCCGGGAACGGGGCGTGCGCGGGAGTGTGATTGGGCCTGCGATGCTGCCGGCACCGTCGCACTCCACGCTCAGCTTTCTGCGTGCCGCGATGCTGGGTGTTCGCGACAAGATCACGATCGCGCGGGGATTGATGGAATTCCTGCGCGGCTACCCGGCGACCGACGAAGAGCCGTTTAGCCGATGGCTTCAGCGCACGGGGCAGACCGAGCGAGCCATCCGGCACTTCTGGGAGCCAGTGATCGTGGGCGCCCTGAATGACAGCTTTGAGCGCTGCTCGACGCGCTACGCGGGGCAGGTGTTCCATGCGTCCTTTCTGGCCAACCCTGAAGGTGGGCGCCTGGGCATTCCGACGCAGCCCTTGTCGACGTTTTACGGGGCGTTGGCGGATTTGTTGGTGCAGCAGGGTGGGGAGCTCAGGCTGCGGGCCAGCGTGGAGCGGATCACGCGAAACGGTGACGGCTGGCGGGTTTGGCTGGCTGATGGGACTGCCCTGGAGACGCCGAAGGTCGTCTTGGCGGGGCCTTTTGAGCAAGCGGCGAAACTGATTGCCGAGGTGGAGGGTGAGGTGCCCGGGCTCCGGGATTTGCGGGAAGCGCTGGCGCATTTCGTGCACGCGCCGATCACAACAGTGCACCTGTGGTTCGACCGCGTCGTGACGGAACTGGACCATGCCGCGCTGCTGGACACGCGCATTCAATGGATGTTCAACAAGACGCTGATTCGGCGCGTGCCGGAGAGCGTAACGCGCGGTGGGCAGTACCTGGAGCTGACGGTGAGTGGGTCCTTTGCGGAGCTGCGGCGAGTGCGGGAGCAAATACTGGACGATGCTATGGCGGAGTTGGAGCGTTTCTTCCCGCGGGTGCGGGAGGCAACCGTGGTGAAGTCCGGGGTGTTGAAGGAGGCGCGGGCCACCTTCTCTGTGATCCCCGGACTGGACGCCTACCGTCCGGCTGCGGATGCCTTGGGCGGGGGACTGTATTTGGCGGGAGATTGGACGCGGACAGGATGGCCTTCCACGATGGAGGGCGCGGTGCGCAGCGGGCGCCTGGCGGCGGAGGCGGTCATGCGGAATGCGGGTGGGGCAGAGCGTTTCGTGACGCCGGACCTGCCCGCGTCAGGGTTGATGCGCTGGCTGGCGGATGTGCCATCGTAGGGCTGTTCTGTCAGATAGAACAGGATGCTCGGGAATGGCAGAAGGCAAACGTGAAATGGCAGAAGGTCCCTGCGGGAATGAGAATCAAGGAACTTAGAGCAAAGTCAAAGCTGCTGTACCTAGCGCCAAGGGCGCGGCATATACCAGCCCAGGCCGAAGGCCTGGGTTATGGGCGATACAGCCATGAGGGCTGAAAGCCCGCCCTACCGTCGACCGGGTACAGCTACGGGACTGCCGGTTTAACGCAGCAGGATGACGCCGACGGCGACGAACAGGGTAGCGAGCCAGCGGCGGCTATCGACGCGCTCGTGCAGGAAGAGCTTGGCGGCAACCGCGTTGCCGATATACGTGAGGGCGCCGATGGCGGGGCCGGCGAGTGAAAGCTGGGCGATGCTGAGCGCGAAGAGCATGGCGAAGAAGTTCAGGGCCATGCACAGCGCACCGACCACAAAGGTACCGTTGCGGAGCACGGCGCCGATGGCGCCGGCGAGGCCGCGGCGCTCGCGTATGGGATCGAGGTCGCCGACCTGCTGCATGCCGGCGGCGATCAGGACCTCGCCCGCGACGGCGAGTGCGGCCACAAACGCGATCGCCAGCCAGGCGGCGAGGCTGCCGTGGGCGCTGATGTGGGGTGCGCTCGGTGGGAGGCTCAACGGGGTGCTTCCGCGTCCATGCGGTCCAGCTGCGGATGCTCGGTGCGCGAGGGCCCGCCGGCGACAAAGCCCACCGCGCACATGATCAGCGCGATGCCGAGCCATCGGCTGAGCGACAGCCGCTCCCCCAGCAGCCAATGGCCGAGCAGCGCGACCAGCACATAGCTGAGCGAGGTAGCCGGCATGACAAAGGTGAGGTCGGCCCAGCTGAGCGCCGTGGTGTAGGTAGCAAAGAAGCCGATCAGCAGCACAATGCCGAGGTCGACGTAGGGATTGAAGAGCGCGTGCCAAAGCAGGCCGAGGTGTTGCAGGTCAACGCTGCCAACCTGCCGCATGCCACGCGCGAGCAGGGAGTCGCCCAGGGGAGCGGTGAGGGTGACGGCGAGCAGAACCAGATATTGCGAGGAGGACAGGCGGTGTTTAGGCAAAGCGTCTCGGTGCCGTCGAGCGCGACGGTGCAGAGGACAGGATACAGGGAGACGCTTTTCAGGCTAGCGAGCTTGTGTGGTTTGGGGCGAAGCGAAGAGGACTGCTTTGTGGTGATTCCTTTCGCTAATGCGATTTATGAGGACTGATCGTACTCGGTGGCTTTGGAATGCTTAATGCGCTCAAGGATTTCCCATAACCTCGCCGATTCGATATCTGAAACGTCGACGCCATAGACCTTGCGAATCTTCGCGACCAGCAGGTCGTTTGTTTGCTCAGTATGAAAATCCCAAAGGCTTGACTCGTCGGAAATCCATGCCCAATCCAAACCGAGAACCTTCTGGATGAAATCCTCGCTGAGGCTCTCATTCGCCGAAATCTTGTCTTGTGAAGCAAACTCGACAGGCCAGTTCGCACCGGGGCGAATTGCGGGTAGTGCTTCCTCTTTTCGCCTCCGTGTGACTGCGTCGAAGTTTTGCTTAAGGTCTACCATAGCTTCAGTAGCTGTGTTTCCCGATCCCGTTATCGCAGCGTTGACGATGGAGGCACGATGAAGATGTTGACTGAAGCGAGGGGCGCTGAAGGTTGCGTCCGGCTTCTGTCTCGTCACCCGAATCGGGTAATCATCTACGCTCCACTCCGGTTTCTTGAACGACAGAAGCCATTTCCAGGCTGCAAGAGTCCTGTCAACTATTCGGGTTGTGCGCGAGAAGGACATCGGGACGGGAAGCCAACTATCTAGTTGAATAGATAATGCTAAACGCCGTTGTAAGAAGTTAGCTACGTCCTGGTTTGGTTCGTCAGTTAAAGAAGAGAAACCGCAAAGGCTCTCAGGTGGTCCTGAGAGCCTTTGCGAAGGGGAAATGGGGAGCGATCAGGCGTTCATGCTGACGCTTTCCTGTTGGCGAAGGGCGTTTTCTTCGCGGGTTTTGCGGACCATTTCGTTGCGCTCTTTGCGGATCTTCATGTAGCTTCTGGCTTCGGTATAGAGGCGGGGCACGTCGCGGTTGACGATGGCCTTCCACACCACGCGGGCCGCGGCCTTGGGGCGGAAGTAGTATTCGTCGTAGAACTTGTGCACCATCTCCATGACGTAATCGGCGGGCAGGCCGGGGTACTCGATGTGCGCCATCTGGTGGCCGCCGGCGTCGTTCATCTGGTTGCCGTTGGTGATGAAGTTGTTGCGCTCGGCGTAGTCGTAGAACTCGGTGCCGGGAAAGGCGTGGGCGACGGAGACCTGGATGGTCTCGCAGTCCAGGCTCTTGGCGAAGTTGATGGTGTTGGCGATGGACTCCTTGGTTTCGCCGGGCAGGCCGAGGATGAAGTCGCCGTGGATGACCAGGCCGAGGTCGTGGCAGTCCTTGACGAAGTCGCGGGCGCGCTCGACGGTGGCGCCCTTTTTGATGTTCTTGAGGATCTGCGGATCGCCCGACTCGAAGCCGACGATGAGCAGGCGGCAACCGGCCTCCTTCATGGCCTTCAGGGTTTCGCGGTCGGTGGTGACGCGCGAGGTGCAGGACCAGGTGATGCCGAGCGGCTTGAGCTTGGCGCAGAGCTCCACGGTGCGGGCCTTCTGGATGTTGAAGGTGTCGTCGTCGAAGAAGAACTCCTTGACCTGCGGGAAGGTATCCCGCGCCCACTTCATCTCGGCGGCGACGTCATCGGTGCTGCGCTTGCGCCAGGCGTGGCCGGAAAGGGTCTGCGGCCACAGGCAGAAGGTGCACTGCGCGGGGCAGCCGCGGGTGGTGTACAGCGAGATAAAGGGATGCAGCAGGAACGGGACGTTGTATTTGGTGACGTCGAGGTCGCGCTTGTAAATCTTCGTGGCCCAGGGCATGGCGTCGAGGTTGTCCAGCTGGGCGCGGTCCGGGGTGTGCTGGTTGACGCCGTCCGCGTCCTTGTAGCTGATGCCCAGGATGTCGGGCAGCGCGTGGCCGTTGGCGTACTCGATCAGGGCGAAGTCGAACTCACGGCGGCAGACGAAGTCGATCACCTCGCACTCGTTCAGGGCGCGATCGGGGTCGGTGGTGACCGGCGGGCCGACAAAGGCGATCTTGATGGACGGATTGGCCGCCTTGATGGCGCGGGCGAGGCCATGGTCGCCGGTCCAGCCCACCGTGGAGGTGAAGAGCACGAGGAACTCGTAGTCTTTGGCGATCTCGATGGTTTCGGCGGCGGAGATGTGGTGCGGCGGGGCGTCCAGCAGCCGCGAGCCTTCGAGCATGCCCGCCGGATAGGTCAGCCATACGGGGTACCAGTAGGACTCGATCTCGCGGGTGGCCGGCCAGCGCGAACTCGCGCCACCGTCGAATTTTTCAAAGCTGGGCGGATTCAGAAGCAAAGTCTTTAGCGGCATAACTCTCCAGAGTTTACCATCCGGACACCCGCGTTATCCCTCTGCGGTGCAAGGGAAGGCACCCCGTTCTTCACGGGTGCGGCACGCCCGGCGAGGGCGTTTGCGGGGTGGAAGTGGATGGGGTTTGGGTGGGGGAGGTGGACGGTTGCGTACCCGTGGTGGGCACGGACAGGGGAACGGTGCCGGCCGGCGGTGTGGTGCCCTGCGGCGTGCCGATGGTGGCCGGCGTGGGCGCGCCCGGCACCGGGGACGCCGCCGCCGGAGCGGCTACCGCGGACGGAATGGCGGCGGCGAGAAAGCCGGAAAGCGAGCCTTCCTGCCGCATCAGCGTGACCTCGGACTGCTCCAGCTGCAGCTCCGCGGAGAGCATGTCCAGGGTGCGCAGCTGCACCTGCAGGCGGGCGTTTTGTTCATCCTTGGGGCTGAGTTGCTCGCCCCCGGCGGCGCCGGCGCTGGCCTTCAAACGCAGCAGAACGGTGTCCAGCTGATCCTGGGCCATGTCGCGGTCGAGCTCGGCGAGATGCCGGCGGGCGGCGAACTCCTGCGCACTGTGGCGCAGCTTGCTGCGGCCTTCCAGGAATTGCATTTGCTGTGACTGCGCCTCATAAAGGCTGTGGGCGGCGTCGGCCGCGGCCTCACGGGCCCGGGCGCGCCGCGCCATGTCCAGGATGGGCACGGTGATGCCGACCCCAAAGCTGAGCGAGTTAAAGCTGTTGCCAGCCGCGCCGAAGCCCGGGTAGTACTGCGTATAGGTGGTGAAAACAGTGGAGATGCGGCTGTATCCGGCGGAAAAGGCGACCTGCGGACGGAGCAGGTAGCGCCTTTCGCCATGGGCCGTGTACTGCTTGGCGCGGGCCGCCGCAAACGCCGCGGAGATGCCGGTGAACTGTTGGGGGACCGTGGCCGCCTCGGGCCCGGCCGGGGCGGGCGGCGTGAGCGCCGGGATGGAACCGTGCACAGTGGTGAGGCCGCGAGCGGTCAGGCCTGTCAGATTGGCCAAGTGTTCGGCGTTGTTGGCGATCTCGTCGTCGACCAGCAGCGCTTGGAGATCGATCTGGGCGGCGGTGTGCTGGGCTCTGGTGACCTCGATGTGCGGGTCGACCCCGGCACTGAAGCGGTCTTCGCTGATGGAAACGAGGCGGTTGGCCGCCACTGAGGCGCCCTGCTGGATGGAGCGGCGCTCCAGCGCGTTGTCCAGGGCGATGTAGGCGCTGGTGGCGTCCTCGACGGCGTCGCTTTGGGCGGCCACCAGCGCCAGGGTGGCGGAGTCAACGCCGGCACGCGCGGCGCGAATGAAGTCTGCCTGCGAAACGTTGTACACCAGCGACTGCGCCGCAATGCTGAAGACCACCGGAGGCTCCAGCGGCGCGCCGGTGGATTTGCCGATGCCGCCGGTGGCGGACACGGCGGGCACAAAGACTTCCCTGGTTTGTGCAAGCACGGCTCTGGCTTTGAGCAGGTCAGCCTCCGCAATCCTGACCTTGACATTGTTTTTGAGCGCCAGGTTAACCGCGGTGGACAGCGAAATCTGCCCGGCGGCGGGCAGCGCGAGGCCGGCGGCCACCACCGCGAGGACCGCGGCGCGAAGGTGCAGGAGGCGAGGGCGAGGGCTCACAGGGCTGCCATATCTTTCCGCGCCGGCGCGTAACCGGAGGCGAGGTTGAGGGCGGCCTGGAACTCGCGGCGGGCCCCGGCTTTGTCGCCCTGGGCCGCAAGGATCTCGCCCAACAACGTGTGCACGCGAAAGGCGGGCGCCTGATCGCTCTGTTGCCCGTGGTCGAGGTAGCGCCGCAGGACCTCGGCGGCCTCTGTGCCCGCGTGCGCGTCGTTGAGCGCCATGGCCGCGTCGACGATGTTGGCGTCCAGTGCGCGGTCAAGCGCCACGGCTCTTTGAGCGGCGGCGATCGCCTTGCCCGGGGTGTGCGCCCGCACGTAGAAGTTGGCCAGGTCCACCCAGGCGCCGGGCGATTGCGCCACCTGGGTTGCGGCGAGGAATTCCCGCTCCGCCGTGGCGTTATCGCCCCGCTTTTCCGCGACCAGGGCGCGGAGGCGATGGCTGATGGCGGGGAGGGTGGACCCGAGGCTGTCGGCGAGGGCGCTGGCTTTGTCCAGGCCGCCCCCAATAATGAAGGGTGCGTTGAGGTAAAACTCGCCGAGATCGTTGGCGCCGGCCGGGTTGCGGTTGTTCAGGCGAAACGAGGCCTGAAAGGCGCTGCGGACCTCGCCGGCGAGTTTGAGTCCGGCGATGGGTCCGGCATGCTGGGCGCGCAGCCCAAAGGCGCGACCGGCCCAGTCCTGCGCGGCGGAGTCCTGGGCGAGACCGTTGCCGAGCGCGAGGCGGCACTGGTCGGCGGCGTCGGCGGCGTCCAGCTCGCTAAGAAAGGCACGACAGAGCAGAAGATGGGCGGGGCCGTTGCCGTTGTCGTGGGACACGGCGGCCTGCAACTCGGCGATGGCACTGTCAGCGCGGCCCTGCAGCACGTCCTGCTCGGCGCCGTGGAGGTCAGGCGGGGCGGACGCCGGAACGACGGAGCAAAAGGCTGCCGCCGCAAGCACAAGCAGGGCCACACGGAGCCGGCCGCGGCGCGTGGGCGAAGGCCTCCGTCTCACGGTGGGCTGAAGGTCCGACAATCCGGGGGAGGTCCTCAGGGCTGCTCCTTCACGCGCAGGCCATCGCTCAGTTCGACGTCGGTGGTGGCACTCAGGGCAACCACGTCGCCCTCCCGGAGGCCGTCGCTGATGCCGACGCGGGTGAGGCTGACGTCGCCTTCGCGCACGGTCACCGGCGTTTTTACGAGCCGATCGCCTTGAACCCGGTAGACAAAATTGCTGCCGCCGGCGGTATGCAGGGCCTCACGGGGCAGGCTGAGCACGTTGAAGTGCTCCGAAGTCGTAACGCGGACGGTGACATTGACGTTGGGGATCAGCCCCCCGTCCGCGTCGTCGATGCTGATCAGGCATACACCGACGTTGCGGGTGCCGTTATAGGTAATGACGGTGGTGGGCGCCTGGGTGACGTGGCCGTGCCATACACGTTCGGGCTTGGCATCCCAGCTGATGCGCACGGGCTGCCCGGCGGCGAGCTTGCCGATCTCCGGCTCGTCAAAGTAGGCGCGCACCTGGAGGCGGTTCAGGTCGGCGACGTTGATCAGCGCATCGCCCGCGGGAACGAAGTCGTACAGCGCATAGGGCAGCGAATATACCGTGCCGCTGATGGGGGAGCGCACATCCAGCCCGGCAAGACCGCTCCTTGCGGCGGCAAGTGCGGCGCGAGCCTCGTTGACCTGAGCCTGCTGGCTGGCGATGTCGGAGGTCCCATAGCGGCCGTGGAGCCTGCCCTGGAGCTGCGCCACGCGGGCACCGGCGTCGGCCACCTTTTGGGCCGCCGCGGTGACCTCGTTGGCGGAGGCGGCGCCCTGGGCCTGCAGCGCGCGCAACGAGGCCAGCGAGGCAGCGGCATCCTTTTGTTGCGTCCGGGCCGTTTGCAGGTCCGCTTTTTCGCTCAGCAGCTCGTCCTGCGTGCCGCCGGAGCGCATGTTGGACAGGGCGCTTTCCGCGCCGACCAGCGTAGCCTGGGCCGCGGCGATCCTGCTTTGGGCGTCGCTGGTATTGAAGCGCAGCAGCTCCTGCCCCCGCTGCACCTTTTCGCCCAGATGCACGGGCAGCACCTCAATGACGCCGGCCATGGGTGCATGGATCTGGACGTCGTTGATGGGCTCCACGCGACCATTGGTGGGCACGGTGCTGATCAGGGTTTGGCGCTCGGCCTTGGCCACGCGCACGGTCACCCGGTCTCGGGTCGACGGCAGAACAAAATAAAGCAAAGCCGCTGCGATCAGGAGGACAAACAGGGTGATCCAGACGCCTTTGCGGCTGCTTGCGGTTTCTGCCATACGCGAATTTCCATCATATAAGACACGCCCGGCCCGCTCAGGCTTCAGAATTTCTGCGCCGATGCGGCAAGGGGCGACTTTGCAGCCGCGACGTGCTCCACGGTGAGCTCCCAGCCGCCGAACTCCGGGTGCCAGTTGCGGCTGAGATGAAAGGCCACATCCATCTGCGTGCCGGGCGCCCAGGCTTCATCGCGGGCCCGCTCTGCCCAGTTTTCGCGCCGGCTCCACGCGGTGGCGCGCCAGCTGCGGCCGCCGGCGCCCTGCGTCAGCTGCAGGGCAACGTGCCGCTCCTTGAGGATGCGCGGTGGCGCGCAGAGCCGCAGCGCCCGGGCCAAAAACAGGGGCTCCGGATGGCCGTTGCCGAAGGGGGCGAGCTGTTCATAGGCGCGCAGAAAGGCGGCGTCGATCTCGGCCAGTGTGAGCTCCGCGTCCGCGTCCGGCGCGGCCTGGAGCCTGTCGGGATCGAGCGCTGCGGCCAGCCGGTGCATGTGCGCGCGCAGCTCGTCGACCCGCGCCGAGGGCAGGGCGAAACCGGCGGCGTGGGCGTGGCCGCCAAAGCGCAGAAACAGCCCCCCTGCGGCCTGCTGGTGGGCTGCGGTCAGGGCATCGAGCAGATGAAAGCCCGCGACGGAGCGGCCGGAACCGTGGGCTTCGCCGCCCTCGTGCGTGAGCACCAGCGCCGGACGCCCGGTGCGCTCGACCACACGCGAGGCCAGGATGCCGATGACGCCGCGATGCCAGGGTGAAGCCGCCGTGTCGTCCAGCACAATGCAGTTCGGCAACGCCCCCGGTTGCCGGCGCAGCGCGTCCAGCTGCTCCTCGATGTCGCGCAGGGCTTCGGCCTCGGTGGCGCGGCGGTCGTCATTCAGGGCATGGAGCTTTTCGGCCAGGGGGCGAGCGACGGCGGGGTCCCTGGCGAGGAAGAGCTCCACCACGTCGGAGGCGATGTCCATGCGTCCGGCGGCATTGATGCGCGGGCCCAGCCGGAAGCCCACGTCGGTGGTCGAGATGGGCCGGCTCAGGTCGATGCCGGCGAGCTCCATCAGGGTGCGTAGCCCGCTCTGCGCCGGGGCCCGCAGGGCCTGGAGGCCAAGCGAGGCGATCACGCGATTTTCGCCGGTGAGTGGGACGGAGTCGGCGACCGTGGCAATGGCCAGCAGCTTCAAGAACGAGGGAAGGGTTTTTTCCCGCAGCCGCCGCTGCTCGGCGGGGTCGCGGGCGCAGCTTTCCAGCAGCGCCTGGGCGAGCTTGAAGGCAACGCCGGCGCCGCAGAGCTCCTTGAAGGGGTAAGGGCAGCCGGCCTGGTTGGGGTTCAGCACGGCCAGCGCGCGGGGAAGGCCGCCGGCGCCATCGGGCAGATGGTGATCGGTGACGATGAGGTCCAGGCCATGCCGGGCAGCCTCTTCGGCGGCGGCAAAGGCGCGGATGCCGGTGTCGACCGAGACCACCAGCCGAACGCCCTCGGCGGCTGCGTCGGCGATGCGGGTTTCGCGCATGCCGTAGCCCTCGCGAAGCCGGTGGGGAATGTGGTAGCGGACATCGGCGGTGGTGCCGAGCGAGACCGCGGCGCGCTCCAGAGCGGTCTTCAGCAGCACCGTGGCGACCGTGCCGTCGACATCGTAGTCGCCGTAGATCAGGATGGGTTCGCGCGCGTTCAGGGCCGCGTGGAGACGGCTGAGGGCTTCGGCCATGCCGCGCATCGCCAGCGGGTCGTGGAGATGGTCCGCGGAGGGCGCCAGAAAGGCCCGCACCTGGTCGGCAGACCTGAGCCCACGCAGGTACAGCACCCGCGCCAGGGCGGCGGGAAGGCCGGTCCCGGTGCACAGCCCGGCGATTTCGGTTGCCAGGCAGTCAGCCGTGGTGAGCGGTGGCGAAATTGAGTCGGTGGGCACGGGATGCGGCTCTGCGATGGCTGCTACTCGTCGTCGTGGTCGTCAACGATGATGCCGCCGAGCTCCTGCACGGCGTCCAGCAGGGTTTGAAAGCCGTCGTACCATTCCGTTGCCGTTTCATATAGGAAGATCACCCCGCCATAAGCGAAGCCGAGCTGCAGGTAGCCGGTTTTGCCGATGTGGCGCTGCAGGGCCTGCGCCTCTTCAAACTCCGTGGCGTCGGGGTCGGGGTAGCTCGCATCGCGCAGCTGCGCGATCAGGGCAGCGACGTCCTCGGGTTCGAGCAGCACGGAATTCATCGTGATAAAGGGCACATTGGCCGCCTTGGCGTGCTCGACAAAGTCCTTCCAGCTGTCGAGATCGTCATCCTCAAAGGCGATCGTGGGCACGTCTTCGGGCACAAACGCGTTCATGCGCCGAAGGCCGTGGCCGGCGATAAAGGCAATCATGTCGTCTTTCAGCGCGCTAAGGTCGTCAAAGGTCATCGGTGTCCATTTTGACAGAACCGGGCTGGGCTGTGCGGGACCCCGGCGCAGGGAGCTTCTGCTACCCTGAAGAGGCCCATGATCTTCTCCAAGGACTACCTGGGATACCTTGCGCGCCAGACGACCAAACACCTGGTCGCCGCCAAGATGATCCGGACCGATAAACCTGCGCAGATGGATGAGCGCGTCACGGCGGCGCTCACCGAAGAGATGTCGCTGGAAGACCGTATCAATGAAGAGGTGCGGGTCATTCTGGAGGCCTTTCAGGACGACATGCTGAAGAGCGGCGCAAGCTATCCGGAGATGTTCAAGAAGGTCAAAAACGAGCTCGTCCGCAAGTACAAGGCGGTGCTATGAGGATCAGCCGCGACAAGCTGAACAAAATCGCCCATGTGGTCGCCGACACCCTGGCCGAGATCGATAGCGTGGACTTCCTGGAAGACCGCAACACGATCCGGCAGGAAGCCCGCAAGGCGCTTGAAAAGGCCCTCACCGAGGAGCTGAAGATCGACCAGGCGGCGCGGCTGAAGATCAGCTCGCAGCGCAAGATCATCCTGGAAGGCTCGCAGGAGTGGGACATCCTGTACCGCAAGTACTACAACGACGAGGTCAAAAAGCTGGGAATTTAGGCCAAGGTCTGATTCAGACTGCGGGTCGCAACAGTCCTCCTTTTGTTGTCATTCCCGAAGGGAATCTGCGTGGGGCAACTGCCACGAACAGGCGACTCGCGCCCGCCGATTTGCCATGCCGGGCCCGAGCCGCCCGGATGCGCCGTTTGCAGCTACCATGAGCACGGCCATGCCGCGCATCGCGTTCTTTCCGGACAGCTTCCATGAAGTCAACGGCGTCGCCCACACGGCGCGCAACTTTGTCGCCTTTGCGGAGCGCCGCGCCATACCCATGCTGTGTGTGCGTGCCGGGGCCGCCGGCAGCATACCGGTCCGCAGCGGCAGCACAGAGGTGCTTGAGTTCGCGCGCGGCCCCTGCGCTGTACGCCTGGAGCAGGACCTGTCGTTTGATCCGTTGTTTTTCCGTCACACCCACCTTATCGGCAGAGCGCTCAAAAACTTTAGGCCTGATGTGATCCACATCACCGGCCCCAGTGAGCTTGGCATCCTGGGAGCGGTGTGGGCCTCCCGCCTGCGGGTGCCCCTGGCCGCGAGCTGGCACACCAACGTCCACGAGTACGCCGGGCGCCGGCTGGCCAACAGCCTGCGTTGGCTCGGGGGCCTGGGCGACCTGCTCGGCAGGTCCACGGAGAGGACCTCGCTCGCGGCGGTGGCCCGCTTTTATCGCCTCGCAAACGTGCTGTACGCGCCCAATCCTGGGCTCTGCGAGCTGCTGCAGGCCAGAACCGGCCGGCCCTGCTACCTGATGCAGCGCGGCGTCGATACGGCGCTGTTCACCCCCGAGCGCCGCACCCGCACCGACGACCACCTGTTGACTCTCGGCTACGTTGGCCGGCTTTCGGTAGAAAAGAACGTTGCCCTGCTGCCCGAGATCGACCGGGAACTCCGCGCCCTGGGACTTCAGCCGCACTGGGTGCTTGTGGGCCATGGCGCGGAAGAACGGAGTCTTCGGCAGGCCTTTGGGGCTCATGCCACCTTCCCCGGCGTCCTTCGCGGGGAGGCGTTGGCCGCCGCCTTCGCGAATATGGACCTGCTGGTCTTTCCATCGCACACCGACACGTTCGGCAATGTTGTGCTGGAGGCGCTGGCCTCGGGCGTGCCGGCCGTGGTGACCCCGGATGGCGGCCCGGCTTCCATCGTCCGCGAGGGCGAAACCGGCCGGATCGCGCCGGATAAGGGCTTTGCGCAGGCGATTGCGGCCATCGTGGCCTCCCCCGACCTGTTTGCCGCAATGCGCCGGACGGCCCGGGCCTATGCCCTCCAGTGCTCCTGGGATGCCGTCTTTGAACGCGTGCTAGCGGCGTACCCTGCGGCCTGAGTGACGTCGGCCATGCCGTCCAGCACGCCGGCCGCTTTCTGGTTCGATCAGGCCGCCGTGGAAGATCTCGCCCAGCAGAACCGCATGCGGCGGAAGCACCAGGTGACCGGTAGACTCCCCGGTGGTGGCCGTTGGCGCGGAGCTGAAAAGGGCTCGTAGTGCCCCCGGGCGGATGCCCTGCGCTTGGAGGCTGCGATCAAGGTCCAGGGTGACGGGCGAGCCGGTGCGGTTTTCCGCCGCCAGCACATTGCCCACGGTTCGGGAGCCGGCCGGCGCACGGCGAACCCAGAACAGCGTGCCCTCCGCCAGCGGCGGCAGGATGTACTCGGTGCCATTGCGCAGCGTGGCGTTGTCGTGATGGAGGGCGATCAGCTGCCGATACTGGTTCAGCAGCGACTCTGGGTCGCGGTCCTCCACGATCACATTGCGCCTGGCGCTGTCCGGAGCGGGAGCTGGGAGCTCGCGGGTGGTGAAGCCGGGCAGCGTGTCGGGGGCAGGTGGGGCAGCGGGCACGTTGGCGTCTTCGGTGACGCGAACCGTGGACTGCATGCCCCCGGTCAGCGCTCGGGGTGGTGGCTGATAGGGATGGTAGGCTCCGTAAACAGGCTCGGCCGGCGCCGGGGCGCCCCCGTTTTGCGCCGTTTCCAGGGCTGCCAAGGTGTGATTGGAGGGGGTCCACTGCATGATGGGCAGGGTTCCGTCCGCAGCTCCGCCGGGTTTGCCTAAGGTCGACGCCGGGTAGGTGTCGAGGCCGATCTCGACGCCGAAGTCCAGGATGACGGCCCCCCGAGAGGCGAGCAGCAGGGCACCGTCCGCCGCGGCTTCAGGGGAACCGGCCGGCGGATCGCCGGCAAAGCGCAGCAATGGTTCTGTTCTCCGCTCGGTGCCTTCATTCGCGGTTGCGAGCAGGCCGCTGCGCAACTGGTTCACGCTGCCGGTGCCCACCGGAAACACAGCCGATATGACCAGCAGCGTGCTCGGGTTGTCCCGACGGTCGCCCCCACTTCGCCGGGAGCGGGACAGGGCAGGGCCGGGCTGGGTCGGCGCTGGATCACTGAGCAGGATGCGGACGCCGGGGAAGTTTGCCAGCAGGGAGCGTATGGCCTCCTGCAGCGCTCCAAACGCGGCGTCGGAGCCGGCGGGCGGCTCCGGCAGCCAGATGCCGGCCGCGCCGGCGCCCAGCCAATCATGCACCGTGGCCAGCAACGTCGCGCGGGGCTGTTGCTGCAGCGCCGGGGTGACTGTGAGCAGCACGCGCAGGTGCCGCTGGCTGGCTTGCCGGATCAGATCGCCCAGATCGCCTAAGGCGCCGAGGCCGCCTGTGCTCGTCGCCTGGAGATCGCCATCCAATAGCAGCGCATCGATGCCGAGCGACTGGAGATAATCCAGGCGCTGCGCGATACCCGGGAGGTCGCCGCGGCCGTCGCCGTTGGAGTCCTGAAAGCGGGCCGGGTCGATGCGATAGAAGACCGCCCGCGACCACCATGCCTCGGGCGCAACGCCGGAGCCCGCCCAACCCGGGCGCGCCAGTACCTGGGCCGTACCGGGCAGGGTGCAAAGTGTGGAGGCCAGCAGCAAGCTGCCCATGCACCGCTGCACTGTGAATCCTGAGTTGCGTCCCGCTGTCAGTCTTGCTCTCCGTGCCAACGTGTCCAGCCGGGCAGCATTGCACCCGGTGTTTGCCTCCATGCTACGGGAAACGGTGAGCGCTTTGCTGTGCAAGGCCCGCGTTGGCGCGGGCGAGCGGATTACATGCCCAGAAAGCCTCGATACCGGCTTTGCAATAACCCAAGACCACGGGCGAGGTTGATCTTGGCCGTGTTGAACTGATAGAGCGCGCTCACAAGCTGCGCGTCCGCGCCGGTCACCGAGGCCTGGGCGTCCACCACTTCCAGGTTGTCCGTCACGCCGGCGCTGAAACGGTCGCGCGCGTCGGCCAGCTCCTGCCGCACCAGATCCGCGTTGCTGCGAGCGACAGCCACCAGACGGGAAGCGGTCTCCACATCCAGCAGGCTGGAACGGATCTGCGCCTCGATGGTGCCGCGAAGGTTGTCTTCCTGGTCGCGCAGCTGCTCCAACTGGGCCTCGGCGGTTTGCTGCTCGCCGCGCTGCCCGGCTTCGCGGAATACGGGAAAGTTCAAGCTGCCTTCGGCCGTAAATACCCCGTGGTAGAGCCCGGTGGTCTCGCCCAAAAGGCCATAAAAGCCGTTGACCGCGAGAGTCGGCAGGCGCTGGTACTTCACCGCCTTGACCTCGTGGCTGGCCACAACAATGTTCTGCTGTAGAGCCAGGAGGTCGCTGCGATGGGCGAAGGCGGTGGCTCGCGCTTCCGCCAAATCCATCGACCCGAGCTCGGCAAAGGGCGTCCGGTCCGTTAAGTCAAGCTGCTGACCCGCAGGCAGCCCCATGATGCGGTTGAGCTGAATGCCGTCCTTGTCCAGCGCGTTTTCAGCGGAAACGTGGGCCTGTTCGCGCTGCTGGTATTCCACCTGGGCGCGCAACACATCCAGCCGCACCCCCACACCGGCCTGGTCGCGCTCGGTAGCCTGGTTCAGCGACGCCCGAGCCGTCGCCTCCTGGGCGATGCTGTTCTGCAGATTTGCCTGGTCCGCCAGCACCTTCAGGTAGGCCGTAGCGACGGCCTGCACCAGCTGCTCGTTGGAGTCCTGGAGGTTCAGGTCGACTGCCTTGAACTCCGGCTTAATGGCCCGGTACAGCTCAAAGTCCGGCATGTTGAAGATCTGCTGGTCCAGGCTGACCTGCACGGAGGTGGTGTTGACCTTGACGATGGTCTGCAGCTGACCCGGATTTATACCGAAGCTGGCCAGAAGTGGCCCGAGCTGGCTGGGTTTAAAGCCCATGGCCGCAAGATTGACCTCCTGCGCGGAGGAAGCGGCCCGGAACTGCAGGCCCGGCAGCAGAGCGTTGTCGATCTGCCCGCGATACCCGCGGACCCTGCGCTGATTGGAATGTTCGAATTTCAGGCGCAGATTGCGCTGGAGGCCCAGCGAAACGGCGTCGTCCAGCGAAAGCGGAAGCGGGCCCTCCACGGGTTTTTCCACCGCCAGGCCGCCGGGTCCGGGCAGCGTGGCGGGCGCGACAAACTGCAGGCCTGAGCCGGCAGGCCGCAGCAGACCTGTACCGGGCTGCCGCAAAAGCACACTGGGCGCCTCCGGCAGGGTCGCCGCGCCGGGGGCCGGCGGCGGCACAATCACCTGCCCAGCGGCGAGGGAAGGCGCGGTCGAAGCGGCCTCGGCGCTCGGCGCTGGCTGGGCGGGAGCGGTCGTTTGGGCGCCACCAGGGGTGACGACTTGGGCGGCCGCCCACGGCGTAAGCACCGCGGCGACGGCCGCCAAACAAAGCTTGGAGCGGGTTTGCACGCCTCTTTAGACTGCCACGCCCCGGCCCCGGATGCGAGATGTTTTCACATTGCCTTGCGACCGGTTTCCCGTTTTGGGACGGGCGCTAGCGGGTCAACTCCTCAAGGGCCACCTGCAGGTTGGGCGCGGTGGAGCGGTGCCAATCGGTTTTCACGTCATCCTCTTGCTGGCCGATGGTCTTAAAGAGCAGCGCATGGCCCCCGATGTGAACATGGGTCTCCGTGATCTGCCAGAAGCCGGGGACGATCTGCCGCCGCTCCACATTAAAGGTGCCGCCCTTGTCGATCTTGCCGAGCAGACCGAAGCCAAATTTGACGTCGTCGGTCAGCGTACCCCGGATGGACTCGATGCGGAGGCCGTCGCGCGCCACCCGCATCTGGCCGGCCATCACTCCCAGCACGCGCGCCTGACTGTCGGGCGGGTCAAAGTCCGGGTTGGGCCGAAAGCTGAGCCGCACCGCCTCGGCATCCTGGCCGATTTCGGTCCAAAGGAAGGCGGTTGGCAGCATCTGCAGGAACTCGCGGGCCTGCGCTCCGTCGTTGTCGGCGTCCTTGCGCGCGTGGCTCTGCTCGCTTGAGCTGTTGGCGAAGGACCGCATCCGAGTCAGCTCTTTGGCTTCGTCCGCCCCGGTCAGCCTTTGGCCGTTCAGCTCGATCAGCCGCCGGAGATCGCCTTGCGGCGTTTCCACGGTGTGGTACACCGCATCCTTGCCCGGCTGCACGTCATGATCCATATAGGTCCACGTCGAGCGGTCGACCTTGCTGGCGTTCAGCTCCGCCGCCACCGCCTGCCGCACCACGTCCAGCGTCGCCGAATTGTTTGCCTGGGCGCTTGCCGCCCCTCTGCCACAGAGCAGCAGCACAGCCAGGCCGGAGGCGGCGAGGTGGCTTCGACCGCGGGGTTGTGCTGCAGTCGCAGGTTGGAGCTCATGGGGATCGGTCGTGCGATGTGTCATGGGGCCAACCTCATTCCGGGACGATCTTGACAAAGGAGTTTTCGGGCAACCTGGCTTCCCCCAGCAGATGCACCACACCGCCGCGCACAAAACCGCGCAGCATGCCCCGCGGGGCCTCGGCGGCGCGCGCAGCGCGGGCGGCGGGATCCAAGACCGCCGGCACCGGAGGAGCCTTCGTTGCCTGCGGATAGGGCGTCGCGGCCGGAGCTGGCGGGGCGGCTCCGGGCCTGCCCATACCCCGGTCCATGGCCTCGTTGGCCAGCCGGTCGGCCACCTTGTTCTTGTGCCGCAAGGCGTGGAGGATCTCGAAACCCGCGAACTGGGCGATGCGCCGGCGGGCTTCCTCGTGCAGCGGCTTCAGGTCCGGGGAGTTCACCTTGTACTTGCCCTGGACCTGCTTGACCATCAGCTCGGAGTCGGAGATCACGCGCAGGTGCCGGTGTCCATGGGCCAGCGCCCAGGCCAGCACGGCCAGCAGGCCGGAGTATTCCGCCACATTGTTGGTGCGAAAGCCAAGAAACTCGCTCAGCTCGGCGAGGGGCGCGCCGCCGCTGTCCACCACCACGGCACCGAACCCGGCCGGGCCGGGATTGCCGCGGGAGCCCCCGTCGCAGTGGGCCAGCACCCAGCCCTGCGGCAGGGGATCGGGTTCCGCCTCGCTGGCTTTGGGACGGGGTGGGTACTTCCGGAAGGGTGCCCGGGGCCGGGGTCGGTCGTCAGCAAACAATGAAGCCATCGGGGCCTAGTGTAGAGCAGTGGGGTGAGCGGCGGCTCCTACACGCTGGCAGCCGGTCTGGGTGGGCGAACCAGAAACGGCAGAATGGCCGAAAACAGCAGCACCACGGCCAGGATGTGGAGACCGCTGGCGTAGTGGCCCGAGGCCTGACGGGTGTGCGCGATCAGCAGCGGCCCAAAGGCGCTGGCAAATCCCCAGGCGGTGAGCATCAGGCCATACACCTGGCCCACAAAACGAGGTCCAAAATAGTCCGCAGCAAAGGCCGGCATGGTGCCAAAGCCGCCGCCATAGCAGAGCAGGATGACGAAGGCCACGACCGTCAGCGTGCCCTGGGTGCGAATGCCGGGCAGCATCCAGAAAAGGGCGGCCTGCAGCAGAAACATGATCAGAAACACGAAGCGGCGGGGAATCAGGTCAGAAATCCATGCCCAGAACACACGGCCGATGGCATTGCCGAACGCGACATAGCCGACCATGGCGGCGGCCACGGTAGCGGTTACGCCGGCAAGCTCCTGGAACATGGGAGACTCCTGCGAGATCACCGAAATGCCGGCACAGGTGTTCAGAAACAGGAGCAGCCAAAGCGCCCACCACTGCCACGTACCGAGGGCCTCCCGAAGCGAAAAGTCGCGGGCGGAGGAGGTCTTCTTCAGCGTCTCGGAAGGGGTCCAGCCGACCGGCCGGTAGCCTTCCTCAGGGTTCACCATGAAGAAGCCGCAAACGACGCACACCACCAGGTACACCACGCCGAGATAAAGAAACGTGGTCAGCACGCCGTGTGTCTTGATCAGGTAGTTGGCGAGCTTGGCCGTGACCAGCGCGCCGGCGCCAAAGCCGCCCACGGCGATGCCGGTCATCAGGCCGCGCTTGTCCGGAAACCACTTCACCAGGACGGCAATGGGGACAATATAGCCAAAACCCAGCCCGATGCCGCCAATGACGCCATAGGTCAGGTAAAGCCACCAAAGGCCGATCTGCGACTGGCTGGCCAGGGCAACGCCGAGGCCATACAGCAGGCCGCCGGTCACCGCGACCACGCGCGGGCCGCTGCGGGAACTCCAAAGGCCGCCAAAAAAGGCCGCAAAGCCGACCACAAAGATGGCAATGGTGAAGGTCAGCGTGACCTGCTCGATCGACCAACCGAAGCGCGCGGTCAGCGGCTTGCGAAAGACGCTCCAGGCATACACCGCACCCAGGGCGATCTGCATGACCACCGCCGCCATGGCGATGCCCCAACGTTTGCTCGACATAGGTCAAAAACCTTTCAGGCCGTCTTGTCCGGGCGCGGCCCAGAACTTCCCCAATAAGCGTCCACCGGGCAAGACAGCGGCACTCGGGGGCAGCGCTTTGCTGGAAAGAGGTGCGGTGCCCACTGTAGCCGGTTCTTGGAAGAGCCGGCAACCACACTTTGGTAACCACGGTGAAAACGCGGAGGTGGATGCTCACCTCGCCCGGTGGTCATGCGTCTACCCGGGTGTAGCGCCACCCTGACTCCGGAGTCAGTCCCAGGCATGAGCACCTCCCCCGCCATCGTCCTTCCCGGCGAGACTATCCGCCGACGCCCCAGCCCCTTTGCGCTTGGCCTCCAGGAGACCATGGCGGCCAGTTCCACCACGGCGGCGGTAGAATCAACGGCAGCCAGCATGTCCAAAGAAGGGACCCGCCCCGCCGCCCAATCCGGAACCCGCGCCCGGCTCAGTCCCCAGGAGATGGAGGCCCGTGCCCAGCAGCGTGCCGAGGACGATGAGCTCATCCGGGCCGCGCAGAAGGGCGAGCGCACGGCCTTTGATGCGCTGGTGCGGCGCTATGACCGCAGTGTTCTGCGCCTGGCGCTGCACATGCTCGGCAACGAGGAGGACGCGCAGGATGTGCACCAGGAGGCCTTTATCAAGGCCTACCGGCACCTGTCGAACTTCCGCTTCGAGTGCTCGTTTTATACCTGGCTGTACCGGATCGTCACCAACCTTTGCCTGGATCAGCTGCGCCGCCGCAAAAGTCGCCGCGAAGATCCCGGCACGGTGCTCGACGCCAGCGGCGAAGAGATGGACCTGATGGCCAATGTGCAGGACGATCGCTCCACCGCCGATCCGGACCGGGAACTGCGGCGCAAACACCAGCACGCGGCCATCCAGAGCGCGCTCGGCGAGCTGACGCCGCGGGAGCGCACCGTGTTTGAGCTCAAGCACTACCAGGGGCTCAAGCTGCGCACCATCGGCGAAATGCTTTCCACCACGGAAGAAACGGCCAAGAACACACTCTTCCGTGCCACCCGCAAACTGCGCGCCCGGCTTGCCGAGGTCCGCTAACCTGCACCCCACTACCAACCTGCACCACGGGCCACGTTCCACCCAGACGTACCAAGCGGGCACCCATGATCCGCACCGGCAACACCTTTATTGAGAGAGGCCACACGAGGACACATCCCATGCAATGCCAGGATGCACAAGACCGCATTGTTTTAGCTCAGTACGGTGAGCTGCCCGACGCGCAAACCGTGTTGCTGGAACAACATCTGACCCTTTGCGAGGCCTGCCGCCGGGAATGGCACGTGCTGATCGCCCTCCATGAAACCCTGGCCGTCAACCCGGTCGTGGAGCCTTCCCCCAACCTGCTGGCTGCCTCGCGCATGCGGTTGGACGACGCACTGGATGCGATGCCGGGGCGCTCGCTCGGGCAGCGGATCTCTGCCAACCTCCATCGCTGGCTGGGCTATGTGTCCGGCGCGCCGGCGCTGACCACGCTTCTGCTCGGGGTCGGCTTTCTGGGCGGCGACGCCCTGACCCGCTACCAGGTGGCCCATGCGCCGCAGCACCCCGGTCCGGTGGTGATCTCGCGCCCGGGCGATGGGCAGGTCGCCAGTGTGTCGGGCATCCACCAGACCCCTAACTCCGACCTGGTGCAGGTGGACTACAACCGGCTGGTGCCGGAAACGGTGCAGGGCTCCTTGAGCGACCCGGCCATCCGCAACCTTCTGTTGCTGGGGACGAGGCTTTCCGCAAACAATCCGGCGCATGAAAAGGCGGTCTCCCTGGTAGCTGATGAGTGCCGCAGCGGGCATGCGTGTGGTCCGGACGAGGGCTCGGCGAGCGACTCCGGCGAACTGCGCCTGGCCCTGGTCAACAGCCTGCGCTTTGACAAGAGCTCTGCTGTGCGCTTGAACGCGCTGCATGGGCTGGAGCCCTATGTGGCCGAGGACGTCCACGTTCGCGATGCCGTGCTGGAAGCGCTGCTGCACGACAAGAGCGAGGCCGTGCGCACCGAGGCCATCTCCATGCTTTCGCCGGTGGGGGCGGACTCCAGCGTGCGCCAAACGCTGCGTGCGGTTTCGACCAAAGACGCCAACCCGGCGATCCGCAATGCCTCCTTCCAGGTGCTGCAAAGCGCCTCGGACATCGAGTAAGCCGATGCGGAGCCCCCAAACCCACCCATCTGCCCGGCGCAGGTGCAGCCGGACTTTCCTTGGACTGGCGCTGCTTGGCGTCGCGCTGCCGCCCAACCTGCTCGCGGCCCGGCCCGCGGCGGCTTTGCGCGGCGCCGTGGGCGCACGCTCCCCGGGCTACCTGGGCATTGAGTTTCACGACGTCCCAGAGGACCAAGGGCGTTCCACGCCTGCTGCCGGCCGTGGGGTCGTGGTCGTGATGGTGGACCACGATGGCCCCGCCGGCAAGGCGGGGCTGCGCGCCCATGACGTCATCGTGAACCTGAACGGCCAGGCGATTGCCGGGGCGGAAGCCCTGCGGCGCATGATCCATGACGCCGGCGCCGGTGTGCAGATCGCCCTGACCGTCGTGCGCGGCGGCCGTCCCGTAACCCTGACCGCTCGGCTCGCGGACCGCGACGAGGTAGCCCGGGCAGCGATGGCGCGCCTGGCCGCCACAGAAAACACCGGCGCCCCACCAGCGACCGCGCCGGCAATGGCTATGGGCTTCACCGACCGCGCTCCCATGGAGATGCCCGCTGCCGCCAGCGCACCCCCATCGCTGACCGAGCCGGCCACGCCCGCGCCCGGCTCCGGCTTTATCGGCCACATGCTGCACGGCAGCATCTTCACCGGGGCGGTGCTGGACGCCATGGAGCCGCAACTCGCCGGCTTCTTCGGCGCTCCCTGGGGAGCCGGCCTGCTGGTCCACTCGGTGGTTCCGGGCAGCCCGGCGGCGACCGCAGGTCTGCGCGCCGGCGACGTCATCCTGCGCGCGGACCTATACACCCTGCACAACACCGCCGACTGGACCAAGCGCCTCCACGCAGCCAAGGGACGCCCGATCACGCTGTCCGTCCTGCGCGACCGGCGTGAGCTCACCCTGAGCCTGCAGCAGGACCTGAAACATCATTCCGTGGTGGAGTGGCCAGTGTTTTAGGGCTGTTCCACTTAGCTATTCTTCTCTTCTTCCGCGCTGAAGGCGCAACGCAAAACAGCTTGGGCCAAAGGTCCAGGGTAATAGCGGATAGCAACTCGAGCAATGAAGGCGCGACACATGAGCCCGGCTCCACCTGGGACGGAAGTGGCTCTAAAAGGGCGAAATCGCCCAGGGTGTGCCGCGATGGCGCGACAGGTGTGCCGTGAAGTGGCTAAAGGTGTACGGCGAAGTTGCCCTATTTTGTCATTCCCGCAGTAAATCTGCGGTTTTGGCCGCGAAAGGCTGTACATCTCTCCGCGGCGGAGAGATGACTGCGTTGAGAACGGAAGCCTCATAGCTATTACCAGTCGGCTATAGATCGGGCCTTCAGCCCTTGCCTATGGACCGGCCCTGAACCCAGGCCTCCGGCCTGGGCTGGTATAGGACGCGCCCTTGGCGCTGGATGCAGCAGCTGTGATTCTGGTCTAGGAACCTCTGATCAAGTCTGCTAGCAGGCAATGGTGCTGTCTTTTTGTTGTCATTCCCGCAGGGAATCTGCGTTTTTGCCGGGCGGCAACGAACTTTAGAAGTAATCAGGCATTCCCTAGCTGGCTCCGCCCCCGACCGGTTTGCCTTCCTGCACGTAGTTCTTGTTCCAGGCAGGAATCTCCACCACATAGCTGCCGGGCTTTTCAATTACCGCCTGGCAGCCGAGTCGGGAGTTCAGCTGCAAGCCGGGTGCGAGGTCCATGCGGTCCAGTTCTTTTTCCTCGGTTTCGGACAGGTCCCTGGCCCCTTGCAGCACAAAAAGGTGGCAGGTGGTACAGGCGCAAACGCCGCCGCAGGCGTGGTCCAGAAAGATGCCGTAGTTTTCCGCCACGTCCAGAAAGCTCATCGGTTCGCCGTGCCCGTCGTAGGGCAGGGACCCGAAGGGGAACTCCACGGTCTTGTTTTCCGGTTGAAAGGTGACGCGCACCATGTTGGGGGCAGGTGGAAGGGACAGATTGACCTCGGGCAGCGGCTTGGCTTCATGTTCTGACATAACAAAGCTAGTTTAGAACCTCAGTCCTCCGTGGATTGCCCCGGCGTTTCCGGATCGTTTTCCGCTTCGGCCACGACGCCCACCGCGCCGCCGCTCGCGTCGATCTGTGCGGGAGCGAAGGGGTGCGGCGCGGTGGGGCCTTGGCCCAGGTCTTCGCCCGCGGCGGCCATGGTTTTGCCGCCGATGGCGCCGGTGACGGCGGTGTCCATCATCAGCTCGGCCAGGCGGCGCGTCTTCTTGTCCAGCTGCTCGATCGCACGGCGAATGACGCGGTGGTCGTCGCCGGCCAGCGACGCCTTCAGCTCCAGCACCGCGGCCTCGATCTCCTGGTGGTCGGTGGAGCTCAGCTGCTGCCACACAGGCTGTGTTTCGGCCTTTTTCACCGCGTCCATGATGGTGTGGCCTTCGTTTTTCGCCTCAATGACCTGCCGTTCGTGCATGTCCTGCTCTGCCATATCAAAGCTCTCCAGAATCATGGATTCAACTTGCTCGTCGGTGAGGCCGTAGGTCGGCTTCACCTCCACCTGCGCTTCCTTGCCGCTGCGCTGTTCGCGTGCCGACACCTGCAGAATACCGTTGGCATCGATCAGCAGCTTGACCTCGATGCGAGGCAGCCCCGCGACCATGGGCGGGATGCCTTTGAGGTCGAACCGCGCCAGCGAGCGGCAGTCCTTGGCCATCTCGCGCTCCCCCTGGAGCACGTGGATGGCCACATTGGTCTGCCCGTCCACGCCGGTGGTGAAGTGCTCGGTTGCGCTGGCCGGGATGGTCGAGTTGCGCTGGATGATCTTGGCCACCACGCCTCCCAGCGCCTCAATGCCGAGGCTCAGCGGCGTGACATCCAGAAGCAGCAGGTCATTGGTCGCGGTGTTGTCCTCGCCGGACAGGATCTGCGCCTGCACGGCCGCGCCCAGCGCGACGACCTCGTCCGGATTCAACTCCGTGTGCAGCTTTTTGCCGCGGGCTTCGAAATCGAAGAGCCGTGTGACCAGGCGGCGGACCGCGGGAATGCGCGTCGACCCGCCGACCATGACCACCTCGTCGATTCGCTCCGGAGCAAGCTGTGCGTCCTTGAGCGCCTGGCGCACGGGACCGGCGGTGCGCTCAATCACCGGCGCAATCAGGCTCTCAAACTGAGCCCGCGTGATCTCCCGCAGGTACTGCTTGCTCCCGGCTCGGCTGCCGTCCCCAGCTTTGCCCGCCGGGATCTCCACCTGCAGCCGCGCCGTTTCCTGCGAGCTCAGCGCGATCTTCGCCTCGATGACCGCCTGGCGCAGCGCCTGAATCACCTCCGGCCGGCCGCTCACGTCCTCACCGAGATCGCCCCGGATGTCCTCGAGCGCCACGCCTAGCAGCAGGTTGTCGATGTCGTCCCCGCCCAGGTGCGTATCGCCGCCAGTAGCGATGACCTCGAAGATGCCCTCGTGCAGCTTGAGAATGGAGATGTCAAAGGTGCCGCCACCGAAGTCGTAGACAGCGATGATGCCATCCTTGCCGCCGTGCAGCTTGTCCAGGCCGTAAGCCAGGGCGGCGGCGGTGGGCTCATTCACCAGCCGCAGCACCTCCAGCCCGGCGATGCGTCCGGCGTCCTTGGTGGCCTGCCGCTGCGCATCGTTGAAGTAGGCCGGCACGGTGATGACGGCCTTGGTCACCGGGCCGCCAAAGAAGCGCTCGGCGTTCTTTTTCAGCTGCAGCAGCACATATGCCGAGACTTCGGGGGGCGTCAGGGTCAGGCCGCCCACGTTCAGCTGCAACACCTCGCCGGGCCGCAAACCTTCGGCCAGCTTGAAGGGGAAAAGCTTCAGTTCGGGCTCCACATCGGCCAGATCGCGGCCCATCAGCCGCTTCACCGAGTACACGGCGTTGCCCGGCTGGGTGAGCAGCACTTCCCTGGCGGCGTTGCCCACGGCAAAGCCGGCGGCGGTCTCCTGGTCAAACGCGACCACGCTCGGCACGATGGGCGATCCGTCCTCGCCGGGGATAACCGCCGGCTGTTCGCCCTGCATAAAGGCCACCAGCGAATTGGTGGTGCCGAGATCGATGCCGACGACGCGCTGCGGTTCCGCCAAGGTGCCTCTCCTGCCGGCGCGGACGCGCGCCTCTTCCTATTGTCGGCCCTTTGCCGAACTTTCAGTACAGATGCACAGTTTTGGGACAATGGTGCCGCGCCCTGAGTCTCAGAGCGTTCACGTAAGATCAGATTGCTCCGGGGTCCTGGCCAAAGAGCCACCTCCTTGAGGTAACCGCGCTTTGTGGAGATTGCAGCTCAGGGCTGGCCCGGCAAGCGGCGACACCCGGCCCAGGCGCATCGTAAGCAGCATGAGTGAAGAAGCCTCCCTGGCCCGTCCCTATGTCCATCTGCTCGAAGGCCGCGATCCCGCCGACGTGATGCGGTCGACCCCGGCCCAGCTTGGCCAGATCCTGGCCGGCATGAGCCCCGAGTTCATCGAGCACAAACCCGGCCCGCAGCGCTGGTCCGTGCGCGAGATCCTTTGCCATCTGGCCGACTGCGAGATTGCCTGGGCCTGGCGCCTGCGCCTGATCTATGGTGCGGACAACCCGGTCCTGCCGCCCTTCGACCAGGACCGCTGGGCGGACGCCTACGCCGGCAGCGGCTACACCGCGGACGCCGCCCGCGCCACCTGGCAGGCCGTGCGCCGCTGGAATCTGGCGCTGATCGATGGCCTGACCGAGGACCAGAAGCGCCGGCCCGCCCACCATCCCGAACTGGGTGATATCACGCTCTGGGATGTAGTGGAGATCGTCGCGGGGCATGATGTGCACCACCTCCAAGGTCTGGAAAAGCTCAGCGCGGAGCAGAAAGCGCAGTAACGCCACGGCCTGACGACCCGGTTTTGCTCCTTGTTGTCATTCCCGCAGGGAATTTATGTCTGAAGCTGTTCCGGGCTGCGAGAAATCGCCGCAGATCACTGCCACACGCAGGGTTATCGGCCGTGGTGCGGGTTTTCGACGGCTTCGCTCTGGCGTCGGTAGGCCGCTTCAAAGGCCTGCTGCGCCTCCGCAACGGCCGCCTTGTAGCCGGTCGGGTCGATCCAGACCTCGTCGCCGCGGCGGGGCATCTGCTGCAGCTTCGCGAGCAGGCCGAACATGCTGCCGTGCGAGGCGAGAAAGATGTCGCAGGGCAGGGTATGGAGCCTGGCAAAGCTGACCGCGTAGTCGTTGGCGATGCCCGGGTAGGAGGCGGGTCGGTTGGGCTCGCCGAGCAGGCGGTACTCCGACAGCACGCTCCAGCTGCCCACGATGACCACGTTGCGCAGCCTGCCGACGGGCTCGCCGGGCACATGCACCTTGAGGGTCCAGGTGGTGCAGCCGCGGGTGTGGCCGGCGGTGCGATGCGCGACCAGCCTGGTGCCGCCGAGCTCGACGGTGTCGCCGTCATGCAGCACCACGTCCACGTGGGCACGGGGGAACTGAGGTTTGGGACCGCCAAAGGCGAAGTCCGTCCGTCCGCCGCTTTCCATCACCTCGGCATCTCCGGCCATGACCTCGAACCGGGCACCGGTTTCGCGCAGGATCTCGGCCGCGCCCGCGGCATGGTCGAAGTGCGCGTGGCTGATGAGCAGGATGCGGGTGTCTTTCCAGCGAAAGCCCAGCTGCTCCACGCTATGACGGATCTGCGGGGGCGAGGTAGTGAGGTTGGCGTTGATGAGGATGTTGCCCGCCGGCGTAGTCACCAGATACGCCGCAAGATCGCGGCTGCCGACGTAGAAGAGGTGGTCGGCGATTTGGAACGGCGGCAGCGGCGTGGTCCAGTCCGCGTTCTTCGCCGCATGCAGCGTGCGTCCCGCAAGCAGCAGAAGTACCGGCAGGAGCAGCAAACGGAGCAGGCGAGCACAGGAGCGCATAGGAATGGGACACCAGTAGGTAGGGGGTTTCAATGGATCGTCGTCCATCTCGCCACGATCGTAAAAGCTGATTGTGTCGAGCAACAAGTTTCTATGGAGGTTGTATGGACTATCACCATCATGCCCGATTGACGGTGCATGGTCGAGAGCTTTTAGCCAGGACCTGGTCGAGGGCCTGTTGAGCCTGTGCGAGGCGGCCGCCGAGCAACGGCTGTGCGCCAGCTTCGCGCGGGTCGACCTGTACGTCCACCGCAAACGCCTGGCCGCGCTCGGGGCGGGGTGTGTCTGGTGGGCTCGAGTGTCCAAGTCCTCTCACCCGAAACCACCAAACCAACCCGCCAGAACTCGCCTTTGATTGCCCAGTTCGATCCCTGCATCACCGGATACAAAAATCAAGACTCCTGCGCAGAGGTGCCCTAGAACTTTACTTTCAGAGCAAATTGTAGTTCGCGCGGAACATAGCTGCGATTTGTGTTGTGATCTGGGCAAAGCCACTTCCGGGTTGAACCGTATCGTTCACGAACGAGCTGACCTGCCCCCGATTTCTCAACCATTCATAACTGGAGATTCTCGGTTAAGGTTTGGCTCCGAGGTGATCTCGTAGCCGCCGAGGCTGTGTGGATGTGGGAAGCGCGAAGCGCTTTCCACATTTGCATAGCCTAACGCCCGCCGGAACTCCTGTGGCGTGCGGTAGTCCAGACTGCTGTGTGGCCGCTCGCCGTTGTAGTCTTCGCGCCAGAGGACCAGGGTGGAGCGGACATCGTTAAGGGTACGGAACCAGCTGGCGTTCAGGCATTCATCCCGTAGCCGGCCGTGGAAGCTCTCGACGTGTCCGTTCTGCATGGGCGTGCCGGGCTGGATGTGGACCAGGCCGATCTTCCAGTCTTCGGCCCAACTCAGCATTCGTCGGGACGTAAACTCCGGCCCATTGTCCGAGCGCACGTTCTCCGGCCGCGCTCTCCGATCAACTGCTCCAACACGCGAGTCACACGTCCGCTGCCCAGGCTGGTATCGGCTTCCAGCGCCAGGCATTCACGCGTATAGGCATCCACCACGCCAGCCCATCCGTGATGAAATCCATCGCCCACTCCTGGTTGGCTCGCACCAGCCTCGGTTCCACGGCACGTTCGCGCACCAGCCGCTTACGCTTCTTCCGTCGCACCATCAGCTTCTCTTCCACGTAGAGCTTGTACACACGCTTCACGTTGACCTCCTGGCCGCGCCGGCTCAGCAGTGCATGCAGCCGGCGATAGCCGTAGCGGGGCTTCTGCCGGGCCAGCTTCACCAGCTCTCCGCGCAGTTCCACGTTGCGATCCGGTCGCGGCTCGTACCGGTAGCTCGACCGCTCCATGTCCAGCAGCTTGCAGGCCGTGCGTTCGCTCAACCGGAACTCGGCTGACACAAACGCCACTTCCTCTCTTAGACCGGCAAGCCGGGGTCCCCGCGGACAGTTCCTTGTCCGTGGGGTGAAAGCTCCACCCGTTTTTTCGGATCACCGCCTTCAGCGCTTCACCGTGCAGGCTCAGTTCCGCAACCAGCAGCTTCAAACGACGGTTCTCATCTTCCATCGCCTTCAGACGCTGCGCCTCGCTCACCTCCATGCCCCCGAACTTCTGCTTCCACTGATAGAACGTCGCCGCGCTGATCCCATGTTTCCGGCACAGATCCGACGTCTTCACCCCAGCTTCGCTCTGCTTCAAAATCCCCATGATCTGCTCTTCGCTATACCGGCTCTTCTTCATGCTTCCGTCCTCCCGTTCAATCTACGAGAGAAACGCCAGCTTCAAATGGTAGAGATTGCCGGGGGCAGGTCAGTTCCATACTCGCGGCAGGTGTGCTGACCGCTCAAACCCCACACAGGAAGCAACACCGCACCACAATCTCCCTGAACGGGCAGTGGGAGGTCGGGGAAAGTGTCGAAGCCGAACCGATCCCAACAGAGTTCGGGCATTCAGCGCCCGTGCCCGGCCTGACTCATTCTGCGGTTCCGGCCTTCCCCGATGTCGATCAGTATCAGAGCAGGGAACTGCTCGCCAACCTCGTGCAGCAAGGTGAATACCCGAAGGCGGCCTACCTCAAGCTCGGCAACGCTCGCGGCATCTCGCTTCAAACCCGCAACTATTTCTGGTACAGGCGTCAGTTTCGGGCGCCTTCTCCAACCAGTGTGGCGCTGCTTCGGATCGGCAAGGCGCAGTTCAGCACCGTTCTCTACCTGAATGGCGTTCGCATTGGAGAACACGATCCCTGCTTCACCGCCGCAGTCTTCGATGTTACGCGCGCCATCCATTGGAATGCCGCAAACGTCGTCGTCATTCGCATCGGCGCACTTCCCAAAAACGTGTCCGAGGGTACGGACTTTGAAAAAAACCGCTGGACCCCGGGCATCTACGACGACGTCAGCCTAATGACGATGGCCGATCCCGTGATCTCCTCGGTGCAGGTGGCCCCTCAACTGGCCAACCCCGGGAACCCTGTCGCAAGCGCACTCGTTCAAACCGAGCTTCAAAACTATTCTGATCACACCATCACCACGCCCGTTCAGCAGGAGATTGTTGAACGGCTCTCAGGCAGACCCGCTTCCCGCAGAGTGACAACCATACGAGTACATGGTTTGCACTGGCACTCGAGAGTGGGGGTGGACACCGCCGCCGAACCTTGATACGAAGGAAATGATCCTGGAATTCTCAGAATGGATGCGAGACGGCTGGAATCACCCAAGCGTCGCGATCTGGGATGCAAGCAATGAGTCCTGGCTTCCGGAGTTCGCCTCCAAGGTCATTCCCGCTGTCCGTTCTCTCGATCTGTCCCATCGTCCCTGGGAAGACAGCTTTAAACGCCCCTGCGGGTGCCGACGATCCGGTTGAAGATCACCAATACCTCTTCTACGACTTGGCCATGGGACCCCCCCATGGGGCGGATACGCCCGCCGCTCCGTTCCAAATCGTCGACCTTGAATCCATGCTGGGCCCCGCTGCCAATCCACCTACGAGCAAAACAGCTCATGCCATGATCTTGAATGAGTACGGCTGGCTGTGGCTAAACCGCGATGGCACACCAACGTTGCTGACCAAGACGCTTTACCCAAAGCTCCTCGGGAGCAAAAACACAACGGAACATCGCTTCGCGCTGGAGGCTTATCTGTTGGGAGGAGAAACAGAGTTCTGGCGCGCCTATCGTCGCTATGCGGGAGTGCTGCAATTCGTGTATCTGACCGCGAGTGAGCCGAAGGCATTTACCTCCGACTCTTTCCTGGACGTCAAAACGCTTACGCTTGAACCACACATGGCGAAGACTTTGGAACAAGCGTTCAACCCGCTCGGCGTCTATCTCAATTTCTGGCACGATTGCCTACCCATGAGCCAAAGCCAGTACTACACGGTCACCATGGTTAACGACAGGGATCACCAGAGAGGCGGACGTCTGCGATTGTCCTTTCTCTCCACCCGCGGTGAGGAAGTGAACGGCACAGAACTTGCCTTCCAGTTGGCGCCGCTTGGAGCGCAGACCTTTACCGTCCAGCTCGCTTCACCCTCCGCTTCAGGAGCCTTCAGCCTGCGCGCAACCGCGACTGCGGATGACGACCGGAACTCCCCTGTTTCTTCTGAGCGGCATGTTCAATAGAAAGGGCGCAGGCAGAACAAGAGGTGAAGTGATTGGGGCGCAAGAGTACAGGCACGCCGGATGCGGCAAGCTCCAACCAGGAGCGCAGGCTGGTAGCCATTCGTGAGTGTCTTCACAAAACAGGTTCTGTGAATGTCGAGGAGCTTTGCAGGAAGCTCGGTGTTTCGATGCACACCATTCGACGGGATCTGGCAGTGCTGCACGACCGTGGAGCATTGCGCCGGGTTCACGGTGGCGCGGCCCAGCTCGAACCGCTTCTTTATGAACCGTTTCGTTCGGATCACTCATTTCAGGAGCAGCTGGAAAGCTTTCCGGAAGAAAAGCGTCGCATCGCCAGGATGGCGGCGCTGCTGGTCAACGAAGGGGATATTGTTGCAGCCACCGCGGGCACAACCACCACCGAGACCATCAGAGCTCTGCCGTTCAACAAACGTCTCACCGTCATTACAAATACAGTCAACATCGCGATGGAACTGTGCAATCGCAGGGACATAGAAGCCTTTGTGACAGGCGGAGCTCTGCGGTGCTCCTGGTTCTCGCTCGTTGGTCCGACAGCGATTCACAGTATCAGCAAGGTAGTGATCGATACGCTCTTGATCGGCGTAAACGGAATCGATGAGCAGCATGGCTTGACCTGCTTCAACACGGACGAAGCTGATTTGAACGCAGCGATGGTAGCGCAAGCGCGGCGAAAGATCGTGGTTGCGGATAGCAGCAAATTTGGCGTCACGGCGAGCTGGCGGTTCGCACCCATCGCGTCCGTGGACATGATCGTGACAGACAGCAATCTTCCTCCCGAAATCCTTGAACGGTATCGCGCGCGGGAGATCACAGTTCACATCGCGTAACTGGTGGGCCGTCTCGATGTGAAGTTCAGGAACTTGTCCACGATCTGAGCGCGAGAAGCTGGTTGTGCGACGAATCAGTTCACGCGGAGAACCCGAATGAACCCATAAGAATGCCAGACTGACGCTGGCGTTGCGCGCCGAGCTGGTCAAGGCCGTTTTGGAGGAGAGGGTGACATTGAAGCGGCCCGCGTCACGCTTCAATGTCACGGTGAAAACGACTCGGCGCTTCGATCAGCGTGGCATCGACGATGGTGCCCGTGCCGATCTTTACGCCGCGGCTTTCCAGGTAGCCGTTCACCCGCTGAAAATCTTCGCCCCTAAGCCCGGGGTCCCCACGGACAGGTCTTCGTCCGTGGGGTGGAGACCGAGCCACTCCAGCAGGTGGCGGAACTTTGCCCACTGTGGTTTCGTCCGGCACCTGGCTCCGAGCCAGGATCGATGCCCACGAAGTGACGCATGCTCATCGACGCATACAGCGCTTTCTTCTACCGCCGGATCGGACAGGTTGAACCATTGCTGCACAAAGTACATCCGCAGCATGCGCTCCAGCCCACCGGTGGCCGGACGGGCCCCTCGCTTTTACTTTTTGAAGCTCGTTGCCGCCCGGGAGGAACGCAGATTCCCTTCGGGAATGACAACAACGGGTAGAACCGTTGCGGCCAGCGGACTTGATCAGAGATTCCGTAGGGCAAGGTGACAGCCGCTGTACCCATCGCCAGGGGCGGGCGGGTCAGACCAGCCGGAAGCGTTCGCGCATCAGCCGCTGGAAGCGCGGCTTCCAGATCAGGTCATAGGCCAGGTCCTTGCCGGGAAACATGGCGAGCGCCGCGGTACGGGCGTCGGCAACCATGGCGGCAGCGTCATCGTAGCTCAGGGTGTTGTCCTGCGCGATGACGCCCATGACCATGTTCATCATCATCTGCAGGCGACGGAGGAGCTTGGCTTCTTCCAGGGTGGCCGGCGAGTTTGCCTTGGCCGGCTCTGGATGTTCTGCGGTCGCAGATGGCTGTGTTGTGCTGCTCTCGTTAGCGATCGGGCTTTTTTGCGCTTCGTTCACTCCGTAACCCCCTCACCGGAAAACATGGGCCGGGGCTCAAACGCCCAACCAGCTCTTTTTCAGTTATACGCCCCCTGCGCGGCCACCTTTCCGTCCGGGGTGAGCAGAAACGTTTCGGCGCCTTCCCGGTCGGTGCGATAGGTGCGGACGTGGGCCGCTTCCAGGCGCTCCAGCACCTCCCAGCGCGGATGGCCAAAGGTGTTGTTCTGCCCCACGCTGATGACGGCGTCCCGGGGCGCGACGGCGGCCAGAAACTCGGGATTGGTGGAGGTGCGGCTGCCGTGGTGGCCCACCTTGAGCAGGGTGACCGGGGACAGCCGCCTGTGTTCCACCATGGCCGCTTCGCTGGAAGCCTCGGCATCGCCTTCCAGCAGAACGCTGGCCTTTTGCCAGTCCAGCCGCACGACCAGGGAGTCATCGTTGCGGGCCTCGCCGTAGTTGGCGTAGCCGCGTTCGGGCGAAAGCACGGTGGCGTGCAGGCCGCTCCAGTCCAGGTGGTCGCCGGCAGCCAGCCAGCGGATGCGCATGCCCTGCGCCGCCGCCTGGGCCAGCAGCGCTCGCATGGCCGGGGACTGCGCGGGTTCCAGGCTAAGCCACAACTCCTTTGGGCGGAGGTCGCGGAGAACCGCCGGCATGCCGCCGATGTGATCGCTGTGGCCGTGGGTCACCATCACCACATCAAGGTGACGCAGCCGCCGCGACCAAAGGTAGGGCGCGACGACCTCCTCGCCCACATCCCACTTGGTCTGCACGCGACCCACGGGCCCGCCGGCGTCGACCAGCATGGTTTGGCCCTCGGGAGAGACCACCAGCAGGGAATCGCCCTGGCCGACGTCGATGGCCGTGACCTCCAGCGTCCCGGGGTGCAGCACTGCGGCCACGGGCCACAGCGCAAGGGCAGGCAGGGCGCAGGCGGCGGCCACGCCCGCCCAAACCCAGCACACTCGCCGCGCCCGGGCTGCCCAAACGGCGAAGGCAAGCACGGCGGCCGCCAGCGCCACTGCCGGCAGGGGCGGCGCGGGCACACGAATGTCCCCCCAGTGCATGCGGCCCAGAGCGCTGACAACTCCGCGGACGAGGTGGAGCAGCCCCGCCGCGATGGCGGCAGGCAACAGCGCCAGCCAGGGGCTGAACAGCCCCAGAACAAAGGTGCCCACGGCGGCCACCACCAGTGCCAGCGCAAAAGGCGACAGGAACAGGTTGGCCGGCATCGCCATGGGAACAGCCCGGTGGAAATAGAAGGCCATGGGCAGCGCCATGCAGAGCTCAATGGAGCCCGCCATCAACACCGCCTCCAGGATGAGCAGCAGCAGGCGCGCGGTAGTGACCGGAATCGCCTGTGCCCGGCGGCCAGCAAGATCACGGCACAGCGCGGAGGCCATGCGCAGCCGCACGCGTTGCGCTGCAACCCGTGGCGGCAGAAAGGGGTCCAGCTCCGGGGCGTGGATCTGCGCAACGGCGGATCGCCAGGGCCCCAGCACCCGAGCGCCGAGCGGCACGGCCAGGCCCGCGACGGCCACAATGACCAGTGAGGTCATCTGAAAGCTGGCCGTGAAGAGCGCTCGCGGATCGGCGACCAGGATCAGCAGCGCGGCCACGCCGAGGGCGTTCAGCCCGGATCGCTCCCGGTCCAGGGCGCGCGCGATGAGGTACAGCGAGCTCATGGCCAGCGCCCGCTGCGCGGGAACACCGAAGCCGGTGAGCAGGGCATAGCCGGTGGCCAGGGCAATGGTCAGGGCGACAGCGGTCCCCTCGGGCAGGCGTGCGCGGCGCAGCAGCCAGAAGACGGCGCCGGTGATGAGGGCCACATGCAGCCCTGAAACCACAAAAAGGTGAAAGGTGCCGGTTTGCTCAAAGCCGGTGCGCTGCTGGGCGCTGAGCCGGGTGCGGTCGCCGAAGAGCATGGCCGCGAGCATGCCCGCGTCCTCCGGGGTAAAGCGCAAAGCTGCAGGCATTAGGCGGAAGGGCGTGCTGCCGGGCAGGTGCTCCAGCCGCGTCGCCGCCCAGTGCTGCGCGGCAGCCAGACCGCAGCGCAGGCCGAACCTGCCCTGGCCGACGAGGTGAAGCTTTGCAGCCTGCCCGGTCGCCAGGGCGCCGATGCCCTGGGTTGCCAGCCAATCAGAATAGGAGAAGGCTCCCGGATCGCGGTAAACCTCCGGTTCCCGCAGGCGCACGGGCACTTCGAGGACAGTGCCGCAGCGCAGCGGAAGCTGAGCGCCTGCCAGCGTCAAGCGCAGGCCTCCGCGGATGGGCTGCATCGTCGCAACGTCCGGGGTGACCTGTTCGATGGCCTCCAGTTGCAGGTCCACACTCTGCAGCGCGGCTCCGGCGTCGCCCTCCCAGGCGCCGGGTTCGAGGCTCCACGGCTGCACGTGGGCAAAGGGGGCATTGTGGATCGCGCTGCCGGACGGAAGGGACCGAACCGCTACGACCTCCCCGCGCACGGTCCGGCTCAGGCCGTCGGCGTAGCCGTGCAGGGTGGTCTGTGGATCCACGGGCGTTTGCACCTGCGCGCACCAGCAGCCCACCCCCACCCACAACGCAAGCACAGCTGCCCATCCCACAAAAGGAGAACGCCGCCCAGCGGCTGCGGCGAGCGCGAGCAAGGCGCCGCAGCTGAACGCCAACTCCGCCGAGGTATGCCACTGGCGCGCCAGCAAAATGCCTGCTGCAAAGGCCAGTGCAGCCAGCAGCATGGGCGCGTGCCGCGCCTGCAGCGGCTCTACGGGACCGCGACCGTTCATCCAGAATGTGGCAGCACCAGGGCTCGGCATGGGATAGCGCACCGGCCCCTGCAGGCGCAGTGACCGATTCCGCTTCTAGCCTGCCACGCCCCGATGGTGCAGCACCATCACCGTTTCGAGGTGGTATGTCTGTGGAAACAGGTCGATCATGTGCAGATCTGCGACACAGTACCCCGTCGACAGCACCGCGAGGTCGCGCGCCAGGGTTGGGGGGTCGCAGGACACATAGACCAGGGTTTCGGGCGCCAGCTGCAGCAGCAGGGCGCAGGCGTCGGCCCCGGCACCGGCCCGGGGAGGGTCGAGCACGATCAGCTCCGGGCGGTCGCGCTGCACCACGGCGTCGCGGAGGAAGTGCAGCGTGGTTTGCGCCACGGCAGTGCTTCCAGGGTGCTGCCGGAGGCCGCGGCCCAGCTCCGCGGCGGCGACCGGGTTGGCCTCCACGGCGGTCACGGCGTCGAAGCGCGTGGCCAGCTCCCGCGCAAACAGGCCGGCGCCGGCGAACAGATCCCAGGCCAGGGCGCCCCGCCGCTCCCCGCAGACGAGCTCCGCGAGGCGCGGCAGCAGAAACCGGTTTACCTGAAAAAAGCTGCCCGGCTCCAGCCAAAAGCGGCGCTCGCCGACGGTGTAGCGCAGGCCGCCGGCACCCCAGCTGGCCAGCACCTCCGCGGCGCGTCCGGAGCCGGGCTGCAGGCGCGAGGCCTGCATGGAGACGAGCGGCGCAACGGACGTTTTGAGCTGCTCGGCAAGATGCGGGAGGCTGCCCTTGCGCGCTCGCGGCGCTTTGGGGCAGAGCAGATGGACCTGGAGGCTGCTTTCGCCGGCGTCGCAGAACAGCTCAACCTCGGCCGCGGACCGGAGCCACAGGGCGGCGTCTCCGCCGCGGTCTGCCAACGCTTCCAGCGCTTTGGCGGCGGCCAGGAGCACCGGGGCTGCGATGGGGCACATTTCGATGGGCAGAAAGGTCTCCGAGCCGCGCTGGTTGTAGCCTAGGCGAAGCCGTCCGTCGTCGGCCTCGCGCACCCGCAGCCGGATACGGTTCCGGTACCCCCACGGCTGCGGGGAGGCCCAGGTCTGAACGGGCGGCAACGCCGTGGCCCCGGCGCGCTGCAGCGTTTCTTCCAGAATCGCGGTCTTCATGCCGAGCTGCGCGGGGTAGCTCGCCATCTGGTACTGGCAGCCCCCGCAAACGCCGAAGTGCACGCAGCGCGGCTCCACGCGGTCTGGCGAGGCCTGCACCAGCTGCGCAGGCGCGCCGGCCGCACCGGCGCGGAGCTGTACCCGCTCGCCGGGCAGGACGAACGGGAGGAGCACCACCCGGTCTTCGGCGGTGCGCACGAGGCCGTCTCCGCCGTAGACCGGCTTTTCCACGCGAAGGTCCTGGGCCGCGACGGCTGGGGGCAGGTCGCTCACGCCGGCTCACCCCCGTCTGAAGCCGGCTCGGTGAGAGGCATGTAGAACAGGCTGAGCCGGGGCAGCTGCCGCGCTTCAAACAGCCGTTTGTGCACAAGCTGGTCGCGCACCTGCCGCAGCTGCACCGCCCCCAGTTTGGCGCGAAAGGGGGCAAGCTCGCGGTCGGCGGCCTCCCGGGCCCCCAGCAGATCGCTTTCCGGCAGGCTGGCGAGCAGGGCGGCCTGCAAACGCTCTTCCAGCACGGTCAGGGTGCGATCCAGGTCTTCGAGTACGGGATGGGCGCCGGCGCGGACCTCGGCGGCCAGTTCGCGCAGGCGCTGCGCCGTTGGCTGCAGGCTGGCTCCGGTGCCGGCGGAGGCCTGCGCTTCCAGGGCAGCGGCGTTACCTTCCAGAAAGCGCGCCAGGGGCTCGGTCTCAAAGCCTGTGGGCTGGGCGGGCTCCGCCTCGCGCCGGCCGCCTATGGAGGCCTCGGCCATCTCCGCCGCGGCCTGCATCACGGCCTGCGCGCACCAGGCCAGGCCGTTGACCTTGGGGAGGCGGCCCTTGGCGCGCGTCCGGCGCTGCTCGTATTTGTCAAAAGCAGCGTCGATGCCGCGCAGCACCGCCGGGAGGGGCACCTCGGCCTCGCGCCAGGTCTCAATCAGCGCCCAGTCCAGGGTGGACAGCAGCAGCAGGGAGCCGCGCCGGGCGGTGAAGCGCTCCTCGATTTCGCTGAAGTATTCGAAGTAGTTCATGCCTGGAGGGTTGGTGAGGTGTGTCGGGAGGGGCGGGATTACGGCTCGGAAGCAAAACGCAGATTCCCTTCGGGAAGGACAACAAAAGGGCATGAACATACTCAGAGGCAGACTTGATCAGAAGTTCGTCAGCGCTTTCCTCGCGTCCGGTCCGCATTTCGCTCCCAAATCAGCCGCAGGCCGTTCAGAGTCAGCATGGGCTCGACACGATGGACGTGTTTGCAGTCGGGTGCGATCAGCCCGGCCAGGCCGCCCGTGGCCACGGTTTGCGTATCCGGGCCGAGCTCCGCGAGCATGCGCTCCAGGATGCCGTCCACCAGCCCGATGTAGCCGTAGTAAAGCCCAATCTGAAGATTGTCCGTGGTGTTGGTGCCAATGACCTTGGGCGGCTTCTTGACCTCGACCCGGGTGAGGCGGGCGGCGCGCGAAAACAGCGCTTCGGCGGAGATGCCGAGGCCGGGAGCGATGGCCCCGCCCAGGAACTCGCCCTTGCGGGAGACCACATCGAAGGTGGTCGCGGTGCCCAGGTCCACCACCACGGCGGGGCCGCCCAGCAGATCAAAGGCCGCAACGCAGTTCGCGATGCGGTCGGCGCCGGCCTCGTTGGGGTTGTCGGTCAGCACCGGGACGCCGGTCTTGATGCCCGGCTCCACAAACAGCGCGCGCACCCCAAAGGTGCTCTCGCACAGCCGGCGCAGGGTGGCATCCAGGGGCGGCACCACCGAGGAGATCGCCACGCCGGTGACCACGGACGGCTGCAGGCCGCGCAGGGCAAACAGGCTGCCGAACAGCACCGCGATCTCATCCGCGGTGGCGCGCGAGGGGGTCGTGATGCGCCAGTCGGCGACCATGTGGGCGGCTTCGCCCGCCTTTGGCTCGGCAAACAGGCCCATCACGGTGTTGGTATTGCCGACGTCCAGGGTCAACAGCATGCAGGTCGTTTCCTTGCCGGAGGTGCAACCGCGGTCAGAGCTCGCGGACCCCGCCGGAGCGCACCGTGCGGCGCACGCCGTCGTCGCTGTCCACCAGCAGGAAGCCGCTCGGGTCCAGCCCGGCCGTGGTGCCAGTATAGCCGCCGTCCTCGGGGACACGGACGCGCTTGCCGCTGAGCCAGGTGGAGGCTTCGGCGAGGGGCGGCAGGTCTTCTGAGCCGGCGCTTTCCCGCCCGGCGAAGCGGCTCTCCCCCGCCGCCACGAAGCGGTCCAGAAAATTCAACAGCGCAATGAGCAGAGGCTGGCGGTCCGGGGTTTGCCAGCCTTCCAGAAAGAGCGAGGAGGCCTCCGCGCGCAGAGCCGGGGGGAAATCCCGATGCGCGACGTTGATGCCGACCCCGATGACGGCGTAGCGCAGCATCGCGGGGGTGCCCGGCTGGACCGGGTTCGCCGTGGCAGCCTCCACGAGAATGCCGCCGAGCTTGCGGCTGGGGCCCTGCGTGCCGGGAGCGGTGCGCGTCACCAGGTCGTTGGGCCAGCGGATGTCGGCGGTGATCCCGGTGGCTTCGCGGATGGCGGCCCAGGCGGCCAGGCCGGCGGTGAGGGAAAGGCTCAGCGTGGCTGAGCTCAACGCCGGCAGTCGCGGGCGGAGCAGAACGCTGACGTAAAGGCCATCGCCCGGGGCCGAGTGCCAGCCGTGGCCGCCGCGCCCGCGCCCGGCGGTCTGGGCATCGGCCACCCAAACGCCGTGCACCGCACCGTCCTGGGCGGCCCGCAGCGCCAGGTCGTTGGTGGAGCCGGTCTCGACCAGGTGCCGGAGCGAGCCCGCGAGTCGCGTGCCCCGGAGCGCGGCCTCGACCTCGGCCGCGCTGATCGTATTGCCCTGACGCTCCCCCAACCCCGCTCCCGTGCAACATCCTACCGCGTCGGTGCGCGTTGCCGCGCATCCTATGGTCCAACAGCTTTGCATCCACAAGGTGCCGCATGCCCGCTCAACTCGCCAACTCCCTTGGTCATCAGACCGCCATGCTGCTGGTGGTGGCCTTGCCCGTAGCCTGCGCGGCCTGGACGGTGACGCATGAGGAGGTCTTCCGCGAGCCGCGCGAGTTCTGCCAGCATAAGAGCAAGACGGCCCACTCGCTCCTTGTGCGCAAGTTCTTTTACCTGTTCACCTGCGAATACTGCTTCAGCCACTATGTCTCGGCCCTGGCTCTGCTGCTGTTTCAGTTTCAGCTCTTGTACACCGGGTGGCGTGGCTACCTGGTGAGTTGGTTTGCCGTGGTCTGGGTCGCCAACCTCTATATGAGCCTGTACAACCGCCTGCGGCTGGACATCAAGCACGAAAACGTGGCCATTGCCGTGGAACAGGAAACGCTGCCGACCGCATCGCCCCAGTCCGCGAAATGACCGCTCCGGCAAGCGTCCGGGAAACGCCGACGGACGCGCGACCATCTGAAATCCCGGAGAGGGAATCGATGGCAGACCAAACCACCAAGGCAGCACACACCGAGGAGCCGCGCGGCTTCGCGGAACATACCCGCGGGCTCCCCGGCGAATATGCGCACGAGCAGGGCTGGAATCTGAACGTGGAAGAGCGCACAGCGCAGCCGCAGGAAGCCCAGGACACCGATGGCGGCACAGACTATGACTACGGTGCGCGCGACTTCGGCGATTCACCCGTGAACACCGCCATCGATCACCCCAACACTACGCAGGATCAACCGGCAGCAGGCAAAGCAGGCAAGGAGTAAGCATGTCCACACAGCACAAAGAGCACGCAGGCAAGGCATCGCTGGAAGCCATGAAGGAGAACGACCAGCACAGCGCAGGGCAGAACGACGCGGTCCCGGGCGGAGCGCACGCGCACTCGGTGGCGGCCCACGAGACCGGCGGCAAGCCGCACACCAAGCCCGCCGAAGGTGAGGGCCATCTTATCGCGCGCGAAGAACAGAATCTACGCATCGACCGCGGTAATGACAACAACCGCGGCGTGGGTGCCGGCCTGCGCGGCGACTCGGGAACACGCGGCCAGTAAGGCGCAGGACCAAGCGAGCAAAAGAGGCGACGCACGCTGCGGCGCCTCTTTTCTGCGCCTCGTTACGCCTCGCCTCACCGCTTCGCCTTGGCCGCTTGCTCTGCCGACGCTTCGAACTCGCGCCGGTTCTTTTCGCTTCACTGGCACAGACCCGGGCCGCACAGTTTGAAAACCATCGGGTCGCTGATGGAGTAAAAAATGGAAGTATAGTGTCCTTCGGAGGGAACGCATGGAAGCTCGCTGGATTGATGTGCGCGAATACCCCGAGTTCGCCGCAGGCCACATTGAAGGCTCTGAGCTGGTTCCACTGGAAACGCTGGCAAGCGCGAGCGAGACCTGGGACCGATCGCATCCGCTCACGCTGGTTTGCCGCACCGGGCGGCGCGCGGAACAGGCAAGAAACCTGCTGGCCACCAAGGGCTTTCAAGTGCTCAGCGTGCTTGAAGGTGGTGTGGAGGCCTGGCAGGGGGAAGGCAAGCCGTTGCGCGCGGTCGCAGGCGCACCCTGGGCCATGGAGCGGCAGGTCCGCGTCGTCGCAGGCTCCCTTGTGCTTGCGTTTTTTGGCCTGGGTCTGCTGACTTCCAGGAAGCTTTTCACCGGCGCGGCACTGGTGGGGGCGGGTCTTGTCTATGCGGGTGTGAGCGATACCTGCGCCATGGCCACTGTGCTGAGCCGCATGCCCTGGAACCGTCCGGAACCAGCAAACGCATGACACCGCTGGCGATCGGCGGCGGACTTGTTCTTGGTGTGGCCACCGGCATCATCGCGGGCCTGATCGGCATTGGCGGCGGCGCATTTCTGGTGCCCGCTCTCCTGTTTTTTTATGGCATGTCGCAGAAGACCGCCCAGGGAACCTCGGTGGCCACGCTGCTTCTGCCCATCGGCGCTCTGGCCTTCTGGAATTACTACAAGGCCGGGCATGTGGACCTAAAACTGGCTGGTCTGATCGGGGTGGGCTTTATCGTCGGGGGCTGGTTTGGCGGCCTTTGGGCACAGCAGCTTTCCGATGTGGTGCTGCGCAGATCGTTCGCCGTGCTGCTCGTGCTGCTTGCGGCAAAGCTGGCCTTCGGTTCTTGAGCCTGTGATCGCGCGGTTCACCCCTGGCCTCGGGCGATCTGGAGCAGAAGCCAGGCGTTCAGGGCGGCGATAAGGACGGCTGAAGTGTAGCTCGCCACCCGCAGCCAGGGCCGGTTCACAAAGCCCCCCATGCGGACGGGGTCGCTGGTGAAGGCCACCAGGGGAAAGACGGCAAAGCTCAGCTGCATGCTGAGGATCACCTGGCTAAAAATCAGAAGATTGCCCGTCCCGCGGGCGCCATAGATGGCCGTGACGATGACCGTGGGAATGATGGCAATGGATCGCGTGACGAGGCGCCGCAGCCAGGGAGCCATGTGGAAGTGCAAAAAGCCCTCCATGACGACCTGGCCGGCCAGGGTGCCCGTAAGGCTGGAGTTCTGTCCGGAGGCCAGCAGGGCGACGGCGAACAGCGTGCTCGCCCCGGCGACCCCCAGCATGGGCGAAAGCAGCTTGTACGCATCGCCGATCTCCGCGACCTCGGGGTGGCCCCCACGATGAAACACGGCGGCGGCCAGCACCAGAATGGCCGCGTTGACGAACAGGGCCAGCATCAGGGCGAAAGCGCTGTCGATGTTGGCAAAGCGGATCGCCTCACGCTTGCCGCTGGGGGAACGCTCATAGGCACGGGTCTGCACGATGGCGGAGTGCAGGTACAGATTGTGCGGCATCACGGTGGCCCCGAGAATGCTGATCCCGAGATACAACATGCCAGGGTCGGTGAGCATGGACCGTGTGGGCACAACCAGATGCGTGAAAACGGCGCTCCAGTCCGGATGGGACAGCAGGATTTCAAAGCCGAACAAAACCGAGATGGTGGCGATCAGCACGATAACAATCGCCTCGAGGTAGCGAAACCCTCGATGCTGCAACAGGAGGATAAGGAGGGTATCGGCGCCCGTCAGGACGACACCGACGATCAGGGGAATGTGAAACAGCAGCTGCAGAGCGATCGCCGAGCCGATGACCTCGGCCAGATCGCAGGCGGCAATGGCCAGCTCCGCAAAGAGCCACAGCGCGATGCTGACCGGGCGGGAATACGCGGAGCGGCAGAGCTGCGCGAGATCCTGCCCGGTGGCGATGCCCAGCTTCAGGGCAAGGCTTTGCAGCAGGATGGCCAAAGCATTGCTCAGCATGATCGCAAACAACAGCGTGTAACCGTATTTGGAACCGCCGGCCAGATCGGTCGCCCAGTTTCCCGGATCCATGTAGCCGACTGAGATTAGAAATCCTGGACCGATGAATCCCAGCAACCGACGCCAAAATCCCGGCGACGAGGACAGGCGGACCGAGGCGAAGGCCTCCGGGAGAGAGGGTTCGTGCCGTGCTCTGCTCTCTTGGGTGGTGGGCAAGGGGGAGACCTTTAATGGCGGGCAGATTTGGGGATCGTTCTTTTTGATTTAACCACGGTTAAGCCAGTCGCTAAACCGCAATCTCTTCGTCGATGCGAACGAAAATTTTCTCCGCAGCCGAAAGTCCAAGAATGATCTCGTGATGGTCGAGGTCCAAACGCAGGGTCTGGTCGTAGTTGCGCTCCAGGAGGTGGAGTCTGGTGCCTGGCCCGATGCCCAAACGGTGGAGGAAATCCAGCAGCTGGCTGTCGCGTTCGTAAAGGCTGGCGACGGTGCAGGAGGTGTTGAGCTGCAGCTCCGCCAGCGAGAGCAGGCCGCGCAGACGGATCTGCGAAGGGCTCTCCGGAAGAACGTAGTTGCCGTGCGGGCAGGTGCCGTCTTCCCCCAGCTTTTCGATCAGTTTGGCTTCAAATTCGGGGGAGATGACGTGCTCCAGGCGCTCGGCCTCGGCGTGGATGCGATGCCATTCCATGCCGAAGATCTCTGCTAGCATGCGCTCCACGAGGTAGTGCCGGAAGGCGGTGCGGTGGGCCACCTGCCGGCCCTTGCCGGTGAGGCGCAGCGAGCCCTGGCTGTCCTCAACGAAGCCATCTTCCCGCAGCCGGCGCAGCGCCTTGGTCACAGCCGGGGGCGACACCTCGAGCCAGTGCGACAGCAATGTCGGCAGCACGACATGGCCTTCGCTTTCCGCCTCGATGATGGCCTTGAGGTAGTCTTCCCGGGAAACGCTGAGATCCGCTGTCATCGCCATCAGTTAACCACGGTTCTTCCAGCGCGGTACAGCTGTGTTCAATCTGCCGGGCCCGGGCGAGCTGAGGGCGTTCCAAAATGGGAAAAGCAGACCGGCTTACAACTTTGGTCACAAGCCGTCGGATTCTTTTTGCGATAGGCTAAGCACCATAGGTCCTGATCCGAAACAGCCAAGCAGAGCGTGAACGTGCTGAGTATTGCGGATTTCCTGGTAGCTGGCTTCATTTTCCTGCTGTTCGTCTCGATTTACCGGAAGCGGAGCACGACGGCTGTGCGCTTCTGGGTCGCAGGTTGGTTCTGCGTCCTGGTGCACTTCGGCGTCCTCCTGCTGCGTCCGCAGACGGAACCAGGTATGACGCTGAAGAGCATAGCGGCGCTGAGCACACTTGTGCTGTGCGGGACATCGTTTGCTTTGTCGCGCCCTGGGGGGCAGCTGTCGCGTCGCCGACAGCTTTGGATCGCCGGCCTGCTGGGTGTCCCCTGGCTGCTGGTCATGGTGCTGGGGAGTCTTCCCGGCCAGGGCTGGTTCCGCTATGTCGCTGCGCTGGCGTGGTTTAGCGAAGTGTGCATGGTGGAGGTTGCCCTGCAGCTTTTGGGGCTGGGCCGGCGGCGCTCCCTGGCGGTGCTGGGGCTTGTGCTGGCCTGTGCGGCATGGCTCATAATCACCGCGAAAGGGCAGGACCCGGGCATGGTGCAGTGTGTGGCACTGACACAGTGCTTTGGGTTGAATGCTGTGCTGCTGGCCGGCCGATCGAGGCGATACTCGGCGGCTAACCTGACCCTGACCGTGGGTTCGGCGGCGTGGGCGAGCGTGTGGGCGGCTGCGGTGCTGGTGCAGCGCTACATGCCGGCGCTGAATGTGAGCCCGGAGATCTGGAACCTGCCCAAGTATTTCGTTGCTGCCGGAATGGTGTTGCGGCTGTTGGATGAGGAGATTCGCGGCGCAGAGCTGGCCAGCGAACAGTACCGGCTGCTGTTTGCCGGCAACCCGCAGCCGATGTGGATTTATGACGCGGAAACGCTGGCCTTTTTGGAGGTCAACGACGCAGCCGTCGCCCACTATGGCTTTTCCCGGGGGGAGTTTCAGGGGCTGACGCTGTTGGATGTCGTGGAGCTGGGCGAAGAGGCGGATCTGGCCGAGGACCTGCGCACCTCGGAGCCGCAGATGCTCTCCGGACCCTGGCTGCACCGGCGCAAGGGCGGCCATGAGTTTCAGGTGGACGTTGCCAGCCAGCCGGTGATGCGCGGGGCAAAGCGGGCGACCTTTGCGCTGATGCATGACGTTACCGAGTCGCAGCGGCTGCATGCGCAGCTGATCCGCCAGGCGCACCACGACGCGTTGACAGGGCTGCCCAATGGAGCCTACTTCGAGCAGACGCTGCAGACCACGCTGGACGAGGCCGCGCGGCAAGGCTCCAGGGTGGCGCTTTTTTGCATGGACCTGGACCGATTCAAGCAGATCAACGACACCTTTGGGCATGCGGCCGGGGACCAGTGCCTGCGGGCGCTTGCGCAGCGCATAAGCCGGTCCCTGGGCGGCCGGGGAACGCTGGCGCGGACCGGTGGGGATGAGTTCATGCTGGTATTTGGCAACCTGTCGTGTGGCGAGGATGCCGAGGTCGTGGCGGCGCAGCTGCTGGCAGAGCTGCGGCCTCCGCTCGCGATGGAAAACGCCGAGGTGGAACTGCTGGTGAGCATCGGGATAGCGCTGTACCCGGACGACGCCGATAACCCGGCCCAGTTATGGCGCGATGCGGATGCAGCGATGTACCGCGCCAAGCGTGCGGGCGGTGGGCAGTGGATCAGGACCTCGCAGGAGATCAGCAACGCGGCCAGCGAGGCCAACGACATTGAAGTGAGCCTGCGGCGGGTGCTGAAGAAGGGTGAGATTACGCTGTTTTACCAGCCACAGATGACCCTGACCGGCGCCCTGCACAGCCTGGAAGCGCTGGTGCGCTTCGCGGACCCGGTGCTGGCGCGGGCCACGGCTGACCGCGTGATCGCCATTGCGGAGGAGAGCGGGTTGATTGTGCCGCTGGGCGACCGGGTGCTGGAGGAGGTATGCCGCCAAAGCCGCGAGTGGATCGACGCCGGTTTCCGCCCGGTACAGATCGCGGTCAACGTGTCGCCTTTGCAGCTCAACCGGTCGAATCTGAGCCTGCGGTTGGCAAGCCTTCTGCAACAGTATCGGTTGCGGCCGTGCATGCTGGAGTTGGAGGTCACCGAGTCCACCATGATGCCCGAAAAGGGCGACGCGCCCGCCCAGATCGCCACCCTGGCCGAGATGGGCATAGCGTTCAGTGTGGATGACTTCGGCAAGGGCTACTCCTCGCTGGGCCGCCTGCACCAGTTGCCGGTGGACGCGCTCAAGATCGACTGCTCCTTCACGCGCCGGCTCACGGAGCGCAAGGGGACCTATCCCACGGTGCGCGCCATCATCGCCCTGGCGCACACGCTGGGCATGCAGGTGGTCGCGGAAGGCGTGGAAACCGAGGAACAGCTGCAGATGCTGCGGTCCATGGAGTGCGACCGGGTGCAGGGCTACCTGTTCAGCAGACCTTTGCCGGCCGGGCAGGTGCAGCGGTTTTTTTCGGCGGCGGATGCATCCAGCGCGCTTCCGGGCGGCTTTGCGCCGGGGTTGTCAGGCGTTGCTTCGGTGTCCGGAGGCTTGTTTGGTGGATCGCCTGCACACGCACAGCCCTGAAGGCGGATTTCCCCGTGAGGGCTGCACTGGAAAAGCGTTTGGGAGGGTCTGATTTACTCAAAAAAGCTTGCCTCAGGGGCTAAAGCCCGTCGTGTTATCAAGCACTTACGGCATAGCTAAAGCTATGCCCCTTCCGAAAGCCCGAATAAATCAGAGATTCCTTAGGGGAGATCTAATTCGTTCCTTGGGATTCGTTGCCGCTGGGGAGGAACGCAGATTCCCTTCGGGAATGACAACAAGAAAGCAGGTTCGTTGCCGCCCGGGAGAACCGCAGATTCCCTTCGGGAAGGACAACAAGAAAGGCGGGCCGTTGCGCTCAGCATGCCTGATCAGAGGTTCCCTAAGCTGGGAGCTGGGAGCTCACCGCCCAGGCTGTCGGCTGCAACAGCGGCCCGAAGTCGTAGCGTTTCGTCGAGAATGCGGTCGGCCATCGCCCGCTTGGATTGGAGCGGCAGCGGAACGGTGGAGGTGCGGGTGAGGAACAGGCCCTGGTTTTGATCCGCGTCAAAGCCGCTGCCGGTCTTGGAAACGTCGTTGGCGACGATGGCGTCCACGCCCTTGCGCAGGAGTTTGGCGCGGGCGTTGCGCTCCAGATCCGAGGTTTCGGCGGCAAAGGCGATGACCAGGGTGCCGGGGCGGCGCCCTTGCACGGCGCCGGCGACCAGATCGGGTGTGGGTTCAAGAGTGAGCAGAAGGGAGCCGGTGCGCCGGAGCTTTTCCGGGGAGGGCGCGGCGGGGCGGAAGTCGGCGACCGCGGCGGCGGCGATCAGCAGGGTGGCCCCGGCGAGCTGCTGCCCGAGCGCTGCCTCCATCTCGGCCGCGCTGGTGACCCGGAGGACGTGGCAGCCGGGGGGTGGGGGCAGGGCGGCGGCGGTGATCAGGGTGACGCGGGCGCCGCGCTCCCCGGCGGCGGCGGCCAGGGCGTGCCCCATGCGGCCGCTGGAGCGGTTGCCGAGAAAACGAACAGGGTCCAGCGCTTCGCGGGTGCCACCGGCGGTGATCAGCACGCTTTCGGCGGCGAGATCGCGCCGGGGCGTGAGCGCGGCGAGCACCTCAGCGATGATGCTGTCGACCCGGGCCAGGCGGCCACTGCCGACCGTGCCGCAAGCCAGATAGCCGGCTTCGGGCAGGACGACGCGGTTGCCGCGCTGGCGCAGCAACGCAAGATTGGCCTGCGTGGCCGGGTGCTCCCACATGTTGGCGTTCATGGCGGGAGCGAGGACGACCGGCGCCCGCGTGGCCAGGTACACGGCGGAAAGAAAGTCATCGGCCAGGCCGTGCGCGAAGCGGGCCAGGGTGGTGGCGGTGGCGGGGGCGACCAGAAGCGCGTCGGCGTCGCCGGCCACAGCGATGTGCTCGATGGGGCCCTCGGCGTGTTCCGACTGGGCCGCGTCCCAGAGACTGGTGTGGACGCGGCGGCCGGTGAGGGCGTTGAAGGTGAGCGGCGTGATGAAGCGCTCGGCGGCGGCAGTCAGGATGACCTCAGCTTCCAGGCCGCGGTCCTGCAGGGCGCGGACGACCTCGGCTGCCTTATAGGCCGCAACGCCGCCGCAGACGCCAACGACGACCTTCACGATTCGGCCTGCACCGCGGTTGCGCCGGCCAGCAGCTCCGGGCCGGCCAGCAGGTTGTCGATCAGGCGAGTTTTGCCCACAAAAGCGGCAACGGCGAGCAGGTTGTTGGCCTCGATGCGGGGAACAGGGAGCAGGGTGTCGGCGTCCACGGCGGCGACGTAGTCCAGCCGAATGCCGGCGGCGGCGAGTTGCTGGCGCATGAGGGAAAGGAGCGCCGCGGGGTCGCGTTCGCCGGCGGCCAGGGCGCGCTCCGCGCAGCGCAGGGCGCGGGGCAGCGCCAGCGCCGTTTGCCGCTGGGCGGGGGTGAGATAGCGGTTGCGGGAGCTCAGGGCGAGGCCGTCGGGGTCGCGCACGATCGGGCAGACGACGAGGTCCACAGGCATGTCAAGATCGCGGACCATGGCGCGCAGAACGGCAACCTGGGCGGCATCCTTTTGCCCAAAAAAGGCGAGGTCCGGCGCGACGATGTGGAACAGCTTGCTGACCACGGTGGCGACGCCGCGGAAGTGGCCGGGGCGGGAGGCGCCGTCCAGGCGGGCGCCCAGCTCGCCGGGGTCGACGAAGGATTGGAGGCTGCCGGTGGGGTACATTTCCCGGGCATCGGGGGCGAAGACGAGATCGACGCCGGCCTCCGCCAGCAGGGCGCAGTCGGCGTCCAGGGTGCGGGGGTAGAGGGCAAAGTCCTCGGCAGGGCCGAACTGCGTGGGGTTGACAAAGATGCTCGCGGCAACCTGCCGGCAGCGCTCGCGGGCGGCGCGAACCAGGCTGAGGTGGCCCGCGTGCAGGGCACCCATGGTGGGCACCAGGCCGAGGGTCGCGGCGGATCCCGCGCGCAGGTCACGGCTGGCGGCGCGCAGGTCGGAAATGGTGGTCAGGACCTGCACGGGGCGGCCTCGGCGGGGACGTTCGTTTGGAACAGCTCGCGGAGTTCCCGCGGCAGGTGGTAACTTTCCGCGTCTGCGGGAAAGCTGCCGTCCAGAACGGCCTCGCGGTACCGGTCGAGACCCGTGCGCAGGACCTCGCCGCCCGGCGCAAACCGGCGAACGAACTTGGCGGGGCTGGCGAAGGTGAGGTCGCACAGGTCGTGGAAGACGAGGATCTGGCCGTCGCAGTCCGGGCCGGCGCCGATGCCGATGGTCGGCACCGCGGCACGGCGGGTGATCTCCGCGGCCACCTCGCGCGGAATGCCTTCCAGCACCAGGGCGACAATCCCCGCGCCCTCCAGGGCGGCAGCGTCGGCAAGGAGGGCGTCGATGGCGGGGACCGAGCGGCCCTGCACCGTGTAGCCGCCCATGCGGTGCAGCGATTGGGGGGTGAGGCCGATGTGGCCGACCACGGGGATCTCGTTGCGGGTCAGGCGCTCGACCAGACCGGCGCGGTCGGCGCCGCCTTCGAGCTTGATGGCCTCCGCGCCGGCCTCCTTGAGGAAGCGGACGGCGTTGCGCAGGGCGTCGTCGGGGCCGGTATGGTAGCTGCCGAAGGGCAGGTCGGCGACCAACAGCGCGCGGTGCAGGCCGCGGCGCACCGCGCGGGTGTGGTGCAGCATCTCGTCGGTGGTGATGGACAGGGTGTTGGGATGGCCGAGGACGGTCATGGCCAGGCTGTCGCCGACCAGAACGAGATCGATGCCGGCGTCATCCGCGAGGCGGGCGGTGGGGAAGTCGACGGCGGTAAGCGCAGTGATCTTGCGACCGTCGCGCTTGCGCTCCAGGAGGGAGTGCACGGTGACTTTGGGACGCGCGTCAGCTGGGGGCAGGCGCCCTCCGGTAAAGCTCATGGGGCCTCCAGTGCCGCTCCGCACGCGCGGATGCAGCCCGATTGTTGAGAGCGAGTATACGCGCGGCCACCCGGCGTGCGCCCGGTGCGGGTGGTTTCGATGTAGGATCGCCGGTGCGGAGGTCAGGCGATGATGGCAACTACCGGCAGACTGCCCCGGGTGGGCGCGGCGCTGCTTGCAACCGTTGTGGTGATTACAGTATTCGGCGCGATACACCCACGGGTAGTTGAGGCGGGGTCCAGCCCCGGATAGCTGGTGAGGAGTGAGCCTGAGGATTGTGGGGCTGGTGAGCGGGCTGGGGCTCGAACCCAGGACCAACGCCTTAAAAGGGCGATGCTCTACCAACTGAGCTACCCGCTCGCACCTCCGTTAAGGTAGCACAGCCCCCATGCCGTGCCGCAAGGGCCTCACCCGCGCGCATTTCGCTCCCACTGGGCGCACGATTCTTTTTGCGAACGTGAGCTGCATTTTTCGCTTACGTTGCTTCGTTGCCGCGATCTAAGCGCGTATGCAAGAGACGACTCCCACCCCCTCCGTCCTCCACCGACTCAAGGCAGGCGTCCTTCGCTTTCAGACCGGGGTCCACGCCGAGCGTGCCGCCGAATACCTGCACGCGGCGACACATCCGCAGCAGCCGCACACGCTGGTGATCGCCTGCGCGGACTCCCGTGTGCATGTCGAGACAGTCGTCTCGGCTGGCCCCGGCGAGGTGTTTATAACGCGCAATGTCGGCAACATGGTGCCGCCCTACGGCGAGATGCAGAGTGGGGTAGCGGCCGTGATCGAGTACGCCATCGCCGCGCTGAAGGTGCAGCATGTGGTGGTCTGCGGGCATTCTGACTGCGGGGCCATGAAGGCGCTGCTGGCGCCGGGGTCGGCGGATGCGATGCCCGCGGTGCGCTCCTGGCTGCGCTTCGGGCAGCCGGCGCTCCATGCAGCGGACCACGCGGCATTAACGGCTGAAGCGCCCGCGACCAAACTGCGCCAGCTGACCGAGCGCAACGTGCTGCTGCAGCTGGAGCACCTGAAGACACACCCCGCTGTGGCCGGGGCCATGGCGCGGGGAGAGCTTACGCTGTCGGGATGGGTGTATGAGATCGGCTCCGGCGAGGTTCGGGTCGCGGAGAATGGCTCGGCGGAGTTTCAGCCGGTCGGGACGGCGGAGGCGCAAAGCGCATGATCGTTCCCCAGACTCCGCAGCTCAGGCGGATGTTGCAGTACGTGGGCTGGCCCCTGCTGGGGCTGGTGATTTGGGATGTGTTGATTGTGGTGGCCTATAAGGTGCTGCACTGGGAATGGGTCGGCTCCAAGAGCATCCCGCTGGCGCTGTACGGATCGGCGATCGGCATCATTGTGAGCTTCCGTAACAACTCCGCCTACGGCCGCTGGTGGGAGGCGCGCGGCCTGTGGGGACAGATCGTGAACAACTCACGCTCGCTGGCGCGGCAGGTGTCCAGTGTGGTGCATTGTCCTCGCACTGAGCCCGAACAGAGCGCGGCCTGCGATGCGCTGCGGGTTCGCCTGGTGCACCTGCAGATTGCCTATGTGCATGCGCTGCGGCAACAGCTGCGCGGGCTCGATCCCCTGGCCGAGATACGTCTGGTGCTCAGTGAGGCAGAGCTGCCGGATGCGGAGCTGGTGATCTATCAGGGCCAGAAAAACGTGTCGCTGGCCATTCAGCGCACCATGAGCGGTTTGCTGCGCGAGGCGCACACGCGAGGCTGGGTCAACGCCCTGGAATGGCAGGCGATGGATCGCAACCTGGATGACCTGATGGACGCCCAGGGCGGCTCGGAGCGCATCAAAAACACGCCCATGCCCAAGCAGTATGACTTCTTCCCCATGCTGTTTGTGCGGATCTACTGCGTTCTGCTGCCGATTGGCATGGTGGAGTCGCTGGGATGGTTTACGCCGCTGGGATCGACGCTGGTGGGCTTCATGTTTCTGGCGCTGGACAAGATTGGCCGCGACCTGGAAGACCCGTTCGACAACACGATCTACGACATCCCCCTGACGGCGATCTGCCGAACAATTGAGACCAACCTGCGGCAACTGCTGAACGAAACTCACCTGCCCGCGCCTGAGGTGCCGATCCACGGGGTCCTCTGGTGAGCACCGAGCCGCTCAGGAGCGCGGGCTGCCGTTTTGCCAGTGGGACGGACTCCAGGACGGAGCCTGCACGGGCCAGCGGAGGTCGGCGGCTCCGTCCGGCAGCACGGTATTCAGCACCCAGTCGATGCGTGCGGTGGCGTCCTGGAGCACCTCCTGCAAAGCGGGGTCCTGCCGGGCGGCGGCGGTGAACACCACACCGGTGAGGGCGTTGCGGATGTGGTGGTTGACGTCGGCGGCGATTTCCATGCGACGGGCCAGCGCGGCCCGGCGGCGGGCCTCGTAGCGCAGCAGCAGGTGGCAGAGCGCAAAGGCGATCAGGCAGGTGTACAGATCAGAAGCCAGCAGGCGCTGCGCTCTGTGCACGAAGTGGTCAATCAGGAAGCCGCATCCGCTGATCAGGACGCCGCAAAGCAGCGCAAACAGCAAGCTGCGCGGCTCCATCCACTGCTGCAGGGATCGGAGGCGTCGTTGGGTGGCGAGCTTGCTCATCGGTTGGCTCGGGTTTCGAGGCATGGTCGAGGTAGGGTGCGAGATTGCCTCCTGTCTGGTCAGACGACTGGGTCGCGCATCGGTTACGACCGGGTGGCAAAGAAAAAGCCTGGTCCACGCTGAAGCGCCGACCAGGCCCTGACTTGTGTGTTGCTGTTTTATGCGAAGCCTGGAGGCATGGTGCCGAGGTTCGCACTGGTGGCCGGTGCGGAGCTGGCAGTGCCGGCAAAGGCGCCATTGATGCCGCTCGGAAAGAAGCCGCCGGTGGTCTTGTTGGCTCCGCCGTAGGCCAGGTTGAGCACCTGAGGAACGGAGCGAAGGGCCGGAAGACCGTTGCTGGGGTTGATGGACAGGTACTGAACCTGCGATCCGGTGGGGGGCGGCACGATGTCAGCGCCGTCCAGCATGGGGGTGGGGATGTTGAGGCGGGCGATCTGGGTGCGCACCGAAGCCACGTGCTGGGATTCGACGGCCAGAATGCGCGCGGCGGTCTGGATGACCAGCGGCGTGGTCAGCAGGTACGCGGCACCGGCATAGGCGGAAACGCCGATGTCCTCAAAGATGCGCGACAGGGTGAGGAACTCGTTTTCGCTGCCAAAGCCGATACCCAGCGCGTTCAGGTTGATGTTGGGCTTGGCAATGGCGGCAGAGCCCAGGAACGAGCGCAGCAGCACCACGTGCGCACGCTCATCGGTGCCGATCTCTTCGGTGATGGCCTGGGAGAAGACCAGGTTGTTGGGGAAGCTCACCTTTTTGCCGCCGGTGGTGGTGCCGCCCGAGGAGGGGTTGTTGCCACTGGCCACGCCACTGGTGGCGATGCCGAGCTGCTCGATGCCGTAGCCGTACTGGCCATAGGTGTAGAACTCGGCTTCGAGGTATTCGAGATTAAGGGCGAAGTTGAGCACCTCCATCTCGGTGCTGGTCTGCGCTTCCGCGGTCTTGGTGCCGGCGACGGACATGGCGCCTACGGCGGCGCTGGCATAGCCGATAGTCTTAAGGAACTTGCGGCGATTGGGAGAAGCCTTGACGACTTCCTTGATGATTGATTCTGACATGGTGCATCCTCATACTGCTTAGGGGAAGAGAAACGGAAAATTTTGCTGAACTTAGAGCGAGGCGTCCGCGAAGAACTTGCGGCGGTTCAGCACAACAATGCCTGCGAGCGGCAGAAAGAGAAGCAAAGCCGAGGGAGGCTCAGGAGTCACAGCGGCCGGAATCGCGGTGGAAGTGTAGTTGACGGTGTAGGCGCCGGTACGCTGCGAACAGTCCACCGCGTCGGTAAAGGCCGCGGAGGTGCCACACGATCCCTGCAGAAAGGCCGCAAGGTCGCCAGCGGACATGTAGCCGCCCAGCGTGCCATCGGAAAAGTTGGGGAACTCACTGAGGGCGAGAATGTAGGCGCCTGGGCCGAGCTCCTGGGTCAGCATGGCGTCGGAACCGCCGTTGCTCACTACCGGGCCCATACCGTTGTACAGGGTGCCGTCCGCATTGAACAGGCTCAGCACGGGATCGAAACCGCCGGCCGCGGTGGTGGTGCCATCCGCGTTAGTGCCGCCAGAATAGGAGGTGGTGTAGAAGTTGTAGTCCTGGGTCGAGGTGGTGGAAAAGCTGAAGCCCGCAACCTGACTGTCGGTGGTGAAGGAGTTGGTCTGGGTAAAGATATCGGCGTTGGCCCGCAGCGTAAATGCCGAGCACAGCGCAAGAAGTCCGCAAACAAGGGACAAGCGAGGGATACGCACCATGGTCGTGGTGCCTCCTGAAGAGAATTTTTGTAGTGGTGAACCGGAGCAGCGAGAAACATCGCAGCAAAACAGGAAAGCCCGCCACGTGTGAGTAAGCCTCTCTGGATGGGGAATGGGAAAGGAGGCCCTGTCACGTTCGTCGTGGATCAGTTCCTATGATGGCAGGTGTTGCCTCCGCGGCTACAACTTTTGTGGAATTATTTTTTCGTGTTTCACAGGGCGCGGGTCTGACCGCCATCCATGACGAAGCAGCTGCCCGTGGCAAAGGCGGCCTGCGGCGAGCACAGATACACGGCCAGCGAGGCGATCTCTTCGGGTGTGCCGAAGCGTTGCAGGGGCACCTCGGTCTGCAGCATAGCTTCCACGGCCTCGCGCCGGTTGGCGAGGTGGCGCTCCCAGCTGCCCCCGGGGAAGAAGATGTTCCCCGGGGCAAGGGTGTTGACGCGGATACCCTGCGGGCCCAGCTGCCGGGCCAGATTCTTCGCGTAGTTATTGAGTGCGGCCTTGGCGGCGGAGTAGGGCAGCGGCGCGGGCGTGCCTTCGAGCGCCACGATGGAGGAGATGTACAGGATGGAGCCGCCGTGGTCGTTTTGGAGCAGGTGAGGAAGGGCAGCCTGGGTGAGGCGTGTGGCGGCAAACAAGTTCAGCTCAAATAGGCGAGCCCATTCCCCGTCGGCCTGGTCCCAGCCGGGCTTGCCGGAGCCGCTGCCGAGATTGGCGACAAGGTGATCGAGCCTGCCGAAGTGGGCCACGGTGCGTTTGAGGGCCCGGGCGATCGTGTCCGCCTGGGTGAAGTCGCCGGGAAGGGCGAGGATGCGGTCCTGGGCGTCTTTCGGGCTGCCCTCGGCAAGCTCCGCCTGCGTGACGCGGAGGGAAGCCTCATCGCGCCCGGTGAGCACGACCCGCGCGCCTTCGGCGAGCAGCGCGGCGGCAATGGCGCGGCCGATGCCCCGGGAGCTGCCGGCGATGAAGGCGGTCTGGTTTTGGAGTTGGAGGTCCATCGGGAGGAGTTTACTTGGAGCGATCAGGGCGGCGGTAGAGGTGCGCTAAGGAAGCGCAAAGGCGATAAGGGAATCTCCGAGCGGTGTGCCGAACCCGCCGTGTCCACCGGCTGCGACAACGACGTACTGCTTGTGGTCCAGTACATAAGTCATCGGGGTGGATTGCGCCGGAACGGGAAGTTGGCCGGTCCACACAAGTTTACCCGTTGTCTTGTCGAAGGCGCGAAGCACGGGTTCGCGGACGGCGGCTGCAAAGACCAGGCCACCGCGCGTCACAATAGGACCTCCAAGATTCAGCGATCCTGTTTCGGCGCCCTTCACCATGGTGCCAAGCGGCCGTTCCCACTCCTGTTTCCTGAGTTCAGGTTCAGCGCCGTGATCTTGCCCCACGGCATGGGTGTGCACGGAAGCCCCTTCGCGTCCGTGAGTGGGGCGCGTTCCACGGCGTAGGGTGCCTTGCGCTGCGGGGCCGTTTCGGTGCCAAAGTGCTGCCTTTCCGCAGGCCTGAGCGCGACGACAACACCCCATGAGGCGAGAGCAAGCACAGCCAAACTGCCGACCCATCCTGGCCTAAAACTTCTGCGTAAGACGAGCAGCAGCACAAGCAAGGAGGCTGAAGCATAGATCCAGTTCTCCCATGAGCCCAGAACGGTGTTGAACGCAAATCGCCAGCGCGGTACCAGCCTGGTCCGAAAGGCATGGTGGTTTGAGTTGACATATAAAATCCCAGTCACCGGATCAAAGGCGGGCGACCCCCAGTTCACACCGCCGAGGCTGCCCGGATACAGCAGGCTGCCTTTCAGGCTTGGCGGCGTGTAGATGCCTTCATTGCGCAGGGCAGCGATCTTGGCGGAACAGACGGAAGCGTCGGCAAGCGTGTGGCCTGCGAGATCTTCTGGCCGCACAGACAGTGGCGACAGCGGCGGAAGGCTGGAAAAGGGCTGTGTAGGCGAGGCAGCTTCGCCGGGAACATCGCTCTTTGGCACAGGCCTTTCTTCTACCGGGTAAATGGGCTGGCCGGTGACGCGGTTCAGCACGAAGATCATGCCCATCTTGGTCGTGATGGCAATCGCGGGAATGCGGTTCTGGTACTCGAAGAGCAGCGGCTGTGAGGCGACGTCGTAGTCCCAGAGGTCGTGATGGACAACTTGGAACGCCCAAACCTTCTTTCCGGTTTGAGCGTTCACTGCCACCACGGAATCCGCGTCCCGGTCATCGCCGGGACGCATGCCGCCGTAAAAATCGGGTGAGGGGCTGCCTGTGGGCAGGTAAACGAGGCCGCGTTCGGGATCGGCGGAGATGATGCTCCAGGTGTTGCCGCCGCCGGTTCGAACGGCTTGGTGACTCGCCCAGGGAAGGGGGTCCCAGCTCCAAAGCTGCCGTCCTGTTCGGGCATCAAAACCACGGACGACGCCGGGTTCAACGTCGACCTCCTGACCGTCTGCAACCGCTGAACCGACGACAACGACATTGCCGATCACCGTGGGTGGGGAAGTGACGCCGTACTCCTCATAGGGCTCAGTGGTCTGCGTTGGTACACCCTTCTTCAGGTTCACGGTGCCGTTGGTGCCAAAACCTGGGCAGACGTGGCCAGAGTCTGCGTCGAGAGCCGTAAGCCGGGCGTCGAGTGTGGCGACGAAGATGCGTTTGGAACAAGGCTCTGCCGCACTTTGTGCGCTCCAGAAGGCGACACCGCGGGACGTGTACACACCGGCGAGGAAGTCAGCGGGCACGTTGGGATTGTAGCGCCATCTTAGGGCACCGCTGGCCGCGTCAACGGCCATAACCTCATCGAACGGCGTTGAGAAAGAGAGCGTGCGCCCGTTGAGAATCGGCGTTGCTTCGAAAGCTGCCTCGGTGCGGCTGGGGCGTTTTGTACGGAGCGCGCCGGTGTGGAACTCCCATGCTATGTGCAAGTCGGCAACATTGGCGGGTGTGATCTGGTTGGCAGTCGAGTAGCGCTGTCCACCAGCGTCGCCCCCGTATGCCGGCCACCCTGTATCAGATGGTTTCGTTTGTGCTGTCGCAATACTCGAAAGCAGACAAAGAAAAGCCTTAAAGATGGGTATGTGACGCACGATCTTAGTCTATCCGGCGCGGCTCCTCGTTCGTTATACCGCGGTCCAGCCGCCGTCGATGTTCAGGTTCTGCCCGGTGACGTAGGTGCTGGCGTCGGAGGCGAGGAAGAGCAGGGCGCCGCAGAGTTCGAGCGGGCGGCCGATGCGGTTGAGGACGGTGTAGCCCTTGAGCCTGGTGACAAAGGGCGAGTCTTCCTGCACGGCGTTCTGCCCGGCGCCGACGTCTTCGGTATTCGAAAAGGGGCCAGGGGAGATGCAGTTGGCGCGCACGCCAGAGGTGCCCCAAAAGCTGGCGGTATAGCGGGTGAAGGCGGCAAGGGCGGCCTTGGAGGCCGAATAGCCGGGCGGGTTGAGCGAGGTGGTGCCCTCGTAGAGCTGGGGGCGCGGGGCCACCGAGGCGTACATCGTGGCGATGTTGATGATGGAGCCGCGGCCCTGCTGCTTCATCCGCACACCCAGGCGCTGGGTGGTCTGCACGGCCCAGTAAACGCCGCCCTGCAGGTTGCGCTGCCACTGGTCGAAGGTGGAGTTTTCGAGCGAGCCCTCGGGGATGTTGAAGCCGGTGGCGGCGCCGAGCTCGTGCGCGTTGTTGACCAGGATGTCGAGGCTCGATTCTTCGGCAGCGACCTTGTCGCAAAGGGCGTTGAGGGCTGCAACGTCGTACATATCGATCTGCTCGATGGCAATCTTTTCGGCGCCGAACTGATTGGCCCAGCTGGCGGCCTCGGTCTTGAGGCGCTCACTGCGCCCGAGCGCAACCACGCGGGCGCCGTTGGCCAGAAGCGCCAGGGCAAAGGTGCGGCCGAGGAAGCCGGAAGCCCCGGTGAGGACGGCGGTCTTGCCTTCGAGGGAGAAGAGGGTGTCGCGTTGAAGGTCCTGGACTGTAATGGGCATGAGCTTCCTATAAATCGAGTTCGCTGTGCGTGCCAAGACGGGCTAACAGCAATTCATCTTCCTCTAGCTTGCGATAAATCAGCACCAGATCCGGCTTGATGTGGCAATCGCGGTATGCCTTTTTGTCTCCTGTAAGCGCATGATCGCGGGCGCTTTCTGGTAACGGCAAATCATGCGCAAGGAGGTTCACGATTTGGGGCAGATCTTTGACGAGTACGGGACGGTATTGGCCGTGCGCTTCGCGTTTGTAGTCCTTCTTAAAACGGGCCGATCGCCTAATCGTCCGCATTCAAATCAGCCATGAGTGCTTCGACGGAATCGAAGCATGCACCACCACCTTCATCGAGTTCGCGCATAGCCTCAAGCGTTTCGGCATTGGGGCGATAAAGTCCAGGAGGTGTATGCTGCTGTTCCACTGTGCGCAGGAGTAAATGGCGGTACACGTCAGCTGCAGTTCGTCCTTCTTGCTGGAAAATGGCGTCTGCAGCGCGCTGAAGCGACTCGTCGATGTCGTTAAAGGATGTGGTATGGCTGGCCATATAGCTCCTACCCGAATATAAGTTTATCCCTGGGTGTGTTTGCGAACGAACTCAAGCTGGCCGCGGAGGAAAGCGACCTCATCGCCGGGCGTGCCGCGGGCGACCTGCAGGGTGACGCCGTCGTTGTAGCCCGCGGAGCGAATGGCCTTGAACACATCGTCGAAGTCAGCCGAGCCTGTGCCGAGCGGACGGGTTTCGATGCCGCCTTCGGGCTTGCGGTAGCGGTCCTTGATGTGCACGGAGCCGATGCGGTCGCCATAGGCCGCGAACTCTTCAGAGGCGATGTAGCCGAGACCGGAGCTGTTGCCGGAATCCCAGTTGACCTTGAGAAAGGGGTGATCCAGACGGGCGAGAAAGTGCCGGAAGTCCTGTGGATTGAAGTCGGCTTCCAGGTGCAGCTCCACGTCGCAGCCTTCCGCCACCGGCAGGGCGTGCTTGAGGACGTCCAGCACCTGAGTCTTCTCCTCTTCGGTTTTCATGCTGGCGTTGTCCACAAAGGGCAGCACGATGCGCCGTGCGCCGATGCGCCTGGCAACGGGCAGCAGCGCATGGAGGTGCTGCTCGCGATGGATGCGCTGCTCCGGGCTGCAGCGGATGAGCGGATGCTCCATGAACCAGTCGCCGCAAAGCGCGGGCGTTTCGATGCCGTGCTCCTGCTTCAGGCGGTCGAACTCCTGGAGACCCTGTTCGGTGAAGATGGGGTTGGCGCCGGGATCTGTGTCGCTGCGCCAGCCGTCAAAGTCGTCGTGAATCCACTCGATGTAACTGAAGCCGGCGGCTTTGGCTTTGCTGAACTCGTCGCGCCAGCCCCCGCGCGGGAAGGACTGAAAACGGCCGTCTTCCGGGGGAGAAAGGCGGCCTTGCATGACGCCGTAGGTGTGGGGCATGGGACTCCGGGAAGTTGGTTGCGTTTTGAAAGGAAGGCAGATTGCCTTCGGGAAGCAGCAAGCAAAGAGGCGACACGACAGCAAGGGAACCGGCAGAAACCGAAGCTTCTGCCGGTCGATGGTTACTCTTCCAGCGGCTTGACGATCATGTTGGCGAGGAACTCTTGGCGAGGCAGGAAGGGGAACAGGTCTTCGAGCGGCTTGGAGACGAAGCTGCCGTCGGGCCTTTGGTAGCTCTGCAAACGCGGCGCGCGCACCTCATCGGGCAGCACGTTGACGTCGCAGAGCACGGGGCCCTGCATGTCCAGCACTTTGCGCACCTCGTCGCGTAGATGGGTCTGGTCCTTGATGACGTAGGTTGCCAGCTTGAAGGCCTGGCCGACGTCGGACAGGTTGGGGATGGTGAGGCCGGTGTTCCGGTCCGCGCCGATCGAGGGCTGCTTGAAGTACGCCGTTTGCGAGGCGCGGATGGAACTGTACCCGTCGTTGTTGAGCACGAAGAACTTGATCGGCAGCTGCAGGCGATGGATGGTTTCAAGCTCCTGGATGTTGAACATAAAGCCGCCGTCGCCGTCGACGGCGATGACCTCGCGGCCCGGGTTGGCAATCGAAACCGCGATCGCCATGGGAATGGCATAGCCCATGGAGCCCAGGCCGGCGGTGTGGAAGAGGCGTTGCGAGTGCAGCGTGGGGCAGGCCAGCAGGTAAATCTCGATGCCGGAGCCGCTGTTGCCGACGACCAGCCGGTCTTCGGGTTTCACCTCGGTGCCGAGTACCTCGGCGAGGTTGAAGATGGAGACCAGGCCTTCCGGCTTGCGGTGTTCCTCGGTGACCACCGGGTAGCGCGTCTTCCAGTCGGCGCAGCGGGCCAGCCAGGGCTTCAGGTTGCGCGGCTTGAGCTGGTCCTTGTGCTTGAGCAGCTCGGTGAGGAAGACCTTGGCGTCGGCGCAGACGGGCTGTTGCAGGTAGGGGTGCAGTTTGCCGAGCTCCGCGGCATCGATGTCCACGGCAACCTTGTGGGCCGCGCGCGCGAGGTTTTGCGGGGCGTAGCCGGTGATGGCGAAGTCCAGCCGAACGCCGATGGCGAGCAGAAAGTCGCAGTTCTGCAGGGCGAAGTTGGCGCCGCGGGCGGCGACCGAGCCGGGGCGGCCGACATAGGTCGGGTCATCCGACGGCACCAGATCCGCGGCGCACCAGGTGGCGACGGTGGGCACGCCAAGATAGGTACGCAGCTCCTCGAACTCGGCCTCGGCGCGGGCCAGGCGGATGCCGTTGCCGGCAAAGAGCAGGGGACGCTCGCAGGCGTTAAAGGCCTCAATGGCCTTTTGCACCTCGTAGCTGACGTTGGAGGTACCGGTGAGGGCGGCGTCGCTGGCAAACTCCGCGGGATCAAACGCGCGCAGCTGCGTTTCGTCGATCGGCGTCGCCTGGACGTCGAGCGGAATGTCGATCCACACCGGGCCGGGGCGGCCGTTGAGCGCGAGAAACACGGCCTTTTCGAGATGGTAGCGGATGTCGTTGGGCTCAAGGATGGTGACGGCGTACTTGGTGATGGGGCCGACGATGGAGCAGATGTCGACCTCCTGCACGCCGAGCTGGCGCATGCCGAGCGGCTTGCCGGTGAGCGCGTCAAACATGCGGTCGGGCCGCTTTACCTGGCCGGAGACGTAAAGCACGGGCGTGGAGTCCAGCCAGGCGCCAGCGACGCCGGTGACGGCGTTGGTGCCGCCGGGGCCGGTGGTGACCATGCAGAAACCCAGGCCGTTGGTGGCCTTGGCGTAGCCCTCGGCACAGATGGCCGAAGCCTGCTCATGCGAGTTGCAGATGGGCCGAATGCGCGTTTCGGAGGCCAGCGATTGATTGAGGTGCATGGCCCCGCCACCGGTAACGAGAAAACAATCTTTGATGCCTAGGTCGGCAACGAACTTCAGGACGTAGTCGGAAAGCTTGATCATCGGTTTCTAGGATACGGGGTTTGGGCCTGCGAAATCAGGAGAGAACTCGTGGAGGAACGCGCGCGGCGTGAGAAGCGGTCGAATGCAATCGCGGGTTGTTCCTGCGCTTATCACGGCGGAGATCCAGACATTTGTGTCGACTACAAGGCGGATGTCTGGTCCCTTTCGGCGCGTCGCTCGCGACGTGTTTCTTTCACCATTCGTACGGCATATTCGTCCGGCGTGAGGCCCAGTTGCATGGCGCGTTGCAGGTGCTCTTGCACCGATGGCATTTGTTCCACGTCGATGCCGATGTAGGAGCGGAGTGCCTCGTCAGCCAACTCGTCCAAAGAACAGTGGCGGTTCTCGGCGAAACGCCGGGCGGCTTCGGCGAGCTCTGGAGCCAGGGAGACGGACTCGGAAGGCGTAATCATGTAAAGGATTCTACGCGGCCTCATTGCGGCGGGCGAAGCAGAAATACATCGCGTCCGCGGAGATTGCGGGCCTTCAGAACGGCGTCGGCGAACTCGCGCACCGCGCCCTGGCCTCCGTCTTTGGTGCTGAGGAAGCCGTGTTGGGCGACGTACGCGCGGACCTCTTCGGCGGCGTTGGCCGGGCAGGCGCAGAGGCCGGCGATCTCCATGGCGAACAGGTCGTTTACGTCGTCACCGAAGAAGCAGGTGCGCTCCAGCGGGAGATTGAATGCGCTGGCGAAGTCGCGCACTGCAGTCGCCTTGTCGCGGGTGCCTTTCACGACGTGGTGGAGGTGCATCTTTTCGGCGTAGCGATCGACCAAAGGGGAGGGCTCGCCGGAGATCAGCGCCAGCTTGAGGCCGAGTCGCCGCAGCAGCGAGATGCCCATGATGTCGGCGAAGCTGAAACGCTTGGCCTCTTCGACGGTGCCGGTGGACCAGAGCAGCGAACCGTCGGTGAGAACGCCATCGACATCAAAGGCGATGGCCTGCAGGGTTTGCAGGCCATCGGTGAGCGAGGTAGGGGGCAGTGGCATGGGTTAGACGGCAGCGCCCACGCGGCGCAGCTTCTTCATTACGGGGATTTCTTCCTCGTACACGCGCTTCACACCATCGCCCATGGACTGCTCGCACAGGCGGATGTCGCGCACCAGGCGGCTGATGCCGTTGGGCTCGAGCGAGGCAGCCTGGTCGGAGCCCCACATGGCGCGATCCATGGTGATGTGCCGCTCCACGCAGCAGGCGCCCAGCACGGCCGCGGCCACCGAGGTCGGGATGCCGGTCTCATGGCCCGAGTAGCCCACCGGGATGCCGTAGCGCTCAATCATCGTCGGGATGGCGCGCAGGTTCAGCTGCTCGTACTTCGCGGGATAGGTCGAGGTCGTGTGCATCAGAATCAGATTGTCTTTGCCGAGCACGTCGACGGCGTGATCAATCTCGTCATAGGTGCTCATGCCGGTGGAAGCGATGACGGGTTTGCCGGTCGCGCGCACGTGGCGGAGCAGGTTGTCGTCGGTGAGGGACGCGGACGCGATCTTGTAGACCGGCGGATTGAACTGCTGGACGAAATCAACCGAGGCCTCATCCCACGGCGAGACGAACCAGTCAATCTTGACCTGCTTACAGAAGTTGCTGATCTCGGCGTAGTCTTCCTGGCCGAACTCCAGGCCGCGCTTCAGGTCGCCATTGGTGTCGCCAAAAGGATTCGGGCGGGGCTGCGCAAGCTCCTTTTCCGTGTACACCACATCGACGGTGCGTTTTTGGAACTTCACCGCATCGCAGCCAGCGGCAACAGCCACGGAGATCAGACGCTTGGCCAGATCGATGTCGCCGTTGTGGTTGATGCCGATCTCGGCGATGACATAGCAGGGCTGGCCTTCGCCGAGCTGCTTGTTTCCAATCTTGACGGTGCTCATAAACGCTCCATGTGGGGTGATGCACGTGCGGGGACGGTGGCGTGCTGCTGATGCTTTTCAATTCTTGCAGATGCGGACGGGATGGTCCAGTAATTGCCAGGTGAAAACACTTCGAGGAGAGTGGAGTCTTCGGGACATCTCGGTCTCACGAATTCAGCGGCACGAAATCATCGCGGATGCCTTTCGGAAGTGGAAACACGAAAGCTGAGCTATGGCCAGACAAAGCAGCTTCAGGCGAGCAAAAGGAAGCGGCTGGCCAGAGATCTGGCCAGCCGCTCCTGTTGGGGTTGACGGGGAACTACCGACGACGGTGACGGCGGTGGTGACGACCGCGAACTTCGCGAGTGTTCCGCGGGACGGCATGCACGGTGGACTCATCCACCGGCGTGCCTACGTTGGTGTCCGTGGAGCCAGCCGGAACCAGCGTGTTGGTGGCGGTCTTGCTGCCGGCGTTGCCGGTGTACACGGTGATGCGGGAAGCGTCGATGCCCTTCTCGTTCACCAGGTACGCCTTCTCGTTGACGGCACGCTCGGCGGCGCGGTGCTCCGCCATGCGCTCATCGGTGGCGGCATTGCCGGTCACGTCGAGCTTGCTCTGCGGATCGCGCTGCATCGCGAGGGAGATGTCGTCAAGGCAGGCCTTGGCTTCATTGTCCACGCGGCTCGGACGACGCGCATCGCGGTCGAACGAGATGGAGCAGAGCGACTGGGTTTGAGCCTGCGGCGGCGGCGGGGGAGCAGCCACGGTGACCGAGGTGGTCGTCGAAGCAGTCTGGCCCTTGTCGTCAACGACGTTGCAGGTGACTGTGATAGTGCCAGGAGCCGCACCGGTGGTGTCCAGGGTGGCCGTGGCGGTGTTGCCGTTGATGGAGCCGGAGGTCGCGCTGTAGCTATAGGTCAGCGGCCGGTTTTGCGGGCTCATCCCCTGCGAGGTGATCGTGGCCGACTGGCCGGGCGAAACACTCGAAGGATTGGCCGAGCACGTGATGGTGGGCGGCTGAACCTGTGTGATGGTCAGTGGCACCGTGCAGTCCGCGAACTGACCGGGCTTGTTGCCCTGCATCACGTGGCCCTTGACGGTGTAGCTGCCCGGGTTCATGGATTTGGTGTCGACTGCAGCGACATTGGAGGTCGACGCGATCGGACCGGCATCCGAGGTCCAGCTGTAGGTCACTGGCTTCTTCGGGTTGATGTTGGTGGCGGTGCCGGTGATCTCCACCGGGTCGCCGGGGTAGATCGTCGCGCCGGCGGCCGGTGTGGTCAGGGCGCAGGTGTAGGCGATGGGCGGCGGCGGAATGATGTGGCCGAAGTGCATCAGGATGCCGGCACTCAACTCAGCCGCGCTGAGGTTGGTGCGGCCGCCCAGCGGACCGCCGGTCGGGACGGTGGTCGCCGGACCGAAGTCGGTGTGAATGTAACGGTAATCCGCCTCAAAGACCCGAATGCCGAACAGGCCGTTGTGAAAGGGCAGGTTGTAATCCATGCCACCACCGGCGGTGAGGCCGACACCCCAGGTGTAGGGCTCATGCTCAAAGGTTGCGGGCACGTCGCTGTTGGGTCCGCCGAGCCTCACGCCGCCGACCAGGCCATGCACGAACAAGGTGAAATTCTGCAGGGGCGCGCGGAAGATGGGACCAGCGGAGCCGGAATACAAGCCGTCGTTCTGTCCGTCCGGATTGGCAAAGCCTTCTACCTCACCGCCAAAGTACTTGTTGAAGTAGTAGGCACCACTCAGCACAGCACCTTCGTCCACCGACGAGTACCGGATGTTCGAGGGGGAAACGTACCCGTGCGCCCCAAAGTACGAGTAGCCCATGAAAATGTCCACGCGGGAAGGATTGACCCCGGTGTAGGCATTGCTCGTCGGTGCGGGTGCAGTCGGCGGTGGGGGCGGTGGCGTGCTGGTGGAGTCCTGCGCGTGCAGACTCGCCGAAGCGAGACTAACCGCACAAGCCGCCAGCAGGTACCGGCCGAAATGGCGAAACGGACGATGAGACATTCTTGTAAACCTCCACTGAAACTTCTTATTCCGTGCGCGAGCTTTGCAATCAGCTCGCCGATCTCTTTTGGAATTGCGACAAGAGTTTACCGCATGTGCTGCACCTGTCCAAGAAAAAGTGCTGCGGTTGCTCCACAATGTATTTCAGACTGCAACTGTCTGTTCTTCAAGCTATAAGTACGTTACGAACCTCCGAAGTTACGGTGTTACCCAGGAGCCAACGGCTGCGTGGGTCGGTCAGGACAGATTCATCGCCTGACGCACCGATCCGCGACTGCCTTGAATCTTCTCCTGCAATAGCGTAATCGCGTAGAGCAGCTGCTCCGGACGCGGCGGACATCCGGGCACGTACACATCCACCGGAATGATCTGGTTCACACCCTGCAGCAGGGCATAGTTGTTGAACACCCCACCAGAGGTGGCGCAGGCACCCATGGAGATCACCCACTTCGGCTCGGGCATCTGCTCATACAGCCTGCGGATGACCGGCGCCATCTTTTGCGACACGCGCCCGGCGACGATCATCAGATCGCTTTGCCGCGGGGAAGGCCGAAAGACCTCCGCGCCAAAGCGAGCCAGGTCATAGCGCGACCCACCCATGCTCATCATCTCGATGGCGCAGCAGGCCAGGCCAAAGGTCATGGGCCAGATGGAGTTCTTGCGCACCCAGTTGATGGCTGCGTCCAGCGAGGCAAGCACCACGCCTTCCGGCTGGTCGTTGCCCCAGTCCACCTCGGCTACCTTGTCGCGATTCTTTCCAAAGCTGTCCAGGGTGCCGAAGATGTACCGGTCAGAGTGCTGCGGAACCGTGACGGGTCGACCGTTGGTGCTCGTTTGTTGTGGGTCGGAAGTCATAACCTTCAGTATACGTTGACTCAGATAGGCGCTGGTCTGCCCGGGGAAGTTCGATTTTGGGGCCGTAAGAGAATCGAACAGTGCGATGCCGCACTCCCGCTCCGGGGTTGGTTCCTGTCGCTGCGAATTCGGCAGAAAACGTCTTGATCTGGTTGTATTTACAACCTTTGTGGCAGAGAACTGAACAGCTATGTCGCGGATTCGGACATCTCGCTCAGCCCTTTGGCACCAGCAGCTGCCGCAGGGTCAGCTGATCCGCCTCGGAAAGTTTTTGGCCCCCGCGCGTGAGGTAGAAAACATCGATGGCCATCTCGCCTTCGGTGTCGATCAGCGCAACCTCGATACTGCACCCGAAGTCACTCAGGACCAGGCTGGTGCGACGCAGCAGCCCCGGTTCGTCCTGGGCAACGACCTGCATCAGGGTAGAGCCTGCCGAGGACATGTTGTCAAACTCGACGCGCTTTTCAATCATGCGGCGCGGTTTGGAGCGGCGGCCCCGTCGCTGCGTGTTCAGCAAGTGCTCCATCGGCTCGGTCCCCCCGGCCACAGCCTCCATTGAGGCGCGAAAGCGTTCCCGCTCCTCCGGGTTCAGCTCCAGGGTCCGGTAGGGGTCGGTGAAGCGGAAACTGTCGACCACGAGGTGGCTGGCGTTGGAGAAGGCCTCCGCGGACACGATATTCATGCCCCAGCCCGCCAGGGCGCCGGTGAGGTCCGCAAACAGGCGTTGCCGGTCCGGCGTGATGACCGTGATCTCATAGCTGTTCTGCCCCGCGGTCAGCAGCGTGTGGGTTTGCCGGGCGCCCCCGGCCAGTTCCATGTGCTGCCAGATGGTCTCGGGCGAGCGGGTGCGCAGATAGCGTTCGGGCGCGCCCTCCAGAAACTGCTCCAGGGCGGTCCACTGTGCGGGCCGCAACCCAAGCGCCCGCGCAATGCCCGCAGCCGCATGCGACCCGCCAGCACCCTGGGCGTGCACCCGGTCCTGATCCACGCTGCGGTCCAGCTGATTTTCCGCTCCCATCCACAGCCGCCAGAGATTTTCCGCCTTCCAGGGCGTCAGCGCATCCGGGTGCACCGCGGAAATGTCCGCATAGGTGAACAGGGTGAGCATGCGCAGCAGGTCGTGGGTGCCGACCTTATCCGCAAACACCCGTACGCTTTCGGCGTCGAAGATGTCGCGGCGCAGGGCGGCGGACATTTCCAGATGGCAGTCCACCAGGCGGCGCACCAGGGTGCGGTCAAAGGCCTCCAGTTCCAGGCGGCGCGTCACGCCATCGGTGAGCTCCGCGCTGACGCGGGCATGCTCGGTCGTGGAGCGGGCCTTGCCGGTGTCGTGCAGCAGGGCGGCCAAAAAGAGCAGCTCCGGGTGGGGCAGGTCGCGCAGCATGGAGCGGAAGCGCAGGCGCCAGTCCGGGGCGCCGGCCGGCGGCTCGTCGGCCAGGGCATGCAGGGCGTCGAACAGCACAAAGGTGTGCTCATCCACGGTGTAGCGGTGGTAGGCATCCCGGATGACCAGCGCATCGATGCCGTGGAACTCGGGCACGAGCAGATCCAGCAGCCCCAAAGCGTGCATGGAGCGAAGGGCATCACCGGCGAACCGGCCCAGCAGCACGCGGCGCAGGCGAGCCCACAGCAGCGGTCCGTCCTCCAGCGCCGCGGCCAGCGACGGGATGGCCGCGGCCAGGCGCTGCTCGCTCCCGGGCGTCAGCCGCACCCCGGTTTCGGCCATCAGGCCAAAGGCGCCCAGCACCATCTCGGGGTCGGCGGCCGGATCGAGCTCCGGGCGCGCGGCTTTGAAGGCCACGGTGCCGTTTTCCACCACCAGCCCTGACCGGCCCGGTGCCCTGGCCCGCAACGCCATACGCGAGGCCGGAGATTGTTGCCCGGACAGGTAGAGCTCCTGGTGCAGCCGGCGCTCGATGGCGCGGGCGTGGCGGAAGTAGAGCCGCATCCAGTACGCCGGGTCCCTGAGCGGGGACGCCGAGGCATCCCGCGGAAAGACGCCGATGCCCGCGGTCGCGGCCTCGTCCTGGGCATGCCAGTCCAGGGTGTTGTCGTCGCGGCCGTGGCGCAGATGCAGAAAGACCCGCACGGCGGTCATAAAGGCCACGGCGGCTTCGGGAAACTCCGCCAGGAGCCCATCCCCGGCGCCTGGGCTGCGAAGCTGGGCGAACCAGGCGCCGACGTGGGCGTCGCGCAGGCCGCCGGGGGCGTCCTTTACGTTGGGCTCCAGGTGGAACAGGGTATGGCCGAAGCGGGCGTGGCGCTCGCGGGTAAGGGCGGCCGCGGCCCCCGCCAGCGCACGCGCGTCCCGGGCGGAGCGCTGCGGCCTGAGCTTATGGACGAGCTCCCCAAACAGGCCCCCATCGCCGGCGACGAGCCGCAGATCCAGCTGGGCCAGGCTGCCTTCAGGGTCGGCAGCCTTCCAGCGTTCGCAGGCGGAAAGGCTGTGGGTGACCACCGAAGCGCGCAGGCCAGAGTCCCAGAGCGCCTGCGAAAGCCTGCGCACGGCATCGGCGGCCTCTTTGGTTGCGGTGCGCTCCGTGCAAAACAGCAGGTCTACGTCGGAAAAGGGAAACAGCTGCCGCCGGCCGTAGCCGCCGAGTGCGACCAGCGAGATGCCGCGGCCCAGCCGGGGCTCGCCGTCGACCGCACGCTGCCATAGCGCGGCGATGAGCTCGTCGACGGCCGCGGCGCGGGCTTGTACCGCGGCCACGCCATCGCCGTCCTGCTCAAAGCGCAGCCGCAGCGCGGCCACCTGCCGGTCGTAGCCGGCGCGAAGCGTGGCACGGGCTGCGTCTTCTTCGCCGCGAGATTGCATAGGCTCCTTGCCCTTACAGCGCGATGTCACCCCGCTCGTCGTTGCGGATGCGAATGGCTTCGTCGACCCGCGAAAGGAAGATCTTGCCGTCGCCGATGCGGCCGGTACGGGCGGCGTTGCTGATGGCCTGCACCGCGGTCTCGACCATCGCATCGGTGACGACCAGTTCCAGCTTGACCTTGGGCAGCAGGTCCACGGAATACTCACGGCCGCGATAAAACTCGGTGTGGCCCTTTTGGCGCCCGTGTCCGCGCGCCTCCAGAATGGTGATGCCGGAGACGCCGGCCTCCACCAGCGCGTCTTTCACGGCGTCCAGCCGCGAAGGCTGGATGATGGCTTCGATCTTCTGCATAGATGTTCCTCAAACGTCTGTGATGCCTGCTGCGCGCGTGTGTGCCGAAGAGCGCCGGCTACGCGGCCTCCCAGTCGTAGCCCTCTTCCCCGTGCTGGCTCAGGTCGAGCCCGACCCGCTCGTCCTCTTCGCTGACGCGCAGCCCAATGAGCTTGTCGACCACAAACAGGATGACGGTGGTGCCGACAATGGACAGCACCCAGGCGATGGCCACACCCACCACCTGATTGAGAAACTGGTGCGGGTTGCCGGCAAGCAGGCCGTTGATGTTCAGCGACGGGTTAATGGAGCCAACGGCGAAGATGCCGGTCAGCAGGGCGCCCAGCGTGCCGCCCGCGCCATGGACGCCAAAGGCGTCCAGCGAGTCGTCATAGCCGAACACGTTTTTAACCTTGACCACCATAAAGAAGCAGAACACCCCGGTCAGCACACCGATCCAGAGCGCGCTCATGGGCGTCACAAAACCCGCGGCGGGGGTGATGCCGACCAGGCCCGCGACCGCCCCCGAGATGCCGCCCAGGGCGGAGGGCTTGCCGTTGCGGATCCACTCGGCCGCCAGCCAGCCCAGCGCGGCGGCCGCGGCGGCAAAGTGCGTGTTCACAAACGCCGAGGTGGCCAGGCTGCTGGCGCCCAGCGCCGATCCGGCGTTGAAGCCGAACCAACCCACCCAGAGCAGGCAGGCGCCGATGAAGCTCAGCACCACCGAGTGCGGCGGCATGGGCCGCTGCGGATAGCCGAGCCGCTTGCCCAAATACAGCGCCGTGACCAGGGCGCTCACCCCCGAGGTGACGTGCACCACCGTGCCGCCCGCAAAGTCCAGGCAGGGGAAGCGGCCGCCCAGTGCGGCGTTCAGCAGGCCGTGCTTGCCCCACACCATGTGCGCCATCGGCGAGTAAACAAAGATGGCCCACAGCACAAGAAACACCAGCATGGCGGAGAACTTCATCCGCTCCGCAAACGCGCCGGAGATCAGCGCCGGCGTGATGATGGCGAACATGAGCTGGTAAATCATAAAGGTCTGCTCGGGGATGGTCCCGGCGTAGGTCTTGTCCGGCGCCAGCCCCACGCCGTGCAGAAAGGCGTGGTGGAGGTTGCCGATCACGGCATTGCCGTCGCCAAACGCCAGCGAATAGCCCACCAGCGCCCAAAGCACGGTGATGACGGCCATCATGGCAAAGGTCTGCATCATGGTGCCGAGAATGTTTTTCCGGCGCACCAGGCCGCCGTAAAACAGGGCCAGGCCCGGCCCGCTCATCATGAACACCAGCGCGGCCGAGGTCAGCATCCAGGCGTTGTCGCCGGCCGACTGCGCATTGGCGATGGCGGTCGCGTTGTCAGCGGACGATTTTTCCAGCGCCGCCATCCGGTCCGTGGAGGGCGTCGCCGGGGTCTGCGCCCAGCCCGCGCCCGCGCCCAGCAGAAGCACCAGCACCACCAGCCAGCGGACCGGACCCCTGCCGGCGTGAACCCTTTTCCAGAAACCTGCAACCAGGCGCATCTTCACCGTCCTTCGTCAAGAGACCAACGCGGAGACAGGTTCGCGGCCGTGCGCCATCCCCGCGCAACGGTCCTGACCGCGGCGCAGCGCACCGCGAGGAACCTGATTTTTGCTGCAATTTCGTCTACTGTACATCAAGGTTCGCGCCCATCGAGGCGAAACCTGCAGCGAAGTTCCCGCCCGCGGACGCGACGCCCCGTCCCGGCACCGGCTGCACCCCTGTCGCGCCGTTCGATTAGGCTCAAAAGATGTCTGACTCCAACATCCCCTCCGCCTCCTCGCAAGCCGTCCTCACCCGCTGGGCCGACCTGCCGCAGGAGGCGATGAATCCGCTGCTGTCCCGCGCCTTTATCACCGGCGCGCAGGCCATGATCGCCCGCATCGAGCTCAAAAAGGGCTGCGTCGTGCCCCGGCACAGCCACCCGAACGAGCAGATCGCCTGGATCGTCGAAGGCGCGCTGGTCTTTGTGCTGGGCGAAGCGGGAAGCGAGCAGCGGGTCACCGTGCGCGCGGGCGAGGTGCTGGTTATCCCCGGCGGTCTGCCGCATGCCGCCGAAGCGCTCGAAGACACACTGGATTACGACATATTTTCGCCTCCACGGCAGGACTGGATCGACCGGGATGACGCTTATTTGCGCTGATTTGTTCCAACTCGTTCCAATTTGGCACGGCACCTGGTACCTGCATCCAAATTGGGAAGAAAAAGCGAATCAGCTCGGGGGCGAGGCGCCGTTTCCGGGCCGGTTTGCTTTACCCTGAATGGGCAGTCGAAGAGGAATGATGCGTTTTCGTCGTTGGGTGGGGTTAAGCTGCGTCGCAATGGTCGCTGGATTCATGAACAGCGCGGCCAGGGCGGCCACGTGGTTTCCCCTTGGACCGTTTGGTGGCGATGCACGCTCCTTCGCCACCGACCCCGTCGATTCACGGCACCTGTTTCTGGGTACCGCCACGGGCTGGGTGTATGACTCCCGCGATGGCGGCGAGCACTGGCATCGTGTGGCGCAGATCGCCAGGCGCAACGATCTGGTCATCGACCATATTGTTGTGGACCGCGTCGATCCGAAGCGACTGGTTGTTGGCGCCTGGACAGCGGACCACCTCGGGGATGGCGGCATTTTCATCAGCGAGGACTACGGCAAGAGTTGGTACAGCCAGGCGCAGATGCGCGGGCAGTCCGTCCGGTCGCTGGCCCGCTCCGCTTCCGACCCGAGGGAGTTGGTCGCCGGCACACTGAAGGGTGTCTTCCGCAGCACAGATAACGGCATGCACTGGACCCGGATCAGCCCGCAGGGCGATTCCGCCCTCAGCCGCGAGATCAAGGAGGTCCAGTCGATCGCGATCGATCCTGACGACCCAAATGTGATCTACGCGGGCACGTGGCACCTGCCCTGGAAGACCGTCGACGGGGGAAAGACTTGGTCCAATATCAAGGACGGTATTATCGACGATTCCGATGTGTTCTCCATCATCGTTGACCCCAAGGACCCGAAAACGGTGTATGCCAGCGCCTGCTCGGGTATCTATAAGAGTTCCGATGCCGGCGCGCTGTTCCGCAAGGTGCAGGGCATCCCGTCTACCGCGCGCCGCACCCGGACGTTGGAACAGGACCCGCAAAACCTCAATACCGTCTTCGCCGGTACCACTGAGGGTTTGTATCGCACAACCGATGCGGGCGCGCATTGGGATCGCCTGACTCCCGGGACCATGGTGGTCAATGACGTCTATGTGGACCCAAAAGATGATCAGCACGTCCTGATTGCGACCGATCGCGGCGGGGTGTACCGGAGCGAAGACGGCGGCACCAGTTTTGAGGCCTCCAACGACGGCTTCAGCGCGCAGCAGGTCGTGTCGTATGCCTCCACCGCCCAGCGTCCGGAGGTCGTCTATGTAGGCGTGGTGAACGGCAAGGCGACCGGCGGTGTCTTTCGAAGCTCCGACGGTGGTGTGCAGTGGAAACAGCAAAGCGAGGGCCTGGGCGGCAGAGACGTGTTTAGCCTGATCTCGCTGGACGACGGGTCTGTTCTGGCGGGCACCTCGCACGGCATCTTCCGCCTCCAGCCGCAGGATGACACCTGGGCGGACTCAAGTGCCCTCCAGGGCAGCGCCACGGTCGCCAAAGTGGAAGCCGCCCCCAGGCGCCAGACCCTGCTGCCCGCGCCCACGCGGCTGACCTCACCCGGCCCCGCCCGGCACAGTCCCAAAGCCGCTGCCAAGGATAAAAAGGTTGTCATCCGGCGGCCATCCGCGCTGAAAAGCCACGGGCGAAAGGCAGCAGGGCGCGGCCAGGCCTCGCGGCATGCTGCTGTGGCGCACCCGCCTCGTCACCGTGCTTCGCTGAAGCACACACAAGCCACCGCCCACGCCGCCCGCTTCGTACTGGCCAGGCGCACAGTGCGGCCCGTGGTGGTCCCTCGCAAACCGGCAGCCAGGCAGGCCGAGCCCAGCGCCTCGGGCGCCCGGGCGAATCGGGAATCAGCAGATCGTCTGGACTCCGTGGTGTATACACTGGCCCGCTCCGGCGACGCCCTCTTTGCCGGGACCACTTCAGGTCTTCTACGCTCTTCGGATTTGGGACAGCACTGGAGCGCGGTCGCTTCGCTGAAGATGCCGGAGGTTCACTTCATCTCCGTGCTGACGCCCCCCACAGCCGGCCCGGAAGGCGGCGCGCCGATGGTGCTTGTGGGCAGCCTGCAGCGCCTGGCGCTTTCGGCGGACGGAGGCGCCACATGGGACACGGTCGCGCTGCCGGCAGACTTGACACAGATTGGCGCTGCCACGATCGACGGCGACAAAAATCTCTGGGTCGGCGGCAGGGAAGGTGTTTGGCTCTCCACGGACTACGGGGCGACCTGGAAGACCTTGCACAACCTTTACCTGACCGAGGTCGACAATTTGTACTTTGACCAGGCTGGCAAGCGCGTTCTCGCGACTACCGCGACCTCTCCCGTCGCCTTCAGCGTGAGCCTTCCTGACCACAAGGTGTCCTACTGGGATACCGGCTGGAAGCTGCGCTTCGTGCGGCCAGCAGGCGATCACCTGATCGGCGCAACCCTGTTCGACGGGGTCGTCGTGCAGCCGAAGATGGTCGCGTCCCCTGAAGCTGCAGTTTCAACGGCCGGCAAGTAGGCGCATCCGAAAGATCAGACTGGAATCGAATCTGTATGGATTTCCCAGGCAAACCACGGCATGGATTTCAAACCGACGATCCCGCCTTGCACCCCATTGCCGAGAAGGTGCAGGCTGGTGATCGCCTGGACGAACAGGACGGCTTGGCTCTGTATCGCACTGGCGACATCCTGGCCGTAGGCTGGATGGCCAATCTGGTGCGGGAGCGCCTCCATGGTGATCTGGCGTACTTCAATGTGAACCGCCACATCAATCCGACCAATGTTTGTGTCGCCTCCTGCAGGCTGTGCGCCTTTGGCCGGAAAAAGGGTGCCGCGGATACCTACACGATGGCGCTTGAAGAAGCCTGGGAGACCGCCGGCAAGGGTCTCACGGAGGCGGTCACGGAGTTCCACATCGTGGGCGGCCTGCACCCCGATCTGCCGTTTGAATATTTCATGGACCTGGTGCGCGGACTCAAGGTGCGCTATCCGCAGGTGCATGTCAAGGCATTCACGATGGTGGAGGTCGCGTTCTTCGCCAAACGCGGCAAAATGTCCATAGCCGAGGTTCTGGAGCACATGAAGGCGGCTGGCGTGGACTCCTGCCCGGGCGGGGGAGCCGAAATTTTCGCGGAACGCGTCCGCGCCATCATCTGCGATCATAAGATCGACGGCTCGGAGTGGTTGGACACGGCGCGCCTGGCGCACAAAGCCGGCCTACGCTCCAATGCCACCATGCTTTACGGACACATCGAAAGCGACGAAGACCGGGTCGACCACCTCCTGAAGCTGCGGGCGGTTCAGGACGAGACCGGAGGGTTTCAAACCTTCATCCCCCTGAGTTTCCACCCCGACAACACCGCGCTTGCCCATCTGCCTAAATCGACCGGCATGCAGGATATTCGTCAGATCGCCGTCAGCCGGCTGATGCTGGACAACTTCCCGCACATCAAGAGCTACTGGCAGATGGTGACGCCAAAGATGGCGCAGATCTCGCTTCGCTTCGGGGCCGACGACATCGACGGCACCGTGATCGAAGAAAAAATCTATCACGACGCCGGCGCCAAAACACCCCAGGGCATGCGTCGTCGCGACCTGGAACGCCTGATCACCGAGGCCGGGCGAGTGCCTTTCGAGCGCGATACGCTGTATCGGGCCGTAACGCGCAGCGAGGACAGCTTTACGGTCGCTGTCTGAGTGAGATGCCACCGGTGTAGGTAGGCCTTTGCCTCTAGTGTTGTTATTCCCGAAGGGAATCTGCGTCTGGAAGATGAACTCCTGCGGCTGAAGGGCAAGGTCTTTTGACAGCCATTGCCTTCACTTCGCGAACAACTGGCTGAGGTCGGCGAAGGCCTTGAACTCGAGCGCGTTTCTGGCGGGGTCCAGGAAGAACATGGTCGATTGTTCGCCGACCTCGCCCTTAAACCGTGTGTACGGCTCAATAACAAATTGAACCTGTGCGGCTTTCAGACGTGCAGCCAGCGCTTCCCAATCGGCCTGTGTCAGCACAACGCCGAAGTGCGGAACGGGGACGTCATGCCCGTCCACGGGGTTGCTGTGCGTCGCCTCAGAGGCTGCCCGGGGCTTGAAGTGGGCGACAATCTGGTGGCCGAACAGGTCGAAGTCGATCCAATGCTCAGCGCTGCGGCCTTCCGGCAGGCCAAGAACCGTTCCATAGAAGTGCCGTGCGGCCTCAAGATCGTCCACAGGAAAGGCGATATGGAAGGGTCGCAAGCCCGCATTGGGATGTGCATCGCTCATGCCTTCATGCTAACAAGCCGTCGGTGCTCCTGGTTTCGCGCTAAGTGACTCAGTTTGCGACAGATGAGTTGGGGAGGGAACACCTCCAGTCGGCTAAATGAACTTTTGTGGGATACCGGTGCGCCATACTTTGCCGATGAGATGAGGGTGGAAAGAATGAGTTGCACACCACGAGTGGATGTGCACGGAGAAGGTGCGAAGTGATCAAGATCATCCTCGCGGATAACCAGGCAGTGTTTCGGGCCGGAGCGGCTCGTGTGGTAGCGCACGAGAGCGACATCAAGGTCATGGGAGAGTGCACGGAGATTGCGCGACTGAAGGAACTTGTTGGGTCGGTGCAGAATCCGGTGGTCATGGTGCCGAATAGCTTTGCGGCTGATTTCTTGGGGTTGCTGGAATGGATTCACAGAGAAGGTGGTCGCGCGGTGGTGATCCTGGAGCACGGCGTGACGCTGCCGGACGGCACGGCGCGGCAGGCGGATGGCTTTGTGACCCGCGCCGTTACCGGCCCCCAACTGATTGACACGCTGCGCCGCGTCGCGGCAGGAGAGCGGGTGCCACAGCGGTCCACGCTGAGCACCATGCCCACACCTGATCACGCCGGCGCCCAGGTGGTCAGGCGTCTGACGCCGAAAGAGCTTCAGATCGTCGCTCTGGTATCCGAGGGGGCCAAAAATCGAGAGATCGCCCTTCGGCTTGGCACCAAGGAACAGGTCGTCAAGAACTACCTGCGCAGCATTTACGACAAGGTCGGCGTATCAGACCGGTTGGAACTGGCGCTGTACACCGTGCACCACAGGACCCTCGCCGAGGCGGTGGAACGGGTCCGGGCGACGCTGGTGCGCTCGGCTTAGAAGAGGTTCAGTGGCGGGGGCTGCGGTTCAGAGCCCCATGCGCTGTTCCTGCTCTTCCATTTCGTCGGAGATCACGCCGCGCTTTTCCGCAATGGACTTGGCTTGCGTGAACAGAAGGAGGTAGTCAGGGCCGCCCGCTTTGGAGTCCGTGCCGCTCATGTTGAAGCCGCCGAAGGGATGGGCGCCCACCATGGCGCCGGTGCACTTGCGGTTCAGGTACAGGTTGCCGACCTGGAAGGCTTCAGCGGCCCGGTCGAGCCTGGCACGGCTGCCGGTGTAAACGGCGCCGGTGAGCCCATATTCCGTGTCGTTGGCAATCCTTAGCGCGTCGTCAAAGCTGGAAGCGCGGATGACGGCGAGCAGCGGACCGAAGACCTCTTCCTGGGCCAGGCGGCTGGTTGGCGGGATGTCGGCGATGACGGTGGGCATGATGTAGAAGCCGTCATCCTTGGAGGCAACAGGCGCGCCGCCGGTCAGAATGCGGCCCTCGGTCTTGCCGAGTTCGATGTAGCTCAGGACGCGGTCGACCGCAGCCTGATTGATGACCGGACCGGAGAAGTAGTTAGCCTCAGGAGCGCCGGTTTGAATGGTGGCGACGCGCTCGCGGAGGCGGTCGCAGAATGCATCGTAGATCGGGGCTTCAACGATGGCGCGGGAGCAGGCGGAGCACTTCTGGCCGTTGAAGCCGAAGGCGGAGGCGGTGACCCCTTCGACCGCGGCGTCGATGTCGGCGTCGGCGGAGACGAGAATAGCATCCTTGCCGCCGAGTTCGAGAATGGTGCGGCGGATGAAGTGCTGTTCGGGCTGCGTTTTTGCGGCGCGCTCGTGAATCTCAAGCCCGACCTTTTTGGAGCCAGTAAAGGCGATGAAGCGAATCTTTGCATTTTCCGTGAGGGCGCGGCCGAGTTCGGGGCCGCCCTGGAGGAGATTGACGACCCCGGCGGGCATGCCGGCCTGCTCAAGAATGGCGAGGAAGCGGGCGGCGATGGTGGGAGCGTCGGGGGAGGGTTTGAGCACGACGGTGTTGCCGGTAACGATCGCCGCGGCGGTCATGCCGGCCATGATGGCGAGGGGGAAGTTCCAGGGCGGGATCACCGCGCCGACGCCGAGCGGCAGGTAGCGGAGCTGGTTGCGCTCGCCGGGAAACTGAATGGGGGTGGTCGCGGCGTCGAGCTTAAGAGCTTCGCGGGCGTAGAACTCGAGGAAGTCGATGCACTCGCCGACATCGGCGTCGGCCTCGGCCCAGTTTTTGCCGACCTCAAGGGTGAGCCAGGCGCAAAGATCGAGGTGCTGCTTGCGGACGAGCTCGGCGGTGCGGAGCAGAAGGCTGGCACGCTCCTGAGCGCTTGTGCGGCTCCAAACGACGAAGGCCTGTTCGGCGGCCTGGACGGCCTTTTCGGCGAGCGGCGGCGGAGCGCTGAAGTGCTTGCCGATGATCTGGGAGGGTCGCGCCGGGTTCACCGAGGCGAAGGACTCGCCTTCACGAAGGCGGTGGCCGCCGATGATGAGATCGTAGCTCTGGCCCAGCTCGCTGTGCACGCGGTCGAAGGCGGCGTTCAGGGCGCGCTTGTTTTCAGGAGTGGAGAAGTCGGTGAAGGGTTCGTTCGTAAACGGGGGGAGGGAGCGGAGGTCCATCAGCGCCGCCTTTCAGGTCAGTGTGCTTGTCTAGAGTATCGGACCCGGATGAGGGCGAGACTTTACCGGGCTGCTGCAGCGGCTAATTTGGAGTGGGAAGGCAGATCTCCTTCGGGCATCCAGCAAAGGGACGACACGCCTGTACAGGTTAGAAAAACTCTCCTCGAGGGCGGCTCATGCGGCTCAGGTCGGGGTGCGCAGCAGGAGGTAGCTGCCCAGCATGGCGAAGAGCAGGTCCGGTGACCATGCGGCCAGCAGTGGAGGGAGCGAGTTCACGTCGCCCAGATTTTCGCAGATGTTAGCGACGACGTAGTACGCGATCGCGACGCCAATGGCGGTGCCCAGGCCGGCGATGTTGCCTCGTTTGCCCGTGGAAAGGGCGAAAGGGACGGCCACGATCGCCATGACGAGGGTGATCAGCGGGTAGGCGAGCTTGCGGTTGAGCTGAACGCGCAGGCGGGTGGTGTCGAAACCGGACTGCTGGAGGTCGTGGATGTAGCGCTTGAGCTCGTCGTAGCTCATCTCCTGGGAGGGGCGCTCTTCTTTTTTGAAGTAGGAAGGCTGCTCGCGGATCTCTGGAAAGCTGGTGGTGGCGAAGGTGCTGTAGCTGCGGATGGTTTCACCCTGAAAGGTGCGCTGCCAGCCGTCGTCGAAGACCCAGCGCGCGGTTTGCGGGTCCCAATGGGCTGAGCTGGCGAAGATGCGGCGTGTAAGGGCGAAGGTGCCGGGCTGGAACTCGAACACCGACAGGTTGGCGAAGACGTTTTTGTCCGGGTCGAAGAACTGGTAATAGAAAATGCGGGTGGGGTCGCCGGCGTGCGTGGCCTGGCCGGAGATCCATTTGCGGTCCGGGCGCAGAAAGGTTTGCGAGGGTTTGCCTTTTATGGAGGAGAGCAGGGCCTCCTGGCGACGGTTGGCCTGCGGGAGGTAGAGCTCGTCGAAGGCGAAAAGCGAGGTGGACAGGATGGCCGCAATGACCAGGATCGGCGCGACGACGCGGTACAGCGAGACGCCGGTGGCCTTCATGGCGGTGAGCTCCGAAGTACGGCTGAGCGCGCCAAAGGTGATGAGCACCGCGACCAGTGAGCACAGGGGAGTCATGTTGTAGAGGACAAAGGGGATGAGGTTGATGAGGTAATCGCCAACGGTGACCAGCGGGGTGCGGTAGCGGACGATGTCGCCGATGAGCTCAAAGAAGGTGAAGATCAGGAACAGGACGGTGATCCCGGCCAGAACGAGGCCGAAGTTGCGCAAAAAGCTGCCCATAACGTACTCGTCCAGGATGAGCGGGAAGCGGCTGCGCAGGGCGCGGCGCAGCCGCTGCAGCAGGCCGTTGGAGGAGGCGAAGGACTCGCCGGTGGGACCGGCCTGGCGGCTGCTGCGAGCGCCCGGGCGGCGCACCACGGCCCCCAGCGAAGCGATGGCGGCGAGCGCCGAGCCGCCAGTGGAGATCTGCTGCAACAGCAGCAGCCCCGCCGCGGTAAACAGTACGTTGGCCGCCCAAACGCCCACCACGGCGGAAAGCTTGCCGTCGCGGGCCAACGCGATGCCCATGGTGGAGGCGAAGTAGTACAGAAACACGAGCAGCAGCGTGAGCACAAAGGCGGCGCCCTTGCCGCCGCGCTTGGAGCTGAGGCCCAGGGGCACGCCCACCAGCATCAGCACCAGGCAGGCTGTCGGGGTAGCGATGCGCCGCTGCCACTCGATCTTATAGACCTGCGCGGCGGCGCGGCTGCCGCGGTGTGCCCGGCGCCAGACCTCGCGGGTGGGCAGCGCCTGGAGCGGGGTGTCGCGGCGCGTAATGTGCTCGGTCTCCTCCTGCTGGCCGGTCTGCACGGGCAGGTCGGTGGAGGCGAAGGTGGAAAGATCGTACTGGGCAGGGTCGCCACCGGAGCGAACGGCGGCGGCATCGTGGCGGGTGCCGTCTTCGAGCTCAAGATGCAGGGTTTGGCCGCCGCCGCCCAGCACGATGGCGTCCTGCGCGGTGATGATGTGCGGGGAGGCCGGGGTGGACAGGTCAGCCAGAAAGACGTGTTTCCACAGCGAGGAGCCGTTGGTTCCGGGCAGCACGTCCTGGACGTAAAGGACGTAATTTTTCAGGTCCTCATAGAACACCCTGGGCTGGACGGCGATGGAGGCCTGCGTGGTCTTGGCCTGCTCCTCATACCGGAGCAGCGCCTGGGTGGCGCGCGGGGCGACGTACAGGGCGTTGCCGAGGCCGAGCAGCCAGCAGGCAAAGGCCAAAAGGCTGACTATGCGCAAAAAGCCAAAGGCGCCAAGGCCGGAGGCGCGCATGGCGGTGATCTCGCTGTCGGCGGCAAGACGGCTGAGGCCGAGCAGGATGCCAATCAGCACGGCCATGGGCAGGGTAAGGGTGAAGAAGCTCGGCAGCAGATAGCCGAACAGGCGCAGCAGGTCGCCGAGCGACGCGATGCCCCGGACAAACAGCTCCAGCAACGGAAGCAGGTAGCGCAACAGCAGCACAAAGGTGAACAGCAAACCGCCCAGCAGCGCATAGCCGACAATTTCGCGCAGAATGTACCGGGTGAGGATGCGGGGAAGGGCGGTCACGTCAATCTATTGGTGAGTGTAGCTGGTGCGGGCCGGAGACCGTAGGGGCGGCTATATATATGGCCGGCTTGATGGCTTCCTGCAGCGGCTTTTGTGAAGGCTTACGGTGAGATCAGCAGGAGAGAACGCGCTTCAGACAGGATCGCACGTGCGCTCTTCCGGCATTTTGAACGAAGCGCATCAGTAGGGATGCCGTCATCAGTACTTCAGAACCAAGTCTGTTGCCTATATCGTTCGTATTGCTCTCCGAACGCTTTCAGCAGCACTTGTTCCTCCTTGCGAACTCTGTACGTCTGCAAGGGAACCATCACAGCAAGCACTAAGGCCGGCCCCCATACAGAACGAAAAAGGGAAAAGCCGATGAGGATCAGACCACCAAAAAGGTAGATAGGATTGCGCAACTTGGAATAGAGCCCGGTTGTGACAAGAGAGGTCGCTTCTGCTTGTACCGAGAACGCTGCACCCAGTTGTAGACGTGCAAGCACGAAGAGTGGCAGTGCGAGAACGACCAAAAGCGCCCCAATAATTTTGGGAACGGTCCACTCCACGGAATGCGCCTGGGAGACGCACACAACCACTCCACAAAGCAGGACCGCGAGGCTTATCAGGTTCGCTTGCATAGTTGCTCGCTTCAAAACACTACATGAGTGCCAAATGCCTTGTCATCCGAAGGAGTCGGTACTCGTAAGTCGCACTGTGTTGAGCTATCGCCAATGTCGGGGCGGGCGGGCGAGGCGCGGGGAGTTCAGCAGGACGCTCACGGAGCTGAGCGTCAAAGCCGCGCTGGCTAGCGCCGGGCTGAGCGTGAGGCCGAGGGAGGGCAGCAGGATGCCGGCGGCCCGCGGAATGCCGAGGACGATTTAGGCCAGGGCCCAGTCGAAGTTTTTTGCCGGGTGAGGATGCGGGGAAGAGCGGTCACGTCGATCTATGGGGGAGTGTAGCTGGTGCGGAAGAGAGACCACAGGGGCGGCAAAAAGTGGTCGAGTTTTGCTGGCTTCCTGTACCAGCGTTTGTGGGGACTTATCTCCTCAGCATCCGTCAACCGTTCTTATCAACCCTTCCTTCCGGGGATGATGTGAGCTCTCACCCTTGCGGAGAGCAGCACGACTGCCCCGTGCTCGCGCCTCTTGCCTGCTGGGCGACTGATTCACGAAGACACGTTTCCTGTTTTTGATTCCCCAGGCGCAAAGCGGGCGTAAAGCTTCACCAAGTGCTCTCCCGAAGGGCGTAATGGAGTACTCCACCTTTGGTGGAACCTCTTTGTAATCCTTCCGGGCAAGCAGGCCACTTTCCTGCATCTGCCGCAGATCCTGGATCAACATTTTTTCGCTGATGCCCGGCAACAGCCGTCGAAGCTCACCGAATCTTCGGGTTCCATGGCAAACGTGGAAGAGGATGAGCATCTTCCACTTGCCTCCGATCACTGCCAATGCCACATCCAATCCGCAATCAGGCATCGTCAACCCCTCACGTGAACTTTTAGACCACTTACCTAAAAGTAGGTACTACACAATTGTAAAGCGAGCGGTTAACGTAAATGAAGCAACCTGCCGCGGGCGGCGAAGCAGAGGTTCCCGCTCTCTCTGAGTTAACAATCATCATCGATCGCCTGGCTCAGAGAACAAGCCTTCGTGTTCGCAGGCGGTAAAGAAAAACAGTCTCAAGAAAGAGGTTCCATCATGGATCCAATGCCCGTTCTCGTCGTGAATGCAACCTACACAGTGAACCCGGGGGACATCTCGGCGTTCACGGAACTTTCCCGCACTCTTGCCCAGGCTGGTCGTGCGAGTGCCGGGTGCGTGTACTTCCACGTTGCGCAGGATGTCGAGGAAAACTCAAAGTTTCATCTCCTGGAGGGGTGGGTCAGCCAAGCGGCAGTCGACGCTTTCAATCAAACCGAATCCTTCAAAGAGCTGTTAACAAAAGCCATGAGCCTCAGACTGCTCGATCGACGTGGTCTTCGACTCGATGTTTCCCATGCAGAGCCGCTCGCGATGCCAAGTTGAACAGTAAAGCCCCGGTGTTCGGGGAACTTCATACGTTCAGCTTGAAGCTTCAACTATGGTTTAAGGTCAAGTATGACCATTGGCATGCTGAGCAGGGCCGCGGGGCTAAGCACGTCCTGCCTTCGCTTCTACGAAAGGCAAGGTCTCATCTGCGCGGCACGTGGCGGAAATGGCTATCGACTTTACTCGACTGAAACGATCGATGGTCTGCGGTTTATTGAAAGCGCGAAAAAGCTCGGCTTTACCCTCGATGAGATTCGGGAGGACAACCTCGCAGCAACGCCTCCTCATCGTTGAGACGAGCAACTCGCGAGGTTAGATGGGCCACGCTTGCATCGCTGCATCGACTACTGCCATGAGCTTCGCGCGCGATGCACCGTCGCGCGCGAGGGTGGACATTCCCTGGATCGTTGCCATCACGTAACCTGCTAGAGCTCCTGCCTTCACCTTCGGGCTGGCCGTACGGTGCTTCGTCTCCCATTCGATCTTTGCACGAAGGCGCTTTTCGATTCCGAGCCGAATGTCGCTCAACGCTTTCTGCACGTCAGCCGCGGCGGGGGAACAACTGATCGCCGAGGTCGCCAGCAGACAACCGGCGGGCGTGCTGTGTCCGGTAAACCCGACAGCTGCGGCCTTGAGCAGACCTTCAGCTGCTGCTCTCGCGGTGGGTGCGTTTTCAATGATGGAAATGGAGGTCACCGGTCCTGAGGTGTAGCGCTGCACGGCTTCAAGAAAGAGCTGTTTCTTGTCTCCAAAGGCGGTGTAAAGACTGGGGGGCGTGATGCGCATGGCAGCCGTCAGGTCGTTGATGGATGTCCCTTCATAGCCGTGCCGCCAGAACAAAAGCATTGCCTGGTGCAACGCGGCGTCGCGATCAAAGCTCCGAGGGCGTCCTGGCCTGCGCTTCACGGCTTGGTCTGCCTTCACCATAGCTTCTACTATGAAAGGCTTGACGCGTGATGGCAAGTGATGTTTACCTAGTTCCGTAGCAAACACTAAGGAATACACTTTGTCACTTACGGATTACCGCACCCTTGGCCGCTCCGGTCTCGTCGTCAGTCCTCTTGCCCTTGGAACAATGACCTTTGGAACCGCTCGCTGGGGGCTCGACGAAGCCGGTTCCGCTGCCGTCTTCAACGCATACATGGAGGCAGGCGGGAACTTCGTCGATACGGCTGATGTGTATGCTGGCGGGCGCAGTGAAGAGATGCTGGGCAAGTTCATCGCTGAGCGGAAACTCCGTGAACAAATCGTCGTCGCGACCAAAGCCGGATTTGCGGCGGGCCGGGGCGTATACGCGGGCGGGAATGGAGCCAAGCATATCTATGCCGCTCTGGAGGGCTCACTCGGGCGCCTACGTACCGATCATGTAGACCTGTTCTGGCTTCATGTGTGGGACTCCGTCACCCCCGCAGAAGAGCTGCTGGAAACCATGACCGGACTGGTTCGATCTGGAAAGGTCCGTTACTGGGGCATGTCGAACGCACCGGCCTGGTATGTCGCCAAGCTGGCGACCCTGGCAGCGGTGCGCGGAGTGGCCGGCCCCATTGCGTTGCAGTACTTCTACTCCCTGGTCAATCGTGACATCGAGGACGAGCACGTACCGTTGGCTAAAGAGTTCGGCATGGGGGTTGTGCCGTGGAGTCCGCTCGCCTACGGCTTGCTCACGGGCAAATACGACCGGGCCGCGGTGGAAGCTGCGCCCAAACGGGCAGGTGGATTGCCGCGTGATGCCGCGGATAAAACACAGAAGCGCCCGGAGGACGATAAGCGACTGGATGGAGCCAATCCGTTCGGTGACACGCTCTTTACCCCGCGCAACTGGACCATCGTGGATGAAGTGAAACGGGTGGCGGCAGAGGCTGGAGAAACTCCCGCCCGCATTGCACTGGCCTGGGTCATCGGACGGCCCGGAGTCACATCCACCCTCATGGGCGTAAGCCGCGCCGAGCAGGTGAAGGACAATGCCTCTGCCCTGGATCTTGAGCTTTCGGCAGAGCATCACGAAGCTCTCGACAAGGTGAGCGCGTCTTCTGATCCGCGCATGCTGTACAGCCTCTTCACTCCGGCGCTTCGGCAGCATGTGGTCTTTGGCGGATGTTCAGTGAAGTCTTAGAAACTCAGTGGCGGAGCACGTGCCGCCGGAAGAAGTTCTCGGGCGGCACGTGCGGCATTTGGGAAGCGGGGTGGCCTCGCTTCCCAAGTGCCCGGGCCAGGTGGAGCAGGTTGAAGCATCAGGAGTTCAGCTGGAAGTTCACGGTGATGGTGGTTTCGACCGGGACGGGTTCGCCGTTCAGCACGTAAGGTCGGTACGTCCATTGCGAAACGGCTGTCCAGGCTGCTTTTGCGAGTTCGGGTGGGCCTGAGATGAGTTTGAGGGCTTGCAGGGTTCCATCGCTACCGATGGTTGCTGAGAGGAGGACTGAGCCCTCGATGCCGGCGTCTTTGGCTTCCTGCGGGTAAATGGGGTTGACGCGGTTCAGGACTTGCCCGGCCATGATGCCGGAAGCAATCTGTACCGGTGAGGCTTGAGGGGCTGTGGCTGCCGACTGGGTCGGTGTGACGGCGGCCGGTACTTTAGCTGCGAGCGCCCAGGCAGAGCCGCAAGCTGCGAGGCTGACCACGGCGCAGGCCGCAAGCGCGGCACCACGCTGCAGTCTGTTGGCGTGTGTTTTGGTTTCCGTGAGTTTCATGATTCTCCCTTCCAACGTGTTGGCATCGTCGAAGATCCCGATGGCGTTTGTGAAGTTTACGGAGGCTGGCTGAAGGCGCAGCGCCGCCAGGCGAAGAAGCGATCTTGCGTACACCTTGGGGCCGCTTGTAGCTTGTGCGGCGAGGGCGTCGCAGACCCACTCACGCGTGGCTGCGATGCGGTCGCGCGTGAGCAGGGAGATGGGGTGGAAGGCTACCGGCAAGGCGATGAGCTCGAAGACGAGATTCTTGGCATAATCGCTGCGCTGGATGTGGGCGCATTCGTGGGCGAAGACGGTCCGGAGGTCGATCTCATGGAGAACGGGCATCCAGCCGTGAGGAAGCAGAACGGTGGGACGCAGGACACCGAGGGTGAGCGGTGTGTGGATTTGCCGGGACTCGGCGAGACGGACCCCAGGCAGGCGAAAGCAGGTGGTGCAGGCCCGCCAGGCTTGTTGAGCTTCGCCTTCGAGGAGGAGATCCTGCGCGCCGCGAGCAAGTTGTTCAGCCCGGCGAACACGCCAAAGGAGCCGCAGAAACATACAGACGACGAAACAGCCGAACGCCGCTGCGAAGACATGGCAAAGGCCGGCAGGGAGGTGCGTTGTCCAGCTGGCTGCTGAGGGCCGGATAAGGACGGTGATCTGCTCGTGCCCGTGTGCGTCAGGGTTGTTGCTCCAGAGCAAGCGCCACCGCAAAGGGAGTGCATCGGTTGCCGAAAGGGCTGGAACGATGGTTTGGAAAAACAGGGCAGCGACCCAGATGCGGTGCGGCCAGACGGGCCGGAAGTTCCTGACTGCGCGGGCGAGCAGGTGCGCTGCTGCCCAGAATAGCGGAAGCTGCCATAAGGAGTTGAGGAGATACGCGATGGTCCAGTGTTCAGCGGTCTGCATCCTGCTCCTCCAAACGGCGTGAAAGCTCCGCGAGCTTGCCGGCATCGATTTGGCGGCTTTTGAGCAGCGTCATGACGAGTTCTTCGTTGGAGCCGCCAAACATACGGTCGACGAGATCCCGGACGGCGTGACCAAGGGCGCGCTCCTGGCTGATGGCCGCGCGATACACATAGGCCCGGCCTTCGAGGTGACGCTTGAGCTTGCCCTTGCGTTCGAGGATGTTGAGCATGGTCTGGACGGTGGTGTAGGCGAGTTCGGGTTTGAGCTCGGCCTGCACTTGACTGACGGTGCTGGGCCCCTGGCGCCAGATGACCTGCATGAGCTTGAGTTCGAGCCTGGTGAAGCTGTTCTTTGAGGACTGGGGCACGGCTGCCTCCTAATTGTTTCGGAGCATAGGCCTCGGTACGCGGGCGTGTCAACTAAATTTTTAGGACACGTTGCCGTGTTTTGTTTGGGGTGGATCTTGGGGAGGTTCCTGGGGTAAGCAGGGCTAGCGGGGCGGGCGGGCGAGGCGGAGGGAGTTCAGCAGGACGCTGACGGAGCTGAGCGCCATGGCCGCGCTGGCCAGCGCCGGGCTGAGCGTGAGGCCAAGGGAGGGCAGCAGGATGCCGGCGGCCAGCGGGATGCCGAGGACGTTGTAGGCCAGGGCCCAGCCGAGGTTTTGCCGCATGAGCCGCCGGGTGCGGCGGGCGAGGCGGATGGCGGCTGGGACGAGCGTGAGGTCGTGGTGGAGCAGAAGGACATGGCCGGCTTCGCGGGCGAGGTCGGTGCCGGCGGCCATGGCGATGCCGGCGTCGGCGTGGGCCAGGGCAGCGGCGTCGTTCAGGCCGTCGCCCACCATGGCCACGCGGTGACCCTGCGCCTGCAGCTCGGTGATGATGTCAAGCTTTTCGGCGGGAAGCAGTCGGGCGCGGATTGAGGTCTGCGGGTTCAGGCCGGCCTCGGTGGCGATGGCGGCGGCGGCGGCGGTGTCGCCGGTCAGGACGATCGGGTGCAGGCGGAGAGCGTTCAATTCCGCAAGCGCCTGCCGGGCTGAGGGCCGGAGGGTGTCGGTGGCGTAGAAGGTGGCCTGGTGGTGGCCGTCGACGAGCAGATACATGGCCGTGGCGTGGGCGGCATCGGCGGGCGCCGGGGGGATCGGGGCCTGCGCCTCCGTAAGCAGGGCGGCGCTGCCCAGGGCGATGCGGCGACCGTCGACAAGGGCTTCGGCACCGATGCCGGGCAGCACGCGGGCCCCCTGGATGGCCGGACCGCCAAGGTCGGAGGTGTGTTCGGCGCAGAAGGCGAGGACGGCGGCGGCCAGCGGGTGGGTGGAGGCCCCCTCCACGGCGGCGGCCCAGCGGAGCAGTTGCGGGTCCGGGAAGCGCGCGTCCGGGGTGTGCGCGAAGGCGACGATGTGCGGCTTGCCTTCGGTGAGGGTGCCGGTCTTGTCCAGGGCGACCGTATCCACGCCGGCGAGCCGTTCCAGGGCCTCGCCGCCCTTGATCAGCATGCCCGAGCGGGCCGCCGCTCCCAGGGAGACGGCCACCGCCGCCGGCACGGCCAGCCCCATGGCGCACGGGCAGGCGACCACCAGCACCGCGATGGCGAGGGAAAGGGCGCGGCCGTAGCCCAGGTGGGTCGTTCCGGTGTTGTCCGCGATGGCCCAGGTGGTGAAGGTGAGCGCGGCGATGAGGAGAACGGCAGGCACGAAGACGGCGCTGACGCGGTCGGCCAGGCGCTGCAGGGGGGCGCGGGTGGAGCGGGCGCGCTCCAGCAGGCGCGCCATCTGGGCCTGCATGGAGTCAGCGCCCAGGGCCGTGGCGCGCAGCAGAAGGGGGCCGTCCAGGTTCAGGGTGCCGGAAAAGAGCTTATCGCCGGGGGCGCGGGTCACGGGCAGGGGCTCGCCGGTGAGCATGGCTTCGTCCACCGAGGAGCGCCCGGCGAGGACGATGCCGTCCAGCGGAACGCGGTCGCCGGGCAGCACGCGCAGGAGGTCGCCGACGGCGATGGCGTCGAGGGGCAGCAGCGTTTCGGGGCGGGTGAGCAGAAGGGCGGGGTCGGTGGCCAGGGTTTCGGGGGTGCCTTCGGCGATCCAGCGGGCGTTGCCGGTTTCGGTGGCCGCAAAGGCGCGCAGACTGGCCGTGGCCCGGCGCCGTGCGCGGGCCTCCAGCCAGCGGCCGGCGAGCAAAAAGCCCAGAATCAGGATCACGGCCTCGAAGTAGACGTCGCGGAAGTTGCGGCTGGGCCGGCCAACGGCAATGGCGACCGTGGTGAACGTGGAGGCCCCGAAGGCGACCAGCGTACCCAGCGCCACCAGCGTGTTCATGTTGGTGGACCGGTGCCGGGCGGCCCGCCAGGCGGCGCTGTAGATCTCCGGCGCGGCAAAAAGCATGGTGCCCAGCGCCAGCGCAAACAGCACCCAGCGCAGCAGTTGCGTCGGCGCGTGGAGCAGAAAGGACGGCAGCAGGGGCATGCTGGCGTGCATCAGGGCCTGGCTGAGCCGGTCGGTGGAGGGGCCCGCGGCGAGCATCAGCGGCATGGAAAGCAGCATGGCCGCGCCGCCGGCCAGCAGGGCGGAGAGGGCGCGTGCTCCCAGGGCACGCTGGCGCGGCTCGGCGTCCGCGACGGCAGTGGAGCTGCCGGGCTGGGCGCCGGGCTGCGAGCTGGGGGCGGGGATGACGTCGTAGCCCGCCCGGCGGATGGCGGCGGTGAGGTCGGCGGCGGCGAGGTCTGGTGTCCCGGTGACCAGGGCCTTGTTGGCCAGCAGGTCGACGCTGGCCTGCTCGACGCCCGGGACGGCCGCAAGGGCGCGCTGCACGTGGGCTTGGCAGGCGGCGCAGCTCATGCCGGCGATGTGGAGGCTGAGTTCGCAGAGCTCGGCGGGGCCGGCCTCCCCGGCTGATTGCCCGGCAGTCAGCTCTGGGGCATCGACGGCGTCCGTCTGCGGGCTCCGGAGCGCTGCGTTGCCGCTCAAGGCTGGCTCGCGGCGACCCGGGCGGGAAAGCCAGCCGCGCCCAAGGCTTGCACGACCGACGTGGGATCGGCCTCGGTTTCGACGCTGGCCCCGCCGATCTGCACGCTGCTTGCGTGGGTGGCGGGCAGGGCGTTCAGGGTTTGGGTGACGCGGCGCACACAGGCTCCGCAGTGCATCTTCTCGATTTCCAGCTGGAGATTCGGCATATGAGGGTTTAGATGAGCAGAACGGTCGTGTGGAGCGCCCGTGGCTCTTGCCCGGCGGCGCGCGCCTCGGCCCGGCAGGCAGCAGTTCCATTTTGGAACCAGCAGAGACGCTCTACGACCTTTGTGCTTGACCCCGTAGCACTGAAGTTGTACACAGGGAGGGTCCCATCATCCTCGAACTGGACCAGGCATGCGTTTTTGGAACACCACCCGTCAGTGGAAGCGGTCAGCTGACCAGGCCATCGCTCCGGCTCACACCGAACGGCAGCGGGAGTTGCTGGCAGCGGAGGTTTGCCAGCGTATTCTTGCCATCCGGGGAGCGCAGGGGGAGGGGGAGCAGGCGACCAGCGCGGTGCGCCAGGCGGCCCTGCAAGCGCTGGATGAGGCCGTAGTTCGTGCCTCGCTGGGCTTGCGCTACCTGGATGCCCTGGACGAGAGCCTGCGCCAGGCCTCCTATGAGGACGCATCGCGGCTGCTGGCGGAGGCGCAATGGGCACGTGATTACATGGAGGCCACCGCGTCTTGCCGGCTCAATGCGGCCATCACCGCACAGGGCGGCGACCGATTCTGGGAGCCGAACGGGCGTTTGGAACGGCTGCTGCAGACCCTGGCGATGTTGACGCTGGCGGAGTTGACGGCGGGCGAGATCGCCGCTTAGGGCAACGGCTCCTTCAGACCCGCTGAGCCTGCAAAGCGGTAGCCCACGCCGCGGGCGGTCAGGAAGTAGACCGGGTTGGTGGGGTCGGGCTCGAGATAGCGGCGCAGGCGGACCATGAAATTGTCGATGGGCCGGGTATCGGTGTCGGCCTGCACACGCCAGACCTCTTCCAGGATTTCCTTGCGGCTGACCACTCGCCCGGGGTGGGCGAGCAGGTAGCGGAGCAGATCGGCTTCCATAACGGTGAGGCGGATGGGGGCGGCGGCGTCGTCGATTGCACGGATTTCGAGCGCGTTGAAGTCGATGAGGCGGTCGCCCAGCGTGACCTGCTCGGCAGCGTCCGGAGCGTTGGATGCGGGAAGCTGAGTGCTTGAGGTGGAGGTCCCCGCGGAGGCCTGCCAGGCGGTACGGCGGAGCAGGCCGTGCAGGCGGGCGAGCAAGACGTTTAGATCGAAGGGTTTGGGCAGGTAGTCGTCGGCGCCGGCGGCAAAGCCCTCCAGGATGTCCTCGGTGCGGCCGCGCGCGGTGAGGAGCAGAATGGGGGTGAAGCGCTGGGCCTCGCGCAGGGAGCGGGTGATGGAAAAGCCATCGCGGCCCGGCAGCATGATGTCGAGGATGACGGCGGCGGGGTGGTTTTCGGGTGCCAGCAGCCAGGCGAGGGCGCTGTCGCCGTCCAGCTCATGGTGAGTGCGGAAGCCTTCGGCCTCCAGGTTGAAGATGAGACCCTCCGCGAGATGTTCCTCGTCTTCAACGATGGCGATCAGCGGTGGGTGTCCGGGTGAGGTCATCGATCTGTTCAGATGAGTGCGGTGGGCTGGAGGATTGCGGATCTCTGGTTTGGGTCGAGATGACCCCTTGTTGAGAGGGCAGATCAGCTCAGGGCCAGGGGCAGTTTGAGGAGCATGGTGGTGCCGTGGCCCAGCCCCTCGCTTTGCGCGCGGACGCTGCCCCCGTGCTGGCGCGCGATGGTCCGCACCAAAAAGAGGCCAAGGCCGGTGCCCTTGATCTTGACGCGGTCGCTGGTGGGGGCGCGATAGAAGCGGCGAAAGATGCGCTTTGATTCGTTGGGCGGCAGCCCGAGCCCCTGATCGGTGATGGCCAGCACGGCATACACGTAGCGCTCGATGGAGAGACGGCACCGGATATGAACGCCGTTGGGCGAGTATTTTACGGCGTTGTCGAGCAGATTGAGCACCGCGGTGCGGAGGTCCTCGGCTTCGCCCCAAACGCGCAGGCGGACGCTGCCCGGCACGGCCTCGAGCACAAGGGCCTCGGGGGGCAGGTGGTGGCGGCTGCGGACGGTGTCGGCGCACTCGGCCAGCAGGGGATACAGGTCCACCTGGGTGCGTTTGCCGCTGCGTGCGCGCTGCCCGAGCTCGCCGGCCTTGAGCACCTGGTCGACGGTGCCGAGGAGGCGGTCGGTGTCAGCGCGCATGGTGCGGTAGAACTGCAGGCGTTGCTCGTCGGGGAGGGGGCGGCGCTCCAGCGTGTCGAGGTAAAGCCGGATGCTGGCGATCGGCGTTTTGAGCTCGTGGGTAACGGCGTTCAGGAAGCTGTCCTGGCGCTCGTTGCGGCGGATTTCGCGGAGCAGAAACACGGTGTTCAGCACCACACCGGCGATCAGGATGGAAAACAGAACGACACCCAGCAGGTCAATCGCGAGGCGGCGGCCGTTGTGGTAGATCCAGGTGATGTTCAGGGCGATCGCAAGGCCGATCAGGCACACGCCCAACGTCAGAAAGAACGCTTTGGTTCCACGGCGGCGAGTCAGATTCATGGCTGGGGGAGAGTATAGGGGACGGGGCGGTGCAGCAGCGGCGATGGCCTGCGCGCGTGGCCTCAGGCCGGGTGACCGCAGGGTTGTGGCGGGGTGAACATGAAGAACGGACCGCGGCGGTTTGTGGATTTCCTCACCGTCTACATCTCCAGTGGGATTACCGGGTATCCGAAGGGAGGGTACGCTGCACCTGATGGGTCGGGAACAGTACAGAACGACAGATGAGGATGTGGCGGCGGAGTTCGATCGCGTGTGCCAGCTGTTTCAGTTGGCGCTGGGGCGCCCGTCGGACCGAGTGCTGTTCGATTCGCTGATGAGCGAGGCAAACGACCGCGGGATGGACTGGGTTCAAGGGCTGGAGTACGTCGTGGAACGCCGCGATCTGGAGACCGGCGCGCACGGTGTGCCCAAACGTGGCGTCGCGCGGGCCGGCATGGACCAACGCGCGACAGGGGAGTGGAGGCGGGCCAGTTGAGGCGCGGGCGGAGGCGGGTTAGAGGCCTTTGTCCGCCAGGAACTTGATCAGGTCCTTGACACGACTGGAATATCCCCACTCGTTGTCGTACCAGCTGATCACCTTGCCGGTGTTGCCGACGACCTTGGTGAGCTTGCTGTCGACGATGGAGCTGAGCGGGTTGCCCTTGAAGTCGGAGCTGACGAGCTCCTGCTCGGTGTAGCCGAGGATGCCCTTGAGCGGGCCCTCGCTGGCCGTCTTGAGCGAGGCATTGATGCTGGGCACGTCGATCGGCTTTTCGGCGACAAAGGTGAGGTCGACGACGGAAACGTTGGGGGTGGGAACGCGAATGGCGAAGCCGTCCAGCTTGCCGTCCATCTCCGGAATGACGAGCTTCAGGGCCTTGGCGGCGCCGGTGGAGCTGGGGATCATGCTGAGCGCGGCGGCGCGGGCGCGGCGCAGGTCCTTGTGCGGCGCGTCGAGCACGACCTGGTCGTTGGTGTAGCTGTGGATGGTGGTCATGATGCCGCTCTGGATGCCGAAGGTCTCGTGGAGCACCTTGACGACCGGGGCAAGGCAGTTAGTGGTGCAGGACGCGTTGGAGAGGATGTTGTGCCTGGCCGGATCGTACTTTGAGTCGTTGACGCCGAGGACGAGGGTGAGGTCCTCGTTGGTGGCGGGGGCGGAGATGATGACCTTTTTAACGGTCGCGCCGAGGTGCGCCCTGGCCTTGGTGGCGTCGGTGAAGAAGCCGGTAGATTCGACGACGATCTGGGCGCCGACCGAGGCCCAGTCGAGGTTGGCGGGGTCGCGCTGGGCGAAGACCTTGAGGGTTTTGCCGTCGACGGTGATGGAGTCTTCGGTGGCGGAGACCTCGTTTTTCAGGTTGCCGAGGATGGAGTCGAACTGGAGCAGATGGGCGAGCGTGGCGGGCGTGGTCAGGTCGTTGACGGCGACGATCTCGATGTCCGGGTTGCCGAGCGCGGTGCGGAAGACGTTGCGTCCGATGCGGCCGAAGCCGTTGATCCCAACCTTAACTGCCATAGTGAGTTCGATCCTTCTCGCCCGAGCGGGGCGCTGCGTTGCTGGCCCGCGGCGACGTGCAGCGCAGACCCTTTGAGGCTATCAAAGGGGCTACCGGAGGGCAACGGAGGGCGAGCCGAGGGTCACTGCGGGAATGCACCGCTTTTGCGGCACCCGGCGGCGTATGGTACACCGTGAGTATGCGCGATTGGGTGCGCGACCTATTCATGAGACGACGCAGCAGACGACCTCCGAACGAGTCGGAGTCCACAGGCAAGATCGGGCAGGAGCTGCCCACCGACCAGCTGGCGCCCTTGCGCCCGGCCTACCCGGAGCCCCTGCGGCCCCTGTCGGCCGAGCCCCCCGCCGAGCAGCCGGAAACGGAAGTAACGGCCGAGATGCACGGCTTTCAGCCCGGCGAGCCGGAAACCGAGAGCGCACCGGAGGCCTCAGAACCCGCGGACGCGTTGGAGCCCCCGGCGGTGGAACCGCAGCCGCAGCTGGTGGTGGAAACGCAGCCGGAGTCCGTGGGGACCCCGCCTGTGGCGCCCGTGCCGGCAGGCTCGCCGCGCGGCTATGTGGTGCTGACCATCGGCCTGCCGGGATCGGGCAAGACGACCTGGTACAAGCGCCGGGGCGTTACCCCGCTTTCAAGTGACCTGCTGCGCAACATCCTGTTCGATGACATCACCGAGCAGCGCTACCAGGGGCTGGTGTTCAGCACGCTGCGCAGCCTGCTGCGGGCCCGGCTGATCGCCAAGATGCCATGGAACTATGTGGATGCGACCAACCTGAGCGCGCATGAGCGCCGCCAGTGGATCAAGATGGCCAAGAGCTTCGGGTATGAGGTGCAGGCGGTGTTTTTCGATGTGCCGCTGAGCGTTTGCCTGGAACGGAACTCGAAGCGCGACCGCCAGGTGACCGACGAGGTCATGCACAAAATGGCGGAGCGGCTGCGGCCGCCGGCGTTCAAGGAAGGCTTCGACAAGATCACGGTGGTGCGGGTGAAGGGGGCGGTGAATCCGACCTCGGTGGCGCCGCCGCCGAGTGCGGCGGCCGAGGCCGGCCCGGAAGGCGGGGCGGAACGGGCGCCTGAGGCCGCGGAGTAGTGGTTGTTCGTTTTTGGTTGTTCGTTGTTCGTGGGAGCGGCTTATGTACGGTTCGTGAATCGCTTCATAGGCTGGAACGAACAACGAACAACGAACAACCAAGAACCATCCTGAAAGGATGAAATGGCTCCCGGAGGCGTGGAGTTCGCGGAGGTGAGCTTCACGGTCGACGGTGGCCGTCAGCTCCTGTGCGGGATATCGCTCCAGTGTGAGCCGGGCACGACGACGGCGCTGCTGGGGCGGAGCGGATCCGGCAAGACGACGCTGTTGCGCACAGTAAATAGGCTGGTGCGGCCCACCGCGGGCCGTGTGCGGGTGAACGGCGCGGATGTGGCCGAGGCGGACGTGCTCGCGCTGCGGCGGGGCATCGGGTATGTGATCCAGGAGAGCGGGCTGTTTCCGCACATGACCGTGGCGCGCAATGTCACCATGCCGCTGGAGGTGGGCGGGGCCAAGGCGGCGGCGCTGCGGGAGCGGGCGGCGGCGGCGATCCGGCGGGTAGGCCTCGCCGAGGATGTGCTGGACCGCTACCCGTGGCAGCTGAGCGGCGGGCAGCGGCAGCGCGTGGGCGTGGCGCGGGCCCTGATCACCGAGCCCAAGGTCCTGCTGATGGATGAGCCGTTTGGCGCGCTGGATCCGCTGACCCGGGCGGAGATGCAGGCCATGGTGCACGATCTGCTTCAGGGCAGCGAGGTCACGACGCTGGTGGTGACCCACGATCTGCCGGAGGCACTCTTTCTGGCCGACCGCGTGGTGCTGATGGAGGCCGGCAGCATTGTGGCGCGGGTGGATGCCGCGGCGGTGATGGGGAGCGACGACCCTGCGGTGAAGGCCTATGTGCGGGCGACGCAGCCGCGGGAGGACGCGGCCTGATGGGGGCCTTTCTACACCGCTACGGGGCGGAGATCGGCCGCCTGACCTTTGAGCACCTGTGGCTGACCGTGAGCGCGATGCTATGGGCGGCGCTGATCGGGCTGCCGCTGGGCGTGCTGCTGACCCGCAAACCGGTGCTGGCGCGGCCGGTGCTGGGCGTGGCCAACGTGCTGCAGACCATCCCCAGCCTGGCGCTGTTTGGGCTGCTGCTGCCAGTGCCGTTCCTGGGCGATCGCGCGGCGCGGCTGGCCATCGTGGCGCTGACCGGCTATGCGCTGCTGCCCATCCTGCGCAACACCTACACGGGCATCCGCAGCGTGGACCCGGCGCTGATCGACGTGGCCAACGCGCTGGGTATGACGGGCTGGCAGCGGCTGCGCAAGGTGGAGCTGCCCCTGGCAGCCAGCGTGATCCTGGCCGGTCTGCGCACGGCAACGGTGATCTGCGTAGGCGTGGCGACCATTGCGGCGGCGATCGGGGCCGGCGGCCTGGGAGAGCTGATCTTCCGTGGTGTGGCCAGTGTGGATAACGGCCTGGTGCTGGCCGGGGCGATCCCGGCGGCGCTGCTGGCGCTGGCCGCGGATGGCCTTCTGGGGATGGCCGAGAAGCGGCTGGCGGTGCGGCGGTGAAGGAAGCTCAACCCGAACGAAGCAGAGAGGAAAAGCTGACGCTCGAGATGTTAGCGCGGCCTGCCCTTGGCCGACAGGAGCTTTCACTTCTGGTGATGCGGCTCATCGAACTGCGTCATCCGGCTACAGAAGTCGCATTCATCTCAGACCGAGAGATCAAGATGACGGGGGCAGATGGTCGGACCTCCTCAATGTTTCTTGATAACCTGTGGGCCGAATGTCAGCAGTCTCCTGAGGACAGGGCCGAGATTGTGGAGCGCTACGTGCGCGTGCTCGCGCCTGCGGACATCCTGCAGCAGAAGGTTGAGGTAGCGCTGGGGAACATCGTCGCCCTCGTTCGGGATGAGGTCTACCGAGACTACATTAGTCAGGATGACCGTGACCTCATCACACGCCACCTGATGGGCGATCTGTGGGTCGTGTACGCATTGGATTTTCCTGAATCCACGGATATTCTGCAGAAGGAGATTGCTCTGACTTTACGTCTCGATGCTGAGGCGTTGCTGCGGATTGGCAGGGAGAACGTAGGCCGCATCCTGGGTCCGATTGAGTTTTCGCCCTATGGCGAGTGCTTTACGCTGGAATGCGAGATGGTCTGCTACGCCTCCTCCAGCTTGCTGCTGAATTACGTTTGGGAGAAAGCGGGAAAGCTTGTGTCCGGCGATTTAGTGATTGTGGTTCCGGCGCGGGACACACTCCTTTTCACGGGTTCAGAAAACGCCCAGGGTCTCCGCGAGCTTAGAGAGCAGGCTCGCTATGTGACAACGAACGGACATCACGTCGTCTCCGACACGCTGCTGCGTCGGGTGGGTGGCGAGTGGAAGGTCTTCTCGTGAGATGGGTCCGGGGTGCTCTTGCAGCTTTGGTGACGCCCTTTTTCCTTGGCCTGACCGCGTGTGCGCCGCCGCGGTCGTCGCACGTGGTGATTGGGGCCAAGAACTTTACCGAACAGGTGGTGCTGGGCGAGCTGCTGGCGCAGGAGATTGAGGCCGAGGGGGGCGGCAAGGTGGAGCGGCGCTTCTGGCTGGCGGGCAGCTACCTGTGTCAGCAGGCGCTGATCTCCGACCGCATCGACAGCTATGTGGAGTACACCGGGACGGCGCTGACGGCGATCCTGAAGCAGCCGCTGCCGCCGGTGGGGCAGCGCAGCCCCGCGCAGGTGGATGCGACGGTGAGCCGGCTTTACCAGCAGCGATACAAGGTCACGGTGGGGCCGGGGCTGGGCTTTGAGGACACGTTTGCCATGGTGGTGCGCGGCGACGACGCACGCCGGCTGGGGCTGCGCACCATCAGCGATGTGGCCCGGGTGGCGCCCGGGTGGAAGCTGGGGGTCGGCTACGAGTTTGCGGAGCGGCCGGACGGGCTGCCGGGGCTGGCCAGGGTGTATGGGCTGCACTTTGCGGGCTCGCCGCGAACGATGGAGTTGGGGCTGCTCTACCGGGCCCTGGCGGCGCATCAGGTGGACATCGTGGCGGGGAACTCGACCGACGGCGCCATCCAGGCGATGGGTTTTGTGGCGCTGATCGACGACCGGCACTACTTTCCGCCGTATGAGGCGGTGCCGCTGGTGCGCGATGATTCCTTGCAACGCTTTCCGGCGATTGGAAAGGCGATCGAACGGCTGGCGGGCAAAGTCAGCGAGCAGGAGATGCGGGCGATGAACCTGGCCGTGGATGGGCAGCATCAGGACCCGGCCGAGGTCGTGCGCGCCTTTCGGCAACGAAAGGGGCTGTAGACGCCATGAGCTCTGAACCGCAGAAGGCAAAGGCCACGCCGCAACCGCCCGCCGCCGAGCCGTGGATGCGCGGGACGCACACGGAGCTCGACCCGCTGCGCCGAGCGGTCGTGCATGCGCTGGAGCTGACCCGGGAGGACGTGGAGCGGCACACCGCCGATGCCGGCGGACTGCTGTTTGAGGAGCTGTACGGCTTGCCGCCGGTTGCGTTTCACCTGCGGCACATCGTTCGCTCGCTGGACCGGCTGCTGACCTACGCGGACGGGCAGGCGCTCAGCGAAGAGCAGATGGCATCGCTGGCTGCAGAGCGAGAGCCGGGCGACGCCGAGGCGGTGCTGGAGGAGTTTCGCCACGGCATGGAGCGCGCCATTGAGCGAGTGCGGCGCTTCGAGCCGGCGCGGTACGGGGAGCCGCGCGGGATCGGCCGCAAGCAGCTGCCGACCACGGTGGCGGGCCTGCTGATCCACTGCGCGGAGCACTCACAGCGCCATGCGGGACAGGTGGTCACGACCTGCAGGATGCTGCGAGGGCTCAAAGGCGAGTGAGCCTTGCGCCTTACCTGCGGGCGCACTGGCTGGAGACGCAGAATTCCCGTCGGGAACGACAATAGACTCAGCCGACGAGGTGGCCGAGCTTTTCGCGCTTGGTTTCCAGGTAGCGCTCAAAGGTGGGTTCGGTGGGGATGGTGGCGTCCAGACGCTCGACGATCTGAATGCCGGCCTGCTCGAGCGCTGCAACCTTTTCGGGGTTGTTGGTGATGAGGCGGACAGCCGGCACGCCGAGGTGCTTCAGGATGGCCGCGGGCAGCTCAAAGTGGCGGAGGTCGGTGGGAAAGCCGAGTTGGTGGTTGGCCTCGATGGTGTCAAGACCGCCGTCCTGCAGCTCATAGGCGCGCAGCTTGGCCATGAGGCCGATGCCGCGGCCCTCCTGCTGCTCATAGAGCAGGATGCCCGCGCCTTCTTCGGCGATGCGCTTGAGCGCGAGATGGAGCTGATCGTGGCAATCGCAGCGCAGCGAGTGGAACACATCGCCGGTGAGGCACTGGGAGTGAATGCGCACGATGGGCGGCGCTCCATGGACGTCGCCCATCACCAGGGCGACGGCGCTTTCGAGCGGCTTGCGGGTGGGGTCGCCGGGCTCCGGCAGGCCCTCAAACCCGAGAATGCGAAAGTTGCCCCAGCGGGTCGGAAATGCGGCGTCCGCAACCTTGCTAACGGAAAGCAGTGGCATAGTAAGTTGTTAGATTCGCAGGCAGCAGGATAGATTCGCGGACCTTTCCAGCGCGTCGGGCCAGGGCGCGTAGAGTAAAGGCGTGCACCCGATGAACAACAAGCTGCTGCTGATCTCGCTGCTGGTGAAGCTGGGTGTGGCGGCGGCGGTGGCCAGTTCGCTGTCGCGCTCGTTGAGCTTCAAGCGGCTGCTGCTGCTCAAGGAGCGCAACCAGAAGGAGCAGTTGGAGCTGCTCGCGTGGGTGTGCATCCCGCTGATGCTGGGCGTGTGGGTGCGGGTGCGGGTGCCGAACTTCCTGGCAGCGGATCTTGCCCTGCAGGCCACGGCGTTGTTGGGCCTGTTGCTGGGGCCAAGGCTGGCGGCGCTGGGTGGTGCCATGCTGGCGTTGCCGGCGATGGGCCACCACGAGTGGCTGGCGCTGCCGGTGAATATCGGCGTGGGCGTGCTGTTTGGCACCTATCGGCGCTTCACGGATGAAGAGGCCGTGTGGTCTTTTTCGCCGTTGATCGATCTGAGTATCTATCGCTGGATTCGCCGGACGCTGCGCCGGCCCAACTTCGACCGGCAGATCTCCTTGGTGGTACTGCTGATGGCCACGCAGCTTGCGGCAAGCCTGCTTGCGAGCATGGAGCCACGCCTGTACTTTGAGCTGCACACAAACAACTGGCTGCTCGAAACGCTGGTGTGCGCGTGCACGCCGGTGCTGGTGGGCATTCCGCTGAAGATATGGAATGCGGTACGCATTGAGCACAAGCTGGAAGAGCAGAGCCGGCTGCTGCTGGAAGCGCGTCTGGATGCCCTGCAGCGGCAGATCAATCCACACTTTCTGTTCAACACGCTGAACTCGATTGCGTCGCTGATCCGGTCAGAGCCGGAGCTGGCGCGCGAGATGATCGTGAAGCTGAGCCGCATTCTGCGCACCTTGCTGCGGGAGCGCGATGCATTTGTGCCGCTCGAAGAAGAGCTCGCTTTTACCGACGATTACCTGGACATCGAGGTGATTCGCTTCGGCGACAAGCTGCGCGTCGTCAAGGAGGTCACCGAAGAAGCGCTGCATCTGGAGGTGCCCAGCATGTTGCTGCAGCCGCTGATCGAAAACAGCATCAAGCACGGGCTGGAGCCGCGCCTGCATGGCGGCACGGTGACGCTGCGTGGCCGCGTTGCCGAGGGGCATCTGCTGCTCGAGGTGGAGGATGACGGCGTGGGCATTGCACCGGACCGCGCTCTGGAGCCCGAAACGCTGGCCAGCGCCGGCACGGGCATCGGCATGCGCAACGTCCGGGAGCGCATCGCGGTGCTGTATGGCGGCAGGGGCGAGGTGGAGGTGGAAAGTCGCCCCGGGCGCGGAACACGCATCCACCTACTGCTGCCCGCGCTGACGCGGGCGGACGTGAAGCTGCGCGGGGTTGGCCTGCATGTGACCGCTGACGCCGCGGGGGCCATGCAGGCTGCGGAAACGTAGGTTGCCTTTGCTAGAATGAGCGCGGCAGGGGACAGTTTGGCAGATCTGGTGGAAACCATCGGTGGCGTGAACGGCCGCTCTGTGCCCGTGGACCGGCGGCCGCGCCTGGAGCAGCGGTTGCAGCATCGCATTGCCCGGGTTCGGGCACCAACACAGCAAAACGGAAGGCAGAAGCAGCAGATGATTGAGATTGTCTCCATTCAAGCGCGGGAGATCCTGGACAGCCGTGGCAACCCGACCGTGGAAGCCGATGTCGTTCTTGAGGACGGGGCACGGGGCCGCGCCGCTGTGCCCAGCGGGGCTTCCACCGGCGAGCATGAGGCCGTGGAGCTGCGCGATGGAGACAAGGAGCACTACCTGGGCAAGGGCGTGCTGCAGGCTGTCGAGAATGTGGAAAGCGTGATCGCGCCGGAGCTCAAAGGGCTGGACGCGAGCAACCAGCGGCTGATCGATGCAACCATGCTTTCGCTGGACGGCACGGAAAACAAGGGACGGCTGGGAGCGAACGCGATCCTGGCGGTCAGCATGGCCTGTGCGCGGGCGGCCGCGGAGGCGCTGGGGATGCCGCTGTATCGCTACCTTGGCGGCGTGAATGCGTGCATCCTGCCTACGCCGATGATGAACATCCTGAACGGCGGCGCGCATGCCGACAACAACGTCGACTTCCAGGAGTTCATGGTGATGCCCGTGGGCGCGGAAAGCTTTTCCGACGCGCTGCGTTGGGGCACGGAGGTCTTCCACACGCTGAAAGGCGTGCTGAAAAAGCGCGGCTACAACACCGCCGTGGGCGATGAGGGTGGCTTTGCGCCTTCGCTGAAGTCCAATGTGGAGGCCATTGAGGTGATCCTGGAAGCGATTGAGCTGGCGGGCTACAAGGCCGGTGAAGAGATTGCGATTGCGCTCGATCCCGCGGCGAGCTCGTTCTTCGACAAGGGCAAAAATCGCTACGTGTTTCACAAGTCTGACAAGAGCGAAAAGACCGGCGAGCAGATGGTGAACTATTGGGAAAGCTGGACGCGGCAGTACCCCATCGTCTCGCTGGAAGACGGGCTGGACGAGAACGATTGGGCCAGCTGGCGCATGCTCACAGAAAAGATCGGCCGCAAGGTGCAGCTGGTGGGCGATGACCTGTTTGTGACCAACACAAAGATGCTGCAGCGCGGCATCGATGAGGGTGTGGCCAACGCGATTCTGGTGAAGGTGAACCAGATCGGCACCATCAGTGAAACGCTGGATGCGATTGAGCTGGCGCGGCGCAACGGCTATGCGGCGATCATCTCGCATCGTTCCGGCGAGACGGAGGACACGTTCATCGCGGACCTGGCGGTGGGCACCGGCGCCGGGCAGATCAAGACGGGCTCGGCCTCACGCACGGATCGCATCGCCAAGTACAACCAGTTGCTGCGCATTGAGGAAGAGCTGGGCGGCGCGGCGGTTTTCCTGGGGCGGACCGCGGTGAACTGCGGAGAGTGAGCAGCATGATGCGGAATTGCAAGAGCCCTGTTCTGCTGACTATTCTCGACGGCTGGGGATACCGCGCGGAGACGCACGGCAATGCCATCGCGCAGGCGCGCAAGCCGACCTATGATAAGCTGCTACGCGAATATCCCAACACGTTGATTCGCGCGAGCGAGCAATTTGTGGGCCTGCCAGATGGGCAGATGGGCAACTCCGAGGTGGGGCACCTGAACCTTGGAGCCGGCCGCGTGGTGCGCATGGATATCTCGCGCATCGATGCGGCCATTGCCTCGGGTGCATTCTTCACCGACCCAACCATCATCGCGGCGATGGACGCTGCGGCAAGGGACGGCCAGGCGCTGCACCTGATCGGACTGGTCTCTGACGGCGGTGTGCACTCGCACCAGCGGCACCTGTATGCGCTGTTGAAGATGGCGGCGCAGCGCGGGCTTCAGCGTGTGTATGTGCATGCGTTCCTGGATGGGCGCGACACGCTGCCGACCAGCGGGGCGGGCTATCTTGAGCAGCTGGCGGCGAAGTTCGCCGAGTATGGCGTGGGCAGGCTGGCCAGCGTGAGCGGGCGCTACTTTGCCATGGATCGCGACCTGCGCTGGGAGCGTGAACACAAGGCCTTCAACGCCATGGTCGCGGGGCAGGCCGAGGGTGGGGCGTACACGGATGCGGTCGCGCGCGTGCGGGAAAGCTACAACAACGGCATCACCGATGAGTTCATCGAGCCCTTTGTGTGCGTGGATGCGCACGGGGAGCCGGTGGCGCGCATCGGCGACCGTGATGCGGTGATTTGCTTCAACTACCGGGCTGACCGTGTGCGGCAGATCACGCGCGTGCTGGCCCGGCGTAGCGGGCTGACGGGCAATGCAGGCATCGATCTGCCCAAGGCCGCGGAGCTGGATCTGGAGATTCCGCGTGAGCAGGTTCCGGCGGATCTGCATTTCGTCACGATGACGCAGTATGACAAGAAGTTCACGCTGCCGATGATCGTTCCGCCGGAGAGCATGGACAATCTGCTGGCTAACGTGATGGCGAAGCATGAGCTGCGCAATCTACGTGTGGCCGAAACGGAAAAGTATGCGCATGTGACCTATTTCTTCAACGGTGGGATCGAAACACCGTTCGCCGGCGAAGATCGTGAGATGGTGCAGTCGAAAAAGGTGGCCACCTATGACCTCGCCCCCGCGATGAGCGCTGAAGGCATCGGCGACATTGTGGAGCGGACCTTGGGCGACCCCGCGTTTGACGTGGTGATTGTGAACTTCGCCAACGCGGACATGGTGGGCCACTCCGGCAAGATGGAGCCCACAGTGCAGGCCGTGGAGGCCGTGGACGCGCAACTGGAGCGCATCTACAGGGCAGTGCGCGCCGCGGGAGCGAGCTGGATTTTGACCGCCGATCACGGCAACGCCGAACTGCTCATGGATCCCGTCACAGGCGGCCCGCACACGGCGCATACCACCAATCCGGTGCCGTTTGTGCTGATCACTGATGGAGGGAAAAAGATCGGTGTGAGAGAGGGCGGCAGCCTGCGGGACATCTCGCCGACGATACTTGGGCTGTTGGAGCTGGAACTGCCCGCTGAGATGACGGGCGGCGATCTGCGGGTGATCGCGGTTTAGTAAACCCTTTCATCTCACTTTGCTTCGGTCGAGGAGAACAGGTATTCCATCGGAAAAGATCGCCACATTAGATCGTGATTGACTCCAAGAAGAGCCGTTTGAGCTCCGGAGAGCTACGAAAGGTCGTCTCCGTGGTAAGACGATTGAAGACATCTTGTGCGTTCAACAGACCGGCAAGATGTGCATCGCGCAAGACGCCCAAGAGTTCCTGTTGTTTGAAGCGAGAACTGATTGCGCGCAATCTGCCGCGCTTTACGCTCGTCCAGCAGGAGCAAATCTGCCTGCCTTTCCAGAGCGAGGGCGATTGCTGCACGTTCGCCCTTATCCAGCTTGCCCATCTCTGCTTCGAGGTGAAGCGTGCTGCGATGAACGAGCAGCCAGGGAGGAGGATGATCTGCCCAGGCTCGTACCGTTGCGGGTGCACCCATTTACCGCAGCTCTTCCTGCACTTCAGGCGGCACCAGGACGACACCCTACATCTGCTGCAGAACCTCGAAAGCTCCGAGTTGAACGAGATAGTTAAGCGGTGAGGTATCAGCAACAACGATCACCTGGGTATTCGCCCTTCGGCGCGCAAGGCATCACCGGTGCGAATGTCTTCGAGTAGGTCATCGACACCGTATGCATCGTGATCGATCCCCTTGTTCTTCAGCAATGCCTCAAATGCCAGACGACCGAGCTTGAGCAGAGCGCCAGCCTCACTACGGCTAAGGGTGCCAGTGCGGTAGCCCTCGAAGGCCAGGGCCTCCAGCGCCTCCTGTGCGGGGTCATCATGGGTGATGAGGTCGTTTGGCAGATGGACCGTGATCGTCATCTCATGCTCGCTGGTGGCTACATTATAGCGAGCGCCGATTTTCCAGCGCGCGGGTCATGGTGATCTCGTCGGCATACTCGATGTCCGAGCCGGCGGGGACGCCGGTGGCGATGCGCGTCACCTTCAGTTGCGGTTGCTGCGCATGGATTTCATCGGCAAGATAGCGCGCGGTGGCTTCGCCTTCCACCGTGGGGCTGGTGGCGAGGATGAGCTCTTCGGCATCCCCAAGCCGCGGCCACAGGTTGGTCAGGCGAAGCTGTTTAGGGCCCACGCCATTCACCGGCGACAGGGTGCCGTGCAGCACATGGTAAACGCCGTTCCAGGCGCGCGTTTTTTCAACGGCCGCGATGTTGGTGGGCTCTTCGAGCACGCAGATCTGTCGGGTGTTGCGCGAGGGGCTGCTGCAAAAGCCGCAGGGGTCGATATCGGTGACGTTGTTGCAAATCGAGCAAAGCCGAAGAGCCTGTTTCAGCGCGCGAATGGCTTCGGCAAGCGCCGCCGCATCGTGATCAGAAGAGCGCAGGATGTGGAACGCGAATCGCTGCGCGGTCTTGGTGCCGACGCCAGGAAGCCGGCGAAGTTCTTCGATAAGGCGCGCCATGGGCGGCGCGAAGCGGGTAGACATTTTGGTTGTAGGTTGTAAGTTCTAGGTTGTAAGTTGTTGGTAGTTGGAGTGACTTGTGGGCGGTAGAGGGTTGAGCGTCCCCGGGGGGCGCCCTGTGCGCGACTTGCAACGTAGAACTTGCAACCTACAACCTACAACCTCAAAGTCCCGGCAGGCCGAGGCCGCCGAGCATGTCGCCTGCGCTGGCCTGCGCGGCTTCGTCGGCCTTGCGGCCGGCCTCGTTAACGGCAGCGACGATCAGGTCTTCGAGCATGGTGATGTCGCCTGCGGCAGCGGAGGCCGCGGCGGGGGTGATGGTGAGCTTCAGGAGCTCTTTGCGGCCGTTCATGCGCGCCTCCACCGCGCCCCCGCCGGAGGAGGCTTCCACGACGGTTTGGGCGAGCTTTTCTTCCATGCTGTCACGCATGGCGTTGGCCTGAGAGAGCATTTCCTGCATTTCGGAGAGGTCCATGGGGTCCTTTGGGTTGTAGGTTTTAGGTTTTAGGTAGGTCCCTTTAAATCAGCGGGCTGAGCGATAGGTGTTCGGTGGTCGTTGCGTGTTGTGGCTGGAGCCGGTTGGCACAGTGTCGAAAACATTTCGAACAACGAACAACGAACAACGAACAACGAACAACGAACAACGAACAACCTAAAATCTCTACTCTTTGCGCAAGTCGATGACGTTGGACACTTCGGCGGCGAAGAGACGTTTGGCTTCCTGCACCAAGGGGTGCTTTTCGGCGAGTTCGGCGGCGCTTCCCTGGGCTGCGGGGCGGTTCTTTTTGGCAGGGATGTGGCCGTTGAGAGAAGTGCCGGGAAGGAGTTCGACCTGAAGCGTGGTTGGGTGGAGGTCGCGGAGTGTCCCCTTCAGGATACGGTCGGCTTCGGCGTTGAAGACGACCGGGAGCATGGTTTTGGAGAGGGTGGTTTGAATGCCGAGATGGCTGCCGACGAGGGTCCAGGTGGCGTCCTCGAGTTGTTCTGCGGCGGAGGTTTGGCCCCTGGTGTTGAGGAGGGCGCGGACCACCGCGGCTTGCAAGGCAGTGACCTCCTCCGTTTGCTGCGTGGAGGTCTGGGGTGGGGCTGTTGGATTGCTTGCCCACCCATCCGCTTCGCGTATGGATGGGGCACCCGCATGTATGGGTGGGGCTTCCACGGTGTCGCCCACGGAGGGGGCCCTTGGGGTTTGCTGGGCGGAGGGTTGGGGTGGCGCTGGTGGATTGCTTGCCCACCCATCCGCTTCGCGTATGGATGGGGTAACCGCGGTTTCGCGCACGGAGGAGACACCCGCGGCTTCGCGCACCGAGGGGGCAACCGCGGTTTCGCGTGTGGAGGGGGCACTCGCAGCTTCGCGGAGGGATGAGGCATCCGTCGTTGGCTGGGGGGATGGGGCTGCGGCTCTTGCGGTTTGGGTTGCCTTCGGCGGCGACGTGGTCTGTGCAGGGCGTGGCGGTTGAGGGATGGGCAGCTTCGGGGTTTGGGGGCCTGGCGTTGCGCCCAACTGGGAGAGGATCTCCTCGACGGCAACCAGACGTTGCACGTGCACCAGCTTCAGCAGTCCGAGCTCGAGATGAAGCCGCTGCTCCTGCCGGTAGCCGAGATCGTCGAAGGTGCGAAGGACAATGCTGAGGAAACGGGAAAGCTCTTCTTCGGAGAAGTTGGCGGCGGCGCGGGCGGCGCGGCGGCGCTCCTCGGTGGAGATTTGCAGCAGCTCGGCGGCGATGCCGGTAGCTTCCACCTCGACCCCGGGGTCCAGTCCGGTGATTTTGGCGACAACCGCATTGCGGAGAAAGCGGGTAAATTGCCGCGCGATCTGTTGGGGTCCGTTGCCGAGATCGAGCAGGCGGCCGACGGTGGAAAGCACCGCCGCGGAGTCGTTGGCGTGCACCGCGGCCAGGATCTCCTCAAACACCACATTGGACACGGCGCCCATCAACTCGCGCACCTCGGCGAGCTCCACATGGGGGCGGCCATCGGTGGTGGTGGGCGCTGACGCGATGGCCTGGTCCATGATGCTCAGGGCATCGCGCATGGAGCCGTCGCCGGCTTCGGCAAGCAGCCCCAGCGTGGCGTCATCGACGTCGATGCGCTCGTCGTCGCTGATGCGGCGCAGTTGGCCGACGATGTCATCGAGCCTGACCGCGTGAAAGCTGAAGTGCTGGCAGCGCGAGCGAATGGTTTGCGGGATGTCTTCGGGCTGCGTGGTGGCCATCATGAAGACGATGTGCTCGGGCGGCTCTTCGAGCGTCTTCAGGAGCGCGTTGAAGGCGGCATCGGTGATCTGGTGCGCCTCGTCGAGGATGATGATTTTGAAGCGGTCGCGGGCGGGGCGGTAGCGGGCGGCGTCGCGCAACTCGCGGATCTCGTCGATGCCGCGGTTGGTGGCGGCGTCGATCTCCAGAACGTCCACCGAATTGCCGGCGCGGATCTCCAGGCAGGAGTCGCAGGTGAGGCAGGGCTCTGGCGTCCGGCGCTCCGGGCTGCCGATGGCGCGCTGGCAGTTCAGCGCGGAGGCAAGGATGCGCGCGATAGTGGTTTTGCCAATGCCGCGGTGGCCGGAAAAGATGTAGCCGTGGGCGATGCGGTCCTGCATCAGCGCGTTGAGCAGCGTGCGCGTGACGTGGTCCTGCCCCACAACGTCGCTGAAGCGGAGAGGGCGATATTTGCGGGCTAGAACCTGGTAGGCCATCGGGCTACGGCTAGTTTATCGCCCTCGGAGCCACATATCGGTGCACGCGTGCTCTGCAGCCTCGCTGTGAGGGAAAGGGCGAAGCATTCGGGGCTGTCCCGGGCACTTGGCCGAGACAGCTTTCGCAATATCCTATTGCACATGGGGAGCTGTGACGAAAGCCAGAAGACGACTGTGCGCACCTGCCGCCGACGCTACTTTCCGCTGTGCTGCGCAACGCCGTTCTGCACTTTGCCCGCAACACCGCCCACTTCCACGCCATGCTCAGCGAGCTATGGCGTGTGCTCCGCCCCGGCGGCCTGCTCTTTTGCCGGCTCGGCTCGCGCATCGGCATGTCCTTGCCCGATCTCGGCGACGGTCTCTTCCAAACCGGCGACGGTAGCCAATGGTTTCTCGTCGACGAACCCATCCTCCTCGACCACACCGCCCGCCTCGGAGGCGACCTGGTCGATCCGCTCAAAACCACCGTCGTGCAGAACTACCGCTGCATGACGACCTGGGTCCTGCGCAAACGAGGCTGAGTGGAATTAGCGTGAATGACGACAAGCGCGTTTGTGGGGACCAATCCTCCCTGATCTGGCATCTCATGTTGCATGAGAACGAGGCAATGAGCCGATATGTAAATTTAGCGTTCTCTGTTACTGCCCTCACCGGGGGTGCCATCGCAATTGGTGCTGTTGCCATTGGTGCCGCTGCTTTTGGTGCACTGGCCATTGGTGCCCTGGCGATTCGCAAGCTCAAGGTGATCGACGCCCGATCGGATAACCTGGAGTTGGGTAGCGTACATATCCGGCAGCTCTCAGTGGACTCGTTGAACATCCCTAAACGCTAGAACGGTACGCCCGACCAGGAGCTGCATGTATCACGCTATTGTAAGAAAACTCGCAAAGAAGAACTTTGAATCCGTCAATCGGAAAGAGTATGCGTCGGTTCTGAAGGGCTGCGCACCGAATATCTACCACCGGTTTGGTGGAAATCATGCCCTTGGTGGGGTACGACATGATCGGGAAGCCCTTCGGCTTTGGTTTGAGCGGCTTGGCCGTCTGATCCCGGGCTTACTGTTGAATGTCTCTGATACTTGGGTGAAAGGCTTTCCGCACAACACGACCGTCATCATGCGCTGGTCGGCAACGGACACCCGTATTGACGGAACTCCGTATCGCAATCATGGGGTGCACATCATCAGGATGCGCTGGGGCAAGGTGTTTGCCATCGACGCCAACGAAGATTCTCAGGTAGTGGCTGAAAACCTCATTTTGCTCGCCGCTCATGGCGTGGAGGAAGCAGCAGCGCCCCCAATTCTCTCTTAGCGCCCTCGTTACGGACGACAAGTCGCGTTGTCGTCAGGAGTTCGGCCGGAAGGAGCTCACCTCGACCCCGGTCCATTTACCTCCTGCGCCAGCGGACACCATCTTTGGAGTCTTCAAGCAGTATCCCCTTCGCCGTCAGTTCGTTCCGGATGGCATCGGCGCGCGCAAAATTCCGGCGCTGCTTGGCCTGTGTCCGTTCCTCCACCAACGCATCAATCTCCGCATCACTTGGGCCTCCGTTGGCAAACTTGGCTACCACCTCGGGATCGGCCTGATCCAGCTTGCCCTCGGCCTCAGCCCAGGCAAGCGCCTTCCGCGTCAGCTCCGCGTCATGGTCCTCCAGCACGGCAAAGATTGCATCAAAGCGCGCCAACAGGGCAAGCGTGGCTTCCGCATCGCCTTGGCATAGCTTGCCTGTATCCGCGGCCGTGTTTACGGTGCGGATGACCTCGAAGATGGCCGCGCGCGCCTCTGCGGTGTTGAGGTCGTTGCCCAGCGCGGCGGTGAAGTCGCGCTCACCCTTTTCGATTGCCGCAGAGATCGCCGCATCGCAGCCCCCTGCCGTCCACTTGCCCTCGCGCATGCGCTGCGCAAAGGTGCGCAAACGATCCACGGCGCTGGTGGATTCGCGTAGGCCGTCAAAGGTGAAGTTCAACTGGTGACGGTAGGGCACGCTGAGCAGCAGAAAGCGGATCGCCGAGGCCTTGTAGCCCTTCAGCAGCAAATCGCGCAGGGTATAGAAATTGCCCTCGGACTTGGACATCTTCTTGCCTTCCACCAGCAGAAAGCGCACATGGAACCAGTGCCGCGCGAAGGTCTTGTGCGTGGCGCACTCCGATTGCGCAATCTCGTTTTCGTGGTGGGGAAACATCAGATCTTCGCCGCCCGCATGGAGGTCGAAGCTGTCGCCCAGGTGCTTCATCGCCATGGCCGAGCACTCAATGTGCCATCCCGGGCGGCCTTCGCCCAGCGGCGTTTGCCAGCTGGTTTCGCCGGGTTTGGTGGCCTTCCACAGCGCAAAGTCCCGCACCGAATCCTTGTCGTACTCATCCGCGGCAATGCGCGCGCCGTCCTCGATGCCTTCAAGATCTTTCTTGCTCAGCTTGCCGTAGCTCTTGTCGCGCGCCACGCGGAAGTACCAGCTGCCGTCCTCGGCTTTGTAGGCGATGTCTTCCGCGGCGAGCCGTTGAATGATGTCCACCATGCCGTCGATGTTTTCGGTGGCACGGGCGATCACCTCGGGGCGCTCAACGCCCAGCGCTTCCATGTCTTCAAAGAAGGCCTTCTCGAACCTTGCGCTGTAGATCCCGATGGGCTGGCCCGCGGCCGTGGCATTGCGGATGATTTTGTCATCCACATCGGTGATGTTCATGACGTGCTTTACGGGCAGGCCAAACAGCTTCATGGCGCGGCGCAGCACGTCCACGTGGAGGAAGGTGCGGAAGTTGCCGATGTGGCCGTAGTCGTACACGGTGGGGCCGCAGCAGTAGAAGCGGAGATGCTCGCCGTCGGCGGCGTAGAGGGGCTCGATCTGGCCGGAAAGGGTGTTGAAGAGCTGAAGTGTCTGGTCCGCCACGCTTGGTTTGCTTCCGTGTGCCGCGGGCGTGGGCGCACGCGCCCGGCCCGGGCTGCCTTCCCGGTTGAGGTGTTTCAGGGTTGATTCTATCGGACAGATCAGCCCAGCCGCAGGCCCGGCGCGGCTTCCAGCGCATCTTGCGCGAACTGGCCGTTCAACAGCTTGGGCCAGGCCGCGGCGGCGATCATCGCGGCGTTGTCGGTGGAAAGCGCAATGCTGGGGAAGGCCACAGCGATCTTTGCCTCCGCGGCCGAGGTCTGCATGCGGTCGCGCAACAGCCGGTTGGCGGAAACACCGCCGCTGACCAGAACAGCCTGTGCGCCGAACTGCGTCGCCGCGGCAAAGGTTTGCCGCACCAGGTAGGCCACCACGGAGCTTTGAAAGCTGCTGATCAGGTCCAGCGTTTGCGCATCCAGGGAGGCCAGCACCGCGGCAAACGCAGCGGGGTCGCCTGGCCGTGCGCCCGCCAGACCGGCTTCACGGATCGCTGCTTCGCGGGCGGCGATGCGCTCGCGCATGCCATGGAGCTCCACGTAGCGGCGCGCCGCGGTCTTGATGCCGCTGAACGACAGGTCGAAGCGCGGCTCACCGGGCGCCTGCGCCGCGAGCTTCGGGGGCACGCGGCCGTGGGTCTTGCTTTTGATCTGCGCGAAGCGAAACGGTACCGCCCGCGGGTTGCCGTGCGCGGACAGTGCGTCCATCCAGGGGCCGCCGGGGAAGGGCAGACCGAGCAGCTTGGCGACCTTGTCAAAAGCTTCGCCGGCGGCGTCGTCTACGGTGCGGCCCACATTGCGATAGCGCCACAAGCCGTCCTTGCCGCGCTCGGCGAGGTAAAGGTGGCTGTGCCCGCCGGAGATCACGGCGGCCAGCAGCGGAGAGGCGTCTGCGAGCTGCTGCTCGGCCTCCAGCAGCACGGCCTGGATGTGGCCTTCGAGGTGGTTTACCGCGATCAGCGGGACCTCGGCGCCAAAGGCCAGCGCCTTGGCGAAGCTGATGCCCACCAGCAGCGCGCCGGCCAGGCCCGGGCCTTCGGTAACGGCCACCGCGCTGAGTTCGCGGTAGTCGCCCACGCCGGCCCCGCGCATGGCCGCGCGCACCACCGGCACGATGTTGCGCAGGTGCTCGCGGCTGGCCAGCTCCGGCACAACGCCGCCGTAATCGGCGTGCACCAGCTGCGAGGCGACCACGTTGGACAGCACCGTGCGCCCGTCCGCCACCACCGCGGCGGAGGTCTCGTCACACGAGCTTTCAATGCCCAGAATGAGTTTCCTGATCAACGAGGTCCCTTCCTTGTTCATGATAGCTACGCCGCCTGCCGGACCCTTGCCTTACGCCGCTTGTGCGGCTTACGCGGCTTGCGCGGGCGCGCAGATCGCCCCTGCTTGACACAGGCAACCTTTCTGGCTGAAGCTGGAAACACGATCCAGACATTTTTTCCCCTGACTTCGGACAGTGAGCTCCGCTCGCTCCCGCGGCAGCTGTACAGGTGCGCGTTCACCTCGGGTCGCAAGGAGTGTTTGTATGCTCGTTCGCTCTCGCTTCCTTCCGTTGGGCGCTGTGGCCGTGGTCGCAGCAGCGGCCTCCGTGCCGGGTTTTGTTGGGGCGCAGACCGCCGCTCTGGGCAATATCTCCGGCATCGTCCGCGACAACACCGGCGCCATCGTTCCCGGCGCCACGGTGGTGATCACCAACACCGGCACGGGCGCTTCCCGCACCCTGACCACCGACTCCGAAGGCCACTATGTCGCGACCTTCCTGCAGCCCGGGCAGTATGAGGTGGTGCTGAGCGGCGCGGGCTTCGGCAAGGTCGATCGCAAAGACATTCCCGTGCCCGTGGGGCAGACCGTCACAGTGGACGCGTCGCTGCCGGCCGCCGCGGTGAGCACCGAGGTGGTCGTGACCGCGGAAACGCCGCTGCTGGAAACCGATCGCGTCGCCGAATCGCAGGTCATCAACCAGAACTTGGTCAATAACCTGCCCGTAAACGGCCGGCGTTTCGACAACTTCGTTCTGCTGACGCCCAACGTGGTGCCCGACGGCGACAGCGGCCTGATCAGCTATCGCGGCGTTTCCGGCATTTACAACAGCAATCTTGTGGACGGCGCCAACAACAACCAGGCCTTCTTTTCCGAGGCGCGCGGCCGCGCCATCGGCGCCCCGTATGTGTATCCGGTGGACGCCATCCGGGAGTTCTCCACGGAGAATGCCGGCTATTCCGCGGAGTTTGGGCAGGCCGCCGGCGGCATCATCAACGCCATCACCAAGTCCGGCACCAACAAGGTGCACGGCGATGCGTATGAGTACTACCGCACGCCCGGTTACAACGCCGCTGACCCGCTCACCCACGCCAAGCCCATCAAGGTGCAGCACCAGTTCGGCCTTTCCATCGGCGGCCCCATCCTCCAGGACAGACTCTTTTATCACTTCACCTATGACGGCTACCGCAAGGTCACGCCGATCACCTATCTGTCCACCTACAACACGCCGACGCAGAACATCAATCAGCTCACGGCGCTGTGCGATGGCCGCACCACCAATTACCTGACGCGCAGCGGCGCCATCTATCCTTCGACCGTACCGGGCATCAATGCCCAGCAGTGCACCTCGGCGGTGAACACGCTCACCTCCACGCAGCTGGGAACCTTTGGGCGCAACGTCAACCAGGACATCTACTTTCCGCGCCTGGATTACCAGCTCAACCAGAAGACGCACCTGTCCGCGAGTTTTCTGTTTCAAGACTTTCAGCAGCCCAATGGCTACAACACGTCCACGACGGTGTCCAACGGAGGTGTTAGCCAGAACGGCACGGCGAACTTCCACTCGCGCTTCCTGGTGGTGAATGCGGAAAGCGCCATCTCGGACAAGGCCGCCAACGTGGTGCACTTCCAGTGGTCGCGCGATCTGGAAACCGACACCACCAACTCCGGCGGGCCGGCGATCTCGCTCACGGGACTTGCCGCCTACGGTGAAACCAACGCGCTGCCGCGTGGCGCCTTTCCCGACGAACATCGCATCCAGATCACCGACATCTATTCCATTGCCCTTGGCAAGCACACGCTCAAGCTCGGCGGTGACGGCAACTTCATCCATGAGCAGATCCAAAATCTCTTCCAGGGCGATGGCAGCTTCAGCTACAGCACCGGCACCACGGAGTTCAACTTCGTCAACTGGCTGCAGGACGTCTACCAGGTCAACGGGGGCCGTCACTACAACTCCTTCACCCAGGTGAATGACCCGATCACCGGCGTGGGTGCGGACGACTTCTGGAACCAGGACGTCGACGTCTTCGCGGAAGACTCCTGGAAAGTCTCACCGAAGCTGCTGCTTTCGCTGGGACTGCGCTATGACCTGCAGCTGGTGCCGCAGCCGGACCGCCCCAACACCTCGTCCGCGGTCGCGCAGCTCTACACCTCCACCATCAACATCGACAAGAAGATGATTCAGCCGCGCATTGGCTTTTCCTGGAACCCGCAGCAGGGAACGGTGCTGCGCGGTGGGTACGGCATCTTCTACGGCCTGAACTCCAATTCCACCTACTACACGCAGCGCCGCGAAAACGGTGTCTACCAGCAGCAATACAACGTCAGCGCATCCGTCAACCCGAACACGCCCTATGTCGCCATCGCAGGGTCAGCCAATGGGCAGCCAAACCGCGCCTTTCAGCAGTCGGGCGCCTATGCCAGCTACGCCCCGCAGGGCGGCATCCCGGCCTTTCTGCCGCCCGGGCCGGCACCGGTCAATCTGATCACCGGTCAAAACCTGACGGTGGTCAATCCGGGCCTGCCGAAGTCGGTGCTAAGCGCCCGCGGGCTTGATCCCAACTTTCTGAATCCGGAGTCGATGTCCTTCGACCTCACGCTGGAGCAGCAGCTGCCCCTGCACTCCACCCTGACCGTCGGCTATGTCGGCAACCGGGCCACGCGGCTGCCCATCTTCGTGGACACCAACGTCGACCCCACCTCAGCGGTGAATCGCAGCTACTACTTCATTCCCAGGGCCGGCGCCGCGCCCACGCCCATCAACGTGCCGTACTACACGCGCCGCCTTTCCACCAGCACGGGCGCGGTGCTCACCGGCTTTTCTGACGTGAACTCGAACTACAACTCGTTTGTGGCCACCATCCGCAAGCCGCTCAGCAACAACGTGCAGGTACTGGCCAACTACACCTGGTCGAAGGCGATGGACGGTGGGCAGGTGTCCGGCGTCAACGGCACCTTTAACGGCACGGACACTCCGCTGATTCCCTTCGCCACGGGAGCTTATCAGGGCCGCAGCGCGGAGTACGCCCTGTCGGACCTGAATGTGAAGAATCGCTTTGTCGGCTCGGTGGTCGCCACCAGCTCCGTGGACCGAATCATCACCGAGCGTGTGGCCCGCTACGCGCTGGATGGCTTTGAGCTTTCCGGCACCTACACCGCCCAGACCGGCAATCCGCTGACCGGCTTTGTCGCCAACTCGCCGGTCTCGATGATCGGCGATGGCGGTCTGACCGGGGCTGAGCTTTCGTTGTTCAACTCCGGCACCCCGGGTCGCGTACCCAACGAGATCGCGCACCGGAATGCGTTTCTGGGGCCTGGCATCCACAACCTGGACGCGCGCATCTCGCGTACCTTTCCGATTCACGAGAGCGTCCAGCTGCAGCTCTTCGCCGAGGCCTTCAATATCGTCAACCACCGCAACAACTTCAGCGTGACCACGAGCCTGTACAGCTACCTGACCCCGGGTTCGGCTTCCACGACCGCCTCCGGCCCGGTCACCTGCGCGGCCACCTACGGCAACGGCTGCATCGCACCGCTGCCCAGCTCAAGCACCCCGTTCGCCACGCCCACCAGCACCTCCTCCACGCTGTACACCCCACGTCAGCTGCAGCTGACCGCCAAGCTGTACTTCTGATAAAGCGGTCACAATCAGCAAGGAGTCGCTGCTGGAACCTGCAGGTCGCCACAGTTCTGGCCTGATTCCTACCGGATCACAAGAGAAGCTACATCCCTGTATGAGAACAGCAGCAAGCTGCGCACCTGTAGGCAAACCGCTCCAGAAAAGGTCTGATCCAATCGCCAATGTTTGTCGCCTCCCGGGAGGAACGCAGATTCCCTGCGGGAATGACAACAAAAGGCAGAACCATTGCGGCCAGCAGACTCGATCAAAGATTCCCCAGCGGACAGCAGACCAGATCAGGCAGCCTGGTCGTTTACATCCTGCCGGGCGTCGCTCAGGGTCACCTTTACGTTGAATCGTCGCTGTCCGCGGTAGACCGTAACCGTCACGGTATCGCCGGCGCGATGCGCGTTCAGGGCCATGGAGAGGTCCTGGGCGTTGGTGATCTCCTGGCCGTCGAGCCCGACGATCAGGTCGCCACCCAGCATCACCGGCTGGTTGCCCATGTAGGCCTGCTGCGAGCCGCCGTGGAGCCCGGCCTTCTGGGCGGCGCCGCCGGGCAGCGCCCGCTCGATCAGGATGCCGTAGTCGGCCGGCAGACCGATCTGCTCTGCGATGCCGGGACCGATCTGCAGGCTGACAATGTCCAGCGACGGCCGGCGCACCCGGCCATAGGTGGCAAAGTCGCTCAGCACCGCCTTGGCCGTGGCGATCGGGATGGCGAAGCCGATGCCCGCTGACTGGTCCGCGCCGCCATTGGGGTTGGAGGCGATCAGGGTGGTGATGCCGATGACCTCGCCGTGCGAGTTCAGCAGCGGGCCGCCGGAGTTGCCCGGGTTCACCGACGCATCAGTCTGGATGGCGTCCTCGATCTTGTTGCCGGAGGGCATCTCGATCGAGCGGATGGCCGAAATGATGCCCCGGGTCATCGTGCCGTTAAAGCCGAACGGGTTCCCGATCGCGTACACCTGCTGCCCCACGATCAGGCGGGTGCTGTCGGCCAGCGTGGCGGGCTGCAGGTTGGGCGAGCCCTGAATTTGCAGCAGCGCCAGATCGTGGTTGCGGTCGCGGGCGATCACCTGGGCCTTGTACTTGCGCTTGTCCGCGGTGGTCACCTCGACCATCTGTGCGCCCTCGATGACGTGATTATTGGTTAGGATGTGGCCCTGTTTGTCCAGAATGAAGCCCGAGCCCTGCCCCTGCTGCGGCACCGCGCGGTAGAAAAAGTCATAGGCCACCTGCGTGGAGGTGATGTTCACCACACTGGGCGAGACGCGCTTGTAGACGGCAATATTTTGCTGTTCTTCGGTGTCAAAGGCCGGTGCCGCGCTGGCCACCGTGAGGTTGAAGTTGCCCAGCGGCCCATGCAGCGCTTTGGTGGCCGCATTCTCGGCCACGGGATGCAGCAGGCCGGCAAGCGTCCCGGAAGCAGGGAAGAATCGGGCGGACAGGGTATAAAACCCAAACAGGATGGCAAGAGTAAGCAGAACGGGACGCAGTTTCATGGGTTCGGCAGCTCGCGGGCACGCCCGGACAGGCCTGCCGGACACGTTTCTCATTCTAGCCCCTTGGCCCAGTCTCCCGGGCGCTGGCGGGGCCGTAGTGCCCTGCATTTTCTGCAGCATTCCGCGCCAACCCTCTGTTACTTTCGGGGCATTCATGCGAAGCTAATCGCACCTTCCTTCTATCCTGTTGTCGCACCGCTGTTTTGGAGCCCTGATTCTGGTCAGACTGAAACCTATGTTGCGCTTTCTGAGTTTTCTCAGCGCACTGTGCCTTTGGAGCCCTCCGTTCTTCCTGCCCGGGCAAGGCACAGACCGGGCTGTGCTGTCAGGTACGGTAAGCGACAGCACCGGCGCGATGGTGCAGGGGGCAACCGCTCACCTTCGCCCGGCAGGCAGGCCCCAGGCCGCCGAACTCGAGCAGCGGACTGACGCCCACGGCGACTTTTCCTTTTCCGTGCCAGCCGGCAGCTACGCCCTGAGCGTGGAGGCCGAGGGCTTTGCTCGCTATACAAAGCCTGCGCTCAAACTCCAGCCGCATGGCTCGACCCGCCTCGCCATCCGGCTCACCGTGGGGGGCATTCACGAGGAGCTCAACGTTCTGGACAGCGACTCCGCCGACCCAACCGATCCCAACAGCGCCGCGGGCGGCCTCGTGCTGGAGGGCAAAGGCCTCGACTTCCTGTCCACCAATCCGGCCACCCTGCGGCAGCAGCTCGACGCCCTGGCCGGCGGCGGAGCGACCTTTCTGGTCGACGGCTTCTCCGGGGGACGCCTGCCGCCCAAGTCGTCCATTCGCTCCATTCGCATCAACCGCAATGCGTTTTCCGCCTACTTTGCCGACCTTGGGTTCGCCCGGGTGGAGATCGACACCAAACCCGGCACGGATCACCTCCATGGCTCGCTGGACTTTAGCGGCACGAACCGGCCCTTCGACGCGCCCAACCCCTACGCCGGCCTGCAGCCCCCGTTCTACGACTTCCAGCAGGACGCCAACCTGACCGGCCCGCTGGGCAAGAACACATCCTTCCTGTTCTCGGACGCGATTGAGGATCTGGCCAACAGCAGCGTCGTGAACGCAACCGATCCCACGGCGCTGACCGCGAACATCTCCACCGCGACGCCCGCCCCGCAGCGCACTGACACCTTCGCCGTGCGCATCGATCGGCAGTTCGGCCCCAAACAGTACGGCTACATCCGCGATGAGTGGAGCCGCACCCACATCGCCAACAGCGGCATCGTGCCGCTGGTGCTGCCGGAGGCCGCCTTCACCTCCGACGTGCTCACCAACACCCTGCAGCTGGTCCACACCGACATGCTCGGGCCGCACGCGGTGAATGAGGCCGCCTTCCAGTATCTGCGGACGCGGCTGCGGCAGGAACCCAACAGCACGCTGCCCTCCGTCGTGGTGCAGGGCGCCTTCCAGAGCGGCGGCAACCCCTCGCAGTTCCTTCATGACAACCAGGACGCCTACGAGGTCCGCGACCGCTTCGAGTTCGACCGCGGACCGCACGCCGTGCGCACCGGCTTCCGCTTTCGCGCGCTGCGCGACGCCAACAGCTCCAGCGCGGGCTTCAACGGGCAATACATCTTCCGTGACCTCGCCTCCTTCCAGGCAGGGCAGGCCTCGCAGTACAGCCAGACCTTCGGCCAGCCGGGCGCCACGCTGCTCACATCGGACCTGGCCCTCTACGCCGAGGACGACTGGAAGCTCACGCGCAACCTCACGCTCAGCTACGGTCTGCGCTTTGAGTCGCAAACGGCCATCCCGGATCACTTCGACCCCGCGCCCCGCGTGGTGCTGGCCTGGGCCGTCCGGCCCGGCCAGCGCAAGCAGCCCATCATTACCCTGCGGGCCGGCTACGGCATCTTCTACGACCGCTTTCCCGCGCTGCAGCTGCTCCAATCGGTGCGGCAAAACGGTGTGCGCGAGGTCGCCTACTTCGCCAAAGACACCCCCTTCAACCCCACGGGACCGCCCCCGGGTGTGGTGCTGGATGCAACGCAGCCGACGATCTTCCAGGTCGACCCACACCTGCGCTCCTCCTATGCCCAGGCGGGATCGCTCACGGCCGTTCGCTCTCTTGGCCGCTTCGGCGCGTTTTCGGCAATCGTGCTGTACATCCACAACACCCACAACTTCCTGACCCGCAATGTGAACGCCCCCCTGCCGGGCACCTACGACCCCAACGACCCAGCGAGCGGTGTGCGTCCGCTGGGATCGCAGGCCAACGTATACCAGTTCTCGTCGGCGGCCAACGGCAATCGCGAAAACTTTACCCTGCGCTACCAACTGCAGCTGACCGCCCGCATCAGCGGCTATGGCCAGTACCGCGCGGACAAGTTCTACGAAGAATCCGACAGCGTGGATCAGTTTCCCTCCAACCCCTACAACCTGCGCCTGGACTACGGCCGCGCAGCCCTGGATCGGGCGCACGCCTTTACCGGCGGCTTCCGCATCACGCTGCCCTACGGCTTCACCCTCAACCCCTTTTTGAGCGCGACGACCGGCGCCCCCTTCGACGTCACTCTCGGTACGGACCAGAACGGCGATACCATCTATAACGACCGCCCCACCTTTGCCTCCAATGTGACCGGGGCCTCAGTGGTGCAAACGGCGATTGGGGCCTTCAACGTGGCGCCGACTTCGGGGGAAGCGGTGATTCCCCGCAACTACGGCACCGCCCCTGGCTACTTCTGGCTGTATCTCCGCGCGGGCAAGGACTTCCAGATTGGGCCCAAACCGGCCCAGGCAGCGGGCGCGGCCGAGGCGGGTACACCACCGGCGACCCGTCCCTGGACGCTCAACTTCTCCGTCGAGGCGCAAAACCTGAGCAATCACAACAACCCCGGCCTGCCGGTCGGGGTGCTGTCAGCGCAGCCCTGCAACGCGGGTGCCACCGGCACCTGCACCTGCACCGCGGCGCAGGGCGCCTGTCCGCTCCAGCCTTCCCGCTTCTTTGATCGCTCCCTGACCCTGGCCAACGGCATCAGCCCGATCACCGCGGCCAACCGCATCTTCTTTCTGCAGACCAGCTTCACCTGGTAACCGGTGCTGGAGCGGTTCTGACCCAGCCTGCTGGCCGCGACCGTTCCGCCATTCTTGCTGTCATTCCCGCAGGGAATCTGCGGTTCCCGGGTGGCAGTGAACTTGAGGACTTGACTAGACCCTTTATAGGGCAGGGCACGTGTACTGCCCCCAGCGCCAAGGGCGCGCTCCATACCAGCCCAGGCCGCAAGGCCTGGGTTCGCGGGCCAGTACACCCCGAGGGCTGAAGGCCCGTTCTATAGCCGACCGGATACAGCTACGAGACTCCCGCCCTAGCCGCGCTGGGCAGTCTCGCCCCCGGCCTCGGCGATCTTCGGCGGCAGGGGCACAGCGTTGCCTTCAGCGTCCACCTCATTGGATTCCACCTTGAAGTGCCGCAGCAAAGCGGTACCGAAGCTCGTGGTGATGGCCACATCCGCGGCGTCGCGTCCCGCCGCCATCAGAACGCGGCCGTAGCGCGGGGTGTTGTGCCGCGCATCCATGTTCCACCACCGCCCATCCAGCCAGATCTGGTACCAGGCGGAAAAATCGCCGGGGCCCCCGAACGGAACGCGAATGTCTCCCAGGTACCCGGTGACGTAGCGCGCCGGGATATTCATGCAGCGGGTCATGGTGACGGCGAGGTGCTGAAAATCGCGGCAAACGCCCACCCTTTCCGTGAAAACGTCCATCGCCGTCTTGGTCGAGCGCGCTGTCTTGTAATCGAAGGCGACCTTGTTGTGCACCCAGTCCCGGATGGCGGCAGCGCGCTCCCACCCGGGCGCGATGTGGCCGAAGAGGTCCTGCGAGATGCCCACAAATTGGTCGACCTGGCAATAACGACTCGCCAGCAGGAACTGCAGCGTCTCGGAGGGCAGCGCTTCCACCGGCGTTTGCGCCAGTTCCAGCCCCTGCGGGTCTGCCTCGTCCGGGGCAACAAGCGTACTGGAGCCAACCAGCCGCAGGTTGCCGGCTGGCGCGAGGAACCGCGAGCAGCGGTTGCCGAAGCTGTCGATGTAGTCCTCGACGGGCACCGGCGTTGGCTCGCCGGCCTCGTCGTCGGTCGCAGTGTGTTGCACTTCGAGACAGTCCGGTGCGATCAATGCCGCCTCGATGGAGGGATGGACGTGCAGCAGCGCGACGATCGGCGTGGGAAAGGGAAGCTGGAACCCTATGTCGTATTCGGACTTGATCAGCATCAATCGGATCGACTTTCGTGCAGACGTAATAGCTGTGCGATGCATGACCAGGCGCATTGGTCGCCCTCAACGGGGTGTGACCTGCGGACGTTGAACTGGTTACCGATCGGTCCCGGTATGCCACTTCTGTGCTCTATCGTTTGCTTCATTTCAGCCGAAGAATAAGTTGTACAGACCGAAGCGGCCGCGTACGAACGCTGAACGGAGCAAAGAAAGATTCAATTCGCATGCACACGGATCTGGGTTTAGTTCTTCTTCTCGGGACCATTTTGCTGGGCTGTGGCAGCCTTTCCATGTTTGTCGTTCAGCTGACCAGTCGTGGCCTCAAGGGCATCGGCTGGTTCAGCGCCTCCTTTGCCATGGGCGCCCTGGGCTCCAGCCTGCTACTGCTACAGCACCATGTGTTCGCCGGTCTGCTGTTCGCAGATCTCGCCCTGCTCAGTTCTTTTGTTCTGCAGCATTTGGCCGTCCTAAGGCTGGACTCGGCCTCGGGTGTTCCGTTCTGGCGCGGACTCCTGCTTCTCGGCGTACAGGCCGTCGTGGACGTCTTTTACCTCGGGGGTTTCACCACCTCCCGGGCGCGCATCATCTGCTCCGGCCTCTTGATTGCTTTGCAGGTGACAACAACAGCATGGGTGCTCTGGCGCACCCCGCGCCGCAACGTCCAGGCTCCAGCCGCGTTCAGCGTCACTCTGCTGTGTACTTCCGGCACCTTCAACGTGCTGCGAAGTGTGCTGCTCTTTTGCCATCTGCTGTCACCGGTTTGGCAGAGCCGGTTTGATTTCCTGGCAGTCTGCATGTATCTGAACCTGATGCTCGGCCTTTCGTTTGGCTTCTTCTGGATGACCACGGCCACGCTGACCGCCGATGTCGAACACCTGGCCAGCACGGACCCCCTCACGCGCCTATACAATCGCCGCGTCTTTCTGCGATGGTGCGAGAAGGAAATGCTCCGGTCGCAGCGTTCCAGTACGCCATTCTCGCTGCTGATGCTGGATCTGGACCACTTCAAGCGCATCAACGACAACTTCGGACACCATCGGGGAGATGAGGTTCTGTGCGCCGCGGTGGAAAGCATGCAGGACTCCATCCGGGGCATCGACATCCTTTGCAGATGGGGCGGGGAAGAGTTTGCCGTGCTTCTGCCCAATGCACCCATGGAAGCCACACGCATCGTTGCTGAACGTATTCGGGACAATGTGCGCCGCTTGGAGGTTGCGCTCGAGGTTGGGACAGAAAGCGAACCGTTTTCACCGTGCCTGACCGTCAGCATCGGCGCAGCGACCTATCGCGACCTCGACGACGATCTGCCGGCGATGCTGCTGCGCGCCGACCGTGCACTCTACCGCGCAAAGGCCGCCGGGCGCGATCAGGTGCTGGTCGGGGCGTGATTGTGGGGGATCGGAGAAAGGCTGAAAACCCGTTTCTGACCGAACAGCGGCAGCTGCGGGGCTCCTGCCCACGCATCCCCCGGCGAAAACAGGGCGGGTGAGCTTTCGCTCACCCGCCCTGCTGGATCGTGCACTGTTCTGCGATCTACTGTGCGGTGAGCTCGGCCTGTGCACCCTGTTTGAGCGCCTCGGCCTTGTCGGTCTTTTCCCAGGTAAACGCTTCGCCGCTGCGGCCGAAGTGCCCGTAGGCGGCCGTCGCCTTGAACACCGGCCGGCGAAGGTTCAGGCTTTCGATGATGCCTTTGGGCGTCAGCTTGAAGTTCTCGCGAACCAACTCAATCAGCCGCGCCTCCGACGCCTTACCGGTGCCAAAGGTGTCGATGCGGATCGATACCGGCTCGGCGACACCGATGGCGTAGGCCAGCTGCACCTCGGCCTTGGCGGCCAGGCCGGAGGCCACGATGTTTTTCGCAATGTAGCGCGCCATATAGGCAGCCGAGCGGTCGACCTTGGTGGAGTCCTTGCCAGAAAACGCGCCGCCGCCATGTCGTCCCATGCCGCCGTAGGTGTCCACAATGATCTTGCGCCCAGTCAGGCCGGAATCGCCCATGGGCCCGCCGATGACGAAACGTCCGGTCGGGTTGATGTGATATTTCGTGTTCTCGTCCAGCAGGTCGGCGGGGATCACGGCCTCGATGACGTGCTCCTGGATGTCGGCGTGGAGTTGCTCGTTGGTCAGGGTGCTTTGCGGATCGCGGTCGGAGAACTCCGCGTGCTGCGTCGAGATCACCACCGCATCCACGCGCACAGGCCTGCCGTCCGCGCTGTATTCCACGGTGACCTGGCTCTTGCCGTCGGGACGAAGATAGGCCATTTTGCCCGACTTCCGCACCTCGGAAAGCTTTTCTGCGAGCCGATGCGCCAGCGAAATAGGCGTCGGCATCAGCTCCGGAGTCTCGTCGGTCGCGAAGCCGAACATCATGCCCTGGTCGCCCGCGCCGCCGGTATCCACACCCTGCGCGATGTCGGGCGACTGCTTGTTCAGGGCCGAAATTACCGAGCAGGTGTTGCAATCGAAGCCCTTTTGCGCGTCGTCATAACCGATGGAGCGAATGGTTTCGCGCACCAGCGTTTGCACATCCAGATGCGCTTTGCTGGTGATCTCCCCGGCCACAACCACAAGGCCGGTGCAGGTCAGGGTTTCGCAGGCAACGCGGCTGGTGGGGTCTTCAGCGAGGCAGGCGTCAAGAATGGCGTCGGAGATCTGATCGGCGATCTTGTCGGGATGGCCTTCGGTGACGCTTTCGCTGGTAAAAAGGAAACGGTCGGTGGACAAAGTGAGGTGCTCCTCGCATGAGATAGCCGGACCCGCCCGCAGTGCTGCCGGACGCCCGACGCCCGGGTAACTGCCAGGAGCAGCTATCGGGCCGTCCCTTCCAAACTTCGGCACAGGACAAAGTAGATTCTACCTGCAATGCGGCACAGGGCCAAAGAACGCCTCCATCCGTGCGGGGCGCTTGCCATCGTGAGAGGGCCTGGCCTATGCAGAGGTGTGCTGGCGATTGGAGCGCAGGGGAGATTCTGCAGCTGCATCGCCCTGCAGCAGCCGGGCGAGAAGAATCATGGCGGGAAGAAGAAAGGCGATCGACCCAAAGACCCACATGATCGAAGCACCTACGGTCTGGTCGGTTAAGGGATCGAGGCCCAGGCTATTGCCATGAGTCAGGTAGTAGCGGTAGACAGGCCGCCCGGCGAAGGCCAGGAGCGCTGAAAGCAACGTATTTACGAAGTCTGCCGTGACCAGATACAACAGGGCAAACCAGCCCAGTGAGGGCAGACGCGAAGGCCAGGGACGCAGCAGGACCCACCAGAACAGCAGTGAGCTGAACAGGAAGCAGAGGTGCTCCAGGTCGTGCACGTATTCGTGCTCCAGGGCAAAGTCATAGGCGCCGGGAAGGTGCCAGAGCAGCAGCGTGAGATCCATGGCGAGCCATGCAAACAGAGGAGTCGTGAAAAGATCTTCCGCCCGGCGCAGCCCCCGCCAGCGCAGCAGCGGAGCGATCAACGCGCGGCGCAGCCCTGCGGGGATGCCGCGCAGCATGGGCACAGTGGGCCACCCTGCAAGGACCAGCGGTGGCACCACGGCCATCAGCAGCAGGTGCTCGATCATGTGCGCTGTAAGCACCGTATCCGCAAGCTCTTCGAGCGGGGAGCCAAGCGAGATCCACAACACGGCAATCCCTGCCACAAAGCTCCATGCCCGCCACACGGGAAACTGTGGGCGGGTGCGGCGGAGGGCACGCAGGCCTCGCAGATACACCAGCACGGACAGGAGGCAACCTGCGGTGATCAGCAGGGGCGGGTCCCAATCAGCGAGGAGGCCCCGCACAGAAAAGGCGTCCATTACTGCTTCTCGTAATTTTGATTCTTGGGCATATCGAGCGATGGGTCGCCATGGCTTGGGTAGGGGAAGGCCTGGCCGTCACGGCCCATCTGCATGGCAGGCACCTCCGCGGAACGCAGGCCGCTGTTGCCGTTCATCGAGCGGAGAAAGGCGACCAGCGCCGTGGTCTGCGGCGGCGTAAGCGCCTTGCCAAAGGCCGGCATGTTGCCGCCACCCTGCAGCACCTGACGGATCAACTGATCGTCGCTCATGCGCGTGGCAATCAGGTCCAGAGCCGGCCCACGCTGTCCCCCCACACCACCCAGTTGGTGGCAATTACGACATTGCTTGTTCTGGAAGACCAGAGCGCCCTGGTGTTCCAGGGCTGTTTTATGCACCAGATCGTGCGGCGGCACCGGATCGCTGGACCAGGCATCCATGATGGGGCTCCAGGGCGTATAGGTGCCCAGACGGGTAAAGATGCCAAGAGCCAACGCGATGACCACCAACATGAGCACGGCCACGGGACGACGGGACCAGTGCTTTTCCCCTTCGCCCGCAAACAAGGGCAATGCCAGCATCGCAAGGATGATCAGGGGTGGCACAATCAGCAGCAACGGGGTTTCCAGCTGTGGCGGCATCAGGGCCAGCAGCGCGAAGATCCACAAGAAGACGAAGTCCGGCTTGGGTGAGGTGCTGATGATGGTGGGGTCGGGGGTGCCGTTGGGGCCAATCGGTCCGAAGACGATGGCCACCGTCAGGACGCTCAGCAGAACGACCGCCGCAAAGATGGCGTCTTTCCACGCCGCATCGGGCACAAAGGGAATGCCTGTGCGTTGCGTGAGCAGGTGATACTGGCGCTCATAGGTGCGCTTGCGCACGATGCGGCCTGGCATGGGCCAGTCATTGATGCCCAGCTTCAGCACCATCCAGACATGGAGCCCGACAAAGGCCAACAGGGTGCCCGGCAGAATAAAAACATGCAGAGCAAAAAAGCGAGACAGCGTTGGGCCGCCGATGATGGGACCACCCAGCATGACATGCACGAGGCGGCCCCCCACCAGCGGGATACGCCCGACGATGGCAGCACCGATCCCGAGACCCCAGTAGGCGTTCTGGTCAAAGCGCATGACTTCGCCGGTGAACGCCATGGCCAGCGTTAACAGCAGCAGCAGGACGCCGATCATCCAGGTAAGCTCGCGCGGAAATTTGTAGGCGCCGAACAAAAACACCTGCGTCATGTGGATCAGCACGATGGCGATCATGAAATTCGATCCCCAGCCGTGGATGGCGCGCAGCAGCCAGCCGAGCGCCACCTGCTGATCGAGCAGGTTGAGGCTGTTCCAGGCGTTCGACGCGGACGGTGCATACACCATCGCCAGCAGGATGCCCGTTGTCACCTGCAGCAGCAGAAGCACCACCGCCGCGGAGCCAAAGACATACCACCAACTGGATGTGTTTTCCGGCACCGGGTGTTCTGCCAATTTGACCGTTGGTCCGATCAGGCCCGTGCGAGCCTCCAGCCAACCGTAAAGTCGCCACCCTACGCGCTCGCTTTCCAGAACGACGGCCTTTGTGGCCTTTTGATCGAGCGCAACGGCCTTGTGCTCGGCTGCTTCTATGCGTTGCTCTGGATTCGGCTCGCTCATGCTTGCCTCGCTGCGGCGTCACGGCCGGGTAGAAGGTTGTGACCGATCCCCGCTTTCTGCTGCTGTGGGTCGATCTGAATCAGGTTCTGGTCTTTGCTGCCGCCGCAGGCCACGTTGCGCAGTGTGGGCAATTCCCCGGCATGGATCAGGACGGTATCTCCCTGCAGCCGCACCTCGTACTTGTACAGGCCGCGTGGCGGCGGTCCGGCGGCGACCTCGCCTGTGGCGTAGTAGGCCCCCCCGTGACAGGGACAAAGAAAGAGCTGCGACTGCTCAAACCAGCGCACCGGGCATCCCAGGTGCGCACAGTTGATGGCAAAGACCTCGTACCGAGTCTTGCTGGTTCGCCGAGCCCAGACCGGGATCTTGGCCGTTTCACCGTCGGTGGCCGTGCGGATGGGATTCATGAACTGCAACAGGCGGGTGGCACCCACGGGCATATCGTCCAGCTTCGCAATCGGCACCCAGCTGTTGTACGCCTGGTCCTTTTTGAACGCAGGTTCAAGCACATAACCGAGCAGAGGGATCGCCAGGACCACGCCCACAATGGCGTTGAGCCCAACCGCAAGCTGAAACAGAAACGTGCGGCGGGAGTGCCGGTAGCTGTGTTCCGCTGCAGAAGGCAACGGTGCGTCGGCGGGCATAGCGGGACGACGTTCAAGGCGTTCCTGTTCCGCAGGCGGTGGAAGTTCACAAAAATCGCTCATGGTTTCGGGTTCTCTGGGTGTTTGGGGGTCGCGGTGGGTGCAGGTTGTGTGCTCACCCGGGGACCGCCCGTTGCGGGTCCCGCCTGGATGGAAAGCCTCTGTTGTTTTGCCTTGGCGGCGGTTTCAGCCGCAAGGGAACCACCCCCGGCTGCGCCCTGGGCATTTGGAAAGGGCTGACCCGCGGCAGGATAGCGGTGACTCACCATAAAGGCGACAAGGTCGGCAAGCTGCTGATCCCCCAACGGGCCGCCTGGGTAGCCGCGCCAGTCCGGCATGCCCAACTGCGGCTTGCCCGCAACCATCAGCGTGCGCAGGCCGCCATTGCTGACCAGCGCAAGATAGGTCGGATCAAGAATGGACGATGGTCCGGGCGCGTGACAGCGCAGGCAGTCCGCCCGGTAGAGCGTTTCACCCGCATGGGGGTCCCCCGTTGCGGAGCTTTGATACGGCGGTGGAACGGCGCCACCCAGCGCCGCGGGATGGCCCCAGCGCGCAACGATTCCGTTCGCAAGAATCTCGATCTGCTGATCGGTAAGCAAGCCGCCAGCGTTGCGTGCAAAGGCGGGCATCAGCGACCCACCGATGCCGTTGGCCGTCACCTCCGCAATATGCTCCGTGCCGGCATAGGCGACGTACGCCGGGTCGGCCAGCGAGACCGCCATGCCCTCTTTCCCCTTCACGCCGTGGCAGGCCTGGCAGTTGCGCTGGTAGAGCACATCGAAGTTTGTTACCTGGTCAGGCCGGGTTGGTACATAGTTCGGCCCTGGCTTGCCGGGCAGGCGGCACCCCACAAGAGTTGTGGCCAGCAAGGGCAGCACCCAGGTCTGTTTTGAGAAGACGGCCTTCACTCACCACCCTCCGACTCTTCGCGGTGGCTCACATCGCTGTGCAGCCCGGCGCGTTCGGCGAGAGGCATCTGCTGAAATTCGGGTGATCGCACCTTGATATAGCGATTCACGACATACCCCGTCACCAGACCAAACGCGAGTTGCGAAGGGATAAACCAAAGCCAGTCAATGCGCTCGTTCAGAATGGGGCTGACCAGGCCCAGAACACCCCAAAGCATGGCGCTCCAGAAGAGCGGAACCACGAAGCCCGCGGTAAGGATTGGCCGTTTGGGATAGATCGGCAGAAGCGCCGCATAGAGCACTCCTACCAACGGAGCGGTGATCGAGTGAATCACGACGGCGGCGAGCAGGCCTTTGAGATGAAATTCCGCGAAGAAGCTGTTCGGGCGGTTGGCCCACGAGGGAAATCCGCCCGCGGCCAGCAGGTTGACGGCATACCAGATGCTGCCGTACCGAATCTGTCCGTACAGCAAGGCCGGCACGATCATGGCCACTCCGCCGGCGATGCCTCCATACAGGCCGGCAAGCAGGCTGAAGGTCTCCACGGGCTTGACCTCCTGATGCCTCCCTGAGCTTTTCAGCCGGGCGACAGCGTGCTTCGATCGCGTGATCTCCACCCTGTATTTTTCAACTGGGAGTAGCACATGGTGCTCCCGCGGAAGTACCTGGTGAAACCAGCCGCGGATGGCAAGCAAAGCGAGCAGGACGCCAAGGGCCGTGACGTAGCCTTCTGTCACCATGCCCGCGAGTGCCAGTGCAACACCCAGGGCCAGCACCATTGGCCATGCAGTGGGTGCGGGCACCGCGATGCGCTCGCCCGGGGTGGCCTTCCGTCGTGGTTCATCAAATTCCGACATGCTTGGAAACCCTTCAACGGCCAAAGATGTAAATCGTGCTCAGAACAACGACCCAGACGGCGTCAACGAAATGCCAGTAGTACGACAGAACTTCCAGGCGGACCCGGTCTCGGGGCTGCAGACGTCCGATCAGGCCCGCAAAGGCCGGAACCGACAACAGCAGGAGCCCCACAATCACATGCGTTGCATGGAGGCCAACCAGGGAGTAAAACGTCGTTCCAAACAGGTTCGTCTTGATGGTCAGGTGCTTGTTGGCAATCAGGTCGTACCACTCATACGCGGTGAAGCACAGAAAGGTGGTGCCAAGCAGCAAAGTCGCCACAAGCCACAGCCCGGCTCCCACACTTGTGCCGCGTCGCAGCGCGGCAACGGCGGCGTGCACGGTCCAGCTGCTGGAAAGCAGACAAATGGTGGCGAGAATCGGAACGTGCAGCACCTCGCGCGGTGTGGGCCCACTGAGGCTGCGGCCGATGTAATAGACATAGGCGACCACAAAAATGATGAACAGCGCGCTCTCAGCAAGGATGAGGCAAACCATGCCCACCTTGCCGCGGTCAGGGCGTTCGCCGTAGGTCTGTGCATAGCTGGTGGAGCCGGTGGTCAGGGCGGAGCTCATGGCCTGTTCTCGCTTGCGCAAATGCGCTTACATCTCGTAGTCAGTATCCGGGTCGTCGGGGTGTTTCAGATCCCACAGGGGCCGGCGGCTGTGCGCGATCGGCTCTTCCGCAAAGTTGTACACCGGCGGCGGCGATGTCGTGGCCCACTCCAGGGTCCAGGCATCCCACGGGTCCGGGCCAGCCTCGGGTCCGGAACGGAGGCTCTGCACGATGTTCCACAGGAAAATGGAGGTGCCGGCAATCTGGAAGATCACGCCGATGGAGGAGATCAGGTTCAGCACGGCCCAGTGGCGGTCGACGCCATAGGTAAACACGCGACGCGGCATGCCCATCATGCCGGTGAAGTGCATCAGGTCAAAGGTGAGGTGAAAGCCAAACAGAAACAGCCAGAAGTGCCATCGCCCCAGCCGCTCATTCAACATGCGGCCGCTCATCTTCGGGAACCAGTAATAGGTCGCCGCGAAGATCATCATCAGAATGGCGCCGACCAGGACAAAGTGAAAGTGGGCTACAACGAAGTAGCTGTTGCCCAGCTGCCAGTCAAACGGTGAGGCCGAAAGAACGATGCCCGTAAGCCCCGCCACCAGAAAGTCGAAAACAAAGCCGATGGAGAACAGCATCGGCGTGGCGAACCGGATGCGCCCTCCCCACATGGTGGCCAGCCAGTTGAAGATCTTAATGCCGGTCGGGATCGCGATGATCATCGTGGAAAGCGTGAAGAAGGCATTCGGCCCAGGCCCGAGGCCCACCGTGAACATGTGGTGCGACCACACGCTGAGACTGATGAACCCGATCGCCACAGTCGCCAGCACCATCGCCGGATAGCCGAAGATGACCTTGCGGGAGAAGACGGGAATGATCTCGTTGGCGAAGCCGAACGCGGGCAACACAAGGATGTACACCTCCGGATGGCCAAAGATCCAGAAGAAGTGCATCCACATCACCGCGGAGCCGCCCGCCTGGGTGTCAAAAAAATGCGCGCCCAGATAGCGATCCAGGCAAAGCATGATCTGCGCGGCCGTCAGCGGACTGACCGCCACCAGCACAAGAAAGCACGTGATGGCATACAGCCACACCAGCAGAGGCATGCGCATCAGCTTCATGCCGCGGCAGCGCAGGCTCAGCATCGTGGTCAGCAGGTTCAGCGCCGTGCCAATGGAGCCAATGCCACTGAGCATCACACCCAGCGTCCAATAGTCGGTGGCATGGCCGGGGGAAAAGAGCTTGGCCGTCAGCGGAGCGTAGGCGAACCAGCCCACATCCGGCGCCGAGCCCGTGCCATAGAGACCATCGCCACCCAGCACGCTGTAGTACAACAGCAGACCGCCAAAGAAGCTCACCCAGAAGCTGAACGCGTTAAGCCGCGGAAAGGCCATGTCGCGCGCACCCAGCATCAGCGGGATGACGTAGTTGCCAAACCCGAACAGCACCGGCATGCCCACAAAAAACACCATGGTGGTGCCGTGCATGGTGAACAGTGCGTTGTAGGTGCTTGCACTCACCACGTGCAGGTCAGGCCAGGCAAGCTGAATCCGGATCACCGTGGCTTCCAGGCCGCCGATGATGAGAAAGATCAGGGCGGACAGGATGTACATGATCCCGATCCGCTTGTGATCGGTCGTGGTCATCCACCCATGGAGGTATTCCACGATGATGTGGCCACGGAAGGTGTCCGCCGCATAGTCGGCCGCTGTATCGATCTCTTGTTGTGGTGCCGTGGTTGCCATATGCCCTCGGTCGGCTAGCGAAGAGATTCCAGGTAGGCCGTCACGCGCGCAATCTGGCCGTCGTCCAGATGCATCGCGGGCATCAGTGCGCCTTCTTTAAAGTGAGCGGGTTGTTTGATCCACTGGGCCACGTTGGCCGGCGTGTTTGGAACGGAGCCTGAGGCGAGCGTGTCCCGGCTGGCAAAGTGCGTCAGGTCCGGACCAAAGCGTCCGTCCGCTACGGTGCCGCGGATGCGGTGACAGTTCATGCAGGCGTTTTGCTCAAACACCGCACGGCCATCCTGCACGGCAGCCACCTGCATCGCGGGCTGCTCCTGCTGATGCAACCATCGGTCGTAGTCGGCTGGGGTCTGCGCATACACACGAATCAGCATCTTGGCATGTTGTGTGCCGCAATATTGCGCGCACTGACCGAGATAGATATCCGGTGTTTGTGGGTCAAACCACATGACGTTGATCTTGTTGGGGATCACGTCCAGCTTGCCCGCCAGGCGGGGTACCCAGAAGCTGTGGTCCGTATCGGCTGAGGTCATGCTGAGGTAGGTGGGGCGCTTGTTGTTTGCATCGACCACGGGCACATGCAGTTCGTTCGCGGTCACCACGTCCGTCCCGGTGTAGCGGTATTCCCACCAGAACTGATGCCCCACAACAACAACGTGCACCGCGTCCTTGGGAGCATGCGCCCGTTCGGTTGCGATGATGACGCGCGTTGTCGCCAAAAACAGAACAAGCACAATCAGGATCGGGATCACCGTCCAGGACAGCTCGATCTGATTGGACCCATACATCTGGATCGGCTCGTTTTTGCTCTGCCCGGGGCGCTCACGAAAGCGCAGAAGCGCCACCGTGAGCAAAGTCGCTATGACAAGAAAGATGGAGCTGGTGATCACCAGAGTCAGAATCGAAAGCTCGCGAATGGCGTGCGAGGGCGTAGCGGCTACCGCGAAAATGTTCGTCGGAAACGGCATCAGCGCAGTGGACAGTGGAAGCAACAGTCCCCCTTTCAGCCTCAGACACACCCAGTGTTCAGGTTCGCCTGCCTCCCGTCAAGGCGAAAGCGAGCTGTAATGTATCCTTCGTTACAAAGGGTCTTAAGAGGCTCACTCCTGACCATCGCGCTTCTGCCTGCTCCGGAGGCGGCCGCAGAGATCGGAACATTGACTCGCTGCCCGCGTCCACTTGCAGCAGCTATTCAGTTGGGGCTGGGAGACTGCACCGCTGGACAGCCGCTTGCTTCGCCCATGGAACGGACCAATGTCGCCAGATCCCGTTTCATCAAGGACACACTTCCTGAAACATCGACCAACATGGCGATGCGATTTGTGAGGTCCTGTATGGACACCTTCACATCTGGGTTCGCACTGGACGTCAGCGGTGCGATGTCGGGCTGATGATTTGATCGGGACGTTGTCAGACGTCCGGCTTGCATCCACCTCGTCTTCAGCTGGTCCAGGCGAGTGCCACGAGAGGCGTCCTGATTGGCGGGCACGACCTCGAGATAATGGAGAACCGAAGTTGGATAAAAGGTGTTCAGCGTGGCTTCGCGATCAAAGAGCGGAGCCAGCATATTCGGCACCTCTCCCACCGCCCCCTTTGGTCCGTTCTGCTTGCGAGTGGCTACAACGGAGAACACGGTTGAGGCGACCCCGGCCCCGATGCCAAATCCGTCCCCAACATTGTTGGTCTGGCTGCCAAGATTGGTGAACTGCGTGGCGCTTACGGCCGCGCTTGCACCGGATCCTGTGATCAAGGCTGCCGCGTTATATCTGGCGACGGTCTTGTCCCGCCTCATTTGCAGAACGGTGCGCAGATTTAAAAGCTCGCCCTGCTCATTGCTGATCTCAGCGACTACGCTGTCTACGTCTAAAGCGGCTGCCTGAATGCTTTCCGACAAGTCCTGTCGCAAAACGAGTTCGGCGGGCGTGGCGTGTGCGCCGCATCCTCGAGCGCCCTGCAGAAGGGCAAGCTGCTTGATCCGTGGCGCAAGTCCAAGGACCTCGGCGGTCTGTTTTGCGTAGTTCAGGGCCGAACTTTGTGAAGCCGGTTTGAGCACGGCCTGTGCAGAAACCTGACAAACAGACAAACCTGCCCATGCAACGGCTGCAAGACTCAGAGATCTCTTATTCACTTTGGTTCCTCCACAGCGCGTTGAATCGCGTAGGGGTCAAGAAGGCATGACTGGATTGAACTCATGAAGTGGGCGTCGCCCCTCGTCGAAACCCGTTTCGTCACTTCCGCCCCGGGCAACGATTGTGAACACGAGGCACAAGGTCGCCACCGGCAACCATAATGCATGGTTGCCGATGTGTCGGCCCAACACGCCTCCACTGACCGCCCCAGCGAAGAAGCTCAGCATCAGGGTCCACAGATCCCTGGCCTTGCGGAGGTTCGCTGCCCGTGTGCGCGCGTTCAGCGCGCCATAAAGACTGAGGGTCGCATCCCGAATCGTCCCGGTCATCACCGTAGCGTTGTACGCGTAGCTGTCGACCTTTCTCGAGATGCCCACCAGAAAGCCTGTGAGCAGCACCACGATAAAGGCGTAGAAGGTGTCCGGAAAAGTCCTGGGGACGAAGGACATCGTCAGCATGCCGACGATCACAACGCCAAGGCAGAAGCGAACCGGACTGTGCCGAATCCGCCGCTGGGCCACTGCCACCAACGAAATACCACAAGCGTAGGCCAGCAGCGGCCAGGCATAGTGGAGAGCACTCCCGGAGTTCCTGTTGAAGACACCAACTCCACACAGCACAGCGTTCCCGGTCATCACCCCGGCAAAGACGTGGCCGTGGTTGAGATAAAGAAAGGAGTCCAGGGACGCGCCCGTGAAGGCAAGAATAGAAGCACTCGGGAGCGAATCGACGATCTTGTACTCGGGCGTAGCCTTCGGGTCCGGAGCGGCTTCTGACAAGCTTCGTGTATCTGCAGGCATGGAAAAACTCCTGGCTGGTTGCAGCTGAATGCAAGAGCTCTTTTTAGGATGCGGGCGGTCCGACAGGTCCAGGACATAACCTGCGCGGCAGGGTCGACAGGAACGGATCGACCCTGCCCGCATGCAGCGGCTACCTGAACTCCGTTCCCTCGTAGGGGATTTTTGCCAAATCCTCCGCTGTGAAGTTGGTATGCGCCATGGCGATACTCTGGGGCAGAGCGCGCAACCACTTGTTGAGCGAAACGACTTCGAAGTGATTGGTCGCGAACATGCCAAGCAGGAGGATGTCTTCATCTCCCGTGTTTTCAATGTAGTGACCGGACATCTTGGGAGCGAAACCCACGTCGTTTGGATGGAAATCCATCGTGCGGGCCTCGCCGGACGAGTTGAACACCGTCATGCGACCTTTGCCCTTGATCCAGAACTGCCATTCGCTGGCGTTGGGATGCCAATGCAACTCGCGCATCCCCCCTGGCTTGATGGTGGTGATCGCCGCTGCGATCTTCTTTGAAGCGGCGAAGATGCTTTCGTCGACCACCTTCACGCTGCCCTTGGCGGTCGAAAAGGTCGGTTCCATCAAGCCGGGCCTGAAAGTGAACACCTGCCTGGCCCTGCCTGCTGACCGCTGCTCGGCCTCAGCCCGGTCCTGCTCCAAAGTCTGCTCCGGTTCCGTGCCGGGGAAGATGTAGAGCGGGTCGCCCTTCGGTATCTTCGCGATGGTAGCGGCATCCAGGCCAAAGTTCTTCTCCAGCACATCAGGAGGGGTGTGCATCAGCCAATCCGAGATAAGGAATGTGCTCTCTTCTGAGAAGCTGCCCTGATTGAACACAAGCAAAAACTCGCAACCATCGTCACCGGTTCCCTGAATGGAATGCGGGTAGCCGGCTGGAAAGATCCATAGATCACCTTCCGCCACATCGTCGACGAAGATGGTGCCGTCGGGAGAGTACACGGTCACACGCGCGTTGCCCTTGAGCATGTAAGCCCACTCGTCCGCCAGATGCCAGTGCAGCTCGCGAAAGGCTCCAGCGATCAACCGCATATTGACGCCGGCGATCTCCTTGGAACTCGGCAGTTCGCGCTCCGTGACCTGATGTGTCCACCCGCCTTCTTGCACACGGCGGTGCGTCACGTCGAAGGAATACCAGATAGGCGGAACGACCCCATGATCTGTGGGCGGAGCCTTGTCGCTGTCCGGATTCAGGGCGACAAGCGCGAAGTTCTGTTGGGCCGGCTTACTGAACGAATGGTCCTGTTGCGCTTTCGCGGTGTTTTGGGCAGTTTTCCCGAGGGTTGCCATATCGTACTGTCGCTCGTTTTCGGCGCTCATGGTGCTGACTCCTGATCGAGATAGATGGTGGGGCTAAGGTCGGGTTCCGGCGCTGTCGGCGTTGTGGGCGCAATCCGGCCACAGGCATGACAGCTGTTCAGCTAACAGGCATAGATGCACATCTCTGAAAATGAGCGACGCTTTGCACAGCAATCCACGGAGTAAGCCCGTGTCTCTCTTCATTAGGCCGTCGAGATTCTTGCACCGCTGGTCTGGGTGGAGATCGGCGAGGTCGAGTGCTTGATTCCGGCAAAACCGCCGAAGCCTCACCCGAGAACAGCAGGCACATCGACTACGGCTACGCCGTCGAGAGCCTGAAGGGAATTCGTGCCGAGCGTGTGATTGCAACCGGCGACGGCCTCACCCAGCAGGCTTTCCAGGGCGCGTCTCCGAAAGCAGACCTCACGCTTTACACGGGAACCCCTGCACCGGCTCAGGAGTTCAGTGCAGCCAAGGAGATGACCTCACCCGAAATCGCGCAGCCTGCCAGGCAACAGCAGCACGACTTCGGCATCGGTTTCTAAACCCAAACCCCCACCGACTCTTGACGAAACCACACCACCAGCAAACCCGGCAGGCCACTCGCATGGCCCTGAGACTTGCGGGCAGCTCGGAGCCGCCGTCCAGCTTGCCCAGCTCCTCGCTGAGATGATGGCGGATGTCGAGCACCGACCGACACAGTGGTCGGGTGCCTCCGTCTGGCAAGGGTTAGTACAGCACCCGCCGGTTCTCCAGGAACGCGCCCCCCCCCCCCGGCGAGCCCCGGCGATCTCCAGCTCCGCTGGCTGCCACGACACCCCACCGACCGGCGTCGACATACCCGTCAAGCGGTTCGCGATCTCAAACAATTTCATCCGGGCTTCCTTCTTGGCCGGGTATAAAGAAGCCGCTCCGAATAGTGGCCCTTGCTGGTACGCCCAGTCTATGAACGAGGGTCGAGACGTTTGCGGATTCTAACAGTAGGAATGGCAAGAAAGAATATCTCGATTATTGCGAGCGGGGCCACAGTGATAAAGGTCAGAGATGGGATCATTTGATAGACAAGTGCCATGAGGAGTATGTGCACTCCTATCATTGCAACAGCCGCGACCTTCGCCGCTCGCTCAGGGTAGAGATCTAGGTTGAGTCCGAATAGCGGAAAGAACACCATCCCAGTCCACTCAACCATTTTGCTTATGCTATCCAGCGGTTCTGCTCCTCGCACCTCCTGAGAGATAATGTACAAAGCAATGACACACAATCCTAAAAAGATCGCACACTTTCTAAGTGTTCGCTTAGACAACTTCTCCACGGGATGACCTCTCAGAATTAGTGCCCTACGCAGTCAGCAAATGATTGTGCTCCCTTACAGAGTGCATAACCGGTCTGAATAGTCCGGAGGACCTCACCGACAAACGGAATGGCGTCCGCAGTAAGTTCCGCCGCTGCCCGGCCACCAACTTGGCCGGCAGTTGTGATGAGCGTAGGTTCTGCAACACTCAGACCTCCGCGAAGCGTGCGCACAACTGTGTTTGGATTTGGTTTAGCGTTCGAACCAAGACCCACAAATGCCGCCCCTCCGACTACAGCAGCGTTAGCGGCACAACCTGCATACTGCTTTGCTGTCTGCGCAGTAGTCATCCCGTTATTTGGGGCTGGAGCGTACGGGATGAGTCCGGTGGATCCAAAGCTGCTGGATATTATTGGCGAACCCGATACCGGTTAGTCCAAAAAAAGTTGTCGAGTAAGTTCCCGAGGCCGTTCCATCGCTGTAGATCGTACCGTTGCTAGCCAAGTTGTGGGGATCGTTGCTTACTGCGTTTTCCCAGCTTTCCGTGCTGCTATAAGCCGTCCCAGCCTCCGGCGTATTGATGGTCACAAAGGATCCGAAAGGATCCCAGCCTGAACCGAAGGTATAACCTTCGTCTACCGTGTAACCTCCCCCACCTCCCCCGCCATTAGGGCATGCACCACTATCATATTCGATACAGTAGGAAGCTTTCATCTCTCCACTAGGATCGATACTTTCAAGTGGGTTGTTCTGAACATAGCTGTACCGATTCAGGCTCTGCGGATTGCTGAGATCATAGCTGCCGCTATACGGATCGGGGCTCATCCAGCGACCCAGTGTGGAGTTGTATTCCCGGAATGTGGCGTGGTGGAGCCCTAGGCTGGAGGCGCTGAAGGAGCCGTCCTGGTCCAAGCCGGTGAAGTGGGCTGAGTTGAGGTCCGCTCCACCGGTTGCGTTCGGCTCGCCGAAGGGCAGGGAGCTGAAGCTGGCCACAGTCGAGGCACTGCCGTTCAGGTCCGTTCGCATGCGATCGGTGCCAAGCCAGTCCTGGTGTTCAAAGTGAATGTTCCCGTCGGTCGCAGACCAGAAGGCCACGGCCTGCCCGGCCGCGTAATACTGCGTCTGGTTCACGGAAGCGGAGTTGTTATCCCACTGCGTGGAGCGCCGGCCACTGGCATCGAAGCCGAACCGAAACACACCGGCCGCGTTCACCACCGCATCACGGCGGTTCTGTGCCGTGTAGTAGAAGCGGGTGCCATCGCGGGTCATGGTGCAGGGTTCCTTCCCGCTGCCCGCACTGCCGTCTGCGTGGCCTGGTCCGGCAGGGGCGTCGTCGCGCCGAGCCCGGCGCTCTGTGGGGCGCTGTTGCCGTGGTGCGGCCGCAGGCGCGGTTGCAGGACAAAGTGCCATGCCGCATAGGCAAGTGCCAGCAGCGCCAACCCCATGAGGATGACGCCCCACCAGCGGCGCCGCACCTGGGGCATGGCTTCCAGCCGGGCGCGGTGCACATTTTCGGCGAACGCGGCGAGGTCCGGCTCGCTTTGATCCAGGGCGCCGGAGGCGGCAAAACGCTCCATCCAGACCTCCTCGTCCAGACCGAGGTGCTGGCAGTAGCTGCGGATCAGGCCTTTGCGCAGGACGCCGCTCGGCAGTTCGTCAAAGAGATCGGCTTCCAGGGACTGGAGATGGCGCACGGAAAAGCGGGTCGCCTTGGCGACCTGCTCCAGCGTGACGTTGCGTCGCTCCCGCTCTTCCCGCAGGTCGCGTCCGACGCGTAAGCGCGAGTCTGCCCCGATCTCCACCAGAGCTCCTTTCCCGCTTTCTACACGAGCGGGGCCCATGAGCGCTAGGAGCGGTCTCGTAAATTCTCCCGCTCGCAACGGCAGCGGAGGGAACTGGCCGCCGAAGCGGTTTCCGCGGAGCGCGTCGCAGCCGCAACGGCGCATGTGTGACCACGTCTACGGCGCCGGTGCGGTTTGGGGCAGTTCCAGGAGCAGCAAGTGCTCCGGTTCCAGGGCGGCGGACCGCACGGGATGGAGACGCCGTTTGATCTCCGCGGGCGATGCAGGCAGATTTCCGCTGTCCAGAATGACATGGGTCGCGCGAAAGTCGCGGGCTGCGGCCACGAGGGCATCCAGCCCGTTACTGGGCAAGGCCACGGTGGCATAGCCGGTGGTGACGGAAAACTGCACCGGGTCGCCGGTGAGGACGACCGCGCTGGACGGCTGGGCGCCCATGCCGGCAAGCAGGGCTGCCTCGTCCCGGTCCGCGGCGCCGATCGTGTTCGCCGCGATCAGGTCCCGTTTGGCTTCCATGATCCCGGAAACCGCGTAGGCACCGGCCACCGCGGTCATAAGCCAGTGCGCGAGGCGCGGCGTCCGGGCGGAGCGCAGAACTGCCACCATCAACACAACGCTAACCAGCGGCATGAGCGCCACCGCGGAACGCAGCGCGGAAAATCCCCCGATCGCCGGCAACACCAGGGTGTACAGCAGAAGCATGGCGAGCGCGAAGCTGATGTTGCCGGCCATCTCCGGGAGACGGGGATCGGTGGCTGCACCTACCTGCGGCCCAGCGTCCCTGCGTAACAGTCCCGGCACGAAGACCAGCGCCGGAAGGCCGATCATCAGCACGGCGATGCGGTAGAGCACCGTGGCAAGCGTCGCCACGCGGAAGACGATCAGGTGCTTGATCCCGTGGCCGAGCAGGGAGTGGAGGCTGACCGGATCGCGGTAGTGCTCGAAGTCGCTCAGCGAGTCGAGAAAAAAGACCCGCGCGGTGCCGGACGGGAAGGCCGTCCCCAGCACCTCGCGGTAGATCAGGTGCATGGGCATCAGAACGGCAAAGAAGCCTGCGATCATAGCAAGGGCATAGGCGCCGGAGCTGCCTGCCGAGCGGTCCGTTCCGCGCCGCGCCCAAAGCACGGTCAGCAACGGCACGAGAAGGAGTGCCGCGTCGTTGCGGATCAGGTAGGCCAGCCCCGCGCAGCCAAGTGCCAGCAGGTCCGCCCACAGCCCCTGGCGTTTGACGGTGAACAGGGCCAGAAACCAGCCCACGGCGGCGCCGTAATAAAGGCTCGAGTCGGGTGTGGCCGAGCCGATCCAGGTGTAAGGGGAGAGCAGGCACAGGGCAAAGCTGCCCAGCGCCAGCCGCCGGTCGCCCGTGCTGCGCACCGCGATGTGCCAGGCCGCGGCCGCAAACAGCACGCCCACCAGCGTTGTGAGCACGACGCTGCCGTACAGCGAGATGCCGCCAAAGGGCTTGAGCAGCAGCAGGAGGAGGCTGATGCCCGGACGCCAGTACTCGATGCCGGTGTTGGGCAGGGTGGGGTTGCTCTGCTGCAGGTCGTACAGGAAACGGGCGTGAAAGCCGCGTCCCGCCCCGAGGTTCTGGGCCATGCCGAGGTAGTAGCAGGCGTCTGGTGTGCCGCAAAAGGTGAGCTTGCGGGCCAGGGCCAGGCGCACCGCAACCACCAGCACGGCCAGGGTGACGGCCAGGCCGGTTGCCCGCGCATTCCGCACGGGAACGCGCCGCGTGGTGCTGGCAGGCTGAGCAAACTGCGCGCTCATGGATAAACGTTCACTCCGGATCTGGCTTTCACTGTAGCAGCGCGCGTTTCGGGTCAGGGCGCGGGCGGGGGCGCCCCGTTACAATGGGTTGACGTGCGCATCCACCTGCCGACCCATGTTTCAGTGCCGAAGACGCTGCTGTTTTGTGGCGTCCTGCTGGTGGCTGAGCTGGCGGAAGGCACGCTTCCGCTGTACGCCCTGCTGGTGTTCTGCTACTTCATGTTGAGCGTGCTGGCGTTCAACATCGCAGGGGGCTTCAGCCGGCCATCGGGGGCTTACATTTTCTTCTACTCGATGCTGGCCGGGGGCGTCGGCACGGTATATAAAGCGCTGCTGGGGCAGGCCGCGGACACCCACCTGCAGGCGCCGGTCACGACGATAGCGGTCTATACGGCGACCGTGGGAGCGCTGTTGGTGGCTGCGTTTCTCACGCGCAAGATCGCCTCCACCCGCAATGGCGTCGCGGGTGTGCTGCATGTGCCCAGGCTGGACCTGAACACGGCGGCCCTGGGCTGCATTGTGATGGTGTTTCTGATCAACAATGCGTTTGTGCTTTTTCCCGGCGGGGCCGGCAGCATCCTGCACGCTATCTCGATGGTGAACTACTTTCTGCCGCTCGGCATCCTGCTGGGCACCATCGCCACGGTGCGCAACAGCGGGGGGCGGCACAGCCTTTCCGCACTGACCGGTGCGGCCATGCTGTATGCCACCGCGCTGGGCATGGCGTCCTTCAGCAAGCAGGCGATGTTCACCCCGTTTGTGTGCTGGGTGCTGGGCATGGCCTGGGCTGGATTTCAGCTGCGGCGCCGGCACCTTCTGAGTATTCTGGGCTTTGCCCTCATTGCCCAGGGCTTCCTGGTGCCGCTGGCCAATGTTGGCCGGGAAGAGCTGGCGGTGGACAGCTATTCGGCGCGCTTTGCCGTTGTGGAAAACTACCTTGAGCACCCCCTCAAGCTGCGCGAGGTCAACGCGCGAAGGTTGTCCGCCTATGCGGGGCTGGACATCTGGTATTACGGCTCGACACAGGGCATTCTGGACCGGCTCACGATGCTGCCTAATGATTCCCAACTGATCGCCTACACCGCCGAAGGGCACTACTACGGCTACCTCCCGATCTTCGTTTACTTCCAGAACTGGGTGCCGCACATCATCAACCCGCATAAGCTGGAAGGGGTCATCGTGGGCGGCACCCGCTACGCGCATGAGCTCGGGCAACTGGCCGATGACGACTGGACCACCGGCATCTCCTACACCCCGTCCGCCGAGGCGTATCACCTGGACGGCTGGACTTCGGTGTTGCTGGTGCAGCCCCTGATCTTTCTCCTTCTGTTTGTGGTGACGGATGCCGTGTGTGGCGATCTGCGCGCGCAGCCCTGGGGCCTGCTGCCCATGCTGCTGTTTGCCCACATCGCGCCGGAAGGGTTGCTGGGTGCCGCGATCAACTATGTGTGGCTGGGCAACATCGGCACCATCTTCGCGATCTTCATCTCCGGTTATGTGGCGCCGGTGTTTGGCCGCCTGCTCAAGGGGCGCGACCGGACCCCGATCTGGCGGGCCAACCTGCCGCTCCCTTCCGGACAGGTTGCCGGGGCGGACCTGGCGTAACGCAGGCAACAACGGCTCCAGGAATGGAGCGGGGCCGAAGGAGGCCCCCGAAACGGTATGAATCAGCTGGTCTTTGCCAATCTTGTGCACCGCCCCCTGCGTTCGCTCATCAGCGCGCTGGCCGTTGCCATTGAGGTCATCATGATCCTGTCCATTGTGGGCATCATGTACGGCATCCTGAACGGCAGCCGCGACCAGGCCGAGGGAACGGGCTATGACATGATCGCCCGGCCCTCGCAGGGCAGCAGCATCCTGGCCACCAGCAGCGCGTCGGCCAGCGTCAAGGTGGCCGACGTGCTGCGGGGGTTGCCCCACGTGGAGGTGGCGGCGCCGGTGGGGATCAAGCTCCTGATCGGCTCGTCGGTGCAGAACCTGCTGGGCATCGACTACGCCAGCTACAACGCGCTGAAGCCGTTTCAGTTTCTCGCCGGCGGTCCCTTCCGGGGACCCTATGACATCCTGATCGACGACATCGAGGCCGCCAACAGCAAGGGCCACGTCGGCGATGTGGTCAAGATTCCGCAGCTGGGCCATGACTTTCGCATCTGCGGTATTGTCGCGCATGGCAAGGGGGCCCGGCGCTATGTGCAGCTTTCCACGCTGGACGACGCCGACGGGACCCCGGGCAAGGCGGCCTTTTTCTACCTGCGCACCGAGAATCCACCGCACTTTGAGGCCGAGGTGCGCCGCGAGATCCTGGCCACCGAGGGCCTGGGCGACTGGAACGTGCAGACCCTGCAGGAGCTGCTTTCGCAGCTGACGCCGGAGCACATCCCAGCCTTCAACATCGGCATCCGCGTGGTCATCGGCATCGCCGCCGTGATCGGCTTTCTGGTCATCTTTCAATCCATGTACACCGCCGTCATGGAGCGGACGCGGGAGATCGGCATCCTCAAGAGCATGGGCGCGGGCAAGGGCACCATTGTGTCCGTGGTGCTGCGGGAAACGGGTCTGCTGGCGGTTTGCGGCGTGATCCTGGGCATCCTCGCCACGCTTGTGCTCAAGGCAGCGCTGCACGCGCGCTTCCCGTCGCTGGCCTTCCAGGTCACGCCGGAGTGGGTGGTGATTGCCACGCTGATCACCCTGGTCGGTGCGCTCATCGGAGCCACATATCCGGCGCTGAAGGCGGCACGCAAGGACCCCATCGACGCGCTCTCGTATGAGTAACGCCCCCGCAGCCGCCGGAACCCGCCGCCGCGGCTTTGCCTGGGCCGCAATGACGCTGCTGGTTTGGCTGCTGGTGTGGATTTGGATCTCGTGGCCGTATTCGCTGGATGACGCGCTGATCCACCTGCGCTACGCCGATCACCTGCTGCATCGGCACCACATCACCTACGACGGCGTGCATGATTCCTTCGGCACGTCCAGCCTGCTGTATGTGTTTCTGCTGGCGGCCCTGCGCAGCGTGTGGACCTCACCCATGCTGCCGCGGGTGGTGTCGTCGGTGGTGGATGTGGCCTTTTTTGTGCTGCTGGCCTGGGTGCTCTACCGCAGCCTGCGCCGGCCGGAGCCGTCCTGGCTCCCCGTGCTCCTCGCGGTGGCCCTGCTGGCGGTCTTGGTCGCGCCCTCGGCGGTGCGCTGGACCGACGACGGCATGGAAACCTCGCTTGTGTTTCTGGATGCGCTCTGGGGCGTGTTGCTGCTGCGCCGACTGCTGGCCGCGCCCAGGGCACCCACTCTGCTGCAGGCGGAAGCCTTCGTTTTTGGGTTCCTTACCGTGCTGCTGCGGGTCGAGCTGCTGAGCCTGGCTGTGTGTGTGTCCGCGATGGCCGTGCTTTCGCTCGGACGCCGGCCGGAGTCGGCGGGTCCTCGGGCTTTTGCGGGCGAAAGACTCTGGGCTGCGGCGCTGCCCGCCCTGGGCGGCGCGGCCGGGGCAGGCCTCATCGTGCTCACCATGCATGCGCTGCTTCCCGATACCGCGCTGGCCAAGGCCTTTGGCGCGGGCGCCTGGCGGGACACGCTGCACATGGCGGCTGTGACACTGGCCAGCAGCTGCTCGTTCGGCATGGGGCTGCTCGTTCTGTGGTTGCTGAGCCTTCTGGCGCTGCTGCTGCTCGACCGGCTGCACGTGGCAGACCTGGCTGGCAATCTGCTGTTCCCGGCGATTCTGGGGGCCTCGGCTGCACGTGGCCAGGCTATCCAGGGCATTCGCTACTTTGGCTGGACAATGTTTTTTCCCCTGCTTTGGAACCTGCTGCGCCTGGCCGACCTGCTGCCGGCGCACCGGCCCAGGCTGCCGGAAAGGCTGCTGAATGCCTCGGTTATTCTGTTGCTGATTGCTCTGGTGCCGGCCTTTGCGTGGGAAAGCGGCACCTTTCACCGCCTCTTTGCCGGCCGCGGGCAGGCGCTGGACCGCTTTCGGGGGGAACCCTCGCTGGCCCGGCTGCATGGCGTGCCGGGCATCGCGGAGGACGTGGGCTTTGTCGGCTACTTCACCCAGGGCGACATCTGCGACCCTTACGGGCTGGTGAACGGCCGCGCGGCCGCCCGGCTGAACTACCAGCAGCGCCTGGAGCACTGCATGGCCCTCCATCCGCGCTTCGCCTTCGGCAGCGACGGCTTTCTGCACAAGGTGCAGAGCTTCCAGAACCTGGCCGGGTGGTTTGTCTGCGGCGCCTACCCCTTTGAGAACGTGCGGTCCCACGACGTGCATTTCCTTGTGATGGAGCCGGCGGAGGCCAGGCAGGCGTGTCCGAACGAGGCCGAACCCATCGCGGAGGCGATCCCCGGGCTCGTTTGAGCGCGAAAGCCTGCCCCCGCCTCGGGCGTGCGTCTTGGCTACCATAGGGAGGTGCAGACGATGTCCAGCAGCGATGCGTCCGGTCATCCATCACCGCCGGAGCGGGCGCCTGCACGCGCGGCGCGGTTCACCGCGGCAGGGTTCCTGCGTCCGGCTCTGCTGGTTGTAGCGGTCATCTTTTTCGCGCTGCATTTTTTGCATCTCAAGGCGGACTTTCCCAACCACTCGCCCTGGATGGACTGGTCCAAGTACACCGACGAGGGCTGGTATGGTGACGCCGCCATACGCCACTTCCTCTTCGGTCACTGGTACTTCAAGGGCGACTTCAACCCCGCCGTCGCGCTCCCTGTCTGGCCGCTCGTGGAGGCCGCCGTCTTTCGCTTTACCGGTGTCAGCGTGGTGGCTGCCAGGGCACTCACCCTGTGCGTCTTCGCCGTGATGCTGGCAGCGCTGTTTTGGCTGATGGAACGCCTGCCGCGTGTGAGCGCCCCCGCGACCAGCCCCTCCCTGGCCGCGCCGCTGGCAATCTTTTTCTTCTGCGTCAGCCCCTTCTTCTATGTCTTCGAGCGCATGGCCATTTTGGAGCCGCTGCTGGCCACACTGACGGCCCTTGCCCTGCTGACCGCCTCCTTCTTCGACCCCCAGCCCTGGGCCTCAGCGACCGCGCGGGGCCGCCTGCGCCTGCTTTGGCCGCAGGTCGCCATGGGGCTTCTGCTGCCGGCCATGGTGCTGACCAAGACCACGGCCGTGGCGCTGCTGCCGGCGGTCGCCTATCTCGTCTGGTACCGCGCCGGCTACCGGCTGCGACCGGCCCTGCGTATGGCCGTGCTGCCGCTAGCCATGGCGATCCTCCTGTGGGGTGGCTATCTGCTGCTGTTTGTCCGACCACACTACCTGGAGGACTACCAGTATCTGTTTTCCGCCAACGCCTATACCGGCTTCCAGCTGCAGCCGCTGGCGACGGTGCTGTTCAACACCTTTGCCGGCGGGTACTGGATGGGGGCGGTGCTTTACCCCGCCTTTTTCGTGGCGATGATCCTCGCCCTTTTCACCCGGCCGGCCTTTTTCCGCAACCCCCTCGTGCCCGCGCTGCTTTTGTGGATCGGCGGCTACTTCGCCTTTCTCGCCTACCACAACAACCTGCAGCCCCGGTATTACCTGGTGCCGGCCGTGCCGATTACGGTGGTGGTCGCGCTGGCCCTTGAGGAGTTTCGGCACCGCGCCATCCACGATCCGCCGCGACCGGCGCTCCGCGGTCTGCGCGCGGCGGTGCTGCTTGCGGTGGCCGCGGCCATTGCCATCCCGGACGCGCTGCTGCAGCTCCACTTTGTGCGACACCCCGAGTACACCTTTGAGGCCGCGGCGCAGGCCATCGCCCGCATCGTGCGCGCCAACCCCCGGCGCTCCCACCTGATCCTGTCCATCTCCGGCTCCGACATCACGCTGATGACCGGCCTGCCCTCCATTGACGACGACTTCGGCACACTGGACCTGGATCAGCGCGTCCAGCAATACCACCCCGGCTGGTATGTGGCCTGGAACGAGCTCGACGACGACAAGATGGACGCCCTGACGCCGCAATATCACCCCGTGCGCGTGGCGGCCTTTCCGGCCATGGACGATCCCGACCGCAACCTGCTGATCCTGTACCGCCTGGACCCGGCGCAAAGCCCCGGCACCGAGCGCCGCCATCGCCGCCACACCCCGCGGCCACTGCGGACCAAACTGGGCCAGCAGCCCACCACAACGCAGCTGCAGCATTGAGAATTGTTGTCATTCCCGCAGGGAATCCGCTCCTGCCCTTGCTTTTCTTGTTGTCATTCCCGCAGGGAATCTGCTTTTTCCTTCCGTACCGCGATCGATCGCCAGGACTTCCTCAGCCCTTCCTTTGTCTGGCACGCACCACCTCAGCCGGCTTCCCCGCGTTGGCAACGGAGCGGGGCGCAGGGCATCATGGAAGCAGCACCAGCCGCCGGACGGACCCGCGCCCCGGGGTTCACCTTCTTGCCCTCAGGAGACGCATGGCATCCGCCCAACCCCTTGGCCCCCAGGCGCGCCGCTTTCCGCCGCTCGCCCTTGTGCTGCTTCTGCTCGCCGCCGGTTGGGCCGCCCTGTGGTTTGTCCATACGCTGCACTACTGGGAAGACGACGCCTGGATTCATCTTGAGTTCGCGCGCTCGCTCAGCCGCGGGCAGGGATTTGCCTTCAACGGCCACGTCGTCTACGGCGACACCTCGCCGTTGTGGGTCTGGCTGCTGGCGCTCACCCATGCCATAATTCCGGGCTGGATGGCAGCGGGGAAGACACTCACGGCCCTTGCCGCAGTGTTTGCGCTCTCCGGAGCCTACGTCTTCGCGCAGCATCTCGTCGTGCGCCTGGGCTACGTGCAAAGCCACGTCTTTGCGGCGGCCATGGTGCTGGTCCTGGTGGTCAATCCATACTTCGCCTATTGGGCGTTTTCCGGCATGGAGGCTTTGGCCGCGGTGGGCCTGGTGTGCTGGGGTTTGCTCGCCATCTCGGGCAGCTCGCAGGAGCATCCCATCACCCCAAGGCGCTATCTGCTCGGCTGCTTTTGCGCCGGCATCGCGCCGCTGCTGCGGCCGGAGATGATCTTCTTCACCCTGCTGCTGGGGTCGGTGCTATTTGTGCGCTGGGTCAACCTGCCCGTCCGCTTCAAGCGCAAGCTCGGGCTGTTTCTGGGTGGCTTCTTTCTGGTGATGGCCCCGGGGATCGCCTGGGCGGTCTATGCTGCCCGCACCTTTGGCAGCATCCTGCCCAACACCAACGCCGCTAAACGCGCCGCCCCCGGCGACTCCGTGCTGCGCCACCTGGTCCAGGTCTATGCCTTTGGCTTTCCGCTGGTGGTGCTGGGGGTCGCTGCCTTGCTGCTGTGGCTGATCTTTGGGCGCCGGCGCCCCGGCTCCATTCGCCTCGGCGCCGTGGCCCACGCGCTGGACGCCGGCGGCTGGCTGCTGTTCGTCTGGACACTGCTGACCTGCATCTTCTACATCGCCAACCACACCTATGTGCAGACCCGGTACATCTTTGTGACCGCGCCGGTGCTCACGGTGGCGCTGCTGGCGATTGCGCGCAAGCTCTGGCCGCGGGTTTACCTCGCCGGTCTGTGCTTCGGCCTGGCCTTCGGCGTCGGCATTAGCCTGCTCGCCACCTGGCCGCTGATCCGCAACAAGGTGCAGGTGGACCGCGACTACGCCGCCCTGGCCGCCTTTTTCCGCACCCTGCCGCCCCATGACGCCGTGGCGCACTACTCCATCGGCGAGGCCGCCTTCCTTTCCGAGCACCCCATCATCGATCTCGGCGGCATCACCCGGCCCGGCATCATCCCCTTCCTGTACGACACCACGGACAATCGCCGCGTCTGGTGGGCCCACGAGCAGGGCGCCCGCTACGCCGTCGTGGACCACGCCCCCGAGCCCGGCAGCCAGCTCGTCTGGAGCCGCGCCATCCCCACCACCGGCTGGTTCCTGAACCCCCGCCACTACCGGCTCAAGGAGATGCTGGAAGTCTGGAAGCTGCCACCCTCCCCCACCCTGCCCCTGCCCCCCGACATGCCCACCCAGGACACGCCCTGAGCTGCAGCAGGCCAGCAAAGCGACTTCGCCCTTCTGGCTGTCATTTCCGCAGGGAGTCTGCGTTTTGGTTGTCATTCCCGCAGGGAATCCGCGTTCGCCATGTCCTCTTTGGTTGTCATTCCCGCAGGGAATCTGCGTTCTCACCGCTGCGCGCCCGCACACCAACCTTCAACGCTTCCGCAGCTTCCGCTTGTGCGCCTTTTCCTTGCCCAGGGCCGCCCGCTTGGCCTCCGCCCGCGCCTTCTTCTCACCGCTTTTGCCCTTGCGCAACGATCCCGTCCCGGACGCCGCCTTGGGCTCGGTCCCGGGCACCAGGGCAAACTGCAATCGGCGCTGCTGGCGATCAATGCGGTCCAGCATCACCTCCACCCGGTCGCCGACACGGAAGCAGTGTCCCGTGCGCGCACCGCAGATCGCACGGTCTGCATCGCGGTAGCTGTAAAAGTCGCCCACCAGCGACCCGAGCGGCACCAGGCCATCAATGAACAGCTCATCCAGCTCCACAAAAAAGCCGAACTTGGTGACCGACAGGATGAGCCCACGGAAGTGGTCTCCGACCTTGTCGGCCATGAACTTCATCTTCTTCCACTCGATCAGCTCGCGTTCCGCCTCCGCGGCGCGCCGCTCGGCCTGCGAGCTTTCCACCGCGATATCGGCCAGCTCCTGGGCGGAAAGTAGGCCGGTTTGCGCAGAAACAACGCCCTCCCCGCGCTCCAGTGCCTGATCAGGCTCTACGAAAATGCTCTCCTCATCAAGCGCCCTGGATCGCCCGGCCTCACCCTCGCCCGACCACCCGATGCGCCCTGCAGGTCTCCTGCGGCGCTTGCCTTCCGCAGCACCTTCCAGCGCCTCTCGTGCAGGCGCTTCGGCCGGGCGGCGGAAAGCCTGAACGCGCGGCGCCGTCCCCGCCGCTGCCCTCGCCAGCCGTCCCTGGTCCGCCTTCCAGGGCTGCGGGTCGCTCGAAAGAATGGCCCCGCCGCGCGGGTCGGCGCCGCTTTGCAGCAGGGCCCTCACCAGCCGGTGCACGATCAGGTCCGGGTAACGGCGGATCGGCGAGGTGAAGTGCGTGTAGCACGGGCTCGCCAGCGCAAAATGCCCCTCATTCTGCTCGGCATACCGGGCCTGCTTCAGCGACCGCAGCATCAGGTACGACAGGATGCGCTCTTCCGGCTTGCCCGCAATCCTGCGTACCAGCCGCTGATACATCTGCGGCGTTACCGGCACGCGCTCCGGAAGCTCCTGCGCCGGCGCCGCGCGCCCGCCGCGCCCCCGTTCCGATCGCCGCTGTGCCTCGCGCCGGTCGGTTTTCATCGTCAGCCGCTTCACCGGCAGCGCCCCCAGGCCCAGCGTTTGGCCAAATGCCGCCGCAGTCTCCTCGAAGTCGAGAATGCGCTTGGGGTCCGGCACCTCATGGATGCGGTAGATCGAGGGCGCGCCCTGCGCCGTCAGCCACGTGGCCACGCACTCATTGGCGCTCAGCATGAACTCCTCGATCAGCCGATGCGCCCACCCGCGCTCCGAGCGCACAATCGCCTGCATGTTGCCGTCGGGATCAAACGCCACCACCGGCTCCGGCAGGTCGAAGTCGATGGACCCGCGCCGCACCCGCTTGGCATTCAGTCGCAAGGCAAGCTCCAGCATCCGGTCCAGCGCGGCGGGTATTTCCGGCTGCTCCAGCCCCACCCGCTCGCGTTCCACCTGATCCTCCGCGGCAGCCGGCAGCGTGATGCTGGCGTGGGCGTTCCACCCGGCGGCTGCCGGCGCGGCGTTCAGGCAGTGCTGCACGCTGGTGTAGGTCATGCGCCGCGCGCTGCGCATCAGCCCTTCCCCCACGCGATAGCCCACGATCTCGCCCCTGGCGTCGATCTCCATGATGCAGCTCAGCACCAGCCGGTCCTCATGCGGCAACAGGGAACAGACGCCGCTTGAAAGCGCGTGGGGCAGCATCGGGACCGCCCTGTCCGGAAAATACACACTCGTCCCCCGGACGCGCGCCTCCGTGTCCAGCGCCGATGCAGCCTGCACGTAGTGGCTCACATCGGCGATATGCACCTGCAGCTCGGTGTTACCGTTCTCAAGCACCCGGACATACACGCCATCGTCGAAGTCGCGGGCCGTTTCGCCATCGATGGTGATCACCGGCACCGTCCGGAAGTCCTCCCGCTCGGCCAGCGCTGCCGGGGGGAGGGAAGCGACGGTCTCCCGGGCGCGCTCGTCCGCCTCGGCAAGCACAGGCGCGGGAAAGGTGTGCGGGATCGCGTGCTTGCGGATGATGATCTCCACATCCACCCCAAACGCATCAGGATGCCCCAGCACTTCGAGGATCCGCCCCTGGGCCGCCCGCCCGGGCTGGGCAAAGCTGGTGAGCTCCACCTCCACCGCAAGCCCTTCCAGCGGCCACCGGTCCCGCTGTTCCGTGTCATGCCCATCGGAGCGGAGCGAGCTCTGGTCTGCGCGGAGCACCTTGGCGTCCAGGGTGCGATGCGGGCTTTCCCCGAGGTCGGCGAGGATCTCCGCCCCTTCCGGAATTTCAATGGCGCCTCCCAGGCGATCGTCCCAGGGCTGCACATAGTTGCCGCGCGGCGGCAGCAGGGGATCGCCGCCCTCCCGTGGCGCCCGCCGGCGGCCGGAGCGGCCCCCCGCGTAATGAAAAATGCCCACCAGCGTGGGGTGACGGCGCGTCAGCACTCGCGCAATCCGGCCAGACCGCCGTCCCTGGCGATCGGGTGCATCCTCCTCCACCAGCACCAGATCGCCATGCATGGCGCCATGCAACGCATTGGGCGGGATAAAGAGATCGCCGGCATCCCGGGCGGCTGAACCCGCCGAGCGCGGGGCCTCCGGACGAACAAATCCAAACCCGTCCCGGTGTAGATCGAGCCGCCCAGTCACGAAGCGTTCACGACCCGATGCGGAAAAGGTTGCCTGGCTGTTTCGGAGACGGGAAGGGCCCTGAGTTTGGGTACTTTTGTCACTAGTCGGGGCCTTGGGGTCCGCTTCGCCGCGCTGCGGAATGGCCCACAGACCTTCACTGGCGCGGAGTCTACCCTGCGACGTGAGCATTGTGAGCTGGTCGCGCAGCAGTCGCCGTTCCCGCCCTCCGCCCAGCCCAAGCTCCCGAATCAGCTGCTTATAGCCGGCTTTTGCTCCCGGAGAGCGTCCGATCCGGGCAAGGAGTTCCACGTCCGAGGGGCTTGGGGAAGGACCGAGCATGTTGTCGTTGAGCATACGGCACGGTGGAAAGGCGAGATGTCGGCGGTAACGAAGGCAGCACGCTTCAGGTGTGGTTACTTTAGTAACAATTTCCGCGGGATACCTAACTAAATCATTGAAAGCACTGGATTTAGCTTCGACTATAGCCTACCTTGAGGTTGTCCGGAAGTGAAGTCCACCTCCGAGTCAGACGCTACAACTTTTGGAGACGTTACACATGAAGAGCTTTTTTGTTCGCCTGTCGGTACTCGCCCTCGCCACCACCGGTTTCTCAGCGTCCACCCTCTTCGCCAAAGTCCCAGCCAATCACTCCGAGAAGCCCGCCGTCATCGCCATGGGCACTTGCCCCACCCCGATGTGCTGGCCAAGCAAATGCAACGGTGGCATCGAGTAACTCCGAAGTTGTACTTGTGGGCGGCTGACCTCGCATTTAGGATGTGAATGCGAGGAAGCCGCCTTGAGTATTAAGAACCTGCTCGAAATCTCACTGATACTTCAAGTGTCGCTTGGCGTCATCGTCATCGGAACCATGGCCATGAGGCGCAAGTTCGAGATTTTCGGCCATTTGGCGTCTTTGATATCAGTACAGATCGTGTGCGGACTTCTTTCTGTCACCTTTCTTTATCACCGTCGCTTGCTTCACTTCAGCGCTCACCAGGCCTATGAGACCTATTTCTGGCAGGCATGGATCGTCACACTGCTGGAACTTGTACTCAGAGTTTTGGTAATACGCGCGGTCTTCGCCGAGGCGATGCGTCCCATGGCGGGCCTGCACGCAGTCGGCAAGATTATTTTCAAGTGGGTTGCCGTTGTGTCTTGTCTTGTCGCTCTGGCGCTGGTCGCTGGTCCAAACGTCACATCGAATGTAGACGCCTTCCTTCAGGCACTCGGAAAGCTTGAACAAGGAGTCAGCGTTCTCACCCTATGCCTGCTCGTCTTCGTATGCTTTGCCGTGCGTCCCCTTGGCTTGACTTTCCGCAGCCATTTGTTTGGTGTCAGCCTTGGCCTGGGCATCGCTTCCACGGTGGAGCTCGTGCAGGCCGCCTGGGCGATGGCAGGGTCTGGACGCAACCTCTTCTCAGCACCCTACGTCTTCGGTTCGTTTGGATTTTCCACAGCACTCCTTATTTGGGGACTCTATTTCGCTCTGCCCGAGCCCAAACGTCGCATGATCCTGCTGCCGACGACCTCACCCTTCTTTTTCTGGAATCGCATCTCGGAGATCCTTGGCGATGCCCCGGGTCACGTTGCCGTGGCAGGTTTCAGTCCCAATATGCTCGCTGACGCCGAAATCGAGATGCTGACCGCCGCAACCGCGAACGAAGCAGAAACAGCCAACGGGTCCCAGGCCGCAGGCATGCAAATCCATACGCCGGAGTTCGCCGTGCAGATGCCCCTGCCAACCGGTGCTAGTCTGGGCTCCGGTATTCGACCCTCGCTGGCGATGTAGGCCGCACGATGGAGCCGGTAACTCACCTTCTGACCGGCGCCTGCCTGGCTCGAACCGGCCTTCACAAGCGCGTCGCCTATGCAACCGCAGCCATGACGATTGCGGCCGAGTTCCCAGACATCGACACGGTTTGGCGGGTCAAGGGCTCCGTCGCCGCCTTTGCTCATCATCGCGGTATCACACATACGTTCCTCGGGGTTCCCTTCGAGGCTGGCATGCTTCTCGCCGGCTTTTTTCTCTGGGACCTCTGGCGTTCCCGTAAGCGACCCGACGCGAAGTCACGGGCCTCCTCGCCTCCGGTGCGCTGGCTGGCACTGTACGGCTGTTTGTTGCTGGCGCTGCTCAGCCACCTGCTGCTCGATTACACGAACAACTACGGCCTTCGCCCCTTTTTCCCCTTCAACCCACGCTGGTATGCGGCGTCGCTGGTCTTTATCGTCGATCCGTGGCTGCTCCTCGTCCTGGTTGCCGGCTTGGTCCTTCCGGCCCTCTTCGGACTTGTGGGGCAGGAGATCTCCGGCAGGCGCGCCGGCTTTGCCCGGCCAGTCTGGGCTGCAACGGCGCTGTTTTTGGTTGTCGCCTACTGGGGTTTGCGAGCGGTTGAGCATAAGAAAGCCATGTCTCTCGTGTGGGCGCAGACCCTGCGCGCCCCGAATGCTGCCCCGAGCAACATTGCCGAGACCACCGGCGACCCTCCTCCAGAGACCACCGACATCGTTCCGCCCGCGCCTCCAATGCAGCGTTCCTGGCTTGCGAGCGAGCGAGTCTGGGCCAGCCCGGACCCACTAAGCCCCTTCACCTGGTACACCGCTGCGGATTATGGCCCCGTGTATCAGGTGGGAACCGCGGATACCTCGCGGCAGGCGCTGGCGACGGGGCAAATCCTGTATAAACCCCGGATCACACCCACTCTGCGCGCGGCCGAAGGATCAGGACTGGGGCGTGTTTACCTGGACTGGTCCGCCATGCCGCTGCTTTCCAGCACCACCGCGCGGCAGGACACGTCCGGCCAACTCTCCCCCGATAAGACCCTGGTGACCTTTGAAGACCTCCGCTTCCTGAACTCGAGCCCGCTTCTGAACCGGGGTCGTTTTCCGCCGCTTTCCGGCCAGGTGATTCTTTCCGGGCAGGGCCAGGTGATAGCCCAGGGCATGGACGGCATCCCTGATCGCTAGACCTCTCGTACAATAGGGAGGTCAGCTCGAGTCCGGGCAGACAGGGCGCTCCCGCAGCGCCTTTTCTCTTTCAAGGAGCTCCATGCTCGCGTATTTCGTTCTCCTCCTGGCTGCGATCAGCCGTTTGGTGCCGCACGCCCTTGGCGGGGTCGGCCTGAATGTGACGGCGGTCGGTGGTGGCCTGCTGTTTTTCGGTTCCCGGCGTCCACGCTGGCAGGCTGTATTTGCGGTTGCGCTCATGGCCTGCACCGACGTGTACCTGACCCGCTTTGTTTACGGCTACCCCTTCCACGTGCGGGGCTACCTCCTCACCTGGGTGTGGTACGCGGCCGTTTGTCTGCTCGGCAGCAGCCTGCTGCGGCGGGTCAGCGCACTGCGCGTCGCGGCGGCGGTTTTCTGCTCCGCCACGGGTTTCTATCTGCTCAGCAACTTCGTCGTGTGGTGGGGTGGCAGCCTGTACCCGCACACCGGGGCAGGCCTGGTTGACTGCTACGCCGTTGCCCTGCCGTTTTATGGCAATGACCTTGTTTCCACGGCTCTGGTGGCAGGTGTTCTTTTCGGCTTGCCCGTGGCCGCGGCCCGCCTCGTGCGGGCGCTGGACGGGCAGCAGCAGTCTTTACTTTAGGTTTCAGTCCGCTCAGAGCTGGCCTTCTTCGACTGGCAGGGAAATTCCTTTCCGCCGGTCGAAGATGCGCCGCACCATGAAGAAGACTACGATCAGGACGCCCAGGATAGCCGTGCCGATCACCAAGCCGGCGTGCTGATGCATGGCCCTGCGCAGGGAATGCAGCAGCGCCGGGCCGAACCAGATCGTCAGCAGGGAGCACACAATGAACTGTGTCAGCTTGCCAAAGAAGATCGCCAGCACGAACAGCGCCGGCTTCATCTCAAAGACACCCGCTGCAAACTCAAACAGCTTCAGTGGGGTGGGAGGCGGCAGCATGGCGGGGATCAGGATCGCAACAAATTCCTGCCGTTCGAAACGGTCCCGGATGCGCTCGTAGCGTTCCCGATTGATGCGCTTCAGCAGCACCAGCTCGCCGCCCGCGCGGCCTACAAAAAACGGCACCAGCGATCCCACGGACGACGCAGCGGCGGCCACCAGGCAATACAGCACGAACCGCTGGTGATTGTTGGCCACATAGCCGATGACCACCCCGTCCATCGAAACGGGAATTGGCACCAGCGCCGAATCGATCAGGGCCAGACCGCCCACGCCCCAGATGCCCAGCGGCTTCATCACCGCCAACAGGCCCACGGAGATTTTGTGCACCCACACCAAGGGACCAAGCTTCACAAAGGTCGATTCTACTCTGAGTTCGGATTCACGCTGCCGCTCTGCGAGAAAGCCCCGCCACTAACCCCCGGCTCCTCATGACGTGTGTTTCCGGCGACCAGGTCCAGCGCATGGGGCAGCAGCGGAAGCAGGGTGCGCAGACCGCTCACTGCACCCGCGGGGCTGCCCGGCAGATTGACGATGAGCGAAAGACCGGCGATGCCGCAGATCCCGCGGCCGAGCACGGCAAAGGGCGTTTCGCGCTCCCCCTCGCGGCGCAGCAGCTCGGCCAGCCCCGGCACCAGTCGATCGCACACCGCATGGGTCGCCTCCGGGGTGTTGTCCCTGGGCGCCATGCCGGTGCCGCCGGTGGTGACGATCAGGGCAACGCCGGCATCAACCAGGGACCGCAGATGCTCTGTCAATACGGGCAGGTCGTCTGACGACACAATCGCAGGCAAAACCTGAAACCCTGCCTCGATCAGGAGCCGTTGCAGGGCCGGGCCGGAGCGGTCCTGCTGCACGCCCGCGAAGCAGCGGTCGCTGGCCGTGAGCACGACTGCCGTGCGGTCTTGAAGTGAGGTTGGGGGCACGGAGCCAGCATACCCGTTTGGGCCAGTGTTGCCGAAGCCCAAAGGTGCGAGAATAAGCCGAACGTGGGCGCTCGCGCTGGCGAGGCGCAACCTTCGTACCTGCTCACTCGTCACAGACTAAGCGCAATGCCCCCCACCACGCCCACGCCGACCGAAGACAAGCCGAGCGAATCGCAACGTCCTGAGCTGGATTCTTCAGTCGACCAGGCGCTCCCCGCCCCGGATCCCGATGCACCGGTCTCCTTTGTGCCGCATGTGGCTGTGCAGGCCACGGCCAAGCTCCATCCGCTGCGCATTCGCACAAATCGGTTTGGGGATCTGGAGGAGCACGAGCTCGTTCAGCTCCTGGACACCATGGAGGACGAGCGTGCCCGTGCCCGCTTCCGCGAGTCCATCTACATTTCCGTCTTTATCTGGGTGGCCATTGCGCTGACGGCCCTGTTCGGTCCCAGGTATCTGTGGCATACCCCGCGGGTGGTGCTGCCCCAGGAGACGCTGCGGCAGCAGCGCGAGCTGACAACCCTTACAGCGCCCAGGCTCAAGTCGTTGCCTTCACCTGCGGTGGAGCCGCACCCGGTGGAGCATGGGCGGACGACGGCCCCCAAGGTACCCCCGGCACCTCGCCCGGCTCAGCCGACGGTGCCCCCGCAACCCTCCCCGCGAGTGCCGCCGACACGGCCGCTGCCTTCCGCGCCGACCCCTCATCTTCAGCCCTCAACCGCGCCGCCCAATCTGCCAGCTGCGCCGCCACCCCAGCCCGTGGCGCCCAGGCCCGCGCCCCCTGTGGTGGCGGAGGCGCCGCGTCCCCAACCCTCCCGGCCCAACTTCAACGGCACACCCCAATCTGCTTCCGACTCGATCCAGCAGGCCATTCATGGAGCCACACGTGGAAGCGGCGGTGGAGGCGCTGTCTCGCACAACCGCGGCGGAACCAATCTGGGCATGGGACCAGCCGAAATCCTTTCCGACACGCAGGGCGTGAACTTCAACCCCTATCTCCGGCGCATTTTGCAGGAGATTTATGATCAATGGATTCCGCTGATTCCCGAGGAAGCGCGCCCACCGCTGCGCAAGTCCGGTGTGACGATGATTCGCTTCACGATTCTTCCGGACGGAACCATCGGCGCCATGCACCTGGACGGCTCCACCCATGATGATGCCCTGAACCGGGCCGCGTGGGGCTCCATCACCGGGGTGGGGCAGTTCCCGGCGCTGCCGTCGCAGTTCCATGGACCCAACCTCGAACTGCGTATCCATTACCTGGTGAATCAGGAGACCGAGTGAGCCGGCCCGTGTCCCAAGCGGAACAGCCGCGCTCCTCCGAGCGCAAAGCGCAGCGGGCGGAACCGCCCCGGCCTCCTGCGCTCTCCCCCACTGCGCTGCAGCGCGACGCGGAACACGCCGGCTATCTGCGCGATCGGCGCAGACTGGAGCATCGCAGTGTGCTGCGCGGGCTGATTTTGCTGGCACTCGCCGCCCTGATCCTGAGCCTGCTGCGCGCGGGCTCCGACCGGGCCTTTCCCGCCGGTTGGTGGCGCCAGTGGTGACCCTGAAGGCCGTGCTCCTCAAGTGATTGCCGGGCAGGGAAGCGGCGGCGAGCACTTTGCCCTGGTGATCGCGGGCCCGACCGGCAGCGGCAAATCTGCATTGGCTCTGTTTCTGGCGGAGCGGCTCGGTGGCGAGATCATCTCCTGCGACTCCGTGGCGGTCTACCGGGGTCTGGACATCGGATCGGCCAAGCCGTCGGTGGCGGAGCGCGCCCGCGTTCCGCACCATGGCCTCGATCTGCTGAACCCGAACCAGCCCACCACAGCCGGGGACTACGCTCGGGAGGCCCGTCGCGCCATGGCGGAGATCGCCGGGCGTGGCCGGGTGCCCATTCTCGCCGGGGGCACGGGGCTCTACCTGCGCGCCACCCTGGACGGCCTGGCTCCGTCGCCGCTGCGGGATGAGCGGCTGCGGGAGCGCTTGCGGCGCTTTGCGCAGCGACATGGGACGGGCTCTCTGCACCGGCTGCTGGGGCGATGGGATCCGCAGGCTGCCGCGCTGATCCATCCGCACGACCTGCCCAAGCTGATCCGCAGCCTGGAGGTCTGCCTGTTGGCGGGCAAGCCGCAGACCGAACAGTGGTACATGGGCAGCGACGCTCTGCAGGGCTTCCGGGTCCAGCAGTTTGTGCTCAACCCGACCAGGGGAGCCCTGTATGCGCGCATCAACCAACGGGCCGCCGCCATGTTTGGGCATGGTCTGCTGGAGGAGACCGCGGCGCTTCGCGACCGCTTCGGCGCGGACGCGCGTGCTCTGGTTTCGCTTGGCTACGCGCAGGCCCTGGCCGTCCTGCAGGGCGATTTGGCCCTCACAGAGGCCATCGCCCAAACGCAGCAGGGGCACCGCAACTACGCCAAGCGCCAGCTGACCTGGTTTCGCAAAGACCCCGGCCTGCACTGGCTGGCCGGCTTTGGCGACGACCCCGCGCTGCAAAGCGAGGTGCTCCGGCAGGTGCTCGCGCATCACATCCCCAGGCCGGCGCCTGAGGAGGACTTGGAAGAGCAATGAACGGGGTACGCATCGACAAGTGGCTGTGGGCGGCGCGGTTCTTCAAGACGCGCGCCATCGCCGTCAAGGCCTGCGACCTCGGGCGCGTCCGCTCCAATGGGCAGCTGGCCAAGCCGGCGCGGGAGGTCCGCGAGGGCGATCACCTGGAGATCACCACCGACAGCGGTCTGCACACCATCCAGGTGCTCAGGCTCAGCGAAACGCGCGGTCCCGCCTCGGAAGCGCAGCTGCTGTTCTTTGAGTCCGATGAAAGCGTCGCCGCCCGGGCCAAGGCTCAGGAAGAGCGCAAAACGATGTTCAGCTTTGAGCGCCTGCCCGCCCTCAAGCCCAGTGGCAAGGACCGGCGCCAGCTCAGCCGGCTCCGGGGCCGGGGATGAGGCCGCGTCCAAAACACGTCCTCCGCTCACACTGCAAAGCGGGAATCGCCACCGAGCTAAAATGAACCGTTTGCGCCGCTTTGGGCCAACGAAGGAGTTCGCGCACCATGTCCGCTGCCGCCGTCACGCCGCTTCCCACGACTCAGGCCATCCCCAAAACCATGCACGCGCTGATGAAGGTGGCGGCCGCACCCGGGATGCAGATGCGCGAGGTCGCCGTGCCGGAGATCGGCCCCGACGACGTCCTGATCGCTGTGGAAACGGCCTCTGTTTGCGGCACGGACCTCCATATTTACCAGTGGGACCAATGGGCGCAGCGGCGCATTCGCCCGCCCTACATTCCCGGCCATGAGTTTTCGGGCACGGTCGCCGCCACGGGCAGCCGCGTGACCAACGTCCACCCGGGAGACTTTGTCTCCGCCGAGATGCACGTCGCGTGTGGGCATTGTCTGCAATGCCGCACGGGGCAGGCCCATGTTTGTCAGTTCGTAAAAATCCTGGGCGTGGACGCCGATGGCGCCTTTGCCGACTATGTGCGTATCCCGGCAAGCAATGTGTGGAAGCTCGACCCGCGCATCCCCCGCGAGTGGGGCTCGCTCTTCGATCCATTTGGCAATGCCGTGCACACGGTCCTTTCCGGTCCCATCGCCGCGCAAACCGTGCTGGTCACCGGCTGCGGTCCCATCGGGCTGTTCTCCATTGCGGTGGCCAAGGCCTGCGGCGCCACGCGCGTTTTCGCCGTCGAGCCCAATGCGCATCGCCGCGAACTGGCCGCGCGCATGGGCGCTGACGATCTGCTCGATCCCAATGACGCCGCCACGGAGGTCCTCATCAAGGAGGCCACCTGGGGCAACGGCGTGGATGTGCTGCTGGAGATGTCCGGCCACCCCTCGGCCATCCGGCAGGGCTTTCGCCTGCTCCGCAACGGCGGCCGCGCCTCGCTGCTGGGGCTGCCCTCCAGGCCCGTGGAACTCGACCTCGCCGACGCGGTCATCTTCAAGGGCGCCACCGTGCACGGCATCAACGGCCGCAAAATGTACGAGACCTGGCTGCAGGCCGAGGCACTCCTGCGCGACGGCCACATCGATCTGTCCCCGGTCATCACCCACCGCCTGCCGCTGGACCAGTTCGACAAGGCCATGCACCTGCTCGAATCCGGCGAGGCCAGCAAAATCCTGCTCCAGGTGCGCCGCTAGCCAGGCAAACGCGCTCACGCAAAGGGCGCAATGGTTCACGCGGAGGGCGCAAAGGTGCCAGCGGCATCGCGGAATGTCTATGTCCCCCAACGGCTGTGACAAAAGGCTTGCATACCTCATCTGGCAAGATCACAGCTGCTGTACCCAGCGCCAAGGGCGCGCTCTATACCAGCCTAGGCCGAAGGCCTGGGTGAGGGCCAGAGCATCCGCAGGGCTGAAAGCCCGTCCTATAGGCGCCGGGTATAACTACGAGACTTCCGCTGTAGCATGACGGAACGCCTCCGTACCCTCCGCGACCATGGCGTAAACCACTGCGACCATCGCGTGAACGCTTTCGCCTCACTTCCCAGCAACCGGCTCATCCACCCAGTACGCCCTGCGCGCTTCGAGCTCCAGACCGGGCCGGTTCCGCAGCTGCAAACCCAGCGTGTGCAGACCAGGGTGTGGCGCGGTCGGCACAAAGGTCAGCACATAGCGGTTAGGCACGTCGTTGGCGATCGTCACCAGGCCGCGCGCCAGCGATCGGGCATCCTTGAAGGCGAAGTATTCGCCGCCGGTCAGCCGGGCCACGGTTTCCGGCACGTTGCGTTGCATGCTTTCCCGGGCAGCGATGAAGGCCAGCCTGGCAACGCGCAGCGGCGGCAGCAGATCTTCCGCGCAGTCCAAGGCCTGCAGCCTGCGGCTGCCGTGCGCATCCGGGTCCGCCCCGGGTTCGCGGCTCATGCACCCGCCCGCCGCATACGGCGTGGAGGAGTATGTTGTCTGATGGTTAGGCACTGGCAACTTGGCCGCCTCGTGCTTGATCGCCGCCTTGCTGCTGGAAAAAGCAAAGCTGTAGATCGCAGTGTTGGTGTCGTCCACAGCGCGCAGAACCTCCTCCAGAGTGGCTTCGCTGCCGCCGTCGACGGTTTCGGTGAACGTCAGGATGGCGCGCCGATAAAGCGGCGGTTCCTTGCGCAGCAGGTCCGTGGCGAAGCGCAGCCCATCCAGCAGCGCTGCATGCTGATCCCCGGGCTCCAGCTCATTCAGTTCGCTGGCGACCCTGCCCGTGTCGGTGGTAAAGGCCTGTTCAAGGTGGGGCGCACCGTCCACGCTGACCAGCGCGACCCTGTGACGCACCCCGCCAACGACCGCATCCAGCGTCGCCCCCAACCCGCGGTAGTCGTCCAGATGAGCCGCACCGGCTCCGCCCGTCTGCACCAGCACCACCAGCGAGAGCGGCTGAGCGTCCGTATCCGTTTCCAGCCGCAACCGCTGCGGAACGCCGTCGTCGGTAAGCGCGAAGTCCTCCGCCTGGAGAGAAAAGACCAGCTCACCGCCGCGCGTCTTTACCAGCGCCGGCACCAGCACCAGCGACGCCCGAGCCGTAATGGTCGGGGTTTGCTGAGCTTCGGCTGGCGGTGCTGCGGTCTGCGCTGCGCGTCCTATTGCTGCACACGTCAGCAGCATGGCAAGGCATGCTCGAGGCAAGATGCGCGCTAAAGACCAGGGTGAGCTCTGTTGCGACCGCGGCATGATGCCTTTTTTGCTGTTTCGGACCAAGTTGCGGAAACGCGGCATACATTGATCGATGTTCCTTGATCTCAAGACCGTTTTGATGAAGATGGCAGTCTCATCCTGCTCAACCGGCGTCCGGGTGTCACTCCTGGCTTGAGCGCAACCTGCAATCGTAATCCCGTCCGCCATGGAACACTCCAACAATCTCGATCCTATCCGGCCGCACCGCAAACGCGATCACTGTACGACTCCGGTGGTGCGTCACACGAAGTCCTTCCCTGATGTCGTCACGCTGCGTCCCTCGGAAGTGGGAACCTCCGAAGGCTCTCACAAGAAGCGACCACGGCTTCCGTGTAACGAGCAGCAATCGTAGGAGATGCTGTGCGGGCGATATACCGGAAAAGCTGCCGAATCTGTTCTTGCGCCTCCGGAGCAAAAACGACTGCATCGATCATTCGCGCCGCGTTATTTCTAAGTCCCCAGCAAGCGATGCGCGAACATCCCCAGCGGAGAGAGCCCTGCTCGGATCGGCTCTCAAGGCATCGAAGGCGGGACCCGCTTCATGCGAAAGCCAGAACTCCAGCTCCTCTTCGCGCCCGAGCAAACGACTCAGACCATCCGCGATCACCTCACTCTCGCTTGCATACTCTCCACTTGCCACCTTGCTGCGAACCATCCCTGCAAGCTCGTCCGAAAGCGAAATGCTCATTTGAGTGTGCGCCATAGAAGCTCCCCCGAGTGGATTCATCTTACGCCCGCGTAAAATCGAGAAGCCATGAGTTCCTCCCCGCTTGCCCCGTCGCCCGCCCCCGCCCCCTCCAAGCGTCCCCAACTCGCGCACCTTTCCGCCGTTCTGGACGGCCTGCGCGAGAAGGGAACCTACTTCCACCTGCGGGTGCTCGATGACGAGCAGGGACCGCTCTGCCACTACGACGGCCGCGAGGTCATCAATCTCGCTAGCAACAACTACCTCGGCCTCTGCAACCACCCCAAGCTGCGCGAAGCGGCGACCAGGGCCATCGCGGACTTCGGTGTCGGTTCCGGCGCCGTGCGCACCATCGCCGGCACCATGCGCATCCACATGGAGCTTGAAGAAAAGATCGCCGCGTTCAAGGGCGTGGAGGCCTGTGTCGTCTTCCAGTCCGGCTTCACCGCCAACGCCGGAACCGTGTCCTCCGTGCTCGGCAAGGAGGACTTCATCCTCTCCGACGAGCTCAATCACGCCTCCATCATCGACGGCGCACGGCTTTCGCGGGCCAAGATCAAGGTCTTTCGCCACAAGGATGTGGACCACTGCGAGCAGCTGCTGCAGGAGGTCGCCGGTGAGCCCGGCCAGAAGCTCGTCATCACCGACGGCGTTTTCTCCATGGACGGCGACATCGGCCCGGTCGGAAAGCTGGCCGATCTTTGCGACCGCTACGGCGCCATCATGATGGTCGACGACGCCCATGCCTCCGGCGTGCTCGGGCGCAACGGCCGCGGCAGTGTGGACCACTTCGGCTGCACCGATCGTGTGGACATCCAGGTGGGCACGCTGAGCAAGGCCATCGGCGCGCTGGGCGGTTATGTGTGCGGCAGCCGCGACCTGATCGATTTTCTCTACCACCGCGCACGGCCATTTCTGTTCTCCACCTCGCATCCGCCGTCCGTGGCGGCCAGCTGCATCGCGGCCTTTGACATCCTGCAGAATGAACCGGAGCGCATCGAGCGGCTCTGGGACAACACCCGGTACTTCCAACAGCAGCTTCGGTCCGCGGGCTTCAATCTCGGCGGGGTCACCACGCCCGCCACGGAAACGCCCATCACGCCCATCCTTGTCGGCGACGGGCGCAAGGCCATGGACTTCAGCCGTGCCCTGTTTGAGCGCGGTGTGATGGCCACCGGCATCGCCTTTCCCACGGTGCCGGAGGGCAAGGCGCGCATCCGCTGCATCATGACCAGCGAGCACAGCCGCGACCAGATCGATACGGCGCTCGAAACCCTCGCCTCCACGGCCCGGCAATTGGGTGTGCTGGAAGCCGCACTGTAACCGCGGCGACGCATCTCACATGGGGGCGCTCACCTTTGGGCGCGGAGGCAAGCACGTGGCAGATCAGGCAGCACTGCAGCAGAAATACGCACCCGTGGGACAGGTTATTGCGGACTTCAGCGATTTGGGCGCGAAGTTTGACGGGATCTTCATGGAAGGCGACAAGCTCATCCTCAAGGCAGATGTGCCCTCCAAGGTGATCCTGAACCGCGTCTGGGATGCGACCAAGAAGGTCGACCCAAACTACCCGGACTTCGAACCCCGCCTCACCGTCACCGGCGGCGACGACCAGCCGTACACCATCCAGGCCGGCGATAACCTGAGCAAGATTGCGGAAAAGTTCTACGGCAGCGCGAACAAGTACGAAACCATCGCCCAGCACAACGGCATTTCCGACCCCAACCACATCCAGGTCGGGCAAAAGATCAACATTCCGCCGCTGAGCTAAGGCCTGAGTCGACGCAAAGCTAGACCAAGAATGAAAGGCGCCTGTGAGGGCGCCTTTCCTCTTCGCAGCCGTTTTTCAGTACACCAGTCGCACACTCTGAATCATGTACGGCGTTACCGGCACCGTGACCTCATGGCCGCTCACGGTCAGCGCCTGATGGGTGGGCTGCTCCATCATGTTCACCACCTCGGCTGACTTCGCGCCCTCCGGAACCTGCAGAGTGACATTGCCGCCCTCACCCGCCCACTCGTACAGCCTTGCAATCAAACCGCGGCCGTCTTCAGCGCGCTTCAGGGTGGTCATCACCACGTGCTCGCCACTGGCACTGGCAAAGCTGTGCTCGGCGGGCAGTGTGCCTTCGTGTTCCTCCACCTGCATGGCCTGCAGGCCGTCGTTGAAGGCCCACCCGTGCGCCACGGTGTCGGCGTTTTTCCATGTGCCCATGTGCGGATAAAGCGCGTAGCTGAAACGCTGCTCGCCGCGGTCCGCATCGGGGTCGGGCCAAGTGGGCGAGCGCAGCAGCGTGAGCCGCAACAGATTGCCCACCGCGTCGTAGCCGTATTTCGAGTCGTTGATCAGTGAGAAGCCGTGCTGTCCATCGCCCTCATCCGCCCAGCGCATCGCGGGCACCTCGAACTGCGCCTTTTCAAAGCTGTTGTTCCGTGTCGTAGGGCGCTCGATGCTGCCATAGGGAATCTCAAAGGTGGCCTTTGCCGCGGTGGCCGCCAGCGGAAATGCAGCCTTCAACAACACATGCGTCTCGTGCCAGCCAATGTCGTTATTCACCACAACCTCATCGGCGCCACGATACAGGATGACGTCCTGCGTGAAGCTCGAGTGCCCCCACGTGCGCTTGATGCGCACCACGGAACGCAGGGCTCCGCTCTCGATCAGCTGAATCGAGTCCACCTGATGGATCAGCATTGGCGGCACGTCAAAGGTGCCCGGGTCCACGTTCCACGCGTCGTACTGCTTGGGCGTGTCGTGGTAGGCCTGGAGCTCGTTACCGCAGCTGTTCGGGGCAAGCGTTTCAAAGCCGCCGCGCTTGTCATACAGTGACGTGATGCAGCCTGTGTTGGGATCCAGCACCACCCGCAACAGGTCGTTTTGCATGGTCAGGTTGCTTGCCTTCAGGTCGCTGCTGAAGTCCCTGTGACCACCCACGGCATGCAGCACGGTGTAGCCCAGGGAGGGCACAGCTTCCGGTTGGATCAGCAGATGAAAAGTGTGCGTCGCCGAGTCATTTGAGAGCACCTGCGAGGGCACCGTATGCCCCTTGCTGTCGATGACGGAAACCTCGTCCATCGCCTTGGGCATCTGCACGGAAACCTCCACGCGGCCCCCGCGCTTCATGGCCAGCGGGTTCCACACAAAAATGGGCACATCGCCCTTGCCGCGGGTGTCCACGCGCGCGGCAAGGGCCTTCAGTGCGGCCTGGTTCACCTGGTCGGTGGCCCACTTCACCTGGTCGTAGTCCTTCTGCGCGTCGCGGTAGATGGTGGCGATGCCGGAGCCCGCCGCGAGATCGTGAAACTGATTGAACAGCACCTTCTTCCAAGCCTCATTCAGCTCATCGGCCGGGTAGCTCATGCCGTCCAGCGAGGCAAGCGATGCGGTCTTCTCTGCATTGAGCATCCACGTTTCACTCTCCCGCATGTTGCGCTTGTGCGCAGCCTGGGTGGTGTACACCCCGCGGTGATATTCGAGGTAAAGCTCATCTTTCCACGTGGGCACGCTGATCTGCCCCGGTGCCGGCGTGGGCAGATGCGCTTCGTCCTGTGCCAGCGTCGTATAGTTCCACGTTGGCGACTCCGGATTCAGCTGTGCCTGCACGCTCTGGAAGTAGGGCAGCGCGGTGTTGAACTCTTCCCTGGGGACAACCTTGCCCGGCTCCATCCAGTGCAGGCCCTCGTCGAGCATGGTGCGCGTCGGGCCGCCGCCATGATCGCCCACGCCGAAAAGGTCCATCATGTTGGTCATGCCTGGCGCGCGCGTCCGCGCCTTGGCCAGGCTGGCGCTCAACCGCACCGGGTCAAGGTTGGTATAGGCGTAGTCATCCGGGAAGTAGGTGAGCACCTTGCTGCCATCCGGCGACTCCCACCAGAACAGCTTCAGCGGCAGCTGGTTGGTATCATTCCAGTGCATCTTCTGCGTCACGAAGTAGTCCAGCCCGCTGCGTTTATAGATCTGCGGCAGCTGCCAGTTGTAGCCAAAGCTGTCCGGGTTCCAACCAATCTTCGCCGTGACGCCGTACAGCTTCTGGAACGATGCCTGGCCCACCAGCAGCTGCCGAATCTGACTTTCGCCGCCGGGCAGGTTCAGGTCGGGCTCCACCCACATGCCGCCCACGATCTCCCATCGACCTTCCTTCACGCGTTGAGCGATCTGCTCATTCAGCTGCGGATACTTGTCGGCCATCCACTCGCTGTACAGCGCCGCAGACTGCGAAAAGGTGTAATGCGGATATTCGCTCATCAGCTGCACCGCGCTGCCAAAGGTGCGCTTCACCACGTCGACCGTCTCGGTCCGCGGCCACAGCCACGCCGCGTCGATATGCGAGTTGCCGGTGAGGTTGTAGTTGGCGGTCTGCAGCAGGGGCCGCAGCAGTTCCAGCTTGGCCTGCGCGGCGCGCAGCGAAGCATCAAAGCTCGCCTGATTAGCTGCCTCAAGCGCATGGAGGTTTACCGCACTCATCGCCTGCTGCAGCGTTGCTGCCCTGACCGCATCGCCGGGCGCCAGCGACGGCACAAGGTAGGCCGCCGAGATCAATTCCTTTTCCAGATCCTGCGGATTGGGCCGCGACGCCGTGAAGCTGACCTTCATCGCCGCGCCGCGAAAGCGCTTGTCGTCCACCGTGGGCAACAGCTTCACCGCGACCAGCACCTTGTCGCCCGGTTTCACGTGCTGAAACAGCGGAATCTCTTCCAGATCGTCGCCCAGCGCCACACGCCGACCGTCAAAGTAGATGATCTCCGGCATCGGCCCGTTGGCATCGGCGTTGAACTGAAAGCTCACATCCGTGCCGGCCAGGTTGTAGCCGTGCAGCGTGCGCGGAATGACGATCTCGCGCCGAAACCACACGGCCCCCTTGCCCTCAACGGCGGGCTTGCGGGGGTCGCCGTTCGCCGTCTGCCAGCTGCTGTCATCGAGCGTGGGCGCCTCACCATGGGCCAGATCGCCCTCATGCACCCGCCAAGGGCCATCCGGCAGCGACGACAGCTCATGGAGATGTTCCAGCGTGGACACCTCCGCCGGCGACAGATCGCTGGGCCGCTGCATGTGCTGAAAGCTCTGCGCCCTCATCGTGCACGTGAGGGAACCGATTGCGAAGGGAACGCAGGCGGCAAAGGCCACCCGAGAGAACAGACGCTTCACCAGCATGCATCATCCTTGCCCTTGAAATCGCAACCAGCAATGGGCAAACATTATGTTAGCCGCAAACATACATACTTCGTCAGGTGCTCGCGAGCTAAACCTTCTGGACCCGGTGCACGTCGCGCACGCCGGGCACCTTGCGCAGGTTCTGCTGCAGTCGCGTCAGGTGCCGCACGTCCACGGTTTCAATCACGAAGTCCACATGGAGGTCGCCGTTTTCGGTCGGCCGCGTGTCCACGCTGCGGATGTTGGTGCCGTCTTCGGAGATGATGGCCGCAAACTCCTTCAGCAGCCCCGCGCGATCGTCCACCAGCACGGTCAGCTTCACGGGATAGGTGGTGGGCTTGGGGCCCTGCGCTGCGCCGGCGGCAGCGGGAACAGCACCCTGGGACCACTCCACCTCAATGCGCCGGTCGGCTTCGTAGAGCAGATTCTGCACGTTGGGGCATGTGCGCGCGTGCACGGCCACGCCCTTGCCGCGCGTAACGTAGCCGATGATCTCTTCGCCCTTGATCGGGTTGCAACAGCGCGCGCGGTACACCAGCAAATCGTTCTGGCCCTCTACCTGCAGGCTCTCCGAGCCCTTGCCAAAGAAGACTCGCTTCACCGCATCGCTCATGTGCGAGAGCGCCTGCGTGACGGGGCTGGACTCGGTCTCCGGCGTCTCGGCCACACCGCCGTTGGTGGTCCCGGGCTCGAGCTTGTTCAGCACCTGCCGCGTGGAATATTTGCCAAAGCCGATGCCGGCCAGCAGGTCTTCTTCTGCCCCCAGGCCGTACTCGCCCGCGATGCGGTTATAGTCTGCCGTAGTGAACTTGCTCAGGCCCAGCTTGAACTTCCGCGCCTCGCGTTCCAGCAGCTTTTTGCCGATCTCGATGGCGCGCGCGCGCTGGTTTTCGTTCAGCCAGTGCTTGATCTTGTTGCGTGCCCGCGAGCTTTTGACGAAGCTGAGCCAGTCGCGCGAGGGCGCATGGCCCGTCTGCGTCTGGATCTCCACAATGTCGCCGTTGCGCAGCCGCGAGCGCAGCGGCACGATGCGCCCGTTCACCTTGGCGCCCGTGGTTGCATGGCCCACGTCGGTGTGGATCGCGTAGGCGAAGTCCACGGGGCTCGCGTCCTTGGGCAGCACAATCACCTTGCCCTTGGGTGTAAAGGTGTAGACCTCCTCCGGGTACAGATCGATGCGCAGCGTCGACATGAACTCGTTGGGATCGGTCATCTCGCGCTGCCACTCCATCAACTGACGCACCCAGGCCAGGCGCTGCTCGTCCTTGGCGCTCACGTTGTCCGAGGCCTTGTACTTCCAGTGCGCCGCGATGCCCTCTTCGGCCACGCGGTGCATGTCTTCGGTGCGAATCTGCACCTCGAATTGGTGGCCCCCCTCGGCAATCAGCGTCGTGTGCAGCGACTGGTACAGGTTCGGCCGCGGCATCGCGATAAAGTCCTTAAACCGCCCCGGCACCGGCCGCCATGTGGCGTGCAGCAGACCCAGCACGGCGTAGCAGTCCTGCTCGGTCTGCGTGATCACGCGCACGGCAAACAGGTCATACACCTGCGCTACCGGAATCTGGTGGACATTCAGCTTTTGCTGAATCGAGTACAGCCGCTTGATGCGCGACTCCACGCGGGCGTGGACGTTGGCATCGTGCAGCTTCGACTGCAGCGTCTGCACGATGCGGTCCAGAAAGGCCTCGCCCTCGCCGCGCAGCGAATCCACCTCATCGGTCAGCTTGGTGTAGGCCAGCGGATCGACGTAGCGAAAGGCCAGGTCTTCCAACTCACCGCGCAGCTTGCCCATGCCCAGCCGGTGCGCCAGCGGGGCATACACATCCAGCGTTTCCCGGGCGATACGGGCCTGCTTTTCCGGACGGAGGTGTTCCAGCGTGCGCATGTTGTGCAGCCGGTCGGCCAGCTTGATGATCACCACGCGTACATCGGTGACCATGGCCAGCAGCATCTTGCGGATGTTTTCGGCCTGGTGGTCTTCGCGGTTGGCGAACTTGATCTTGTCCAGCTTGGTGACGCCTTCCACGATGTGCGCCACCTGCTCGCCGAAGCGCCGGCCAATCTCCGCGGCCGTCACGTCGGTATCTTCCACGGCATCGTGCAGCAGGCCGGCGGCGATGGCGGTGGCGTCCATCTTCAGCTCGGCCAGCACCTGCGCCACCTCCAGCGGGTGCACGATATAGGGCTCGCCGGAGGCGCGCTTCTGCTGCGCATGCTGCTGCTGCGTGAAGGCCCAGGCCGCGCGCACCAGATCCTGGTCGTCATGGGGACGATGGGAGCGCAGCGTCGCCAGCATAAACTCGAAGCGCTCGCCGAGGTGCAGGGGATCGGCGGGGTCCGGTTCGTCCGTGTGCGGAGCCGCATGCGACACGGGGGAGAATGCTCCTTCTGGGCCGTCCAGCGCGCCAGGGAAGCCCGTCCGACGGGGCTCCGGGTGCTCCGGCCGCGCCAGCGCCGCCTCCATCCGCATGCCCGAATCGCTGCTCTCCGCAGCGTCGTTCTGCACAGCAGACAACCCCTCCTGCTCGGCAGGAGGTCTGCCGGGGGAGCTAGCTTCCGTTCGGGGGGTTCCCATGCTTCATTATAGCTGGCGTTGCCGAAAAATGATCGCGGCCGGGCAACCCGCGGCTTCAGCGCAGCAGACCCGGCGCCGGGCGTGCACCGGTATGCGTCCACGTCACCAACTCGTCAAACGCGCGGCCAATCTCGTCGGGGGTGATGGCGCAGTGGCCGTCGCGCGGCACATACTGCTGCACCAGGCGCTCGCCCTGCCCGGCGCCCTCGACCATCTCGTTGTACAGCGTCAGCTGGCTGGGCGGGATATAGGGGTCGAACGCCGTGTGCAGCGCCAGCATGGGCTTGCCCAGGCGCCCGCTCGGGGTGTAATGCCGCACCAGATAGCTGCGCGCCCGCGGGGCCGCGGTGTAGCGCCGCACCGTCGCGTTCAGCTCCTCATCCGCTGTGCTGGACGCCGCATCCGCTCCGGAATAAATCCAGTTGCGATTGTCGAAGGGATTGCCCCGGGCCCGGCGCTGCATATCGCCGACCACAAAGGTGAAGTAGGAGATGTCGCGCGCCACCTGCGGGTCGGTGTGCAGCCCCATCAGGTTGCGCACCAGCGTGGCATTGGCGGGGTTGGCCCTTAACGCGGCAACAATCCGCTCGCGGACGGCGCGGGTGTCGTCGAACTCCGCCGGCACCGGCACCAGGGGGCCCATCACGCCCGGGAAGAAGTGGTCAAACGCGGCCCGCAGCGCAAAGCGCCGGTCAAACGAGGCGAACGTGGGCCCCACGGCGCCGCACAGGTCCAGGCCGCCGGCATAGGGCTTCGCATTCAACTCCAGCGTTACCATGACCAGGGCCCCGCCCATGGACGCACCCGCCGCAAAGGTCTCTTTCGGGTGCCCATACTTGCGGTCGAAGTAGCGGCGCAGCGCTTCGGTTTCCGGGTAGGCCTGCTGCAGCGCCCAGCCGGGCTCGGAGTACGCGCTCTCGGCCACCGCAAACCGGCGGGCAAGGAAGCCTTCCAAATCCGGCGGCAGATGTTCGGCGATGTGAAAGCTGGCGCCGTGCTCGGAGTAGCCGTGATACCAGACCACCAGCGATCCGTTCCAGCCCGGCGGCACATCGATCCGGTACTCCGCCCCCAGCAGCACACCCACCTCCGTGGTGCCCGCGGAGGACTCCACCACCTGCGGCGCTTCCGGTCGCAATATTTGGCCCATCAGCGAGGGCGTGCACAGGATCGGAGCGGCCAGCCAGGCGATGGCTGACGCCGCTGCCACGACGCGGGCTCGTCCTGCAAAGGGGGGCATGGCCGTTTCGGCCCATTCTACTGCGCCACTCGCCCGTCGCCTCGCTTCCGTCAGTAACCATGCTGCACACCCCAAAGACATCTCGGCCAACGCACACCGCAGCGAGTACCATTTCCAGAACAATCTTCCGGCACTGTCCCCCCACAAGGAATCGCAGCCGCCCGGTCGCCTTGCGCCTGCGTGTACCGCGGCAAGAGGAAAGGCTCGGGGCGGAAGATCGGATCGAACAGGAGATCGAATGGCCAACATGGGTGGTGCGCAGGCCGTGGCGCCGGATACTTCAGCGGCGGAACAGAACCGGTCCTACCTTGTGCCCCTGCTGTTGATGCTGGTGCTGTACTTTGGCATTGGCTTCATCACGGCCATGAACGACGTTCTGGTGCCGCACTTCAAAGACCTCTTCCACCTCACCAACGTGCGGGCCCTGCTGGTGCAGTTCGCCTTCTTTGGCGCCTACTTCCTGCTCTCGGTGCCCTCCGGCTTGCTGGTGAGCCGCATCGGCTACCAGGCCGGGATTGTGCTTTCGCTCTGCACGGTGGGGCTGGGCCTTGCTCTGTTTGTGCCTGCCTCCATCCTCATCACCTACCCGCTCTTTCTGCTCGGGTTATTTATCGTCGGCTGCGGTCTGGCGCTCTTGCAGGTTGCCGTCAACCCCTATGTCGGCGCGCTGGGCTCGCCGGAGACCGCCGCCTCGCGCCTGAACCTGGCCGGCGGCTTCAACTCCGTCGCGGGCACCCTGGCGCCCCGCATCGGCGCCATCTTTATTTTTGTGGCCGCCGGCGCCACCACGGCGGAGCTCGCCCGCTCCGTGCGCACGCCCTACGCCATCCTCGCCGGCCTGGCCTTTCTGCTCGCGCTGCTGACCCGCGTGGTGCATTTGCCCCGCGTGCTCGCCGGCGGCGCCGGGCAGCCAGGCAGCTACGGCAAGGCTCTGCAGTTCCGGCAATTGCGCTTTGGCGCGCTGGGCATCTTCACCTACGTCGGGGCGGAGGTCGCCATCGGCAGCCTGCTGATCAACTACCTTGGCCAGCCCGCCATGGGCGGCATGACGCACCAGCAGGCCGCCAAATACGTTTCGCTCTACTGGGGCGGCGCCATGATCGCGCGCTTCATCGGCTTTGTGGTGCTGCAGCGCGTCCGCCAGGCGCGGGCGCTCGCGTTTGTCTCGGTGATGGCGGTGGTGTTCATCTCCACGGCCATCTTTGCGCATGGTTCCGTCGCGTTGTGGGCGCTGGTGTCCTGTGGGCTGTTCAACTCCGTCATGTGGCCATGCATCTTTCCCATGTCGCTGGAAGGCCTGGGCCGCTACACCAGCCAGGCCTCCGGCGTGCTGGTGACCATGGTCGTCGGCGGCGCCGTGATCCCGGAGATTCAGGGCTTCCTGGCCGACCACTACGGCTACCAGAAGAGCTTCTTCGTGGTGCTGCTCTGCTATCTGTACATCCTCTTTTTCGCTCTGAGCGGGCACAAAGCCGGCATCGCCGCGGAGCCGGAACCCGTCCCCGCTGTTGTGCTATAGCCCGCTGCTTGCGGCACGTTCACCCTCGCAGCAACAAGCTGCGTGTACAACATTTGCTGGAGGCACGATGATTGCTGCGCAGAACACCCAGGGCTTCAACCACGCGATGCGTCGCGAGATCTTCGAGCAACCCAAAACCCTGGCCGAAACGCTGGCGCAGTTTGTCACCGACGACCACTTTCAGGTCGACACCTGCGCGCCGGCGCGGGACTGGCTGCGCCGCAGCGGCCGGGGCATCGTGATTGCCGCCAGCGGCTCCAGTCGCCACGCCGGGCAGGTGGCCGAGCTGCTCATCGAGGACCACAGCGGCATCGCCGTCGACGTGGAATACGCCAGCGAGTGCATCTACCGCTCCGAGCGCGCGCTAAAGGACGCCGCCGTCATGGTCGTCTCCCAAAGCGGCGAAACCGCGGACACCCTGGCCGCGCTGCGCAAGGCCAATGCGGCCAGCCATCCCACGCTGGCCATCACCAACGTGCCGGCGAGCAGCATGGCGCGCGAGGCAGGCGTCTCCTTTCCGACCGCGGCCGGCCGTGAACTCGCCATCCCGGCGACCAAAAGCTTCACCGCCCAGCTCCTCAATCTTTACCTGCTCTCCCTGCTCGCCGGCGAGCAGCGCGGCGAACTCTCCCCCGACACGCTGAAGTCCCTGCTGGAAGAGCTGCAAACGCTGCCGCAGCAGATTGCAGGCCAGCTCGAGCGATGGGAGACCGAGGTCCGCGCCGTTGCCGACGCCTGGAGCGACAAGAAGAGCTTTCTCTTCCTCGGCCGCGGCGTGCACTACCCCATCGCCCGCGAAGGCGCGCTGAAGCTCAAAGAATCCTCCTACCTGAACGCCGAAGGCTACCCCAGCGGCGAGCTCAAGCACGGCCCCAACGCCCTGGTCAGCGACGCCACCCCGCTGGTCATGATCAGCACGGTCGACCAAGCCAACCCCGAGTCCGTGGAGCGCTACCAACGTGTGCTGCAGCTCATGCGCGACATGAAGCAGCAGGGCGCCACGCTGCTCGCCCTGACCAATACCGGCGACACCGAAGCGGCGGCCATCGCCGACTTCGCCGTCGGCATCGCGCCGGCCTCCGAAGCCCTGCTCGCTATCGGCGAGGTCATCCCGCTGCAGATGTTCGCCTACCACATGGCCGTCCACAACGGCATCGATGTGGACCATCCCCGCAACCTCAGCAAGGCCGTGCTGGCCGAATAGCTGCCCCCACAGACGGCAACAGCTTGCCGAGGCAGGCTCCCGTCCGTCACACTACGGAAGTCTTTGCCGGAGCTCATCTTGATCACACGCCGTCAGTTCGTCCAGTCCGCTGGAGCCCTTTACGCCTCCGCGGCGCTTCCGTTCCGTCTTCTCGCCGAAGCCCCTGCGGAGAGCCACGCCTCCGCCGATGTCCTGCGCTTTGTCGACCCGCGCATCGGCACCGGCGGCCACGGCCACTGTTTTCCCGGCGCCAGCCTGCCGTTTGCGGCCGTGCAGCTCAGCCCGGACACCTACAACGACGGCTGGGACTGGTGCTCGGGTTACCACGTCTCCGACACCTCCATCATGGGCTTCAGCCACACCCACCTGAGCGGCACCGGCGCGGGCGACCTGCTCGACTTTCTCGTCATGGTCGGCACCGGCCCGGTAAAGATCGTTCCCGGCGACCGCAACAACCCCGATGCCGGTTATCGCTCCCGCTTTTCGCACGACCGCGAGCACGCCGAACCCGGCTATTATTCTGTCTTCCTCGACGATCCCAAGGTCCACGTCGAGCTGACCTCCACCCAGCGCAGCGGCCTGCACAAATACACCTTCACCGAGGGCGGGGAAGCCTGGTTCATCGTCGATCTGGTGCACAGCTACCAGACCAACGCGACCTCGTCGGTTTACAGCGCCGCGCTGGAGCAGGCGGGGCCGGACGCGCTTGCCGGCGGCCACGTCACCCGCGCCTGGGGCCACGACCGCCACTGCCACTTTCACATGCAATTCTCGAAGGCTCCGGAAAAGATCGTCTTCTACGCCGACGACCAGCCCGTCGCCACCGACGCGCCGCTGGTCGGCGACCGCCTCAAGGCCGTGCTGCACTTCCGTGTCGAGCCAAAGGAAGCGATCCACCTCCGCACCGGCATCTCCGCCGTCAGTCCGCAGGGCGCCGCGGCCAACCTCCAGGCCGAGCAGCCGGACTTCAACTTCGAGCGCACCCGCACCGCCGCCCGCGACACATGGGCGCAGCACCTCAACCGCATCCACGCCGAGATCGCCGACCCCGACCAGAAGAAGATCTTCTACACGGCCTTCTACCACATGCTCATGGGCCCGCAGCTATTCGACGACGTTGATGGCAAGTACCGCGGCATGGACGGCGAGACGCACCAGGTGCCCGCGGGCCAGCACAACTACACCACCTTTTCGCTCTGGGACACCTTTCGCGCCGCCCACCCGGCCTACACGATCTTCGAAACCGAGCGTGTCCCGGACTTCGCCAACACGCTCATCCGCATGGCCGAACAAAGCTCCGAAGGCATGCCGGTATGGCCACTGCAGGGCTGCGAAACCGGCACCATGACCGGCTACCATTCCGCCAGCGTCATCGCGGAGGCCCTCCATAAGGGCATCCCCGGCATTGACCCACAGGCCGCCTACGCCGTCATGGTCCAGCGAGCCGAGGTACAGAACTACGAGGGCCTGGGGCTTTATCGCGAGATGGGCTACATCCCCGCCGACCGCGAAAACGAGTCCGTATCCAAGAGCTTTGAATACTGCTACGGCGACTGGTCGGTCGCGCACGTAGCCAAACAGCTCGGCAAGGACGACGAGGCCGCCAAGTTGCGTGAGCGCTCCACCAACTACAAGCACTCCTTCAACCCGGCCACGCAGTTCATGGAACCCAGGATGGCGGACGGGAAGTGGGCCACACCCTTCAACCCCATCGAGATGGGCCACAGCAAACGCTGGCGCGACTACACCGAGTCCAACGCCTGGCAAAGCAGCTTCGCCATCATGCACGACCCCGCCGGCCTGATCGCGCTTTACGGCACCCGCGCGGATTTCATCAAGCGCCTCGACCTGCTCTTCACCGTGCCCTCCACGCTGCCGCCCGATGCGCCGCCGGACATCGCCGGCCTGGTCGGCCAGTACGCGCACGGCAACGAGCCCTCGCACCACATCGCCTACCTGTACGTCTACGCCGGCGCCCCGCACAAGACCCAGAGCCGCGTCCGCATGCTCATGGACACCATGTACCACGCCGCGCCCGACGGCATGGCCGGCAATGAGGACGTGGGCCAGATGTCGGCCTGGTTCCTGCTCTCGGCGCTCGGGTTCTACCCCGTAGACCCGGTGAGCGGCATCTACGTCCTCGGCTCGCCGCTGGTCGACCACGCCCGCATGCGCGTCGGGGACGGCGCCGAGCTCACCATCGAAGTCAAACGCAAAAACCCCAAAGACGCCTACGTCCACAGCTTCGAGCTCAATGGCAAAAGGCAACAGCAGGCCTGGTTCCGCCACGCCGACATCATCAACGGCGGCAAGATCGTCCTCGAAATGGGCGCACAACACAACCCCGACTTCGGCGCCTCCCCCGAAGTGCTGCCGCCCTCGCTGGTGCTGTAAAAACCTGATTGGTTGCGAGACCTTCTTGTCGATCAACCTTCAGAGAAAGCTCGCCTATGGGGGGACCAATCTGCCCTGCAGGGCGGTCCGAGCACCGCCGCCAAGCGACTCGAAAAGCAGCGCCAGCCGCTTACAAAGTTGTTCATAGTGGAAAGCCGTGGTACTTGAGACAAGAATCGAGAACTTAACCCCAAGCAGTTCAGCCCGTCGGGCACAACGACGTGTACCAAATGAAGTGGATGAGCATGAATACTTACCGCGTAGCCGAGAGCGAGGCTACGGCAGAAAATCTAACGGCTCCACCAACTGAAAACCCGGCGTCTCCTGCACGCACTGCCTAAGTAGGAAAGCATGCCCGGAACCGAAAATCACGGTAATGCGATCGCCCGGTTTCGCCAATTGTAGGAGATTCGAGCAGATCAACAGGTTACGGTGATACCAAGAAGCAACAAGGTCCGCCCCCGGCTGATCGCCTCCCTTGCCGATTCTCAAAAGATTGCGGTAGAACGAATTGCTCGCGCTGATCCGATCTGGGTCATTCAACCAGCGCAGCGCTGGTAGGAGGCCGCCTGTGTTCACGATTTGCTGAACTTCATCGACAGCAGCGGGCGAATGTATTCCAGAGAGAAGCTCCTTAAAGCCATAGGCATTTGCAAAGTTGCTCAAGCGCTCCCAAGGGAAATCCCCGTCCGCGTCAATGCCGAACACTTGATCGGTCCTGCTATCCTTTGCAAGCCGAAAACCGAGTTGCACCACCTCATTGCGCGAGGGAGGCAATGTTCCACTTTGGAATTTCGGGAAACGGTCCGCAACCTCGTTTGCAGCCCATTCCACGGCGACCTTGTTCGGATGAAAGCGCGAAAGACCCTTCGAAACGGCCTGTACCTCGGCCTGGCCTTTGGCACTCAAGACGTCCGCGGCCTGAACATCGTGAAGGTCATGCCCTGGGTTGGACAGGTGGTACACCCCGAGGATCATCACCTGCGTAACACCTGAATCCGCGGGTGGACCAGCCTGACAGAATGCGACGCCCGCAAAGCCGGCGAGGAATCCCACAATCACAACCCATGCCTTCAGCATTCGGCGTCCTCGGTAGTAGATCGTCTTTCAACTGCAAAGTGAACATTATGTCAGTGCGCTCCAGCAGTGTATAGTTCAGCGGTCAGACCCAAACAGCAGTGCCCCGTATTTCCACACAGGAATGCTCCGAGGAAACCTTGATGCCAACATCCCTATGTGCTGGTTTGCAAAATACCTCCTTGCTTAGCGCAAGATCTCTTCTCATAACCTCGTCTTTCATCATGGCGCTCGTTACGTCAAACTGGGCTGCAGCCCAGGCCATCCCGAAGTACCAGTTCTCCTTCCCTGACGCTGTCCACCACGTCATGCACGTTGATGCGACGTTCGAGAACGTTCCTTCAGGGCCGTTTCGCTTGCAGGCCGCTCGCGCCTCTGCCGGGCGCTACTCAGCTTGCGAATTCGCAGAAAATATTTTTCATGTTGAGTTTGCCAACTCCGATGGAAGCGTGCCGCAGGTCGTCCGTCCTGACCCACGGTCTTGGCTGCTTTTGGTACACACGAATGTGGTCCGACTTAGCTACGACGTCTTCGGTGATCGTGTCGACGGAACATGGTTGGGAGTGAGCGAATCGGAGGCCCACATCAACATGCCCGCTGTACTGATATGGGCAAATGCCTCCGAAGCAGAGTCTGTCCGTGTTCGCTTAGAACCACCGCCCGGTACAGACTGGCAGATCGCTACACAGCTCTACTCGACCTCTGACCCGCATACCTTCACGGCCCCAAACTTTCAGTACCTAATGGACAGTCCCGTTGTGCTTGGGCGGTTCTCCTTTCGGTCATTCACGGTCCCTCCCATCGCTGCCGGTGACATTACCCGCACTGTGCGCGTTGCTGTGCACTTCACTGGTTCAGAGCAGGAGCTGAACGGCTATGTTGAAGGGCTGCAGAAGATCGTTAAGGAAGAGCAGGCCGTCTTCGGCCAGCTACCAGACTTCGAGCCTGGATACTACACGTTCCTGCTTGACTACGGTTTCAATAATAGCGGTGATGGGATGGAGCACCGCAATAGCGCAGTCGTCACCAGTGGGAGGGCCTTAAGCCGAGAACGGCTGAGTACTCCAGCTCATGAGTTCTTTCATTCGTGGAACGTCAAACGCATTCGTCCAGCGAGTCTTGAGCCCTTCAATTATCGAGATGTCTCAAGCAGCGATGAATTGTGGTTCGCTGAGGGCTTCACAAACTACTATGAAAGACTCATAATGCTTCGCACCGGACTTACGAGCTTGCAGGACGGGCTTACGGAAATGACTGGAGAGATCGGCTATGTGACGGAAAGCCCCGGCTCTCGGTTTCGGTCAGCGGTAGCCATGAGTGAGATGGCTGCTTTTGTGGACAGAACCTCAACTCCAGTTCCCACCGATATGGGAAACACCTTCGTTTCTTATTACTCTTTCGGAGATGTCATAGCGATTGCACTAGATCTCAGCCTGCGATCCCGTGAGGGTTCGCAAGTGAGCCTTGACGATTTCATGAGAGCGATGTGGATACGCTTCGGAAAACCTGGCGGCCCTCCGGGTGTAGTGACACATCCTTATACCCTGGCGGGTTTCGAGTCGACCCTAGAGAAGGTGAGTGGAAGCACCGACTTCAGCTTGTCTTTTATGCGGCACTATGTGCTGGGAACGGACGTGATTGACCTTGCACCTCTTTTCCTGAGGGCTGGAATCATCTTGCAAGTGGACCATCGCGGGGCTACGTTAGGCAGCCTCAATCTGGAAAGCGTTCAGGGTGGCCTCCGGATCGCTCAGCCCACACCCGTGGGATCGCCCGCCTATGTAGCAGGGCTGAGCATGGACGATGAACTGCTCTCTGTGGAGGACGTCAGCCTGAACACCTCAGAGGATCTCGCCAAAATCATCAAGGAGCATCACGCCGGAGACATGGTGGATATCCTTCTTAGACGACAGGGCGTGCAGAGGCATGTTCAGGCGAGACTTGCCACAAATACGGTACTAACCTTGACACCGCTGGAAAGCACTGGAGGAGTGCTGACGAATGCGCAGAGGTCCTTTCGTGAATCCTGGCTTGGTTCCAAAACCAGACGTTGCCCTTCACCAGGGCGGAGGCAGGCCTACTTCCGATAGGGCATCTATGTAGTCCGAAGAAGGCCTCGCTTCTGGATCTTCAACTCCCGTGAAGTCTCATTTGGAATCGATCCCTTCATGCGCGAGCCCGTCTCCCGTGAGAGTGCTCGCGCCTGCGCGTTCCCGCCACCCTACTTCACTGCGTTCACCAGCTCCATCAATGTTTCCAGGAAAACAAATCGCACGATTGCGCTCGGCTGTCTCGCCGCCTCGATGGCCTCCAGGCTGCTCTGCTTCCAGCCCGACGGCGCTGCCTGCCCGGCGCTGAGGTAGTTCACTGTCTGCTTGCCGATCGCTGTCAACTGCGTCAGCTGCCCCGCGCGCGTCTGCATGGCTGCCAGCCGGGGTGCGTCGCGCATCTCGCGTTGCACCTCCGGCACGGAGGCCTCTTCCTCGATGAAGTAGGCGAGGAGGCGCTGGCGGCCCTCCATCGCCGGTCCGCTCTGCGCCTGCGGACCGGCCAGCAGCGCTTTAGTCGCCAGCTCCAATTCATGCCGGATCGGGGGATCGGGCCGCACCGCGTCTACGAAGCTGGTTAGCGGCGTCAGCTGCGAGGTGTGCTGCTGCTTGTAGCGATCGCTGAAGCTGGCTGGCTCAAAGGCCCTGGCGAAGGTGCGCAGCGCGCCGATGTTCTCCGAACCCACGAGGCCGCGCAGCCCGCGGTCGTCCGAGGTGAGCTGCTGCGTACCCAGCGTTTCCAGCTCCACGGAAACCGGTTTCAGCCGCCGATACATGTCGTTCACATCGCGCACGTTCTGCGGCGACCAGAAGCGTTCGGCCATGGCCGCCGTCCGCGGCCAGATGCGCGAATCGATCGTGTACTGGTCAATCTGTTCGGCCCACATGGCCACCTCGCCGCCCAGGATCAGCTTCTGCTGCTCCGGCGTCAGCGTGGTGCTGGCCGGAACCGGGTCGGCCAGATAGTGCACGTCCGCGGGCTTCATGGCGTCAAGGTAGTAGGGCGCCGAAAGCACGCCCTGGTAGCCCTGCTGCGCGCCTTTGGCCAGGGAGGCCTCACCGCGCCAGCTCTGCACCACCACATCCTTGGGCAGCGCCGGGTTGAAGATCTCATCCCAGCCCACCATGCGCTTGTTCAACCCGGTCAGGATCTTCAGCACGCGCTGGTTGAAGTAGGCCTGAAGCGCATCGTTGTCCGCGAGGTTGTGGGCCTTTTTAAAGGACAGAATCTTGGGGTTGGTCTTCCAGTCCGGCGCGGGCGCCTCATCGCCGCCGATGTGTACATATCTGTCCGGGAAGATAGTCGTCATCTCCTCGAGAAACTGCTGGATAAATGTGTAGGTCTCCGGTCGCGTGGGGTCCATGACGTAGTCGGAGATGCCGAACTGCCGCCGGATACCGGTGGGCGGCGTACCGCTGGTCAGCTCCGGGTAGGCCACCAGCCAGGCCGTGGAGTGGCCGGGCATCTCAAACTCCGGCACCACGCGGATGCCGCGCGCCCGCGCATAGGCCACCAGGTCGCGGGCCTCGGCCTGCGTGTAGAAGAGGCCGTCCGACCCGAGCCCGGTCAGCTTGGGGAAGCGCTTGCTCTCGATGCGGAAGCCCTGGTCTTCCGTCAGGTGCCAGTGGAAGACGTTCAGCTTCACCGCGGCCATCGCATCGATGTTGCGCTTCAGTACGGCGATGGGCTCGAAGTGCCGTCCGCAGTCGATCATCAGGCCGCGCCAGCGGAAACGGGGCGCGTCCTGGATCTCCACCGCGGGCACCTCGTAGTGCGTGCCGGCGGGCTGGGCCAGCTGCAGCAGGGTTTCCAGGCCGTGCAGCGCGCCTACGGTGGTCGCCGCCTTTAGGTGGATGCTCGTCGGCGTGGAGGTCAGCTCGTAGCTTTCATCCTCGTCCAGGCCCTGCACCGGCTCGCCGTCCGAGGCCACGTCGATCACCAGCGTCGCCGAAGGTGACTGGCCGAGCTCGGTCGAGAGGGAAAAACCTGCCTTGTCCTGCAGCCGCCGAATGGCCCGCACCACCCCGGCCTCCAGCCTGGGCGAGTGGATTCCGGTCACCGCCACCGAAAAGGCGGGTGTGATTGCGAGGGTGCCCGCGCTCTCGTGCAGGGACCTGGGCAGGGGCATCAGGTCGTTGCTGTTGGCAAAGGCCGGCGACTGCGCCAGGCCCGTCGGGGCCAGGAGCAGGGTGCCCAGCAGGGCAGCTGCGGAAACAATCTTGGTCACGCGTTCACTCCAGGGTCCGTCAGGGCTGCGGTCCGGCACAGCGCAGGACGCAGCGAAAGGCAAACAGGTCTGTGCCAGCCAGCGTAGCAAAGCAGCGACGCTTTTGGCCGGCAAATATCAAATGCGCCTGGCGGCGTAGGTCCACCCCGGGGTACCTGGGGCGTAAAGTACGTTCCATAAAGAAGTTGGTGGGGTACTTGCGATGGTTGGCGAGGCCGCAGGAGGCGTGGCGCTAGTCTTCTTCGTCCATGTCGTCTTCGTCGTCCTCCTCGTCATCGAGGTCTTCGTCTTGAGCAAGGGCTTCGAGGACCTCGCGGTAGTTTTTGTCTTCGGGGACCTCGTTTTTTGGGGCGAGGGGATCTCCGGTGGGGTCAAAGGTGATGTCGTGCACGATGTCCCGCGAGGTGTGGCGGGGGGCGGAGGCGAGATTGCCGCTGGCGATCTGGAGGGCATAGAGCAGAAGCCCTGCGCGACGCGGGTCGAGGGCGTTGCCGGCGAGCCCGTTCATGATCTGGCCAATGGCGAGCTGCACGGAGGAGTGGTCTTCGGGCATGGGAAGGACGAAGCTGGTTTGGTTGGGTGGTTCGTTGTAGGGGTCGTGGGAGCGCACGGCGGTACGGCGGCGGGTGTTGTGGTGGTAGAAGCAGAAGTCTTCGCCTTTCAGGCACGGGCTTCCGCAGCGATGGCCGTCGGTGAAGATGTGACGGCACTGGAAGCGGCGAATGGCGATGGTGGAGGTCGCGTTGGGCATAGATCCTGGGTGGGGAGTGGGTTGAGGAGCACCGTGTGGTGTCCTCGTTCTGGTTGTGTACAAAGAAAGAGCCCGGCAGGTGCCGGGCTTGCAGGGTTTTTCGCGCTGGTTCTTCCAGTGTAGAGAGTTGGGTGAAATAGCACGCAGGCTATCGGGTGGGGTTCTGTGGTGGTGTGAGGGGAGGCAGTTATGCCCTTCGGCTCCGCTCAGGGCTCTGCTCCGGCCTTCGGCGGAGCGGAATCCCACCCATGCGCGATGAAGCTGCGCATGGATGGGGCACCCGCCCTTCGGCAGAGTGGCATTCCACCCATGCGCGATGAGGCTGCGCATGGATGGGGCACCCCGTTGGAGCCTCTACTGGATGGGTGGGCCACCCGCCTCCCGTATGTGGTCTCAATGGAGTGAGTGGCAACCGGGTTGGGTTATCGTCGGGAGCATCTACAACTTCGGTGGTAGGGTGTTAGAAGTGCATCTGAAGGCATGATGCGGTGGAGGCTTGGCATGAATGAGTTGGACAAGTTGATCGAGGTAGCCAAGCGCCATCCCTTTTCCGAAGCGGAGCGCGAAGAGCAGCGGCGCAGCTTTGCCTATGGGAATGCGAAGATCGAAAACGATCGCATCACGTGGGAGATGGTCGTCGAGGCAGACGAGCGGATCAAGGCGGGTCTTGAGGCGCGGTAATGCCGGACGAAACGCGACACAGCCGGGCTGAAGAAGCCGAAGTCGCTGTTGATCCTGACCAGCTTGCGCGGCTGGAAATCTACAACACGGTTCGTCAATACCTCAAGATTGAGGAGATGGTTGGGTATTTTCTCGACCCGGACAGGCCTTTCAAGCTGCGCCCGTCGCACATCCTGACGCTGCATCGAGCGGCGTTGGAGGGTATTTCGGCCACGGCTGGCGTGTGGCGACCCGCAGGCGTCGAGATTGGCGGCAGCAAGCACACGCCACCGCAGGCGTTTGAGGTGCCTGAGCGGATCGAAGAGCTTTGCGACTACGTGAATGAACGGTGGGCGGAGAAAAAGCCGCTGCACCTGGCTGCCTATGTAATGTGGCGGCTGAACTGGATTCACCCGTTTACGGACGGGAACGGACGTACGTCGCGGGCGGTGTCCTACCTTGTGCTGTGCATCCGGTTGAAGGCGTTGTTGCCGGGCAAACTGACGATTCCGCAACAAATCGAGCAGAACCGGACGCCGTACTACAAGGCCCTGGAAGAGGCGGATGTGGCCTGGGCTGCTGGCCGGATCGATCTGACAGGGATGAAGGGACTGCTTGGGTCGATGCTGGCGAAGCAGTTGCATGCGATCTATGAGCAGTCGGAGGCTGGCGCGGAGTAGATGTGGTGGGGTGGAGGAAGGCAATTTGGTCGCTTCGGCTGCGCCTTCGCTCCGGCCTTCGGCAGAGTGGAATCCCACCCATGCGCGATGAGGCTGCGCATGGATGGGGCACCCGCGTCGGTGGGGTCTACTGAATGGCGGGCCACCCGCCCGGTGTATTGTTCGGGTATGCATTATTCAGGCCTGATTACGATGGAGCCGGGGAAGCGCAGCGGAAAGCCGTGTATACGCGGCCTGCGGATGACGGTGGCGGATGTTCTGGGGTATCTAGCGACGGGAATGACGCATGAAGAGCTTTTGCAGGACTTTCCTTATCTGACTGAGGAAGATATCCGTGCCTGCCTGGCCTTTGCCGCGGATCGCGAGCGCAGGCTGGAGACGATGGTGGCGTGAAGCTGTTGCTTGACGAGAATCTGTCGCCACGGCTGGTGGGGATGTTGGGGGACCTGTTTCCGGACTCGGTTCATGTCCACAACGCCGGGCTGGGCGGCGATGATGATGGTGCGGTGTGGAGCTATGCCAAGGCGCATGGTTTTTCGATTGTGTCCAAGGATTCGGATTTTATGGAGCGCAGTGTTTTTGAAGGGTACCCGCCCAAGGTGATTTGGGTGAGGCTCGGGAACTGCTCCACTTCGGACGTTGAGAAGCTGCTTCGGTCGAGTTTTGACGTAATTCGAGGTTTTCTTGCAGCGAGTGAGGAGACTTGCCTGCTGTTGGGGTGAGATCTGGCAGGGTTGGACCCGCGGTGCTTGGTGACGGTGTGGAGGAGGGCAATTTGGTCGCTTCGGCTGCGCCTTCGCTCCGGCCTTCGGCAGAGCGGAATCCCACTCATGCGCGCTGAAGCCTGTGCATGGATGGGGCATCCGGGTGGTGGGCCTACTGGATGTTTGAACAACCGGCCCTGGATTCTGAGGAGTACTCTCGCCCTTTGATGACACCTTGAACCAAGGCGCACACCGGCTCGGGTGGAAACTTTTAACAGTAAACCCACCCGCCCATTTACCCTGATTCATACAGGGGGTGAGCTGTCGTGCCTACGTATGCGCTTTGGAACAATAAGGGTGGTGTAGGGAAGAGCTATCTCAGCTTTCAGATTGCTTGCGAGTACGCACGCTCACACCCAGAGCAAAAGATTTTAGTCATAGATATGTGCCCGCAGGCGAACTGTTCAAGCATGCTTCTTGGCGGCATCATAGACGGTAATAATCGGGTAGATGAGCTTGGTCAAAGTAACCCGCGGTTGACGATCTCTGGGTACATTGAGGACCGCATTACTAGTCCCTACGTCAACTCCTACTCTGGAGCTCAGTTTCTAGTGCGCCCAAGACGCTGGAACGGTCGTATTCCATCCAATTTGCACTTGATCGCCGGAGATGAGCAACTTGAGATCCAAATGTCACGTGTCTCGGGTCTGACGCAATCTGGTCCCCCAAATTCGTGGCAGTTGGTTCACGGCTGGATCAGCGATTTGATAGGGGATGTTAAAACCTCTTGGAATGCAGAAGGAGTGACGACGTTTATCGATTGCAACCCAAGTTTTACACTCTACACTGAGATGGCCATGTCGGCGTCGGACCGACTCATCATTCCCTTCTCCGCTGATGGCTCTTCAAAGCGAGCGGTACGATCGGTCTTATCGCTGGTCTACGGCGTTCAGCGCTACCCTGGTGCACAGAGGTCATCGTTTTATACCTTTTCGGACAGGTTTCGAATGACGATTCCAAAGATATACTGCTATGTTGGAAACCGTCTCACTCAGATGAATAACTCCTCTGCGAGTGCATTCAAATTAGTCGTGAACGACATCGGCCAAGAGATATATAGCGTATGGCAAGCAAACCCAAACTCTTTCTACATTCATCCGTCGGGGTCTCAACCGCCCGCAACGAGGAACGCCTTCAGGCAGATGTTTCAATACGAGGTGGCCGACGCTAATACTGCTTCTGTTGTATCTGGGGCTCTCGGGATTCCTATAGTAGGCTTAGCAGCCGGATCTTACAGCTTACCTGGTAAGAATGTACAGGTTAATCAATCACAGGTAGAAAAGCAGACCTCAAATGTGCGTGACTTAGTCTCCCGTGTTGAGTAGCTGACTTCTGAGGTTTTGAGGAGGTGAGGTATCAAGGTATCGTTTGCTGGAGTAATTCAATATCTCGGACTTCAACCAAAGTGGGGATATTGTCGTTTCCATACTTGATACGTCCGCGCACACGCAAAAGTTCTCTGGACGCAAAACCGCGTAAGAGTAGGTTGATATCTCCTCCTATATACCTGTAGGGCACATGCACTCCATCGCTCGTGTAGAATGTGCCTCGCAGGCTCGTTTTAGTAAGGCTATTCAAGGTTCCAATTAACTCCGTTCCTTCCCTGCTGCGTTCTTCACTTACCTCTTGAAAGTCAAAGAAACTTCGCTGAACGGCATCTACTGAAGCAAGCTCTTGACCCGAACGCCGCATTTCGAAACTATCAACCCGATTGGGCTGGAGCGGTGACACAATCTGTGCTAATTGGCGGTCAACACGTCTGCTCAGTAGCAACTCGTACTGTTCCTTCGTGAGAAGGACCAAACCATCTAAGGTTTCAAGCTGAACCTCACCGTTAGGGAAGGCGGCGGGGGTGAGGGCGACCCTTTGCCCTTTAAGCTTCTTCTTTGCATTCAGCATCGCTCCAATGTCAGTGATGACCTTGTAAGCGCCCGAAACGGATTTATTAAGAGCCTCCAAGCCAATAGCTGCGCCCGCAACTATTGCGGACGCAGCAGCTGGATTCGCTTTCGCGAAAGCTATAGCCTGAAATAGAAGGTGAAAAGAGGCGTGCTCGACGTCTCTGAAGCGTAGTTCGTACGTGTCGCCGTACTCGTGTTCGTGAGAAATAGTGCTGAAAGCGCGGGTCACCCCGTTGAGGACATCTGCAACTTGCCTCACGTTCATTGATCCCTGGCTTACATCAGGGCCTTCATATATGAACTCGAATGATTCAACGTCAGTGTTGATATCTGCGGCCACATTCTCAACTGCCATAGGTCCCCTCTTTGTCTAAAGATACAACGACAAAAAGCGCCTAAGTATGTTAAGCATCGCGGAAATGTTCAATGCGCTTTGCTGCCGCTGACCTTGGGTGGGGGTGGGGGGAAGTGGGGTTTGGTTTTTGGGGGGTTGTGGATGGCAGGGGGAGGGGGTTCGGGGAGGGGGTGGGTGCGGCGGTGTTCGGCTACGCGTTCGGCGATGGCGTATTTGAGGGGGGCGAGGCCTTCGCCGGTGACGGCGGAGATGGCGAAGAAGGGGAGCTTGCGGCGGCGGGCGAAGTCTTTGAGTTCTTTGAGCTTGGCGGGGTTGGCGGCGTCGAGCTTGGAGGCGACGACGAGGGTGGGTTTCTGGGCGAGCGAGGGGGAAAAGCTGCGGAGCTCGTCGGTGATGATGCGGAAGTTTTGGACGGGGTCGGCGGTAGGGACGGGGTCCAGAGGGAGGGTTCAGGGTCCAGGGGGGAGGGTTCGGCTGCGTCATTGCTGGAAGAAGCAGGTTCCCCGTTCGGGGAATGACAAACAGAGAGGCTGGACGGGCTTGTGCCTTCGGCCCTCGCGTTGTCAACAGCAGATTCCTCGGCTACGCTGCGCTTCGCTCGGAATGACAAGCCAGAAAGGCGCTCCTCATCGGATTGAGCTGCGGAAGGTGCGTCGTCGTCGGGGGTGGCGCCGAGGGCGGTGTCGGAGACGTCGACGAGGTGGACGAGGATGGCGGTGCGTTCGATGTGGCGGAGGAACTGGGTGCCGAGGCCGGCGCCGAGGTGGGCGCCCTGGATGAGGCCGGGCATGTCGGCGACGGTGAAGCTGAGGTTGTGGGGAGGGTCGCCGACCTCGACGACGCCGAGATTGGGTTCGAGGGTGGTGAAGGGGTAGTTGGCGATTTTGGGGCGGGCGGCGGAGAGGCGGCTGATGAGGGTGGATTTGCCGACGTTGGGGAAGCCGACGAGGCCGGCGTCGGCGAGGAGGCGGAGTTCGAGGCGGAGGTGGCGTTCGTCGCCGGGGCGGCCGAGCTCGTGTTCGCGGGGGGCCTGGTGGGTGGAGGTGGCGAAGTGCTGGTTGCCGCGGCCGCCGCGGCCGCCGCGGGCGATGACGATTTCTTCGTTGGGGGCGGTGAAGTCGTGGACGAGCTCGCCGGTGTCTTCGTCGTAGACGACGGTGCCGACGGGGACTTCGAGGGTGGTGGCGTCGCCGCGGAAGCCGGACATGTTGGAGCCGAGGCCGTGGCCGCCGCGCTGGGACTTCCATTCGGGGTTGTAGCGGAAGTGAATGAGGGTGTTGTGGCTTAGGGACGAGCGCATGAGGATGTCGCCGCCGTGGCCGCCGTCGCCGCCGGAGGGGCCACCGCGGGGGACGAATTTTTCGCGGCGGAAGGCCATGGCGCCGTTGCCGCCGTCGCCGGCCTTGATGCGGATGCGGGCTTCGTCGAGGAACATAAGTTTAGTGTAGCGGGTGAGTTGGGGGAGTGGGGGAGAGGGGTGGGCGGCGTCATTCGCCGTGTATTCACATTTCTGCGGTTAAATGGGGGCACCAACCAAGAGTGTGCCTGTACCGCCCTCGCGCGATGCGAATTGGAGGGGCGGATGGGTTTGAAACAAAGGACAGCCTCGGCGGCGGCACATGGGTGCGGAGGCGAGGCGATGTGAGGAGGCGTGAGTGCAGAGGTTTCGGTGGGCAAGCAGGGCGGCGCTGGTGGCGACCGCGGCGATGGCGGTGAGTGCGGGGGCGCAGAGTGTGACGCAGGGCGCGATTACGGGCACGGTGGAAGACGCAACCGGGGCCGCGGTGCCCAAGGCGGCGGTGGTGATTGTGAACACCGGGACCAATGCCACGGTGAACCTGACGGCCAATAACAGCGGCTTTTTTAATGCACCGCTGTTGCAGCCAGGAACGTACAGGGTGACGATCTCGGCTGCCGGCTTTGCGGACTTCCAGGCGCAGAAAGTGACCGTGCAGGTGGGCCAGAGCACGACGCTGCAGCCGCGACTGGCCCCGGCTGGAGCGACGGAGACGGTGTCGGTGAGCGAGGCGACGCCGGCCATCAATACGGAATCGCCGGACTTTACGGCGGTGCTGGACAACCGGGCGATTGAGGATATTCCGGAGAACAACCGGCGGTGGTCGAGCCTGGCGCTGTTGACGCCGGGTGTGGTGTCGGATGCGAACGGGTTCGGGCTTGTGTCGATTCGGGGCATCAGCCCGATTTTGAACAATGTGGAGATCGACGGCGCGGACGACAACCAGGCGTACTTTTCCGAGGAGCGCGGGCGGACGCGTGAGGCGTATTCGACCTCCGAGGATGCGGTGCGTGAGTTTCAGGTGAACACGGGGGTGTATTCGGCGGAGTTTGGGCGCGCTGCCGGGGGTGTGATCAACTCGGTGACCAAGAGCGGCACCAACAACCTCCATGGGGAGGCGTACTTTTACGACCGGCAGAGCAGTTGGGGTGCGTATAACCCGCTGGCGAGCATTTCTACGCTGAATCCCACGACGGGCCGGTATACGGCGGTGCCGTACAAGCCGAAGGATCTGCGCAAGATCTGGGGCTTTGCCGCGGGCGGGGCGCTGATCAAGGACAGGCTGTTCTGGTTTTATACCTTTGACCAGCACCATCGATTGTTTCCGGCGATCGCGCAGCCGAGCAACCAAAACACGTTTTACACGCTGCCCACGGCCACGTTGCCGGCAGGTGTGTCGTGCAATACGGCTACGGGCTACCTGACCGGCAATGCAACCCTGGACCGGAACTACACGCTGGACAGCCAGGTGTGCACGCTGGCGGCACGTGAGCGGCTGAGTTATGGCGGTGGAGTGACGCAGTACAACAATGATTTGAATGCTCTGAGCAGCGATCTTGGGGTGACACCGCGCTTTGGCGACCAGGAGATCAACACCCCGAAGCTGGATTTCCAGATCACGCCGAAGCAGCGATTGAGTGTGCTGTATCACCGGCTGCGGTGGGATTCGCCGGGCGGTGTGCAGACCGCGGCGACAGTGAACTATTCTCGGGATGCGCAGGGTAACGACTTTGTAAAGCTGGATTATGGCCTTACCAAGCTGGAAAGCCAGATCAGCAATTCCATTAGCAACGAGCTTGGCTACCAGTACAGCCGTGAGTTGGATTACGAGACGCAGCAGCCGTTTACGTCCTACACGACTAACAACCTGATCTCCAACGGCAATGCCAGTTATGTAACGTTTTCCGGATCAGCGGGTGCGTTTTCGCTGGGTTCCCCGTATTATTCCTACCGACTGGCGTACCCGGATGAGCGCAAGTGGCAGGTGTTTGACACGTTGTATTATGTCAGGGGCGGCCACAGTTTGAAGTTCGGCACCGACATTCTGCATAACTACGACCTGATTAACAACACTTACCAATCCAACGGCGCGTACAACTATACGACGCTGGCGAACTACTTTGCCGACCTGGACGGGTCAAAGAACGCCGCGATCCAAAACCGGTGCAACTCCGGTGCTTCCACCGCCGGCACGGCGACGGTGAATGCCACGGGTGCGCTGCCCTGCTACAACACTTACTCGCAGGGTTACGGCAGTCCGCTGTTCGATATCGACACGCTGGATTACGGATTCTTTGCGCAGGACAACTGGAAGGTAAGCCCGCGGCTGACGCTGGAACTGGGCGTTCGGTACGACTACGAGGAGCTGCCGAACCCGAGCGCCACGTTGACCCAGGCCAGTGGGACGTTTACCCCTTACACCGGATTGACCAACCGGCCGAGCGACAAAAACAACATCGGGCCGCGTGCCGGCTTTGCCTATGACGTCTTTGGTACCGGCAAGACGGTGCTGCGCGGCGGTTTTGGGCTGTATTACGGTCGGATCACCAACGGGACGATCCTGAACGCATACCTGAACACGGGAAGCCCGCTGGGACAGTACACGACGACGTACCGCACCTCCACGGCCGGGCACCCGAACTTCCCGATGCTGACGGCGACCGGGACGGGAGCGGCGCCAGCGCAGCCGACCTCACAATATTTCGCTTCCAACTTCCAGAACCCACAGGTAATGGAATATGACCTGCTGCTGCAGCAGAACATGGGCAAGCGGACGGTGGCCAATTTCAGCTACCTGGCGTCGCAGGGCCGTGAGCTGCCGAACTTTCTGAACCTGAACCTGAACCCGACACAGAAGCTTTCCACGATCACCTTTACGGGGAGCGGGCCGATTCCGACGGGAACGGTGGTGCAGGTGCCGACCTACACGGCCTATGGCAACGCCTCGCTGTTTGGAGCCAGCGCGAGCAAGTTCCAGGCGATTACGCAGATCACCAGCAATGTGAACTCCAGCTATAACGCGTTTGTGGCGGAGATCAAGAATAATTCGATCGCCGGCTTTGAGTTTGACGCGAGTTACACCTGGGCTCACGCGCTGGATTATTCGCAGAACGGGTCAACGCAGGCGAGCACCAACAGCTGGTATGACCCGTATGGTAACTATCGGGCGAACTACGCAAACTCCGCCTATAACGTGCCAAACCGTGTAACGGGGTATGTGCTGTACCGGATCCCGTCGTATGTGAACAACTATTACCTGAAGTACCTGACCAATAACTGGAGTATCAACGATGACTTCCAGTTGCAGAATGGTCTGCCGTACTCGCTGAACCTGAGCGGATATAACTCCTCCGGAGCGATTCAGTCAGGACTGAACGGCGCCGGCGGGCAGACGTTTATCCCAGGTTCCGTGCTGAACGTGCCCGGTCTGGGCCGCAACACCTATCAGCAACGCCGAGTGATCACGGACGACATCCGCCTGATCAAAGGCATTCCGTTTACGGATCGCTATAACCTGGAGCTGCGCGGCGACTTCTTCAACATCGCCAACCACCAAAATATTTCTTCGCTGAACACAACGGGCTACACGTTCTCGTCCACCGGCGCGGCGAGCAGCACGGCAGCGTATGCTGCGACGACGTTTGGGGTGCCGACGTCAATCAACTCGAGCGGCTTCCTGTATACGCCACGGGAGATCCAGCTTTCGGCGAAGTTTATTTTCTAGAGGCTGTTAGGGGCTGTCATCAAACTAGATTCTTTGCGAGGGGCGTGTGAGCTTTTAGCGTTGGTTTATGAGTACGCGGCGTTACGGTTTGCGGGACGATCAGTGGGATCGGATCAAGGATTTGCTGCCTGGGCGGCCCGGCACCGAAGGTCGCCCTGCGCACAACAACCGGTTGTTTGTGGAGGCGGTGCTGTACCGCTATCGCGCGGGCGTACCGTGGCGCGATCTTCCGGAACGGTTCGGCGACTTCCGCGTGGTCCATACGCGGTTTACGCGATGGGCTGCGCGTGGGGTTTGGCAGCGGGTTCTTGAGCATCTGGCCCAGGCAGCCGACAACGAATACGCCATGATCGACGCGACCATCGTGAGGGCTCACCAGCATGCAGCCGGAGCCCGCAAAAAGGGGGCGGCGGCAATACCGAAGACCAGGCCATCGGACGCAGCAAAGGCGGACTGAGCACCAAGATCCACGCTGTGGTCGATGCGCTCGGCAACCCTCTGGCTATCCATCTCACGGCCGGCCAGGCCTGCGAACTGGACGGTGCCGACGTGCTGTTGCCGCGCATCCAGGCCCGCACCGTGCTCGCCGACAAGGGCTTCGACGCAGAAGCCCGGGTGCTTGCACCTCTGCGCCAGGCCGGCAAGCAGGCCGTCATCCCGCCTCGCACGAACCGACTCCAGCCCCGTCCGTACGACAAGGAACTCTATAAAGCACGCCACCTGATTGAGAACTTCTTCGCCAACCTCAAACAGTTCCGCGCCATCGCTACCCGCTACGATAAAACGAAACAAAACTTCCTTGCTGCCGTCCACTTCGCCGCGGTATGCATCTGGCTGGTTTGATGACAGCCCCTAGGGACTTTGTATCTGGGTAGGTTCTTTGCTGGGCTGTGTGGGACGCCGAGCATGGAAGGATGTCAGCCAGGGCGATGTCGGGGTATCCGTCGGATGTGACGGATGAGGAGTGGGCATTTGTGTTGCCGTATCTATTGCTGTGCTGGGAGGACAGTCTGCAACGGCGGCACGATCTGCGGCGGGTGTTCAACGGCGTGCGCTATGCGGCGCGGACCGGTGGGCAGTGGCGCTATCTGCCTCACGAGTTCGGTCCATGGTGGGCGGTGTACCAGCAGATGCGGCGGTGGATGGACGCCGGTGTCTTTGAGGCGCTGGTGGCCGACGTGCAGGCCATCGCGCGCGAGTGGGCGGGCCGCAAGGGCCAGCCGACGGCGGTGTGCATCGACAGCCGCACCCTGCAGTCGACGCCGGAATCAGGCGCCCGCGCCGGCTACGACGGGGCAAAGCGCCGCAAGGGATCCAAGGTGCATATCGCGGTGGACACGCTGGGACACCTGCTGGCGCTCAAGGTCACCGCCGCCGATCAGGGCGACCGCGAGCAGGTCGCCGCGCTGGCCCAAGAGCTACAGGAAGTGACCGGTTCCAGCGTAGAACTGGCCTATGTGGACCAGGGCTACACCGGACCCAACGCCGCCCAGGCCGCCGGCCAACACGGCATCAAGCTGGAGGTCGTGAAGCGTTCGCTGGCCAAACGCGGCTTCGTGCTCCTGCCCCACCGCTGGGTGGTGGAACGCAGCTTCGCCTGGGCCGCCCGCTTCCGCAGGCTGGCACGCGATGATGAACGGCTCAACACCACCCTCAAAGGCTTCCACTACATCGCCTTCGCCATCCTCATGACCACACGGCTCGTCCAAACCGCCATGCAAAGTGCCTAACAGACTCTAGAGCTCCCTCACCTGTTTCAATCCACGCTCCCCGCGTGGGGAGCGACCCGAGAACCGCAAAGGCGAAGCGTTGCGCTTCATCGTTTCAATCCACGCTCCCCGCGTGGGGAGCGACCCAGGCCTTCGATCTGAGCCACAGCGACCCGGAGTTTCAATCCACGCTCCCCGCGTGGGGAGCGACCAATGCAGGCACAGGTGACGATCCCGCTCCAGAACGTTTCAATCCACGCTCCCCGCGTGGGGAGCGACGCAGGTGGAAGATCAGACCGCGAAGGCTGAGGCGGTTTCAATCCACGCTCCCCGCGTGGGGAGCGACCGCGGTGGAGCTACGCGCCGAACTGCTGGGAGCGGTTTCAATCCACGCTCCCCGCGTGGGGAGCGACCCTTCGGCCTGCGCAATGGCGCTGGCAACGTTCTGTTTCAATCCACGCTCCCCGCGTGGGGAGCGACAAAGCCAATGAAAAAAACGCGGTGCTGCTAGAAGTTTCAGTCCACGCTCCCCGCGTGGGGAGCGACATCGCCGGCAGGAGATCGCCGCCGACCAGGTCAAGTTTCAATCCACGCTCCCCGCGTGGGGAGCGACGGCGAACCGTGTCAATCAGGCAAGCATTCTGACGCTGTTTCAATCCACGCTCCCCGCGTGGGGAGCGACACGACCTGATCGGGCTGGACAAGCAGACCCGCGACGTTTCAATCCACGCTCCCCGCGTGGGGAGCGACCGCTCGGCTCCTGCTTTTTCCCAAACAGGTTCGAGTTTCAATCCACGCTCCCCGCGTGGGGAGCGACGCCGAGAGGGCGGCTTTGACTTTGGGTAGGCCAGCGTTCCAATCCACGCTCCCCGCGTGGGGAGCGACTAGCGAAGTCCCCCTCCACTGCAAGCGGGTTGTTGTTTCAATCCACGCTCCCCGCGTGGGGAGCGACCCTGCCGTTTTGAGGTGCCGCAGGCCAACACCGAGTTTCAATCCACGCTCCCCGCGTGGGGAGCGACAGCGCAAGGCCGTGACCACGGTTCAGTTCCTGGACACGTTTCAATCCACGCTCCCCGCGTGGGGAGCGACACCGCCCCCTTCCTCGACCCGGCCAACCCCCTGCCGTTTCAATCCACGCTCCCCGCGTGGGGAGCGACTAGGGGAGCACCACCACCACCCGTACCGTATACGCGTTTCAATCCACGCTCCCCGCGTGGGGAGCGACCGCGCAGCTTCCTCCGCCGCACGCCTACAAGGGGGTTTCAATCCACGCTCCCCGCGTGGGGAGCGACCTTCGCACCCAGAACAACTTCCAGAATCGTAACCGTTTCAATCCACGCTCCCCGCGTGGGGAGCGACGGTGAAAGAATTAGCGCATCTCGGAGAGCTTGAGTGTTTCAATCCACGCTCCCCGCGTGGGGAGCGACGAAAATGAGTCCGACGCTATCGCCGCACTCGCTGTTTCAATCCACGCTCCCCGCGTGGGGAGCGACATGGTATCAACTGCGGCGCATTGACTGTGTAGGGTTTCAATCCACGCTCCCCGCGTGGGGAGCGACCTCTGGGACTCGGCGCTCGGCATCCTGCTTTACCAGTTTCAATCCACGCTCCCCGCGTGGGGAGCGACACGAGTGATCGGCTGACCGGGCCTGCGGTCGGAGGGTTTCAATCCACGCTCCCCGCGTGGGGAGCGACCCGTGGGGGCTTTTCACGAAGTCGCGCCGACGCTGTTTCAATCCACGCTCCCCGCGTGGGGAGCGACGCACCCTGCCACTCATCCAGTCGCTCACCTACAACGTTTCAATCCACGCTCCCCGCGTGGGGAGCGACGCGCCAGCACCTCGAGAGTGTACTGGTTCTTGATCGTTTCAATCCACGCTCCCCGCGTGGGGAGCGACCAAAGTCGTAGGAGAACGAGACGGCTGTATGCACGTTTCAATCCACGCTCCCCGCGTGGGGAGCGACGCCAGGTGCCCGAGCACTTCGTCGGGATCGATACGTTTCAATCCACGCTCCCCGCGTGGGGAGCGACAATGGCAGCCGCGATTGAAGTAAACAAGATTGTTGTTTCAATCCACGCTCCCCGCGTGGGGAGCGACTTAGCTCAGCGTGTCATTTGGTAGGCGGTTGGATCGTTTCAATCCACGCTCCCCGCGTGGGGAGCGACCAGCAGCTTGCAGGGTGCTGCCAACTCCAAAGCTGTTTCAATCCACGCTCCCCGCGTGGGGAGCGACCCAAATGCACTCGATTCTCGGCACCGATGCGACGTTTCAATCCACGCTCCCCGCGTGGGGAGCGACTTTCGACTTCAATGCCATCGTCCTGGCCAGCAAGGTTTCAATCCACGCTCCCCGCGTGGGGAGCGACGTTCTACAAAGGCACCGTCACTTTCTCGCCCACCACGTTTCAATCCACGCTCCCCGCGTGGGGAGCGACCGCAGCTGCTCGGCCCTTCACTCAGACGGCGAACGTTTCAATCCACGCTCCCCGCGTGGGGAGCGACGAGCTATTTTCAACTTATTTCACGGCAAGGGACTGTTTCAATCCACGCTCCCCGCGTGGGGAGCGACAACAAAAAGCGGCAGAAGCTGATCCACGAAAGCGGTTTCAATCCACGCTCCCCGCGTGGGGAGCGACCGCAAACTGCAGATGGTCTATGACGACTCTCAGGAGTTTCAATCCACGCTCCCCGCGTGGGGAGCGACGTGGAACTTGGCGCCGCAGTCCTCGCACTGCACCATGTTTCAATCCACGCTCCCCGCGTGGGGAGCGACGACGTTTGCAGCTGGATAGAGCCGAGGCGGCTAGGTTTCAATCCACGCTCCCCGCGTGGGGAGCGACGAACGCTCGGCTAGCACTATCGACACGTACTTTGCGTTTCAATCCACGCTCCCCGCGTGGGGAGCGACGCAGACGGAAAGCAGCCCCCTTTTTCCCCGCGCTGTTTCAATCCACGCTCCCCGCGTGGGGAGCGACGGCAGCCTTCTCCTCGGCGGTCTCCGGCCCTTCCGGTTTCAATCCACGCTCCCCGCGTGGGGAGCGACACGAGGCGGTGCTGATCAGCTTCGGTTGATTGGGTTTCAATCCACGCTCCCCGCGTGGGGAGCGACTGTTCCTGCTGCTCCTCGGTGAGATCGTCAAGGGTTTCAATCCACGCTCCCCGCGTGGGGAGCGACTGCTGAGGTTCGGTCTGTAGGGCGAGGTTCTGAAAGTTTCAATCCACGCTCCCCGCGTGGGGAGCGACGTAGTAGACCTGATAAACGTTGATCGTAACGGAGGTGTTTCAATCCACGCTCCCCGCGTGGGGAGCGACACCGAACGCCCGCCCGGTCGCGCCGCCCGAATTGTTGTTTCAATCCACGCTCCCCGCGTGGGGAGCGACATTTGCACGGCCTGGGAGAGGACGGCGTTGCGCGTTTCAATCCACGCTCCCCGCGTGGGGAGCGACGCGTTTGGATGTATCCCAGCGCCCCTATCACTAGTTTCAATCCACGCTCCCCGCGTGGGGAGCGACTTCGGAGATGTTGAGCATTGCCGAACCCATCATGTGTTTCAATCCACGCTCCCCGCGTGGGGAGCGACGGCTGGCAACTGACCTTTGCAGGTCACAAAGATGAGTTTCAATCCACGCTCCCCGCGTGGGGAGCGACCTACCGGCATCCATCGCTGTACAACCTTGCTGTAGTTTCAATCCACGCTCCCCGCGTGGGGAGCGACAGCCGGAGAGCTTTTTATCGGTGAGGGTCGCAGTGTTTCAATCCACGCTCCCCGCGTGGGGAGCGACGCCAAGTTTCAGGCCGAAAACGGCGAACTGATCACAGTTTCAATCCACGCTCCCCGCGTGGGGAGCGACATCTCAGACTCAGCTACAACCCGGACAAACCCGGTTTCAATCCACGCTCCCCGCGTGGGGAGCGACTCCAGATAACGGACGCGCACACCATCGCAGATAGGTTTCAATCCACGCTCCCCGCGTGGGGAGCGACCAATCTCAGTACAACTCAGGAGCCATACAAAATGTTTCAATCCACGCTCCCCGCGTGGGGAGCGACCGCACACCGGCTAAATGGCCAGTGGGCTTGCTCTTAGGATGTCACAAACGCGGAACCGTGCTGCCAAACCGGTTCGTCCGGCAGATGATGCGGGACAAGTACCCGCATGTAACGGGTGTAGAGAGGCTTGCACCGAGCGCGAACCTGCCTGTGGATCGTTGTGCGCTTGAGGTCCGCGCTCCCTGAGCCAATCGCAAGCAGGAGGGACCTGCTGGTCAGATCATCAGCGGGCCTTGCGGGTCATAGGCCGGTTTTGCTCCTACATGCTCAACGCGACGCTTCCATTCTGTGCCGAGAAAGTAGAAACGCAAGCTGTCCTGCTCCGGATCGGCCTCAGCAATCAGCGATGCGCGAAAACTGACCCACTGGGCAGCGTCGACCAAGCACTCGAAGACGGAGTTCTGAACACGCTGCCCGCGATCCTCGCAGAGCCGGGCGACGCGACGAAGCCTGCGCCGGCCGGCTTTATCGCGCGTGCTCACATCGTAGCTCACAAGGACCAGCATAGAATTGGCCCCTTACCTCCACAGGAAAGCTGGATAGCCGTCCAGTCCGCCGCGCACGAAGCGAGCGAGCAGCAATGCTTGCACGTAGGGGATCAGACCAATCGGAATGCGCTCGTGCAGAAAGGGGTGTTCGATCTCTTCCTGCTTGCGCGTCTGCCACGCCGCGATCACTGCCTTGCGTGTGGCCTCCTCAAGCAGGATCCCGCCGCCGTCCTGTTCAGCGAAGCCCTCTGCCTGCACCTGGCGGCGATTGATGAGTGTCAGAACCAGGCGGTCGGCGAGCGCACTGCGAAGTTCCTCCATCAGATCCAGCGCGAGGCTGGGGCGGCCGGGACGATCGGTATGCAGGAACCCAACTGCTGGGTCGAGGCCTACCGTTTCGAGCGCGGATTCGGTGTCATGGCGCAGCAGCGCGTAGACGAACGAAAGCAGGGCATTGGTCCGGTCCAACGGTGGCCGACGAGAGCGGCCTCCGAAGTGAAACGTCTCGCGGTCGCCCGCGATCATCGCGTCGAATGCGGAGAAGTAGGTCTGACCGGCCAGACCCTCATGACCTCGTGCTTCGTCGATGGACAAGGCTCTCGAAGCGTCCAAGCCAATCCAGGACAGGCGGTTGACGGCCTCCCGAAGCTGAGCCTGCCTCCGTTCGTCTCCTGTTTCGCGAGCGGAACGCATGAGCACGATCCGGCTGTTTGCGATTTTGGTGGTCACGATCGAACGCACCACCGACAATGCCGAGTCGGCACCATCGGCCATGCGGTACTGTTGACGGCGCAGGAGTACATTGCCCGAGACACGCCCCTGCACGCGGGCAATAAACCGGCCCTGCTCCGTAAGGAAGGAGACGCCAACGCCCTTCTCGCAGCAGAGCCCCAGCAGGGGTGGCGAGCACGAGACCTGGCCCCAGCAGACCAGACCCTCCAGCGTATGCACGGGGACGCGCAACCTCAGCTCCGAGCCGAGCTTTACCGACACTGTCTCGCCGTCGCGATGAAGATACATGCCCGGTGTCATCACATGCAGCGTGTTGAGGAGCTTGCGCATAATCGGCTAGAGTTCCTGCCTGAGGGAACGGACTTGGGCCGCACTCCAACGTGCGGCGACGGCGATCTCTGCGGTCGCGTGAGGCAGGCAGAGATTGACCAGGGAACAGCGTTCGCAATGCTTGCCAGGCTGTGCCGCCGGGGTCTCGTGGGCAGTGTAGAGGCGGTGCATGGTGGCGGCGAGCGACTCGGTGCGGGTGCGCAGCTCTGGAGTGAAATCAACGTCGATGCGGCGGCGTGGCTCCCCATAGAAAATTGCGCCGCGCACGACAGCGACGCCCAACATCTCCTCCAGGCAGAGGGCCTGCGCACAGAGCTGCACGAGATCGCAATCCGTAGGCTTGCGTTTGCCGCGTTTGTACTCGACCGGAAACGGCTCAGGGCGGAACTCAACCAAATCGGCACGACCGGTCAAACGCAGCCGTCGGCTGTCGAGCATCATGCCACGCACGGTACGCAGATCGTGCCGGCGCGACTGCCCGGGCAGATCGGCACGCTCATGCAGCAGACGTCCTTCCGCAGTGAGCCGGTTCTCCGCCCAGGCCTGCTCCAGGTGAATGAGCGCCCACTGCCGCGGGCAGAAAGCAAGGTGCTGCAGGCCGCTGAGCGGCAATGCGTCGTCCAGTTCGCCTGGGCGGACGGGCTTGTCGCCGCTGCCGATGTCAGACATAACGCCAGGCCGTGACGCCCGGAAGTGCTTCGGCGCCATCCGTCGGTCCCACGAGCCCGGCCTCGTATTCGGCGAAGCTCCGCGCGGTGGCCAACTTGGGCAGTTGCACGGTCCCGAAGACTTTCTGCGCGGGGGCATTGCCCAGTTTGTCTTTGTGCTCGAAAAGCCACAGGGCCTGCACGGCCATCTCGCCGCGTGTGGCCGAGCGATCGTGATCGAAGAGGTTGGTAAGCGCTTCGACGAGAGTGCCAAGATCCTTCTGCGTGAACTTTGTCTGTTGTGCAAGAAACGGAGAGACGAAGCCATGCATCCGGTAGAGACCATAGGCGACGCCATGCTTGCGGCCCATCTGCCCACTGGCGGCCTTCTCTTCGCCACTTTCATCGGTGACGGCCTGGCCTCCCGCATCTCCGGGATTTGTAAGTGCAACGCGCGTGATGGTGTGAGCGATGCTGGTGATGGGATCAGCGGAGATCGCGAAGCCGAACTGCACGGGGCCCCGTACCTGGCCGCAGTTCCATAGCTTGCTCTGCCCCTTCGCCTTCTTACCGAAACCGATGGCTGCATCGTTTTCAGCCTCGGCTTTGCCGGTGGTCATCACGGCCCCGAAGGTGCGGACATCGAAGTAGTTCTGGCACATCCAACTCCGGGCCTTATCGACGGACCTGCCGTCTGGCTCCACGCCCAAGGCTTTATAAGCCTCGCGCTGCTCGTTAGCGAGAATGCCGCGCTCTTTGACGAAGATGTTGTCGGGGGCCGCGAAGCCGCGTGTCAGGCCGACGTAGTTGCGCACCTTGCGCTTGATCGCCACATCGGTAACCAGACCCGTGCCCGTCTCAGGATCTACACGCGGCGCATTGTCGGCGTCAGGATCACCATTGGGGTTGCCGTGACGCACATCGAAGAGCAGCACGAGTTCGTAGCGCTTATCCAGGACGGTGTCTTGCGTAAGGTCGGGACGATTCATGCGGCGGCGGTCTCCTCTGTGGTGCTGTCGGTTGCGGCGGGTAGCTCGGCCCCGCCATTCTTCTTGGAAAAGAACTGCTGCCGCTGGTGGTAGTAGCCAAGACCGAAGCGGCCCTGCTCTTCAAGCGTCAGCGTAGTGCTCAGATCCTCTGGTTTGAGCATCAGCAGCACGCCTCCAAATTCAAGATCAGTCTTCCTGGCCAAGGGGAAGATGTCTCGCATCGCCTTAGTCCGGTGATACCGGTAGAGCTTCAGCAATTCCGTGAACACGAGCGCCGGTCGCACCGATGCTGTGCTGTAGAAACGGTCCACCACGGTCCGGTTCAATCCCTGCGGCTGGGCCAACATCTGCATACGCTCGGCGATCGCGAGCACACGCCCGAGCAAATACGCCTTGTCCGTCCTTGTCACATCGAGTCCCATGGGCAGGGTCTCCTCCTCGGTCTGATCGACCGTCCTCCGTTTGCTTCCTGTCAAAGCAGCCATTCCATGGCTCGCAAAATAGAACTGAAGTAATGCAGCGCGCTCGGGGCTTACCTTGCGTTTGCCGCTGCGGAGCTCCTGCTGCTCCACACGGATACGCGTAATGACGGCGGCAAGAAAGCTGCGCGAAAGGGGCAGGCCGAATAGGGCAGCCATCCACAACTCCGTCGCGAGTTCGGCCGGTAGCCGGTCCAGTTCACCGTTCAGCACCATCGATTTAAGCAGCACAAACTGCGGCAGCGGCGAACTGCGATCGTAGCGGTCAACGTCAATGGCCGCGAAGTAGCGATTGAGACTTCCCTGCACCTCCGCCACCGTGCCTGTGTGGATGCGTCGCACAATCGCGCGGCCCTGGGTGCCCGTGAGGATCAGGCAGAAGAAGCGTGTGGCATCGCCTGCTGATGCGGGTAGCCCCAGGCGCGGGCTCGCCAGCAGGTCCTTCACCTTCTTAGGGTCATCGCGCACCATCGACAGTCCGGAAATTAACGGATCATCGTTGTCGGCCCAGTACACCGCGGTTGTATCGCCATTCAGCACGGTGCTGAGCGGCTGCACGGACTCACCTGTGCGCGGGTTGACATAACGGGGCCGCGTGAGCCTGCGTAGACTCTCGACATAGGCTGTCATGCACTCGGTGCAAACCGGAGCGTTAGCATTGCCGCTCCAGCCGTATTTCTCAAAAGCTTCAGCGTTGAAGCTCACCAGCGGAACCCCGCTGGTCGAGCCCCCGCGAATCTGAATTTGATTGTGCAGCGTTGCCGCTGGGCGCTGTTCGCCGCAGATAAGACATTGTGTGTCGTTGTTACTCTCTGGAGCGCTGCCTTGCGGACAAGCCCAGTACTGCCGTAGCGCCTCGGCCTCATGCAGCAGTTCGCCTTCAACTTCAAAGGTGAAGAGATCATTGTCGGCAAAGCCGCCTTGCCGGTTGAGTCCGTCACGGCAGGCATTGCGCTGTTCGTCGTTTGAGAGAAAGGCAAGAACCGAATCGAGTTCCGGCGAGGGTGCCTTACGCTGCGCATCCTTGAGCAACTGCAGGTACGCCGTGTGCCGTTCCGCGTTCTTGGCGTCCGTCTCTTCCGGGATTGCGCCAAAACCCAGGACATACTTTGCGTTATCTACAAGAAAGTTGGCCCGCACGCCGGACGAGCGCACGGCGCGTCGTGGAATCACCATCAGCTTCGCTTCAAGTTTTGGCTTTCTCTTGCTGCCCTCAGGTAGTGCTTGCGGCGTGTTTGTGTCGTAGAGCTGACGGAAGCGACCATCGGGTCTTAGTTCGATCACCCAGCGCACGGGCTTGCTTTCGAAGGCCGGATCGTCGACCAGGCCTTCGCGCAAGGCGAGGTCACGCAACGATTGCAGAATCATACCGTCGGCGCTCCATCCCCGGCCTCACTCCAAACCGGTACTTCAACAACGCCGCTATGCAGCGCCGCTGGAAAGAAGTGCGCCTCGTTCGTCGTTTGCGCGTTCCGCACCATGCCGAAATGAATGTCGTGCAGCATCCAGCCAAGGTCCCGTGTTTCTTCTGTGAGCACGCCGCCGCCGTCCCAGGCCTCGACAAAGGCAGGAAACTCCCGGCAGCCAAGGTAGGGCTGAAAGTGTTGTTGACCGCGCGCGAGTCGACGCTCGAACATCTCTTCGAACTTGCAGAGGTTGTCACCGGGGCCGGCCTTGCTCGTCAAGGAGAAGCGCGCCACCACACCGTAGTCGACATCCCGAAGCGCCAACGTGTTGCGCTGTGCGCGATCTTCGTCTGCATAGAAGTCGGGCATAGGAGCACCGCCCGACGCGGCACTCAGAGCGTTGCGCGTCGAGACGCGGCTGTTCACTTCATTTCGACGGAATTGCAGCCAACGTACCGGCCGAAGGAGAGCGATGCGGCGCACCTGCCAGCGGATCGCCGGCTTCCAGAGCACCGCCTCCAGTACGCCTCGCGCGGCCGACGGCGTGATCAGGTCGTAAGACACACGTTCGGTGCTGAACTCTGGCCGCGAGAAGCAGGCCAGCGCGCCCTGCAAGCGCACGGAAAAATCTCTGGAGTGCATAGGATCCTGTTGTTTTTGATCTAAGCCAAGCTAAGGCTTGCGGCGCCATAAAGGGGAGTGACACTTAAGGTTCCGACACAGCGATGTGTGAGGGAGCGGCGCAGCAAGAGATACTGCCGCGCCGCTGTATACTAACTAGGCGAAGGGAATATTATTTCGCTCCGCCAGAACATCACACTGCGCCACCGCTAAGTGATTGTGAGTTCTGTACGGCCCATTCTTGCACCTCCTTGAGCTAGGCAGCCAGTCGAGAGTGGGATCACTGCTCCGGATTGACTCAAACGGACAATGCGGAGTATTGCGTCTCCCTCAGCAATCACCGTACACTGGAAAACTAGAGTGGCAACCCTGATCGGTTCCAATGCTAGCCAGATTGGCTCACGAAGGTCGCTTCCCGTTCGGGAATCGTGGATTGAAACACTTAAACGGTCCAACGTGGAGAGGAAGCCCCTGACCGCTCTACGCGATCAGGGGCTCCGTATTTGCTGCTGCTGCTGTGGTGGGCGTAAAGCCGAAGCGTGGATGGTAGACCTGCTTCATGCCTTCCCGAACCGTCCAGAGAACTTCAGCCGCGTGTTTGTCCGGGTCCGCGTGCATCACCGGCTCTAGCCAGCCTGCGGCGTAAAGCGCACTGAACTCACGCTCCCTGAGGCCGACGGTGAAGCGCTGTAAGGCGCGAAACCGATCGCGTGTGGGACCTCCACGCCTCAGGTCAGCCACCAGGGACATCGCGGACCCATACGGTGACACGACACTGATCGTAGTTTCCTCGATCATGCGGAACTTTGCGGCGACCTCCGGAAAGTCCCATTCCTTTTCGAGCGCAATCAGGCCATGCTTGTCTAGCTCCTGCTTCTGAAAGACACGCTTTGCATAACGCGGGAACAGCTCCGGGTCGCTAAGGTCCGGCTGGCCATCGTCCTCGAAATAGGTCAACGCCACCCGCATGCCAAGTTGGGGTGAGCCGCGCGGGGGCTCGGATTCGACAAGCGATCCATCCGCGTTGTGCTTGCCCGCGCGGTACACGATCAGGCGTCCCGGCTGTGGCAAACGAAGCTCGCGATTACAGCGGCCGGCGGCCTGCGCTAGGGTTTCGAGCCCTGCCATCGCGCGGAAGACGACCGGGAAATCGATGTCCACCCCGGCCTCGATGAGCTGCGTGGAAACAAGCAGGCAAGGCGCGTCAGCGGCCAGCCGTCGCCGTACCTCGGTGAGTACGGCGGAGCGATGTTCGGCGCACATTGCGGCGGAGAGGTGCAGGCATTCGTCGCCAATCAAAGTGGCGAGTTGCTCTGCATCAGCACGGGTATGCGTAATGGCCAGCGCGGTCTTGTGCTCCAGGACAGCCGATGCCAGGTCCTCCGGCGAAAGCGGCGCCGCAAGGTCACCGAGACGCTCCAAACGGAAGCGATCGCGTACCGTGGCGAAATGCTGCTTCGGGTCAGGGATGATCTCCTGCATGGACAGCTGCAGACCGCGGAGTGAATCAAATCTAGTGCTTGTTAGGAGAGGCTGTGTGGCGGTGCCATGTACAACCGTCACACCAAACTCGTCCACCAATCGCTTAAGCGCCGCGTGGATGGGTAGGAGCAGATCGGAGGGGAAAGTCTGCACTTCGTCCAGCAGAACAACACTGTTGGCGATGCGGTGCAGTTTGCGGCAGGGCGCCTTGTGAGCCGCATGCAGGCTCTCGAGTAGCTGCACACTCGTTGTGACGATGACCGGGGCATCCCAGTTTTCGCATGCCTGGCGGTTGCGGTCCGTATCCGCGGCCGGCGTGAGGTTGGAGTGGTGCTCGATGACATTTTCCTCTCCGAGAGCGTCGCGGTACACACCTGCTGTCTGCTCGAGAATCGAGGTATAAGGGGCTACCACGATAACGCGCTGCATTCCATGCGTGACTGCGTGTGCAAGCGCGAACGCCAGACCGCTAAGTGTCTTGCCTCCTCCTGTGGGCACGGTGAGAGTGAAGACACCACGCGGTCGTGAAGCGGCGGTGAGGCAGGATTCATACACTTCCTGGCGCATCTTGCTCAGGGTAAGCTGGGCGAGCGTTCTAGCGGCAGTACGGGAACTCCTGATCCTGGCTTCACAAGTCGCCGCCAAACTATGGGAGAGTACCTCAACCCTGTCACCGCGTTGGGCACGAGCTTGTCCTCGATCCCACCGTTCTGTATCCAGAAGATCCGCGTCCACCAGCGCTGAAAACAACATCCGCACGGCCAGCGCCGAGGGTGTGGCGATTCGGGTGAGTGGGATCAACTCACGTTCGGGTGGAAGACCATTGCGCCGTGCAGCTTCCAATAGAGGTGAGCCGCGCTGTTTCACAATGTCGGTGATGGACCGAGCTGCCTTCAGGCTTCCGTGGTGGGCCTCGATCACCAGTGCGAGAAGCAGTGCCCGCGCATCCTGGTCGCCATAGCGCTCAATCGCGAGAGCGGCTCCCGCAGCGGAGTGCGGCACCGAGTGAACCCGGGTCGCGCTCTCGTTGGACAACTCCGTGTCGACGCCGATATAGCGCTGAAAGGCTTCCTGGTATTTGCCGATATCATGCCAAGCTCCCGCAACGAAGGCCACATCTCGAAGTGCGGTCGGAGCAAACTCTTTGGCTAGCTCTTCTGTGCGATTAAGGTGTTCTGTGAGTTCTTGCCAGGCGGAGCGATCCGGGTCGGGACGACTGTGGGCGAAGTGAACCATCGTGGCACTATCTTAGGTGCACGGATTACGCGATCGTGTAGCACAACGGTATAGCCCAACACCACGTAGCGCGTGAAACGCGACACAGTTGGGTTGCCGTGGCACCAGCGCTCCTTCCAGAGAGTGTGCGCCGGGAGCTCAAGCGTTCTCGAGGCCCAATACCTTTCGTCGGTCGAGTTGCCGCCATGCTTGACGCTGCCAGACAGGAGGCAGCCGTGGCACCAGAGGCGGAAGCCCTGATCACCAGCGCGCATGAGGCGCTGGCCACCTCCATCCTGTGCGCCTTTGCGGCAACTGTACTTGCCGGCAAACGCGCAGGAGACCCGAGCGGCGACATCTTGCAACGGATGGAACGCTTCATCGCAGAAGAGTATTCACGGCCCGTAACGCTCAAGGATATTGCTCGCGGGGCCTGCGCCTCGCGCCAACACCTTCTGAAGCTCTGTCGCATGACAGGCAAGAGCACGCCAACGAAACTGCTCTACACCGTGCGCTTGGAGGCTGCCGCTCATCTGCTGCTGCACACTGGTTTTTCGATCGCGCAAATTGCCGAACAGTGCGGTTTTGCAAATCAGTTTCACTTCTCCCGTAAGTTCAAACAGGAGTACGGCTCGAGTCCTTTTTCCTGGCGAGTACAGGCATGGAAGCAGCAGAGATATAAGAAGTGACAGGTAGATATGCCGCGCAATTAGCTCCCGTGATTACCTTGACATCTTTGTTTGAGCAGTCTAGATTTGCCCAATCGTTGGGATCGATACCAGAGAGCGTTTGGTGGGCTCGCGGAGTACCTGACCCTCAGTCGCCGCATCCTCTCACGGCCAGCAAACGTTAAGCGATGTCTTTTAAGCACGAAGGAGACAAAGAAACATATGAACCGCATTCGGTTTCCACGACCCACGGAGTGCCTAATTGCATTGGTGTTGACGCTGTTGTTTACCGGCTTGCTCCGTGGTCAAGACCTGACCACGACGGCCAACATCGGGGGCACGGTAACGGACAGCACGGGTGCGGCGACACCCCAGGCGACAGTCAAGATCACCGGTACGGAAAACGGAGTCACGCGAACCGTCCAAACGAACCAGACCGGCGAATACCAGATCCCACTGCTGCCCCCGGGCAATTACAGCCTGACAATTGCTCTCACAGGCTTCAGGAGCTACGAGCAACACGGCATCGTCCTTGGGCCCGGTCAGACCGCAAAGCAGGACGTCAGTCTCAGCGTCGGCTCCGCAGGCGAACAGGTGGTCGTGACCAGTGACGCTCCGCTCTTAAACACAGGGGATGCCAACCTTTCCGCGGAGATCGATGCCAAGCAGGTTGTAGATCTGCCGCTCAACCTGCGCAACATCATCAGCCTTGCGACCCTGAACTCATCGGTACAGAACACGACGGAGATCGAGCAACTGGGCGGAACGACGGGCACGGCCGATCAGGATGTTTCGTTCCTCAACTTCGGTGGAGGCTTCTTCGGGACCTCGGCCTATATGCTCGACGGGATTTGGGATACGGATAGCACGTGGGGTGCGGTCATCTATGTGCCTTCCGTAGAAGCTGTTTCTGATTTCAAGATCCAAACGAATCAGTTCACGGCCGAGAGCGGGTTCAGTACGGGCAATGTGATCAACGTGGAGACAAAATCCGGCACTCGGAATTTCCATGGCGATCTTTTTGAGTTCCTCCGCAACCCCAAGCTGGATGCGAACAATTATTTCAACAATCTGCACGGTACGCCAAAGCCGGCTTTCCGCCGCAATCAGTTCGGCGCTTCCGCCGGCGGCCCGCTCTACATTCCAGGGCTCTATAAACAGCGCGACAAGACCTTTATCTTCGGCGTGTATGAGGGCTTGCGCGAGACCTCGCCTGTCAATGCGACCTTTACCGTGCCTACCGTTGCAGAACAAGGGGGCAATTTTGCAGATGTCCTCGGCGCGCAGATCGGTGTCGATGCCCTGAATCGGCCGGTACTGAGGAATCAGATCTACAATCCAAATACCGGCCGAATTCTAAGATCTGGAACGATCGATCAAAGCACCGGACTCCCCGTAACTTGCCCCGGCAACGCCGCAAACTGTTTCTACCGGGATCCGGTCGCCAACAACAACCTTGCTGCCGCGCCCGGTCTAATCAATCCCGTCGGCGCTGCGTTGATCAAGTTTTACCCAAAGCCGAACGTCGCTGGCGCAACCACACAAAACTACTTCGTCGCCGCAGCCGCGCCGGCCACATCCAATGAGTTCCTCGTTCGTGTGGACCACAATCTCAATGCTTCGAACCGCATCTACTTCCGCTACGCGAACAAGCACGAATCGGAAACCAACTCGCCGAACTACTACGACCAAGGTTACGGCGGCAATGATCCAGGCGGTCCAGGCAATACCCGTCCTGACAATCGCTACAGCATGGTTGCCGGTGCAACCCACATCTTTAATGCAACGACGGCCATCACAGGGAACGTCGGATATCACCGCTGGAATCAGGCGGGAATTTCGCAGGCCTATCCTTTTGATCAAACCAGTGTGGGTCTGCCAGCCTCGCTAAACGAGAGTTCAAATGAATTCCCTTTGATCAATATTCAATCCAACAGTGGCAGCGGTCTGGGACCACAACAGGGCGGCTTCACAGGTGGGTATGCGAACGTCGGCAGCTTCAGCATCGACGTCACGAAGTCTGTCAAGAAGAACGATCTCTCCTTCGGCTACATGGAGGTCGTGCTGCAGAACAACGGCACCGGTCCGGTGAATACCTCCTTTAACTTCAGTAACGGCATCACGGGCGAGCTGGTAGACGCGCAGGGCACCACAAACACCAGCACGGGTTACGGATTCGCTTCCCTGCTTACGGGGTACCCCAACGGGGGCAACACCAGCAACACCTTTCACCCCGCACCGCAAGAGCACTACCTGGGCGGGTATGTACAAGACAACCTCAAATTCAGCCCGACCTTAACGTTGAATCTAGGCCTTCGGTACGAGTTCCAGACCCCATGGACGGAACGCCACAACAAGCAGGCCTACTTCGATTACACGGCGGTCAACCCGATCAGCGCCGCTGTGGGACACACGTACTACGGCGAAGAGGTGTTCAGCTCGACGAACAATCGGCATCTGTTCGGGCAGAACTTCACCAACGTCGCACCGCGTTTTGGATTCACCGACCAGGTTACATCGAAGCTCGTTTTCCGCGGTGGCTACGGCATCTTCTTCCCACCCGCGTCGTTCGCCAGTATCTTGGCCAGCCCCGGTTATAACGTGAGCACGCCGGTGGTTGGCAGCACGAACGGCGGCGTTACGCCCGGCGTCAGCCTGAGTAATCCGTTTCCCGGCGGCCTTCGTCAGCCCACCGGGAACTCCACCGGAGGCCTTACTGACGTAGGATTCAGCGCCAGCACGGGTGTGAACTATAGCCGGCATTCGCCCATGGTCCAGCAGTACTCGCTCGGTTTGCAGTACGCCTTCACGCCCAATGATGTGTTGAATGCGAGCTACGTCGGTAATCGCGGGACACACATGCTGACCGACAACGTTTCGCGCAGTCAGATTGATCCGGCGCTCGTGGTGCCGGGCAACACTCTTTCAACCCAGGTAGCGAATCCGTTTTACGGCAAGATCACTTCCAGCGGGTGTGGCCTCAATGCACCAACCATCCAGCAAGGTCAGCTTCTGCAGCCTTACTCGCAATATTGCAGCGTTTCGGAGGCTCAGGCGCCCGCGGGAGATTCGTACTACAACGCCCTCCTTGTTGATTTCAATCACCGCTTCCACCACGGGCTTAATATGCTCATTTCCTACACGTACTCCAAATTCATGGATGACACCAGCGGAACGGCGGACTGGGCTTATGTGGGTAACGGTAACGGCTACCGTGACGCCTACAACCTCGGTCTGGATCGATCGCTGGATGGCAGTGACCAAAAACACAGCTTGGTGGCGAACTATATCTACGAACTTCCTGTAGGCAGAAACAAGCAATATGCCAGCCACATCAACCGCGCTGTCGATGAGGTGATCGGTGGATGGCAGGTTTCAGGTGTCGTCAGCGCGAAATCGGGCCTGCCGCTGGCAATTCATGGAGGCGGCAGCACAGCCTACCTGCCCAATCAGCACCCTGATGAGGTTGCGAACCCTCGCCTGGCGATACGGAGCTACAAGAATTGGTTCAACACAGATGCCTTTGTTCCGGCGCAGCCTTTCAGCTTGGGCAATACCACTCGTTACCAGGCGGATATACGTGGGCCGGGATACTACAACTGGGATGGGGCTCTGGAGAAGTTCTGGGCGCTTCCGAACGAGAAGTTACGGCTGCAGGGCAGAGCCGAGTTTTACAACCTGCTGAACTACACTAACTTTTTCGCGCCGAATACGGATGTCACGGCAAAGGGTGCAGGCTTTGGCAGCATCACACAGGCGTTCGATGCCAGATCCATTCAGTTTGCGCTGAAGCTGCTGTTCTAGCCTGGCATCTGGAAGCACGGTCGTGAGTATTTGCCTTCCGCAGTCTGTTGCTAGCGTTCCTGGTGCTTGCCCCTTATTGGGGCAGGTACCAGGATCCGCAAGAAGATGAACGCAGAACGAGTTCCTCACCTCCTGTGACAGCTTAAGCTCTGATTTGTGATGTAACGTGGCGACGGCAGCGAACGCGCGAGCCGCTCCACACAACTCAGTCTTCTAACCGACCTATTTGCGTCTACGCAACCAACGGTACACAAGCGCATCCATGAAATGGTTCGGACACTTGCATCTTCCTACTGACCGTCGGCACTTCGCGAAACATTTAGCTGGCGTCGCGACACTGGCAACAATGGCACCCGTGGCAAGTCTTGCCTCTCCCCTGCCCCTGCACGACCCGGTGCCGCTCCCTGTGTTCAGTCCGCTCGCCTTCGGCGCAAAAGGGGACGGCATCACCAAGGACACTGCTGCCCTTCAGCGGGCCATCGATGCCTGCGCCTCTACCGGCGGCGGCACGGTCGCGCTCGACCCCGGTCACATCTTCCTCTGCGGCAGTCTTACCTTGCGCGCTCACGTGCAACTGCACTTCAGTCCCGGCTCCATCCTGCGCACCAGCCCCAACCGCGCCGATTTCCACGCCACGGGTGCGCTGCTCTTCGCGAAGGATACCGACGACATCCATCTCAGCGGCACCGGCTTGATCGATGGCAACTTCAAGGTCTTCTTCGCGCCGAAAGCTCCTGACGGCTATCCCGTTCCGCAGCCATTCCTCGGTCCCTACGACCCGCTGACTCCGCCGTCCAACCGGAACCCGCCCGACGGTCGCCCACGCATGATTTTGCTGGTGAACTGCCGTCGCGTTCTACTCGAGCACTTCACCATCCAGAATAGTCCCACCTGGACCATTCACCCCATCGGCTGCGAAGGCCTGCGCATCGCCGGCATCTCCATCCTGAACGATCTCGAGGTCCCGAACTGTGATGGGATTGATATCGATCACTGCCGCCAAGTTCGCATTGAGGGCTGCAACATCGTTGCCGGTGACGACTGCCTTGTGCTCAAGGCGTCGCGCAACTTTGGGGGATACGGTCCTTGTGAATCGGTCACCATTACCAATTGCACCCTGGAGTCCTCCTCGGCCGGGATCAAGATTGAACCCGAGGGCCCGTACCCGGTCCGTTCCGTTACCATCTCCAATTGCACCATTGCGCGCAGCAACCGCGGCATCAGCCTTCTGAACCGTGACGGCGCACACGTCGAGGACCTGCTTTTTTCAGACATGACCATAACTACGAAGATGCGTCCCATGATGTGGTGGGGATCGGGTGAGCCCTTTGCCGTTTCGAGCCTTCCAAGGGAGAAGGGCGGCTCCCCAGGCCTGGTGCGGAATATCAGTTTCGTCAACATCCTATGCCGGGGAGAGAGCGGCATCGTGCTGCGCGGCACCCCCGGCGCACCGCTCCAATCAATCAGCCTGCGCAACATCGAATTGAATGTCGAAAAGACCACAACAGTTCCCGGCGGCTTTTATGACATGCGGCCGGGTGACAGCTTTGGTCCTTCAGGCCTCGATCGGCGAAAAATCGCCAGCCTCTTCGCCGCGGAGGTCGACCGTCTCACCCTGAGCAGCGTGGATGTTCAGTGGTCCGGAGAAAAGCCCGACTACTACGGCGCTGCGCTTGAGTTGCACATTTGCACAAACGTCCGAATGAGTCAGTTTTTCGGCCAGGCTGCCAACGATTCAGAGCCCGCCTTATTGGATGAAGTCAGCTTTTCCAAGCCGATCTCAACCGGTTCTTGAGAGGCTGGATTCTTTCGGCGCGATCCGTGCGCTTGGTTGAACTGCGATCAGCCAGTCCGCTGCTGCGGCCTAGCCGCGTGCGTTCCGCAGGCTGCCCGAATGACGAGTTCTACCGGAAGGATCACCTGTTTGCTGGCGGCTCGCCTCCCCTTGGGCCGAAGCCGCGCAAAGAGCATATCGGCGCCCACGAGTCCCATGTCCCCTATCAGGTGGCGGACGACAGTCACCGCCGGCTTGAGCAGATCAGCGGTCTCGAAATCATCGAAACCGATCAGAGCAACTTTGTCTGGAACGCTTACGTTCACCTCTGAAACAGCTGCAGCGCATGGGCGGGTTATTAGGTTTTGCGGTTCTTCTCCGCTGACGTTCAGATTGTCGTTGATGACGCGCGACACAGTCATCGTGCCTACACCGGTCACATCGCGCGTGGATGCTGGTCGCGTCAAGGTTTGACTCCACACAGGAGAAGTAACAGCAAAGATGCCCCTGACCTGCCCCCAATAATCTCTACCAGTTGAAGCTGGAGTTCTCTCGTACTTTGAAAGAGAGAACTTTCGATGAAGAAGAGCCGATTCAGTGAAGAGCAGATCATCGGGATACTGAAGCAGCACGAGGCGGGCTTGAAGACGGCGGATTTGTGCCGGGAGCACGGGATCAGCCCGGCGACGTTCTATATCTGGAAGTCGAAGTACGGCGGCATGGAAGTGGCCGAGGCTCAGCGTCTGAAGGGATTGGAAGATGAGAACCGGCGGTTGAAGCAGCTGGTAGCGGATCTGAGCCTAGACAAGGAAGCTCTGAAGTCGGTCATAAGAAAAAACGGGTGGAGCTTGCCGGTTTAAGGGCTGAGGTGGCGTTCGTTCAGACGGAGCACGGTCTGAGTGAGCGCCGGGCCTGCAAGCTGCTGGAAGTGGACCGATCCAGCTATGACTATGAGCCGCGGCCGGATCGTAACGGCGAGCTTCGTGGAGAGCTTGTGCAACTGGCTCGTCAGAAGCCACGCTATGGCTATCGCCGGCTGCACGTGTTACTGGTCCGGCGGGGCCACGTGGTGAACGTAAAGCGGGTATACCGGCTGTACATGGCCGAAGGACTGAGCGTGCGTCGCCGCAAGCGTAAGCGCGTGGTGCGCGATCGATCTGTGGAGCCACGGCTGATGCGAGCCAACCAAGAGTGGGCAATGGACTTCATCGTGGACGGTCTTTCGACAGGGAGGATGGTGCGGATCCTGAGCGTAGTCGATGCTTTTACGCGCGAGTGCCTGGCGCTGGAAGCGGACTCGAGCCTCGGCTCCGGCCGGGTCACCCGTGTGCTAGAACGGCTGATCGAAGAGCGTGGCAGGCCGGAGGCTGTGCGGTCTGATAACGGTCCCGAGTTCACTTCGCGCCGCATGCTGGGCTGGGCCGAGGATCACCGCGTCGCGCTCGTCCACATCCAGCCCGGCCGTCCAATGCAGAACGGCCATGTCGAAAGCTTCCATGGCAGACTGCGTGACGAGTGTCTCAACGTAAGCTGGTTCCGCAACTTCGATCAGGTCCGCTCCACGCTTCAAGCCTGGCGCATGGAGTACAACGAAGACAGACCTCACTCGGCGCTCGACTACCGCACCCCCAACGAGTTCCGGCGCACACTCGAAGGGAGAGGGGCCATGGCCCCTCTCCCTTCGGAACCCTCAACCGTCAGCACAACTGAGAAACTCCAGTTATGAATGGCTGAGAAAAAGGGGGCACGTCAGTCGGGCATTTCGTGCTCCTTGCCGCCCTTCTCATGAAGCCGCACCCAACCTCGCCGTCCCTGCACGTAGAAGTCTTCTACCCTCATGGAGATCGCCGCTCCCACGCGTGCGAATGTGTAGACCATGAGCCCAATCAATGCACGATCTCGCATGCCGGGCAGGGACGCGGTGTCGATAGAGTCCAAGAGCACGCGTGCCTCGTCGGCCTGCAGAACGGGGGTTTTGCCGCGCCGCTGCGTGTGTTTGGGGCCTCGTACGGCGTGAGCCGGGTTGGTGCAGATTACCTGGCCGACCACCATCCAATCGAACAGCATGCTCAGGGCGGCCAGGCGCTGCTTCACGGTCGGCTTGGAGTGAAGCCGGAGCTGGGCCTCCACAAACGCCGCCACATGCACCGGCTCCACCTGGGCGAGATCCACGATGCCGATCAGGGCAGAGAAGGCGGAGAACTGCCGGACCGCCTCCATGTAGGCGCGACGGGTATTCGGGTTTCGGATGTGGGAGCTGAAGAAATCGCGCAAGCGCGAGCGAGCTTCCGGCCGCGCGGTGAAGATCGAGGGCAGGGAACCGCTACCCGCATGCAAGAGGATCGTGTTGGACTGCACTATGCCCTCCTCGTCCTTCGCAGATTGCGTAAATATCTCCGCAATTCGCGTAAGTTCAGCTACCCCTACATCAGCCCCGGCAGATCACGCCCTCCAAAGACCACGCGCTCGATCCGGACCACCTCGCCGGCGATGCGGAAGAGGATCACATACCGGCCGACCACGGCCAGCCGCGCATCGGACCCAATCTCGGGCCGAAGCTGGTACAGCAACGGTCCCTCGCCGACTCTGTGCAGCTCCTCCCGGATCTCCTGAATAAAGCTGACGGCCCGCCTCGGATTGTCCTGGGCGATCCAGTCGGCGATCTCTTCGAGATCCCGCTCTATATAAGGAGAGAGTTCAAGCCGCATCTACCTGGCACCTGTGGCATCGGCAATGGCCTGGTACTTGCGTTCCAGACGATCAAGCACATCCTCGGCCGGAACCCCTGGCGTATCGTTGTTGCGCGCCTCCAGCCAGAGCTGCCGGAGTTCCGCGATGCCTTGCTGCTGCAGATGACGTTTGTAGGTCCAGTCGCGCAGGGCATCGCGCACGACTTCGCTCGAGGACGCGTACTCGCCGGTCTCGACCGCCTGGCGAACCTGGGCGACCATCTCGGGCGGAAGGGCGATACTGATCTTTTCGACGGACACGGCCATGTCGTCTCCTTGCGGTAGGAATATTTCCTACCAAGCCCCAGCGTACTGCGGCTATGGACCGAAAGTCCACCCGCCCACATAACGCATGATAAGGGCACATTCTCAGGGGTTGAAAGGGCTATGATGAGCGGCATGAGCCAAAATGGCATAGCTGGAGACGAACAGGGCATCGTGGCTCAGGAAACCGGCGAAGATGCGTCCCCGGTGCCGTCCGCAGAACTGGTCCGGCCGGCACCGGGTATGGAAGCACTCGCCGTCGAAGCCCGCGACTACGCCCGGGCCGCCAAAGCCCCCTCCACGCTCCGAGCCTACGCCGCGGACTGGCGCCACTTCGTCGACTGGGCCGCGACGCACGATCTCCAGGCCCTGCCCGCAAGCCCAGAAACCATCGCCCTGTACCTGGCCGCGCTCGCCCGGACCCACAAGTCCGCGACCATCACCCGGCGCCTGACCTCGATCACCAAGGCCCACCAGGCCCATGGGTTGGTTTCAGCCGCCACCGTCCAGGAGCTCGCCGTGGGTGAGACCCTCAAAGGCATCCGCCGCACCCTTGGCACAGCCCAGAAAGGCAAGGCGCCCCTGCTCACCGCGGACCTGCTGCAGGTTCTGGCCCACCTGAGCCCGAACCTGGCTGGTACGCGCGACCGGGCGCTGCTGCTGGTAGGCTACGCCGGGGCCCTGCGCCGCTCGGAGCTGGCCGCGCTGGATGGGGAGGACGTGTCCTGGGTGGACGAGGGGGTGGTCCTCACCTTGAGGAGGTCCAAGACCGATCAGCAGGGGCAGGGAAGACAGGTGGCGATCCCGCGCGGTGCGCATGGGCAGACCTGTCCGGTACGAGCGCTGCGGGGATGGATGGAGGCTGCGAGCCTTACCAAGGGAGCGCTGTTCCGGCCAGTGGACCGGCATGGCAAGCTGCGCAGTGGACGCCTGCATGGCGATGCCGTGGGGGAGATCGTGAAACGCGCGCTGGGGCGGGCGGGATTCGAGGTGGCGAGGTTCGGGGGACACAGCCTGCGGGCGGGCTTCGCGACCCAGGCCGCCAGGAACGGGGCGACAGCCTTCGACATCATGCGCCAGACAGGGCATCGGTCGGTGCAGACCGTCTCCCGGTATGTGCGCGAAGCCCAGATCTTCCGCGATGCGCCGGCAGGGAAGCTGGGTTTGTAAACCCAGCGGCTAAGCCCTGAAATAGCCTGGGCAAAAAAACTCTTGACGAAAAGCCACGGTGCACCTCATGCTGGTTCTCGTTTCTTGAAAGCTTTTCAGGTTGTCGCCTTTCACCTCATTTGAGTTGTAGGAGGTAGTGTGCGCTTTTACTGGAATCTCCCGAGCAGTACGGCTTGTAAATCAGTGCTTTCCTTTTGGATATGGCTCCTTTTGGCCTTGGCACTCCACCCAGCTGAAATCGAAGCTCAACAGCCCTCTCCTGCGCCGGTCGACGCTGCCCAAATCTTCCTGGCGGCGATAGCGCTGAAGTACCCGGCGGCAGCCTCTCTGCATTCGGTCTCGCTTCAGGCAAGTGCTACTTGGACAGTGGGTGGCCTCAAGGAGACGGGCACCGCAGTTCTTCAAGCCCAAGCGGATGGATCGAGCAGTATGCAGCTAAACCTCGATCAGGCGACCCGGACGGAAAGCAGAAAGGCCTTGGGGAACGACAGAGCCTGTTTGTGGGCCGATAGCAAGGGCACTCATCAACTCAACGATGTCGACTGCAATGCGTCGCTTTCCTGGTTCGCTCCGTTATTTGGGATTCAGCCAGTGGCTAACGTGCTTTCCTTGCTCACTGTCTTCGATGGTGGCACTGTGACCCGGAATGTGGGCGCTTTGCGAAAGATCAGTTACCAGACCACGATGCCTTCGCCTTCAGCAGACACTGCTAAGTTTCTCACTACAGGGACTCAGATGAATGTGCTCTATGACCCGAAAACATTGTTGCCTAGCAGCCTGGAATATCTGCAACACGGGGACACAGACCTGAACACCACCTTCCCGGTGCGAATTGTATACAGCAACTACCAATTGGTGGACGGGATGCCCATGCCCTATCGCATCGACCGCTATGTGAACGGCCTTCTGCAACTCTCACTGACAATCTCCAGCGCCACACTGAAATAAGCCAGAGAACGGAGCTTTCTATGCTGAGCTTTGCTCGAGCAGTAGCCTTCTGCGCCCTTTTGTACGGCTCTGCGCTTGTCGCACAGAACGTCGGCACAGGCCTTTACCCGCACGGAACCTTCGACAGGCCCGGTTTCGATGCGATTAACATGGGAAATCTGAACACCCACTTTGAGATTCCCATCGTTCAGAAAGCAGGTCGCGGCCTGCCATTCAACTATTCCATCGTTTATGACGGTCTGATCTGGTCCACGGTGACGAGCAGCGGAACGGCGCAGTGGACACCTGACTCAGCCTATGGATTTCATGGCCAGCTCAATGGCGGAGCCATTGTAGGCTACTTAACCAATAGCACGCTCTCAGTACGGTGTGTAATCGACAATCGCGTAGTGTATGCGAGGAAGAACACCAACTACGTCTACCATGACCCATTTGGGAGATCACACCGCTTCCTGTACACCGCAGCGTATTCCTGTCCCGACCAAGACTACCCCGCTGTTGGTGATGGCTCATCGACCGACGGTTCCGGGTACACCTTCGATGGCAGCCAGGTCCACAGCAGTAGTGGCAAGGTAATCACTCCCAACTCTTCTACGAATGTTGGGGATGGTTCCATCACGGACGCGAACGGCAACACAATCACCGACAACAGCAATGGTACGTATACCGACACTACGGGAACAACGGAGTTGACCATCGCAGGGGGAGGAAACGCTGGCAGTCCCCTTACACTGACTTATCCTGTCGTCGAGCAGGGGAACGGCGCCACAACAGCAACAGCTACGATCTACTACAAGACCTATACAGTACAGACCGCTTTTGGCTGTTCGCCGGCTGAATACCCGGTCACCTCTGTAGATCTTGTGGATCACATTACGCTGGCGACAGGCGACACCTATACCTTTGGTTATGAAGCAACACCGAACGGCAGCTCCGGTAATGTCAGCGGGCGTCTCGCTTCCATCAGGTTGCCGACTGGAGGGACCATCTCGTATTCCTACTCTGGCGGTACCAGTGGCATCAACTGCTCAGATGGATCCACGGAGGGCCTTGTTCGTACCACAACGGACGGAACCCGCAGTTACACTCGACCTGCGCCAAGCCAGCCTGCCAACACTACGCTCTTCACCGATGAACGAGGCAAGCAAAGCTATTACTGGTTCAGTGTCGATTCGGCGGGCGCCTACGAAATGACGCATCGCAGAGCTCATGACGGTACGGCTTCTAACACCAACCTTCTTGAAGAGGACATTGTCTGCTACAACAACCAAACCACAAGCAATGGCACCTGCGATGGGCAGGCGATTACATCGCCCATCACCGAAGCGGATGCTTCGACGACCTTCAATTATGTGGGCACCGCCGTCACAACCAAAACACCTACGATACGAGCGACAATCTTACCCAGACCAGCATTCTGAGCGGCGGCGTGATCGAGACCACGAACAACACCTATGGCGTGTACGGCACCGTGACCGCGCTGTCTAGCTCTCAGGTCGTGGACGGTTCTCAAAAGCCAGTGTCCTATGCGACGTATGGCTATGATAGCAAGGGCAACCAGACTTCAGCTAGCGTCTACCTTGATGGCAATCCAGGGAACACAGGGGCCGCGAACCTTCTGACCACTTCCATCGCTTACAATGGTAGCGGGATGCCTTTATCCACCACAGCCCCGGGTGGTTTTCAGACGACGTATGGTTACGATTCGACGGGAACCTTCCAAACGTCGGCGGCTTACCCGACTCCGAGCAGCGGAGTGGCGCTAAGCACCTCGGCGACATATGACGTCAGTTCCGGCGCTCTGCTCACGGGCACCGGCTTCAACAGCGGGCAGACCTCCTCGGTGATTCAGTACGACGCCCTGCTCCGCCCGACCGTAGGCACAACCCCGAATCAGGGTAGCCTCGGTCAAGGCCAGTCAACGGTAGCGTATTCACCCAGCCAGGTGAGCGCGAGGACGACCATGAACGCCTCCCAGACAGCCGACAGTGAGGCATATATGGATGCCTATGGAAGAACGATCCGAACTTCTGTACAGAGCAGTTCAGGCTGGTACGTTACCGATACCTGTTACACCAATGGCGTCATGACGGCACGGAGTGCACCGTACCTGAACTCGAGTGCCAATCCATCCTCCATCAACTGCGCTTCGAGCAACGCTACCCTTTACACCCTTGACGCGCTTGGAAGGCCGACGAGGGTAGCAACCCCGGATGGGCACGTCACGACCACTTCCTACAACGGCCGTGCCGTGCAGATTGCAGACAGTAACGGGCAGACGAAGATACTGCAGTACGACGCCCTCGGGCGAATCGCAGGTGTTTGTGAGATCGTCCCTTCAGGGGAGACGTGGGATGGCGGCGATGCCACGGGGGCTTGTGGAGCGTCTGGTCTCAGCTTCGATCTCCCGGGCACTGGATTCACCACGGCCTATACATACAATCTTGCTGCCCACAGTCTGATGGTTAGCCAGGGGGCTCAGAGCCCACGCATGTTCCAGATCGATGCTGCCGGCAGGACGGTCTCGACGACGGAACCCGAATCAGGAACCACGACCTTCACCTACGCCTATAACGGTACGGGCCTGCAGACCGTACGTACCCGGCCCAGGGCGAATCAAACCAACGCCACGGTGACGACCGCTACAACAACGCAGTACGACACCGTCGGAAGGGTGCTCGATATCACCTACAACGATGGGACGCCTCGCAAGCACTTCGTCTACGACGCAGGTGTGCCCGGCGGACTGGTTTCGAACTCGGGCCCCGGCGCAAAGGGGCAGCTGACGGGAACGGCAACCGTCGATGCCAACAATTCGGTCATCAATGCTGGCGGCATCGCCTACGACATCATGGGGCGGGTGAATCAGACAGCAGACTGCCCGACTGGCTGGTGCTCTAACCCGGCGCTCACTGGCTATCGAGCGTACAATTATGATCTCGCATCGCAACTGACCTATGAGGCCTATAGTACGCAGCCCAATGGAGGGAGTGGCTACTCGGTAGCCTACGGCTACAACGTAGCCGGTCAGCTGACTTCCTTTATCGACGGACAGAACAGTGCGGTGGGGGCGCCAAACATCTATAGCGCCACAGCTTCCACGATGCAGCCGGGGGGACCACAATTCATCACCTATGGCAACAACACAACAGCCTGGCGGCAGTATGACAGCATGAATCGCTTGACGGGACAGTGGGTATGCGGTCTGCCGGGCGGCTACAACTGCCCGAACGGAAGCCATTACTTTTATGGTTACGGCACAGTTCGTAGCGGATCGATGCTAACCGCAGAAACCGATACCGTGAATGGGGACTGGTCGCAGTACAGCTACGATAATGTCGGCAACTTGTCCTCTGCCCAAAACTGGTACGGTAACGCGAGCAACGGCTTTTCCGCGGGTTACGATCGCTACGGCAATCGCTGGGGTGAGTCGGTCACGCACACGGCGAACGGTACAGGACCGAACCAGAGTCTCTCCTTCAACACCACAAAGAACCAGATCAATTCAGCAGGCTTTGTCTACGACGCCGCAGGCAATCTCATCAGCGACGGCGCACATTCCTACCAGTACGACGCCGAGAACAACCTCCTTCAGATCGACAACGGCAACACAGCAACCTTCTACTACACGGCGCAGAACCGCCGTGATGCGGTGGTGAACTCGGCCGGTGTGTTTCGGTTCGGCTTCGATGCCAGTGGCCGGCGCTCCACGCAGTGGGATAACAACTCCGCTTCCGTGAACCAAACGCAGTATTACGCGGCCGGGGAGGCTGTGGCCTTCTGGTCTGCCGTCGACGGAAACATCAATTTCGAGTACCACGACTGGATCGGTACCGCTCGCATGCGAACGGATCTGAATGGCAACCCTGCCACGGCGGCCAGCTTCAGCTCGCTGCCCTTCGGCGAGCCCAACGCAACCGGTGGGGCGGACCTCGACTCAGCCCATTTCACCGGGCTGGACCAGGATGGCTCTTTCAGCGCCTCCAGCTTGGGGCTTCACCACGCTACGTTCCGGGAATATAATTCCACCCTGGGCCGCTGGATGAGCCCCGATCCGTATAGCGGCAGCTACAATCTTAGCAATCCGCAAAGCTTCAATCGGTACAGCTATGTACTGAACAACCCTTTAGCCTTGATCGACCCATTTGGGCTGTCTTGTCAAAGTGGCAGCGGTGGAATCAGCGACGACGGTGATGGCGCGGGGTGTGCAGGTAATGTGTCTAATGATGGAAGCGGTGTAGCTGGTTGGGACCTGAACCCAGGTGACGGCACTGATGTAGATGGTGGCGACGGCGGCTGGGATGGCTCTCCAGGCCCAAGCAGCGGTGTTACTGGCATTCCCTTAATCTATTTGGGGGGAAAGGGAGGTGGAGGTATTGATGCCCCAAATAGATTGACACCAGCAAATCCTTGCGGAGCTCAAGGGAGCGCAGAGTCTCCGCAAGAGTATGCCCGGCTGGGCACAACCGCTTCCGCCTATGGTCCTGTCGTCTTCTCACTGTACTCAGCGGCAGGCTTCCCGAGAGGTAGCTTCCTAGACGCGCAACCGAAAGCAGGTATAGGAAGTGTTCTTGATCGATATGCGGGACTGGAAAGAGCGGCTTATGGAAACTACGTGTATGGAGACTATATGGCGGCTGCTGGCGTCCCCCTCGGTGCTGCACTGAATCTTGCTAACCTCTTTGCTATATCCTCCACGTACTCGATCAAGAATGGACCGATCAGTTCGACCTATACTCATCTACCCGAGGCTAACGTGGCAAATATCACGCGTGGCTACACTGACCAGATAAATGGAACTCTATGTCATCGCTAAACATCGGTCAGAGCGTCAGGAATCTGCAGCCAAGATGCTGTGGCGGACTTGTCTGCATTTTGCTGTTCTGTACCTGTTTGATCGCAGTCGGTTGTAAAAGTTCACAGACGGTGTGGTCGGCCACAGTCACTTCTCCCGACGGTAAGCTTGTCGCTACTGGGCGAACTTCTGCGAATAGCGGGTTCGGGATTGACGGCATCCCAGCAACCTTTATCTATTTAAATTGGGCTACGGGTTCGCAGCAGCCGATGCAGATCATGCAGTTTGCAAACGAGTCTGATGCACCGAATGTGGCTAAAGTTGAAATTAAGTGGCTCTCGCCCAAACATCTTGAAGTCGTTTACAACAAAGCCGGGCAGGACGTTGAATTCCAGGCAGTTCGATTCGATGACGTATGCATCAGCTTGAGGGATGCATCTGTCGTTCGATCCGAGGCACCTTCGGAGACTTGCCCCAAATAACGGGACGCCGCAAAATCCCTGTGCGCAAGCTGGCAACGCCCAAGACCCTAATTACTATATAAATCGTGCGAGAAGCTCGCAGATAAATCCGATACAGCTCGCCCAGGATTTAGCCAGCTTTCGTCGGGGACAACCCCTTGACGCCCAACCGTTTGGTGCCTCACCAGCATATGGAAACTATGTCTACGGCGTATATCTGCGAACTGCTGGACTTCCACTTTCGGTAGCTCTGGCAGGTGCGAATTGGTATGCAGGCGGGGGCGCGGGGGATGGCAAGGCTCAATACTCAGGCCCGCTGGACCCTAATTACCCGAATATCCCGCCTGCCAACGTAGCCAACATCACCAATGGATACAACGCAGTAAGGAACGGAACCGTATGCCACGTCCAATAACTGCAAAGCTGCGTAATGCGTTCTCAGTGCTCGCAATAGGGAGCTGTCTTATGGTCTTCGGCTGCCGGAAGGGTGTCGAAACAATCTGGACTGGAGAAGCCAAATCGCCCAATGGACAATGGGTGGCGAAGGCTCAGACGGATCAGCGAAGCGGGTTCGGTACGGATGGAGCTACGACTGCCGTATATCTTCAGCCGTCCAATGGTGCTCGTTCTGCGGTTCAGGTCCTGTCGTTTTCTCAGAACCAAAACGCTCAAACAAGCCTGATCGATCTGAAGATGAACTGGACAGATGGAACGCATCTTGAGGTGAGCTACAAAGGCCATCCAAATCTCGACTTCCAGGCAGTGAAATATGCTGGGATCGACATCTCCGTTCGCGATCTATCCAGCCAAGCTGCCAACTTGTCGCGCTGAGCGGGGCCGTGCCGCGTCGTCCTGCACGTCTGTCTCTGATGCTGCTGGTTGGAACAGTGGTCGCTGGGACGTTGGTGAGGTTCGCTCCGCTGGGACTGCCTGCTGTCGTGGTGAAGTACGGCGGCTCGACTCTTTGGGCCTTGATGGTCTACTGGATCGTCTCGACCCTGCTGTCCTCGTGGCGTGTTCCTACGGCCGCCTTGCTTGCCGCAGTCGTCGCCACTGCCGTCGAGTTCGTGAAGTTTTACCACTCGCCCGGTCTGGATGCCTTCCGCCGCACACTGCCCGGCATCCTGTTACTGGGCCGCTTCTTCTCCGTCTGGGACATCGCCGCGTACTGGCTAGCCATCGTCGTGGGTGCCTTGGTCGATCAGCGCATCCGTGGGCGCCCGCTCCAACCCTGAAATCCATGCCGTATCCAGCATCCTGAAAATCTACGCTGCTTCGCATCGGGTTGAGGGGTGACACGTCATGTATGAAAGCGCAGGTTGTCAAGGGTGCTGCTTCTGCTGTTCTGTTCTTCTCTTAGCCGCACCTGCGCTGAACCATGGCGGGCAGGGCTGGTTGGACATCGAACTCTCGCTCTCCTCTCTGTGGTGTCTTGGTTTTCGTCCCGGGTGAGCTCGCAATGTGGTTTCGTCATGAATCATGTATTCGCCGTGGTTTCCGGCATGAGCCTTTGCTGATCGGCTGCCGCATTCACCCCGAGACCTGCGTACCGGTCAGACGTGTCTCGCGTTTAGCCGAACCTGGACGAACCTGTTCAGGCCGCTGCGGAGCGCAGCGCTGGGGCCTTGTAAGATTGTCGTTTGCGCAGTACCCAGAAGCTGGCCTCGGCGAGATGGCGGGCGGCCGCGACGATGGCGCGGCCATGTCCTTTGCCTGGAGCGAGGCGATGGTAGAGAAGATCGATATGGGTACCGCGATAGGCTTTGATTCGTACCGCGCAGGTGGCCGCCTCGACGAACCCCCATTTCAGGTATTGGTTGACGTTGCGGCAGGTGCCGCCATGCCGGATGCGACCGCCGCTGGCAATGATTCTGGGTACGAGGCCTGCATAGCTGGCCAGGTTTTCGGCGCGAGGGAAGCGCTCGACCTCGCCGATCTCCAGCCACACCAGTGGGGCAAGGATCTCGCCGATGCCGGGAATGGTGCGGAGCAGCTTCACTTCCGGCGATGGCTTGAGCGCCACAGCGATGCGGTCTTCGATCTCCTCGATCTGGACTTCGAACTGGTCGAGCGAGGTGAGCTGCACCCGGATCATGGCCGCCGTGTCGCGGGGTAACCTGTCCAGTGTGGCATCGATGTAGACGCGGCCCTTGATGCCGAACAGATCGCTGATGCCGGTGGCCTGCAGACCGTAGCGGTCGATCGCGGCATGGATGCGATGCTTGAGCGAGGAGCGAAGATCGCGCAGGGCCATGCGGGTGCGCAGCAGCTCGCGGCGGTCGCGCAGCTCGCCGGGCGGAATCCAGCTCTCGGGCAGGGTCCCGTTATGGAGCAGGATGGCGAGACCCTTGGCGTCCAGGGCATCGGTTTTGTTGGTCTTGCCCATTCGCTTCTTCGCTTCGGTGGGGTTGGCCAGATGCGGATGATGACCGGCCTTCTCCATCTCGTCGACCATCCAGTACCAGTGGCCGGTGGCTTCAAGCGCGATCTCGCTTCCCGGCGGCAGGGCATGCAGAAAGTCGATGTACTCCTGCCGATGATGCTCGACCCGGACGGCGGGCGAGGTCTTGCCCTTGCCGTCGATGGTCACGAAAACTGAGAACTGCTTGTGTGCGTCGCATCCGATCACTGCCGGCATAAGCTCTCCTAAGAGGCGCATGTAGCGCTTTCATAGGTTCACCCCAGAATGGGAGCTGTGGGGTAACCTAAAGTTCCTGTGCGGGAACTTGCTGAAAACAGGCGGCTAAGGGAAAAACGGGTCTGGAAGGTTGCTGTAGAGCAACCTAAAAGTTCCTCTTGGGGAACCTGCTGAAAACAAAGCTCTCGAGCGTCTGAGGCCGAATACCCTCCGCTCCGGTGTCCGTCAAGGCTCTGCGCTTCGCTCCGACCGCTGCGCGGCGCGCAAAGGACGCGCGGCCCTGACCGACGCCTCCGCTGTGGGTGTTGGCTGGTCATGAGAAGAATGCCCTCTTCTCATGTTCGAGGAACATGAGGGCTTCGACGGCTGTCCTGATCGGCTACCCGGTGGCGCTTCTGAGGAAATGATCGATGGTGGTCAGGATGGCATCCTGCTTGCGACGTGGCAAGCTCTGAATCTGCTCCAGCCGCTCCAGGACCTTGCGGCTGGGCTTGCGCTGCTGGACGATCTCCGGCGGGGTGTCGGTCTGGAGCAACTCTTGAACTGGCACATCGAGGGCGGCCGCGAATCGCAGGGCCATCTCTGCGGTGATGCGGAGCTTGCCTATCTCGTAGTTCGAGACGACAACCTGGACGACGTTGACGCGCTCGGCGAGTTCGCGCTGACTTATGTTCCGCAAGGTGCGGGAATGAGCGAGGCGCTTGCCGAGGGGCAGGTTGACGCGGAGAAGCTGGAGTACAAGCTGGGGACGGCCGGGAATCACCGCTCAGATACACTCAAAACTGTCATGGTGACGCTCGCCAACAGGCTGGGGACGGCCGGGAATTACCGCTCAGATACACTCAGCCGAAGGCGCGGCAATAGGTGCGTCTGGCTGGGGACGGCCGGGAATCACCGCTCAGATACACTCTTTTTGGGTGCCAACTGACCCGCCCTTCGGCTGGGGACGGCCGGGAATCACCGCTCAGATACACTTCAATTTCGTTCCTAACGACCTGAAGCAATGCTGGGGACGGCCGGGAATCACCGCTCAAATACACTACGCTTGCGAGCGCCCTCCGCGGCGAATCCGCTGGGGACGGCCGGGAATCACCGCTCAGATACACTGGGTTACGCGACCGAGCGGGCATGGAACACGCTGGGGACGGCCGGGAATCACCACTCAGATACACTAAATTCAGCAATGATAGAGTCTGCAGTGACGCTGGGGACGGCCGGGAATCACCGCTCAAATACACTGGCCGCGCGGAAGGCTCCTTCTCAGGCAATGCTGGGGACGGCCGGGAATCACCGCTCAGATACACTACGCCGTTTGAAAGGAGACAATGCCCAACGGCTGGGGACGGCCGGGAATCACCGCTCAGATACACTCCGAAGCAGGCAGCAAAGACAGCGGCGGCGCTGGGGACGGCCGGGAATCACCGCTCAGATACACTTTCGCCCTGCGCGATCACCTCGCAGTCGACGCTGGGGACGGCCGGGAATCACCGCTCAGATACACTTTATCTGTTTGCCGGATGCGGTCGGGCCGCGCTGGGGACGGCCGGGAATCACCGCTCAGATACACTACGCAGTAGGACGGTGAGCCTGAGACGTCTGCTGGGGACGGCCGGGAATCACCGCTCAGATACACTCGAGACGATGGCGCGGTGACTCGGGCGAGGGCTGGGGGCGGCCGGGAATCACCGCTCAGATACACTCATCGAGGCCTCCACCGACGCGCTCCGCAAGCTGGGGACGGCCGGGAATCACCGCTCAGATACACTGGATATTCAGTCCCGCGTTGCCGGGTACCGGCTGGGGACGGCCGGGAATCACCGCTCAGATACACTTCAACTCATGTCGCAACCGGTCTAACTCTGGCTGGGGACGGCCGGGAATTACCGCTCAGATACACTCAGGGCGCTGTGCCGTCCAGCTTGGAAAGCGCTGGGGACGGCCGGGAATCACCGCTCAGATACACTCCCGGCTGGCGTGATCATGCAGGCCAAGGTGCTGGGGACGGCCGGGAATCACCGCTCAGATACACTCAGCCGAAGGCGCGGCAATAGGTGCGTCTGGCTGGGGACGGCCGGGAATCACCGCTCAGATACACTCTTTTTGGGTGCCAACTGACCCGCCCTTCGGCTGGGGACGGCCGGGAATCACCGCTCAGATACACTTCAATTTCGTTCCTAACGACCTGAAGCAATGCTGGGGACGGCCGGGAATCACCGCTCAAATACACTACGCTTGCGAGCGCCCTCCGCGGCGAATCCGCTGGGGACGGCCGGGAATCACCGCTCAGATACACTGGGTTACGCGACCGAGCGGGCATGGAACAAGCTGGGGACGGCCGGTAATCACCGCTCAGATACACTCCGGTCCTGTTACGCCTGAATTATAGTCCTGCTGGGGACGGCCGGGAATCACCGCTCAGATACACTCCGGTCCTGTTACACCTGAATCATAGTCCTGCTGGGGACGGCCGGGAATCACCGCTCAGATACACTCCCAGATAGGAATTGATAGTATGACGGATGGCTGGGGACGGCCGGGAATCACCGCTCAGATACACTATGAATTGTGGGACGAGCGCAGTGTAGAATGCTGGGGACGGCCGGGAATCACCGCTCAGATACACTGCCAGGAGACAAAGCCCAGGAAGCTGATCCGCTGGGGACGGCCGGGAATCACCGCTCAGATACACTCGCGACCTACCAGACGAACGTTGCCACTGGGCTGGGGACGGCCGGGAATCACCGCTCAAATACACTGGCCGCGCGGAAGGCTCCTTCTCAGGCAATGCTGGGGACGGCCGGGAATCACCGCTCAGATACACTACGCCGTTTGAAAGGAGACAATGCCCAACGGCTGGGGACGGCCGGGAATCACCGCTCAGATACACTCCGAAGCAGGCAGCAAAGACAGCGGCGGCGCTGGGGACGGCCGGGAATCACCGCTCAGATACACTTTCGCCCTGCGCGATCACCTCGCAGTCGACGCTGGGGACGGCCGGGAATCACCGCTCAGATACACTTTATCTGTTTGCCGGATGCGGTCGGGCCGCGCTGGGGACGGCCGGGAATCACCGCTCAGATACACTACGCAGTAGGACGGTGAGCCTGAGACGTCTGCTGGGGACGGCCGGGAATCACCGCTCAGATACACTCGAGACGATGGCGCGGTGACTCGGGCGAGGGCTGGGGGCGGCCGGGAATCACCGCTCAGATACACTCATCGAGGCCTCCACCGACGCGCTCCGCAAGCTGGGGACGGCCGGGAATCACCGCTCAGATACACTGGATATTCAGTCCCGCGTTGCCGGGTACCGGCTGGGGACGGCCGGGAATCACCGCTCAGATACACTTCAACTCATGTCGCAACCGGTCTAACTCTGGCTGGGGACGGCCGGGAATTACCGCTCAGATACACTTCAACTCATGTCGCAACCGGTCTAACTCTGGCTGGGGACGGCCGGGAATTACCGCTCAGATACACTCAGGGCGCTGTGCCGTCCAGCTTGGAAAGCGCTGGGGACGGCCGGGAATCACCGCTCAGATACACTCCCGGCTGGCGTGATCATGCAGGCCAAGGTGCTGGGGACGGCCGGGAATCACCGCTCAGATACACTTTGGCGGGTGGCGGAAGTGTTGCTTCCCAGCTGGGGACGGCCGGGAATCACCGCTCAGATACACTCCCGGCTGGCGTGATCATGCAGGCCAAGGTGCTGGGGACGGCCGGGAATCACCGCTCAGATACACTAACCGAGTCGATCAAGCAATGCTTCGCTCAGCTGGGGACGGCCGGGAATCACCGCTCAGATACACTGAGGTGCAGTACCTCCTGGAGAAGGAGGCCGCTGGGGACGGCCGGGAATCACCGCTCAGATACACTCGCACGTTCCCTCAGATCGCAGCGCTCATCGCTGGGGACGGCCGGGAATCACCGCTCAGATACACTTCCAGTTCTGGACGATGCTTCGTCCAGTCTGCTGGGGACGGCCGGGAATCACCGCTCAGATACACTAGCCTTGAGCGACTGCACAGTGTTCATGGCGCTGGGGACGGCCGGGAATCACCGCTCAGATACACTCGATTGATCGAGACGGCCGCCAGCACAGATGCTGGGGACGGCCGGGAATCACCGCTCAGATACACTCTCTCAACCCGGCGCGCCGCTGACCAACCGGCTGGGGACGGCCGGGAATCACCGCTCAGATACACTGCGGCGGGCCTCTATGACGGTGACGGATACGCTGGGGACGGCCGGGAATCACCGCTCAGATACACTCAAACTTATTGCTGCTAACGTGTCCCCCGCGCTGGGGACGGCCGGGAATCACCGCTCAGATACACTGCAACGGCTACGGCTAAGGATAAAAAATGAGCTGGGGACGGCCGGGAATCACCGCTCAGATACACTTGTTTTTCAGTTCATACACGGTCGAGAGGTGCTGGGGACGGCCGGGAATCACCGCTCAGATACACTTGGCGGCTTGCTGCGCTTGCGATACCGCGGGGCTGGGGACGGCCGGGAATCACCGCTCAGATACACTCTGAACTTCATCGACCCGCGCTTTCCCACGCTGGGGACGGCCGGGAATCACCGCTCAGATACACTCACACGATCTGCAGATACGTTTAGGGGGAAGCTGGGGACGGCCGGGAATCACCGCTCAAATACACTAGGCCAGCGGCAGACCAAGCACCAGAGCAAGCTGGGGACGGCCGGGAATCACCGCTCAAATACACTGGCGTCGATGGCCACCCGATCGCACATCGCGCTGGGGACGGCCGGGAATCACCGCTCAAATACACTTACCGTCCAGTTCTTCCGAAGCCAATCCCGGCTGGGGACGGCCGGGAATCACCGCTCAAATACACTTACCGTCCAGTTCTTCCGAAGCCAATCCCGGCTGGGGACGGCCGGGAATCACCGCTCAGATACACTCCGAAGCAGGCAGCAAAGACAGCGGCGGCGCTGGGGACGGCCGGGAATCACCGCTCAGATACACTTCCAGTTCTGGACGATGCTTCGTCCAGTCTGCTGGGGACGGCCGGGAATCACCGCTCAGATACACTAGCCTTGAGCGACTGCACAGTGTTCATGGCGCTGGGGACGGCCGGGAATCACCGCTCAGATACACTCGATTGATCGAGACGGCCGCCAGCACAGATGCTGGGGACGGCCGGGAATCACCGCTCAGATACACTCTCTCAACCCGGCGCGCCGCTGACCAACCGGCTGGGGACGGCCGGGAATCACCGCTCAGATACACTGCGGCGGGCCTCTATGACGGTGACGGATACGCTGGGGACGGCCGGGAATCACCGCTCAGATACACTCAAACTTATTGCTGCTAACGTGTCCCCCGCGCTGGGGACGGCCGGGAATCACCGCTCAGATACACTGCAACGGCTACGGCTAAGGATAAAAAATGAGCTGGGGACGGCCGGGAATCACCGCTCAGATACACTTGTTTTTCAGTTCATACACGGTCGAGAGGTGCTGGGGACGGCCGGGAATCACCGCTCAGATACACTTGGCGGCTTGCTGCGCTTGCGATACCGCGGGGCTGGGGACGGCCGGGAATCACCGCTCAGATACACTCTGAACTTCATCGACCCGCGCTTTCCCACGCTGGGGACGGCCGGGAATCACCGCTCAGATACACTCACACGATCTGCAGATACGTTTAGGGGGAAGCTGGGGACGGCCGGGAATCACCGCTCAAATACACTAGGCCAGCGGCAGACCAAGCACCAGAGCAAGCTGGGGACGGCCGGGAATCACCGCTCAAATACACTGGCGTCGATGGCCACCCGATCGCACATCGCGCTGGGGACGGCCGGGAATCACCGCTCAAATACACTTACCGTCCAGTTCTTCCGAAGCCAATCCCGGCTGGGGACGGCCGGGAATCACCGCTCAAATACACTGACTAGTGGAGTTCAACCCCGGTCTAATCGCTGGGGACGGCCGGGAATCACCGCTCAAATACACTTATAGGTCGCTCCCTGGATCGAGCCGTTGCGCTGGGGACGGCCGGGAATCACCGCTCAAATACACTCGCGACCTACCAGACGAACGTTGCCACTGGGCTGGGGACGGCCGGGAATCACCGCTCAAATACACTTTAGATGGGACGACTTGGGAACATAAAACCGCTGGGGACGGCCGGGAATCACCGCTCAAATACACTATTTCCAAGACTAATGGCAATCAACGGATGGCTGAGGACGGCCGGGAATCACCGCTCAAATACACTGACCGGCCCTGCGGGGTCCGGCAAGTCGCTGCTGGGGACGGCCGGGAATCACCGCTCAAATACACTCGGTCCATGGCAGGGGTGAGTATACCTTCCGCTGGGGACGGCCGGGAATCACCGCTCAAATACACTTGCCGCAGGCGCGAGCAGCTTCTGAAGTGCGCTGGGGACGGCCGGGAATCACCGCTCAAATACACTTACCTTTGACATCGGTTACTGCCGGGCAGTGCTGGGGACGGCCGGGAATCACCGCTCAAATACACTCCAGCCGGCGTGGTCACCGTGCCGCCCACGCTGGGGACGGCCGGGAATCACCGCTCAAATACACTTTGAACGAAAAGATGCCCGCTGCAATAAGGTTGGGGACGGCCGGGAATCACCGCTCAAATACACTGTTAAAGCCGTTCATCTGGTAGGGGAGCACGCTGGAGACGGCCGGGAATCACCGCTCAAATACACTTCTCCCGCAGCGAGGCCAGCGCGGCGCTGGCTGGGGACGGCCGGGAATCACCGCTCAAATACACTTACCCGGATGAGGTAGCGGCCCATTTATTCGCTGGGGACGGCCGGGAATCACCGCTCAAATACACTCAACACCGGTACTGGTATTGCAATACTTTGCTGGGGACGGCCGGGAATCACCGCTCAAATACACTTTGCGCTGCTTCTTTTGTGCTGCAGTCAAGCTGGGGACGGCCGGGAATCACCGCTCAAATACACTTCCATCGTCGTAGACATCTTCGTCAACGGGGCTGGGGACGGCCGGGAATCACCGCTCAAATACACTCACGCTCACCGGCAACACGACCCTGACGTTGCTGGGGACGGCCGGGAATCACCGCTCAAATACACTCCGGGCCTGATCAGCTACGGCACGACTGCGCTGGGGACGGCCGGGAATCACCGCTCAAATACACTCGAACCTCTTCGCGGGCCCCGTAACGCTTCGCTGGGGACGGCCGGGAATCACCGCTCAAATACACTTGGAACAATGTCGGTGTCGTCATTCGCGCTGCTGGGGACGGCCGGGAATCACCGCTCAAATACACTCGGGCTGCGGATGGGCAGGAGCCGTTGTAGGCTGGGGACGGCCGGGAATCACCGCTCAAATACACTCAGTGCGCGTATCACCCCGATGCAGGATGAGCTGGGGACGGCCGGGAATCACCGCTCAAATACACTGTACAAGTCCGGCAGGACTCACCGCCTGCAGCTGGGGACGGCCGGGAATCACCGCTCAAATACACTATCGGTGTAAGTGACGTTTGACAGAATGTTGCTGGGGACGGCCGGGAATCACCGCTCAAATACACTTTTCAAAATGGCGAGGTTGCGCGGGGCGTAGCTGGGGACGGCCGGGAATCACCGCTCAAATACACTCTAGACGGTGGCGAAACGACAACTTCCATGCTGGGGACGGCCGGGAATCACCGCTCAAATACACTCCACGAACGCCGGAGGTAAGCAGCGCGAGTGCTGGGGACGGCCGGGAATCACCGCTCAAATACACTTTTACCGCCGTGCCCTTTCCATATCGCTCTGCTGGGGACGGCCGGGAATCACCGCTCAAATACACTGACAAACGAGCGCACATCATACACACGCCCGCTGGGGACGGCCGGGAATCACCGCTCAAATACACTTACGACATGAAACTAGTTGGTTTCACGATGGGCTGGGGACGGCCGGGAATCACCGCTCAAATACACTTTCGCCTACTATGACCATCTCTCAGATGGGGCTGGGGACGGCCGGGAATCACCGCTCAAATACATTATAGGTGAGGGCGAGACCTGCAAGGGTCCGCTGGGGACGGCCGGGAATCACCGCTCAAATACACTAAGGCAGCACCGAAGGTCTCCGCAAACCTGGCTGGGGACGGCCGGGAATCACCGCTCAAATACACTAGATCCTGCGGAACCCTCTCAAAATAGGGGGGTTCCGCAGGGATTTCCTGCTCAGAAAAGCAGGATCTGGTCGGGTACAGGTTCAGGTGGTCGCGGCTTTCTTCCATAAAAGACCTCCATTCGTCCGAACTGGTGATCGGTGACCGTCATGAGACGAACCTGCCCCAGTGGCGGGATCACAGCGCGAATTGTGTTGCGGTGCGCTTCTGCGGCTTCTTCGCTGGCCAGATAGCGAGCGTAGATCGAGAACTGCAGCATCATAAACCCGTCTTTGAGCAGAGCTTTGCGAAAGCGCACATAATCGCGCTTGTTCTCCGGTGTTTCCACCGGCAGGTCGAACATAGCCACGAGCCACAAGGAACGGTAAGCAGAGGACGGTTTGGCTTTCACACCGAATTCTCTTCACCGTATTCCTTCTCGCGAGCTGTTCCTATGGCGCGGAAGACGAAGTGGTCTGCCACAAAGGTTCAAGCTGTGACGCCACATCCTCGCGCTCTGCGCGTGGATTGACTTGAGGCGCAGGCCGCAGCAGGGAGGGCAGATCAATCTCCTTCACTTCGCCGGCGATGCATCCAGCTACCTGGTTTGCTACCCGCAGGAGAATGTCGAACAAGGTTCTGTTCTCTCGCCCAAGGTTATAACGCGCTGTGAGACCCCCGATTAACCAGGCCTTTGTTTCACGGTCAAAAGGTTCCGTTGGGTCGTGCGTGGTGAACCACTGGCACACGCGCCTGTCCACCAGGGGGCGAAAGGGTTCCATCAGATCGGCAGCAAGGCAGAAAGGGTCGTAGCGATTGCCATGATGGATACCGAGGGGCGGATGCAGCCCAGCGCCGCATAGAGCTCTTGCAACGGCAGCTCGCAGCACGGTATAGCCGTAATCCAGGTGGCGGTTGGCATCCTGTTCTCCCGAGCCGCGCCGAAACCGGTACTGCTTGGGAAAGAGGGAGGACCAATACCGGCGAGCGGCCTGAGCTTCCAGGTTCTCCGGATCGCCGGAGCGGACCCGGGACGCCATGGCCATCAGACCTCCGTCGCCACCGTGAAGCTCAACGAGGAGTTCCCCTTGTGCGCGGATTTTAGCCTTCACGATGTGCTGCCAAAGGCGTTTGCGGAGTGGCTGCCCAAGCTGGCATTGGGCTCGAAACCGTTCCGTTTGAAGCGAGTGCATTTGTAAGGGCAGCAGCATGGAGGCGGGTAGAAAATTGCGATCAATCGTTACCACGGCGCCGTTCGACTCTGCCATGCCCGTCAGGACAGCCTGGGAAAGGCTGATTTGGGGATGCGCCAGGAGAAGAACCGCGATCTCACAGAGTGGGGTGGTGAAGGGCAGGACGGCCTGAGTTTCCTCCGGCCGCTCAAGGACAAGCTGGCTGTGGCGAACACTGAGCCTTGCCGGCGTAGCGATCTCGATGATGGAATCAATCATTGGCGGGGTGAACGCGCCCAAGCAGGTCGATAAGAACCTTACGCGGCTCCAGAGTTTTCAGGGTCGAGGGCCGGGCGTACCATTCGAGTTCCAGCTTGCGATGGTCCTGGCTGAGGTGTGCATCGTTTACCGGTACAAAGCAGATGGAGCAGGTGTCGCCTTGGTCGTAGAAGAGCTTGACACGATAGATGGACCGTTTTCCTTTGCGAGTCATTTCGACCGTATCGTCTTTGCAGAGGGAAAACAGGAACTCGGCGTCGCTTCCTTCAAGTTGCCTGGACACGATGGCCTGTTTGCGGCGCCGCCGTTCGTAAGCCTGGGTGATCTGCACGACGCAGCTCTTCCAGTGGTCACGCCGGCTCTGGTCTCTTTCGACAAAAAGCTCCACATGGTGGATGCCGCCCGACGCCACCCACCGTTCGCGCACACCTTGCCCCACATGCAGAGGCTTTTTCACCTCACGAATGCGTACCTTGCGAATGGGAACAGCCTTGCCGCTGCCCGACGGCAGCGTTGGCGCATTCTCAGGAACGGCAAACAGCTTGGGATCACCGCCCAACTCTGCCAGCTTTGCCCTGACCGCATCGCGAACGGCACGGTCCACGATAACGTCGTCGTCATCGATATCTCGTGCGGAGAGGGATGCAAGCGAGACGCGATTATGGACGACAGACTTACCATTTTCCAGCTTGGGACGACCGTAGTTCGAGCCTTTGTGCAACTCTCCACTGATCTTGTGCTCCGGCCTATGTGAAACGATCATTGCCGCGATTTGCGTTTTGACGGAGTCGAGGAAGTCCGGCGAAGACCAGGGTTGCGGGACATGGTGCCAGGTTCGCCGGGTGCCGGGTTGCCATGGACGGAAGGCGTTATCGCGCGCCATCTGCTGAATGATGTTGTTGCGGGTCAAGGCGATCACGATGGCGTCGATCGCATGGTGGCGGTGGTCGGTGCGCGGCTTGCCGCGATCTTTCCCTTTTTCGGCAGGCACCAGATCCTGCAAAATCTGTTCAAATTCCCAGTTCCGGCGCAGGGTGGCCGTCACGGCTCCGCTTGAGGAAAAGATGACTTGCCGTGTCTTGCCATCGTCCTGCGTATCGCGGCCACCATAAAGGGTGCCGAGCAGACGTGCTGCCAGCACACTGGAGTGGCGGGTGTCGTTCATCTGTCTGGAGGTAAACTCTTCCAGCTTTTTCTGGCTATCCAGGAGAAACTTGGCGAGCTTGCCTTTGTTTCCCCAACGTGTGATACGGGACAGGATCTGGTGCCAGTCGTTCTCGTCGTGAGCGTAGGCTTCAAAGGGCGTTTGATTGCGTTTAACATTGCGGTTTGCCTCCAGGGAACAGAGCACCTTGTTCTGGTACGAGTCATCCGGGTAGCGGCTCCGCGGCAGGATGTGATCGACGTCCAGACCGCAGTCCGGATCGAAAAGACGGCTGAAGGAAATGCGCTGACCCGTATAGGGGCACTCCCCTTCGTTCTGCTCCACCCAAAGCTTTGCCTTTTCCAGGTCTCGGGCGGATGGCCTTTGCAGACCGCACTCCGTTGCCATCCTTTCTGCAAGCTTCTTGTTCTCAGCCTCGCGCTTGCGATTCGCGGCCGTGACTTTCGCGCGCTCAGCGCGAGGCTTCTTCAGCTCTCGGGCGAGCTCAATGCGAATCTCATAAGGCTTGCCATATTCGCGTACCAGGGCATTCACCAACTTGCGCATTTCGGTGAGTGCGCGTTCCACTGCCGGGTTGCGAAGCGAGGTTAGAAACTCACGAACCGCGGGTAAGAGGCCGAAGACAGGCTGACCGCTGAAGCGGGTTCCGTACACTTCCTTCTCGGCCTCTTTGAAAGGCATACCCTGTTCCATGAGGGGGAGAAGTTTGTGGATGGCCGCCAGGGAGAGAGAACAGTAGTCCGGGGCAGGCTTCTCCTTTAGCCAGCGCTCTGTGCTCTCGTCGCTCAGGCTCAGGAAGCGGGCTTCCTGCCGAAGTGCGTCGTCGGTTGGGCTATTACGCCAGTTCTCGATCAGCTGGTTCTGTTTGCCATCGGAAAACTCATCCCAATTCGCGCCGAACACGGCCCGCATGGAAGCTTCGGTTCGATTGCCGGGCATCGTTTTTTCGTCACCACGCTCCAGGTTGAAGCGCGCTGTCTTCGGCAGGCCAAGGTACGTTCTAATTTTCGTAAATGTCTGGGTACCTTCACGGTTCAGGAGTTCGAGAAGTTGCGCGCGTTGTTGCCCAGATAGTGCCTGCTCGCCACCCCTGTGGTCTTCCAAATGCAAATCGTTGACTTTCTGCAGAACCCGGAAGCGCTGCGCAGCAGGTGCCGCCCAAGGCGCCCGTGGCTGTGCGGGTTCTAATTCACATTTGCCGATCAGGTGAGACTGCTTGGCAATAGGCCGCTGGAAGAAGAGCAGGTGAGCGAGACGGTCCCTGAACTCCGGGGTCAACACATGGGGATGGTGCGGCTGCTGCGCTTCCCAGATGGCCTGAAACTCCTCCTTGAACATCGACCGTGCTGTCCAACGCCGGCGTACCCGTTGCTGGTGGGGATCAAGCCCGGCGAAATAGGCGCCCAGAGTTCTGGCGCCTACGGCAGCCATCTCCGCTTTCAGCGATTTGATTCCTTCTTTGACCTTTCCCAATTCCTCTTCGGTCGTTTTAGCATCTCTGACTGCATCTTTTCGGTTCGACTCAAACCCGCGGCGTTGGCTGAGGTGAAACAGAACCCGTCCCAGTTCATAAGGGTCGAGTGACTGGTCGAGCGCTCGTTTGCGGAGAAGATAAAGGGGCATCTGACCGGCAGCCTCGACCCCAAGATGATCAACGATCTCGCGGTCAAGCTGGTTGAGGATGCTGTGACGATCTTCGGAACCGGAGCCGCCCTGAGGCAATAATGCTGCCCGCTGCAGCTCGCGGAAGACTTCGCGTTGTCGAGCGACTCGACGCCGGAGTTGACGGCGCTGCAGGCGAGCCAACCGGCGATTAACGGCTTTGCTTTGATCTTTACCGCGCTCAATGTCTACCGCTGAGCCTCCACGCCGGGTTCGAAGATGCGTACACCAGCGCGGACAAGGCCCTGAGCTGACCCTTGGGCATCCAGAGAAATGCAGGCCCAACCAATCGAGGCGGAACCAATGTCCAGCCCCAGAACATACTTCTGCGTACTCATCACCAAGAAACTCCTGAATTGACTCGACGAGGCGCTGCCAGTATAAAGGAATCAGTGTATTTGAGCGGCGATTGCCTGGCTGTTCTCAGTAAGCTTTCGTCGAAGGCTACGCTCAAATGAGCGCCCTTTGAATGCCCCGGAGACGGGGCATTCCTATGCGCTCCAGAAAACGCGCTACGGATTTCCCTCGCCCCCTCATCATGCCCGTGGACGACAATGCTCTCCGGCTGCTGGTCCGGTTCGTTCTGGAACTGCTAGCCTTCCCTATGGATAAAGGCGAGCTGATCCGGTTGTACACGCTCAGCGGGGCGTACCTAGAGGCTGTTAGGGGCTGTCATCAAACTAGATTCTTTGCGAGGGGCGTGTGAGCTTTTAGCGTTGGTTTATGAGTACGCGGCGTTACGGTTTGCGGGACGATCAGTGGGATCGGATCAAGGATTTGCTGCCTGGGCGGCCCGGCACCGAAGGTCGCCCTGCGCACAACAACCGGTTGTTTGTGGAGGCGGTGCTGTACCGCTATCGCGCGGGCGTACCGTGGCGCGATCTTCCGGAACGGTTCGGCGACTTCCGCGTGGTCCATACGCGGTTTACGCGATGGGCTGCGCGTGGGGTTTGGCAGCGGGTTCTTGAGCATCTGGCCCAGGCAGCCGACAACGAATACGCCATGATCGACGCGACCATCGTGAGGGCTCACCAGCATGCAGCCGGAGCCCGCAAAAAGGGGGCGGCGGCAATACCGAAGACCAGGCCATCGGACGCAGCAAAGGCGGACTGAGCACCAAGATCCACGCTGTGGTCGATGCGCTCGGCAACCCTCTGGCTATCCATCTCACGGCCGGCCAGGCCTGCGAACTGGACGGTGCCGACGTGCTGTTGCCGCGCATCCAGGCCCGCACCGTGCTCGCCGACAAGGGCTTCGACGCAGAAGCCCGGGTGCTTGCACCTCTGCGCCAGGCCGGCAAGCAGGCCGTCATCCCGCCTCGCACGAACCGACTCCAGCCCCGTCCGTACGACAAGGAACTCTATAAAGCACGCCACCTGATTGAGAACTTCTTCGCCAACCTCAAACAGTTCCGCGCCATCGCTACCCGCTACGATAAAACGAAACAAAACTTCCTTGCTGCCGTCCACTTCGCCGCGGTATGCATCTGGCTGGTTTGATGACAGCCCCTAGGGACTTTGTATCTGGGTAGGTTCTTTGCTGGGCTGTGTGGGACGCCGAGCATGGAAGGATGTCAGCCAGGGCGATGTCGGGGTATCCGTCGGATGTGACGGATGAGGAGTGGGCATTTGTGTTGCCGTATCTATTGCTGTGCTGGGAGGACAGTCTGCAACGGCGGCACGATCTGCGGCGGGTGTTCAACGGCGTGCGCTATGCGGCGCGGACCGGTGGGCAGTGGCGCTATCTGCCTCACGAGTTCGGTCCATGGTGGGCGGTGTACCAGCAGATGCGGCGGTGGATGGACGCCGGTGTCTTTGAGGCGCTGGTGGCCGACGTGCAGGCCATCGCGCGCGAGTGGGCGGGCCGCAAGGGCCAGCCGACGGCGGTGTGCATCGACAGCCGCACCCTGC